>NZ_SUMF01000041.1 GCF_005048205.1 Chitiniphilus eburneus
TGGCACGCTGGGCCGCGCCAGCGGCCGCCGTGGCCGGCGTGCCAGCGCCAGGGCGTGGAGGTCAGTCACGGCCGCGTCCCCGGCCGCGCGTGCCGTGCTCGTAACCGCGATCCCGCCCATAGCGCTTGTCATCGCCGCGATGCTTCCAGCGGTCATCGTCCCAGCGCCCCTTGTCCCACGGGCCACGATCCCAGCGTTCATGTTCCCAGCGCGGCCCACCCCGATACGGCGGCGGGGGTGGTGGACGATACCAGCCATGACGCACCCAGTAGCCTTCGTCCCAGCGGCGTTGCGGCCCGTAATACACCCAGCGGCCGGGCCGCCAGTAATAGCCGTAGCGCGGTGGCGGCACCACCACCGCGTACGGCGGCGGCGGGTAGCCGAAAGTGATGTCTACGTTCACCTCGGCCTGGGCCGATGGCACGAAAAGCAGGCCGGCGCACAGTGGCAGGCAACGGACCAGGCGCTTGATCCAGCGGGAAATCATGGTGTTGCTCCTTTCGACATCGCGCCGGTATCCGGCGCTGTAGCAGGCAAATGCCCCTGCCGCGAATAACGCCCTCCGGCCGCGCGCCGATGACGCGATCAGTGTGAATGGCGACACAGCCCGTTATCATCGCGCCATGTCCGCCCTGCCCCTGCTGTATCTCGACGACCACCTGGTGGTGGTCCACAAGCCTTCCGGCCTGCTGGTCCACCGGACCTCGCTGGATTTCCACGAAACCCGTTTCGCCATGCAACTGGTGCGCGACCAACTGGGCCGGCGCGTCTATCCGGTGCACCGGCTGGACAAAGGCACCAGCGGCGCGCTGGCGTTCGCACTGTCGCCCGAGGTGGGGCGCGCGATGAACGCGCTGTTCGAAGCGCGGCAGGTAGAGAAGGACTACCTCGCGGTGGTGCGCGGCTGGCCGGACGAAGCCGGCGAGATCGATCACCCGCTGGAACGGCGCATCGACGATGCGGAAACCTGGGGCGGGCCGATGCCCAGCGGCGCCCAGGACGCGCTGACGCACTATCGCCGCCTGGCGACCATCGAACTGCCGTGGGCCATCGATCGTTACCCGACCAGCCGCTACGCGCTGCTGGCGCTGCATCCGCTGACCGGACGACGCCACCAGTTGCGCCGCCACCTCAAGCACATCAGCCATCCCATCATCGGCGACGCCACCCACGGCAAGGGGCGGCACAACCGCGCCTTTGCCGATGCCTTCGGCGTTTCGCGCCTGCTGCTGGCCAACACCCGCCTGGCCTTCGTCCACCCGGTGACGGGCACGGCGCTGGACCTGGCGTGCCCATTGGCCGACGATTACCGCGCGGTGCTCGACGCGCTGGGCTGGCCCTGGCCCGACACCGGCACGGGCGCCTGAGCGGGGCGCGAGCGCATCGCCCTTCCACCGGGCCCTTTGCGCTGTAATAGTGGAATCCGCTACAACGGAGAGCAATGTTCAACAGGAGGAAGGGGCATGAAAACCAACAAGATGGGGCTGGCGCTGTTCGCGGCGCTGTTGCTGGCCGGCTGCGGCCGGCAGGGGGAACAGGCCGCCGACGCCACGGCCGGCGGGGTGACCGAGGTGAAGATCGGCTTTGCCGCGCCACTGACCGGCAACCAGGCGCACTACGGCAAGGGCTACCAGAACGGCGTGCAGATGGCGATCGACGACGTGAACGCCAGCAATCCCACCCTGGGCGGCAAACCGGTGAAGTTCGTGCTGTACGCCGAGGATGACCAGGCCGATCCCAAGAGCGCCACCCAGATCGCGCAGAAATTCGCCGACATGAAGATCGCCGGCATGATCGGCCATTTCAATTCCGGCACCTCGATCCCGGCCTCCAAGATCTACGCCGATGCCGGCATTCCGCAGATCGCCATGGCCACGGCACCTGTCTACACACAGCAGGGTTTCAAGACCACCTTCCGCTCGATGACGTCCGATACCCAACAAGGCTCGGTGATGGGGCGCTTCGCGGTGGAAAAACTGAACGCCAGGCGCATTGCGGTGATCGACGACCGCACCGCCTATGGCAAGGGCCTGGCGGACGAATTCGAAAAAGCCGCCGTCGCGGCCGGCGCCACCATCGTGCGCCGCGAGTTCACCACCGATCGCGAAACCGACTTCACCGCCATCCTCACCACGATCAAGGCGGCGCAACCGCAATTGATCTTCTACGGCGGCACCGATGCACAATCGGGCCCGATGAGCCGTCAGAAAGCCCGGCTGGGCATGGCCATGCCGCTGATGTCCGGCGAGATGACCCGCTCGGATACCTTCCTCAAGCTGGCGGGGAACGACGCCGAAGGCACCATCGCCTCGCTGGCCGGCCTGCCGCTGGACGAAATGCCCGGCGGCAAGGAGTTCGCCGAGCGCTATCGCGCCAAGTACGGCGAGCTGGAGATCTATACGCCCTATGGCTACGACGCCACCCGCCTGCTGCTGCAGGCGATGAAGGAAGCCAACTCGGCCGTGCCCGCCGTCTACCTGCCCCGGCTGGCGAAGATCAACTACGAGGGCGTGACGGCCACGCACATTGCCTATGACGACAAGGGCGACCTCAAGGATGGCGCCATCACCGTCTACCGGGTATCCGGTGGCCAGTGGAAGGTGCTGGAAACCGTGGGCGGCGCAACCCGATAGCGTTGTCCCTTGCGGGAAAAAGCCGGCGCAAGCCGGCTTTTTCGTTGGCGCGCCTGCGCCGGATGCCCTCAGGCGCGGGCCACCCAGCCGCGGAAGGTGAATCCGGCATAGAACAGGCTGACGTCCGAAAAACCCGCATCGCGCAGGATCGCTTCGTCTTGCTCGGGCGTGAGCAGGTGCAGGCGCGCGTCGATCGCCGCGCGGGCGCTGTCCGCCTGCGCGGGCGCGATACCCGAATCGACGGCGAAGGCGGCATAGCGCGACAGCCAGCGCGCCCGTTCGCCCGCACCCTGCGGGAAGCTGATGTGGGCCACCACCAGCGGCGCACCGGGCTTGAGGCGGCGTCGAAGTTGGGACACCGTATGCAATCGCGCCTCCCTGGCCACGAAATGCAAGGTCAGCAGGCAAGTGGCCGCGTCGTAGGGGCCATCCGGCGCATCGTCGATGTAACCCTGATGCAGGCGCACCCGCTCAGCCAGCGGGCCTAGGGTCTGTCGAGAATCGACAGACCCTAGCGTCCGCGCCGCCAGCGCCAGCATCCCGGCGGCCGGGTCCACCCCATCGAACCGCCAGCCCGGCTGCGCGGTGGCGAGTGTTTTCAGCTCCAGCCCACCGCCCGCGCCCAGCACCAGCACGCGGGCATCGGGCGGGGCGTGCTCGGCCAGCAGCAGCGTCGTCATGCGGTGCAGGTCAGCGAAACCGGGAACGAGGCGCGGCGGGCCTTCGGCATATCGGGCCACCACCTCGGGATCGGAAAACGGCTCCGGCATTGCGCTCGCCGCCTCGCGGGGATCGGGCGCACGCGGTGTCGCGTCATGCCGCATGGCTGGCCTCCAGCGAGCAGGCGCCGCCGCGTGCGACGAGGCGGGCGTGGCAATCGGCGCTCAACGCGGCCAGCGTCACATCGCCCAGGCGCGCGAGCAGCAGCGCCTGCGCATCCTCGAATGCGCGGTCGAGCGCCGCGTTCACCGCCTGTTCCACCAGGCAGCCGGGCGACTCGGTGCGATGGCCGATGCCAAGCAGCGCGGGGCTGCCCAGCGCCACATGGATATCGCGCAGCGTGACCGCCGCCAGGTCGCAGGCCAGTCGCCATCCGCCGCCATGTCCTTTCGCCGAGCAGACATAGCCCTGGTTGCGCAGCCCGGCCATGACCCTGCGGATCACCACGGGATGGGTGCCCATCGCCCTGGCCAGCGCTTCGGAGGTGGCGGGCTCCCGCTGTTCGGCCAGATGCAGCAGGATGTGGAGTACCCCGGACAATCGGCTATCTCTCTTCATGTAATTTATTTTGTTACGTGAAATCCACGGCAGTCAAGACCACTCGCGAAACGCCCGTCCCACCCAGCGCGAACCGTCGTACAATCGCGGCCTTTACCAGCGAGACATCGTCATGACCATGAAGCGCACCGAACTGGAAAAACTCCAGGGGCTGAAGATCAACAACAAGCTGAAGCAGGGCAGCGCCGCCAGACGCGGCGACCAGTCCGGCGACACGCAGCAGGCCAAGCCGTTGAACCCGCTGCTGGGCAAGCTGCTCGCCAAGCGCCAGGGCTGAGCGCCCGCGCCGGCGCCTTTCCGCCGCCGCCTGCGCTTGATCCACTTGCTTTATGCCGCCACGGCGCGAATACAGAGTGCTCCATCGCCCACGGAGTCCTCGCCATGCTGCGCCGCCTTTGTCTGCTTGCCCTGCTTCCCCTCGCGGTCCACGCCGCCGATCTGCCGCCGCTGATACCGACTCTCGGCAAATGGGAAATCACCACCGAGCTTTCCCCGGAACAGCGCGCCGCCTTCAAGGACATGAGCCCGGAGGTGCTGGCGCGGATAAAGAAGAACGGCGCCAACATCGACCCCAAGGCCGGCACGCTGAGCGCGTCGTTCTGCCTGAACCAGGCCACGCTCAACGCGTGGCAGGAAGGCCAGGGGCTGGATAAACAGGCCAAGTGCGACGCGCCGCGCTACAGCGTGAGCGGCAATACGCTGACCACCGATATCCGGTGCGCCGAGCCCGAACCATCCACCGTGCATAGCGTGATCAACTTCAACGCCGCGCGGGATGCCTATACCTTCGAAAACCAGATTACTTCGGCGTCGGTGAAAAACGCCGTGCGCGGCAAGGCGCGCCGCCTCGGCGAATGCTGAACCGCCACGCCGCATGTGAAGCAGGCCACGGTATACCGGCCAGACAGCGAAAACAGGCCGTCGCGTGTACACCGATACGGCCCCCGGGGCGTTGCTAGGGCGTGTCGTCACCTGTTTCGCGGCAGCGTTCGGTGCAGTTCGGGATGCCGTGCCAGGAGCTGGACGCGCGGCGGTATAGATACCGCAAGCGGCCAGCGACACCGCGCTGCGCCCGAAATGCACCGAACCCGCAGGGCTGGGCCGAAAAAACACCATCCACTGTGTTGCACTCCTTGCCAATAACTGGTTATTGGCTGCGTCGTGCGCCTGGTGCCTGGCGCTTTTTCGGCCCAGCGCTGCCGCGAAACAGGTGACGACACGCCCTAGGACATTGCCCCCTTTCGAAAGGAGCCCACCATGCGGAAAAGCCTGCTCATTGCCGCAATCATCGCCCTGCCCGCCTGTTTCCAGGCGCAGGCCGCCGATGTGAACGTCAGCATCTCCGCCCCTGGCGTTTCGATCCAGATCGGCGATCGCGATCAGCGCGGCTATTACTGGGATGGTTACGACTGGCGCGAACCCAGGTGGTGGCACGACCACCAGGGCCGCCATGTCGGCGAGCGCCACCCCAAGGGCGATTACTGGGATGGCCATCGCTGGCGCGACCAGAAGTGGTGGAACGACCACCACCATCACCCGCACAAGAAACCCGGCCATTGCCCTCCCGGCCAAGCCAAGAAGGGCAATTGCTGACAGCGTACCGGCCCGGAGCGCGGCAAGTTTCCTTGCTGATCAAGCATCTGCATCTTTCGTTGCGTTCCGGACTTGCGGCTTAACCTTTCGTCGTCAATGCTAGTGAAGGTTCATGACAAGAAAGGGGCCCACCTCATGCGTACGTATCAATACCTTCTCATCGCTGCCTTGGCCATGCCGTTTGCCGCAAGCGCCGCCGACGAAACCGCGCCGGACACCACCGCCTCGGCCGATCCGCTGGTCACGCAATGCTATCAACGCCTGCAAAAGCGCGTTCCCAAGCGCACGCAGTACAGCGCGGTGAAGGCGACCGACGCGCAACTGGCGGCCGGTACGGTCGAGCGCTGGGAGCAAGCGTTCACCCCACGCCTGTCCACCGTGGTGGCCACGCGCGTGCAATTCGAAGGCACGGGTACGCGCGGTGGGAAGAAGCTGCCGGTCATCCTCAAATGCGGTTTGAACGACGATAAGATCGCAAGCTGGGAAATCGAGCAGAAGCGCAATTGAGGCAAACAACCTGGTCTGGAAAATCTGACCTCGTACGGTCGTTTTTCGACGACCAACGGTGAGCCGATCAATCGCAATATATTGATTTATTGATATTTATTGACATCCTCCGATGGGCTGTCGATGCTTAGCGCGGGCGGCTGCCATGCCGCCCGCATAACAATCGATCGGAGGAGTTTCCTATGTACGCCCCATCCCTGGTGCGCGGCCTGGCCATCGTGGCCGGTCTGCTGTGCGCCGCCCCCGCCATGGCTTGCCTGCCACCCATGATCATCCCGCTCGCGCCCGCGCCGGCCGGCCCCGAAGGCCAGTTGCCGCTGGTGCTGCCCATCATCGCCCAGCAGCCGGTCGGCATCGTGCCGCCCTATCCCTGCCCGACGCCGGGCCGGTATGGCGACAGCGCCCCGCTGCCGTCCATCTCGGATGCCGACTATCAGAACCTGTTCGGTGGCGGCACGCCGTTGCCGCCGGCGTGGGATGCGGCGCGGGTGTACAACGCGGGCGATCAGGCCAGCGTCGATGGCGTGGCCTGGCGTGCCAAATGGTGGACGCAGGGCGAACGCCCGGGCAGCGCCGCGGCATGGGAGCCGGCGCAAACCGGCGGCACGGCGGCGTGGTCCAACGCCATCGCCTACAACGCTGGCGCGCAGGTGGTGTACAACGGGCTCGTCTACCGCGCACGCTGGTGGAGCCAGGGCGAAACCCCGGGCGCGCAATGGGGCGCGTGGGAACTGCTGGTCGGCGTGACTCCGCCCTCGGGCCTGCCGCAATCGTTCCTGGCCAATGTCTACCGCCTGCTCGACGGCAACACCACGCTGCGCTACGACTTCTTCATCAGCACCGCGCTCGGCCCGGTCACCCCGGCGCCGGCCCGCTGGGAAATCCACGTGAACGGTGAAGTGGCCGCCAGCGGGACGCAGTTCTCCCAACTGGTGACCGACTGCCCCGCGCCGCAACCGGGCAGCCCCGCCTGCGAGGCGCGCTATGCCTGGGCCGCCAGCACCACCCTGCCCGCAACGCGCATCGATCAATCGAGCCGCGTCAGCGTCTGGCTGTGCAACGCCTCCAACGTGTGCCGACCCACCGCCCAGTTGTGGACCCGCTTCGGCACCTACTTCTGATCCGGTGAACACCGGGAATCGCCGATGACCAGCGGGGCCGGATGAAACCGGCCCCGTTGCATTGCACCGGCCGATCAGGCCGACTGGCGATGCTTTTCCATCAGCCGCACGTAGTGGGCGGCGGAATAGGCGAAATGCGCCAGCTCATCGTCGGTGAGCGGGCGGACCTCCTTCACCGGCCGCCCCAGGTACAGGTAGCCGGAGCGCAACACCTTGCCCGGCGGCACCAGCGAGCCGGCGCCGATCATCACCCGATCCTCGATGACGACGTTGTCCAGCACGATGGTGCCCATGCCCACCAGCACCTCGTTGCCGATGGTGCAGCCATGCAGCATCACGCCATGGCCGATGGTGACGCGCTCGCCGATGATCAGTGGCGCGCCTTCGGGATCGTCCGGGCGCTTGTGCGTCACATGCAGCACGCTGCAATCCTGCACGTTGGAGTCGCGCCCGATGCGGATATGGTTCACATCGCCGCGCACCACCGCCCCCGGCCAGACCGACGCGTTCTCTCCCAGATGGGTGTCGCCGATCACCCAGGCGCCGTCATGCACCCAGGCACCAGCCGCCAGTTGCGGCACGATGCCGTCGAATTGCTGTAGCGCCATGTCTGGCCTCCATCGGAAAAACGCGATTGTAGCGTGTCGCCATGACGCGCCGGCTCTTGAAGTTATCGCCCCTGGCGCACATCTGAACGGATACCGATCCACGATCGCACCCTGGCCGGGCCACCGCAACCCATTCCCGCGCGGCCCCCACGGGCTGCCGCCCCCCAACACCCTTCCAGACTCCGGAGCCGCCCCATGTCCAACCCCCTGCTCGAATCGAACGGCCTGCCCCGCTACGACGCGATCCGCCCCGAACACGTGAACCCGGCGCTCGACGTGCTGTTGCAGCAGGCCGAAGCCGCGGTGAAGTCCGCCGAGCAGGCGCCGCCCGCCTGGAACGAGTTCGTGGTCCCGCTGGAGGACGCCATGGAGCGCCTGGGCCGTGCCTGGGGCGCGGTCGGTCATCTGGAATCGGTGGTCAACACGCCGGAACTGCGCGAGGTCTACAACGCCAACATCCCGCGTCTGTCCAACTTCTTCACCGACCTGGGCCAGAACGAGGCCCTCTATGCCGGCTGGAAGAAACTGGCCGCCAGCGCCGAGTTCGCCGGCTATGACCGCGCGCGCAAGACCATCTTGGAAGATGCGCTGCGCGACTTCAAATTGTCCGGCGCCGAACTGCCGCCCGCCGAGAAGCAGCGCTTCAAGGAAATCGAAGAGCGCCTGTCGGAGCTGACCACGCGCTTCGCGCAGAACGTGCTGGACGCCACCGACGCCTGGGCGCTGTACATCGAGAACGAAGCCGAAGTGGCCGGCCTGCCGGACGACTGGCGCGCTGCCGCGCGGCAGGCGGCCCAGGCCGAGGACAAGGCGGGCTGGAAAGTCACGCTGAAAATGCCCAGCTACATGCCGGTGATGCAGTTCGCCGAGCACCGTCCGCTGCGCGAAACGCTGTACCACGCCTATGTCACCCGCGCCTCCGAGTTCGGCGACGGCAACCTGGACAACACCCCGCTGATCGCCGAAATCCACGCCCTGCGCCAGGAGGCCGCGCGCCTGCTGGGCTTTGGCAGCTTCAGCGAGGAATCGCTGGCCACCAAGATGGCCGACAGCCCCGACCAGGTGCTGGGCTTCCTGCGCGATCTGTCGCAGCGCGCCCGGCCGCACATGCTGGCCGACCGCGCCGAGATGGAGCGCTACGCGCAGGAGGAACTCGGCTACGGCACCCTGGAATCGTGGGATATCGCCTTCGTTGCCGAGCGCATCCGCGAAGCGAAATATGCGTTCTCCGAACAGGAAGTGAAACAGTACTTCACCGAGCCGACCGTGCTGTCCGGCCTGTTCCAACTGGTCGAAACCCTCTATGGCTTGCGCTTCGTGCCGGCCGAGGCGCCGCTGTGGCACCCGGACGTGCGCTTCTACCGCCTGGAAAACGCCGATGGCAGCGAAGTCGGCGGCCTGTACATGGACATGTACGCCCGTGAAGGCAAGCAGGGCGGCGCCTGGATGAACGACGTGCGCGGCCGTCGCCGGCTGGCGGATGGCAGCCTGCAAACGCCGGTGGCGCTGATCGTGTGCAACTTCGCCAGCGGCGTGGACGGCAAGCCGGCCCTGCTGCCGCACGACGACGTGATCACGCTGTTCCACGAAACCGGCCACGCGCTGCACCACCTGCTGACCGAAGTGGACGAACTGTCGGTATCCGGCATTTCCGGCGTGGAATGGGATGCAGTGGAGCTGCCCAGCCAGTTCATGGAGAACTTCTGCTGGGAATGGCAGGTGCTGCCGGCGCTGACCCATCACGTGGAAACCGGCGCCTCGCTGCCGCGCGACCTGTTCGACAAGATGCTGGCCGCCAAGAACTTCCAGTCCGGCTCGGGGTTCCAGCGCCAGTTGTACTTCTCCATCTTCGACATGACCTTGCACGGCCAGGTGGAAGCCGTGGCGGTGCAACCGCTGGCCGAGGAAATCCAGCGCGAACTGGCGATTCCGCTGCCGCCCGACTACAACCGCTTCCCCCAGAGCTTCAGCCATATCTTCGCCGGTGGCTACGCGGCCGGCTATTACAGCTACAAGTGGGCCGAAGTGCTTTCCGCCGACGCCTACGCCGCCTTCGAAGAGGCCGCGCGGGATCACGGTAACGTGGTCAGCCCGGAAGTCGGCGCGCGCTTCCGCAGCGAAATCCTCGCTGTCGGCGGCAGCCGGCCGGCGGCGGAATCGTTCGCCGCCTTCCGCGGCCGCGCGCCGAACATCGACGCGCTGCTGCGGCATAACGGGCTGGCCTGATCCGCCCGGGTGCGCTGATCCCGCCATGAGCGCCGCCTCTTCACCGGTGGCATGAAACAAGGGGGGCGATCCTGATGGATCGCCCCCCCTTGTTTTGTGGACGCAGGTGCCACGGCGGCCGGTCATTCCCCTCGCGCAAACGCGATCAGGTGATCGATCTCCGCCCGGATGCCGATGGCCTCGCCGATGGCGTGGTCATGGTGGCTGGGCACCAGCGACAGCACGCGCGCGCCGGAGGGCAGTTCCAGCGTGTAGAGGAACTCGGCGCCGCGAAACGCCTTGGTCAGCACGCGGGCGCGGGTGGGGCTGGCGTCGTCGTGCTGGATGTCGTCGGGACGGATCAGCACGTCGGCCGTGTCGCCCGGCTGGCCGGCGAACGGCACGGTGCGGCAGATTTCGCCGAGTTCGATCTCGATGCATTGCGGGCCGACGAATCGGCCGGGCAGGAAGGCGCCTTCGCCGATGAAATCGGCGACGAAACGGTCGGCCGGCTCGTGGTAAAGCCGGTACGGCGTGGCCCATTGCCGGATGTGGCCGTCGGCCATCACGCCCACCACGTCGGCCACCGCGAACGCTTCGTGCTGATCGTGCGTGACCAGGATGGCGGTGGTGCCGGCTGCCTTGAGGATGGCGCGCACCTCTTGCGCCAGGCGTTCGCGCAGCGCCACGTCCAGGTTGGAGAACGGCTCGTCCAGCAGCAGCAGGCGTGGGCTGGGCGCCAGCGCGCGCGCCAGTGCGACGCGCTGCTGCTGCCCGCCGGACAACTCGTGCGGGTAGCGGCCACCCTGCCCGGCCAGGCCGACCAGCGCCAGCAACTCGTCCACCCGGGCGCGGCGCGCGGCGCGATCCAGCGCGCCCAGGCCGAAGGCAACGTTGCCGGCCACGTCCAGGTGCGGGAACAGCGCGTAATCCTGGAACACCATGCCGATATGGCGCAGCTCGGGCGCCACGCTGCGTTGCGCGTCGGCGATGGTGGCGCCGTCCAGCACAATGGCGCCGTCGCGCACCGTTTCGAAGCCGGCGATGGCGCGCAGCACGGTGGTCTTGCCGCAGCCGGAGGCGCCGAGCAGGCAGCCGATCTGGCCCGGCTCCAGCGACAGCGACAGGTGTTCGACCACGGTCTTGTCGCCGTAGCGCAGGGTGATGTCGTTCAGGTGGAGCATGCGTTTTCCCGCTATTCCGGCGCGCCGTGCCGGGTGAGCAGCATCACCGGCAGCAGGCCCGCCAGCACGATGAACAGCGCCGGCAGCGCCGCGCGGTCCCACATGCCTTCGGAGGTCATTTCGAATACGCGCACCGCCAGCGTGTCCCAGCCGAAGGCGCGCGTCATCAGGGTGATCGGCATCTCTTTCATCACATCGACGAACACCATCAACAGCGCCGTCAACAGGCCGCCGCGCAGCAGTGGCAGATGCAGCCGCGCCACCACCTGGCGCGAACGCAGGCCCAGCGAGCGCGCGGCTTCTTCCTGGTTACGGGTGATACGCTGCATCGCGCTGTCCACCGGCTGGAAGCCCACCGCGAGGAAGCGTGCGGCCAGCGCCAGCAGCATCACCGCCACGGTGCCCTTGAGTACCTGGAAGCCGTCGAAGCCCAGCGGCTGCAACGCGGCCAGCAACAGGTTGTCCAGCCAGGCGATGGGAATGAACACGCCGACGGCCAGCACCGTGCCCGGTACCGCGTAGCCCAGCGTCGCCAGCCGCACCAGCCAGCGGGTGCCGGCGTCGCGATAGCGCCGCCGCGCATAGGCCAGCGCCAGGGCCAGCGCCATCACCAGCAACGCGGCCAGCGCCGCCAGCAGGACGGAGCGCCCGATGAAGGCCGGATAGCGCGCGTCGAAGTCATCCGCCCAGACCTGCGCCACCCAGTGGCCAAGCTGGATCATCGGGATCACGAAGGCGACCAGCAGCACCAGCGTGCACCACGCCACCGCGCCCCAGCGCGCACTGCCGCGCAGGGCGATGCGCTCGCCACCGCCGGCGCGGGCGTGATACAGCCGTTCGCCGCGCACCCGTTGTTCGATCACCGCCAGCGCCAGCACGAACAACACCAGCAACGACGCCAGTTGCGATGCGGCGGGCAGGTTGAACAACGCGAACCACGCCTTGTAGATCGCCGTGGTGAAGGTATCGAAATTGAAGACGGACACGGCACCGAAGTCGGCCAGCGTTTCCATCAGCGCCAGCGTCAGGCCGCCGACGATCCACGGCCGCGCCATCGGAATCGCCACGCGCCAGAATGCCTTGCGGCGCGAGACGCCCAGCATCTGCGCCGCCTCCAGCGCGCGCCGGCCCTGGGTGGCGAAGGCATTGCGCGCCAGCAGATAGACATAGGGGTAGAACGCCAGCGACAGCACCAGTACCACGCCGCCGCTGCTGCGGATCGGCGGAAACCAGCCGCTGCCGCCGAATGCCGCGCGCAGCCAGGTCTGTACCGGCCCGGTGAAATCCAGCAGCCCGACCATGACGAACGCCAGCACGTAGGCGGGCATCGCCAGCGGCAGCATCAGTGCCCAGGCGAAGAAACGGCGGCCGGGGAACTCGCACATCGCCGTCAGCCACGCCAGCGAGACGCCCAGCAGCAGCACGCCGCAGCCCACGCCGCCGATCAGCAGCGCCGTATTGCGCAACACGTCCGGCAGCACATAGTGCGCCAGGTGGGTCCAGACCGCTGGCTGGGGCGACAGGAACGACGCCAGCACCACCAGCAGCGGAACCAGCGTCAGCAATGCGATCGGCAAGGTCAGCGCGATGCCCCGGCCGGCATGGCGACGGTGGGCGACGGCGCGCGGCGAATGGCCGGGAAGGGGAATGGGGCGGTTCAGTGCGTGGTCGGCCATACGGGCTAGAGATAAGACGCGGACAGCCTTGCGGCCGCCGACATTATCGCGTCGCCGGGCAACTGCGTACAAGAGTAATTCTCAATTGAGCGCGACGCCCTACCGGGCCGGCGAGGTCATCCGCTGTCGATCCGGGTCGGCCAGCCCCTCCAGCAGCGCGCTGCCGTCGTCCGCCACGCGCCAGATGGCATAGCGCGCCTGCGCGTAGTAGCCGCCCTCGCCCTCCGCGAAGAAATACGCGTGGCTGGGCAGTTCGGCGCGTCCCGCGCTGAACCGCCAGGGGCCGTGGCCCGACCAGCGCACGCGCAATACCTGTTCGCCCGGCCGCGCCAGCGACGCGGCGGTGCCCACCCGCAGCAGCCGTCCCACGCCCTGCGCATCCACCCGCAGGAAGGCATACAGCGTGTCGCCATGGCGGACGTGGCGCAACGGGCCGCCTTCGGCCGTGACGGTACGCGCCACGGCATCGAGCAGCGCGTAGTCCAGCGCCATGTAATCGCCCTGCATCAGCGAACGCGGATCGACGGGCCGCAGCGGCAACAACACCGGTGTGCCGGTCGCCAGCAGGCGTTCGTGACGCGCCACCAGCGCGGTGGGCACCGCCAGCGTCAGCGCCACCGCCAGGATCACCCAGCAACGGCTGGCATTCATGTGCGTCTCCTCGACCAGCACCACGCGCCCAGCAGCAGCACGCCCGCCACCGTCAGCAGCATGCCCTTGAGCAGCAGCGGTAGGTGCAGGCTGTAGTAGTAATGCGAAAAGCCCGCCAGGCCGGCCGCGCAGCCCAGCCCGATCAGCAGTGCGCGGCCTTCGGCCAGGCCCAGCCACAACACCAGGAGGGCGGTGGACAGCAGCGGCGAGAGCAGCGCCAGCGGCAACAGCGCCAGCAGCGGCGCGAACACGCGCAGCGCATCGGGCTGCCGCCGGGTCACATCGCGCACGGCGAGCAGCAACGGCACCTGGATCACCAGCCCCATCAGCAGATCCAGGCCCAGCCGGCGCAGATCGTAGCCGGTCAGCCCCCAGCCGCTGCCGGACAACTGCCAGCACAGGGCGGCCAGCCAGAACAGCAGCACTGCGTCGCGCAGCGGCAGCCAGATATCCGGCCAGCGCGGCGGCCGGGTCCAGAGCCACCATAGCGCCAGGCCGAACAGCAACTGGCGGACCATGGTCAGCACAGCGTCGGCCAGTGGCCGCGGGACGAAGAAGTCGCCGCTCAGGCGCGGATTCAGCCAGTACCAGCAGGCGCCCAGCACCAGCGCCGCGGCAATCACGCGCAGCAGCCTCGGCCCGGCCAGCCAGAACAGCACCATACCGATGACGCAGCACGCCAGCGCCGGATGACGTTCGAGATCGGTGGCCAGCGCGATGAGAAAGGCGCCGCCCAGCGCCAGCGGCACGCCGGCCTGTGCCAGAAAATGGATGCGGCCCAGCCGCATCATGGCCGTGGCGCCCACCAGCGCCAGCACGCCCAGGGCGATCTGCACCGATTCGGCATCGCCCACCAGCACCATGCCGGCGCCGATCACCAGCACCGCGGCCACCCATGCGGCCACCACCTGCAATGCCTGCACCGGCCACGGCAGCGACGGCGGCGGAGCCGTTTCGGCCGTCTCCGCCAGGGCGCCGCTGGTGCGCAGTTTCTCCAGGACGTCAGGCCACGGGGTCATCGTGCGTCCTCCCCGCGCCAGGCGCGCAGCCGGTCGAGCAACAGCCAGGCGATCGCCGCCAGACCGGCCACCGCCACCAGCGCCAGCAGCCAGACCACATCGTCGAAGCGCCCCAGCCGCGACAGCAGGGCCAGCAGCGCGCACCAGACGCCGAAGGCGGTCAGCGCCAGCAGGAACACCTCGCGGCGACGGATCGCCAGCCCCCCCTGGATGCCCATCCACGCCGCCCACAGCACGGCCACCGCCACGCTGCCGGCCACCGGCGTGTCGGGCAGCAGGACCTCGGCCCCCGAGCCACCCAGCGCAAGGCACGCGGGAACGGTGGCGATCACCGTCATGCCCAGCGCCAGCATGGCGGGCAGCAGGCGCCGGCCCCAGCGATCGACATCCGCGTAACGATCGCACACCGCCCAGGCGGCGCCCCAGGCCAGCAACAGCAACACGTTGAATTCGTCACCACCGAACAGCAGGAACCAGATATCCAGCCGGTGCACGCCCTGCCATGCCACCAGCGCCAGCGAGGCGATCGCCAGCCACAGCGCCCACAGCGGCAGCCAGCGTGCATAAAGCGCCCATGGCAGCGCCAGCAGCGCCCACAAGGCGAACAACTGCCAGGCATCGGCGCCGGTCTGGTAGGCCTGCCCGATCACCGCGAGCAGCACGCCGGCCAGGGTGGCCACCGCGAACACCGCCCAGCGATGCGCGGCGGGATCGCGCCGCGTGCCCCAGGCGGCCGCCATCGCCGCCAGCAGCACCGCCGCCGCCAGCGCCACGCGCCCCAGGCGGGGCCAGGCCAGCCAGTTGGCGGCAAACATCATCACGATGCCGGACAACAGCGCCAGGACGCCGCACCCCAGCAGCAGGCGATCGGTCAGCACGCGCCAGCGCGCGGTATCCGGGCGCAGCCCCAGCGCCGCCAGCGCATAGGCGAGGCCGGGCGCGCTGAGCGCCCCGGCGTCGTGCCAGCGTTCGAGTCGAGTCCGATGGTCCATCCGCCCTCCCGTGGTGGTTGCCGCACCTTAGCCGAGTGCGCGGCAAACAAAAAGCCCGGATCGGAATCCGGGCCTTGCGCCTGCGCAAGATCGGTTTACTTGTAGCCCGCGCGATCCATCAGTTGCGTGGCCTTGGCCTGCAACTCGCCCGCCTTGGCGACATTGATGGGGTTGGGCTTGAACGCGCCCCAGGACGCCACCAGCCCATCCGGCTTGATGTGCGGGTTGACCGGGTATTCGAAATCCTTGGTGGCGTACAGGTTCTGCGCCTTGTCCGACGACAGCCATTCGATCAGCCTGACCGCGCCCTTCTGGTTCTTGGCGAACCGGGTCACGCCCGCGCCCGATACGTTCACGTGCACGCCGCCCGCCTGCTGGTTGGCCCAGAAGATCTTCACCGGGAAATCAGGCTTCTTGTCCACGATGCGGCCGTAGTAGTAGCTGTTGGCGATGCCCACGGCGCACTGGCCGGCGGCGATGGCTTCCAGCATCTTGGTATCGTCGGCGAACACATCGGTCGCCAGGTTGGCCACCCAGCCGCGCACGATCTGCTCGGTCTTCGCTTCGCCGTGCTGGGCGATCAGTACCGCCACCAGCGACTGGTTGTAGACCTTCTTGGAGGTCCGCAGGCACAGCTTGCCCTTCCACTTGGGATTGGCCAGGTCTTCGTAGGTGGACAACTCGCCCGGCTTGACCGCCGCCGGGTTGTAGAACAGGGTGCGCACGCGCTGCGACAGGCCGAACCACTGGCCCTGCGGGTCGCGCAGATGGGCCGGGACATTCGCGTCGAGCACGGCCGAGCGCGTCGGTTGCAGCAGGCCCATGCTGGCGGCCTGCCACAGGTTGCCCGCGTCCACGGTGATCAGGATATCGGCGGGCGAATTCTTGCCCTCGGCCTTCAGGCGCTCCATCAGCGGGCCTTCCTTGTCGGTCAGCAGCTTGATGTCGATGCCGGTTTCCTTGGTGAAGGCATCGAACAGCGGCTTGATCAGTTGTTCGTTGCGTGCGGAATAGACCGTCACCGATTCGGCGTGGGCAAAGCCGGCCAGCAAGGCGACGAGCAGCGGCAGGACGAGGGAACGAGGCACGGGGGTCTCCGGAAACGGTTGGAAAAACAAGCCGCTACTCTAACGTTTTTGACAATCATTCTCAACAAATACATGCAAGGCCACGCACGACGCTGGCATGCCCCGCGCGCCGGGCATGAAAAAGGCGGGCCAGCCGGCCCGCCTCGGGTGGTGCGCCTCGGCGCTACTTGATTTCGAGCTTGCGGCGGCCTTGTGCCGCAGCCTTTTTCGGCAGCGTCAGCGACAGCACGCCATCGGTGAAGCTGGCCTGTGCGCCGGCCTCGTCGATGTCGTGCGCCAGCCTGAAGCTGCGCGAGATACGCCCGTAGTAGCGTTCGCTATGCAGAAGCTTGTCGCCTTCCTTCTTCTCGCTGGTGCGCTTGACCTCGGCGCTCAGCGCCACCAGGTTGCCCTCGATCTGCACCTCGATGTCATCCTTGGTCACACCCGGCAATTCGGCGTGGACGGTATAGCCCGCGTCATCCTCGGTGACGTCCACCTTCACCTGGCCGGCGCCTTCGAAGCCCATCGGGCGGTCGAAGAAATTGCGCACGAACTCGTCCATCGAGCGACGTGGGTCGTCCAGCCAGTTTTCCAGATTGCGTCTCACCGGATAGCTCATGGCCTGGTCCTCCTATGAGAAAGGAAAAAAAGAAAACACGGCGGGCACGATGCGGTGCACCGCGCCACCTCTCACTTTCTAATTGGCGTCTGTATCCTGCGGAATCAAGTACTTGGGGGGCCGCCCACCGCCCGGCGGCAAACGATATGCCCGTGGTTTGCGGTTTGGCGCGCATCGCCGGCGGCGCTACAATCGCCGACCGTTTCAAGAAGGATTCGTCATGCTCTGGTTCCGTAATCTCCAGCTCTATCGCCTGGCCCCCGACCACGCCCTGTCGGCCGACAGCATCGCCGACTGCCTGGCCAAGCGTCCGTGGATGCCGTGTGGCGCGATGGATCTGTCCACCCAGGGCTGGGTGCCGCCCGCGCCGCACGCACCGGAGCTGTATGCCTACGCCCAGCAGGATGCCGTGCTGGTCGCGCTCAAGACCGAGGAAAAGATCCTGCCCGCCATCGTGGTCAAGCAGGAAGCCGAGTACCGCATTGCGCAGATCGAAGCCGAGGAGCACCGCAAGGTGGGCCGCAAGGAGGCCAAGGAGCTGCGCGAGCGGGTGGCCGACGAACTGCTGCCCAAGGCCTTTACCCGCAGCCGGGTGCAACGCGCCATCATCGATCTGCAAGCCGGGCTGGTGATCGTCGATGCCGCGGCGGCCAGCAAGGCCGAGCAACTGCTATCGGCGCTGCGCGAAGTGCTGGGCAGCCTGCCCGCGCGCCTGATCGATACCCAGACCACGCCGCAGACGGCGATGACGCTGTGGCTGGAAAGCGCCGATGCCGGCGATTTCGATCTGGGCCAGGATACCGAGCTGCGCGCCCCGGGCGATGACGGCGCCATTGCCCGCTTCGTGCGCCAGCCGCTCGACAGCGATGAGGTGAAACAGCACCTGGGCGCGGGCAAGCTGCCCACGCGCCTGGCGTTGTCGTGGGAGGACCGCATCGCCTTCCAGCTCACCGAAAGGCTGGAGCTGAAACGGGTGACGATGCTGGATGTGCTGCACGATGAAATCAAGGACGCCGACGCGGCCGACCAGGCAGCGATCTTCGATGGCGGCCTGGCGCTCACGGTGGGCGAGCTGCGCAAGCTGGTGCCGACGCTGATCGAGGCCCTGGGCGGCGAAACGGCCGCCTGAGCGGCACAACGCATGAAAAAGGAGAGGCCGCGGCCTCTCCTTTTTTGTTGCCCGCTACCAGAACGATCAGTCGTTCTGCTGGATACCGGCCACCACCCAGCCATGACGATCGTCCGTCGGCTTGGTCAGGTGCCAGGTTTCGTCGAACGGCACCGCCGGCGCGTTCTTTTCCTCGCGGATCATGCCGGTGAAGCGCACGCTGGCCACGTGACGGTTGCCTTCCTGCACGCAGGACAGCACGTCGGCGTTCACTTCCACCACATCGGTGGTCTGCGGCGCGCTGCCACGCTCGGCCAGTTGCAGCTTCACCTCGGCGAACATCTCCGGCGAGGTGAACTCGCGCAGATCGTCCAGATCGGCGGCATCGTAGGCGGCCTGGAGGCGGATGAAGTTGCGCTTGGCTTCGCGGGCAAAGCCTTCGGCGTCGAAGCCGGCCGGCAGGCTGCCGCCGAACTGCGTCGCAGCGGGCTGGGCGCCAGCGGGTTGCCACACCGGATCGGCGGCCGCGCCCGGCATCACCGGCTCGCTGGCGCGCTGCATCGGCTCGAACGAACGCGGCGCGGGAGCGCCCGCCCCCGCATACGATTGCAGCGGGCTGGCGGCGCGCGGCTTGCCGCGATTCATCAGCCAGCGCACCGCGAACACCGCGACCAGCGCCAGCAAGGCCAGCATCACGAAATTGGCCATGCCCTCGCCCATGCCCAGGTGCGAGAACAGCGCCGCCAGGCCCAGGCCGGCGGCCAGGCCGGCGATCGGGCCCATCCACGAATTCTTGCGCGGCGCGGCGCCCGGCGCCGGCTGCTGCCGGGCGGGGGTCTGGTCCACGTTGCGTTGCGGGGCGGCATCACGGCTGTAGGACCGCTGCATGCCGGAGGATTTGCCGCCGCCGAAGCGCTTGGCCTCGGCATGGTCGGCAAAGGCGCCCAGGCCGATAAATACGGCGAACACGGCGACCAATAGTCGTTTCATCAATCCAGACTCCTGTTTATGAGAATGCGCGCATCGAGCGCAGCCCGCGTGCGACCACACGCACGGGAGAGAAGTTTCCCATCATTTGGAAAAAAAGTGGAAGCCGATTCATCGCGCCGACGGCGCTGGCCGCTGCAAGGGGCACACCGGGCCGGCCAGGCGGCCACGGCGAGAAAAAGCCCCGCGTCGGCGGGGCCGGTGAAAACGATCGATCAACCCGCCGTGCGCTGGAGCGCATCCAGCCGCTGCTGCGCGGCATCCGCTTCGCTGGCCAGGCACTGCTCGCCATTCTCGGCGAGAAAGGCCACGACGTTCAGCATGCCCGCCAGCGTGGGGTCCTGCACGACCGCCAGCTTGCGAAAGGCGGCCACGGTGGAGCTGATCATGCACAGATAGTCGTGCGCGAGGGTGGCCGTATCCAGCCGGCTGCCCGTGACGGCGCACAGCTCCCGCCCGGCCGGGTGCCGCAACGCCGTGTCGCGGTGACCAGCGGAGGCCATCCGTTCTTGCCCGGCCACATCGCGATCCATAACATGTTCCATATTGGTTTTCTCTCTTCTCTTTATGATGGAATGCCAATCGATGCCCGCCGGTGCCAGCCGGACGGGCATCACCTTTCACGGGGCTACGCCCGCTCTGTCCCGCATTATCCCATTGGCCCACGCCCGCGCCAGCGCTACCACGCAAGTAGCAACAGGTAATACGTACTCCGCGCTGTCTGACTACTGTCATTGTTTTTTTGTTCAAGCGCAGGCAGTAAGCTGCTTCACATGCATGTCTTCATTTGCACCAATAGTTCCGGAAAACAATGGCATCCAGGGCGGCGAAGCGGGAACGGAGCGCGAAAAAATGCCGGCCTCGCGCGCCGCATGGGCTGGCGCGACAGGGCCGGCAAGTCGCTCAATCTGCCCGACGCGGCACGTCGGGGTCGTACAGGGCGCCGGTTTCGTGATCGAAGGGTTTCTGTAGCGTGACATCCACCCGGTGAACACCCGGCAAGGCGGACGGCGAATCGAGAACGACCGCGCGCCGTCCACGACGCGGTGTCAGATCCGCGTGCTGCGGAAACACACTGTGCAGCGATTCGCGGTGTTGCAATGCGGCGGCAAGACTCATCGCAGACCTCCGGATCGGCTTCGACATGGCGCGAAGGCGATTCCACCAAGAGACCCCGCTGAGAGCGGCGCGATGCGGCGCGTGTTCCCGCCAGCCGACCGCCGGCCGGCCCGGCGCCCGCCCTGGCCACTCAGGCGCGGGCGGGCAAGGCCTGGGGCGCCAGGAACAGCCGCTGGGTAAAGGCGAAGCCGATGATCACCGGCACCACCGACATCACCACCGCCGCCATCACCAGGCTGGTGGACACCGAGAACGGCCCGGTCAGATCGTTGAACACCCCTACCGAGATCGGCAGCTTGGTGCGGGTGAAGAACACCACCGCCGGCCACAGGTAATCGTTCCAGGCGGTGACCAGGGTGAAGATCGCCAGCGTGCCCACCGCCGGCAGGTTGAGCGGCACCGCCACGCGCCACAGCACGCGCCATTCGCTGGCGCCATCCACCCGCGCGGCGTCGATCACGTCGGCCGGCACCTGCTCGAAGCTCTGCTTCATCAGGAATACGCCGAAGGCGCTGGCCAGGTTGGGCAACACCGCGCCGACGTAGCTATCGACCAGCCCCAGCCGCGAAATGGTGACGAAGTTGGGCAGGATGGCCACTTCGGAAGGCAGCGTCAGCGTGAGCAGGATGGCGCCGAACAGCAGCTTGCGCCCGGGGAAATCCATCTGCGCCAGCGCATAGCCGCACGGCACCGTCAGCGCCAGCACGCCGGCCACCGTGAGCGCGGAGAGGATCAGCGAGTTGCCCACGTAGGTGAAGAACGGCATCTCCGCGAACACGCGGTTGAACCAGCCCAGACCCGGATCGGCGGGAATGAAGGCGCCGGGGAAGTGCCAGATGCCCGACGGATCGCCGGCCAGGCCCACCGACAACGCCCACAGGAACGGAAACACGGTGAACAGCGCGAACACGCTCATGCCGAGATAGCGCGCGCCCAACAGGGGCCAACGGGGAGCGACGCGCATCATTCGTCCCTCTTGAACGGGTTATGCCGCCCCATCAGCCGCAACTGCAAGGCGGCGACGATCAGGCAGACCAGGGTGAACAGCAGGCTGGCCGCGCCGGCCACGCCGAAATTGAAGCCGGAGAACGCCGCGCGATAGACGAACAGCAGCGGCGTCATGGTGTCGCCCTCGCCGCGCGTCAGCACCAGCACCTCCTGGAAGGTCTTGAGCGCGCCGATGGTGGACAGCAGCGAGCACAGCACGGCCACCGGCGCCAGCAGCGGCCAGACCACATGGCGGAAACGCGCCCAGGTACCGGCGCCGTCCAGCATCGCGGCCTCCTGTAGCTCGCGCGGCACCGCCGCCAGCCCCACCAGGTACAGCACCATGTAGTAGCCGACGTATTTCCAGAAACAGAACGCCATCACCGCCACCAGCGACCAGCCGCTGCTTTCCAGCCACGGCACGCCGTCGCCCGGCGCCAGCACGCCGACCACGCCCAGCAGCCAGTTCAGGATGCCCTCGTGATGGAAGACGTACTGCCAGACCACACCGGCGATGGAGACGGTGATCACCACCGGCAGATAATAGGTGGCGCGAAAGAAGGTGATGCCGGGCAGCGGCCGGTGCACCAGCAACGCCAGGCCCAGCGCGCCGGCCTGGATCAGCGGCACGGTCAGCAACAGCAGCAGGGCGTTGCGCAGCGCGATATGAAACGACTGCGAATCGGCCAGCACCAGGAAATTGGCGAAGTCGTTCCAGGCGGTATTGCGGCTGGCGATGAAATAATCCTGGAACGCCAGCCAGCCGTTGAACAGCATCGGCCAGACCGTGAACACGGCGAACACCAGCGCGCAGGGCGCGACGAACAGGTAGGCGGTCAGCGGGCTGACACCGGGCTTGGCCATATCAGTGCCCTCCCCGCCCGCTGGCCCGCCGCATCGCCACCGCGCCGGGGCGCCCCCCCGCGCCCGGGGCGGGCGGGAAAAACGCCCATTGCGCACGACCTTCGATTGCCATGTTGCCGCTCCGGCTGCGGGCGTAGACGCCCTGTTTTTGAAGGATGCGATCGCCGCGGCGTGCCGGAGCAGCCGCGAACGATCCAGCGGCTCCACGATAACGTTTCGGCACGGCCTGGTTTTTGCCCAGATTGCTCAAGCCACGCAAACAGCATGCGAAGCGCAGCATGGGCACCGTCGATGTTGCATGCTGGCGACGTTGGGATCGCAGCCACGGCGATGTCGTGCCGTCGCCTGCGCTCTTCAGGGGAGAAATAGCTATGAACAAGCGTCGCGTTGCCCTGTGGCTGTCGCCGATGCTGCTGCTGATCGTGGTCCTGGCCGTGGTCGGCTGGCAGCGTTACATCTGGGTTCCGTCACCGCCACCGCCTTCCGCCATCCCGGAGGCCACGCCCAAGACCCGGCAATACGTGCGCACGCCGTACGTGGAAAACTGGGACCAGGTGCCGCTGGCCGAATTCGAGCGCCAGTCGCGCAAGTTTCCCGGCGAGGTATTCGTGGAAGGCCCCACCCACCGCAAGCTGATCGCGCTCACCTTCGACGACGGCCCGAGCTGGAATACCGCCAAGCTGCTCGACGTGCTGGCCAAGCACAAAGTGAAGGCCACCTTCTTCTGGCTGGGCCGCGAGATGGAACGCTATCCGGACGTGGTCCGCCGCGCCGACCGCGAAGGCCACCTGCTGGGCAACCACACCTGGGATCACCCCGATATCAGCGGCCTGGACGAAACCACGCTGTGGGACGAACAACTCGGCGCCACCCAGCAGGTATTCCAGGATCTGCTGGGCTATGCGCCGCACCTGATGCGCCCGCCCTATGGCCGCGTCGCCGACGCCCAGGTACCGTTCCTGGCCAAGCACGGGCTGAAGGTGATCCAGTGGTCGGTGGATACCCAGGACTGGAACCGCGCGCGCCAGGCATTCGGCAGCCACATGATCGAGCGCTTCCTCCAGGACTACAGCCACCCCGAAGGCATCGTGCTGATGCACGACGGCGGCGGCAAGCGCCACAAGACAGTGGAAGCCGTGGACCGCGCCATTCCCTGGCTGCGCGCCGCCGGCTACGAATTCGTCACCGTCGATGAGTTGCTGGGCACCAGGCCGGCCCCCGCCGCCAGCGCGCCGGCCGAGGCCAGCAAGAACGAATGGATACCCGCCCCGTCGCGCGCCAAGGTGCCGGAAACCCGGCCCAAATCCCGGCAATACGTGCGCACGCCGTTCCTGGAAGGGCAGGACCAGGTACCGCTGGCCGAACTCGAACGCCAGGCGCGCAAGTTCCCCGGCCAGGTGTTCCTGGAAGGCCCGACCCATCGCCGCAAAGTGGCGCTGACCTTCGACGACGGCCCGAGCGCCAGCACCGGCGCCTTGCTGGACGTACTGGCCCGGCACAAGGCCAAGGCCACCTTCTTCTGGCTGGGCCGCGAGATGGAACGCTACCCCGAAGTGGTGCAGCGCGCCGACCACGAAGGCCACCTGCTCGGCAACCACAGTTGGAACCACGTCGATTTCAGCGACCTGAACGACGCCGTGCTGTGGAACGAGCAGATCGGCACCACCCAGCAGGTGTTCCAGAAACTGCTGGGTTACACCCCGCACCTGCTGCGCCCGCCGTATGGCCGCATCGCCGACAGCCAGATGGCCATGCTGAAACGCCGTGGGCTGAAAGTGGTGGAGTGGTCGGTGGACACGCAGGACTGGACCTACGCGCAAAACGGGCTGGGCAGCCAGTTGATCGAACGCACCGTGCAGGATTACGTCCACCCCGAGGCCATCGTGCTGATGCACGACGGTGGCGGCGACCGGCACCGCACCGTCAGCGCCGTGAACCGGCTCATCCCCTGGCTGCGCAGCAATGGTTACGAGTTGGTCACCGTGGATGAGCTGATCGGCCCCACGCCACCCAAACGCTGAGCGCGACCGCCCAGACCTTCTGGCGGCGTCGCGCTCACTTGCCGTACCACTTGTACTGTCTGCGACCGAAGGAAGTCCGGTTTATTGCCTTTCAGGACGTTTCGCGCTCCTTGCCAGGACGTCGCCGCGCTCACTGGCCGTACCGCTTTCATCCCGCGCCGGGCAAAGCCCGGCGCCCTCCCTCCTCACCCCTCACTGCCGCAGCACCGCACGCGCGGCGGCGACGATACGGCGAAACACCGCCTCCACCGCCGGCGGCTGGATACGCCAGCCGTGCCAGTACAGCGGCAGGTCGTGCGGCAGCAGCGGCAGCAGGTCGATCAGCTCGCCCCGCGCGATGTGCTCGCGCACCGCCAGTTCCGGCACCAGCACATAGCCGAAATCGAGCCGCGCGAAATCGACGAAAGCCTGTGACGACGGCGTGAGGTGATACGGGAAATGCCCCTCGCCGATGCCGAAATGCCGCGCCAGGTAATCGCTGTGCATCGCATCCTTGCGGTTGTACATCAGCGCCGGGGCCTGGGTGAGCGCCGCGCGGGTCACCCCCGCCGGAAAGTGCCGCGTGGCAAAACGCGGCGTGGCGGTGCAAACATAGCGCAACACGCCCAGCGCCTGCGCAACGCAACCCCGCATTGCGTCGGCGCGCGCCGATACGCAGGCCAGCACCTCGCCGCGCGCCAGCAGTTCGTGCGTGTAATCCTCATTCTCCACATGCAGATCCAGCAGGAACGGCGAATCGGCCAGCGCGCCAGCCAGCACCGAGGGCAGCCAGCCGTGCAGGCTGTCGGCGTTCACCGCCAGCGGCAGCCGCGATGGCCCGGCCTCATCGCCCACCAGCGCGCGCCGGGCCTCCTCCTCCAGCAACCGGATGCGATCGAGATAACGCAACAGCGTCTGCCCCGCATTGGTCGGCACGCAGGGCCGGCCCCGGGTGAGCAGCGTCTGCCCCAGGCTGGTTTCCAGCGCGCGCACGCGCTGCGACACCGCCGATTGCGTCAGCCGCAACGCCACCGCCGCCCGCTCGAAACTGCCTTCCCGCGCCACCGCCACCAGTGCCGCCACCGCCCGCGCATCGAACATGATCATCAGCCAGATTAGGGCGTGTCGTCACATGTTTCACGACAGCGTTCGGTGCAGTTCGGGATGCCGCGCCAGGAGCTGGACGCGCGGCGGTATGGATACCGCAAGCGGCCTGCGACGCCGCGCGGCGCCCGAAATGCACCGAACCCGTAGGGCTGGGCCGAAAAAACACCATCCACTGCGTTGCACTCCTTGCCAATAACCGGTTATTGCCTGCGTCATGCGCCT
>NZ_SUMF01000042.1 GCF_005048205.1 Chitiniphilus eburneus
AATACCGAAGGCAAACCGCTGGATTACGCCACCGGCCACTTTGGGCTGGTACTGGGCAACGTCGTGGTCACCCGGAACGAAACCACCGGGCGCTATCGGATCGACTGGCAGCCGACTGCTGAACTGGCCGCCACCGAGATAAAGCCATCGCCCCCGCAAGACCCGTCCTTCCCATAGCAACCACCACAAAGAGCAATGCCGCTCCGGTTGGGGAGCGGCATTGATATACAGAATGAGCGCTACCCGCCGACCGTGGCGGGCACGGCGATCAATGCACTTGTCGTAGCGGCTGCGCGGACAACTCGGCCTTCAGTTCCTCACGGCGCGCATCCAGCCGGGCGCCCAGCGCCTTCAGGTCGAGGGATTTGGCCTGGCTTACCTTGGGGAACATTTCCTTTTCCTCTTCCTTCACATGGTGCAGCACGTATTCGCTGAGCACGGTGTAGAGGGCCTCGTAACGCGTGGAGCCGGCCTCGCCCGCTTCCAGTTGCGCAATCAGCTCCTTGGCGCTGGCGTGTTCGATCTCGGCTTCGTCCAACATCACGCCTTCTTCGCGCAGCGCTTTGCGAACCGCCGGATAGAACACTTCTTCCTCGATCTGGGTGTGGATTTTCAGCTCCAGACAGGTCTCGGCCGCGATGCGTTGCTGCTCGGCCTTGCTCTTGGCGCTTTCAAATGCCTTGAACAGCTTTTTCACCTTGGCGTGATCGTCCTTGAGCGACTTGAGCGCATCGCGCTGGGTGGTGGCCCGGGTGCGCGCGGTGGCGCGGGATTGGGTGGCACGGGCACCCCCGGCGCTGCGGCTGCTGGCCGGGGTGCTGCGGCTGGCGGCCTTGCCGGCGGCGCTGGCCGCCTTGGCGGTGGTCTTGCGCGGGGTGGCGGGCGACTTGGTGCTGGACTTGCTGCTGCTGGACGTGGTTTTCATCTCCGGCTCCTTGAATGAAATGGGGCGGCTGGATTGGCCTGCGATCACCTTAACCAGCCCTTCCGGGCAACGCTGTCGGTCGGATTCGGCATCGCGCGTGGGCGGGATGCGCACGCGGTGTCCGCCGATTCCCACTTATGCGCCGGTAATGCAAACCGGGCATGCCTCCATCCAGAGGACATGCCCGGTGCGGCGGGTAAGCGCGATCAGAAAATGAGATAGACCAGCAGCAGGATGGACAACGGCACACCCAGCAACCATGCGATCAGGTACTTGCCCATGATTCACTCCTCCTCGTGGCGCCCCGGGGGGCGGTGAGGGCACGGCCAGCGCGCAAGGCTTGCGCGCTTCGATGGCACCGCGCCAATGAACCCAGCGTACGCGGTGCAACTGGATGAGGCTGTCGGCGAGGGCAGGAATGGGGCGTCGGCGCTGTCCGACCGACGCTGCGAAAACAGGCCGGCCGGAATGGGAAATCGCCTTGGGCCTGAAGGCCCGCCACCGCGACAACGGCGCAACGCTACGCGGCGGCGGTACGGGCGTCAGGCGTTGCGCGCTGTGGGCGATGGTAGCGCCGCGCCACGCGCCACAGTGGCTCCGGCCAGATGCGGCTGGCCTGGCCGGCTGCGCCAAAGGCTTCGAAGCGCTCGACACAGACGGCGGTCATCGCCGCCATGCCGGCCTTCAGGTACTGACGCGGGTCGAAGTCGGCGGGGTGCTCGGTGAAATGGCGGCGGATAGCGCCCGTCATCGCCAGCCGCAGGTCGGTGTCGATGTTGATCTTGCGCACGCCATAGCGGATGGCACGCTGGATGTCCGCCACCGGCACGCCCCAGGTCGGTTTCAGTTCGCCGCCGTAGCGCCGTACTTCCTCCAGCAGTGCCTGTGGCACGCTGGAACTACCGTGCAGTACCAGGTGGGTGTCGGGAATGGCTTCGTGAATCTGCCGCACGCGGTCGATGGCAAGCACTTCGCCGGTAGGCGGGCGGCTGAATTTGTAGGCGCCGTGGCTGGTGCCGATGGCAATGGCGAGCGCATCCACGCCAGTGGCTTCGACAAAGGCGCGCGCCTGTTCGGGATCGGTGAGCAATTCGTCGTGCGACAGCGCACGGTCGGCACCGACCCCATCTTCCGCCTCGCCGGTGCCGGTTTCCAGGCTGCCGAGGCAGCCCAGTTCGCCTTCCACCGATACGCCGCGCTCGTGCGCCAGCCGTACCACGCGCCGCGTCACGCCAACGTTGTAGTCGAAATCGGCCGGGGTCTTGCCATCCTCGTACAACGAGCCATCCATCATCACGCTGGAAAACCCCAACTCGATGGCGGTGGCGCAGACGGTGGGGCTGGTGCCGTGATCCTGGTGCATCACGATGGGCAGTTCGGGATAGCTCTCCACGGCGGCCTGGATCAGATGCTTGATGAAAGCCTCGCCCGCATATTTGCGCGCCCCGGCGCTGGCTTGCAGGATCACCGGGCTGTCGGTCGCCGCGGCGGCGGCGAGGATGGCCTGGACCTGTTCGAGATTGTTCACGTTGAACGCTGGCACGCCGTAACCGCATTCGGCGGCGTGATCCAGCACCTGGCGCAGGCTGACTAGGGACATGATGGTGCTCTCCATTTTGTGCGTCGCAGCAACGAATGTAGTCGGCACGCAATCGACTACACATCGGGAATTGCCGCATTGGGGAAAGCACTGAAACCAGTGTTTGATGCGAGGCCAGACCAGTTGGTTGTGCGGAGGCGGACCTATCCGCCATTGCCGCATTCGGCCCCGTTCGCGCACGGGGCCGGCCGGCTTCAGCCAGCAAGGACGTGTTCGTCGATCCGGCGGACAACGCTATGGGTATACGCCGAGAAATGCTTGAGCCAGAAGCCGGTCGCGGCGGGATTGATGCTTTCGAAATCCACGCTCAGCCGGGTATGGCCTTCACCGTGCAAGGTGGCGATCACCCGACCCAGCAGCACGCCGGACAGGCCGGTGGCGCGGTACGCAGGCAGGCAATAGGCGCCAAAGACGTGCGTCATGCCGGGGGTCTGTCCGATAAAGGTTTCGCCTTCCCCGCCCACCCTCATGAACGCGACGACCTTTCCATCGTGCCGGGCGGCAAAGAAACGCGAGCCGTCGTTACCTGCCTCTTCCATGAACTCCGACTCCGACGGAGAGCCGCGCAGGACAAAGGTCGGGCTGTCCGCCATGTGGCGATCAAGCTGGATATGAAGCGGATAGACCAGCCGATGATCCGCCGGGGCAAGTTCGGCGATGTCGATTCCGTGCGGTGATAAGACCACTTCCGGCCCGATTTCGCGGATCGCGTCGATGCAGCGCAGCCCGAAGCCGTAACGCCAGAGCTGTGCTTCAGCCGCCGCATCATGGGCGTACAGGCAAATACCGTGGCTGCTCGCGCCCGCGCGCGCCCATTTTCGGGCCGCCACCTGATACATGCGGGCGTAGGTTTCCGCCCTGTGCGCCATGATCGCCCCATTGCCATGCAGCGGCGAGAAAACGCCCACTGCGTCGGTGGAACCGAACGCCTGCGAAAATGGCCCGACGCTGCACAGAAAGCCCAGCATGGTGTCGCCATCGAAGGCCGCCACACCCAGCCCGTTGTGAGCAAACGGTGCCAGATCGGGCACGGCATCCAGTGCCGGAAGCGCGGGCACATGGCAGCGTTCGACCGCATAGTCCTGCGCGATGATCTGCATCGCCTGCGGGATATGCGCCGTAGAAAAGTCGATCACTCGCATCTTGATTCACTCACCTTCGCCATTGATGGCGCTGTAATCCAGCATGGTAATGTCCGCCGCCATGGTCGAAGGCTGATCCATGCCAAACCGGCGCAAAGGATATCGCGGCCGCTTTCGATGAACCGGCCAAGCCATCGGCATTGCCTCGCTTCGGGCAGGGCGGGCAAAAGGAGGCGCCCGTGGCGCCATGCGTGGCGCGGGCACTTGCCTAGATGCCGTGGCATTGTCATGATGAGAATGATTCTTAACCTTTGTTCTCCGCCGCTGTGTCAGCCCCCGCCACACCCCTGCTCTACCGCGCCTCGGTTTTGTCGCGCGTGCTTGCCGCCGCCGTCGGCGGCTATGCCGTGGCACGCGGCTTTGCCGTCTGCGCCGCATGGTGGCTGCCGCAAAGCCGCAGCGAAGCCGTCCTGACCGCAACATTGCTGGCGTTCGTCGTCTATGCCACCACGGCGATCTGGGTATTCAGTGTGCGACGTGCTTGGCAGGCCTGGGTGGGCGTGGTGCTGGCGTGCCTGGTACTCGCCGGGCTGGCGGCACTGGGAGCTTCGCGGTGAAGGACGGCTTTCGCCAGCGCATGGCGTGGCTGCATACCTGGGCGGGGCTGGTCGCCGGGTGGCTGCTGTTCGCCATGTTCGTCACCGGCACGCTGGCGGTGTTCCGGCCGGAGATCAACCAGTGGATGCGCCCGGATCAGGCGGTCACCCGCGTGAGCGAGGGCGAGGCCATCGACGCGGCCGACCGTTACCTGCGCCAGCATGCCGCCGACGCGGCGCGCTGGTTCATCCGCCTGCCCAACCCACGCGACGGTGTGCTCGAAATGTACTGGGCCACGCGCGACGGCGAATGGCACGATGCGCTGCTCGATCCAGGCACGCTGCGCCCATCGGTACAGCGCGCGACGCTGGGCGGCGAGTTTTTCTACCGCTTTCATTTCGAACTGCAAATGCCGTATCCGTGGGGGCGCTGGCTGGCCAGCTTTGCGGCGATGGTCATGCTGGTGGTGTTGGTCAGCGGCATCGTCACCCACCGCCGTTTCTTCAAGGATTTCTTCACCTTCCGTCCACGCAAGGCCGCGCAGCGCGCGTGGCTGGATGCGCACAATGCGCTGGGCGTGCTCGCGCTGCCGTTCCACCTGGTGATCACCCTCAGCGGTGTGATCACGCTGATGGCGCTGACCATGCCCGCCGCGCTGGACGCGCGCTATGGCGCCGACAGCGATGCGTTTTACCGCGAACGCGGCGGCGAGCCGCCGGTGCTGCCCAGGTCGGGCGTGGATCGCCCATTGCCGTCGTTGCGTCCGCTGGCCGAGGCGGCACGCCGGCACTGGCCTGACTCCGCCATCGGCACCATCGTGGTCGGCGCCCCCGGCGACGCCAATGCACGGGTCACGGTGCTTCAGGCGGACAACGCACAATTACGCATCCGGGGCGCTGCCGTAGTGTTCGACGGCGCCACCGGGCGCCTGCTCGATGTGATGAACGCTCCCCGCGCGGCGGCACTGACGCACGACGTGCTCTACGGGCTGCACACCGCGCGCTTCGCCGGCGGTGGCCTGCGCTGGCTGTATTTCCTGTGCGGCGTGCTAGGCAGCCTGATGATCGCCAGCGGGCTGGTGCTGTGGGCCATCAAGCGGCGGCAGCGCGAAACAAAAGCCAGCCGCCCCACATTCGGCACCCGGTTGGTCGAAGTGCTGAACGTCGCGGCCGTGGCCGGATTGCCGCTGGCGATTGCGGCGTTTTTCTGGAGCAACCGCCTGTTGCCGGTCGGCTTGGCGGATCGCGCCCAGGTCGAGGTCTGGTGCTTCTTCGGTGCGTGGGCGCTGTCCGGCGTACACGCCGCTTGCGCCCGACCGCGCACCGTGTGGCTGGTGCAGCTCCGGCTCGGCGCGGCGGCGTTCGCGCTGCTGCCCTTGCTCAGCGCGCTGACCACGCGGCAGAACCTGTTCCAGGCCATCATGCGCGGCCAGGGCGTGGAGGCCGGTTTCGAACTGGCCGCGCTGGCCTTCGCCGCAATGCTGGCGTGGTCCGCCCACAAGCTGCGCCCGGCACGGGCACCCACTGCCATCGCCACGCGGATCGAACCCGCCCCTCGCACGCTGCGGGAGGAAGCGCCATGATCCAGCTTGCCGTGCTCTTCAGCAGCTACGCCGCCTTTACCGCGCTGTGCCTGGGCATGGACGGACATCACCGCGAGGTGTTCGGCCGCGCCCCCGCGCCCGGCCGCAAGCGCCTGTTGCGCGGTGCGGGATGGGCATTGCTGCTGGCATCGCTGCTGCTGGCCATCGCCATCGGGGCGCAAGGTGTGGTCGCGTGGGCGGTGATGCTGACGCTGAGCACCGTGCTGCTGGTGCTGCTGCTGGCCTACTGGCCACGTCGCGTGGCGCCGCTGGGCTGGCTGGGGCTGGCCTGCGCCGGGCTGGCGCTGGTCGCGAGCGTCTGGAGCTAGGCGCCCCGGTTTTCAGGCGCGGGGCATGGGCGGAGGGCGACGCAAGGCCCGGTGTGGCCATTGGGTTGATCTTCCTTTCCACAGGCCGTGCAATGGCCACGCTCCCCCACGAACGATGGTTGCCCTTCGCTCCCGTGACTGAAGATCGATACACCCCGGGCAACGCGGCCTTGGCGCGCCCGGGCGAAAGCGTGAAGCGCCTAGGGCGTGTCATCCAATGTTTCACGACAGCGTTCGGCGCAGTTCGGGATACCGCAAGCGGCCGGCGACGCCGCGCGGCGCCCGAAATGCACCGAACCCGCAGGGCTGGGCCGAAAAAACACCATCCACTGCGTTGCACTCCTTGCCAATAACCGGTTATTGCCTGCGTCGTGCGCCTGGTGGCTGGTGTTTTTTCGGCCCAGCGCTGTCGTGAAACATTGGATGACACGCCCTGGCCCGGCGTTCAGGAGGCGACGTCGAGCGGAGCTTCGTCGCGCTGGCGCGGGGCATGCGCTGTACAGTCCTCCACCGCCACGATCTGGCCGCTTTCCATGCGGATCAGCGTATCGGCCAGATCGAAATAGCGGTCGTCGTGCGAGATCACCAGTACCGTCTTGCCCAATGCCTTCAACTCCGGCAATAGCTCGCGGTAGAACACGTCTTTGAACAGCGGGTCCTGATCGGCCGCCCATTCGTCGAATACCAGGAATGGTCGGTCTTCCAGGTAGGCGACCACCAATGCCAGGCGCTTGCGCTGCCCTTGCGACAAGGCGCGCGTGGTGAAAGCCCCGCCCTGCACCTGCACCTTGTGATGCAGTTGCAGCTTTTTCAGCAGGCGGTTGCCTTGTTCGTCCAGATCGCCAGTGGCGGCATCCAGTAGCCGGTCGAACAGGTGGAAGTCGGAAAAGATGGCGGAGAAGGTCTGTCGGTAGCGATCGCGGCTTTCCACCGGCTGGCCATCCAGCACGATCTCGCCGCTTTCCGGCTCGTACAGCCCGACCAGCAGCTTGGCCAGCGTGGTCTTGCCACTGCCATTGCCCCCGACCAGGAACACCAGTTGGCCCGGTGCGAACGTCAGGTTCACCGGCCCCAGTGTGAACAGGTCGTCCAGGCCCTCGTGAAAGTAGCGGTGCGTCACACCATGCAACGCCAGCCGCTGGAACGCGCGCGGCGATTCCGCCGTGGCGGCCTCGCCGGCATCGGCCAGCGCCGAGGTGATCGCCTCGATGCGCCGCGCCGAGACGCGGGCGAGGTTGGCGCGCGGCAGGCTGAGCAGCAGCCCTTCCAGCGGCGCCATCAGGTAGATGAAGATCAGCGCAAAACCGGTCATCACCCGCGCGCTGTCCGGCGCATCCCCCACCAGCACGAACAGCACCAGCCCGATGAAGGCATAGATCAGGAAGCTGCCCCAGCCCGAGGCGGCCAGGAACACCGACATGCCGCGTTCGCGCTCGCTACGTACCACGTCGATGGAGCGGCCCAGCACGTGGTCGGCAAAGCGGGCGCGCTTGGCGGCATGCAGGCGCAGCTCCTTGGCGCCCTCGATCAGCGAGCGGAAGTGATCGAACAGAGTGTCCTGCTCGCGCGCGGCGACATCCAGGTGGCGGATCGCCTTCAGGTGGGCCAGGTGGTAGCCCAGCGACCCCAGGCCGATCACCACCAGCGCGGCCAGGAACACCGGCCACGACAACCACGCCAGGTAGGCCAGGCCACCGAGCACGATGATGGCGTTGACCAGGATCACCGGCACGTTGACGAAGAACGAAGCCACACTGGCGCTGTGCTCGGACAACGCCGACTGCACACGCGGGCCGCCGATTTCCTCCAGTTGCCGGAAAGAGGTGGCGATGGTCTTGTCCGCGATAAAGCGCCGCAGGTGCGCCTGCGCGCGGATGCTCAGCCGCTCGAACAGCACCGAGGACACCGTGTGCGCCAGCGCTGCTGCCACGGCGATCACAGCGAACCGCACCGCCAGCGCCGTACGGGCCGCGTGGTCCGGTGCCGTCAGCGCGGCGTTGATCTGCGTGACCAGCAGCACGCTGCATCCACCGGCGATGACGCTGGCCACGGTGGCGGTGATCAGGACGGTACGGGACTGGCGAATCAGGTAAGCGAGCACGGCGGGGCCTTGGGATGGAGCACGATACTTCCATGACGGAAAACACCCCGCTCCGTTTAGGGCGTGTCATCCAATGTTTCGCGGCAGCGCTGGGCCGAAAAAGCACCAGGCACCAGGCGCACGACGCAGGCAATAACGGGTTATTGGCAAGGCGTGCAACGCAGTGGATGGTGTTTTTTCGGCCCAGCCCTGCGGGTTCGGCGCATTTCGGGCGCCGCGCGGCGTCGCTGGCCGCTTGCGGTATCCATACCGCCGCGCGTCCAGCTCCTGGCACGGCATCCCGAACTGCACCGAACGCTGTCGTGAAACATTGGATGACACGCCCTAGGCCGGCTGGCACGCGACATGGCCGTCGCGCTAAACATGCGGCCATCTCGGCCGTCTTGCAGTACAGGGACGGCAACGCCGTCCACCCCGCCCCCGCCTGGTACCCACGATGATCCCGCTATTGCAACCGCTGTTCCGCGGCGACTGGTCCGCCTATGCGGAAACGCTGGTCTGCACGCCTTCCCCGCCCGCCGGCGCCGTGCCGGTGGCCGATCTCATCGCCCGGCCGGGGCTGTTGCACGATGTGATGGCCCGGCAGGCGCGATACCGCCGGGTACAGGGCGCCGACCTGCGCGCAGTCGCGTCGGCCTGGACGATGGATTATCTGTGGGCGTTGCTGCCGGGCGCGGTGGCCGCCGCCAGCGTGCTGCAACATCGCTTTCCGCTGGCGCCGGAACACCTGGCCGTCGCGCTGGACGACCTGGGCCTGCCCCGCGCCTTCTACCTGTGTGACGAGGGCAAGGCCCTACCGGGCAGCGATACGATGACGCGTTTCGGGCCGCTGCTGCACCAGCACCTTTCACCGCTGTTCGTCACCCTGTCGGCGCAGACCCGCGTGCCGCGCAAGATACTGTGGGGCAGCGCGGCGCGCTACATCGAAGGAATACTCGAACAGGCCCGGGCGCAGATCGGCCCGATGCCGGGGCTGCTCGCCGACCATGACCTGCTGCTGGATCAGCCCCGCTGGCCGGACGGCGAGCGCAATCCCATGCATGCCCGCTGCGGCAATATGAACCAGGCGGCGCCGCACACGCTGCACCGGCAATGCTGCCTTTACTACCTGCTGCCGGACGAGGACTACTGCGGTGCCTGCCCGCTAGGGCAGGCCCACGTCCAGGCATGAGTGCGAAGGATGACGGCCGCCGGATGACCGTCGGCCGTGCTGCGGCGCCGCGCGCCCGCTAATCCAGCACGCGGCGGCTGAGGCCGGCATCGCGCCGGATTTCCGCCTCGCTGAACGGGAAGCGCAGCCACGCCTTGTCGGCATAGCGCCGCACTGGTTCGCTGCCCGCGCCACCTCGAACGGCATCTTCGTCCTCACCATGCGCCAGCAACGTACGCGCCTCGACGCCCTGGCGATCGAAGCGCACCAGTTGCAGATAGCTGTTGGCAACGGCATCGGGCCCGACGTGGCCGTCGTCCGCCAGACCGCAGGTGACGGTGAAGTAGCCGACCACGTGGCAACCACCGTACAGCGGCACCTGGCCGCCACCGCTGGCGACATAGCGCCGCTCGCCCAGTGGTTCGCCCGGGGCGACGCCTTCGGCGGCCAGCGCCTCTACAGCACCGGCCAGCGCCTGCTGCAATGCATCGTTGCTCAGCTTCAGGCCACTGGGCGTGGTCAGCGGCGCGGTGGCGGAGAACGGCACGCGGTAACGTTCGGCTTCCGGCGTCCGCTCGATGCGCTCCCAGAATGCCTCCCACAGCAGCGCGCCCCGTGCGTTGGCATCGCCGACGTTGCGCCAGTCGCGCAGCACCTGGCATGCCTGGCCGACTTCGACCTGGCGCACTTCGCCCGAGCCATCCTGCGCCGCGCCTTGCTTCGGCGCCGGGCGCAGCGTCACGGCATTGTCATGGCAAGCGCCCTGCAGCGCTTCGTCCTTGAAAAGCTGTGCCGAATACACCTCGGCGGCCAGTACCCGGTTTTCCAGATGGTCCAGCAGCTTCGTCGGCGAGGCCTCGGGCGCGGTGACGAACGAGCGGGCAATGGTGTGGCCCAGCCGGGTGCGCAACGACAGCGCCTGGCGCTCGCCACCCAGCACGGCGGCGAAGCCCTCCAGCGGCTGCGCTACGTTGGTCAGCCAGTAACTGTCGTTCATGTTGGCCACGTAGTCGGTGCGCAGCAGGCCGGGCAGTTTGCCGGCCGGCATGGCGCCTCGCTGCGCCGCGCCGGCTTCGTCCAGCCAGTTGCAATCGGCGCGGCTACCGTCGAGCACCGGCGTCAGCGGGTCCAGCGTGGCGAAGGCTTGCCCCAGCGGGGTAGCGCAGCGGGCGCGCAGTGTGTCGGGTGCGTTGGGCACGTTGCTGACGTCGCCATACCACACCCGGTTGTCACCGCGCCCGATTGCCACGGTGTTGACCCACGGCACCGCCGCTTCGCGGCGCTGGATGGCGATGAAATCCGCCAGCGAGCTGGCCTGGTTCCAATAGAAGAAGTTGCGAAAGATGCGGAAGTTGTCGGCGTTCACGTCCCGGATCGCCAGCGCTTTCTGCGCGCTCCAGCCGAAGGCGGGATGATGGCCGCCCAGGTCGATCACCGGGCCGTAGCGCGTCTGGTGCAGCGTGCGGGTCAATGTGCGACTGCCGCCGTCGGGCTGGCGCACGGTGACCGAGACGTCGGTGGCGGTCATCGGTTCGTCGGTGCCATCCACGCGATAGCGCTCTGCCTGGCCGTCCACCAGATTGAGGTCGAACAGCCCGAAGCGGCGCGCGGCCGAGACCGTGTGGCTCCATGCCACCTGGTCGTTGAAGCCGATCATCACCACCGGGATGCCGAGGAACGCCACGCCGGCCACGTTGAGCTTGCCCGGAATGGTGAGGTGCATCTGATAGAAGCGGTCCGGGCCGCCCCAGTACCAATGGGGGTTGCCGAACAGCACCGAGCCGTGCCGGCCGGTGGCGTCGCCACCCAGCGCCAGGGCGTTGCTGCCGAGGCCGGCCTGCTCGCCGATACGCATCGACAGTTTTTCGCGCAATGCATCGCCAGCCTGTGCCTGCGCAGCGGCCGGCGCGGCGGCCGGTTGGGCGTTGACGATCTCCGGAATGAAGCGCGCATAGCCGGCCGCGACCTGGGCCGAGTACATGCGGCGGTAGATGTCGGTGGCGCTGATCTCGCGCACCCAGGGTTCGTTCAGGCAGGCGCGGGCCTTGCCGGCACCGGCGCGCGCATCGGCCAGGTAACGGTTGTAGCCAGCGGCATAGCCTTCGATCAGCCGGGTGAGTTCCGGCGGATGCGCGGCGCGGTAGGCGGCCACGACCTTGTCGTCCGCGAAGCCGCGCCAGAAGAAATCCAGCTCCAGGTTGCGGGGGCGGCCAAATGTGGACAGCCGCGCCGGGCGTTCGTCCTCTCCGAAAAACCAGCTACGCCGGCCTTCGTAGGTGACGAAGGCTTCGGCCAGCGTGCACAGCGCGTCTTCCGCCTGTACGTAGCCGACGCCACGGCCCAGTGCGTACCAGTTGGCGGCACGCAGGTGGGGAATGCCGTCGGTGGTGCGGCGGATTTCCACCCGCTGCGTTTCGGCGGGCGCCGCCGCCAGGGTCAGGCACGGTGCGCAGGCCAGGGCCAGCGCAACCAGCGCGGTGTCGTATCTGCTCATGGGATGGGTTCTCTGGGAAAGGGTGCGGATCAGGCCAGGACAGTGGGGCGCGCGGCGGCCGGTTCGGCCAGGCCCGCGCCGACCATGTGCGCCAGCCCTTGCGCCAGCGCCGGGAACAGGCTGCGGTTGAAGTTGTTCCAGCGCAGCTCGAGGATGGTGTCGGCCGGGTCGATATAGGTGTCGAGCACGTCGACGATCACTTCGCCCGAGTCGATACCGTTGTCCACGTAGTGAAACGACGCACCCGTCATCGGAATACGCGGCACCGGCTGCGTCGCCATGGTTTGCCAGTCGGTCACTTTCTGGCCACGCGCACCGTGCAGCGCATCCAGCGTGGCATAGGCGCCGCGACGCTGGTACGGCGAATCCGGGCGGGTGATGCCGGGGTGGATGTTGACGATCTTGCGATGGAAGCGGCTGCCCGGGCGTACCAGTTCGTCCAGGATGATCAGCAGGCCATCCAGCACCACCAGTTCGGCACCCAGCGCCAGCAGCTTGTGTTGCAGGCGTGCTTCGAAGTCGTGCTTGCCGGGGCCGCGTTCGGCTGCGCCCAGCGGCAGGCCGCGATAGGCGGATGGCACGGTGTGCAGCAGTTCGTCCAGGGGCCTGCCCTGTACCGTCAGCCCGGCGGGGTAGAACCAATCCGTGGCGGCGGGACGGAAACCATAGTCGCGCAGGGCATGCCGGTCACGCGGCAGGTGTTCGTCGTCGTCGTTGATGACGCCCGCCAGCGTGTACACGTCGCCCAGCCAGGTCTCGTTCAGCAACCGCGCCAGGTATTCGAGCGGCGACTGCATGTAGCGTTGCCCGCCTTTGTAGCCGACCTGCCGGCCAGCCTGGTCGGCGGCGGCGTTACGCAATGACCAGATGTAGACGAGTTTTGTCTTCGACATATCCACGAATCTTTGTTGGCGGGTTTCGATGCGCCCCCGGATGGGAGGCCATCCTGCACAAGACGCGGCAGGCGCGCGTTTGTTTAGGGCGTGCCATCCCGAACTGCACCGAACGCTGTCGTGAAACAGGTGACGACACGCCCTAAGGGCGGCGGAGCAAACCCTTTCAGCGACGGCGTGCGGGGTCACCCGCTCACCGGCCAATGCGCCGGAATGGCCTGTGTTTCGAGATCGCTCCGGAACCGCCGCCACCGGCCGGATCGGCCATAGCGGGGGCGAATCCACACGGGGCGATGTCCGCGCGTTGCCGTCGTCGCCCTTTAAACAAAATCGGGGACACGACGTCATGCTTGGACATGAGCCGAACACGAGGCGGGTCGCTGGCACGGTGTGATAACCCCGTGCCCGTTCGCGATCCCGTGACCCGGCGTCGGCAGCAAAAAGGAAACGCATGCATGAATCCGGCCTCCCCCCTCCCCACACGCGATGACCCGCTGGACTGGCAACACCTGGACGCCATCACCAGCTATCCGTACGGCATGAAGCTACGAGTGGCGAGGGACGGCGATACCTTGCTGCTGAAGGATGGCGATACCGAACTCGGACGCTGCGTGCTCGAACGCGGCGACACCGCACTGCTGCTGCGCTGGCAGACCGGCCGGCAGGCATCCGATGGCGCGATCCTGGCCGCGCTGGAAGCCGCGTTCACGTTCCACCCCGACCGTGCGGTCTGCCGCGTGAGCGGCTTCGAACCCTCCGCCGCGCTGCGCAATAGCGGCGTACTGGTTGCCGAGGAAGATGGCGGGCTGGCGGCGCATCGCGATCTGCTGTGGCAACAGCCAACGCTTTGGCTGCCGCAACCGCAGCAGGCCATGGCACAGCAATACGTGCTGAGCGGCGGCCGCCGCCACCCGCGCCGTCGCCCCAAGCCACAGGGCGCGCTGTATCAGCGCTTCATCCCGTGGCTGGGCCGAACCTTTTCGTTCCGCGCGCTCGATATCGATGATGACCTGCCGATGTTCAACCGCTGGATGAACGATCCGGCCGTGGCGCAGATCTGGCAGGAGGAAGGCGATCTGGCCAGGCACCGCGCCTATCTGGAGGAGCTGGCCGCCAACCCGCACATCTATCCGATGATCGCCAGCCTGGACGGCGAGCCCTTTGCCTACTTCGAGGCGTACTGGGCCAAGGAAAACCGCATCTCGCCGTTCTGCGATGCCGCCGACTACGACCGGGGCTGGCATGTGCTGGTCGGCGAGCCGGCGTATCGCGGCAAGGCCGTGGCCGTGGCCTGGCTGACGTCGATCTCGCACTACCTGCTGTTGGACGATGCACGCACCCAGCGCCTGGTGGGCGAGCCACGCGCCGATCACGCGCAGCAGATTCGCAACCTCGACCGCTCGGGCTACGCCAAGGTCAAGGAGTTCGATTTCCCGCACAAGCGCGCCCTGCTGGTCACCCTGCTGCGGGAACGTTATTTCGTCGACGCTTTCTGGTGGCCCCGTCGCGACGGCGCCACCCCCACCTCACCCACAAGGAGCCTGTGATGTTGGTTCACGATCTGATCGGCATCGGCTTTGGCCCGTCCAACATCGCACTGGCCATCGCACTGGACGAACAACGACAGGCGGGCAAGCCGCTGAATGCCCTGTTCATCGAGAAGCAGCCCAGCTTCGCCTGGCACCAGGACATGCTGCTGGGGCATGCGCACATGCAGATTTCCTTCCTCAAGGATCTGGTCACGCTGCGCAATCCCACCAGCCCGTTCACTTTCGTCAATTACCTGCACCAGAAATCGCGCCTGCCCGATTTCATCAATCTCAAGACCTTCTTTCCCAGCCGCCACGAATTCAACGATTACCTGAGCTGGGCCGCGGCACAGTTCGACGATCAATGCGCCTACGGCGAGGAGGTCTTTGAGGTGCTGCCCGAGCTGCGCGGCCACGATGTGACGTTGCTGCGGGTACGCTCGCGCGACCGCAATGGGGAGGTGCGCGAACGGCTGACCCGCAACCTGGTGCTCGGCCTGGGCGGCACCGCGCGGATTCCGGACAACTTCAAGGCCCTGCGTGGCGACAGCCGCATCCTGCATTCCAGCACCTATCTGCGCGACATCGCCCGCAATCCGGCGGCCCGCCGCATCGCGGTGCTGGGCGCGGGGCAAAGCGCCGCCGAGATATTCATGGATCTGCACGGCCGCCATGCCGATACCGAGGTGGACCTGATCATGCGGGCGCGCGCGATCAAGCCCGCCGATGACAGCCCATTCTCCAACCAGATTTTCGACGCCGATTTCGTCGATCACATCTACAGCCGCACCCCGCAGGAGCGGGACGAGTTGCTGCGGGAGTTCTGGCACACCAACTATGCCTGCCCCGACCTGGCGCTGATCGAGCAGATTTTCCAGGTGTTCTACCACCAGCGCGTCAGCGGCCGCCTGCGGCATCGTTTCCTGCGGCGCCACCAGATCACCACGGTGCAGAGCAAGGAAGACGGCGTGCGGCTGACGCTGCGCGACCTGAACGGTGGCCTGGAGCAGACCGTACGCTACGATGCCGTGGTGCTCGCCACCGGCTACGAGCGCGCACAGCATCATGAGTTGCTCGCTGCGCTGACGCCCTATCTGCAAGGCTTCGAGACTGAGCGCAATTACCGGTTGAAGAGCCAGTCCGGCTTCAAGCCACAGGTATTCCTGCAAGGTGCGTGCGAAGCCAGCCATGGCCTGAGTGACACGCTGCTTTCTCTCACATCGGTACGCAGCGGGGAGATTTGTGAGGCATTGCTGGTCAAGGCGTCACCGAGAAGTCAGATCAACGCCGATGAGTTGGGCAACATGCTGGCGTAATTCACATTTTTCATTCAAAATGAGAACAATTCCTATTAATAAAAGCTGATTTGGTTTCCCGCCCGGCACCTGAACATGCCTTGGCGCGTGTTCAGGCATGCCCCTGGGAGGCAGGATCGCGGTTGGAGCCAACAGGCTTGCTCATTTCCTGTTGACCACTGCTGACCATGAAAAATCATAAACCGCGTCTCCTCCGGCTCAAGCCGGCTGTTCGTGCCTTGCATAGCGTTTTCCTGGGCCTGGCTTTCGGCCCATCCCTGGCCCTGGCGGCGCCGGAACCCGTCGCCGAAGCCACCCTTCCGACAGTAACCGTCACCGCCCCGGCCGAAAGCCCCACCGGCCCGGTCACCGGCTACACCGCCAAACGCAGCGCCACGGCCACCAAGACCGACACCCCGCTGATCGAGACGCCGCAATCGGTGTCGGTGGTCGGCCGCGAGGAAATGGAAGATCGCGGCGCCACCACCTTGCTGGAAGCGATCCGCTATACCCCCGGCGTGACGGTAAGCAACTGGGGCTACGATATCCGTGGCTACGACTGGCTGCTGATCCGTGGCTTCAACGCCCAATCCTCCAGCAGTTTCCGCGATGGCCTGCGCCAGTCCGGCCTCGGCTATGTCGAGCCGATCACCGAGGTCTATGGGCTGGAGCGCGTGGAAGTGCTGCGCGGCCCGGCGTCGGTGATGTTCGGTCGCGGCGACGCTGGCGGCGTGGTCAACCGGGTGAGCAAGACGCCATACCTGAACGCGCCGCGCGAAGTGGAAGTGCAATTGGGCAGCTTCGAGCGCAAGCAGATCGCCGCGGATTTCGGCGGCTCGCTCAACACCGACAACAGCCTGCTTTATCGCGTCGTGGCATTGGGCCTGGACAGCAACAGCCAAGAGGAATACCCGAACGGCGACGATGCCTACCAGAAGCGCCTGTACCTGGCGCCATCGCTGCGCTGGGACCTGTCGCCCGATACCTCGCTGACCTTGCTGGCGGAGGTGCTGCGCAACGAGGCATCCGATGACATCAACTACATCACCGGCCCCAACGGCGAACTCACCAACGTGAAGGAAGGCGATCCGCGCTACAGCATCGTCGATATCGACTCCACCACCTTCGGCTACCAGTTCGAACATCGCTTCAACGATACGTGGGCGTTCCGTCAGAACCTACGCTACGCCAACCGTACCGCCGACAAGCATCACATCCGCTCCAGCCTGGAAGCGGATGGCCGCACCTTGTCGCGCACCGCGTACCACGAAGACGAAGATCTCGACCAATGGACGGTCGATACCAATGTACAGGGCCAGGTGTTCACCGGGCAGGTGGCGCACACGCTGCTGTTCGGCGTGGATTGGGATCGCATGTCCGGCGACGCGGTATCCAGCTCCAGCAACAACACGCCCAGCCTGGACATCCTCAACCCGATCTACAACCAGGACATTCCGGAACCAGACCAGGTGGATGCCGACGGCACGCGCACCATCAAGCAGCTTGGTTTCTACGCGCAGGACCAGATCCGCTTCAACGAGCAGTGGCTGCTGACCGCGGGCGGACGCTGGGACAAGGTGAAGCTCGACTATGACGACCACCTGGGCAGCAACTCCGCCAGCCAGTCCGATTCCGCCTTCACCGGCCGCGTGGGCCTGACCTACCTGGCCCCCAACGGCGTGGCGCCCTATATCAGCTACGCGCAATCCTTCCTGCCCAACTTCATTGATGAATTCGGCACGCTGTTCGACCCGTCGCGCGCCGAGCAGATCGAAGCCGGCGTGAAGGTGCAGCCGGCCGGCGCGCCGTGGATGTTCACCGGCGCCGTGTACACGCTGACCAAGCGCGATGTGGTGACCTACGACGACAGCGATAGCTATACCGCCAAGCAGACCGGCAAAATCCGCTCGCGCGGCATCGAACTGGAAGGCAAGGCCCAACTGTCGCCCCGCCTGAAGGGCATTGCGTCGTACACCTACACCGACGCCGAAGTGCTGGAGAGCAGCTATTCGTACGAGGTCGGCAAGACGCCGATGCAGGTGCCCAAGCAACAGGCCGCGCTGTGGCTGGATTACACGCTGCCCACCGAAATCGGCGCCTTCGGCTTTGGCGGCGGCCTGCGTTATGTGGGCCAGCGCTACGACGACGCGGAAAACACCTCGCGCCAGGGTGGCTATACGCTGGCCGACGCCGCGATCCGCTGGCAACAGGGGGCATGGCAACTGGCGTTCAACGTGAACAACCTGTTCGACAAGGAGTACTTCGCGTCGCGCACCTACGGCAATTACCAGTTGGGCGAGGAACGCAGCTACACCGTGACCGGCAAATACCGCTTCTGAGGCGGCATCACCGTCGGAACGGCGCCACCGCCACAAAGAAAAAGGGAGGCAATGCCTCCCTTTTTCTTTGTTCCTCGCCACCGAAGCGGCCGGCCGGCATCCGACTGCCCGCCATCGTGCGAGCCAGCAAGGCGGATCAGCGACTCAGGCTTTCCATGGTCTTCTCGTAGTCGATTTTCGCCTCCTGCATTCGCGACTGGGATACCTTCATGTAGTCGGCGTATTCGACATCGGATATTTCCCGCTGCATATAGCGCTGCCGGACGCGGGCCACGCCCTGCTCCTGCTGCTGGCGCATGTGCTCGTAACGCTTGGTTTCGTTTTCGCGCATCTGCGCGCGCGCCTGTCTGCCGTCCTCCTGGATCTGGGCAATCTGATCCTGCTGGCTTTCCTCGGCAGTCACATTCTTGATCGCGCCATCCGAATAGAACACCTTCCGGCGGCGCAGGTAGCCGAACATGAACCAGGGCTCGTGAGCGCTTTCCAGCGCATAGCCGCTGTCGATGTTCTCGCTATTCGGAATCAGTACCGGCGTGCTGCCATTCCGCAAGCCTTCGATGGCGGCTTCTTCCCGTCGGATATGTGCATCCCAATTGGGTTTGCTGCCGCCCGGGGGCACCGGCACCGGCTTGATGCCCGGCACCGGCGGCGCCTCGGCGGCGGCTTTCTGCCGGCGGTATTGCTCCAGGTCGCGCTGATGCGCGGCGATCCGCCGATCGCGCTCCCTTCTTTGGCCATCGCCGGGCGGAAACCAGTCCGCGTCGTCCAGGCCGAACGGCTTGAACCAGGAGCGGGAATCGTGCACCAGCGTGGTGAAGAGATGTTCAGCGGCGGGCGGCGCCTTCTGGGTGGCGCCGGCCTCCCATTGCTGCTTCACGCCGCCAGCCCATTCCGTGCGTTTCTGGTTGGTCACCGCAGCTTCGCTGCCCTGCCGCACCAGCCCGCCGAGGGAGCCGAGCGATGCATAATCCACCCAGGTCTTCTTCGAATTGAGGAAGTCCACTTCCTTTCTCAATTGCGCATCGGTCATCCGGAAATCCTCGATATCCTGATCGCGCGATACCGTGGCCGTGTTGACCAGGTTGGGCAATTGATGGATTTTGCCCAGCATCGCATAGCGCCATTTCAGGTAGACCCCCTGGTGGTGGTGTATGAGCTGCTCCAGCGTGGCGCGAGGCTGGCGCTCGACCGGGTACAGCGTGTTCCTGTCCACCTTGCTGGGCGGTGTGGTCGGTGGAAACTGCCGGGGATCGAGCGGGGTGGCATCGATGTAGGCGTTGAACGCGGCGATGGTCGACGAAGCAACTTTGAAGTTGTTCTGGCGCGTGGCGGTATTGAACTCATCGGGCAGCAGCAGTGGCACCCCGGCGATCAAAGCCTCGCGGTACATCTGCGCCAGCGTAAGCTGCGACAGCTTCTCGGAATCGCCGCCCGCCGCCCGCCCCTGGTCCTTGGGCGGATACCCACCGCCGACGTCCGAATGCACGCCGGGATAGACGATCTCCTTGCGCAAGCTGCCACCGCCGATCGAATCCAGCGGGAACGACCCACGGACTTCGTGCGCTGCCACCAGGTGCGCGCAACGGATACCGTCGGGAATGGCCATGTTCGCAATGGTGGCCCAACTGTAGTGCCCGTCCATACCCAACGCGGGAGCCCAATTGGCCAGCCCCACCGAGGCCACGGTATCGAATACCCCAACAAAATCCACCTTCAGCGGAATACCGGCAAGGCCGCCGCCATACGCTTGCAGCAACCAGTTCAGGAATACCCGCGCCTTGGCCGCGCCGCGCGAAAAGCCAAAGATCGAAACCCGGATGCGGCGAATCTTCGGCGTACGCCGATTGAGCGGCTGCTTCTGGTTGATAGCCTGAAGCAGCTCGGCGGCACGCTGCCTCAATATCCGCCCTTGGTATTCGCGGGGATTGTCGGCATCGGCCATGAGCCGGGCCAGCCTGGCATCATCTTCCCAGCGCTTGGGGTTGGGCGTGCCGAGGATGCTGTGCAGGTGATTGGTCACCTGCAATAAGGCCCAGCATATCCGCGCCTCGCCATGCGTGGAAAAGCCCAGGCCACGCCCGCGATCCTTGACCTTGCGTTGCTTGCCGTTTTCGACCAAGACACCATTGATCCCCGTATCGCCCAGCTCCCGAAACGGCGTACCGACGCCGGGAATATAGGTCTTGCGGTAGTTCTTCCTATCGCTCGCGGGCTGTCTGGGCCACGCCGGGTTCTCGTCGGGCTGGGGCGCGCCCCTCACAATGCCGAGCTGCCTGACCGTCGGCTCACCGGCATAGACTTCGTACAGCCTTGCCACATTCGAGTGACTGCTGCCGGAGGTATCGCGATATTTATTGTTGTTGGTGCCGTCGAAAAAGAAGCCGAGGTAGATGTCTTCTTCGCAGGTATGGCAAGGGGGCTCATCAAGGTTCGCTTCAAGTATCAATTTCTCCTTCGTTTCCAGCAAAAGAGGATTGGACTTGCACTTTTCTGAAAATCGCGCACTCATTCTTCTTCCTTAAAATTCAAGTCGCACATTTTCTTTTCTTTTATTTCCCATTTCTCTTTGCACATTTTTACGAATTCCTGGCAAGCCTGCCGATTCCCCTCGGGATCAGAAGATTCGGCAACTCGCTCTTCAGTGCATGACTCTCTAAATAACTGGGCACGCGCTTCAAATGAATTACGCGGATATTTAGGAAAGCTCTTCATGCATTCCTTTTCCCCATGCTTTGTCACGCAAGCCTCCACCGGCCCCTGCTTTTCCCGTCCCACCCAGCCTGGCATGCCCGGCTCAGACGCCGAAACCAGGATTTCCACTTGCTTGCCCGGATAGAACAACACATAGAGATCACCCGGTGCCTTGTACTCCGGCACCGCCAGTTCCGTCTGGAGGTTTTCGGTCTTCCATTCATTGCTCTTGCGAGTGGACAAATCCAGTGCCACCCATTCCACCTTCAGCTTGAGGCCCGGATGCCATTGTTTGGGCAGGCTGACGCAGCAGTTCTGCCCACTGTCTTCGAACGGACCAACGCTACCGCTGCCGATTGCTTCACCCTGGGCACCATCGGCCCAGCGCAAGGTGTAGTCGATGCCAAATTCGTGGTCGTAATTGATGCCTCGGCTGCTGGCCATGAAGGTATTGACATTGGCATCCGGCGCGCTGGCCTCGACCGTGGGGACCGAGGCATCCAGCGCATTGCCGCGCTGGCAACCCGTCAGTGACAGCAGGCAAAACAGAATCAGATAGCGCATGCGCATGACAAAGGCTCGATGCAGGATAAGTTGATTGATGGAACTGAAGCCCCCGTATCGCCCAGCTCCCGAAACGGCGTACCGACGCCGGGAATATAGGTCTTGCGGTAGTTCTTCCTATCGCTCGCGGGCTGTCTGGGCCACGCCGGGTTCTCGTCGGGCTGGGGCGCGCCCCTCACAATGCCGAGCTGCCTGACCGTCGGTTCACCGGCATAGACTTCGCACAGCCTTGCCACATTCGAGTGACTGCTGCCAGAGGTATCGCGATATTTATTGTTGTTGGTGCCGTCGAAAAAGAAGCCGAGGTAGATGTCTTCTTCGCAGGTGTGGCAAGGGGGTTCATCAAGGTTGACGGTTCGAACTACGATTTCTGGAGCATCAAGCTTAAGAGGAGTAGCACGGTTATTTTTTTCAGCAAATCGAGTACCCATTTAATCCTCCTCCCTATAGTTTATATCGCACATTTCTTTGTCTGCTATAACCCAACTATTTTTACAATCAGTTTGCAATTGCCGACACGCAATTCTGCCACCCTCGGGGTTTGAAGACCTTTCGATTGCGGCCGGAGTGCAAGCTTCTCTCATGTCCGCCGCGATTTGTTCTTTTGAATTTCTTGGATATTTAGGAAAGCTTTTCATACATTCCTTCTGCCTAAGCTTCGTCACGCAAGCCTCCAGCGGCCCCTGCTTTTCCCGTCCCGCCCAGCCTGCCATTCCCGGCTCAGACGCCGAAACCAGGATTTCCACTTGCTTGCCCGGATAGAACAAGATGTAGAGATCACCCGGTGCCTTGTATTCCGGCACCGCCAGTTCCGTCTGGAGGTTTTCGGTCTTCCATTGGTTGCTCTTGCGGGTGGACAAATCCAGTGCCACCCATTCCACCGTCAGCTTGAGGCCCGGATGCCATTGTTTAGGCAGGCTGACGCAGCAGTTCTGCCCACTGTCTTCGAACGGACCAGCGCTACCACTGCCAATTGCTTCACCCTGGGCACCATCAGCCCAGCGCAGGGTGTAGTCGATGCCGAATTCGTGGTCGTAATTGATGCCTCGGCTGCTGGCCATGAACGTATCGGCATCCGGCGCGGATGCGCTGGCTTCCGGTGTGAGCACCGTCGCATCGACGATCTCGCGTTGGCAACCCGCCAGCGCCAGAGCGGCGAGCAGCAGGGCACACCAGCGCATGGCCTTAGTCATGCGTTTCCCACGCGACATCCACCGCATCCACCGCATCCACCGCATCCGGCGCAGCCGGCTCCAGCCGGGATGCCGCGTAGCCCAGGATGTCCGCATGCTCCAGGAGGTCCTGCCCTATCGCTTCCAGGTACAGCCTGCGGCTCAGGGCGTGCAGGGCGGAGGGTTGGGCGGGCAGGTATTCGGCCAGGCTGCGCATCTGGCGCAGGCTGTTAGCCAGCGTATCCGGGTAGCTGCTGTCGAGCAGTGCGCCGAACTGGGCCTCGCTGAGCGTCAGCTCCCGCTGGGCGATGTCGGGCTGGTTAAGGCCGTTGGTGGCCTGCAACCGGCCCTCCCGGTCGAAGTACCACCAGGTATGGATGGGCGCGAGCAGTTCGGCCTGCTGGGCCGCATCCAGTGCGATCAGCAGTTGGGGCAGGATGCGGGTATCGGCGTAGCGCAGCAGGTAACGCACCCGTTCCGGCAGGATGGTGACGTCCACATAGTGGGTGAAATGCTGCAACAACGATTCCGCTGGCTGGGCGCTGGCGATGAAGCTCAGGCTGGGCTGGCCCTCGGTGTGCGCCAGCAATTGCGCGACCAGCGCGGGCAGTGGGTCGCCGGGCTGCGCCACGCACTGTAGCAAGGGCGAAATCTCCGGTGTGGCGCCGGATTGCCCCGCGTACAACGATTGCCAGTGCCCCAGCATGGTCAGATTCTGCTTTCTGCTCCGGTGAAACGCATGATCCAGCAGGGCATAAAGCTGAAGGTCGGGCTGCGCGGCCGAGGCGGCTTGCCACTCGGCCCGCAGTTCGTCGACCGAGGAAGGGGAATAGGGATCGATGCGCATGTCAGTTGGTCTTGGCCGCGAACGGGCTGCCGGATTCCAGCGCCTTCAGCATGCAGCTTTCGCACACGCCATTCGGAAACTGCCGATCCGGCGTCGGCATGCTGGCCGGGCCATCGAAGCTGTAATTGCTGCCCTTCACGCTCAGCTTGCCGGGGGCGTGGATTTCGATCTGCCCGCCCTTCAGGCGGATATACGCGCCACCGCAGGTCAGCAGCATCTCTTCCTTGGCCGTGGCGGTCAGCTTTTCCTTGCTGGCGTATACCCGCACGTTCTTGTCGCCGACGATTTCGACATCGCCCGATTGCGCATGCAGGTTCGCATGCCCCTTGGCCGTGATCAG
>NZ_SUMF01000043.1 GCF_005048205.1 Chitiniphilus eburneus
TGCAACTGCAACTGCAACTGCAACTGCAACTGCAACTGCAACTGCAACTGCAACTGCAACTGCAACTGCAACTGCAAAGGCTTTTAACCGCCGAGCGCCTGCGGCGCGGATGCTTGATGCCCTCTACCGCCGTGCGGGCGGGTTCATTTCTTTTGTGCGGCCAAAAGAAACGAACCAAAGAAAAGGCCGAGCGACGCTTCGCTCTGCATGGCGCGTCGCTAAGCGGCAAGCCGCTAAGCTTTGGCGGTCACCCGCATACGCGCCCCGGCAAGCCGGGGTGCCCTCGCTCCAGACAATCGAGCGGTGGCTGCGGAACTCGCTCGCTGCGCTCACTCAGACAGTCCTCGCCGAATTCCCGCCCGCTTATCTTCCTCTCGGCGCTGCTGAGGGGCCCCGGACAAACCATCCTCACCCCCGCCCCCTCCCCTTGAAGGGAAGGGGGGACGTGTGCCAGTGCCTGCGGGTGAAAGTTGGTGGCTTTGTTACTCGCCGGCATGCAAACGGCGAGGACATTTCCCAAACTGCGCTGGCATTCAGCGGCCTTTCCCCCCGTTACGTAGCGCCGAGGAGTGGGGCGAGACCCAGGCTCGCGACCGACGTAGGGAACCCCGGAGGGGCGCATATGGCGGTGCCGCCAAAGCTTAGCGGCTTGCCGCTTAGCGACGCGCCATGCAGAGCGAAGCGTCGCACGGCCTTTTCTTTGGTTCGTTTCTTTTGGCCACGCAAAAGAAATGAACCGGCCCGCACGGCGGCAGAGGGCGTCAAGCAACCGCGCCGCAAGGCGCTCAGCCTTTCAGAAGTTGCCATTGCAGTTGCAGCAGCAACCGCTGCCGCAGCAACCGCCGCGGCCTCCCCCGGCCCATTACCCCCCCAAAGCGCCACCGCGCCAAGGATTCCCCAATGACCCCGCTCTTCATCGGCCTGCTCATCGCCGCCGCCCTGGTCGCCCTGCTGGCCGGCTGGCTGATCTGGCGCGCACGGCGCGCGGTGCCCATTTCCACCGAAACCGGCGAGCCGGTGCGTGCGCGGCGTGACTGGCGCGCCCGGGCGCGCGGGCTGCTGAACTCGCTCGACTACATCGCCACCCGCCGCGAATGGCGCTACCAGCAACCCTGGGTGCTGATGCTGGGCGAGGCCGGCGCCGGTAAATCCAGCCTGATCGCCTCCACCTCGCCACGGCTGCGTCGCGAGCCGGATCGGCGCGAGCAGGCGCTGACCACCATCGGCACCGAATGGCACTTCTTCCACCACGGCGTGTTGATCGATCCGCGCGGCGATTGGGCCTGCGCGGCGCCGAACACGCCGGAGGAACAATCCTGGCGCGGCGTGCTGCAACAGTTGAACGACCTGCGCCCGGAGCGCGCGCTCGACAGCCTGATCGTGCTGGTATCCGCGCGCACCTTGCTGACCTCGGGGCAGGAGGCGCTGGAGGCGATGGCCGACCGCGTCTACAACCAGCTCTACCAGGTGCAGCAGCGGCTGGAATTCTCGCTGCCGGTATATGTGGTGGTCACCCAGTGCGACAGCGTGCAGGGCTTTGCCGCCTATTGGTCGGCCCTGCGCGGGCGCGACGACGAGGCATCGCGTAACGAGGGGCAGATGTTCGGCTGGTCGGCGCCGGCCACGGCGGAAAGCCGCACCGCCACCGAATGGGCCGACGATGCCTTCGACGTGCTGTACGACCGCCTGAAAACGCTGCAACTGGATACCGCCGCCGAGCTGGACCAGATCGAGCGTACCGACGAATTCTTCCTGTTCCCGCGCCATTTCGAACAGATGCGCGGGCCGCTGGCGCGCTGGATGACGCTGGTGTTCCGGTCGTCGTCCTGGTACGCCGGCTTTTTCTTCCGGGGTATCTACTTCACCGGCAGCGTGCCGGCCGATGGCGGCGTCGGCGTGCCCGGCGACCGGCGCGACGATGTGTCCTTCGTCGATGAAATGATCGAAGGCAAGGTGCTGGCCGAGCCGCTGCTGGCGCGACGCACCCGCGATGCCATCTGGTCGCGCAACAAACTGATCCGTGGTGTGCAGATCTTCGGCTGCACGGTGCTGGGGCTGCTGGCGGTGGCGATCCTGTGGTCCGCCATCCTGCTGAACCGGCAGGTGGACCTGCTGAGCAATTCGCTGACCGAAGTGCGCACCATCGCCAAGCGCCAGGAAATCACCCGCTGCGCCGGCAAGGACAACGTCTACGCCCTGCTGAAACAACTGGCGCGGATCGATCCGGACCTGGGCTATCCCGCGATCCCGGTATCGCTGGTGGATAAAGCGGCGCGGCGCGAAGCGGCGCAACTGATCGCCGACGACGCCTTCGAGCAGGTGATCATGCCCAGCGTGGCCTGCCACCTGCAACAGCGCGCCACCTATACCTTCCAGGAAATGGATCGCCCGGACGGCAACACCTCGGAGCGTGCCTACCAGGTGGCGCTGAAACGGCTGAAGGACAACCTGGAAGCGGTGCGCGAGCTGGAAACCAACATCGCGATCTTCCAGCAGGTATCCAAGCCGGCATCGCTGCCCAGCAACAACGAAAAAGAGCGTTTCTCCCACCTGCTGGAATACGTGTACCGCGCACCGCCACCGGCCGATCTGAAACACGAACGCGGCGCCTATGGCGAGGCGCTGGCCAACGTGGATTACGAGACGCCGCTGGTGCTGCCTCAGGCCATGCCCACACAATTCGCCCGGCAACTGGAGCAACGCGCGGTCGAGCTGCGCACCGCGCTGGACCAGGAGGTGGACCAAGGCGCCCACCTGCTGCGCGAGTTGCTGGCCGAGCGCGAGCCGGTGCTGGAGAACACCAATCACTTCACCTGGTGGCTGGGCTGGGTACGCGGCGAGTGGCTGCGCAGCGGCGGCAAGGCTGATCCGTGCGGCAGCATCCGCACCGCGTTCGGTGATTACGTGCAGCAACTGGACGGGCTGAACCACGAATACGCGATCCTGCATGGCGCGGTGGCCCAGTTCAATGCCGACGTCTGCTATCGCCCGGCGATGAACAAGCTGGTATCGCTGCAATTGCCGCCTTATGGCCTGCTGTTCATCCAGGAGGGCAACGGCTACGTACTCAACCCGGCGCTGGTGCCGGAGATGAGCGGGCTGACCGCGTTGCTGGCGCTGGACTACATGCAGGTACAGCAGCCGCGCACCTTCATGTGCCGCCCGGCCATGTCGGGCTGGCGCCCGACGGCGCTGGCCACCGCCACCCGCTATGCGCGCGAGTATCAGGATTTCGCACGGCGCCAGGGCGTGTCGCCGCAGTCCGGCGCGCTGGATCGGCCGCTGTTCGACCGGCTGGCGCGGCGGCAGCTCAACAGCGTGATGGATCACGTGATGGCGCTGGCGCAGCAGCCCGAAACCAACCAGCCGACGCTGACCCAGGTCAGCTTGCAGACGTTGTCCAACGCCGACCAGCAACTGTCGGGCGAAAGCGAGAACTTCGGCCGCGTGGTCGATCCGCTGTTGTCGGTGCTGCGCCTTTATGACCAGATGGGCTTTGCCGCCAGCCGCGCCAGGGTGACGCAGTGCGTGCGCGACTATGCCGGCGACACGCTGGCGCGGGTGGATGCGCTGGCCGGCGCCAGCCGCCTGTACGACCCGAGCAATGGCCCCACCGACGGCAGCTTCTTCTCGCTGGGCAGCACCCCCGTGACCAAGGATTACCTGTCGCGGCAGGTATCGCGCGGCGAAGTGCTCTCCGGCTACGCCAGCCCCTACGTGGTGTTTCTGAAGAACGCCGCCGTGATCGACGATGCCCACCTGGACAACGCGCAGACCGTCACCTACTGGACCAACACCATCGATGAACTGAACCGCTATGTGCAGTTCAAGGAGCCGGCCGGGCAGGTGGGCCAGCTCGACAACCTGTTCCTCAAGCAGTTCGCCACGCTGGATTACGACAACTGCCGCAAGACGCTGGCCGATTACAAATCGCCCGAGTTCGGCAACGACCTGTTCTCCGAACGCCGCCGCCTGCTGGAACAACAGGTGAAGTGGCGTTGCTCCGATCAGCGCAAGGCGGCGGCGTTCGAGGCATGGCGCGATTTCGCCGGCCGCTTCAACCGCGATCTGGCCGGGCGCTACCCGTTTGGCCCGCTCACCGCGCGCGACGCCCCGCTGGGCATGGTGAAACAGTTCTTCGCCGATTACGACAGCCAGCGTGCCGACCTGGAAAAACTGCTGGAGGACATCCCGGTGGAGCACCTGGATACGGCCAACCGCTTCCTGGCGCAGCTCGACGCGGCCAATGTCTTCTTCAAGAGCAACCTCACCGCCGGCGACATCAGCCAGCCGGTGCAACTGGACATCGCCTTCCGCGCCGAAGTGGCCGATTCGCCGGGCAGCGAGCAACTGGTGAACTGGACGCTCACCAGCGGCGAGCGCATGGCCGGCTACCCCAACCGCGCGGCCACCTTGCCCTGGCCCTACGGCCAGATGCTGGTGCTGGACCTGCAATGGGCCGACCGCTCTATGTGGCGCCCGCTGGCCGATGGCCGCCAGGACGACCTGCAAGTGAAAGGCCGCACCGCCAGCTTCGTGGCGCTAGGCGAATGGGCGCTGCTGCGCCTGATCCGCACCCACGCCCCGCGCGGCACGCTGACGCGGGACCCCACCGACCCGACCCGGCTGCTGCTGGAGTTCAACGTTCCCACCGCCAACCCCGGCCAGCCGGATGGTCGCACCGAGCAACGCCCGATGCGCGCCTACCTGGGCCTGAAGCTGTCCGGCCAGGATCCGAAAACCCGCGCCATGGCGCCGCTGACGCTGCCGGACGCCTTCCCGCGTACCGCGCCGCTGCTGTGGTGATCGGGATGGCTGCGACGGCAATGGCAAAACCTATGGACACAGAGCTCGTGACCCCGGTTTGGTTTTTCACGTTTTCAGATTTGTTTTTCTAGAAGGAGCAAGGCGATGACCGACCTTTCCGCCCGTATCGACCGCTACTGCCGCGAGCATCTGGAGCGTGATTTCGAAGCATTGCTGGCGCCCATTCCCGGTGACGAGCCGGCCGGTGAGTTGCTGCGTGGCAGTGTCACCTATCGCAGCATCGAGGCGGCGCGGCGGGCCGATGATGCCTCGCTGCCGCAAGGCACCTGGGAGCACGAACTCAAGCGTGCCGACTGGGATCGCGTGAGCCAGCTCGCCGCGGCGGCGCTGGCCGGCAAATCCAAGGATCTGCAACTGGCGGTGTGGTTGCTGGAGGCCGAGATCAACCGCAACGGCTTTGCCGGCATCGCCGCCTGCGCCGCGCTGATCGACGCGCTGTGCCAGCGCTACTGGGATGGCCTCTACCCGGCCGCGCCGGAGGGCGATCTGGATTACCGCGCCAACATGCTGCGCTGGGCCAACGAAAAACTGCTGCCCGCGCTGCGTTGCATCCCGATCACCGCCACCGGGCGCGACCGCGACTACAACTGGGCCGACTGGGAGCAGGCACGGCGTAACGAACAGGTGAAAAGCGCGGCCGGCAGCCGCAACGCGCCGCAACTGGAAGGCCCGTCGCTGGCCGAGGTGAGCGCCGCCGTCAGCGCCACCGGCAGCGACGCCTACGGCTGGCTGTACTGCACGCTGGCCGACGCGCTGGACGCCATCGCCGCGCTGGCCACGCGGGTGGACGACCTGTTCGGCGCCGATGGCCCCAGCCTGCGCACCCTGGCCGGCATGCTGGAGCAGATCCAGTCGCTGATCGGCAGCGAACTGCACAAACGCGGCATCCATGGCGAAGCCCTGCGTTTTGCCGTGCCCGAGGCCGCGCACGCCGACGACCTCCAGGTGGAGGAAGGCGATTTCTACCCGCCGGTGGGCGGCCCCAGCGGCCCCATCGCCGGGCGCTCCGATGCCTATGCGCGGCTGTCCGAGGCCGCCGATTACCTGCAACACATCGAACCGCACAGCCCCGTGCCCTACCTGATCCGCCGCGCCATCGAGTGGGGCAACCTGAACACGGTGGAGCTGTACCAGGAAGTGTTCCTGCGGCTGGGCGGGCAGTTGAGCATTTTCGAAATGCTGGGGCTGGAGGCGGGCAAGCGCGAAGGGTAGGCCTGAGCATGCCGCAGGCGCCTGGCGCCTGGCGCCTGGCGCCGGATGGTTTTCTTTTGACTGAAAGGGGGAATGTGGATGTCGTCGGATAAAAAACGGGTGGATCGTGGCGCCCAGCTACCCAGTGAACGGGTCTTCACCGGACGTACCACGCAAACAGTGAGCGGCCCGCCGGAGATCGACTACAAGACCAAGCCGCAAACCGTCACCACATCATCGTTTACGTCGCCGGACGGGGAGTTCGGCCTGAGCAGCTATCCCCACCTGACCGAGATCCAGAAGCAGCAGGGCAAGACCACCACGACCGTCAAACACGTGACCGACGTGCGCCTGCTCACCACGGTCAAGGCGCACGGCCAGGATTTCAACGTGTTCGAGCGCTATCACCAGGACGACAAACCGGGTGCGAAATTCGAGCACGACCGCTTTCTCGCCACCGATGGCAAAGGCACCGTGCACTCGGCGACCAGTGTGCTCGATCCGATGAAGCACCAGCCCAAGGGCGCGAAAAAGCCCATGCGCGGCGACGATCTGTTCGATTCGACCCGGCTCAAGACGCATCTGGCGTTCGACATCGCGCCCGAGCCGGACGAAAAGCACCCGCCGCTCAGCCCGCGCACGCAGCGGCGCACGCTGGATCAGAAATAGGACGGCGATGAACACGCCAGCGGGCGGATCGATGCACAGCGCAAAGCGCACAGGAGAAACGAAGGATGAGCGGATCGGGAAAAGGGCAGGACAAATCGCTGCTGTCGAGCTTTCTCTCCGGGGTGAAGTCGGGGCCCCAGGCCTACTTCAGCAACCGGAAATTCAATCTTTCCGGCCAGCAGGGGCCGAGCGAACCGTCGCAAAGCGTGAAGACGCTGGTCAAGGGCGTGGGGGTATCGAACACCCTCCAGTTGGGGAGTTCGACCTATCACGGGGTGCTGTCGCCAAGCGAACAGGACAGCGTGAAGCACGTCGGCGCCAAGACCGGTGGAACCCTGCTCGGCTCGGTGGGAACGGGACTGACCGTGGGCAAGGGGCTGAGCATGCTGCAACGCGCCGCGCCGCGACAATTGAAGCCCTTCGTGTTCGGCGCGCAGCTCTTCAACATGGGGCTGACCGGCGTGTCGCTAGCCCGCACGCCGGAATACCTGAACCAGGGCATGAAGGAGCGGGCGCCCGACGTGCATGCCGCCACCAGCAAGTTCCTGCCCGTTCTGGCCAGCGTGCCGCCGTCGCAGTTGAAGCCGACCGTCGCCAGCGTCGAATCGCTGTTCCACCACAGCCAGTTGCAGCGAGAGAAAACCGGGAAGAGTTCGTTCGTTGGCGTCAAAGACCTCTCGCGGGTCAAGCCGTTTCCCTGAGGCACCGCATGAACCCACACCGAAATGAGCACGATATCGGCGGGCGCGAAGTACCGGTGCGGCGCCCGGCCCACACCCACGGCGCGATGACCTCTCGCCCATCCTGACCTTGCCGCGGAGCCCCGCCATGCATATCGAAGCCCCTGCCGCCCCGATGCCGGAATTCGCCGAAACGGCCGGATTCGACTTTCTGCGCGCCGAAGTCCACGGCGACCTCGCCGACTGGCTGGCCACGCCACGGCTGGCGCAGGCATGGGCCGACGCCATCGCCGATTGCTGGCTGGCGGCCGAAGCGACCGGGGGCATCGACGCCACCGCGCCATTCACCGTACTGGATCTGGCGCCGGGCGAGGGCCGGCTGCGCGCGTCGCTGCTGCCGCGCTTGCAGGTTCGGCTGGCCGCGCTGGGACGCGGCCACTGGCAGGTGGATTATCGCGACGACGACCAGGTCGTCGCGCCGGGCGCCAACCCGGTGGCATGGCTGGCGCCCGGCGCGCTGGGGCAACCGTTGCCGGCGCTGTTCGGCGTGCACTACGAACGCACCTTGCGCGGCGAACTGCTGGCCACGCCCACCGACACGCCACAGGCCTGCACGCTGCATTGCGACTGGCAGCCCGTGGACGCGGCGGTGCTCGACGCGCTGCCGGGCGACTACCTCGCCCACGTGAACAGCGCCGGATTCACCGTGCCGCTGGCGGCGCTGGCGCGGCTGGACGCGCTGGCCGAGGCCAGCGCCGGGCGCTTTCTGCTGCTGGCGGTGGATTACGGCGTGGTCGAAGCGCGCGACGTGCGGCTGGGGGGGCTGCATCCACCGACCGCATTCACCGTGGGCAACGACCGACTGCCGCTCAACCTGCACGCCATCGCCTGCCACCAGCAGACCCAGGGCGCACAGGTGCGCGCCACGCAACAGCACACCGCTGGCGCGGTGCAGTACCTGGCCTGGCGCGACGCCGCGCACGACGGCGCGGCGGCCGATGCCGCGGCGCTGGCCGACCTGCTGGCGGAACGGCTGGCCGGCTGCGGCCCCGATGGGCACGCCGCATCGCTGGACGCGGCGGAGCACCTGCCGCCCCGGCTGGCGTTGCTACAGACCAGCGAACACGATCCGGAAATCTGTGGCCGCCTGCTGCCGGCGCTCATGGAATCGCCGCCGGACGATGCCGTGGCGCGCGCGGCCTGGCGCAACGCGCTGCGCGGCGTCGCCGCACAGCCGATGCTGCTGGAAGGCTCGTTCCAGTACGGCCTGGCCTGCGCCGCCTGGCGGCTGGGCGACCTGGCACTGGCGCGACACCAGTTGGCATGGCTGCGCAGCGAGTGGCCCGACCATCCCGACGTCTGTCACCTGCTGGCCGAGGTGGAAATCGCCGCCGGCCACGCCGAACTGGCGCCGCCGCTGCTGCGCCAGGCGCTGGCCACGCATCCCGATCACGAAGCGGTGCAGGCGCTGCTGGCGCAATGCGAAACGCGCGCCGCCGCCCGGGCCGCGCTGGCGTGGAGCCCGCTCGAACTGCCGCGCGATGGCGAACTGACGCTGGAACCGCTCGGCCCCGAACACGCCGACGCGCTGTTCCCGCAATACCGCGATCCGCAGATCGGCGTGATGACGCGGCTGCCGGATTTCGACACCCCCGCCGCGATGGGCGAGTGGCTGGCCGAGGCCACCACATCGAACCGCCACGGCTACGCAGTGTTGCACGCCGACGCCGGCGCCATCGGCGTGGTCTCCGCCGCCTGGCACGGCGACGCAGCGTATCTGCATTTCTGGCTGGGCGCCGACTGGCAAGGCCACGGCCTGGCTGCGCGCACGGTGCGGCTGGCGCTGACCGCCATGCCCGACAACGCGCAGCTTTATACCTCCGTCTACCGCGACAACCAGCGCTCCCGCCGCGTGCTCGACCGAGTGGGCTTCACCCCGCTGGATTGCCGCGCCGAGGCGCCGGACGACGGGCTGGTCTTCATGCGCTGGCCGGAACGCGGCGACGTGGCGGGGTTGGATCGGCTGCTAAGGGGGTTGGAGAGCCCGATTGTGTTGGCGGGGAAATAGCGCCGACGCACGGCCAAAGGCATGAATGGCCGGCGATAGAACAAGAAACTGGAGATGCGAAATGGATTGCGGAATGCCCGGTGAAAAAGAAACGGCAAATCGCTATCAATTGGGTATTGGCTTGGGACTAGATCGAGCATTCAGTTCGACATGATTCAATGACCTAGCACAGTGAGGAAAACTCGATGCCATTTCCCCCAGACCAAGTCTATCAACAGAAAAATCTTCGTTTCGCTACGAAAGAGGACGGAAGAGCACCCACGCTGTATTTTCGTACCAATCATGGCTCGGGAAGATTGAGGCAGCAGCATAAGCACGGGCCCTTGGTTCAGCCAATACGCATGCATACTTCACATGCCTTTTTCCAAAAGTTGGAGGACAGGGAGGCATTTCACGAGGCCATCGGGAAAGGAACAACCCGGCAGGATTTTAGGGAATTACGAAGGAAACACCATGGAACGAATATCCCGAAGACGGGATACTTTCACCAGGAAACAACATTCGATGCACATGGCCCCGACGGTAAAAGAATTAGCCGGCACGCAAGCGGCGGGCAAGTAGTTGCTCCGACAGCGCTACAGACGCTCGGGCCGCAAGTGCCAGCAATTTATAGGGGAACTTTGCTTGGGCAGCAGCAATACCAGCAGCGGCAGCAAAGCGTGAATAGCGGGTTCCCCAAGATTTAGGGGCCATTCTTTTCCTTACCACCATAAAACCAAACCACTGGAGATCCCCCCATGGACAACAACAAGCGCACCCTGCGCTCGCAAACCAACTTCCAGAAACTGGAAGAAAGCAACAAACGCCAGATGGCCAGCCTGGGCGGGCTGAGCCATACCGGCTTCGATACCACCTCCACCATGAAGCTGGCGCACAGCGACAACAAGCAGGGCAAGCTGGACGATACCGAGCGCCATGGCATGCACCGCGATATTGCCAAGACCGCCACGCGCGGCGCCAAGTTGTCCGACGTGGTGCCGCCGTTCGCCTTGAGCGCGATGGAGGGCCTGCGCGGCGGCAAGGTGAACGTGGTGCAGCAGGATTTCCGCAGCAATCCGCAAAAGGGCGGTTCCTACGACGGCTTCATGATGACCATGTCGCGGGTGTTCAACCACGGCGATACCGCCGAGGACAAGGAAATCCCCTATCCGAAAAGCCCCAATCCCTACAACGAGGATGTGCAGTACGACCGCGCCCACCGCGCGCCGTACAGCCTGGTTGGCACCGAGGGCAACACTTTCAAGACCGTGTGGGCGCCGCACTACCCGAACATCGCCGTGGACAGCCACATGGAACGCATGGCGGCGAAGAAATTCGAAAAATACGGCGACGGCAACGTAATGCACATGGCGGTGGACAGCCACGACCGCTCCACCGTGGGCGTGGTCTACGACCGGGGCGACAACCCGGGCAAGAGTAGGAAGACCGGCCTGGACAAGCCGCGCTTCAAGAGCGTGTTTGCGCAATACGGGCGGAAGTTCTGATGCGGCTGGGTTATGCAGCCGGCTCTACGCCAACGTCAAGCTGCTTCATTTCGAGAATCGAAGATGACTTCCAAACTAAAAAGTCGGCGAAGCGCCAGTATGGGGCCGGCACCGACCAAGAAAATCAAGATTGCGCGGACCCCTGCGGGCATCGTCAAGCCCACGGGGATGCGAACCCGGCGGCAGCACGCAGCCGACGTCAAGGCCGGGCTGGCGCAACCGTTGAAATGGGATGATTTCCTGCTGCCATCGCGTACGCCGGGCGCCCATATCGGCTCCACCGGCCGCGCGGTGAGCGACAGCCAGGCGGTGTCCGCTCCCAAGTTCATTGGCAAATCCTACAAGACCGGCACGTTCCGCCTTCACTGGAAAGGGCTGCGCAACGCGAGCGGCGGTACTTCCGGGATCACGCCCTTTCTGACCACGCGTTCGGACAAGCGATGGACCAAGTCGCATGACCTGAAACGCCGTGAATTCAGCGATACGCTGCTGAAAGGCAAAGGCTTTACCAATCCCTTCGCCAAGCATGGTGCCGAGAATTCGCATCTGATCGCAGGCAGTCTCTACGGCCCGAACGACGTACTCAGCGCGCCACCCGCCAGCATTCACCAGAACACCGAGTGGCTGGCGATCGAGGAAGGGATCAAGCAGTTGATGAAGACCAGCGAGGTACGGCTGAAGGCAACCGGTTACGTGCATGAGAGCGGTACCGAGCAAGGGCGGCTGAAGGCAGCGCGTTACAAGATCTATGTGCACGATGGCACGCAGTTCAACAAGGCTTTCGATCACGTCTCCGATGGTGCGCGGGGCAATATCGGCAAAAGCGACGTGAAGGACCTGCGGCAACAAGTGGCTGGCCTGGGCACGACGCCGCTTCCGGTGTGGCCTGGCAATGGTATTTCGGGCAACGCACCATCGCTGAGCGATGCCAAATCCGGGCACGAAAGCAGCATCCAATCCAAGCTGTTCACCGACCTGAAAACCAGCGTTGCACAGGTTCACCAGGGACAGGCGGCTCTGGATTTCGCCAACAAGCGGTACTGAAGGGAATGGAGCGGGCGGCGTTGCCGCGGGAAAGAGGGAAGAGTCGATTCAAAGGCAGCGGCAACACCGCTTTTGCTGCCGGGGTTGCTTTTACCCTTCCCCCTTCCCCGCGCGAAACGCACCCCGGTCGGGGACGGCGCTACCGCCCCAGCTTCACCGAAATACTCGGCCCGGTCACGGTGATCACGGAGTGTGGCGTTTCGCCCGGCTGACCCAGTGGTTCGGTGCGCGGTACCGGATCGTTGGCGTTGGGCTGGTTGTTCACTGGCACGGCGCCGCCATTGAGTTCGGCGCGGGTGACCTCGGAAACCTGATGCGAAAGGATGGTCTGGCTGCGTAGGGGCAAAGGCGTATCGATGGCCGGGGGCGGCGGTTGGCGCGGCGATTGCGCCTGCAAGCCCCACTGGCGGTAGACGGCGGCGCGGCGGTCGTCCTCCAGCGGCTGGCTGGTGCCGAGCACCGCGTGCCGCGCGCCGTCGGGCTGGAGCACACGCACCTCGTGCCGCCGGTCGCGCAGGCCGAGGGGGTAGGGCAGGAACAGGGTCTTGTTGCGCATGCGCGGCGGCCTGGGCTGGAAACCACTTAACGATACACGAGGAACCGAGATGGATTTTGCATTTGGCGGCGGGATGAATCCCGAGAAAGTACCCCGGGTGAAAAGCCTGGGCGAGGCACGCATGGCATCGCAGACAGGCGAAACCTTCAAGGTGCAGCCAGGCGGCAGCAGCTTCGGCGTTTACGAAGGGTGGAACACCCATGTGGCCTACACCCAGGGCACTTCGTGGTCGCAACAGGTGGCGACGCCCTCCAGCACCATGAGCACCAAGTACAAAAGCCTGGCGCCCAACCTGAACATGACCGATCTGACGCGTGCCAACAAAGCGCTGGTGGCGGGCCACAGCGATATGCTGAGCCCGCCTTCGGGCGGCAACAACTGGCGTGGCAAGACGTTCAACGACCAAGGGGCGCTTACCGCCACGCTGTTGCGCGTCAACGAGGCCTCCACCGCGTTCGGCCACCAATCGATGGGCGTCGATACCCATGATGCTGGCACCGGGATGATGGCCCAGGTGTTGTCCGAAAAATGGGCGGCCAAATCGCAGAAGGCAAGCTCGCCGGACATGGCCACCACCTTTGCGGGGCTGACGAAGAAGTTTCCGCAACTGGATACGGTGGAAAAGATGCGTGGGCAAAAGACCGATCCGTTGGTGCAACAGATTGCCGATTCGCGCTTCGGGGCCGCGCTCGCGGCCGGCCAGCGCGGGCTGGACAAAGGGCATGGCGCGCATCTGGGCGAGTACGTACAGCACAAGTTCAACAAGCACGGGCTGGGACAGGTGCCGGGCGGTTGGGCCGATGCGCTGCGCGCACGGCACGGCAAATGAACCTGTAGCGAGACAGCGCCGCGTTGCCGCGTTGTCATCCCCTCCACCTGGCTAATAAGGAGAAGCCGTGGATCCGAAACTGTTACCCCAGAAGCGTACCGGCGGCAGCGGAGGCGATAGCCCGAGGCCGACCAAGAAGTTCAAGCTGTCGGATTTCTCGGGGCCGAACGTCTCGCCGGTCACGCCGACCGTCCCGGTGCAGGGCAATCCATTTCGCAAGCAACTGGATGAAGTGGGAAGCGGGACGCGCATCACCACGCAACTGGGCACTGCGTTCCCGGTCAGCTTCACCAACGAAGGCGCGCCGCGAGCGCAGAACCATCAGATCAACGCGGTTTACCAGTTGAAGGAACAGGTACGTACCAACGACCAGCAGAAATGGACCCAGGGCATGATGACCGGCTACGGGCATGGCACCACCTGGGGCGATATCCTGCCGACGACGCTGACCAAGGAATCGGCCACCGGCTATGGCCGTGCCATCAAGTCGGTGATGGGGCAGACGGTAAAGACCACCGAACTGGGCGATTACGTCGCGCCGCCAACCCGCCAGGTAAAACGGCGGGGAACCGGCAATCTGGAAACAGTCAACAACACCCTGTCCGACAAGCGCACCCTGAACGATGCCTCCGCCAAAAGCGATGCGCTCGGGTTCATGACGCCAGCGGTAACGTCGTTCGTCGAGGATCTGACCGGCCTGCGCGCAGCCAACACCCGCTTTACCGGCTCCGCCGTGCGGGCCACTTTCCTGCGCGCCAAGCTGGCGCTGGACAATGATCCATCCACCCATAGCGACGACGACAAGGCCATGCTGAGCAATTTCAAGGGCTATCTCAGCGGCCAGCTCACCCAACTGAAAAAGGATGGCGCGGCCAATCTGGCCCAGTCGGTGAGCCAGGACCTGAGCAATGGGCCCAACAGCGTCACCGCCAGTAATTACCAGCTAGCCACCTTCAATCTGCACGAAGCGCTGAATACCACCATCGACCATACCTTCGATCGCAAGAAGGCCAGATTCGAAGCCAAGTGGCAGAAATACAGCGATGCCAAGATGGACCCGGTGGCGGCCCAGGCGAAGATTGGCCAGAAACTGGGCAACTGGTGGGCCGAGGCGGCGCGCAACGGCACCCCAATGGATGGGCACGCCAAAGAGGCATACCAGGAGCGCAAGCGCACGCGGTACGGCATCGGCCCGGTGGAATAGGGCGGGCGGCCAAACAAAAAGCCCTCGGCAAACCGAGGGCTTTTCAGTGGTGGGCCGTGGCCTTACTTCCCGCGCACGCCCTGCCACAACCGGGTGGCCAGCGTGACCAGCGCCAGCACGATGCCACCGGCGATGATGCCGGCCACAGTGTTGAGCAACGCCGGCGCGAGGAACTCCAGCGCCGGGCCGATACCGGCCACCGCACCGGCATGGTGGGCCCAGTCGTGGATCAGCGTATTGGCCGCTGGCACACCGTGGGTGAGGATGCCACCGCCCACCATGAACATCGCCACCGTGCCGGCCACCGACAGCAGCTTCATCAGATAAGGCGCCGAATTCAGCAGCAGCCGGCCAAAGCCGCGTTGCAGGCTGCCGCCGCGCTGCGACAGATAAAGCCCCGCGTCGTCCATCTTCACGATACCGGCCACCAGGCCGTAGACGCCCACGGTCATGATGATCGCCACGCCCGCCAGCACGGCCACCTGCACGCCAAAACTGGCGGCGGCCACCGTGCCCAGCGTAATGGTGATGATCTCGGCGGAGAGGATGAAATCGGTGCGCACCGCGCCCTTGATCTTGTCGCGCTCGAACGCCACCAGGTCCACGGCGGGGTTGGCCACCGCCTCCACGTGCTGCGCGTGATCGGCCGCCTCCTCGTGCTTGCTGTGCAGCAGCTTGTGCGCCAGCTTCTCGAAGCCCTCGAAGCAGAGAAAAGCCCCGCCCAGCATCAGCAGCGGAATCACCGCCCAGGGGATCACCGCGCTGATCGCCAGCGCTGCCGGCACCAGGATCAGCTTGTTGCGGAACGACCCCTTGGCCACCGCCCACACCACGGGCAGCTCGCGCTCGGCGCGCACGCCGGTGACCTGTTCCGCGTTCAGCGCCAGATCGTCGCCCAGCACTCCGGCGGTTTTCTTGGCGGCCAGCTTGGTCATCAGGGCCACGTCGTCCAGTACGGTGGCGATATCGTCGAGCAACGTAAGCAGGCTGGCTCCAGCCATGGTGTCTTCCTTAACGGTGAGAGAGGGCGCCCGGCAACTGCGCGGGCGAACGGTGCGAGATGGTACACGATAAAAAACCCGCATCGCATCGCCGGCATCCCGGCCAGCCCGGGTTGCCGCACCGTGCCATGGGAGCGCCGGGGTTGCGATGGGTTTCGTTACTTTCTGACTTGCGAAACCACCTGGTGAAAGCTGAGGCAAAAACAGCGGGTGGACAGCCAGCGTGCCGCCCCGGTGCTTGGTCGCTTTAGCATGGTCACCCCCTCCTTAATTTGATGTGGGTTCAACGATGCACATGTTCATTGCACGGAACGCCACTTTCTAGATTTGTCGCAAACCCGCGCCAATGCTGCGTTGACCCGGTTTGCCCGTCTCCCAATCATCCTTCCATACCTCATAAGGATCGACCGTAGCCGTTGGCTGCGGACCTTCCTTATTGCCATCTTTTACTTTCATTTTGCTGTCGTCTTGTTCGAGGGCCTCGCGCCTGAAAGCACGGCGATGGATGGGTTTGGAATCATGCGTGTATTGACCTCCCGGCTTGCCTCGTTCTGCCTTGCCCTGGCGGCAGCCGCCCCGCTACTGGCGGCGGAGCCACCGGCCTCCTCCTGCATCTGGTATGCCGATCTCGCGGGCATCCGCCAGGCCCGATTCCCGGCGGGCGGATCGAACGGCGACCCCAATGCGCAGGTCAGCACACCCGAAGCGCTGGCCATTGCCATGGCGGATCGCGGCTGTGCCGCGTGGGTGCGTGATCGGGCGGGCCTCAAGCAATACAGCGATAGCGGCCAGTTGCTGGCGGCTATCGAGCTGGCACCACTGGCGCAGCGTCATACGGGCGATGCCGCCGCCGCCATCGCCGCGCAGATCGCGCCCACGGCCCCCACGCCCGATACCGTGGCGCGCCACCTGGCGCTGGATACGCGCGACGGCACGCTCTGGCTGGCGGCCGGCAATGCACTGATCCACCTGGATGCCAGCGGCAACCTGCTGGGGCACGGCACCACGGCCACACCGATTCGTGCCATCACGGTGGATGTGCCGGGCACGCTGTGGGTACTGAGCGAAGGCAACCTGGGGCAACACCGTGCCGATGGCACGGCGGTGGCCAGCCATGCCTTGAACACGCACTACCCGGATGTGCATCGCATCGCCGTGGATAGCCTGGGTGGCAAGCTCTGGCTGATCGGCCCGCAGCGGGTCTGGCAGATCGACCCGGCCGATCTCGACCCGCACGATGCCCCGCCGCCCGCATGGCGCGAAGGCGTGGTCTACCAGGCGGGACAGCGGGTGAGCTTTGCCGGATTCGTCTACCAGGCCAAAGTGACCCACACCGCCCACGTCGGCAGCAACTGGAGCCCATCCGCCACCCCGTCGCTGTGGCAGCGACTCGAAGCGATCCAGCCGGAACCGGCGCCGATGCCGTGGCAGATCGGCACGCGTTACCAGGCCGGCGAAACCGTGCTGTACCAGGGCCGCGTCTACCGGGCGCTGGTGCCGCATACCACCTACCCCGGCACCGACTGGACCCCGGCCAACGCGCCCACCCTGTGGCGGGAGCAGATTGGCGTCACCCCGCCCCCGGGCGGCACGCAACCCCCGGGCGAAGTCAAAGTGATCGACCTGGCCGAACCCATCGTCGATGCCGCGCTCAACCCCCGCAGCGGCGAATTGTGGCTGCTGGGCGAGACCACGCTGTCGGTCTACGGCTGGGATGCGCAACGTCGCCACCAGGCCGAACTGACGCCGCTGGGCATCCTCCAGCCGCAGGGCTTGCGCTTTGACGCCGCCGGGCAGCACTTCTGGCTGCACAGCGCGGATCGGCTGACCCCGTTCGGCGTGGACGGCACCCCGCAGGGGCCGCAACCCGTGAGCACCGACCGCTCCGTGCTGGGCACCACCGCCTTCCACCTGATGCCGAGCCTGACCCCGGTCGAACCGCCCGCCACCCCCACCAACCAGACCCGCCCGGTGCTGCAATGGGCTTACGACGCACTCTGCAACGGCCAGCCCTGCGCGTTCGACCCCGAATACTTCGCCAGCTACCGCTGGCAAGTCACACTGGACGACACCAGCATCGCCGATCAACTGATCTTCGACGTGGCGCGGCAGCTTGCCCGCCATACCCCCGCCCAGGCGCTGGGCGACGGCCCGCACCGACTGAGCGCCCAGGTGACCGACGCCTGGGGCAACCGCAGCGCCCAGCTCGACCACGCATTCGTGCTGGATAGCCAGCCGCCACGGTTCCAGGAACTGCATCCCGCTTCCGGCGCCGTGCTCACCACAGCCACGGTCGTATTGTCCGGCAGCGTGGACGACGAACAGGCGACGGTGGCGCTGAGCAACCCGGCGCACTGGAGCGCCACCGGCACCAACCCCGCAACGCACCGCTTCACCTGGACCCTGCAATTGCAGCCTGGCGCAAACGATGTGGAACTGGTGGCCTACGACGCGGCCGGCAACAGCACCACCCACCGCCATACCCTCACCTTTGCGCCGCCACCCCCAACGCCCCCCGTTGCCGGCCAGATCACCGTGGGCCAGCCGGCGGACGGTAACGTCACGCTGAGCGGCCAGGCCGGCGCGGTGGCCGCTGGCATGCAGGTATTGATCACCAACACCCGCAGCGGCGAACAGGTAACCGCCACCGCCGATGCCGAAGGCCGCTTCACCGCACAGATCGCGGCGCAGGGCGGCGATGCGCTCACCCTGGTGGCGCGCGACCCCTGGGGCGGCGAGAGCGACGCCGTGGCGCTGACCGTGGCCGACCCGGACGACCCCATCGACCCCGGCATCGTCCCGCCCGACCCCGCCACCCTGGCGCCGCCGCTCGACAGCACTGTACCCACCCGGCTGGCCGACAGCACCGCCTTCCTCTACACCGGCGAAAACGCCATCCAGACCGGCGTAGCCCCCGGCACCATCGAACCCCGCCGCGCCGCCGTACTGCGTGGCAGCGTGACCGACCGCGATGGCAAGCCGCTGCCCGGTGTGAACATCCAGATCCTGAACCATCCGGAATACGGCCAGACCCACAGCCGCGCCGACGGCCTGTTCGATCTGGCCGCCAATGGCGGCGGCCTGCTCACCGTGCAGTACCGCAAGGAAGGCTACCTGCCGGCGCAGCGCACCGTATCGACCCGCTGGCAGGATTGGACCATCGCACCCAGCGTGGCCCTGATCCGGCTGGATACCCAGGCCACCACCGTCAACCTTGCCGACGCCACCACCATGCAGATCGCGCGCGGCAACCCGGTGACCGACGCCGACGGCGCGCGCCAGGCCACCCTGCTGTTCCCGCAGGGCACCACCGCGCAGATGATCCTGCCCGACGGCACCACCCAGCCATTGGGCACCGCCACCGTGCGCGCCACCGAGTACACCGTGGGCGCCAATGGCCCCAATGCCATGCCGGGCGAACTGCCGCCCACCAGCGGCTACACCTACGCCGTGGAACTGAGCGTGGACGAAGCCATGGCCGCCGGCGCCAGCAGCGTGCAGTTCAGCCAGCCGGTGTACAGCTATACCGACAACTTCCTCGAATTCCCGACCGGCAGCATCGTACCGGCCGGTTACTACGACCGCGCCAAAGCCGTATGGATACCGTCCGACAACGGCGTAGTGATCGAAGTGCTGGCGGTGGCGGGCGGCGTGGCCAGCATCGACAGCGATGGCGACGGCAGCGCCGACGACGACACCCGCCTGAGCGCCATCGGCATGACGCTGGCAGAGCGCACGCAACTGGGCCAGCTCTACGCGGCGGGCAAAAGCCTGTGGCGCGTACCGGTAAGGCATTTCACCCCGTGGGATTACAACTGGCCATACGGCCCGCCGGAAGGCGCGGAGCCACCGAAGGTGAAGTTCCCGGAAACGCCAGCGGTGGAAGAAAAACCGGATTGCGAATCGGGTTCCATCATCGAATGCCAGAATCAATCGCTGGGCGAATCGCTGCCCATCGTGGGCACGCCGTTTACCATCAATTACCGCAGCAGCCGGCATGTGCGAAAAACTGAAATTGCGATTCTTTTGACTGGTAATAGCGTTCCCCCAGGATTGCAGCGGATTGATTTGATCATTGACGTGGCGGGAAAGCACCTGAAAAAAAGCTTCTCGCCTGACGCGAATCAAGAATTTAATTTTGAATGGGACGGCACTGATGCCTATGCGCGGCCGGCGTTTGGAGACCAGGCTGCAAAAGTTAGTATTGGATATATTTATCCGGCGGAGTACTACCAGCCAGCAGAGTTCGGCCAGGCTTTTGGCGGTTTCGGGCGCAATGAGGTCTCCGGAAATAGTTCACGCAACGAGGTCGCCCTCTGGCAAAAGGGAACATATTCGTTGATGGCCCATAGTGTGGCGACCTTGTTTAATATGGGGGGCTGGTCGCTCGACGTTAATCATCATTACAATTTTGAGGATGAAGTATTGTCGTTCGGAAGCGGGTCGATCCGTAACGGAAAATCCATTTCAAATAAACTGGAGGTTATCGCAGGAACTGGACTGAGTGGGACGAGTGGGGACGATGGCCCTGCCACTGCCGCAACGCTGAGTTTTCCACGCGGGCTTGTTTTTGGCGACGATGGCGCTTTGTATTTGGGAAATGAATTATATGGTGGCGTGAAAAAGATATTGCCCAACGGAATAATAAAAGGAGTGATGGAGGGCGGGATTGGCACATCAAAGGTCTTTGATGTGGCTCTTGATAGGGATGGCAATGTCTACATTGCAGACGGTTTTAACTGGCGTGTTCAAAAGATAACGCCAAATGGGGATGTATTGGCCGTAACAGGGGACTTTAACAATCATCAGCCGGGGCTCGACAACTTTGTACCTGCTACATCGGTGGCCGCGTTTGAACCAAAAGGTTTGGCAATCGATACCGGTGGGAACCTATATATTGCGGAGGCTGTTGCGCACCGTATCCGCAAGGTTTCGCCGGACGGCATCATCAGCACCATTGCCGGAACTGGCGAGGCTGGGTTTGCCGGTGACGGGGGGCCGGCGAGCGAAGCATTGCTAAACCAGCCGCAGGGCATGGCTGTGGATTCGGAGGGCGCGATTTATATCGCGGATACGGGTAATGATCGAATTCGCCGCATCGCACCAGATGGCACGATCAATACTGTAGCGGGAGGGGGGGCCGGGGGGCTGGGTGATGGCGGGCAGGCTATTGCTGCCTCGTTGGCACAGCCCGCCGATGTGACTGTAGATGCGCAAGGGAATCTGTACATTGCGGACTCTTCGAATCACCGCATTCGACGCGTGGCGGCGGATGGGATTATCAGCTCTGTGGCGCAGGGTGAGATGCCCCGTTATCTCGCTGGTGGGTGGATACCATTTGAGGGGCCCCAGAGCAGTGACATTGGCACACCTCTTAGCGTGGCACTTGATGCGCAAGGCCGCGTCCATTTTTCCGGTTACGAAAACGTGGTGATGAAGATCAGCCCGTTGTTTCCCGGTTTTAACCCCACGGACTTTGCTGTTCCCGACGAGTCTGGCGAGGAGATTTACCAATTTGATGGCGACGGTCGTCATATCGCTACCCGCTCCACATCGAACGGAGTCGAACGGTATCGCTTTGGTTACAGCAAGGGCTTGCTGAGCACCGTGACCGACGCCGACGGCAACATCACCACCATCGAGCGCAGCAGCGCCGGCCAGCCCACCGCCATCATCGCGCCCAACGGCCAGCGCACCACGTTCACCCTCGACACCAATGGTTACCTCGCCAGCGTGACCAACCCGGCGAGTGAAACCACGCGCATGACCTACGATAGCGATGGCCTGATGCAGACCTTCACCACGCCGCGCGATCACACCAGCACCTTTGACTACGATATCAGTGGCCGCCTGATCCGCGACCTGAACGCAGCCGGGGGCGGCTGGCACTTGGCGCGCACCGAGCTGGCCGATGGCTATCAGGTAACCAAACGCAGCGAAATGGGCCGCACCACCACCTACAGCGTGCGGAACCAGCCCGATGGCACCTCGCAGCGCGGCACGGTACTGCCGGATCAATCGGGCACGCAGCAGGTGAGCACCCCGGACGGCACCACCACCACCACCACCGCCGCCGACGGCACGGTCACCACGCGCACCCAAGGCCCCGATCCGCGCTTTGGCATGCAGGCCCCGCTGACCACCCGGCTCAGCGTGGAAACGCCTTCCGGCCTGCTCATGACGCAAACCCACACCCGGCAGGCAACGCTGGCCGATGCCGACAACCCGCTCAGCCTGCAAAGCCAGACCGACACCCTGACCATCAACGGCAAATCGTTGACCAGCGTGTATCAGGCCGCCGCGCGCAGCTACACCAGCACCAGCCCCGCCGGCCGCCAGAGCACGGTCTACGTGGATGCGCAGGGCCGCCCGCTGCAACTGGCCCAGCCCGGCCTGCTGCCGGTTGATCGTGCCTACGACGCCAAAGGCCGCCTCACTACCATCAGCCAGGGCAGCGGCGATGCCGCGCGCACCACGCACTACGCCTACAACACCCTGGGCGAACTGGAAAGCGTGACCGACGCACTGGGCCGCATCACCGGCTACGCCTACGACCTGGCCGGCCGCGTCACCCGTGTGACCACCCCGGATGGCCGCGAAATCGGCTTCGGCTACGACGCCAACGGCAACCTCACCGCCGTTACCCCGCCCAGCCGGCCAGCGCACGGCTTCGACTTCGACAACATCGACCTCGCCACCCGCTACGCGCCGCCCGCATTGGGCGAAGCAGTGGTCGCCACCCGCTACGCCTACAACCTGGATCAGCAACCCACGCAAATCGAACGCCCCGATGGCCAGACCATCGACTACGGCTACGACACCGCCGGCCGCCTGAACACCGTAACCGCAGGCGAACAACTGATCGCCTACGACTACCTCACCAGCGGCCAACTGGGCAGCATCGCCAGCGGCGACATCGCGCAAAGCTTTACCTACGACGGCGCCTTACTCACCGGCATCCAGCACAGCGGCCCGGTGAGCGGCGAACTGGCCTTCGGCTACGACAACTTCTTCCGCCTGACGCAACTGGGCATAGCCGGCGTGAACATCGCCTACGGCTACGACGACGACGGCCTGCTCACCCAGGCCGGCGCGCTAAGCCTCACGCGAGACACCGCCAACGGCCTGCCCACCGGCAGCACGCTGGGCCAGATCGCCACCAGCCAGCAATACGACGCCTACGGCCAGCTCAGCAGCTTCACCGCCAGGCATGGCGACACCGTATTGTTCCAGGAGCAATACACCCGCAACAC
>NZ_SUMF01000044.1 GCF_005048205.1 Chitiniphilus eburneus
GGCGAAGGCATCGGGATGGCGCGCCCAGGGCAGCAGCGCGGGGCCGGCCTGCGGGGCTTTCAGTTCGGACAGGCTTTGCGCGGCGGCATCGCGGACTTCCGGCGCTGGGTCGAGCAGGCGCGCGGCCAGCCGTTCGGCCAGTGTCGCGGCGGCATCCGCTTCATCCCAGCCGGCCACCAGGCGTGCCGCTTCGGCGCGAACGGCGACGGCGGGGTCGTCCAGCGCGGCCAGCAGTGCGGGCAGGTGGTCGGGGTCGCCGTGGTCGGCCAGTTCGATCAGGGCGATGCGGCGGGTGGCGGCGTCGGCATTGCTCAGCCGGGGCGCCAGCGCCAGGTAGTCGGGGTCGCCGCGCAGTGCGGCCAGGGGTTCGGTCATGGGCGGTTCCGGTCAGATGGCGAATTGCAGGGCGTGCACGTCGGGTGCGCCCAGTGGCGTCAGGCGTGGCAGCGGCTGGGTGGGTGCGTCGTGGTGCAGCAATGCCAGGCAGTGGCGCTTGAGCGCGGCGAAGTCGGCGGTGGTGGAGAGCGCGGCATCGCGCGGGCGGGTGAACGGCAGGCGCAGGTCTTCGACAATGCGCCCCGGGCGCGGGCTCATCACCAGGATGCGGTCGGCGAGGAATAGCGCTTCGTCGATGTCGTGGGTGACGAACACCACGGTGGTGCCGAAGCGCGACCATACGTCGAGCAGCAACTGCTGCATCTTCAGCCGGGTCAGCGCGTCGAGCGCGCCGAACGGTTCGTCCATCAGCAGCACGCGTGGCTGGCCGAGCAGCACGCGGGCGATCTCGACGCGTTGCTGCATGCCGCCCGATAGCTGCGCCGGATAGCGATTCTCGAAGCCGGCCAGCCCTACCAGCGCCAGCAGTTCGCGCGCGGCGGCGTGCCGGGCGGCGCGTGGTTCGCCGCGCATCTTCAGGCCGAAGGCAACGTTGTCGATCACGCGGCGCCAGGGGAACAGCGTGTGCTGCTGGAACACCAGCCCGCGCTGGGGCGACGGCCCGGCGACGCTGGCGCCATCGACCTGCAAGGCGCCGGCGCTGGGCGACAGGTGCCCGGCCAGCGCGCCGAGCAGGGTGGATTTACCGCAGCCGGATGGGCCGAGCAGGCAGACGAATTCGCCCGGTGCGATGTCGAGCGTGACATCCTGGACCGCGGCGAAGGCATCCTGGCCGTGCCCGACGCGGATCGATACCCGGTCGAGCGCGATGCGGCCGGCGGTGGTGGCGAGCGGGAGCGGGGCGTTCACCGGGCCGCTCCCAGCCACGGCATCGCCAGCCGGCCCAGCGCACGGACCAGTGCGCTGCTGCCCATGCCCAGCACGCCGATCAGCAGCATGCCGACCACGATGTCGGGGTAGTTCTGCAAGGTGTAGCTCTCCCAGGTGTAGTAACCGATGCCGAACTGGCCGGCGATCATTTCGGCGGTGACCAGGCAGAACCAGCAGGTGCCCATGCCGATGGCCAGGCCGGTCACCATGGCGGGCGCGGCGCCGGGCACGATCACTTCGGCGAACACGCGCCAGCGGCGCGCGCCCAGGCTGCGGGCGGAGGCGACCAGCCGCGCATCCACGCCTTCCACGCCATGCACGGTGGCCAGCAGGATGGGAAACAGCGCGCCGATGAAGGTGATGAACATCATCGATACCTCGGACGATGGAAACAGCAGTACCGACAACGGAATCCACGCCACGGCGGGGATCGGGCGCAGCACTTCCAGCGGCGGCAGCAGCGTGCCGCGCGCCCAGCCAAAGCGGCCGATGGCAAGGCCGAGCGCGATACCGGCCACCGCGGCGGCGGCGAAGCCGGCGAAGACGCGAGCCAGGCTGTGCCCCAGGTGGAACAGCAGCCGGGGCGATTGCAGCAGTGTCCAGCCGGCATCCAGCACCTCGCGTGGGCTGGGCGCGTTGGCGAAGGTGATCAGGCCCAGGTGTGGCCGCGTGCTGGCCAGCAACTGCCACAGCAGCACGCTGGCCAGCAGCGAGGCTGCCGGCAGCACCCAGGTGGTGGAAGGTGGATGGCGCGTGCGCATGGCCGGACTCACCGGTTCGCCAGCCTGGCGGACGACTGGATACCGGCGTAGTCCACCAGCCGCGCGCTGTTGGCCTTGGCCCAGGTGGCGGCGCTGTCCTTGAGCAGGAAGGCGACGAGTTGGCCTTTGGCGTCCTGTGCGAACCATGCCTGGCGGGCCAGCAGCTTGATGCCGCTGTTGTAGTCCTGGGCATAGATCACGCGGATGCGCTTGCCGCTGGCTTCGATGTGACGGGCGTCGGCAATGGCCGATTCCAGCGTCGCGTAATGGCGCACCTTGGGCTCGCCCTCGATCCACACCTGGCCGATGCGGCGCAAGTCGGTGATCGGCTTGCCGGTGAGCGCGTCGTTGGCCTTGAGCGGCAGCTTGTCGTACTGCTTCAGCCGCGCGTCGTAGTCCAGGCCGGACAATTTGAACGCCTGCCGCAGGTAGCGGTCGTCGATGAAGCTGGCGACGTCCAGGTCGGCGTCGGTGCGCTTGAGAAAGCGCAGCGTCTCGATGGAGGTCTTGAGCGCCTGGCGGTACTCCGGCTTCCAGGTGAAATCGCGCGTCTGCAAGCCGAGCGGGCCGTGGAACAGATAGGCGACCTCGGCTTCGATGCCGGTGGTTTTCTCGATCAGATCGCTGTATTTCTCGGGCTCGGCGGCGAACAGCCGGTCGGCCTCGATGGCGGCGCGCAGGAAGGCGGTGACGATCTCGGGGTATTTCCTGGCGTATTCGGCGTTGACCAGCGAGCCGTGGAAGGTGGGCGCATTGGCCTGCGAGCCGTCGTAGATCTTGCGGGCGAAGCCACGGTACGGGAACAACTCGGCGAATGGCACGAAGTCGGCGTGGGCGTCGATCTTGTTTGCCTGCAACGCGGGCCCGGCCACTTCCGGGGCCTGGGTGGTGATGGTGACGTCTTTCTCCGGATCGATGCCGTTGGCCTTGAGCGCGCGCAGCAGCATGCCGTGCGAGGTGGATGCAAACGGCACCGAGATGGTCTTGCCGCGCAGCTCGGTGATTGACTGGATCGGCGAATCCCTGGGTACGACGATGCCATTGCCGCTGCCCTGGGTGCTGCCCGACAGCACGGTGACGAACAGGCTCTTCTTGCCGGCCTTGTCGAAGGCGGCGCCGTTGAGCGAGCCGGGGAAGTCGGCCATCGAGCCGATATCCAGCTTGTCGGCGACCATCTCATTGGTCAGCGGCGCGCCGGAGGTGAAGTTCTTCCACTGGATGTCGTACTGCGCATCCTTGTACTTGCCGTCGCGTGGCAGGTATTTCTCCAGCAGCTTCAGTTCGCGGATCAATACACCGCCGGTGGCGCAATTGATGGTGGTGTCCTGGGTGCCGATGGCGATGCGGATGGTCTCGGCGTGTGCCAGGCCGGCGGTGAACAAGGCCAGCGCGAGCGTGCCCAGGTGGTGAGTGAGTTTCATGGTATCTCCAGTGGTTTTACGTTGTATTGGGTGAAGCCACGGCGCCGCGTGCTTGCCCGCAGAGGCGAAAACGCCGCGCGGACAGTACGAATTGGTACGGCAAGCGGTGCTGACAAAGCCTTCAGGTGGCCACGGCGCCGCGTGGTCGCCCGAGGACGCGAAAGCGCCGCGCAGACAGTACGAAGCGGTACGGCAAGCGGTGCTGACAAAGTCATCGGGTGACCACGTGGCGCCGCTAGCGCAGCAGGTAGGGAATGTCGACCTGCACCGCCCCGGTCGGGCAATCCTTCTCGCACGGCATGCAGTACCAGCATTCGTCGAACGCCATGTAGGCCTTGCCGCGCGTGAGGTCGATGGCCAGCACGTCGAGTGGGCACACATCGACGCACACGGTGCAGCCCTTGTCGGCGATGCATTTTTCGTCGTCGATGCGCACCGGCACGCTGGTGCGTTGCTGGGCGAGGGCAAAGGTGGGGAATGTCATGCGGGATAGCTCCTTGAGAGCGGCTAACAAAATTCAGCGAAGCGGTCCTGGTAAGGAGCACGAAACGCAGACAGTACGAGGAGTACGGCAAGTGAGTGCGACGCCACCAGGAGGATTTTGTTAGGCGCTCTTGATGCGCAGCTTCTGGTAAGCCGCCTGTTCGTGTTGATCCATATCGATCACATAGGGCTCCAGCGGGCGTTTGAAGCACGCCATCCGGCCTGCCGTGTTCTTGTGCAGTTGCACGTGGACGCGCCATTCGGCGTCGTTGCGTTCGGGGTAATCGACACGGGCGTGGTACAGCCCCCAGCGGCTTTCGGTGCGGTAGAGCGAGGCGCGCGCGGCCATCTCGGCGCAATCGCGGATGGCGTGTACTTCCATGGCGCGCATCAGCTCGTGCGGGTTGGCGGCGTGCAGGCGATTCAGGTCGTCGTGGATCGCCTCGAAGCGCTCCAGGCCGAGCTGCATCTTGCGGGTGACCTTGGGCGGTTGCAGGTAGTCGTTCACCATGCGGCGCAGCTTGTATTCCACCTGCGCCGGCGGCAGGCCGGCTTGGCGCAACAACGGCGCCCACACCCGGGTGCGCTCGGTGTCCACCTGGGCCGCATCCACCACGGCATGGTCGTGCACCTGGGCGTGGCGTGCCGCCGATTCACCGGCGAAGCGGCCGTAGACGAAGGCGCCCAGCATGTAGTTGTGCGGCACGCATGCCATGTCGCCGGCCGAGAACAGCCCCGGCACCGTGGTGGCGGCGGTTTCGTCCACCCACACGCCGGAAGCCGAATGGCCGCTGCACAGGCCGATTTCGGAGATATGCATCTCGACCATGCGCTCGCGGTAGTCGGTGCCGCGCCCGGCATGAAAGCGCCCACGGCTGGGGCGTTCGTTGGTGTGCAGGATGGTCTCGATGGCGCTGATGGTTTCTTCGGCCAGATGATCCAGCTTGAGGAACACCGGGCCGTTGCCGCCGGAGAGTTCGTTGTGGAACTCCTGCATCATCTGGCCGGACCAGTAATCGCATTCGATGAAGCGCTCGCCACGGCTGTTGGTGGTGTAGCCCCCGAAGGGGCCGGTCACATAGGCGCAGGCCGGGCCGTTGTAATCCTTGATCAGCGGGTTGATCTGAAAGCACTCGATGCCCGACAGCTCGGCCCCGGCGTGATACGCCATGCTGTAGCCGTCGCCCGCGTTGGTGGGGTTCTCGTAGGTGCCGAACAGGTAGCCGGACGCCGGCAGCCCCAGCCGCCCGGCTGCGCCGCACGCCAGTACCACGGCCTTGGCGCGCACCACGTGGAAATCGCCGCTGCGGCAGTCGAAGGCAAAGGTGCCGGCGATGCGTCCGTCCGCGCCGACGATCAGCCGGGTGGCGACCAGCCGATTGGTGATCTCGACCCGATGCTTCTTCAACTGCCGGTACAGCACCTTCTTGATGTCGTGCCCTTCGGGCATCGGCAGCACGTAGGTGCCCAGGTGGTGCACCTTGCGCATCGCGTAGTCGCCGGTCTGGTCCTTTTCGAACTTGACGCCCCAGCGATCCAGCTCCTCGATCATCGGGTAGCTGTGCTGCGCATAGGCGAGGATGGTCTTCTGGTTGACGATGCCGTCATTGGCTGCGGTGATTTCGCGTACGTACTGCTCGGGCGTGGCGAAACCGGGCACGACGGCGTTGTTCAGGCCGTCCATGCCCATCGAGATTGCGCCGCTGCGCTTGACGTGGGCTTTTTCCAGCAACAGCACCTTGAGGCTGGGATCGGCCTGCTTGGCCTTGACCGCGGCCATCGGCCCGGCCGTGCCGCCGCCGATGACAAGGACATCGACCTCGCGTTCGATGGTGTTCATGGTTTGCTTCCTTGAAGAAAACGGGTTTCGCCCCGCCGACCGAAGCGGCGGGCTGGCTGTGTGCGTGCGGCGTGCCGCGCGGGGAAAGCCACGCCAGGCAACCCGCTAATGGCCTTGCCAATGCCCGAGCGCAGCGAGGCTCCCTCGCGGCGGCGAGGGTGGGGGGAGTGGGGATGGAACAAGAGCGCGGACGATGCTGGCGCTCCAGCGGGCGATAAGCACCCGGCTCTGCCGGGGGCTGCAAAATGATGGGGTCGAAGCGAATGCATACGATTTTCAGCGCCTAGCGCGCAACCCGCAGCCGGAACTGGAAGCTGTGCCTGACCTGCGATGTTTCCAAGCTCACCGTCAGCCCACGAGCGCAGCGAGGCTCCCTCGCGGCGGCGAGGGCGGGGGGAGTGGGGATGGAACAAGAGCGCGGACGATGCTGGCGCTCCAGCGGGCGATAAGCACCCGGCTCCGCCGGGGGCCGCAAAATGATGGGGTCGAAGCGAATGCATACGATTTTCAGCGCCTAGCGCGCAACCCGCAGCCGGAACTGGAAGTTGTCCGAGCGGCAGTACAGGTATTCGAAATCGACCGGCGCGCCGGTGCGGTCGTGAGTCAGGCGTTCGATGCGCAGCAGCGGCGCGCCGGGCGTCAGCCCCAGTTGCGTGGCAATGGCGGCCTCGGCGAGCTGGGCGTCGATGGCCAGGTCGGCATGGCCGAGCGCGATCCCGTAGTCGTTCTCCAGAATGACGAATACATCGCGCGTGGCCAGATCCTCGCGCGCCAGGCGCTCGCCGAGATGGGGCGCCACGTAGGTCACGTCCAGTGACACCGGCTGCCGGTTGAGCAGGCGCACGCGGCGCAGCTCGGTCACCGGCGCGCCGGCGGGCAGGTGTAGCCGCTCGGCGACGGTGGCGTCGGCCGGCAAGGTGTGGATGCTCAACAAGCGGTTGTAGATTTCGTGGCCGTGCTCGCGCATGGCCTCGGCAAAGCCTTGCAGTCGCGCCAATTGCTGGAACGGCTTGGGCTTGGAGACGAAAGCCCCCTTGCCCGGCACCTTGAACAGCACGCCTTCCTTTTCCAGCTCGCCCAGCGCCTGGCGCACCGTGATGCGGCTGACGGCGTACAGCGTCATCAAATCGCTTTCGGACGGCAGGCGCTCGTGCGGCGCGTAGGCGCCAGCGTGGATGCGGGTGCGCAGCTCGTCGCGGATGCGGCCGTAAAGCGGCTGGGTGGGGTGGAGCAGGGTGTCGGGCATGGGCGCGGCCACTGGTTATGACAGGTCATGCATTGCAAGCGCCGTGCCAAACGAGCCGTACTGCCCGGGAGGTGATTCAATTGCTTGTTATGAAAGGGTATTTCTGGCTATTCGCCCTGGATGGCGCCACGCGGCGGGGTTGTGTCACTTGCTGATATTTCAGCAATCGCGCCAACAATCTGCTGGGAAATCAGCAGCGGGCGCCAGGGCGTGTCATCCAATGTTTCACGACAGCGTTCGGTGCAGTTCGGGATGACACGCCCTGGGCAGTCTGGGTCAAGTGGGTGAGAGGTTGCGACTGCTAAGGTAGAGGCACTTCCGCGACAGGATGCCCGCCATGCCCATTCCGGCCCCGCTGTTCACGCCCATCGACCTTGCCACCTGGCCGCGCCGCGAAATTTTCGAGCGTTTCAATGGCAGCCGTCGCTGCACCTACGACATCGCAGCCCAGATCGACGTCACCGCGCTGCTGCACGCCTGCCGCGCCCGTGGGGCCCGCTTCTTTCCGGCGATCACCGCCGCGCTGTGTCGGGTGATCAACGGCCATCTCGAATTCCGCAGCGAACTGGACGAGCACGGCACGCTGGGCTACTGGAACGTGCTGCATCCGCTGTACACGCTGTTCAACCCTGCCGACCAGACCTTCACCCACGCGCTGACCGAATACGGCGACGACACCGCCGACTTCTGCGCGCGCATGCAGGCCGACATGGCCCGCTACCAGGGCAGCGCGGCGCTGTATCCGCAGCAGCCGCTGCCGCGCAACCTGTTTGCCATCACCACGCTGCCGTGGGTGAGCTTCACCTCGATCAGCTATCACGCCTACGACGATGGCAGCTACATGATTCCCTTCGCCACCCTGGGCAAATACTTCGAGCAGGAGGGGCGCACCGTGCTGCCGGTGAGCGTGCAGTTCCACCATGCGGTGTGCGACGGCTACCACGCCGGGCTGTTCTTCACCGCATTGCAGCAGGCGGTGCTCGACCTGGCGGATTGGGTGGCGCAAGGCGCCGGCTGAGCGTATCGCCACCGAGGGTTGTCCTCCCGGCGGATGGTGCTTGCGGAATGCGGTGGGGCGACATAAACCGGTGCGCGGCATGCCGATGCATGCCTGAGCCGCCGGGGAGATACCTGTGATGGGCCGGCCGGCCCGTCGCCCCGGCGGCATCGCGTCGAATGTCCGATTCTCCCCGGGAGCCTTCCATGCAGCAGCAGATCACCCCTTGTCTCTGGTTCGACGGCCAGGCGGAAACGGCCGCGCGGTTCTATGTATCGGTGTTCCGGCAGGGGCAGATCCTTGCCACCACCTATTACCCCGACGGCATGCCCCAGGCGGGCACGGTGCTGACGGTGGAGTTCGAGCTGAACGGCCAGGTGTTCACCGCGCTGAACGGCGGGCCGGAGTTCCAGTTCAGCCCGGCGGTCTCGTTCGCCATCCGCTGCGATACCCAGGAAGAAGTGGATCACTATTGGGATAGCCTGACCGAAGCCGGGCAGGAGCATCCCTGCGGCTGGCTGGTCGATATGTTCGGCGTGTCCTGGCAGGTGGTGCCGCAGGCATTGATGGATATGCTGAGCAGCGGAGACAAGGCGGGCACGGAACGTGCGGTGGCGGCGATGATGACGATGAAGAAGCTGGACATCGCCGCGTTGCAACGCGCTTACCAGGGCGCCTGACCCCGCGCCATTGCACGCATGGCGGGCGCGCCACCCCACCGCGACATGGCGCGCCATTGCCTGCCAGGATGTGGCTCAGCGTGCCAGTTCGGCGATGCTGGACGTGCGGGCCGTCGGCTCCGAGGCCCGCAGCGCGCTGGGCGTGCGGTCGTCCGGATCGCTATCGCGTTCACGATCGATGCGGTTGCTGTCGCTGCGTCGTGGATCGGTTTGCAGATCGCGTTGCGTCGGGGCGGCGAAGCTGGCGCCCGCGAGGGTCAGCGCGGCGGCCATCAGCCAGGAAAGGGGACGGTGTGTGTACATGGCGTGCCCCTCAGCCGCCAGCGGCACGCTTGGCCTCGGCGTTGCGCTTGCGCGTGGCCGCGGCTTTCCGGGCGGATGCCGAACGCTGCTCCGGCGTGCGGGATGCCGCAGCGGCGCCGCCTTTATGGCCGCCTTTGCGAGCGGGCTCCTTGTTTTCCGGCTGCCCCCGCCCGGAGCCGCTTTGCTTGCCCCCGCCCGAGGTCTTGTTGACGGTGGCCCAGGCACGGCGCTCGGCCTCGTCCTCGGGCACGCCCCTATCCTCGTAGCCTTCCTCGATATGCGCCGCCTGGCGCTTCTGCTTGTCGGTGTACGCCGACTTGTCTCCGCGTGGCATGGTCGTTCTCCTTTCGGTATCCGAATCACCGCATCGCATGGCGATGCTGAGGGAACGTTAGTCAAGGGCAGGCGGGAAGCGGGCGGTACTAATTGCGCAACGGAAAACAATACGCCGGACGGTGGGGCCATCCGGCGGTATTGGAGGAAGGAAATCGAATGGGATATGTCAGGGAAATACTTTCATTGGAGAGTCTGGGAACTATTTATGTAATTTTTGGTGGGGTGTCGCGCTGTGCAATTCCGGCAAATCAGCCCAATTCCGTCAGGTAAAACGCGATTCAATCAACGTTGGCCGCAATCAGCGCAAATGATATTCCCATTCCGCGCTGATCGGCGACACCGATGCCCAGGAACGCAACGCCGGTACCGACTGGCTGTGCTTGTAACGGTAGATGATCCGGCCGACCTCGGCCTGGCACAGCGCGTCGTAAAGCCTGGTGTCCTGCTTGTTCACGGCCGCCAGTTGGTCAATGGCGGCCAGCATTCCCGCGTGCCACGCCTGCGTAAGCATGGCGCGCAATTCTTCGTGCGAAAGCTCCATGGTGATACTCCATACAAGGTGCCCCCTCGTAATGAGAATCCAAACTAGCACATTATTGCGACGAATTAGTTTCCAGATACCGGCGGATCGGCCCGTCGGCCGCAATTCAATGCAATACACGCGGGCGCGAATGGAACCGGCACGCATGCGCGATGGAAACATTTGAAGGACGAAGCGTAAAACAGGGCCGGGAACATGCCCGGCAAAAGGACGACAGGAATTCGGAAACAGGGGATCAGCGGTCGCCCGGCCGCTGGATAGGCCTTCATGGGCCGGGCGGGGAGCGCAATCAGGCGCGGGCGATGCGGCGGCTACCGTAGACCGACCCCACCACGGCCGTCCCCAGGACACAGCCGATCCAGGCACCCCATACCGTGCCGAGCGTGCCGGCGACGGTGGTTGGTTCGCTGGGCGCCGGCGCCACGCTGTCCGGCAAGGGGCTGGCCGGTTCGGCCGGCTGCTGTGTTTGGTCTGCCATGGTGTTTCTCCAGTTGTTCGCCCTTGGGGGCTTGTCTTCATGGTGACGCTCGGCCACCAACCCCGGCGTAGGACAACCGCCGAAAGTAGGGCAGGACAGCCGCTCATCAGTAGGGCCATCAAGGATGACATACGGATAATAAGGGCGGCCGAGCGTTTTTTAAGTAAGAATTTACCTATTTATTTTTCTTTAGTTGAAAGTTAAAGCGCAAGGATGGCAAAAAAGATACAAAGCCGCTCGTCGCCGTTGATGTGCCGTATGTAAGGGGGGTATCGTTCGGCATCAAAAAAAATAACAAGTACTCCAATGGCTTACAAAATAAGGCCATGGATCGCGGGGGCGCTGTTGTGCATGGCGCTGGGTAAGGCAAATGCTGAACGATTCAATTTCGACGATCGCGAGCAGCAGCGCAGTGCCCAGCACCAAGAACAGTTATTACAAAAGCTGACGCCACCGCTGGCGCAGCCGGATGTCCGTCTTCCCGACTCCATCGAAGATTTCCTCGCGCCGCAGGAAGCGCCGTGCTTTCGCATCGAACACCTCGTGTTCGAGGAGGCGGCCGGCTTTTCGTGGCTGGAAAAAAAAGCACGGCAGGCACTGGGGCAGTGCCTGGGCGGGCAGGGCCTGCACGCCTTGCAGGACTGGCTGAACCGCGCGTTGCTCGCCCGGGGCTACGTGGTCAGCCGGGTGGTGGTGCCCGAGCAATCGATCCAGGATGGCCAGCTCCGGTTGATCCTGATGCCGGGGCGCATTTCCCGCATCCGCGAGGAAGGGCAGGGCGCCGGCTGGCTGGCCCTGATGCTGCCGTTCAAGGTGGGCGATGTGGTGCGGCAACAGGATCTGGACCAGGCCATCGAGCAATTGCGCCGCCTGCCGGGGCATCAGGCCGAAATGTCGCTGGTGCCCGGCGAGCAGCCCGGCGATACCGAAATCGTCATCAAGCACACGCCGGGGCAACGCTGGCACGCGCTGTTCTCGCTGGATAACTCCGGCTCGCAATCCACCGGCAAACAACAGGCCGCGCTATCCGCCAGCCTGGATTCCCCTTTCCACCTTTACGACGTACTCAACCTTTCGCTGAGTCGCGATGCCCACTGGCATCGGCTGGACTACGGCAGCGACAGCGCCGCGCTCAACTGGAGCGTGCCCCTCGGCTACTCGGTGCTCTCGATGAGCGTGAACCGCAGCCGCTATCACCAGACCGTGGCGGGGTATTCGTCCGACCTGGTTTACGCCGGGCGCTCGTTCGGCTACGACATCGGCCTGTCGCGCGTGGTCTACCGCGACAGCAACAACCGCATCGCGCTGGACGGCAAGCTGTGGCGCCGCACCAGCCATAGCGAGATCGACGAAGTCGAGATCGACGTGCAGGCGCGCGACATGGTCGGCTATGAAGCCGGCCTGGGCGTGCGGCATTACCTCGGCACCAGCGTGCTGGACGGCCGTGTCGGCCTGAAGGGCAGCCTGCCCACCCACAGCAAGGAACCCGGCGAAATGGCCGGCGAACCGGAATGGGATGGCCGCTACCAACTGGTCAGCGCCGATTTCAGTTTCACCGCGCCATTCCAGGTGGGCGCGCTGCCAATGCGCTACGACACCAGCCTGCGCGGCCAGCTCAGCCGCACCGCATTGCTGCCCAGCTACGAATGGCTGTCGATCGGCAACCGCTACTCGGTGCGCGGCTTCGATGGCGAAGTCACCCTGGCCGGCGAAGACGGCGCCTATTGGCAGAACACCCTGAGCGTTCCCTACCCGCCCATCCCCGGTGCCGAGGTGTATCTCGGGCTGGACTATGGCTATGTCGGCGGCCGCCAGGCCGACGACTTCCTGCTGGGCAACGATCTGGCGGGCTGGGTGGTGGGCATGCGTGGCAGCGCCAAGGCATTCCGCTACGAATTCTCGCTGGGCGGCCCGGTGGCCAAGCCGGAAGGATTCGGCAGTTCGCACCTGACAGGGACGTTCTGGATGGGCGTCTCGTTGTAAACGGCACCAGACAATGATTCACGGCCGCCCGCCTATCACGGGCGGCTCGTTTCGGTGAGGGTCCCGATCATGCCAAAAGCATGAAGGATCACACCGTTTTTTGATCGGTATTCAGCTTTCAAGGTTTGCACCATGCAATTCGCCACCCCTTCCGTGTTTCGCCAAGCCACCATCGTGCTATGCAGCCTGCTGCAATTGGCCATCCCCCTGCGTGGCTGGGCCGATGTGGTGGTGGACAAGAACGCACCGGGCAACCAGCGGCCGGTGGTGACGCAGGCGGGCAACGGGGTGCCGGTGGTGCAGATCGCCAAGCCCAACGACAAGGGCGTATCGCACAACAAGTTCGACCAGTTCGGCGTGCCGCAGAACGGCATGGTGCTGAACAACAGCAGCGTGGCGACGCAGAGCCAACTGGCGGGGCAGATCCAGGGCAATCCCTTCCTCGGTAACAGCGCGGCGCGGTTGATCCTGAACGAAGTCACCGGGCGCAACCCCAGCGCCATGAACGGCTACCTGGAGGTCGCGGGCAAGGCCGCCAACGTGGTGGTTGCCAACCCCAACGGCATCACCTGTAACGGCTGCGGCTTCATCAACGCGCCGCGCGCCACGCTGACCACCGGGCGGCCCACTTTCGGCAGCGATGGCAGCCTGACCGGTTTTCGCGTCGGCGGCGGGCAGATCGACATCATCGGCGCCGGGTTGAATGCCGCCAATCTGGATCAACTGGACCTGATCAGCCGCTCGCTCTCGGTGAACGCGGCGCTGTGGGCGCAGCGCCTGAACGTGATCACCGGTGCCAACCAGGTCGGTTACGGCGGCCTGGGCGTCGCGGCATTGGGCGACGACGCCAATGCACCCGGCATCTCGCTGGACCTGGGCGCGCTGGGCAGCATGTACGCGAACGCCATTCACCTGATCGGTACCGACCTGGGCGTGGGCGTCAACAGCGTGGGCCAAGTGGCGGCGCTGACCGGCAGCATCGAAGTGGACCAGGCCGGCACCGTGCGTATTGTCGCGGGCCAATGGCAGGCGGCGGGCGATGTCAACGTGGGCGCGCAGGCGCTGGAACAAGGCGGCACCGTCTATGCGGGGGGCACCGCAACGGTGGATGCGGCGGGCGCGGTGGCCCAGCGCGGCACGCTGGCGGCCGCCGGCGATGTCGTGGTGCATGGCGCCGACGTGCGCAACAGCGGCACCATCGCGGCAGGGCTGGATACCCAGGGCCAGTTGCAGGGCAGCGGCGCGTTGAACGTGCAGAGTGCCGGCGCGCTGGTGTCCAGCGGGCAACTGCTGGCAGGCAAAGCGATTACCGCGCAGGCCGTGACCCTGCAACTGGATGGCGGCCAGGTGGCCGCGCTGGGCAATGTCAGCCTGGCGGCGGCGGATATCGCCAATCGCCAGGGCGTGGTGCAGGCCGGTGGCAACCTGGCGCTGAGCACGCCCGGTGCGGTACGCAACGAAGGCGGTATTTTGCAGGCGGGCGGCGCGCTCAGCGTCACGGCCCAAGGGGCCGTGCTCAACAACGGCGGCGCCATACAGACCAGTAACGGCGCTATGCGCATCGACGCCGGCGCGCTCGACAACCGCCAAGGCCAGATTGCGCAGGATGGTGCCAGCGCGGGCAGCCTGGTGGTGAACAGCGGCAGCGGCATCGACAACCGTGGCGGCGCATTGATCGGACAAGGCGGCGTGGCCGTGAGCGCCACGGCGCTGGTCAACGATGGTGGCCAGCTCACCAGCGGCCGCGATCTCGCCATTGCCGCAGCCACACTCGACAACGGCGCCGGTACTGTCGGCGCCGCTGGCGCCCTGCGGGTGGACAGCCAGGCGTTGCGCAATGCCGGCCAGCTTTACAGCACGGGCGCCGTGGCCGTGAACGCCGACAGCGTGACCAACGACGGCGTGATCGGCGCCGGTGGCGATCTGCGCATCCAGACCCGGCAACTGACCACCAGCCAGGTGCTGGCGGCCGGCCTGGGAAGCGACGGCAAACTGGTCGGCAACGGCGCGCTGACGCTCCAGGTCCAGCAGAACGCCACCCTGGGCGGACAGATGCTGGCGGCTGGCGGCGCCGACCTTCAGGCTGGGCAACTGGCACTGAACAACACCGATTTGCGCAGCGGCGGCAACGTGCGCGTGGCCGCGCAAAGCGGCGCCACATTGAACCAGAGCACCGTGCTGGCGGCTGGCCGGCTCGACCTGGCCACCCAGGGCACGCTGCAACTGACCGACAGCCAGGTGGAGTCCCGCCAGGGGCTGGGCCTCAGCGCGCAGACCCTCACCCAGCAAGACGGCAGCGCACGCACCGACGGCGCGCTGACGGTGACCGCCACCACGGTGAACACCGATGGCCTGCTGCTGGCGGGGGGCGACCTCACGCTGACCGCGCGCAGCCTCACCCAGGCCGGCACGCTGGGCGCCGGGGTGGATGCCAACGGCCAACTGACCCAGGCCGGCCGCGCGCAACTGACGCTCCAGGATGGCTATCGCCTTGAAGGTGGCCAACTGCTGGCGCGCGATGGCCTCACCGTTACTGCCCAGAGCATTACGGCGCAAGCCGCCAGGATCGCCGCCCACGGCGACGTAGCGCTGCAAGGCCGTAGCGGCCTGAGCGCCACCGACACGCAGGTGTCGGCCGGTGGCAACCTCACCCTGACCAGCCAGGGCACACTGACCAACACCCGCTCGGTATTCGACGCCGGCGGCACCCTCACGGCCCAGGCCGACCGGCTGGACAACCTCGGCGGCCAGGTGCGCGCCGAAGGCGCGGCCACCGTGACCGTGCGCGAACTGAACAACGACAGCGTGATTGTCAGCGGCGACACCCTGACCGTGACCGCCCAGAAACTGACCCAGAGCGGCACCCTGGCCGCCGGGGTGGATGGCAACGGCGCACTGACGCGCAACAAAACCCTGCAACTGACGGTGAACGATGCACTGGCCTCCAGCGGCGCACTGCTGGCGGGCGGCCAGGTGCAGGCCCAGGCCGGCACGCTGAACCTGGCGCAAGGCAAAGTGGAAGGGCGCCAGGGTGCCACCCTGAGCGGCACCCAAACGCTATCGGCACGCAACGCACAGCTCACCAGCGGCGCCGGGCTGACGCTCACCACGCAAGGCACGCTGGATATCGAACAAGGCCTGGTGGGCGCCAAGGGCGACCTCACCGTGAATGCCGGGCAACTGAGCGGCAACGGCATCCTGGTGGCCGGCCTGAACGACGACGGCACGCTGGGTGGCAGCGGCCAGCTCAACGCCAGCGCCAGCCAGATCGACCTGCAAGGCAAAGTGCTGGCAGGTGGCGGCATCGACCTGAGCGGCAACAGCGTCGCGCTACACAACGCCACGCTCAGCGCGGGCGGCAATGCCGCCGTCAGCGGGCGCGACAGCCTGACGGCCACCGACTCGGCGCTGATTGCGAACGGACCGTTGAGCCTGGCCACCCAGGGCACACTGCAACTGACCGACAGCCAGGTGGAGTCCCGCCAGGGGCTGGGCCTCACCGCGCAGACCCTCACCCAGCAAGACGGCAGCGCACGCACCGACGGCGCGTTGATGGTGACCGCCACCACGGTGAACACCGATGGCCTGCTGCTGGCGGGGGGCGACCTCACGCTGACCGCGCGCAGCCTCACCCAGGCCGGCACGCTGGGCGCCGGGGTGGATGCCAACGGCCAACTGACCCAGGCCGGCCGCGCGCAACTGACGCTCCAGGATGGCTATCGCCTTGAAGGTGGCCAACTGCTGGCGCGCGATGGCCTCACCGTTACTGCCCAGAGCATTACGGCGCAAGCCGCCAGGATCGCCGCCCACGGCGACGTAGCGCTGCAAGGCCGTAGCGGCCTGAGCGCCACCGACACGCAGGTGTCGGCCGGTGGCAACCTCACCCTGACCAGCCAGGGCACACTGACCAACACCCGCTCGGTATTCGACGCCGGCGGCACCCTCACGGCCCAGGCCGACCGGCTGGACAACCTCGGCGGCCAGGTGCGCGCCGAAGGCGCGGCCACCGTGACCGTGCGCGAACTGAACAACGACAGCGTGATTGTCAGCGGCGACACCCTGACCGTGACCGCCCAGAAACTGACCCAGAGCGGCACCCTGGCCGCCGGGGTGGATGGCAACGGCGCACTGACGCGCAACAAAACCCTGCAACTGACGGTGAACGATGCACTGGCCTCCAGCGGCGCACTGCTGGCGGGCGGCCAGGTGCAGGCCCAGGCCGGCACGCTGAACCTGGCGCAAGGCAAAGTGGAAGGGCGCCAGGGTGCCACCCTGAGCGGCACCCAAACGCTATCGGCACGCAACGCACAGCTCACCAGCGGCGCCGGGCTGACGCTCACCACGCAAGGCACGCTGGATATCGAACAAGGCCTGGTGGGCGCCAAGGGCGACCTCACCGTGAATGCCGGGCAACTGAGCGGCAACGGCATCCTGGTGGCCGGCCTGAACGACGACGGCACGCTGGGTGGCAGCGGCCAGCTCAACGCCAGCGCCAGCCAGATCGACCTGCAAGGCAAAGTGCTGGCAGGTGGCGGCATCGACCTGAGCGGCAACAGCGTCGCGCTGCGCAACGCCACGCTCAGCGCGGGCGGCAATGCCGCCGTCACCGGGCGCAACAGCCTGACCGCCGCCAGCGCAGCCCTGATCGCCGGTGGCCAATTGACATTGGCGAGCCAGGGCGCGCTGGACAACGCCGGCAAGACACTGACGCTGCAAGGCCAGCAGATCACCGTGAGCGCGGCGCGCGTGGACAACCAGGGCGGCACGCTGGTCAAACTGGGCAACGGCCTGTTGACGGTGGATGCCGCGACGATCGACAACCGTGGCGGCGAAATCGCCAGCGGCCAGGACCTGACGCTGACCACCGCCAACCTGCTGGACAGCAGCGCCGGCCGCATCACCGCCGCGCGCACCCTGACCGTCACCGCCAACGGCCTGAACAACACGGGCGGACTGGTGCAAAGTGGTGGCGATACCACGCTGGCGCTGGGCAGCGGCACGCTCACTAACCTGAACACCGCCAGCCAGGGCATCCTGGCCGGCGGCAAACTGACCGTCGATGCCAGCCGCATCGACAACCGCCAGGGCTGGCTGGGCGCCAATGGCGACCTCACCCTGCGCACCACCCAGGATATCCAGAACGCCAACGGCGACATCCAGAGCGGTGGCGCCTTCACCATGAACGCCGCCAGCCTGGGCAACCAGGGCGGCCGCATCATTGCCGTGCAGGACGGCACTGTCACCCTGGGCGGCAACCTGAACAACGCCGCTGGCAAGATGGTGGGCGGCGCCGGGCTGACCGTGACTGCCGCCGATATCGACAACAGCCAGAACGGCCGGCTGGAGGCCGACCGGCTGCAACTGAATGCAGCGGGCGGCACCGTCAACAACCAGGGCGGCCAACTGGTTGGCGGCACCCAACTGGGCATCACGGCCGGCACGCTGGACAACCGCAGCGGCACGGCCAGCGCGGCCGGCAATACCGTGGTCGATGTGGCGCTGCTGCGCAACCAGGGCGGCAAGCTGCAAGCCGGCACCCGCCTGGACGTGACCACCACCACGGTCGATGGCATCGGCACCGTGCAATCGAACGGCGATCTGGCGCTGACCGTGCGCCAGGACCTGTACCAGGACGGCGTGGTCGAAGCGGCCGGCACCGCCACCGTCAACGTCGGCGGCACGCTGACCAACGTCACCCGCATTGCCGCCAACCAAACGCTGAACGTAAACGCGGGCGCGCTGAACAACACCGCCAGCGGCGAACTGTACGCACCGAACCTGAACGTCGCGGTGAACGGCCACCTGGACAACCAGGGCCTGATCGACGGTGGCAATGTGCGCGTGGCAGCCGGCAGCCTGAACAACGGCGCGCGCATCTACGGCGACCACCTCGCCATCCAGGCCGGCAGCGTGAACAACGCCAGCACCGCCGTGATCGCCGCGCGCGACCGGCTGGACCTGACCGGCAACACCATCGCCAACCAGCGCGACGGCCTGATCTACAGCGTGGGCGACATGGCCATCGGCGGCAGCCTGGATGCCGCCAACCGCGCCCAGGGCTGGGCCGGCACGGTGGACAACCTTTCCGCGCGGATCGAGGCGGGGGGAAACCTGAGCATCGGCGCGGGCGCGCTCAACAACATCAATACCGATTTTGCGATGGAGCGGGTGGAGGTTTCGCGCGAAGCGGTGCTGGAATACTCGTTCGATGGCACCACCATCCTGAGGGCGGATCAGGTGTACTTCGACAACACAGGGGACCACTACCTGATCAGCGATTCGGTCAAATACCCATTGGCGAAGTTTGGCGGCCTGACCAAAGCAAACGCCATCATCTGGGATTGTTTTACCGTCAATTGCCCTGGCGGCGAGGGAACGGTACCGCGTTACAGCGTCTACCCGGTCACCGATCCCATCTGGGCCTTGTTCGACCTGGCACCACCCACCAGCGTGGAGCCCACGCCACCGCCCTACAACTGTAGCGACCCGCGTGCCGCCAACGACGCGCAGTGCAAACCCTATCTCGCAGCCAAAGAAGCGCACGATGCCGAATGGCTGGCGGCCTACACGGCGCTGGATGACGCCATCAACGCCTTCAACATCGACCGCAACAAGCGACGGCACGAAGACTGGCATGCCTTCCGCTACACCCGCGTTACGACCGAAGACATCACCCTGCGCAGCGCTCCGGCGCAAATCCTGTCGGGCGGCAACATGGCACTCAACGGCGGCACGCTGACCAACGACAAGAGCCAGGTGGTAGCGGGCGGCGGCCTGTATGCCAATTACAGCAGCAACCCCAACAACATCGGCGCCCAAGGCCAGCAGATCATCAGCGTGGAGGGGGGAGAGCACGAATTCACCGAAGTGGTGTCCAGTGGCAGTTTCGGTAACAAGAAGCGTGTTTATGATCGAAGCAGTTTCACGCGCGCGCCCGAGCAGCACGCGCTGGGGCTGCCCATCTACCGTTGGGACCAGAACACCCCCGCAACCCAAGGCGCCAGCATCGGCCTCAAGCCCGCCGTCAACATCGCCGTTGGCACCCTGACCCGCGACGGCACCGGCCAGCTTCGGCACGGCACCATCCAGATCGACGCCACGCTCGGCCCGCAAACGATTGCAGCGGTGGGCCGCTCGCAAGTCGGCCAGGGCCCCGGCACGGTGGGCCTGCCGCAAATCCAGATGGGCGAAGTGGTGGCAGCGCCCACCATGCTGGCCGAAGGCGCGCGCCGCAGCCCGGTGGTCAGCCTGACCCCGGCCCAGGCGGCCGGCCGCCTGCTGCTGCCGCCCGTGGGCGGCATCCTGGAGCTACCGCAACCGGGTGGCCTGCAAACCATCCGCGTTCCCTCACCGACGCTGACGCTGCCCACCAACCAGCTTTACCAGACCCACCTCGAACCGGGCCACGCCTACCTGATCGAAACCGACCCGCGTTTCCTGGGCGGCAAAGCCTGGCTCAGCTCCGACGCGCTGCTGCAACAGCTCAACACCGACCCGGATCGCGTCTTCAAACGCCTGGGCGATGGGTTCTACGAACAGCAACTGATCTCGCAACAGATCATGCTGGCCACCGGCCAGCGCTATATCGGCGACTACACCAGCGCCGAACAACAATACGCCGCGCTGATGAGCGCCGGTGCCGCCTTCGCCCAGCAATACCAACTGAACATCGGCGTTGCCCTCAGTGCCGAACAGATGGCCGCGCTGACCACCGACATCGTCTGGCTGGTGGCGCGCGACATCGTGCTGGCCGACGGCAGCGTCGAGCGCGTCCTGGTGCCGCAGGTGTACCTCAAAGTGGCGGCGGACGACCTGCGCGGCGACGGCAGCCTGATCGCCGCCCGCGACATCCAACTGGAAACCCAGGGCACCTTCACCAGCAGCGGCGACATCCAGGCCAAGCAACGGCTGGCGCTGACCGCCGACACCCTCGACCAACTGGGCGGGCGCATTGCCGCGCAAGACCTGAGCCTGACCACCCGCCAGGACCTGAACCTGGGCGGCGACGTCCAGGGCGACCTGGTCAGCCTGGTGGCCGGCCGCAACCTCAACCTGGCCAGCGCCACCAACGAGACCAGCGCCGCAGGCGGCACGCGGGTGAACATCGACCGCATCGCCACCGTGCATGCCGGCGAACTCTACGCCGAAGCCGGCCAGGACCTGAACATCCTGGGCGCGCAAGTGAAGAGCGACGGGCAACTGGTGCTGACGGCTGGGCGCGACCTCACCATTGGCAGCGTGGCCAGCCGCAACACCTGGCAAGTGGACGGCAGCGCCCGCCTGCGCGACGACACCATCCAGAACCTGGGCAGCCAGCTCAGCGCCGGCGGCGACGCCATCCTGCTGGCCGGCAACCAGCTCACCGTGAAGGGCAGCGGCATCGATGTCGCCGGCGACCTGACCGGCATTGCCAAACAGATCGACATCGTGGCCAGCCACGACACCCGCGACGCCGACTACACCACCCTGACCACCAAAGGCTACCGCCGTAGCCAGACCCACGACGACACCGTCAACGGCAGCGTATTGCAATCGACCGGCGACCTCACCCTGATCGCCAAAGACGGCGACCTCAACGTGATCGGCAGCCAGCTGCGCATCAAAGAAACCGAAGCCAGCGCCCTGAACGCGCTACTG
>NZ_SUMF01000045.1 GCF_005048205.1 Chitiniphilus eburneus
TGCAACTGCAACTGCAACTGCAACTGCAACTGCAACTGCAACTGCAACTGCAACTGCAACTGCAACTGCAACTGCAAAGGCTTTTAACCGCCTGGCGCCTGCGGCGCGGTTGCTTGACGCCCTTAGCGGCCGGGCGGGCCGGTTCATTTCTTTTGCGTCGCCAAAAGAAACGAACCAAAGAAAAGGCGACCCTGCATCCACGCCCTTCGGGTTCCCTCGCTCCAGACAATCGGGCGGTGGCTGCGGAACTCGGGCGCTGCGCGCCCTCAGACAGTCCTCGCCGAATTCCCGCCCGCTTGTCTTCCGCTCGGCGCTTCTGAAGGGGACCCGGCAGACCATCCTCTCCCCCGGCCCCTCCCCTTGAAAGGAAGGGGTGACGTGTACGAGTGCCTGTGGGTGAAAGTGGGTGGCTTTGTACTCGCAGGCATGCAAACAGCGAGGACATTTCCCAAACTGCGCTGGCATTCAGCAGCCTTTCCTCCATTATGTGGTGCCGAGGAGTGGAGCGAGACCTTAGGCTCGCGACCGACGTAGGTAACCCCGGAGGGGCGCAGACGGTGGTGCCGCCAAAGCTTAGCGGCTTGCCGTTTAGCGACGCGCCATGCAGGGCGAAGCGTCGCACCGCCTTTTCTTTGGTTCGTTTCTTTTGGTCACGCAAAAAGAAACGAACCGGCCTGCCCAGCATTAAAGGTGTTGCTGTTGATTTAAAGATGTTGCCGTTGAAACGCGCATGCCGAGCACTAACGACCGCCGCGAGGCGCTCCGTGTTTTGAGGTTGCCGCTAAGCGCACCCATCAGCGCTGCCGCAATGGCAAAGGCGCCAACCGCCCCCGATTCTCCCTATCGCGCCGCATATGCGGGGCTTGCCATCACCCGTGCCACCAGCTCCGCCTGCCGGTTGGTGCCGGTCTTGCCGAACACACTCTTCAACTGGGTACGCAAGGTATTGAGCGTCACGTCGCGCGCGGCAGCCAGCGTTTCCAGGCTTTCGCCCCGGCACAGGCCGGCGGTCAGGGCCGCTTCGGCTTCGGAGAGGCCGAACAGCAGCATCAGCATCGCCGGGTCGGGCGCGGCGCGCAGGCTGGGGTCGAACAGGAAGACCAGCGATGCTTCGACGCCTTCTCCATCCTGCTGCGCCAGATGGATCGTGGTCACCAGCAGCGTCAAGGGCGGCAGGTTCGGGCCGCGCGGAATGCGCAGGGTGCGTCGGCCGCTGTTGTCGGGAAGGGCGGTGTCGCCCAGGCGCAGGTAGGTGGACAGGCGCCGTTCGCTGTCGGCGGCGTCGATCAGCAGGTTGGCGCCATCGAGCGAGATGCCGGGCGCGCCGCGCGCCAGGACCGTTTGCGCGGCGTGGTTGGCCACCATCACCTTGCCCAGACGGTTGAGCATCAGCACCGGGGTGGAGAATGCATCCAGTGCGCTGTGTACCGCCAGCGCGTCGAAACGCGATTCGAGCAGCCGCTGGTGGATCAGCACGCTGCGTTGCAGGTGTGGCAGCAGGCGGTCGAGTTCGGCCAGTTCGGCGTCGGCAAAGCCGCCGGGATCGTGCCGGCGCTGGATGAAGAGTTGGGTGTGCCAATCGCCTTCCACCTGGATGGTGGCGGCCGCCGCGTGGGCGATGCCTTGTGGCGCCAGATATTCGCGGGCGAAGCGGCTGTGTTTCAGAAAACTGTCGATGTCAGGAATGTCGCGGTTGCTGGCATAGAACCGCCCGCCGGGCGAAGTCATCATGACATGCGCCAGGCGATCCTCACGGGCGTAGTCGTCGGCGTAGCGCTGGATCCATTCTGCATCGGTGTGACTGGTCCACGCGCCACGGATGGCGTGGCTGTGCAGGTTGCGCACGATCAACTGGGCGGATCGAAGCCGGAAGTGTGTCGCCAGATGGCTCAGGAACAGGACAAAGCCACTGCTCGCCACCGTACTTTCGTAGATCGATCCGATCAGTGCTTCCATGGGCTTCCCATTGCGCGTGCATTCCGTCGGGAAGTATAGCGATAAGCATATGGCATCACTCATATGAGTGATTGTTGTCTTATTGACGCCTCTCTACGCTGAGTCCGGACGAAAGCATCGGTGCTTTCGCATGCAGTGCCCGCCCTGCCCGGCGAGGCGCGCCGCGATCGACAATCAGGGCGGACCACCGCCTGTTTCCGGGGATACACGATGACAATGCGATATATGAAGCCAGCCCTGCTGGCCGCCAGCATGGCGCTGTTGCTCACTGCCTGTGGCAGTGGCGGTGGGGACTCCACTCCTGACGAGCCGTCGGGCCCGCCCGCCGCGTCGGGTAACATCAGCGGCGTGGCTGCGGCCGGCGCACCGCTGGCTGGCACCGTGACCGTGAAGGATGCCAACGGGGTCACGCGCAGCGTGCCGGTGGGGGCGGACGGGCAGTACACCGTCGACGTCACCGGCCTGACGCCGCCGTTCGTGTTCCGTGCCGATGGCATGGTCGGGGGCAAGCGCTACGTGATCCATTCCGCCGCGTTGCAGACCGATGTGGGCGGCACCATCAACATCACGCCGCTGACCGACCTGATCATCGCCAATATCGCCGGCGATCTGGCGGCCAATTTCTTCGATACGCCGCAGTTCGCCAGCCTGACTCCGGATGCCCTCACCGAGCAGACCGCGGCGCTGAAGGCGCGGTTGCAAAGCGTGCTGACCGGGCTGGGCATCGAGAGCACCATCGATCTGCTGCGCAGCAGCTTCCAGGCCGACCATACCGGGCTGGACGCCGCGCTGGACATCCTGCGTGTCACTGTCGATCCGGAAACCCAGGTGGCGACGATCCGGAACGTGCTGACGCAGGAGGAGATCCAGGATCAACTGACCAGCACCACCGATACCGATGCGTTGCCGGCTCCCGGTGACCTGAGCGGCGTGGTTTCCGATCTGCAAGGCATCGAGGCGGCGTTCCGGCGCTTCAATGCGCTATTCGCCAATGGCCTGCCGACCGCCGAGGCGGTCAAGGGCGAGCTGAGCGAGGATTTCCGTCACGAGGATCAGAACCGCGATACCTTCGCGGCCGATGTGGGTAGCGATCCGAGTAATATCGGCATCAGCTTCAGCGGCGTGACGCTGGAAGGCCCGGTGCAGACCTCGGCCGACGGCACTTTTGTCCGGGTTGGCTTCATCGTGAAGCTGAAGAACGGCCTGCTGGAAAGCGTGGAAACCGGCTGGCGCTTGCAGAAGGTGACGGTGGATGGGCAGGCCAAGTGGCTGCTGCATGGCAACCGTGGCCGCTTCTCCGCAGAAGCGTATCCGCTGGCGCTGCGCAACGAGGTCAACGGCACGGTCAGCTATCACACCGGGCTGGAGTTCTGGATCGAAGACCCGAACACCAGCAACGACCACGGCACGATCACCTATGCGCTGGTGAAGGGGCCAGGTCTGCCGGCCGGTGGCGTACGCTTCGTGCCGCAGTCGCTGGGTGGTCAGTTCTGCCGTGAAGGCACGTTGCCGAACTGCGGCACGCTGGTGGAGCTGTCGGACAGCGCCATCGCCGAGGTGAAGGACAACAGCGTGTATGCCTTCGAGTTCTATACCGCCAGCAATCAGGCGGTGCTCATCACCGATACCACCAACGCGCAGTACCGCACCGTCGTCAAACGGCCGTACACCAACGCCGAGCTGGCGCAGATCGCCTGGCCCGCACTGAGCAGCGCCAGCCGTACCGCGCTGGGTTCGTTCGCCGGTGGGCCGTTCAGCGTGAGTGCCAGCTTCCCCATCGGGTTCGCCTATGGCATCGATGTGTCATATGGCACGGCCTCCGGCTATGCCGAGCGGCTGGATCAGTGGACCTATCCGTCGTCGGCCACGGTGACCGAGGCGTTCGACTTCGACCCGGCTCCGGCCAACGATCCGGTCACTTGGCGGATGGTGAAGCTGGATTACAACGACGCGCAGTTGCGCAACGTGCTGAGCATCTACCAACTGCAATAATTCCAGGGCGCTTCGCACCCGGCCGGCCCCAAGGGACCGGCCTTTTTCATGCGTCAACGCGCGGCTTTGAACAGCGCCAGTGCCTGTTCGCGTTGCTGCGCGTGATCGACGATGGGAAGCGGGTAGTCGTGCCCCAGCCGCACGCCCGCGGCGGCCAGTTCCAGGGGCTGCGCCTGCCACGGCGCGTGGATGGCGTGATCGGGTAAAGCGGCCAGTTCGGGGCAATAGCGGCGGATGAAGCGGCCATCCGGATCGAATTTTCGCGACTGGCTGACCGGATTGAAAATGCGGAAGTAGGGCTGGGCGTCGCAGCCGGTGGAGGCGGCCCATTGCCAGCCGCCGTTGTTGGCGGCGAGGTCGTAGTCGATCAGCCGCTCGGCGAACAGGCGCTCGCCCCAGCGCCAGTCCACCAGCAGGTCTTTCACCAGGAACGACGCCGCCACCATGCGCAGGCGGTTGTGCATGTAGCCGGTGCCATTGAGCTGGCGCATCGCGGCATCGACCAATGGATACCCGGTGCGCCCGTCGCACCACGCGGCAAACCAGTCCTCCCGGTTGGGAAATGGCAGCGTGTTGTACTCGCGCCGGAAGGCATGATCGACCACATCGGGGCGATGCCAGAGGATCTGGTGGTAGAAATCGCGCCATGCCAGTTCTTTCAGCCAGGTCTGTGCGCCTGCGGTGCCCGCCTGCCACGCATGGCGCGCCAGTTCGCGGATCGATACCGTGCCGAAGCGCAGGTGTACCGACAGATACGAGGGCCCCTTCATCGCCGGGAAGTCACGGCGCTGAGGGTAGGCATCGAGGCGCGGCTTGAATTGCTCGAACAACCGCTCTCCGCCCGACATGCCTGTCGGCAACGGCAGTTCGGCGAGATTGGTGGCAACGAAGCCCAGCTCTGCCAGTGTCGGCAGCGGTGCTTGCGGCAGCGGCAACAGCCGTTCCAGATAGCGTGCCACCGGGTAGGACGACAGCATGAAGTTGTCCAGCCGAGCCGACCAGGCGCGGTGGTAAGGCGTGAAGACGCTGTACATGCCTTGCTCGCGGGTCAGGATTTCATCGCGTTCGAACAGCACATGGTCTTTGAAGGTGAGTAGCTCGCCGCCTTCGGCTGCCAGCGCCTGGGCCACCGCATGGTCGCGATCGCGCGCGGCGGGCTCGTCATCGTGGTTGGCGTAGACGACCCCGGCCCGGAAGTGCCGCGCCAGGCGCGGGATTTCCGCGACTGGTCGGCCGTGCGCCACCACCAGCGCGCTATGGCGCGCGTGCAGGGACTCGGCCAGTTCGTGCAGCGATGCGAGGATGAACTCCACGCGCCGGTCGGCCCGTGGCAGCGGCGCCAGGATATCCAGGTCGAACACGAATACCGCCACCACGCGGCCATGGCGCTTCAGCGCGTGATACAGCGCGGCATGGTCGAACAGGCGCAGATCGCGGCGGAACCAGACGATTGCGGTATCGCTCATCGGGGTGTCATCCAGGAAGGTGGGCGGATCATAGCTGTGTCCCGGCGCACGCCGCTGGCGATATTGCCGCTGGCCCCTGCCTACCGCCGGTCGCGCGCGCTGTGCGCGCAACTTCTTATGCGATACTTGAGGCATGGACTTCAATCTCTCCCAGCACTTCCTGATCGCCATGCCCAGCCTCGTGGACCCGATCTTCGCGCGGACGCTGACCTTTGTCTGCGACCACAACGAGCGCGGCGCGATGGGCGTGATCGTGAACCGGCCCCTCGGCATGCCGCTTTCCACGCTGTTCGAGCAGATCGGCGTGGAACTGCATCGTCCCGATGTCGCCGATCTCGCGGTGTGCTTCGGCGGGCCGGTACAGACCGATCGCGGTTTCGTGCTGCATACCCCGCTGGGCGATTGGCAATCGACACTGCCGGTGTCCGACGAGATGGGCCTGACCACTTCCAAGGACGTGCTGCTGGCGGTGGGCGAGGGCGCTGGCCCGGAACAGCTGTTCGTCACGCTGGGCTACGCCGGCTGGGAAGCCGGGCAGCTCGAAAACGAGATCGCGCAGAATGCCTGGATTTCGGTGCAGGCCGATCCGCAAGTGATCTTCGACCTGCCGGCCGAGGAGCGTTACGAGGCCGCGCTGGCTTTGCTCGGCATCGACATGGCGATGCTGGCCGAGGATGCCGGCCACGCCTGATCCCGCGGGCCCTGCCGTGGGCTCGTCCCTTTTTTTTCCTGGATTTGCCATGAGCAGCGTGCTCGCATTCGATTTTGGCGAGGCCCGCATCGGCGTCGCCGTAGGCAGCACCGAGCTGGGCATTGCCCACCCGGTGGAAACCATTGCCGCCGAGGGCAACGACGCCCGGTTCGCGCGCATCGGGCAGTTGATCGCCGAATGGCAGCCGGCGCAACTGGTGGTGGGGCTGCCGCTGGCGGAGTCGGGTGAAGAGCAGGAAACGTCGCGGCTGGCGCGCAAGTTCGCCAATCGGCTGAACGGTCGTTTCGGCCTGCCGGTGGCGCTGGTGGACGAGCGCTACAGTTCCGCCGCCGCCAGTGCCGCGCTCAACGATACGGGCGTGCGCGGCCGCAAGCAGAAGCCGGCGCTCGATCAGGTCGCGGCGATGCAGATCCTCCAGGGCTGGTTCGATGGGGCGGCGGCGCAGTGACCCCCGCCATTTCCAAGGGTTGGCCCGGCAAATGGATGGCTATCGCGCGGGCGCCGATCGAAGTACGTCCATCCTGCGGGCGAGCGTTGTAAGCTGTGGGCTCGTGAGGGGACGAGACGATGGCAAAGTTGTGGCTGGTATTGCTTTTTCTGTGTGGTGCATCCGGGATGGTCGTGGCCGAGCCCCAGGCGGTGCCTGTGTATGTCTATCACGACTATCCACCCTATATCGCCGAGGATGGCCGTGACCTCAGCCACGCGTTGATCGATGCGTTGAATGAGCGCGCCACCGGCCGCTACCACTTCGAGCTGAAGTTGCTGCCGCGCCGCCGCGTGGATCGCCTGATCGCATCGCCGGACTGGCGCGGTGTGGTGGCCTGGGTGAATCCGGCATGGCTCAAGCCCAGCGCCGAACGGCTGCAATGGTCCCCGCCGCTGCTGCGCGACACCGATCTGTGGGTCACCTTGCGCGAGCGGCCGTTGAGCCGGGAGCAGATCGAAAAGCAGGGCGGCTATCGCCTGGGTTCCCTGCTCGGGCATCGATATGCGGAACTGGAGCGCAAGCGTACCGCCGTGCCGATCCAGCGCTTCGATACCCCGTCGATGGAATCGCTGGCGCGCATGCTGATGGCCGGGCGGGTCGACGTCATCACCATGCCCGCGCTCACCGAGGACTGGCTGGCCGAGCAATGGCCGCAATGGCGTGCCCAGGTGGTGACCCTGCCCCGCGGCGAGCCGTACCCGCGACTTTTGCTCAGCAACAGCGCCGATCCCATGCTGGCGGCCTATCTGGCGGGCGTGGCGCAGGCGCTCTATCGCGATCCGCGTTGGCCCTCCCTCGAGCCCTGATCGGCCGGATTTGCGCACGGGCCGATCGCGTCCCTGGCATTTTCCCCTACGCGGCACTGGTCAGCGCCGGGCGGATGGCCGAAAATTGCGGCCATCGCCAACCTGCCACCGTCCCCGGCGGCGCCGTGCCGAGATCCTCATGTACAACCCCCAATTGAACCAACAGGGCGAGCTGATTCACCTGCTCACCACCGAAGGGCTGCCCAGGCGCATCCTGAATCAGGTGCTCGACCGCGCCGCTGAGTTCGTCGCCCAGGGCGCCGAAGGCAACAAGAAATTCAACCATCTCGCCGGTCGCTCGGTGTTCAACCTGTTCTTCGAGAACTCCACGCGCACCCGCACCACCTTCGAGATCGCCGCCAAGCGCCTGTCGGCCGATGTGATCAACCTCAATATCCAGGCTTCCAGCACCGCCAAGGGCGAAACGCTGCTCGACACCATCCACAACCTGGAAGCGATGGGCGCCGACCTGTTCGTGGTGCGCCACGCACAATCGGGCGCCGCGCACCTGATTGCCGAGCACGTGCAACCCGGCATTGCCGTGGTCAATGCCGGCGACGGCCGCCACGCGCATCCGACGCAGGCGTTGCTGGACATGTACACCATCCGCCACTACAAGGGCGACTTCACCAACCTGCGCGTCGCCATCGTCGGCGACATCCTGCATTCGCGCGTGGCGCGCTCGCAGATTCACGCGCTGACCACGCTGGGCTGCCCGGAAGTGCGCGTGATCGCGCCCAAGACCTTGCTGCCCACGGGCATCGAAAGCCTGGGCGTGCATGTCCACCACGACATGCGGGAAGGCCTGAAGGACGTGGACGTGGTTGCCATGCTGCGCTTGCAGAACGAGCGCATGAGCGGCGCCTACCTGCCCAGCACGCAGGAATACTTCAAGCACTACGGCCTGACCCCCGAGAAGCTGGCGCTGGCCAGGCCCGACGCCATCGTGATGCACCCCGGCCCGATGAATCGCGGCGTGGAGATCGATTCGGCGGTGGCCGACGGCGATCGCGCGGTGATCCTGCCGCAGGTGACCTTCGGCATCGCCGTGCGCATGGCCGTGATGAACATCGTCGCCGAGAACCAGGCAAGACGTTAAGGAAAGTCGAGAACATGGCAATCAAGAACATCGCAATCCTGAACGGCCGCCTGGTCGATCCGCTGGCCGGCACCGATCGGCTCGCCGACCTGTTCCTGTCCGAGGGCCGCATCGTCGGCGTCGGCCAGGCGCCCGCCGGCTTTGTCGCCGAGGACACCCTCGATGCCAGCGGGCTGGTGGTCTGCCCCGGCCTGGTGGATCTCGCCGCGCGTCTGCGCGAGCCGGGCTTCGAATACAAGGCCACGCTGCCCACCGAGATGGCCGCCGCCGTGGCCGGCGGCGTGACCAGCATCGTCTGCCCGCCCGACACCGACCCGCCACTGGACGAACCCGGCCTGGTGACCATGTTGCGCCAGCGTGCCAAGGCGCACGATCTGGCACGGTTGTATCCGGTGGGCGCGCTCACCGCTGGCCTCAAAGGCCGTGAGATCACCGAGATGGCGCAACTGCGCGAGGCCGGCTGCGTGGCGTTTTCACAAGGCGATGTGCCCATTGCCGACCTTCAGGTGCTGTACCGCGCCATGCAGTACGCGGCCACCTTCGACTTCTCGCTGCGCCTGCGCCCCGAAGAAGCCAGCCTGGTGAACGACGGCGTGGCGCACGACGGCGAATATGCTTCGCGCCTGGGCCTGACCGGCATCCCGGTGGTGGCCGAGACCATCGCCATCGCGCAGATCGTGCAACTGATGCATGCCACCGGTTGCCGAGTGCATCTGGCCCGACTGTCCAGCGGCGAAGGCGTGGCGATGGTGCGCGCCGCCAAGCGCGATGGCCTGCCGCTGACCTGCGACGTGGACATCAACCATATCCACCTGACCGACGTGGATATCGGCTACTTCAATAGCCAGTACCGCTTCGATCCGCCGCTACGCAGCGGGCGCGACCGCGACGCCATCGTCGCCGGCCTGGTCGATGGCACCATCGACGCAATCTGTTCCGACCACAGCCCCGTGGACGACGACGGCAAGCTGGTACCGTTCGCCGAGGCTGAACGTGGCGCCACCGGCCTGGAACTGCTGTTGCCGTTGACGCTGGCCTGGGCTGAACGCGCCGGCGTGGCCTTGCCGCAGGCGCTGGCCAAGGTGACCTGCGTGCCGGCGACATTCCTGGGCTTCCAGGCCGGGCTGGCGGTGGGCAACCGCGCCGACCTGACGCTGTTCGACCCCGAGGCCACCTGGCGCGTGACGCCGGAAACGCTGCGTAGCCAGGGCAAGAACACGCCGTTCCTCGGTCATGAGCTGAAAGGCCGCGTGCGGCATACGCTGGTCAAGGGCAAGCGGGTGTTCAGCGCCTGAGCCTTTCGCATTGATCGGTTCTGCTCCCCCCGCTCTCGCCGTAGGGGGCCTCGCTAAGCTCGGGCGAGAGCGGGTGTTGCCGGATCGATGCCCATTCGCCATGGCAGGTGTGCGCGGCGCGTGCTTTGCCTCCGGGTTTAGTCTTGACGGTAGAGAGGAGGTTGTCATGCCGGTGCTGATCAATATCGACGTTCCCGATCTGGAAGCGGGCATTGCCTTCTACACCCAGGGTCTTGGCCTGACGCTGCTGCATCGTTACGACACCGAGTTTGTCGAACTGGGCGGCGCGGGAGTGCGGGTATTCCTGTTGCTCAAGCACGCTGGTACGCGGCCGGCGCCCGGCCTGCCGGAGCGTCTGTATACACGGCACTGGTCACCGATCCATTTCGACTTCCAGGTGGATGACGTGCCCGTCGCCGTGGCTCGTGCGGTGGCGGCGGGTGCCGTGGTGGAGGCACCGACGGAAACCAAGCCCTATGGCCAACTCGCCATGCTGGCCGATCCTTTTGGGCACGGTTTCTGCCTGATCAGCCTGACCGCGCAGGGCTACGGGGTGTATCTGCCCTGCTGCTGAGCGGGCTTTGCTCCGCCGCGCATGGCGTACATGTTTTCCCGAGTGTGGGGCAAAGGCACCGCCGTTATACTGAGCGTGTAAAACATCTGTTTGAAAACTATCTGGAGAACACCATGTCGGATCTGGCCAGTCGTTTCAAAACCGCCCAGGAAGAAGTCGTCCAGCTGGACGAAGCGCCGGACGTGCAGACCAAGCTCAAGCTCTACGCGCTGTTCAAGCAGGCCAGCGAGGGCGACGTGACCGGTGATCGCCCGAGCGCCATCCAGTTCGTGGCGCAGGCCAAGTACGATGCCTGGGCCAAGCTCAAGGGCACCAGCGGCGAAGCAGCCCAGCAGCAATACGTCGATCTGGTCGAAGTGCTCAAGGCCGCCGACGGCAAGTAGCCGGCCGGAGTGGATCGACCTTCGCCCCGCACGCGAAGCCGCGCCACGCCACAGCAAAAACGCCCCGCATTGCGGGGCGTTGTCGTTGGCGCGGGCGCTCAGCGTTCCAGCACCAGCCGGATACAGTCCTGCATCAGCGGCAGGATGGCCGCGCGCGGCAGGTCGGGATTACGCAGCGCGCGAATCTGCAAACCCTCGAACAGCGCGGCGACCACCTCGGCGCGCGCCCGGAGTTCTTCCTGCGACAGCGCCGGGCGCGCCTGCCGCCCTTCGGCGATCAGTTCGCCCAGCAGTTTCAGCGGCGTTTGATCCGACAGCTTGATCAGCTCGGCCACGTGTGGGTTGCGCGACGCCTCGGCCAGTACTTCCACCATCAGCGCCGTCTTGCCGGTGTCCATCACATCGTCCAGCCTTTCGCCCGCTTTTTCGATCATCGCCTCATACAGCCTGGGCGCGCCGCGCACACTGCGAATATTGCTCAACACATGCTGCACGTTTTCTTCGACGATGGCGGCGATGATCGCCTCTTTGTTCTCGAAATAGTGATAGATGTGGCCTACGCTCATGTTCGCGGCCTTGGCAATCACGGCCATGCTGGCCCCGTGGAAGCCGGACTGCAAGAAACAGGCGTGCGCGGCGGCGAGCACCTGCTCGCGGCGTGCCTGAGCCTTGGAGCCCTCTCCTTCGACTTTTCCTGCTTTGTTCATCTTGCTCTCTGCATACTTCGTTTTTGGTATGAGCCCGCATTGTAACTGTTGCCGGGAACGGGCTTCCGGAAATAGAATGAACGCTCATTCTAGATCGAGTGCTCATTCTAGAGCCAGTACAAACCGACATTTGTCCCAGTGCGACCGCTACCCGTGCCGCCATCGCGTCCGCCCCAAGAAGGCGGACGTTTCGATTCCACTCCGCTCCGAGGTGCCCATGAAATTCCCGTCCCGCATCACAACCCTGGCCATGCTGCTGGCCTTGATCGGAGGCATCGGCCTGGCCGGCTGCGGTAAATCCCAACCCGAGGGTGCGCAAAATGCGGCGCCGCCCGCTGTGGAAGTGGGTGTGGTCAAGGTGGGATTGCAGGCGGTGGCGCTGGATACCGAATTGCCGGGGCGTACCAGCCCGTACCAGATTGCCGAGGTACGGCCCCAGGTGGGCGGCATCCTGCAAAAGCGGCTATTCGAGGAAGGGTCGGACATCAAGGCCGGGCAGGTGCTGTACCAGATCGACCCGGCCACCTATCAGGCGGAGTACGAAAGCGCCAAGGCCGCGCTGGCCAAAGCCGAAGCCAATGTGCTCACCGCGCGCAACCGCGCGTCGCGCTATGACGACCTGGTGGCGATCAACGCGGTGAGCAAGCAGGATCACGACGATGCTACCGCCACGCTCAAGCAGGTGGAGGCCGATGTGGCCGGCGCCAAGGCGGCGCTGGAAACTGCACGCATCAACCTGGCCTACACCAGCGTGACTTCGCCGATTTCCGGCCGCATCGGCCGTTCCACGGTCACCGCCGGCGCGCTGGTCACGGCCAACCAGGCCCAGGCGCTTGCCACGGTACAGCAGCTCGATCCCATCTATGTGGATGTCACCCAGTCCACCACCGAACTGATGCGGCTGCGGCGCGATCTGGAAAGCGGGCGGTTGAAGCAGGCGGGCGGCAAGGCCCGCGTGCAACTGGTGCTGGAAGACGGCAGCCACTATGCGCAGGAAGGCCGGCTGGAATTCTCCGACGTCACTGTGGACCAGACCACCGGCAACGTCACGCTGCGCGCCGTGTTCCCCAATCCGAAACATCAGTTGCTGCCGGGCATGTACGTGCGCGCCGTGCTGGAGGAAGGCGTGAATGAATCCGCCATCCTGGTGCCGCAACAGGGTGTTACGCGCGATGCGCGCGGCGTGGCGGTTGCCATGATCGTCAACGCCGAGGGCAAGGTGGAGCCGCGCCAGCTCAAGACGGAACGAACAGTCGGCGATCAATGGCTGGTGAGCGATGGCCTCAATGCGGGCGATCAGGTGATCGTCGAAGGGTTGCAGAAAGTGCGCCCCGGCGTGCCTGCGCACGCCGTGCCGGTGCAACCCAAGGCCGGCGCCGCGTCGGCCCCCGCCGCCAAGCAAGGAGCCTGACGCATGGCCCGTTTCTTTATCGATCGGCCCATTTTTGCGTGGGTGATCGCCATCATCGTGATGCTGGCCGGTATCCTGGCCATCCTCAAGCTGCCGATCGCGCAGTACCCGGAGATCGCACCGCCCTCCGTCTCCATCTCCGCCACCTATCCCGGCGCATCCGCCAAGACCCTGGAGGACACCGTCACCCAGGTGATCGAGCAGAAGATGAAGGGCATCGACAACCTGAGCTACATGTCGTCGTCCAGTGACTCCTCCGGCTCGATGACGATCACGCTCACCTTCACCGCCGGCACCGATCCGGACATCGCGCAGGTGCAGGTGCAGAACAAGCTGGCGCTGGCCACGCCGCTGCTGCCGCAGGAAGTGCAGCAGCAGGGGATCCAGGTGACCAAATCGTCGGCCAGCTTCCTGTCCGTGCTCGGTGTGGTCTCCGAGGACGGCAGCATGAGCGACGTCGACCTTGCCGACTACATCGCCAGCAACATGCTCGACCCGGTCAGCCGTGTACCCGGCGTTGGCGACGTGCAGTTGTTCGGCGCGCAGTACGCCATGCGCGTGTGGCTCGATCCGGACAAGCTCAACAACTTCGGGCTCACGCCCAACGATGTGGCCGAGGCCATCCGTGGGCAGAACGCCCAGGTATCCGCCGGCCAGCTCGGCGGCACGCCGTCGGTGAAGGGGCAGCAGCTCAACGCCACCATCACCGCGCAGACCCGCCTTCAGACTGCGGAGCAGTTCCAGCAGATCCTGCTCAAGGTGAACACTGACGGCTCCAAGGTACTGCTACGCGATGTGGCGCGCGTTGAGCTGGGCAACGAAAGCTACGACACCGTGGCACGCTTCAACGGCAAACCGGCATCGGGCATGGGGATCAAGCTGGCCAACGGCGCCAATGCGCTGGAAACCGCCGCCGCGCTGGATCGCCAGGTCGAGGCGCTGAAGCCGTTCTTCCCGCCGGGCATGAAGGTGGTCAAGCCTTACGACACCACGCCCTTCGTCAAGCTGTCGATCCAGGAAGTGGTCAAGACGCTGGTCGAAGCCATCGTGCTGGTGTTCCTGGTGATGTACCTGTTCCTGCAGAACTGGCGTGCCACCTTGATTCCCACCATCGCAGTGCCGGTGGTGCTGTTGGGCACGTTCGGCGTGCTGGCGGCGTTCGGGTTCTCGATCAACACGCTGACCATGTTTGCCATGGTGCTGGCGATCGGCCTGCTGGTGGACGATGCCATCGTTGTGGTGGAAAACGTCGAGCGCGTGATGAGCGAGGAGGGCCTGTCGCCCCGTGAAGCCACGCGCAAATCGATGGGGCAGATCACCGGCGCGTTGGTCGGTATCGCCATGGTGCTGTCGGCGGTGTTCGTGCCGATGGCGTTCTTCGGCGGTTCCACCGGCGCCATCTATCGCCAGTTCTCGATCACCATCGTCTCGGCGATGGCGCTGTCGGTGTTCGTGGCGCTGGTGCTCACGCCGGCGCTGTGCGCCACCATGCTCAAGCAGATCGAAAAGGGGCATCACGCGGTCGATACCGGCTTTTTCGGCTGGTTCAACAATATGTTCGACCGCAACAACAACCGCTACCAGAGCGCCGTGCGCGGCATTCTCAAGCGCGGCGGCCGTTTCATGCTGATCTACCTGGCCATCGTTGCCGGCATGGCGGTGCTGTTTCTCCGCCTGCCCACCGCGTTCCTGCCCGATGAAGACCAGGGCATCCTGATGATGCAGGTGATGCTGCCGGCCGGCGCCACGCAGGAGCGCACGCTGTCCGTCATCAAGACCGTGGAAAACCACTTCATGGAGGGCGAAAAGCAGAACGTGGCCTCTGTCTTCGCCGTGGCGGGCTTCAGCTTCGGTGGCGCCGGCCAGAACAACGGCCTGGGCTTCATCTCGCTCAAGCCGTGGGACGAACGCAAGGAACCGGAGCAGAAGGCGCAGGCGATCGCCGGCCGTGCCATGGGCGCGTTCTCGCGCATCCGCGACGGCCTGGTGTTCGCCTTCGCCCCGCCAGCGGTGGTGGAGCTGGGTAATGCCACCGGCTTCGACTTCTTCCTCCAGGATCGTGGCGGTATCGGCCACGCCAAGCTCACTGAGGCGCGTAACCAGTTGCTCGGGATGGCGGCGCAGAATCCCGCCTTGGTGGCGGTGCGTCCGAACGGTCAGGAAGATACGCCGCAGTTCCAGCTCGACATCGACCAGGCCAAGTCGCGCGCGCTGGGCGTGGCGCTGGCCGACATCAACAGCACAATCTCCACGGCCTGGGGCAGCACCTATATCAACGACTTCATCGACCGTGGCCGTGTGAAGAAGGTGTTCCTGCAAGGCGAGGCCCAGGCGCGGATGCTGCCGGAGGACCTGAACAAGTGGTACGTGCGCAACCAGCATGGCGAGATGGTGCCGTTCTCCGCCTTCGCCACCGCGCACTGGACCTACGGTTCGCCGCGCCTGGAGCGCTACAACGGCTTGCCCGCGATGGAAATCATGGGGCAGCCGGCGCCGGGCAAGAGTACCGGCGATGCGATGAAGGCCATCGAAGATATCGTCGCCAAGCTGCCGCCGGGCGTGGGCATCGAATGGACCGGCCTGTCGTACCAGGAACGGATGTCCGGTTCGCAGGCACCCATGCTGTACGCGATCTCGCTGCTGGTGGTGTTCCTGTGCCTGGCCGCGTTGTATGAAAGCTGGTCGATCCCGTTCTCGGTGATGCTGGTGGTGCCGCTGGGCGTGCTCGGCGCACTGATTGCCGCCACCGGGCGCGGGTTGTCCAACGACGTGTACTTCCAGGTGGGGCTGCTGACCACCATCGGGCTATCGGCGAAAAACGCCATCCTGATCGTGGAATTCGCCAAGGACCTGATGGAAATCGAAGGCAAGAACCTGATCACCGCCACGCTGGAAGCGGTACGGATGCGGTTGCGCCCCATCATCATGACGTCGCTGGCGTTCGCGCTGGGCGTGCTGCCGCTGGTGATCAGCACTGGCGCCGGCTCCGGCGCGCAGAACGCCATCGGTACCGGTGTGCTGGGCGGCATGATCTCCGCCACCGTGCTGGCCATCTTCTTCGTGCCGTTGTTCTTCGTGCTGGTGCGGCGGCTGTTCCGGCCGCGCCACGGCACCGCCACCACGCATACCGCCCATGCCCATCAAGAGGACCAATGACATGCGCCGCACTCCCATGACTCTGGCCCTCGTCGCCGCGCTGCTGGCCGGTTGCGGCACGATGGCGCCTGATTACCAGCGCCCGGCCGCGCCGGTGGACGCCGCATGGCCACAAGGTGAGGCCTATGCACTGCGCCCGGCCAGCGGCGACCCCGCCGCGCTGGGCTGGCGTGATTTCTTCATCGATACCCGCCTGCAACAACTGATCGGCCTGGCGCTGGACAACAACCGCGACCTGCGCGTCGCCACGCTCAATATCGAGCGTGCCCGTGCCATGTACCAGGTCCAGCGCGCCGACCTGTTCCCCGCCATCGACGCCGCCGGCTCCGGCACCCACCAGCGCACCCCGGCCAGCCTGTCGCCCAATGGCAATGCCGCCGTCACGCATCAGTACAGCGCTGGCGTCGGCTTTGCCAGCTACGAGCTGGATCTGTTCGGCCGCGTGCGCAGCCTGAACGATGCGGCGCTGGAGCGCTACCTCGCTACCGAGGAAGCACGGCGCGGCGCACAGATCAGTCTGGTGGCCGAGGTCGCCAACGCCTACCTCACGCTGGCCGCCGACCAGGAACGGCTGGTGCTGGCGCGCGATACGCTGAAAAGCCAGCAGGAATCCTATGGCCTGACCCGGCGCAGCTTCGAAGCCGGCGTGACGTCCGAGCTGGATTTGCGCCAGGCGCAGACCAGCGTGGATTCGGCGCGGGTCGATGTGGCGCGTTTCACCGCGCAGACGGCGCAGGATCGCAACGCGTTGACCTTGCTGGTCGGCGCCTCGATCCCGGCCGAACTGTTGCCCAACCAGACATTGACCCCGGTGGCTGTACTGGCCGAGGTGCCGGCGGACCTGCCATCCGACGTGCTGGTGCGGCGCCCGGACGTGCTCCAGGCCGAGCGCACCTTGCGCGCCGCCAATGCCGACATCGGTGCGGCGCGGGCCGCGTTCTTCCCGCGCATCACGCTTACGGCGTCGGCGGGCAGCGCCAGTAACGAGCTGTCGCAGTTGTTCCAGGCCGGCGCCGGTACCTGGAGCTTCATCCCGCAGATCACGCTGCCGATCTTCGACGGCGGCCGCAACCGCGCGGGGCTGGATACCGCCAGGGCGGATCGCGATATCGCGGTGGCGCAATACGAAAAGTCGATCCAGAGCGCGTTCCGCGAAGTCGCCGACGCCCTGGCCGACTACGGCACCATGGATGAGCAACTGGCCGCGCAACAATCGCTGACCCAGGCGACCGAAATCAGCTACAAGCTGGCCGATGCGCGCTTCCGCAAAGGCGTGGACAGCTACCTGGCCGTGCTCGATTCGCAACGCGCCCTGTACAGCGCGCAGCAAGGTCTGATCGGTGCGCGGCTGGCGCGGCAGGCCAACCTCGTCACCTTGTACAAGGCGTTGGGTGGCGGCTGGCAGGAACAGGCCGAGGTTCCCCCGCCCGCGAACCCGGGCTAGGCCACGCAGGCGTTGTCGCTGGCCTGCTATCGACGCCGCGTCCCCGGACGCGGCGTTTTCCATGGGTAGTGGCGTCGCTGCGAAATGCGTGTCGGGGTGGTCGCTTCGCGGTAAGTTTTTTGCTGTCTACCGCAAGGCGGCCGCGTCATGCTGTCATGCTAAAATCCACTATGCTGCGTAAATCAAGGCGATAAATGTTAGCTTTCAAAGTGATTCTGTCTTTGTGCTGACCATATGGTGTCTTGATTCGATGGTTTTGTTCGAACCGTTGGCGCCGAAGACCTGCGTTATGGATTGACGACATGATGGATCGCAATGACTTGCTTGGCGCAGCGCGCGCAACCTTTCTGAGCCTGTTCGACAGTGCAGTGCAGGAACTGCTGCCACATACCGAGGCCGGCCTGCTGAAGAAAGCCGAATTCGCCCGTTCCATGCGCGAATCGACGGTACTGCTCGATGCCCGCACCACGCTGCAACGCCGGCTACCGACCTTGCGACTGGATCTGGTCGCCCATATGGAGCAGTTGCTCGACCGCAGCTTCCAGACCGCCTACAGCAACTTCCGCCCCTCGTTTTCCGGCGCGCTTGCCACCGCCGAACTCAGCCTGGTCAGCCTGTCCACCTTCGAGGACGAGCTACGTATCGACTCGGTGACCAAATACCTGCGCGACGAGGTGGAAGAACAGTTGCGCGACCTGAACATCCGCGTGGCGCTGCTGTTTGGCGAAGAGAACGTCAAGGAACGCGAAAACCCGTTTCGTCCCTACCTGTTGTCGCGCTGCATCTCCAATACCATCGACGGTTTTGTCGAATCGCGCGAACAGGCTGCCGTGCTGGTGGAGGAACTGTGCGAAGGCCTGGCCGCGCGCGCCTACACCCTGTATGAAGCGATGAATACGCTGTTGGCCAAGCATGGCATCGCCGCGCAGTTGCAGATGCGTCCGCGCAGCCTGGGCGGCGGCGCGCGCGCGGTTGGCGGGCAGATTCCCGCCGATCACGGCGCGGCGGCAGGCGCCGCAGCCGGTGCCCAGTCGGGCGGCGACGGCTGGACCGCGGACATGATCCCGGCCGGCCTGCCCGGCATGGGCGGCCCGGCTGGAATGGGAGGCATGGCAGGCATGCCCGGGGGCCCGATCGCGGCCCCCGAAGAACGCCTGCTGCAACTGGTGACCGGTCTGGAAAATGCGATGGGTGCCGGTATTGCCATGGGTGCCGGTATGCAGCCCGGCGTGGCCGGCATGCCGGGTATGGCTGCGCCAGGGGGTTATCCGCAGCAAGGCGGCGTGCCTGCCGGCTGGCAGACCGCGCCGCATGCGATGACGGCGCAGCCGAGTGGCTGGCTGGGGGGCGCCGAACGCGCGGGCAGTGTCCTGCGCAAGTTGTTCTCCGGCCTGCTGCCTGGCGGGGAGCAGGGCGTGGCTGCCACGGAGAATGTGATCCTCGTCCACTCGGTGACGCGCCTTCAGGCCACGCATGCCGACGATACGCCGGGCGAGTTGCGTGACGGCCACCTGCGCAACGTCATCCTCGAACACCGCGAGGAACTGAACAGCCAGACGCGTGACAGCCGCGAGCAGATGACCATCGACATCGTGGCCATGCTGTTCGAATTCATCCTGCGCGATACCGATGTGCCGGCGGAAGTGCGTGCCCAGTTGGGCCGGTTGCAGTTCATGGTGCTGAAGCTGGCGCTGATGGACCCGACGCTGCTCAGTAGCCGAAGCCACCCGGTGCGCCTGCTGGTCAACCGCATCGGCTCGATCTCGATCGGGCTGAAGCAGGTGGACCCGACCGGCGAGCGCGTCGCCAACGAAATCAGCCGTATCGTCGAGGAACTGCTCGCCAGTCATGAAGGCAGCGCCGAACTGTTCCCGCGCATGCTCGACCAGCTTGACGCCTTCATTGCCGCTGAACTGCGCGCCGGGCAGAAAGAAGTGGAGCCGGCACTGGAAGCGGTCGATCGCGCCGAGAACCGCACGCTGCGCTTTGCCCGCATCGTCGCCATGACCGGCGCCGCGCTGGGCGACATCAAGCTGGACGACTACCTGAACAGCTTTCTGCGGCACGACTGGCCGCGCGTGATCGAACGTGCCGCGCGCAGCGATCCGGAGCGCGCGCTGCGTTACTGGCGTACCATGCCGGATCTCGTGTGGAGCGTTGCACCCAAGCTCACCGAGGCCGACCGCCTGCAACTGCGGCAACTGTTGCCGGGATTGGTGACCAGCCTGCGCGAAGGCCTGGTCGAACGCGGCCGCGAGGCGGAAGCGCGGGAATTGCTGGGGTGGTTACTCGATGCGCATAAATTCGCATTGCGCAGTATTGACCTTCCCCACACCGTACCGTCTCTGGCCTACTTTCGTGATCGTTTCGAACACTGCCTGGACAAGGAGGCATTGGAAGCCGTGGCCCCGCATCAACCGGCGCCCCAGCAACTGGACAGCCAATTGCTGGAAGAAGCCATCCGCGAACTGGAAACCCGTCTTGAAATGGTCGACCGCCTGATCGGCGACCCGCCGCCGCCCGCTGAGGATGCCGTCTCGGTGGACGAAGAAGCTGCCATCCTGGCCAAGCTGCAACGCGGCGTGGGCGTCGAGATCGACCTGGGTGGGGAGATGACGCGCGCGGTACTGAGCTGGCCCGACCTGTCGCGTGGCCGCGTGATGCTCAACCTGGGCGAGGATCGGCCGCAGTCGGTGCTGGGCGTGGGGTTGTTCATGCGGTTGCGCCAATCGGGCCGCGCGCGCTTCCTGGAAGAAATCCCGTTGTTCGAGCGCGCGGTGTCGCACCTGCTCGATACGGCGGACCGGCTGGATGGCGTGGCCTGACCCCGCATTCCCCCCAACGAAAAACCGGCCTGCGCAGGCCGGTTTTTCGTTGGGCGTCCGGCGTGTCATTCGGTCAGCTTCAGCAGCTTTTCGAACGCCTCATCGAACAGCTTCAGGCCTTCCTGTTGCAACTGCTCACCGACAAGGTTGAAGTCGATCCCCAGTTTGCGCAGTTGCACCATTGCCAGTACCGCTTCCTCAATCGCCGTATCGAGCTTGCTCTGCGCCACGCCATGATCGCGGAACGCATCCAGCGTGGCATCCGGCACCGTGTTCACGGTATCCAGACC
>NZ_SUMF01000046.1 GCF_005048205.1 Chitiniphilus eburneus
CGAGCCGGTGGAAGCCGCGGTGCCGACGCCGGTGCCGAGCGCATCGCCGCGCCGCCTGACCCAGGCCGAGGGCCGCGCACTGCTGGCGCGCCTGCTGCCGCCCCGCATGCCCGACCGCGCAGGCTGGAGCGACGACATCCTGGACGCCTTCACCGCGCTGAAAATCCCCTACAGCGCCGAATACTTCTGCGCCGCCGCCGCCGTGATCGAGCAGGAATCGAGCTGGCAGGGCGACCCCGGCGTTCCCGGCCTGCCGGCCATCGTCTGGAAGGCCATCGACGAACGCGCATCGCGTTATCACATCCCGCTGGCGGTGGTGAAAACCGCCCTGCTCAAGCCCTCGCCGACCGGCGCCAGCTACAAGCAGCGCATCGATACGCTGAGCACCGAACGGCAGATGAACGACCTGTTCGAGGACATGGCGCGGGAAGCCAGCAACTTGGGCCTGCCGCTCAACATGCGCAACCCCATCCGCACCGGCGGGCCGATGCAGGTCAGCGTCGAGTTCGCCGAGAACCACGTGCGCGCCTGGCCGTATCCCTACGCCCAGCGCGGCAGCGTGCGCCAGCAGGTGTTCACCCGGCGCGGCGGCACCTACTTCGGCATTGCCAACCTGTTGCACTACCCCGCGCCCTACAGCGAGATGATCTACCGCTTCGCCGACTACAACGCGGGCCGCTACGCCAGCCGCAACGTGGCATTCCAGGCCGCGCTGGAAAAACTCACCGGCAGGAAGCTGTCGCTGGACGGCGACCTGTTGCGCTATCAGAACGGCCGCCCCACCGGGACCAGCGACAGCCAGTCCGCGCTGTATACGCTGAGCGACCGGCTGAAATTATCCCGCGAGGCGATGCAGCGCGATCTGCAACAGGAAAAGATGTCCGGCTTCGGTGGCAGCGAAACCTACAAGCGCGTGTTCGCGCTGGCCGATGCCGCCGCCGGCAAGCCGCTGCCCCGCGCCGCGTTGCCGCAGATCCGCCTGAAAAGCCCCAAGATCACCCGCAAGCTGACCACCGCCTGGTTCGCCGAGCGCGTGGACGGCCGCTACCAGACCTGCCTCGCACGCAAGTAGCGGCCGGCCAAGGGTTGCGCGGCAGCGCGGTGCGGGCGCCGCGCAAGGCGCTGGACGCACGGCGGTATGGATACCGCACGCGGCCAGCGACACTGCGCGGCATTCCGGTTCGTACCGAACAATGTCGTGAAACAGACGGCGATATGCCCTCGCCTCGCGCCAGGCGTTGCGCATGGGCCGGGCGCTTCGCTTCCCGGTCAGCGCGCCGGACGCGGCAGCTCCGGTGCGCGCGCCACCTGGCTTTCCAGCGTGATGGCCATGCGGTTCCAGGTATTCATCACCGCGGCGACAAAGGTCAGCTCAGCGCGGGCGCGCTCGTCGAAATGCGGCAACAGCGCGGCATAGGCATCATCGCGGCCATGCCGCGCCAGCGTGGTCACCGCCTCCGCCCAGCCCAGCGCGGCGCGTTCGGCCTCGGTGTAGAAATCCACTTCGTGCCAGGTGACGACGCTGTTCACCCATTGCCAGTCGCAGCCCTGCGCCAGCAGATCGCGCGCGTGCATGTCCACGCAGTAGGCGCAGCCGTTGATCTGGGAGATACGCAGGTTGACCAGTTCGATCAGCCGGGGGCCGAGCACGCCGCGCGCCAGCGTGGCACTGGTGGCAAGCAGGGCCTGGTAGGTATCGTGGGCGGCATCGTGGAACGAGGTGGTGGGGGTGCGACGCATGGTGGGCTCCTGGTAGGTGGCCGGCAAAAGAACCGGGTTCCCCCTAGACGCGCCGATCACCCTCCTTGTGACAGCCCGCCGGAGATTTCCCTCAGCCCCGCCAGTTTGTCGGGGTTGCGGAGGGCGAACAGCGTGTGGATGTGCTCGCCGTCGCCCACGATGGCATAGGCCGTGACCAGCACGCCGTCGAGGTAATGCAGCAGCCCGGCTTCGCCATTGAATTCGACGATCTCGTAGCGCTCGTCCTGATGGCGGCGCTGCCGTGCCAGCACGTGGTACAGACGCGCCACGCGCGCGGCACCCAGCAAGGGCCGCAATGCGGCCACGGCCTTGCCGCCGCCATCCGAGACCAGCGCGGCATCCTCGGCGAACAGCGCGCGCAGCGCATCCATCTCGCCGAGCTGCGCCGCCGCCGCGAAGCGCGCCAGCAAGGCGCGGTGGCGTTCCGGGCTGACCGTAAAGCGCGGGCGCTCGGCGCGCACCCGGTCCCGCGCGCGATGCACCATCTGCCGGCATGCCGCCGCGCTCTTGCCCAGCATCGCGGCGATGTCCTGGTAATTGCAGTCGAACACCTCGTGCAGCAGGAATGCCGCGCGCTCCTCCGGCCCCAGCCGTTCCAGCACGGCAAGGAACGCCAGCGACACATCCTGCGCAAACTCGTATTGCTGCGCGGGTCCCGGCCGGGGGTGCGGCAGCGCATCGAGCGCGATCGGCTCCGCCAGCCACGGCCCCACGTAGTGCGCGCGTTCCCGCTGTGCCGCGCGCAGGCGGTCGATGGCGGCGCGCGTCGCCACCGTCACCAGCCACGCCTCGGCCGATGCCAGCGCGGCGTGGTCGGCCTCGTGCCAGCGCAGGTAGACATCCTGCACCACGTCCTCGGCCTCGGCGCGCGTGCCCAGCATGCGATAGGCCAGCGCGAACAGGCGCGGGCGATGGCGTTCGAATTCCTGGTGTGGCAAGCGGTGGCTCCGGCGCGGCGGGTGATCGGAAGGCCCGACAACGAACGGGCGGCACGCGCAAGACGCGCGATGCCGCCCGATTGTGACAGGGGATCGGAAAACAGAGGGGGCGATCAGGCTTTGTCGACGATGCCCGAGGCCGGCGCGGCATCCTGGCCGACGTTGGCCAGATCGACATAGCGCGAGCCGCCGGGCAGGTTCATCAGACGCAGCGCCAGATCGCCCAGCAGCTTGAGCATGTCGCCGCTGCCATCCTGCTTGGGCAGCAGCATGCTGAACGGCTGCCGTACCGGCGTGCCGGAAAGCTGGCTCAACAGATCGTCGGAAGTGCCAGTAAAGTAAGTGCGCAGGTCGTTGGACCTGGCCGCCGGGGCCGCATCGTCGCGCGCGGGGATGGCCGCCTGGCTGTCGGCGCCGCTGCTGCTGGCGTAGGCCGCCTCCTGGATCGACTGGTAGCGCACTTCGATCTCGAAATCGAAGACCTGGCCGTCCGCCGTGGTGAGCTTGCCCCGGCCGATGAAGGAGCTACTGTCCTCCAGGCGGAACGCAGCCGCCTGGCTGGCGCCCTGAGCGCCCTGGCTGCTATAGGTCGCCATGCTGGCGGTGGACTGGGCCGATAGCTCGAACGAATCGAAATCCACCTTCATGCCCTTGGCCTGATCACCGAACAACTGCTCGGCGAAGCTGCCCATGAACTGCTGCGCCATATCCAGCGTGGCCTGCCCCAGGCGCCCCACCCGCTGCCCGATGGCGGTATCGGAGGGCTGGGCCAGCGCCATCAGGTTGTCGAGACCCTTGGCTGGCGTGGCGGTGCTCTTGCCAGCCTGATTGGGGCCGGTGCGCGAATAATTCTGCAACGTGCTGGGCAGGTTGCTGGGGGTGGACTGCGTTTTCATGGCGGGGGATTCCATTACCGAACGATCTATTATCGGCACCTTCCGGCATGGCTTGAGTGGCAATAACATGCTTCGTTTGTGGTGATCCTGGCATGGCGCGCCGGGTCATCCACGGATTCGCGCCTCGCGCGGATGCCGATCCGTGGCAATTCTGGCACGTGGCCGACAGTCGGAAGCGGAAAGCTTTCAGTGAGCCTGAGCGTTGTGATAAACATGCGTGCCGGGAAGCCCCAGGACAAGCAGGGGTCTTGATCTTTCCCAGTTCTTACCATGGTTCACAGCATACAGGGAGCATGCAGGATGGTCGCCGGATTGCAGCGTGTGACGCAGCAAGCACAATGGAGCGTTCCGCCGCCCATGGACCGTCAGCGGCCGGCCACCGCCTGGTCGAATCGCCCGTTGAGCGCGGGGCCGATGAACGAAGGCCGGAATGCCGTGCAAGGCGTGCCGGTTGCAGCGGGACCATCCCGCGAACGAGGCCATCCGCCGCAATGTGCCCGCCCTTCGGCAATTGGCCATAGCCCTTCCCTTTCCTGCTGCACGAGCCCCGATCCAAGGCGAAATGAAGAAAATCGATGATATCGATGTAAAGATCCTGGAAATCCTGTCCGAGGACGCACGCGCGTCCATTTCCGAGATCGGCCGGCGCATCCACAAATCGCGCACGGCGGTGGAGGCACGGATCACGCGCATGGAAGAAGCCCGCGTCATCCAGGGTTATCGCGTCGTCCTGGGCGAACAGGGCCCGCGCGTGGGGCCCGCCAACGAGGCGTTCCTGATCATCCGCCATTCCGGTGGCAGCGATTGCCACATCATCTGGAAAGAGATCAAGCAACACCCCAACGTGGTGGAATGCCACTCGCTGTTCGGCCCGCTCGATCTCATCATCAAGATGCGCTACGCCAAGTTCGAGGAACTGATGTCGGTGAAGGAACACCTGAGCGGCATCACCGAAGTGCGCGAAGTGACGATCTGCCCGGTACTTAAAACCTGGTCTTAGCGTCTGGGTGAGTTGCCAGCGGTGGTGGCAAGCCCGCCTGCATCGGGCCCCCGGCGAAGCCGGGCGCTCACCGTCATCTAAGCGCCAGTAACGACGCTCTCTTGATCGATTCCAACTCCCCCGCCCTCGCCTTGCTTGCGGTTCGTTGGCCGGCCGTTGCGCTGCCCCGTTGTCGGGCAGACGAAAAAAAGCCGGCCCGAAACCGGGCCGGCGAAGCGTCGCCGCAGAAAAACACTTTGGCCGCCAGGCGCTATGCGGCATCCAGCTCCTGGCGTTGGCGATTGATGATCGTGGGCAGTACCGAGAACACGCTGCCGGGGTTGGTTTCGGTCAGCAGGTCGGCGGCACGGCGCGCCACGTTGTAGTTGTAGCGATAGCTGGTGTGCTGGTGCCCCAGTACCACCAGAATCACGTCGCGCGCCGATTCGTCGATCTTGAACGGGTCGGCATCGGTGTCCACGCCGCCGATGGCCGCCAGCAGGCGGCCGCCCGACGAATACACCAGCGAGCCGGGCGCCACGCGCCGGGCCTTGCGCGAGAACAACGGCGTGATCGTCTCGCCGCCGCTGGCAATGTCGATCTCCAGGCAGCCATCCAGGCCGTCCGCCACGTGGCCGCCGATGCTGGCGCCGAACAGCAGCGACGCCACGTTGTACGAATCGACCACGTTGTTGATCAGGCTCGGGCCGTTGCTCATGAAATGGTGGATCAGCCGCTCGTTGGCCGGGCGCGTGCCGGCGAAGCCCAGCATGCCCAGTTGCTGCTGGTAGCCGGTGATCTCCGGCCGCTGCATGAATTCCTTGTCATCGACGATCTGCTGCAACGCGCCCAGCAGATGCCGCTCGTAATGGCGGCTCTGGAACACCGTCACGCCGGAGATGCGCGCGACGCAGGCATTGGCGACGCCGGCCATGGCGGCGGCGGTGGAAATGTGCACTTGCTCGATCATGGTTTGCTCCTCGGAACCTTGAACCCCCGGGCCCATGCGGGCACCGGTGGCGCAACCGCCCGCGCGGGGCGGCGCACCGTCACACTGCCGCCAGCGTGCGGCAGCTCTTGTCATCGATATCCAGTTGTTCGGGAATACGGCTGGCCAGCCAGACGATGCCGGGGCAGCTCGCCAGATCCACCGTCGGCACCATGCGCTCCCCTTGCGAGACAAAGATCCGGTGGCCGCGATACGACGGCAACTGGCGCAGGTTGGCTTCGTAGACCGGCGATGGCCCGGGGTAGATGCCCTCCTTCCTACCGATCAGGAACACGATGCGGCCGAACTGGCGGCGCTCGGCCAGCAAGGTGTCGATGGGCTTGCCGAGATAGGCGTCCACCGCGAGGTCGAGCAGATTGGGGCTGTAGCAATCGTTGAACAACGCGGGCGCGACGCCGCCGTGCATGCGCGCGCCAGCCTCGATCATCACCGGGCCATCGTCGCTCCAGATCAGCTCCATGTGCAGCGGGCCGGCCACCACGCCCAGCGCGGCGGCGGCACGCCGGGCGTAGCTGAGCAGCGGGGCATACTGCGGATCGTGCGGGTCCAGCGCCTCCAGCCCGGCATAGACGAAGGGCGCGCCATTGCAGGCCACCTTGTCGTAGACGCACACCGACGCCACGGTATAACCACCGGGGTGGGCGACCAGATCGACCACGTATTCCGGCCCTTCGATAAAGGGCTGCACCACAAAGCCGCGATTCACCTCGCCCAGATCGTTCACCCGGCCCCAGGCCGATTCGTTCAGCGCCTGGCGCGCGCCCTCCCGGCCATGGGCGAACCTCACCCCGTCGGTGGACGCGGAATTTACCGGCTTGACCACGTAGGCGATGTCTTCCAGCGTTTCGGTGGCGCTGTCGATCTGCGCGCGGTTGCGGATGAACAGCGACGGGATATGCCGCAAACCGGCCTCGGCCAGCGCCTGCTGCATCGGGTATTTGTCGCGGCGCCGCGCGGTGGTGGCGGGCGCATTGCCCGGCAGGCCCAGCCGGTGCGCCAGCGCATCGGCGGCGGCCACCGCCATCTCGCAGCCGGCCACCACCGCCACCGCGCGCGCCACGCCGAACCGGGTCAGCGCCTCCTCGATATCGAACAGTTCGCCGTCGATGAACCCCGCGGGCTGGAAACCGCGTGCAAAGCGTTCGGCGATATGCGGCGACGAACGCACCGCCACGCAGGGGTAACCCAGGCTGACAAACTTGGGCGCGTAGAGCGCGCCGCTGGAGAACGGATCGACGACGATCACATACTGGTCTTGAAGGGAAATCATGGCGTTCTCGAACAAAATCGGAAAAAAACACCGCCGGCCCGGACCGCGCCGGCGGCAAGAGGGGACTCACGCGGGTCGGCGGGCCGACCCGACTTCAATCGTCAACCGGGCTCGGCCACCGCGCGCACCGGCGCGCTGGTCACGCGGGGCAGCACCACCACGCTGAGCAACAGCACCACCGCCACCAGCACGAACACCGCCGGCGCCGCCTGCCGCCCGAACAGCCGCTCGGTGATCAGGCCGGCCAGGATCAGCGGCGCGGCGCTTTGCAGCAGCAGGTAATAGAAGGCGCTGATCGAGGCGATGCGATCGGCATCGGCCGGGCTGCGCGCCAGATCGATCAGCTTCCTGCGCAACTGGATGCGCAGGTGATTGATCGAATAACCGATCAGGAAGCACGCCGCGATGGAGACCGCCGCCACGCCGGAATACACCAGCAACGCATCCATCAGCAGGATCAGCAGCGGCGGCACGTAGTCGGGCACCCGCGCCCCCGGCAGCACCGCCGCCAGGAAGGCCCCCACGCCGGCCACGCCGCTGGCCAGGCCGAAATCGGCCGCCGTCCAGTGGTTGAGCGTCTGGTAGATCACCGGCGTCAGCGTATTGAAGGCGCCGATATGAAAGCCGATCATGCCCAGGCCCAGGCACAGCGCGCGCAGCAGCCGGCCGTCCACGCCCGGCACCGCGTCCGCGCTCAGCGGCCGCGCCGGCACCGTCGGCGCCGCGCCAGCGGCGCGCTCCACGCTGAGCCGCCCCAGCGGGGACACCAGCACCGTCAGTGCGGCCAGGCAGCCCATGGAGCAGAACACCAGCGCAAAGCGGTCGATGCCGAACCCTTCCAGCGCCAGCCCGCCCAGCGCGGCGCCACCGAACGCGCCCAACTGGATCGCCGTCTGCATCCAGCGCGCGGAGAATTCGCTGTTCACCACCTGCGCCAGCGAAAAGCGCGTGTTCACCGCCTCCAGCGCGCTGGTGGTGAAGAACCCCAGCACCCCCACCAGCAGCGCGATCAGCACGAAGCCGTACAGCGTATGGAACAGGCCAGCCAAGGCGCAGCCCAGGATCAGCACGAAGCCAGCGGCGCGGGCCACCAGCGTGTGCTGGAAATCGAGCACCAGCCCGCGTCCGCCGCGCCGGGCCAGCCGTTGCAGGGTGAACGGCAACAGCATGGACAGGCACAGCACCAGGCCCAGCACCAGCGGCGAGCCGGTGATCTTCAGCGACGACCAGAACAAGCCGATCATCAGCCCCATGTCCACGCCGGTGAACAGCGCCACCACGGCGTAGAACATCAGCAACTGCCGCGTTCCGGCGTTCATGCTGCATCCTCGCAGGCGCCCTGCCCCTGGTTGATCGGCAGCAACTCGGTCCACACGCGGATATCTTCGTTGCCGGTGACGATGGAAATCTCGGCGCAGCGGCGGATCGCCGGCAGCGCGCCACGCTCGATGGACTGGGTGGGATAGGCGTTGTCGTGCCACGGGCACACCAGCTTGGCGCCGCAGGCCTTGCGTCGCCCCAGGTTGAGCGGGCCGCCGCGATGCGGGCATTCGCTGGGCGCGATGACGGGCTTGTCGCCGTTCTGCAACAGGAAATAGCGGCGCGCGCCGACAGCGAGCGAGTTGAAGCTATCCAGGGGCAAGGTGGTGATCTTCACGGTGTCACTCCAGGCTGGTCACGGTGTAGGAGCAATGGTCGGAGGTGATGACGGAGCCATGCAGCAGCCCCTGCGGAATCACCACATGCTGGCCGGCCGAGAGGTTCAGTTCGGTGAAGGGCGAGCACACCAGTCGCAGCGTGCCCTTGTCGACCGCGAACAACTCGGTGGCGCCGTGGACATGCGTGACCGACAGGTCGTCCCGGCATTCATGGAAGGGATGGCTGCGCGCGCCGGCCGGCAGCGCGGGCGGCGGGCCCGGGCGCCATTGCGACAGCTCGTCGTGCCACGCCACGTGGGCGAACAGCTCGGCGTCGGCCACGTCCTGCAACAGGCGAAACTCCTCGAAGCCGCGGATGATGTCCGGCAGCACCTGGTTGCCGTAGCGCAGCACCACCGGGCGGATCAGTTGCTCGAAGGCCATCTTGCCGTGGTGCACGTCGATATGCGCGTGCTCGTCGAAGTACAGCGTATCGACCGTATCGCCGAAGGCGATGCGCATGGCCTGGGCCTGCGCGCGGGTGACCAGCGCCAGGCTGGCCTCGGTGTAGAACAACGCGCCCAGATAGCGGAAGAAGTGCCGGTGATTGGCCGAGACGTAATGGAAGTAATTGATCAGTGCCAGCGAGGTGGCGGTGTAGAACTGCCAGTAGTAGTGCACCGCCGGATTGAGGCCGCACTCGGCCAGCAGCGATTCGAAGATCACACTGTGCTTTTTCTGCGCAACGCCATAACCGTATTCGTCGATCAGGATCTTGAACAATTCGCTCTGCGCCGGTCCGAAATTGCCCAGCACGTTGCGCGCCATGGCCGAGGCCTCGCTGAGAAAATCGCCGGCGCACTGGATCAGGAAAAAGCGTGCCGCATTGGCCGGGTTGCGTGAATTGCCGATGCAATCGAGCAATGCGGACGGCGTGCGGGCAACCCTGTCCAGCACCTCGTCGGCATAGCCCTTGAAGGTATCCACATCCCAGTTGCCACTGACGCTCACTTCGCTGTCGAGCCAGCCGAACACATGGCGCTCCAGCATGGGGCGGATGGCGGCGCCGGCGCCGCGCAGCCCTTCATCGTAAAAGGCGTTGAATTCCTCCAGGTGCAGCTTTTTCTGTTGCGGCAGGAAAATCAGGTCCTGCTCGTAGATATTGAGCAGCAGGCGCTGCGCCATCAAATGGGAAGGTTGCTTCAATTCCGCCAGCGCAAGCACGGAATCGAAATTGAATTCGCGCAGGTCCTGCGGGCGGACCGGGCGCAGATAAGGGCTGTCGCAATAAAAGCTGTCGGGCTGGTCAAACAGGGGATGGCTGGCAAACCTGGATAACGCCTGTTCAAGCATCGCGTGATCCGGATTTTTATTATTATTGAGCAACGCATCGATAGAGGACATTGTGATTCCCTTGCCGTTCTTCACTGGAACTTTGAAAAAATCTTACCTATCCCCCATCGGCGTTGAAATAAACAAAGCGTTGGATTTTTAGTGAAACTGCGGAAACGAGTAGTGAAAACGCCCATTCGGACCCAACTCGGGTTCCGGATGCCGCTGCCGGGCCCGCTGGCCCACCGCCGCCGCGCAGAGGCCAGCCGGTGTGGCGGGCGCAAAAAAGCCGCGCCGGATTCCGGCGCGGCTGGGCAGGCGCGGCGGCCTTGGGCCGCCACGGTGGCCCACGTTCAGTAATCGATGGTCACCACCGGCTTGATCAGATCGGCCGGCTTGTCCTTCATCAGCATCAGTGCCGGCTCCACGCCTTCCAGCCCCCTGAAGCGATGGGTCAGCAGCAGGCTGGTGTCGAGCTTGCCGTATTGCAGCAGGCGCGCCATCTTTTCCATCTTCATCCGCCCGCCGGGGGTGAGGCCGCCGTTGATCTTCTTGTGGCCCATGCCCACGCCCCATTCCACGCGCGGGATCTTCACGAAATCGCCCTCGCCCAGGTAGTTCACGTTGCCGACGGAGCCACCCGGCCGCACGATCTTCACCGCCTGCGCGAAGGTATCCACGTCGCCGCCGGCGATCACCACCTTATCCACGCCCCGGCCGTTGGTGGCCTCCATGATCTGCTCGACGATATCGCCGTTCCGGTAATTGACGATGTCGGTGGCGCCATACTGCCGCGCCACCTCGATGCACTTGGGGCGCGAGCCTACCGCCAGGATGCGCGCCGCGCCCCGCAGGCCGCAGCCCGCCACCGACATCAGTCCCACCGGGCCGATGCCGATCACCGCCACGGTGTCGCCGAAGTTGACGTCGGCCAGTTCCACGCCCAGGAAGCCGGTGACCACCATGTCGGCCAGCATCACCGCGTCCTCCGGCTTCACCCCGTCGGGCAGGTGCGCCAGGTTGGCATCGGCCTCGTTCACGTGGAAGTACTCGGCGAACACGCCATCCTTGAAGTTGGAGAACTTCCACCCAGCCAGCATGCCGCCCGAATGCATGGAGAACCCCTCCTGCGATTCCACCGCGCCCCAGTCGGGCGTGATGGCGGGCACGATCACGCGATCGCCCGGCTTGAAATCCTTCACCAGCGCGCCGACTTCGACCACCTCGCCCACCGATTCGTGACCGAGCACCATGTTGAAACGCTCTCCGATGGCGCCGGACCACACGGTATGGATGTCGGAGGTGCACGGTGACAGCGCCAGCGGGCGCACGATGGCATCCAGCGGACCGGCAACCGGCTTTTGCGCATCGATCCAGCCGACCTCACCGATCCTGATCATTGCAAAGCCTTTCATTTCGATCTCCTTGGGATAAATCCAGAAAAATTAGAATTGCCGATCTGAATTGAATTCGCATACCGGGCCGGAAATAATGGCATTTACCCGAATCCCGCCAGGGAAAGCCCATGATTTTCGTATTTTTCCTATTGCCCTTTCCAAGACGCCAATGGCGTTTCATTCAGGGCGGTCAACCAATGAATCCAATCGGCATAGGCAATAGAAATAAAACAAAACGTCGTGGCGATCATCGCTGTTAATACCGGAATCCCGGGTAAATCGGCACGGAACAATCCCAAAATGCGGGCCGGCGAACCCGTGCAGTGAAATACCCATTGTTGCGCGCCCGCCGCCTGCCGCTTTCCGCGATAGGCAGGGCCGAAGCGCTGCCCTAGAATCGCGAACCATTCCATCCGCCAATCTTTCTCGAGTGCCCGATGACAACGTCAGTGGATATCCTGGGTGCGTCCGCGCATCGCAAGCTGGACCGCAATGATTACAAGACGCTCTCCCTCGCTGCCCTGGGCGGCGCGCTGGAGTTCTACGACTTCGTCGTGTTCGTCTTTTTCGCCGCCGTGCTCGGCAGCCTGTTCTTCCCGCCCGAAATGCCCGACTGGCTGCGCCAGTTGCAGACCTTCGGCATCTTTGCCGCCGGCTACCTGGCGCGCCCCCTGGGCGGCATCATCATCGCCCACTTCGGCGACCTGCTCGGCCGCAAGCGCATGTTCACGCTGTCGATCTTCCTGATGGCGATTCCCACGCTGGCGATGGGCCTGCTGCCCACCTACGCCAGCGTCGGCATTGCCGCGCCGCTGCTGTTGCTGCTGTTCCGCATCCTGCAAGGTGCCGCCATCGGCGGCGAAGTGCCCGGCGCCTGGGTGTTCGTCTCCGAGCACGTGCCGCGCCGCCACACCGGCCTGGCCGTCGGCACGCTCACCGCAGGGCTGACCTTCGGCATCCTGCTGGGCTCGCTGATCGCCACCGCCATCAACAGCCACTACAGCCAGACCGAAGTGCACGACTTCGCATGGCGCATCCCCTTCATCCTGGGCGGCGTGTTCGGCCTGTTCGCGGTGTACCTGCGCCGCTTCCTGGAGGAAACCCCCGTCTTCAAGGAAATGCACGCGCGCCAGTTGCTGGCCAAGGAGCTGCCGCTCAAGGCCATCGTGAAGAACCACCTGGGATCGGTAGTGCTGTCGATGCTGCTGACCTGGGTGCTGTCCGCCGCCATCGTGGTGGTCATCCTGTTCACGCCCACCTACCTGCAAAAGCAGTTCGCCGTGACGCCCGCGCTGGCGCTGCAAGCCAACAGCCTGGCCATCGTGATGCTGACCATCGGCTGCGTGGCATTCGGCATGGCGGCCGACCGCTTCGGCAGCAAGTGGACGCTGGGCATCGGCAGCCTGGGCCTGCTCATCAGCAGCTACCTGTTCTACGGCAGCCTGGCCACGGCATCGCCCACCACGCTGATCGTCGGCTACATGGTGGCCGGCTTCTTCGTCGGCACCGTCGGCGCCATCCCCTTCGTACTGGTGCACGCCTACCCGGCGGTGGTGCGGTTCTCCGGCCTGTCGTTCAGCTACAACGTGGCCTACGCCATCTTCGGCGGCCTGACGCCGGTGATGCTGACGCTGTGGCTGAAGGTGGACACCCTCGCCCCAGCCCACTATGTCGCCGCACTGGCGGTGCTGGGCGTGGTCTGCGCGCTGGTGCCGATTCCGGGGTATACCGCGCCCAGCCGTGATTTGCCGGCTCCTGGAGCCCGCTGACGGAACGCTGAAACCGGTATCGTTCGTCGTTTGCCATCGGGGTCGCCCGGCAGAAGCGTGGCTTTTTGCCCAACGTTTGCTTGACAGCTTGGCGTAACACGATGGCCTTGTGGTGAAATGCTGTTTTTTTTACTTACCTACAAGACAGCATGATTATCGGTATCGATCTCGGCACGACCAATAGCCTGGTCACCGTCTGGCGCAACGGACAGTCCGAACTGGTTCCGAACGCGCTGGGTCATGTGCTGACCCCCTCGGTGGTGGGATTCGACGAGCAAGACCGGGTCCTGGTAGGACTGGCGGCCCGCGAACAACTCTTGACCGAGCCGCAGCGTACCGCGGCGCTGTTCAAGCGCTACATGGGGTCCGATCACGTATTCAAGCTGGGAGACCAGCGCTTCCGGCCGGAAGAACTGTCGGCACTGGTCCTCAAATCGCTCAAGGACGACGCAGAGCGCTATCTGGGCCAGCCGGTTACCGAAGCGGTGATCACCGTTCCCGCCTATTTCAGCGATGCCCAACGCAAGGCGACGCGCATCGCGGGCCAGCTTGCCGGGCTGCGGGTCGAGCGCCTGCTCAACGAACCCACGGCGGCAGCGCTGGCCTACGGCCTGCACCTGCGCAACGATGAAAAGACCTTCCTGGTCTTCGATCTGGGCGGCGGCACCTTCGATGTTTCGATCCTGGAACTGTTCGAAGGCATCATGGAAGTCCGTGCCAGCGCGGGCGACAATTTCCTCGGTGGCGAGGATTTCGTTTCGGCATTGGTCGATGCCTTCCTCAAAGGGCCCGGGCACCCCTTGAAGGAGCAAATCTCACTGGAACGCGGCACCGCGACGAGCAATCGCCTGGAGCAGGCATTGCGTCGCGAGGGCGAACGCGTCAAGCGCGTGCTCGGCGAACAGGCACAGGCCGAGTTCGCCATCGAATGGGAAGACCATCGCTATACGTGGGCAATCAGCGACGATCATTTCGGCGCGCTGGTCGAACCCCTGCTGACACGCCTGCGCCAGCCGGTGGAGCGCGCGCTGCGCGATAGCCGGCTCAAGCTTTCCGACCTGGACCAGGTGGTGCTCGTCGGCGGGGCTTCCCGCATGCCACTGGTACGCAAGCTGGTCGCCCGCATGTTCGGCAAGTTCCCGGCGGTCCACCTCAACCCCGACGAGATCGTGGCCCAGGGCGCCGCCGTGCAGGCCGGGCTCAAGATGCGGGATGCCGCGCTCGAAGAAGTGGTGATGACCGACGTCTGCCCCTACTCCCTGGGCATCGAAGTCTGCCGCCGCTACAGCGCCACGCACGTCGAGAATGGGGTGTATCTACCCATCATCGAGCGCAACTCGGTGGTTCCGATCAGCCGCAGCGAAATCGTCAACACGATGTCCGACAACCAGCGCGCGGTCACGGTACGCATCTTCCAGGGCGAATCGCGCAGCGTGAGCGACAACGTGTATCTGGGGGAGCTGGACATCAAGGTGCCGCCCAAGCCCGCCGGTGAAGTATCGCTGGAGGTTCGCTTCACCTACACGCTCGACGGCATCCTCGAAGCGGAATGCACCCTCGATTCCGGTGAACGGCACCGCGTGGTGATCGAGAAAAACCCCGGCGTGCTCGACGCCGGAGAAGTCGAACACCGGCTGGTCGCATTGGCCGCACTGAAAACCCACCCGCGCGATCAACTGGAAAACACGCTCCTGCTGAACCGGGCCGAACGGTTGTACCGCGAACGCCTGGGTGGGGAAAGAGAGTATGTCGGGCATGTGATCGCCCAGTTTCGCGCTGCGCTCGAATCACAGGATGCCCGCACCATCCTGGATGCACGCCGCGAGATGCAACTGCGGCTCGACGAACTGGCCGGGGAACTGCTGTTATGAGCAATCTGCCATGGTCCCTGCTCGGGCTGGAGCCCACCGACGACCTGCGCGCCGTCAAGCGCGCCTACGCCAGGTTGCTCAAGGGCATCGACGCGGAAGTCGATCCCGACGGTTTTCAGCAACTGCGCGGTGCTTACGAGCACGCTTGCCACCTCGCTGCGGGCATGGCAGCGGACAACGACGGCGACAGCCCCCCGATCGCCGAGGAACGCCCGGCCTCGGCGCCTGCGATGCCGGAGACCACCGCGCTCGCGACAACCTCTTCGTTCCTTGCCGCCAGCCCTTTGGCCAACGACGTTGCCCTGCTCCTCGTCGACCTTGACGACCCTCGGCATGACAAGGCCGCCAAACGCCTGGACACGTTGCTGCACGGGGCGCACTGCACCTTGCCGGGCATGCGGCAGGCGCTGGCAGAAGAAGTACTGCGCGCTTGCGCCAGCGCTACGCGCCCACCCCATGCCGAGTTTCTGGAATACGCAGCCGTCCGCCTGGGCTGGTTTGATCTCTTCGACGCGCCAGAGCCACTGCAAGCCGCGTTGAACAAGATAAAGCGTACCTGGGCCGAACAGCACGCAAGCAGGCTGAGCGCCCTGTTCCAGCCAGCGGACATCGCCCCTGCGCTCGATCTGCTCAAACAATTGCAGCGCTGCGCATGGATGCAGGAGCTGAGCACCCGCGATCACTTCCAGTTGGCGCTGATGCACGCCCTGCTCGACTACGAGACGCCGATTGCCAGTCTGGACAAGGTATTCGAGCTACTGAACTGGAACGACGACCTCCGCCATCTGTACCTGCTCGCGCCCAGCCTGGTCCATACGATGCGCGAGCACTACTACACCCGGCATCAGCAAGCACACGCCGACAGCTATGAGAGCGGGCTGCGTCATCTGGCCCAGGAAACCTGGCGAGCCGACAAAGAGGTACGGGCCAGACGCAAGGCGGCGAAACAGGTGCTCGCCCCCTTCGCCCATCGCCAGGCCCGCCTGACGTCGATGTCGAAGAACACGCAGGACTGGGCCCGGTATTTCGTCAATGAAATCGACGCGCGTTACCCTGCCCTACAGGGCAGGCTGGACCCACAAACCCTGGATTTCTGGCGTGATGAGCATCCCCATTTCACCCAGGCCCCTGCCTTTGTCCTGCTCTTTCCAGGCGCGGTCCTGGCCGCCGCGATCTCTACCATCACCACGAGCTGGCTCCCGGCATCGACCCTGACCACCCTCTTGATGATCCTGCTCTGGGCAACGCTGACCGGCTTGTTCCCCCTGGCCCTGACCGCCTGTTGCCAAGGCTGGCAGCGCATGCGCCCCCGCATCGAACGAACCAGCTATGCATTGGGCCTCCGCCTACTGCCGTCGGCCTGGCACGGTCTGCTCGATCATGGTTTCAGCACCTTGGGCTGGCTACTGTGGAGTTCGCTATGGGGCCTGTTGATGGTGGTCATCAGCGCCTTCTTCCTTCTGGACGAGGGGTGGACCTGGTCGGTGGTCTATCACGCGTTGCTCTGGGGATTGGTGCCCGGGATCCTGCTCTTGACGAAAGCCGTGGTCAGTTGGAAGTGGCAGACCCAATGGTTCCCTCCCAAGCAGTACGCACCACGGCCGGCCACGGCCACAACCACGAGCGGCTGGAACTGGGCCACCTCGATCTGGCTACTCATCGGGATCAACATCGTCGGCCGTATCATCAAGGCGCTGACGGAATAGCCCTGATCCGCGACGTCGCCTTCGGGCGCCTCGCGAACGGGTAACAAAGCACCCACCGGGATCATCCCGCGCCTGTCGACTAGCGATGTCCCACGGCGCCTCATCAGTCAAATCAATCGGTTAAGCACCAGCCATTACTCTGGCATGAAAATTGATAGGCCATGGCAGTCCGTTCCCGGCGACTACCATGTCCTCCCACAAACGCAACCGCGCGGAAAACCCACCCGACGGTGGCCCCCCATCAGCCCGCCCGGACAGCCCGCGCGATTTCGACGCGCGGCGAACCAGCCTCAATCTCCCGTCGCAGGCCGCGTCCAGCGCCGCCGCCCCACGCGTACCCGGCGGCGCGCTGGGCTCGATGCCCCCGCCGCCCCGGCTAGCGCTCGGTGG
>NZ_SUMF01000047.1 GCF_005048205.1 Chitiniphilus eburneus
CGCATCGGCTGTAATTTGTTAAAGATCGGTTGCTTCGGACACTGCGCTTTTGAAACCTGCTAAACTCTTCGTTTCGCTTCGTTCTGCGCTGCGTCTCGTGCAGAGAGGCCGAACTATACGGCCAGGCCTGAAGGGCGTCAACACCTCCCTCGAGAAAAATCCAGGCTACAACGTTAAGTCACTGATCCGGCAGCAAACTTGCTTTTGGCATTTGCGGTTCGGCATGGATTTCCAAAGACAAAGCCCCGCTTCTGGCGGGGCTTTGTCGTATCTGGTGCAGGGCATTTCGGACTCAGCCCTGCGCAAGTCATCCACTGGGGATGGCGGCACGATATCGCCCGCATGTTGCACGCCGATGACAAGTTCAGTTTGCGAGGCCGGGCATGTGGGCGCCCAGGTAATCCAGGAAGCAGGCGATGCGGGCCGTCAGCGATGTATTGCGGTAATAGACGGCGTTGATGGGCTGGCGCACGTCCAGGGTGTGGCCGGCCAGTATCTGTACCAGGTCGCCCCGCACGCGGTCGGCCTGGGTCATGAAGTCCGACAGGCAGACCACCCCTTCGCCCGCCAGTGCCAGTTGCCGCAATGTTTCGCCACTGGATGCGGCAACGTCCGGAACGATATGCAGCGCGTTGCCGTGCGCATCGCGCAACGGCCACTGATTGAGGCTGTCGGGCCGATTGAAGCCGAGCAGTGTGTGGCCGGCCAGTTCGTCCGGCTGCCCGGGCGCGCCGCGCGCCGCCAGATAGCCCGGGCTGGCGACGACGCGCAGCGCGCTGCTGCCCAGGAAACGCGCATGCAGCGTGGAATCCTTGAGCTGGCCGATACGGATGGCTACGTCGGTGCGCTGTTCCAGCAGATCGATATATTGATCATCGGTATCCAGTTCCAGCGTGATATCGGGAAACCGCTGGCGAAAGCCGGCCACCAGCGGTACCACCACGTGCAGCATGAAGGGCGATGCCGCATTGACGCGCAGACGCCCTGCCGGGTGCTGGCGCCGCAGCGCCATCTGTTCCTCGGCATCGTCCACCGCCGCCACGATGGCGCGGGCGTGCGCGAGAAACGCCCGCCCTTCTTCCGTCAGCTCCAGCCGGCGCGTGGTGCGGCTGAGCAAGGTGGTGCCGAGTTTGTCTTCCAGGCGGCTCAGCGCGCGGCTGATGCCGGAGGTCGTCTGCGCCAACTGGCGCGCGGCGGCGGTGATCGATCCGCTATCGACCACGGTGAGAAAGGCCAGCAATTCGTCGAGCGTGGTTTTCATTGTTGATTTTTGGTTAATTATCTTGTGCAGAATGGCTGGTTTTTCTGCAAAGGCAAAGCATCGACACTGCGAGGCATTCCACTCACAGGAGAACAACGATGCCCATTGCCTTGCTGGCGCTGACCATCAGCGCCTTCGCCATCGGCACCACCGAATTCGTCATCGTCGGGCTGATTCCCACCATTGCCGCCGATCTGGGCGTGAGCCTGCCTTCGGCCGGGTTGCTGGTCAGTCTGTACGCCCTGGGCGTGGCGATCGGCGCCCCCTTGCTGACCGCCCTCACCGGCCGGGTGCCGCGCAAGGCACTGCTGCTGGGCCTGATGGCGCTGTTCACCGTCGGCAACCTGCTGGCATGGCAGGCGCCCGGCTATGCGTCGCTGATCGTCGCCCGCCTTCTCACCGGCCTGGCGCACGGCGTGTTCTTTTCCATCGGTTCGACCATCGCCACCGGGCTGGTGCCGCGCGAGAAAGCCGCCAGCGCCATAGCCATCATGTTCACCGGGCTGACCGTGGCCCTGGTGACCGGCGTACCGCTGGGAACCTTCATCGGCCAGCACGCGGGATGGCGCGAAACCTTCCTCGCCGTTTCCGCGCTGGGCGTACTGGCCTTCGCCGGTAGCGCGCTGTTCGTTCCCGCCAATATCAAGCACACACCGCCAGCGTCGATGCTCCGGCAATTGCAGGTGCTGGGGCAGCCGCGACTGTTACTGGTCTATGCGATGACGGCGGTGGGCTATGGCGGCAGCTTCATCGCCTTTACCTTCCTGGCGCCGCTGTTGCAGCAGGCCGGCTTTTCCGGCAACGCGATCAGCCTCGTGTTGCTGGTGTATGGCGTATCGGTGGCCGTCGGCAATCTGTGGGGCGGGCGCCTGGCCGACCGTGTCGGGCCGATCCGGGCATTGCAGCGCATCTTCCTGTTGCTGGCGCTGGTGCTGTTCGTGCTCACCTTCACCGCGCCGCATCCGGTCCTGGTGGTGCTCACCGTCCTGGCCTGGGGCGCCGTGGCATTCGGCAACGTGCCTGGCTTGCAGGTTTATGTGGTCAAGCAGGCCGAGCGCGTGGCTCCCCACGCGGTGGACGTGGCATCGGGCCTGAACATCGCGGCCTTCAACCTGGGCATCGCCTTTGGCGCCTGGGGCGGTGGCCTGATCGTGACCCACGTGGGGCTGGGCCATACACCGTGGATCGGTGCGCTGGTGGTGCTGGGCGCCTGGGGCCTGACCACCCTGAGCGGCCGGCTCGACCGCCGGATCGCCCATGCCGCCAGCCACGATATTCCCGGCGCGCTGCAACCGGCTGTCTGCACCCAGGCCGGCTGATCGCCCCCATTCGACCTGGAGCGGCTAACAAAACCCAGTACGACGGTTCCGGCAAGGCAGGCACCCGAATGTCCCGCGCCACGCCAACGAAGGGTTTCGTTCGCCGCTCTCGTTCCCCGTGTCCGCGTCAGCCGCCAGGGCGTGTCATCCAATCAGCCCTTCGGGTTCGGCGCATTTCGGGCGCCGCACAGCGCCCGAAATGCGCCGAACGCTGTCGTGAAACATTGGATGACACGCCCTAGGACACATTCCATCCATCGCTTCCACCAGGAGTACCACCATGCACCCACCCGCCATCGGCCTCGGCACCTTCCGCCTGCAAGGACAAGCAGCAATCGACTCGGTTCGCACCGGGCTGGAACTGGGCTATCGCCATGTCGATACCGCGCAGATCTACGGCAACGAGGCCGAAGTCGGCCAGGCGATTGCCGAAAGCAACGTACCGCGCAGCGATCTCTATCTGACCACCAAGGTCTGGACCGACCGGCTCGCCGCCGACCGGGTGGCACCCAGTCTGGAGGAAAGCCTGCGCAAGCTGCGCACCGACCGGGTGGACCTTGCGCTGATCCACTGGCCCTCGCCCGGCGATGCGCTGCCGGTGGCCGAATACCTTCCCGCGCTGCTGCGGGCGCGGGAGCAGGGCCTGACGCGCGCCATCGGCGTCTCCAACTTCACCATCGCGCACCTGACGCAAGCCATCGACGCCGTGGGCGCCGACGCCATCGCCACCTTGCAGATCGAAATCCACCCTTTTCTGCAAAACCGCAAGGTGGTGGCCTTCGCCCAGGCCCACGGCATCCACCTCACTGCATATATGTCGCTGGCCTACGGCAGGGTCCTGACCGACCCCACCATCGTCGCCATCGCCCAGCGCCACGGCGCAACCCCGGCGCAGGTGGCGCTGGCCTGGGGCATGCAACAGGGCTACGCGGTCATTCCGTCCTCCACCCGCCGCGAGAACCTGGCATCCAACCTCAAGGCGGTGGACCTTCATCTGAGCGACGACGACCTGGCCGCCATCGCCACGCTGGATCGGGGCGAACGCCTGGCCAACCCCGACTTTTCGCCCCACTGGGATTGATCGCGGCATCGCCACGCCCACGGCGCCCACGGGCGCCGTTTTTCGTTGATGGCCGGGCGGGGCGGCGCTTCGTGCATAGTGACAAGCCCCGACGCTTGCAGCGGTCGAAGTCGCCACCATCATTGATCACATCGAAGCCCACGTCCGCCGAGCCCGCCATGCCCCGCATCGCCGCCAACGATATCGACATCGAATACGACACCTTCGGCCAGCCCGACCGGCCCGCCGTGCTGCTGATCATGGGATTGGGCATGCAACTGGTGGCATGGCCAGAGGATTTCTGCCGCGCGCTGGCCGACGCCGGCTTTTATGTGATCCGCTATGACAATCGCGATGTGGGCCTGTCCACCCACATGCACCACCACGGCCGGCCGCGCCTGTCATGGCACATGTTCCGTCGCGCCATCGGCCTGCCGCTGCGCCCGCGTTACACGCTGGACGACATGGCCGCCGACGCCATTGGCCTGCTGGACGCGCTACAACTGCGCCAGGCACATCTGGTGGGGGTATCGATGGGCGGGATGATCGCCCAGATCATTGCCACGCGATGGCCGGAACGGGTGCTGACCCTGGCAAGCATCATGAGCACCAGCGGCGCGCCGGGCCTGCCCGGCCCCACGCCCCAGGCACAGACCGCCTTGTTGCGGCGCCCGCCGCGTGCCTACTACCGCCCGGAGCGACGCGACGACCTGGTGCGCTTTCTCCAGGATACCTTCCACATGCTCAACAGCCCTGGCTTTCCCATCGACGCCACGCTGCAACGACAGCGCATCCGCCAAGGGCTGGATCGCGCGCTGAACCCGGTCGGTACCCTGCGGCAGATTCTGGCCGTTGCCGCCGCGCCGGATCGCAGCGCCGCGCTGGCCGGCATCCGTACGCCGACGCTGGTGGTGCACGGGCTGGACGATCCGCTGCTGCCCGTGGCCTGCGGGCGCGATACCGCCGCCAAGATTCCCGCCGCGCGACTGGTGGAGGTGCCGGGCATGGCGCACGACCTGTCGCCCGGCGTGTGCGAGCAACTGTTGCGTCACCTGGTGCCGCACCTGCGGCAAGCACGGGCCGCCTAGCGCGGCAGGCCGCGCTCAACCCTTGCGGTCGATCCAGCGCAGCACGCGGTTGAACGACAGCCCCTGCAACAGGATGGAAAACAGCACCACCACATAGGTCGCGGTCAGGATCAGCGGCTTGTATTGATCGTTGGGCAGCGACAGCGCCAGCGCGATGGAAATACCCCCGCGCAGCCCGGCCCAGGTCATCAGCAACGGCGTGCGGCGGAAGTTGAAATCGTAACGCGAGCGGATCAGCCCCAGCGCACACACCAGAATGCTGGCATAGCGCGCCAGCAGCGTGATCGCGATCGCCACCAGCCCCACCAGCACGTAATCCAGCTTGATCACCACCACCACCATCTCCAGACCGATGATGACGAACAGGATGGCGTTGAAGATTTCGTCCAGCAGCGACCAGAACGCGTCCAGATGCTCGGTGGATTTGCGCGACATCGCCAGATGGCGCACCCGGTTGCCGATGAACAGCCCGGCGGTGACCACCGCGATCGGCGCCGACACGTGCAACAACTCGGACAGCGCGTAGCTGCTCAGCGCCAGCGCGATGATCATCATGATCTCGATCTCGTAGCTGTCGATCGACTTGATCGCCAGATACAGCGCGAACGACAGCGCCAGGCCCACCACCACGCCGCCCAGGATGTCCTTCACGATCAGCAGCAACACGCTCCAGTCCAGGCTGCTCACCGGCTGGCCGGCGTGCACCAGCCCCAGCAGCACGATGAACAGCACCACGCCGGTGCCATCGTTGAACAGCGCCTCGCCGGTGATCTTGGTCTTGATGTTCTTGATGCTGGGGCTATCGCCCAGCAACGCCAGCACGCAGACCGGATCGGTCGGCGAGATCAGCGCGCCGAAGATCAGGCAGTAGACAAAGGGCAGGTCCATGCCCAGCGCCTGGCATGCCAGATAGAACAGCACGCCCGTGATGCCCGTCGCCAGCATCACCCCCACCGTGGCGAACAGCGCGATGGGCAGCTTGTACGCCTTCAGCTCCGTCACATTCACATGCAGCGCCCCCGCGAACAGCAGGACCGCCAGCATGCCGTGCAACAGCAGGTTCTCGAAATCCAGCTTGTTCACCAGCACGCCCACGCTTTGCAGCGAAAACGCCGAGGTCTTGTCCATCACGATCAGCACCAGCGACAGCAGTACCGAAAAGAACAGCAGGCCGATGGACGCGGGAAACCGGAACACCTTATGGTTGATGTAGCCGCCGATGGACGTGATGGAAAACAGCAGGGCCAGCAGTTGCAGCGTCGATAGTTCCAAGGAAGCCTCGTTCTTGGTGAAGTGGCGAAGAAGGCGCGCAGGTCAAGCGGTTACGACAAAGCGCACTCGCGGCGGCAGGGGGAAAATACACGACACGCCGTGGGTCGGACCACCCTTTTTGCCATCGCCGCCGCGATTCGCTTCAGGTCCGCCATCCAGCGGGCAACACACTATGCTTGAGACACGCCGCTCCTCCCCTACCCAGCGTACCCGCCCATGATCGCACTCCTCGAAGCTCATCGCGCCGGCCTGCTCGGCCGCAGAAACTGGTTGCCCAACCTCATTGCCGGTGTCGTGGTCGGCGTCGTCGCGCTGCCGCTGGCGATGGCGTTCGCCATCGCCTCCGGCGCCAAGCCCGAACAGGGCCTGTACACCGCCATCGTCGCCGGGCTGGCGGTCTCCATCTTTGGCGGCAGCCGCTTGCAGATCGCCGGGCCGACGGGCGCCTTCATCGTCATCCTGTCCGGCGTCACCGCCAAGTACGGCATCGCCGGGCTGCAACTGGCCACGCTGATGGCGGGCTTCATCCTGCTGCTGTTCGGCCTGACCCGCATGGGCGCCGTGATCAAGTTCATTCCCGACCCGGTGATCGTCGGCTTCACCGCCGGCATCGCGGTCATCATCTGGACCGGGCAATGGCCGGATTTCTTCGGCCTGCCCGCCGCGCAGGGCGCGCACTTCCACGAAAAGCTGTGGCACATGCTGGAATCATTCCCGCAATGGCACCCCGCCACCACCGGCATTGCCGTGCTGTCGCTGCTGCTGGTGCTGTACGGCCCGCGCATCCCCGGCCTGAAACGCGTGCCCGGCCCGCTGCTGGCCATGGTTGCCGCCACCGCCATCCAGGCGATCTTCCAGTTCGACGGCGTGACCACCATCGGCAGCGCCTTTGGCGGCATCCCGCAGGGGCTGCCCACCTTCGCCCTGCCGGAAATCACCGCCTCGCGCCTGATCGAGCTGATTGGCCCGGCCTTCACCATCGCCATTCTCGGTGCCATCGAATCGCTGCTGTCGGCGGTAGTGGCCGATGGCATGGCCGGCACCCGGCACAACGCCAACCAGGAGCTGGTCGGCCAGGGCATCGCCAATATGGTGACGCCGCTGTTCGGCGGCTTCGCCGCCACCGGCGCGCTCGCCCGCACCGCCACCAACGTGCGCAATGGCGGCACCAGCCCGCTGGCAGGCATCGCCCACGCCGTGTTCCTGCTGCTGGTGCTGCTGTTGCTGGCACCGCTGGCGGCCGACATCCCCCTGCCCGCGCTGGCCGCCATCCTGTTCGTGGTGGCGTGGAACATGAGCGAGGCGCGCCACTTCCTGCGCATGGCACGCCGCGCGCCGCGCGCCGACGTGGTGATCCTGCTGGTGACCTTCGCGCTCACCGTATTCGCCGACCTGGTGGTGGCGGTGAACATCGGCGTGATCCTGGCGACGCTGCACTTCCTGCGGCGCATGTCGTCCAGCGTCGCGGTCACGGCGCAGGGCAGCCAGGAGCTGAAAAAGGAATTCGGCCATCGCGGCTTCACCGACCTGCCGCCGGGCCTGCTGGTCTATGCGCTGGAGGGGCCATTCTTCTTTGGCGCCGCCGAAAACTTCGAGCGCACGCTGAGCAATATCCACGCCGATCCGCGCGTACTGATCATCCGCCTGAAATGGGTGCCTTTCATCGACATCACCGGCCTTCAGACGCTGGAGGAAGTGATCGGCTCGCTGCACAAGCGCGGCGTGCTGGTGAAGCTATCGGGCGCCAACGAGCGGGTATCCGAAAAACTGGACCGGGCCGGCATCGTCGATCTGGTCGGTCGCGAACACGTGCACCCCGCGTTCGACGAAGCGCTGGCTTCCGCCACCGCCCTGATCGCGTCCGGCGCATCGCTGCGGCCCCCCGCCCGCCCGCAATAGCGCAAATGGAAACGGCCCGGATCACCGGGCCGTTCATCCATGGGCCAGCCGCTCACTGACCGGCGTGCTTGCCGCCTTGCAGCGCTTCCACGTGTTTCAGATGCGCTTGCAGCCTGGGCAGGGTATCGGCGGCGAATTTCTTCAGGTCGGGGTCCTTGCCCGACTTCGCCTGCTTGCTGAACAGCGCAATCGCCTCCTGGTGCGCCGCGCGCTGCTGCTTGAGGAATTCCTCGTCGAAGTCCTTGCCGGATACTCCGTTCAACCGCGCCAGTTGCTTGCGGTTCGCCTCGCCAGGCTCGGAGGGCGGCGACAGGTTCTTCAACGCCGCCACCGTGTTCAGGCGTTCGTTGGCCTTGGTGTGATCGTCGATCAGCATATTGGCCAGTTGCTTGACGCCTTCGGACGACCCCTTCTGCAAAGCCAGCCGCCCGGCTTCCACCTCGGCCAGCCCGGCGGCGCCGGCTTGTTCGATGAAGCTCGCGTCGGCGCGGCCCACCCCGGATTTGTTCACCGACGCGGGCGGTGTGCTGGTAACCCCGGTGGTGGGCGCCGCCAGCGCGGTACCGGCAACCAGGGCGGCGGCCAGCAGGGAGATACGGATGCCGTGTTTCATCTGCGTGCTCCAGGTGAGTTGACCCCGCTCATCCTGCAAGACGCATGCCATACGGGCACCCGCCACCCGCCCCACGCCGTACCGCCCATTCAGCAATATTTCCAGCCTGTGTTGTAACAAACACCCGCTACCGGAACCCGCTCACCCCACGCGGCGTCCGCCGCACCACACCGCCCGCACCAACGGCGTCTGCGGCGTGGACCGCACGCGGATCACGTCGCCACGCAGCTCGGGCGCGATCTCGCCCCGGTCGTCCATGCCGACCAGCCGTGCCGGATTGCGCGTCACGGTCGCCATTGCCTGCGGCAAGGTCCAGCCGGCCTCGTCCACCAGCATGAACGCCGCGTGCAACAGGCTGGCCGGCACGTAGTCGGACGACAGCACGTCCAGCAGGCCCGCACGCGCCAGCGATGCAGCGGAGACATTGCCCGAGTGCGAGCCACCGCGCACCACATTGGGCGCCCCCATCACGATGGCCTGCGCCGCCACGCGCGCCGCCTGGGCCGCCAGCAGCGTGGTGGGGAATTCCGACACCGTCACGCCATCCGCCGCGCCCTCCGCCACGTGTTCCAGCGTGGTGTCGTCATGGCTGGCCAGCGCCACGCCGCGTTCCCGCGCCAGCCGTACCACGGCATGGCGATTGCGTTGCGCATGCTCGTGCTGCTTGCGCTGACGCATCGCCACGTCCTCGGCCAGCCGGGCATCGCTCCAGTGTTCGTGCTTCTGCGTATAGATGCGGTATTTCTCCAGGTCCATCCATTGCCGCTGGCCCGGCGTGTGATCCATCACCGACAGCAGCTTGAGCAGTGGCTCGTCCAGATAGCGTTGCAGCAGTTCCAGCACGTCGCCGCTCGACACTTCGCAGCGCAGGTGCAACCAGTGCTCGACCCGGGTGTGGCCGTGCGCCACCGCATGGCGCAGCGCATCGATGGACGGGCCCAGCGTCTGCGCGCGGGTGCTGCCGGCGTCCTCGCCGATGCACAGCGCGTCGAACACGGTGGTGATGCCGGCGCTGGCCACCTGGGCATCGTGGATCGCCAGCGCCGAATGCACCGGCCACACCACGCCGGGGCGCGGGCCCAGGTGCTTTTCCAGGTTGTCGGTATGCAGCTCCACCAGGCCGGGCAGCAGATAGTCGCCATCGCAATCCTCGGCGCCGGGCACGGCGGTCCGGCCGGGCGCCACCTCGGCGATGCGGCCATCGGCCAGCCGCAGCGTGCCGTGGATGATCTCGTCCGCCAGCACGATGCGGGCGTTGGTCAGAAGGCATTCGTTCATGTGGCGACTTCCGGGGTCAGGGTCAGGGAGAAGCAGCGCGTGGCGACGCGGTCGCGGATCGCCACGTCGTGGAAGATGCCGGCGATGGCCGCGCCACGGCCACGGGCAACGTCGATCAGTTGCGCCACGCGCTCGGCATTGGCGGCATCGAGCGATGCCGTGGGTTCGTCCAGCAGCAGCACCGGATGCTCGGCGACCAGACCGCGCGCAATGTTCACGCGCTGCTGCTCGCCACCGGAGAACGTGGCCGGCGGCAGGCGCCACAGCCGTTCGGGCAGGCTCAGCGCGCGCAGCAGCAGCGCCGCGCGCTCGCGTGCCTCATCCTCCGCCACGCCGCGCTCGCGCAGCGGCGCGGCCACGATGTCCAGCGTCGGCACGCGTGGAATGACCCGCAGGAACTGGCTGACATAACCGAGCGTATCGCGTCGCAGCAGCAGCACATCGCGCGGGGCGGCCCGGCCCAGCACCACCCAGCCGTCGGCGCCACGCACGCGCACTTCGCCGGCGCTGGCGAGATAGTTGCCATACAGGCAGCGCAGCAGCGTGCTCTTGCCGGTGCCGGATGGCCCCGTCAGCGCCACGCATTCGCCGCGCGCCACGGCGAGGTCGATGCCATCCAGCACCGGCAACCGCGCGCCATTTTGTTGATGCAGCGTGAACGTCTTGGCCAGGCCACGGGTTTCGATCATCAGGTTATCGTTCATGCGCGGCTCACAGGTGAAGAACAGAGGACACCAGCAACTGGGTATAGGGATGCTGCGGGTCGTCCAGCACCTGGTCGGTCAGGCCGGTCTCGACCACGCGCCCGCCCTGCATCACCAGCAGCCGGTGCGCCAGCAGGCGCGCCACCGCCAGATCGTGGGTGACGATCACCGCCGCCAGGCCGTAGCGGGTGACCAGCTCGCGCAGCAGGTCGAGCAGGCGCGCCTGCACCGAGACATCCAGACCGGCCGTGGGCTCGTCCATCAGCATCAGCCTCGGCTTGGTCACCAGGTTGCGGGCGATCTGCAACCGCTGTTGCATACCGCCGGAAAACCGGGTCGGCGCCTCGTCGATACGCGCCGGGTCCAGCTCCACCCGCGCCAGCCAGTCCTGCGCGGTGGCGCGAATCTCGCCGTAGTGCCGCGCGCCGGTGGCCATCAGGCGCTCGCCGACATTGGCGCCGGCGCTGCCGTCCATCCGCAGCCCATCGCGCGGGTTCTGCTCGACGAAGCCCCAGTCGGTGCGCAGCAGCCAGCGCCGCTCGGCTTCGGACAACCGCGACAGCTCAGTCAGGCCACGGCCCAGCAATGCGTATTCGATCGTGCCGGCATCGGCCGCCAGCCGGGTGGACAACAGCTTGAGCAACGTCGATTTGCCCGAGCCCGATTCACCGACCACCGCCAGCACCTCGCCGGGCCACAACTCGAAGCCGACCTCGGCGCAACCGATGCGCGCGCCGTAATAGCGGGTCAGCCCGCTGACCTTCAACAACGGCGTGGGAAGCCTGCTGTCAACTTGCATGTTTCAGCTCCAGTTCAGGACGAAGCAGGCCCCCGGCCAAGCCGGGCGCTCGCCATATTGTTGGATGCCGACACCGGCTTCCTCTGATCGATTCCAACTCCCCCCGCCCTCGCCGCTGCGAGGGGGCCTCGCTGCGCTCGATGGGTCGGCCCGATGTGGCTGGCATGCTCAGCCACGGCGTTTGAAGCCTGCTGTCAACTTGCATGTTTCAGCTCCAGTTCAGGACGAAGCAGGCCCCCGGCCAAGCCGGGCGCTCGCCATATTGTTGGATGCCGACACCGGCTTCCTCTGATCGATTCCAACTCCCCCCGCCCTCGCCGCTGCGAGGGGGCCTCGCTGCGCTCGATGGGTCGGCCCGATGTGGCTGGCATGCTCAGCCACGGCGTTTGAAGCCTGCTGTCAACTTGCATGTTTCAGCTCCAGTTCAGGACGAAGCAGGCCCCCGGCCAAGCCGGGCGCTCGCCATATTGTTGGATGCCGGGCCGGTGTGGCCGGCGTGTTGCCGCGATGTGCAGTATTCGGAATCGGAGCAGACGAACATCCGTCCGCCCGCGTCGTCCAGCACCACCTCATCCAGAAAGCTGTCATCGGCGCCACACAGTGCGCACGGCGCATCCCAGCGCTGCACGCTGAACGGGTGGTCGTCGAAGTCCAGGCTTTCAACGCGGGTATACGGCGGCACGGCGTAGACGCGCTTTTCGCGCCCGGCGCCGAACAGTTGCAACGCCGGGCTGCGGTTCAGCTTGGGGTTGTCGAACTTGGGGATCGGCGACGGCGACATCAAGTAGCGACCGTTGACCATCACCGGATAGTCGTAGGTGGTGGCGATATGGCCATAGCGCGCGATGTCTTCGTACAGCTTCACGTGCATGAAGCCATAGTCGGCCAGCGCGTGCAGCGTGCGCGTCACCGCCTCGCGGGGCTCCAGCCGGCGCATCGGTTCCGGCTGGGGCACCTGATAGACCATGATCTGGCCTTCGGCGAGCGGCGCCTCGGGAATACGGTGGCGGGTCTGGATCACCGTGGCCTCGGCGGTGCGATCGGTGGTGGCGACATCGGCGGTACGGGCGAAGAAACGGCGGATGTTCACCGCGTTCACCGTATCGTCCGAGCCCTGGTCGATCACCTTGAGCACATCGTCGCGACCAAGCACGGCGGCGGTCACCTGGATGCCGCCGGTGCCCCAGCCGTAGGGCAGCGGCATTTCACGGCTGCCGAACGGTACCTGGTAGCCGGGGATCGCCACCGCCTTGAGCAGCGCGCGGCGCAGCATGCGTTTGGTCTGCGGGTCCAGGTAGGCGAAGTTGTAACCGGTGGCGCTCATGCGGTCTGCTCCTCGGCGGCTTGGGGTTGGGCGGCCTCGGCGCGCATGCGGCGCACCAGTTCCAGTTCCGACTGGAAATCGACGTAATGCGGCAGCTTCAGGTGCTGCACGAAACCGCCCGCCTCCACATTGTCGGAATGCGACAACACGAATTCGGCCTGCTGCGCTGGCGAGGCGGCATCCTCGCCCAGCTCGGCGCAACGCAGCGCGCGATCGACCAGCGCCATTGCCATGGTCTTGCGCTCGGCCTCGCCGAACGCCAGCCCATAGCCGCGCGTGAACTGCGGCGGCGTGCTGGCGGAGCCGGCGAACTGGTTCACCATCTGGCATTCCGTCACGGTGATCCCGCCGATCCCGATGGCAAAGCCCAGTTCCTCGGGCACCACTTCCAGCGCCACCTCGCCCATACGGATTTCACCGGCGAACGGGTGGGTATGCGAATAGCCGCGCTGGGTGGAATACCCCATCGCCAGCAGAAAGCCCTCATCGCCGCGCGCCAGGTTTTGCAGCCGGGTGGCGCGGTCGGCCGGAAAGCCGAGCGGCTCGCGCGACAGGTCGGTCGGCGCGGGATCGCCCGGCAAGGGCAGTTCCGGCTCGATCAGCCCTTCCTCGCCCAGCAGGTCGGTACCGCGCGGCAGCGTGTCCGGCAACGGCTCGACACCGGGCACCGCGTCGGGAGCCCCCCCTTCGGCCAGCAGCGAGAAATCGAGCAGCCGCTGCGTATAGTCGTAGGTCGGCCCCAGCACCTGCCCGCCCGGCAGTTCCTTGAAGGTGGCGGAAATGCGCCGCCGCACCGCCATGCGCGCGGTATCCAGCGGCACGGTGTAGCCAAAGCGCGGCAAGGTGGTGCGGTAGGCGCGCAGCAGGAAGATCGCCTCCACCTGGTCGCCCGCCGCCTGCTTCAGCGCCAGCGCAGCCAGTTCCTCGTCGTAGAGCGAGCCTTCGGCCATGACGCGTGCCACGCCCAGCCGTAGCTGGCCGGCGATCTGCGCCGTATCGATCTCGGCCACGGCCGGGTCGCCCCGGCGTGCCTGCGCCAGCAGCGCGCTGGCATTGAGAATGGCGGTTTCCCCGCCTTTGACGGCCACGTACATGTCATGCCTCCCGAATGGTGGTGGTACGCGGCAGGCCGACGATCCGGTCGCCCGCCACCAGCAACAGATCGATCCCCAGCGGAAAATGCCCGGTATTGCGCTGCCAGTCGCGCCAGAAGCCAGCCGGCAAGCCGGCCACGCCCAGCGTCGTTTCGCCATCGATGCCGGGGCCGGACCAGACCAGCCCGTCGTCGGTGAAGTCGGCCACCTGGATCAGCAGCGTGGCGGAGCGATCCGGGTATTCCGGCTCACCCTGCGGAAAATCGGCCAGGGCCGGCATGGTCGCGGGATCGTCGATCAGCGCGAAGCGCGCCTGCGCCGGCCGTTCAACCAGCGGGCAGCCGGTATGGAAGCGCAGCCACGGCGCCGCGTCGGGCGATTGCAGCCACAGCGGGGTTTCGTAATCGCACAGCGTGAGCGCGGCGGCGCCGGTCGCGGTGGCCAGTGGCGCGGGGGCTTCCAGCGCCAGCGGCACGGTATGGATGCGCCCCGGGTGGGACAACGCATCGAGCAGCACCCGGAACACGCGCTGGGCGTCATCCTCGGGCTGAGCAAACCCCGGCAGCAGCGGGGCGTTCACGCAAAAGCCTGGAGCAGTCATCAGTCCCCCCGCGCCAGCGTGAAGAAGTTGACGCGCGTGGCCGCGGCCTGGGCGCTGGCGACATCGCGTGCCGCGCGCTGGCGCTCGGCCAGCGGTGCGATCACGGTGGGCAGCAGATCGGCGCGGCGGCGGTCGTCCTGCAACAGCAGGTCGAACAGCGCCACCAGCTCGGCGTGCCGCGCCACGCGGCCCCGCACATAGCCCACACCCAACCGGCCGTCATCGTCCTGCACCGCGCAGCGCGTGACCGACACTTCGCCCAGGTTGAACTGGCCACCGGTACCGCCCGCACGGCCGCGCACCATCATCAACCCGGTCTCGGGCCGGCGCAGCCACTGCAACGCGGGCAAGGCATGGCGCGACAGGTGCGCTTCCAGCTCGGCCGGCGCGGCCTGGGCCAGCACGCCCAGCCAGTGACGCCGCTGCGCCTGGTTTGGATCTTGAGTCATCGAGGCTCCTTCCTGTATATATGTCTATACAAGTTACGGCCGAGAGTATTGGCTCAAGCGATGCGCCGAGTAAATCACCGCCGCGTGAATCTTTTTTTAAACGAGTGCCCGATGCGGTCGCTTGCGGCACCATCTCGGTTCCAGCACACCCATGGGCAAGGAAGACCGCATGATCCAGCGAGGTTCCGGCGTCGCGGTATGGCGCCAGATCGAACAGACCATCGAAGAAGAGATCACCAGCCAGCGTTACCGCGTGGGCGAACGCCTGCCCACCGAGGCCGAGTTCGCCGCGCGCTTCGAGGTCAACCGCCACACCATCCGCCGCGCGGTGGCCGCGCTGGAAACACGCGGCCTGGTGCGCGTGGAACAAGGCCGGGGCATCTTTCTCCAGGACTACGCCGTCCACTACACGGTGGGCAAACGCACGCGGTTTTCCGAATCGCTCAAGCGCCTGCAACGGGAAGGCCAGATCGAAGTGCTGCGCTCGCAGGAAATACCCGCCAGCGCCAAGGTGGCGCAGGCATTGCGGCTGGCCGAAGGCGAGCGGGTATTGCAGGTGGACAGCCTGGCGCGCGCCGACGGCGGCGTGGTCAGCGTCACCACCCGCTTCTTCCCCGCGCAACGTTTCGCCGGCCTGGCCGAGGTCTACGCCGAGACCGGCTCGATCACCACCGCAATGCACCGCTACGGCGTGGCCGACTACGAACGACTGGAAAGCCGCATCACCGCCCGCCTGCCCGAAGAACAGGTGGCGCGACATCTGCAACGGCCGAAAAACCAGCCAGTGTTACAGGTGGAAGGCATCAACATCGACCAGCACGGCATACCCATCGAATTCGGTATCAGCCGCCTGGCCGGCGATGCGGTGCAGTTGGTCGTGGGTGGCGACGAGGGCTAGGGCGAATCGACATTCAAACGTGGGTGCGAAGGACGAAGGCCGGATGCAGGGCGAGGCACAACGCAGCAATGCGCCCGGCCTTCGTCCTTCCCTTCGGGTTGGCCCGTGGGCCGGTGTCTGCTTTGTCGCACAGCTTGCAGATAGGAGGGCTCTCTGCGGCGCCGCGCTTCGCGCAGTCACCCGGCCCACGAACCAACGCACCCCATGTTTGAATATCGATTCGCCCTAGAGGCAACGGCCCGGATCGTTGAGCCCGCGCACCACGCACAACCGTCATGCAAGCTCCGTAGCATGGCGCGCCGGATAAGGAGAACAGACATGTTGCAAGGAATCGTGGCGCGGCGCGCGCTGTTGGGCGATGGCGCCTGGCATGACACCTCCATCGCTTTTGCCAATGGGCTGATCGATACCCTCGGCGGCCCCGCCCCGGCCGGTGCGCTCGACTGCGGCGACTATCTGGTGCTGCCCGGTATCGTCGATCTGCACGGCGACGCATTCGAGCGGCAGATCCTGCCCCGGCCCGAGGCGGCCTTTCCGCTGCCGCTGGCACTCGCCGACACCGACCGCCAACTGGTCGCCAACGGCATCACCACCGCGTTCCACGGAATCACCTGGAGCTGGGAAGGCGGCCTGCGCGGTCGCGAGAACGCCATCGGCATCCGCACCGCGCTGGCGCGGCTGAAGCCCCGGCTGGCCGCCGACCATCGCATCCACCTGCGCTGGGAAACCCACAACCTGGATGCCGTGGACGAAATCGCCGACTGGCTGGCCACCGGCCACATCGACCTGCTGGCGTTCAACGATCACCTGGACATGGTGCAGGCGCGGCTGGGCGACGACGGCAAGCTGCGCAAGTACGCCGAGCGCGCCGGGCTGTCGCTGGCCGAGTTCCGCGCGCTGGTGGCGCGCGTGGAAGCGCGTGCCGACGAAGTACCCGCTGCGATTGCCACCCTGGCCGGCCATGCACGGGCCGCTGGCGTCGCCATGGCGTCGCATGACGACGACACCCGCGCCGAGCGCGAATGCTTCCAGGCACTGGGTTGCACGATCAGCGAATTCCCGCGCACCGCCGAAGCCACCGCCGCAGCCCGCGCGCTCGGCAGCCCCACGGTGTTCGGCGCGCCCAACGTAGTGCGCGGCGGCAGCCATTGCGGCGCGCC
>NZ_SUMF01000048.1 GCF_005048205.1 Chitiniphilus eburneus
GGCAGCCACGGGCCGCCGGCGATGCGGATCAGCGCGGCGCCCGCGTTGGCGGGGCGTTGCGCGGCGGTGTACCACAGCGCTTCGCCGCCCTGGGCGGTGACGCTGAGCCAGTAGTCGCCGGCCGGCAGATCCAGTGGTTCCGGCCAGCGCGCGCGCAACCAGCCGGCCTGGTCTCCATTGCTCACCGGCACGGCGAGCGCCGGGGCCAGCGGTGAATCGGCGGGTACGCCGGCACGGTCGGCGTGCAGGGTCAGTTGCGCCTGCGGGGCGTTGTCCAGCCGCCGCGCGTACAGGCCGACGGCCGACAGCGCGCGCTGCGCGTCGTCCCAGCGAAAACGCTGCGCCACCCGGAACTCGCCACCCAGGCAGCGCGCTTCCAGCGCCTGCGCCTCAGCCGGTTGCAACACAGTGATCTCGCCCGGGCGTGGGGCGTTCGGGTTTTCGGGTTGCTGCCCCGATCCGCCGCCCGATCCAGAGCCGCCACCCGGCGTTGGCGCAGGGACGTTGGGGACCAGGGTGGCGCTGAAGCTGTCGATCCTGATCTTGCGTGGCGCGGCGGCCAGCAGGCGCAGCGGCACTGCCTGGGTGCCGGGATGGTCGAGCAGATGGCGGTTGGTCAGGCGCGCCAGGCCGCTGATCTCCACCGGGGTGGCCGGCAGCACGCCGGCGTGGCGGAAGAACGGCGGGTCGTCGCCGATGGCCAGCGCCGCGTGGCACGGCTGGTCGGTGACGGTCAGGCTCAGACCGCCGAGCACGGCGCTGTTGGGCACCAGTACTTTCGTTTCGTTTTGCAGGACCAGTACTTCCACCGCCAGCGCACTGGCGGCCTGCGGCACGAAGCTCTGCGCCGTTTTGCTCACCACCAGCGTGTCCAGCGGCGCCAGCGGCAGCCATACGCCATCGCTCAGGATGCGGATGCGCCCGGCGGCGGCGGTGGTATCGGCGGCGAAGGCCAGCCCCACCAGCGCGCGCTCCTCACCCCATTCCGCGCGCATCCAGCGCACGGCGCTGGCGGGGGCGCCGGTGTCGCAGCTCAGGGTGATGCCGCTGGCAGCCTTGCCGGTGGAGTCGCTGGCCTTGATGGTCAGCCGGACGCGGTCCAGCTTGCGCCCCGGCGGCACGATCAGTTGCAGCTCCAGGCCGTCGGGGCCGACGGTGAAGGTGCGACCGGCGGCGTCCTGCTTGTCACTTTGCAGTTGGACGACGGGATCAGCCATGCCGGTGCCGCGTCACGCTGCGCTTTCGGCGGAGGTGCCGTCGCCGGCCAGCAGTTCCTCCAGCACCTGGATGGCGCCGCTGATGCGGTGCAGGGTGTGGGTGACCTCGGCGTGGCGTTGTTCCAGTTCGGCCAGCACCTGCTGGCCCGATTCCAGCTCGCTGCGCAGGGTGGCGAGGCGGGTTTCGATTTGCGACTTCATTGTTGCGTTCCTTGGTTGATGGTGGCCGTGGCGCGGGCGCTCAGCGGCCGAAGGCGATCCAGGTGCCGCCGATGGCGTAGATGTAGGTGTCGCCCCACGACTGGGCCACCAGGCGGAAGCTGCCGGCGCTGACGGTGTCGGCCCAGCAGCGGATGCGCAGGTTGGCGCCCTTGTTGGAATCGAGCACGCTCATCGACACCAGCACCGTCGGCGGCTGGGTGAAGCCGGACAGGCCGATGGTGCGTGTGGCGGTGCCGTTCTTGATCTCGCCGCAATCCCAGGTGCCGCCCTGCACCAGCATGGCGCTGTTCTGCCGGCTGCCGTCGCCGAAGGTCAGGCCGCTACGGGCGGTCAGGTTGCCTTGTGCGATCAACTCGCCCTGGACGTCCAGCTTGCCGTTGCCGCCCCATTCCTTGCCGACGATCACGCCGCTCTTGTTCAGCAGGTAGAGGATTTCGTCGCCGGAGATGTGCAGGCGGCCGGTGGAATGGAACTTGTGGCCGGACTTGAGCTGAAGGTCGCCGTCCACCAACAGGTTGCGGGTGTCGCGGGCGGGATCGCCGCTGACCACCAGGCCGGCCTGCGTCAGCGTCTGCTGCGGTACCTGTGCCACCTGGCTGCTCAGCGTGCCCACGGTGGTGCTGGTACGCGCCAGGTCGCCGTTGGTTTTTTCCAGCGCCGCCCTGGATTGCTCCAGCGCGCTGAAGGCGCGGTCCAGCTCGGCCACCACGTCGCGCGTGCCGATCTTCAGGTTGTCCTTCAGCGCCAGCGAGCGCGCGGCGATGGCGGCGTCGGGGTCGATGCGGCTGCCGTCGATGGCGCCCGCGCGGATGGCCTCGCGCGGGATGGCCTGGCCCAGTGCGGTGTGATCGTGGCCGATGATGTCGGCGCGGGCCAGTACCTGTGCGGTGTTCCAGTCGTCGGCGCGGATGATGTCGCCGGCCGACTTGCGCACGTAGGGCTCGGGGGCGCCGCGTGATGCGGCCTTCAGCTCGGTGGCCTCGCCCAGCGCTTCGGCGGGGGCGCGCGAGAGGATCTTGCGGGTCTCGGCCATGGCTCAGCGGCTCGCCAGTTGGTCGATCTGCGCCTGCTGCGCCTTGATGGCTTCCAGCAGCAGGGGGATCAGGCTCATGTAGCTCATCTGCTTCATGCCATTGGGCCCGTCGCTCACCAACTCCGGCAGCACCTGCTCCACTTCCTGGGCGATCAGGCCCAGGTCACGTTTGCCGTCGCCATCCTTCCACAGGTAGCTCACGCCGCGCAGCTTGCGCACCGTGTCCAGCGGGTTCGCCAGGGTCGCCACGTCTTCCTTCAGGCGCAGGTCGGATGGGGTGCCGAGCCGGGCGCCGTTGATGACGGAGTTGGCCACGTCCAGGTGGATGGCTTTGCTGCGGCTCCAGTCGTAGACATAGAAGTGGTCATCGACGCCCAGGTAGGCCTGGCCGTTGTAGCGGTACAGCACGCCATCGCGCTTGATGTGTTCGCTCAGGTTGTTCTCGAACACGATGCCCTTGGTCACTTCCAGCGAGCCGTTCACCTCCAGCCGATCCCACACGCTGACGCGCCGCGTGCTGCCGTCGTTGCTCTTGTTGCCGATGATCATCAGCGTCTTGTAGGTGCCGATGTCGTTGGAGATCTCGGCCCAGCCGCCGCCGCCGTCCGGCTTGCCGGTCCAGCCGGACGACAGCCGCAACGGCGTGCCGCTGCTGCACAGCAGATCGACGTATTTGGTCTGCAAGGTCATGTTGACCAGGGCGCCGTTGACCAGGCTGACCGGGTGGGCGCTGCGAGTGCCGATGATCATGCCGGCCGGCGCGTTGTAGAAGCCGCTGGTGTGCGCGGTGACGCGGCTGTCCACCGCGCCGGCGCGCACCGACAGCTTGGTGGTGGCGGCGTTATACACATCCAGCACCCGGCCCCAGCCTTCGCTGTTCTCGGCCGCGTCGCTGCCGATGGCAAAATTGCTTTCACGCAGGTAGCTGAGCGTGGTGCCGAGCACCGCGATGTTGCGCTGCTGGCCGCCGTTCTTCTCCAGGCGGAAGAAACGGAACTCCTGCCCGGCGCCGTCCTCGGCATTCATGTGCAGGTTGACGCCGGGGCGGTTGGCATCCACCTGGCGCCAGCCGCCGTCGAAATAGGCGTTGGAGCCGAAGTTGGCCCAGACGCCGTTGCCTTCCTCGATGGTGGTCAGCGTGCGCAGCTTGATCGGGCCGGCCACCTGGGTGGTTTTCAGCTTGCTGGTGCCGTTGACGGTGAGATCGCCGTTGACGGTGAGCGAGCCGCCCACCGTCAGCGTGCCGCCGATGGTGCCGCCGGCGCGGTCGAGTTTGGCATCGATGGTGCTCTTGAGGCTGCTTTCCAGGGTGGAGAAGCGCTGGGCCACTGAGTCGCCGTTGATCTTCAGCTCGGGCACCTTCAACTCACCGGTGAGAGTGAGATTGGTCAGCAGGCCGCTGGTGCCGGCATCCAGCCGCGCTGCGTCGATGCGCTGGGTGCGCACGGCTTCGATGTCGGCGCGGGCCAACACCTGCATTTCGTTCCAGTCCGCGGCGAGCATGATGTCGCCGGGGTCTTTCTTGATGTAGGGGGCGGGACGATCGGCCATCAGAAAATCACCTCCCAGGTGAGGGTCAGTTCCAGGTTGCCGGAGCGGTTGATCGGCGGGAACGTGACGCGGTTGTAGAGCACGGTCTGCTGGTTGGACAACGTGATGATGATGCCGGCCTCCTGTAGCGCCTGGACTTCGCCGGCGCTGCCGCGCGCAGGCAGGGTGGCCTGCACCGTGGCCTGCACCCGCGGCGGGGCCTCGCCCACGGTAGCAGCGGCGCCCAGCGCCGGAACGGTGGCGTCGGCAATGTCCAACTGTTCGAGCAGGGCAGTCTGCCCGGGCTCGGTTTCCTTGCCGCTGCCGCCGACGGCGATCTGCAACCGCCCTGGCGAGGCGCCGCCGGTCATCAGTTGCGCCAGTGCCAGCCGGCCGGCGGTGGTGATCAGGTTGTTCACCCGGCGCTCCTCGACGATGCGCCCGTCCAGGTCGCGCACCACGATGCCCAGGACGCCGCCCAGGCCATTCACTTCTCGTAACGCGGTCATCTTGTGGTTTCTCCAGATTGTTTCAGCAGTGGGAGCCGGCTCCAGTCGAAGCAGGTGGCGTCCCACACCGCGTCGAAGGCCAGCCGACCTTCGTCCAGTACATGGGTGTCGGCCAGCGGCTGGTTGGCGGTGATGGCGAGCCGGCCTTCGCCCGGGTCTTGGTCTTCGCGCCCGCTCATGCGCGCGGCCAGCGCGAACTGGCTGTCGTCGCTGTCGTGCTCCTCGCGGTATGGCAGCACCGGGAAATCGATCAGCGCGCGCACCCCGGCGGCACGGGCGCGTTCGATGTCCTGGCGCATCAGGGTCACGGCGCCGCGCAACTCGGCGTCGGTGACCCAGCCGTTCTTGGGGATGCGCAGGCGGAAGGTGGCGGGCGCGCGCACCACCCATTCCAGTTGCAGCTTGAGCGGGGGCTTGGCGGCGGAATCGCCGCCGTCCTCGGCGGTGGTGTCGGTCTGCGTCAGCGATTGCAGCAGCAATGACAGGAAGCTCTGGTCCGATTGCGCCAGGTCGCGGTCGATCAGCGCGAAGCGGGTGCCATCCTTGTCCTTGCTGTCTGCGAACACCGACAGGTGGGCGCTCTCCGTGGCGTCGGCGAATTCGGCATCCGGCTTGGCGAAGGTGAGCAGCATCAGCGCGTTGTCGCCGTTCAGCAGTAGCGGGGTGCGCACCGCCTGGTCCAGCACGCCGCAGCGCAAGGCTTCGTCACGGCCGCCCCCAAAGCGCGAGTTGTCGGCGTCGAAGCGGTTGCCCCACAAGTAGAAGATGTCGCCGCTGACGTCGCGCTCGGGCTTGTTCTCCATGGTGACCAGTGCCCGCCCGCCGGGGTACGGCTCGAGCCAGCGGTGGTGGTTGGCGGCGCCGTTGCTGTCGTAGGCGGCGAGGTCCAGCCCGAGATGGTCCGGGTACAGGTGCAGCGTTTCGCCGGGCTTGAGCGTACCGGCATAGAGCGTGATCTCGCCGGTGGTGCGGCTCTGGATCGCCGGGTAGGCGATGGGGCGCTCGGTGGCGGTCAGGCGCAGCACCGGGCGGTCGGCCAACTGGCTGGCGCTGGTCACGTTGAACACGCGGCGCAGCCGGGGCGCCGGCTCGTAGTGATCGCGGTCGAGCACCGGGTTGTCGGTGAGCCACGCTTCCAGCACCTGCTGGCCCTCGGCGCGGCAGGGCGTGCCCGGCGCGGTGCCGGCACAGTGCGGGCAGCGCTTGCGGGTGCCGGGCGGCATGCCCAGCGCCACCAGGGTGTCGCCACGGCGGTACATGTCCAGGCTGGGTTCGGCGCCGAGGTTGGCGATGGCCAGCGCCAGCAGCGCGCGCGGCGTGGTGATGCCGCCGGTGAGCAGCGGTGCGGTCAGTTGCAGGCGGCGGCGATAGGCTTCGCCTTCTTCCGGGCGCAGCAGCGTGGCGAAGCGCTGCAATGGCGCGGGGTCGTCGCTGGTGGGTTGGACGTGCAGCGTCTCGTCGAGCGTGGCGTGATCGAAGCGCAGCCCGGGGAACAGGTCGGTCAGCAGCGACAGCCCGTGCGAGTGGGCTTCGGGATCGTTCGGGTTCCAACTGGCGCCCAGCAGGCTGTGCAGGGTGTCGTCCAGGTGGCGTGGGGTGGCGAAGCGCAGGTGCAGGCCGTATTCGTCGGTATCCACGCTGCGCGGAGCCAGCCGGGCCGGCAGGCGGTACACCTGGAGCAGATGCCCCAGGCGTTCCAGCGCGCTGTCTTCGTCCGGCAGGCGCTCGCCGGTGGCCATGGCGCTCCAGCGGTCGTACAGCACCCGGGTCATGTCGCTGTCCAGCCGGGCCAGCGCACCCGCCATGCCGGCGATCACCGCGCCCACGGCGCTATCGGCCGGCTGCGCGGTGAAGATACGCGGCAGCAGGTCGAGCAGGCGTTGGCGGCGCAGGGCGAGGCTAGGGTGTGTCATCAATGGCTTCCCGATAGTGCTGGGCCGAAAAAACGCCATCCACCGCGCTGTACTCCTTACCAATATCCGGGCGGCGACGGTGCCCGATCAGGTGACGACGTACCCTAGACATCCTGGCCCACCACCCATTGCACGGGTTCGAGCAGCAGTTGCTCGCGGTTGCCGAAGCTGTCGCTACGGTCGTTGGCCTGCAATACCTCTGGCTTGCCGTTGCCCAGTTCGATGGCGCGGCCGTCGCGGTCGTGGGTCACGGTGATGCGGATTTCCAGCAGGGCGTTGGCGACGTCGGCCTTGAGCAGGTCGGTTGCCAGCCGGGCGCTGCTGAGCTGGCCGGCCTGCTGCTCCTGGATGGTCTTGTTGACTTGTTCCACCGACTGGCGCAGCGCGTTTTCCAGCGCGGCGCGGGTGGCCGGCGGCACCTCGTTGTCGGTGCCCTTGGCGGTCAGCCGTACCGCCAGGCGCGCCCGGACCGCGGACGGTTCCAGGCTGAGGCGCGGCGGCAGTGTCGACAGGTCGAGCAGCACCCGCCCCAGCAGCCCGGGCGAGATGTCGCCCTTGTCGACCAGGTAGCGCTCGGTGTTGGCGACCAGCTTGCCGTCCTCGCCGTAGGCATAGGGCGTCAGCAGCGGCAGCGTGCCGGTGGGCTCGACGCCGATCACCGCCTCATGGCCGGTGAGGATGGCGCGAATCTTCGCTTCGCGCAGGGTGGCGCCGATCGGCAACTGGCCGACGTAATCCGCCAGTTGCTGGGTCAGCGTGGCCTCAATGGCCTTGCGCTCGCGCTCGTCGCGCTGGCTGTCCACTTCCAGTGTGGCAGTGATCTGGGCATAAACGGTGATCGCGCGCTCGCACCGCGCGAAGATACCGGCTGGCCGGACCGCTTCGATGCGGTTGCGCGCCTCTTCGAACACCGGGTCGGGGATTTCGGCATCGCCCAGCACCACGGTCATCATGCCGGGCTGCCCGCCCGGTTGTTCGATGATGTGCACTTCGGCGATGCCGGCCGAGCGCGCGGCTTCCTCGATGGCCGACACGGTGCCAGTGTTGGCTGCGCGCACCAGGCCCTGTGCGCGCAGCCGCAGCTCGGCGTCGGTTTCCTCGCGCTGGCGTCGCAACAGATCGCCTGGGTTGCGCACGCTTTCGATGCCGGCGATGGGCCGCGGCATCACGTTGAGCTGGTCGGCGACCACCGGCTTGTCGAAGGTCTCCTGCGCACGGATGCCCACGCTGACGGCGCGTTCGCCACGCGCCAGCACGGCGGGTTCGATGGTGGCGCATGGCGGCGCATCGCGGCCGGCCACCAGCGTGCCGGCCGGGATATGGATGTCCTCTGGTGCCGGGGTCAGCCGGCTGAACAGTGCCACGCCTTCCAGGTAGCCGCCGCGGCGGCGCTTCAGGCCCAGCAGTGCCACCACGTTGTCCAGTGAGCCGCCCTCGGCGGTTTCCAGGTAGGCGTTGCGGTAGACGTGGTCCAGTTGCTCGTAGCACACCGCCAGCTCGCGGGCGAATGCCTCGGCCAGCGTGCGTACCACGCTGCCTTCGGTGGCATCGGTCAGCGGTTGCCGCCCGCCGCCGCCCGAGGCGATGTCGGTCAGCAGGTCGGTGGCGACCCTGGCGAAGTTCTTTTTCAGGAACGGCTCGTCAAGCGGCATCGAAGGTCACCTCCAGTTGTGCCATCTCGCCGTCGCCGGCCAGTACCTGCGCCACCACCTCGACGCTGTCGCGGCGTGTGCCCGCGGCGTGCACGGATACCGATACCACCTCGGCCACGCGCGGGTCCTGCATCAGCGTCTGCCGCACGTAGCGGCGCATCAGTTCCAGATTGGGCCGATCCAGCGGCTCGCCCAGCAGATCGCGGATACGGCTGCCGTAGCGCGGATGCCCCAGCCCGCCCAGCTCGCCGCGATCGACCAGCAGCCGCAGCGCCAGCGCTTGCACCAGGTTGTCGATGCCGCTGACGGTTTCCAGATCCTGCATGCCCACCGCCAGGTCGGCATCCTCGCCGCGCCGCCCGAAGGTCAGTCGCAGATCGGTGCCGTAGGGGTCGTGTGTCACCACGATGCTGTTTCCTCGTTTGAACCGATTGTGAACATCAGCCGGTGTTCGGCATTCACTTGCCGAAGCCATACCGCTGCCTCAGTACGTTCGGCCTGATCAAAGACCGGGCCCGCATGGCCTGCAACCAAGTTGTTCTTTTCCAGCCACGCATCCACCCCAGCCGCCCCAACCGGGCTTGCGAAAGCAGCCATCGAGCAACGCGAGGCTCCCTCGCGGCGGCGAGGGCGGGGGGAGTGGAATCGAGTAAGGAGAGCCGTGGCTGGCATCCCCCTGCTGGTTAGCGCCCGGCTTTGCCGGGGGCTCGATGCCGAATCGTCTGCAACTGGCGTTGGCAAATTCATAGGCCGGCTCGTCACATCAGCCTCCCAGGCCCGGCACTCGCTCCAGGCGGGCAGGGGATGCCGGGCGAGACCATCGCCATCGTGGCGAACTGCGTCAGCGCCAGATCGACCGTATTGGCCATCGCCTGCGCCAGATCGGGTGCGTTTTCGCCGCGCAGGCCATCGCGCTGTAGAAAGCCCTTGGCGGCACCTTCCACCGACGATGCCAGCGGCACCGGTTGCAACAGGCCCGGCGCGCTGGTGGCGAAACCAGCTACCGCGATGCCGGGCATCACCATGCTCTGCGCGGTAAAGAGCTGGATGCCCTGGGCAATGGTGGCGGCCATGCTGCGCGCCAGCCCGGGGGCGTCCTCGCCCTTGATGCCCTGCGCTGTCAGTTGCGCGTTGCACAGCCCTTCCAGTTGCGCCGCCATCGGCCCACCGGCGGGCGGCGGCATCAGCCGGCCCGGCCCCGATGTGGCGCCAGCACCGGCCGGCGGTACCACGGCTGCCGGAATGCCGGGCATTACCATCGCCTGCGACAAAAACATCGTCAGCGCCTGCGCGGTGGCGTTGGCCAGGGCTTTCGCCAGCCCGGGCGCATCCTCGCCCTGGAGCGCGGCGGCGCGCACCATGCCGTCGGCGACGGATTCGAGCTGAGAGGCTTGCGGCGCGGGCATGGGGACTAGACCGTGAGGTGTGAGGAGTGAGGCGTGAGGGTACGGATGTGAGGCGTGAGGGGTGAGGGGTGAGGGGTAAAGGCAACCCCACGCCCATGCCCATCGGCATCCCGCCATTCGTATCCCACCATCGAAAAAACTGCTTCCACCTTCATCTCCCAGACTCCACGCTGTTGCACCTCACACCTCACACCTCACACCTCACACCTCACCCCTTCGCCTTGACCGTTTGCGACGGCACCAGCGGTTTGCCGGTGAAATAGCACTTGTGGCTGGCCTCGGTGATCACGCCGGCGCCGCCGGTACCCAGGTCGATGTTGCCGGAGGCGTCGATGGTGCAGTCGCCGCACTTGATGGTGGCGTTGCCCTTTACCTCGATCTGGATGTCGGCCTCGCCGGCCACTTCCACATTGCCGTCCTTCTTCACCGTGACCACGGTCTTGCCGGCGGTTACGACGAACGATTCTTCCTTGTCGATCGCGATGTGCGTCGCGCCTTCCAGCGGCGAATGCACCCGCCATTCGTTCTCGTCGAACAGCGGAGGTGTGGCATTTTCCGAATACAGCCGGCCGATCACCACGGCACGGTTGGGGTCGCCGCCGACGTAGGTCAGCAGCACCAGGTCGCCCACCGCGGGACAGCTCGCCATGCCGATGTGCGGCGTGGCGATGGGCACCTTGCGCAATTCCAGGTCGGATTCGCGCAGCTTGACGTTGCACTCGTAGTGGTGGACATCGCCGGCGTCGGTATGCGGGAACACGCTGGTCACTACGCCCAGGTCGCCCAGGCGCAGGTTGCGCAATTCGTCGCGCACCACGGCGCGGATGACGGCTATCGGATCGCTCACGTTCAAACCTTGTCGGATCGGTGCCCCGGCACCGCGTCGCGGCGCCGGGGCGGTACGTCGATTACTTCTTCTTGCCGGCGGCCGGCGACGGCGCGGCTTCCGGGTCGGCCTTGTAGCGCTTGGCGCGTTTCAGGCTCTGGGTTTCGGTATCCAGGTGCAGCAGGCGGTTCAGCGTGGCCTTGTCCAGCTTGCCGTTCGCTTCCAGGCCGTTGATGGTCTGGAACGACTTCAGGCGCTCGGTGAACTTGTCGGAGAACACCTTGCGGTCCAGCCCGGTGGGCACGGGGTAGCCCAGGCCGTCGAGGATGGTGTTGGCCTCGGCGATGTCCACGCCGGCCTTGTCGCCGTTGAACAGCAGCTCGAATACGGTTTCCTGGTTGGCTTCGTCGCCCCACTTGCCCAGGCTGCGCTGCGGCAGGCTGGCGTTGTCGGCCTGCCACACGCGGCGCGAGCCCAGCGCGGTGAGCACGGCTTCGGATGGCGTGGCGCCCTTGCCGAAGTTCTGCACCTTGAAGGTGGTGCCCAGACCCCATTGCAGCAGGCGCAGCTTGCCAGTGGTGTCGATCTCGATATGGTCGGTGGTGGTGGCATCGACGGCGTCATCGGCGGGCTTGAGGTCGATGGCCAGCAGCTTGTACAACTCGCGGCCGATCACTTCCAGGTCTTCCGGCTCCGGCACCTTGTCGGCGATCTTGACGATCTGGTCCACCACCCCGGCCACCGAGCCGATGGGCGAATCGGCGCTCGGTTCCTGGCCGATGGCCAGTTCCAGTGCGTTGATGAACTCCTTGCTGGTGGCCTTCTTGACGAATTCGGCCGATACCTCGACCAGTGCCTTGGCGGCATCGCCCTGGATCAGCAGGTCGGTGGCGTCCAGCGCGAAGCGCTGCATGTAGCCCAGCGCGGTGACCAGGCCGCCGGCCATCGTGGTGACCACACTGGCGATGGTGTCTTCCTTGAAGTCGCGCACGCGCACGATGCGCACCCAGCGCGGCGCCTTGTTCGGCGCCTTGCTCGCCTCGAGCGAGACACGCACCGCTTCCAGCAGCAGTGCCAGCGCGCGGAACGGGTTGTCGGGGCGGTCGCCCGGAGCGGGAGTCGGGACGGTGGGCGCGGGAACGGCGGGAGAGTTTTCGGGCATGGTCGGAACTCCTCAGGAAGTAGGGGCTGCCGCATCGGCGGCGGGTGGGGGGGCTTTCAGGTCGACGATGGCCTGGGTGAACGCCTTGAGCGACGTCACCAGTCCCGTCCATTGCTCGGGCGCCATCAGTTCGACGACGCCCTCGGCAAATTCCAATCCTTGATCCAGCGCGTCGGACACGCTGCGAAAGCTCTGGGTGATGGTGCGCACCGCCTGGTTGGCCTCGGCGGGTTGCAGCTCGGCGGCGCGATCCGGCGGCAGGGTCTGTACCCAGTTGGCGATGCCCTCGGTGACGTCGGCCAGGCCGTTCACCAGCGGCGGCACCGGGCCGGCCATCGCCACCAGCGCGTCGGCGCCGATGGCCATGCGCTGGAGCGGCTCTGCGCCGGCACACACCTGGTCGAACAGGCTCTTGGCGCGGTCGACCAGTTGCACCAGTTGGTCGGTAACGCCCAGGTCGCGTGCGATGTTGGGAATCTCGCGCATGGTGCTGGTGCGCAGCAGCGCGGTCAGCGCATCGACCAGTTCCCGCAGATCGCGCACGATGTCGGCCGGCGTGCTCATTTGCGTTCTCCGCGCACGATGCGATCCAGCCCTTCGGGCAGCTTCAGGTCCTTCAGGTCACCGACCAGCTTGCCGGCTTTATCGGCCACCTTCTTCAGCGCGGAGAGGAACTCCAGGCCACCGCTGAAGGCTTTGATCAGGGAACCGAACTTCTGGTCGAGCGGCTTGAATTTCTCCAGCAGCGTAGCGCCTTCGTCGATGAATTTGGTCAGCATCTGACCCAGCTTGCCGGCCTTGCCCAGCGCGTCGAACAGGCCGGATGCCTTCTCGGGGTCGAGCGTGCTGACGGCATCGATCATCTCGCCCAACTGGCCACCAGCCAGGGTGTCGAGGTTGTCGCCGATGGCCGCGCCCAGGGCTTCCGGATCCAGGTTGTGGATCAGGTCGGGGTTGTCCAGCAGCGCCTGGGTCAGCGAGCCCGGGTCCTGCAATACACCAGCCGCGCCCAGTGCGCCGTCGCTCCACGACGCGGCGTCGCCGGCGATGTCCTGGTTCACCGGGGCCAGCGCGGCATCCATCGACTGCGGCGGCTCGACGTGCTCGCGCAGGCGCATGCTGAAGCGGTAGCGGTCGGGATAACCGGCCACCTGGCGCACACGGAAATCCTCGATCACCACGTCGGTGAGGTCGCTGCCCACGGCAATGTCGGCGGCAAACGATTGCGGCTGCGCCTTGGCGTGCGCTACCCGCAGCGTTTCCAGTGTGCTGAGCACTTCCTCGCCGAACAGCAGCCCGTCCACCACCACGGTGACGGGCTCGCGCCCCAGGTCCTGGAACACGCTGCCCTGTTGTTCGGGAACGCGCTGCTCCACCAGCGTGCGGGCTTCCTCGGTGTGCAGGTTCTGCACACCCTTCAATTCGATCTTGCCGATGCGCACCATGTCAGCCTCCGTGCCGGGCTAGGGCGTATCGACCGAACGCGCGCGCGCCGTGCGGTGTCAGGGGGCGAGGGCGAAGGAGGGCGCGCATCAGAAGCCGATCCTGGTGACCAGGCCGCGCGCACGGTCCAGCGTGTGGCGTACCCGGCGTACCCGCAGCGTGGCGCCACCGGCCAGCAGCCGAGCCGCTGGATGATTGCTGGGCAGCTTGTCCAGCGTCACGGTGTCGCCAGGGCGCACCGCCGGGGTGGCGAACACATCCAGGTGGCCGCGTACCGTGCGTTCCGCCAGAGCGCGGGTGCAATAGTCGGCGGCGGCTTGCGCCGCGTCGCCGCTGCGCAACGCGCCGTCGATCAGTTGCAATGGGGTCTGACCCAGCTTGCCGCTGGTGGCGCCGCTGGCGCCCAGCGCAGCCTTGCCCTGTACGCCGGCCAGGTCCGTGCTCAGCCAGTGCGCCTTGTCGGCACCCTTGGCGCTGGCCGCGCCCTCGCCCCAGACCTCGACGCTGTCGTAGGCCGGCGTGGCCGGTTGCAAGGCCAGCGCGATCACGGTTTCGCCGTACTGGAAGCGATGGCTGGCACCGCTGGTGTCCGGGCCGGGCACCTGTACCTTGCCGCCGCCATCGCAGTACAGCGCCGCACCGCACAGGCCGGCGAGTTTTTGCAGGTGCGCCAGTACCGACGGGCCGGCATGCACCGCGTACTGCGCCAAATCGGGGCCAGGGGCGACATCGCCCGCCTTGGCGCCGGCCTTCTGGAGCAGATCCTTGATCACGAAATCGGCGCTGACGCTGTCGTAGAACGACGCCACGCGGGTGCGCGCCAGCGTGGCCAGCGCGTCCCAGGCGTCGATGCGCTCGCTGGCGGCGCCGATGCGCACCTGGCCGGCCTCGCCCGTGAACACTTCGACCGCGCCCGCACCGACATCCAGGCTGATGCTGACCGGTGCGCCGGCTTCGACCGGGGCGCCTTCGGCGGCGGCGAACTCCACCGTGCACAGCCCACCGGCGCTATCCAGGTCGATCTCTACCATCAGGTTCAGCAACTGGCGGTCGCCGGCATCGCGGCCGCTGCTGGCGCGGTAGTCGCCAGCCTTCACCGTGTAGCCGGTGCCGGGGCGCGGGCTCATACGTCCAGCCCCTGACGCCGCGCGGCGTCGCGCAGCAGTTCGGTCAACGCGTCGCGCAGCGCTTGCGGATCGTCGACCAGCGCGCCGCCGCCGCTGCTCATCGCCACGTTGACGTTGAAATGGTTGGCCACGCGCGGCGCCTCGCCGCCGTCGCTGGCCGGCGTTGCCGCGTCGTCGCCCTGCCAGCCTGCTTCGTTGGCCACCGGGACATTCACCCGTTGCGGCGCAGGGTAGTCGTTGGCGGCCCGGGCGCCGGCGAATGCCGACGGTTCCGCCAATGCGCCGACGGTGGCGGCGTAGGCGCGGTCGAGCACCGGCTCCACCGCCTGCCCGACCTGGCGCAAGGCGTGGTGGGCGGCACGGCTGAGTTGCGTCGGCGCGGGCTGGGTATCGAATTGCGCCACTTCGGCTGCGGTCGGGGCGCTGGCGGGCGCGTTGAGGCGGCGCAGCCGAGCCACGCCTTGTTGCGAAGCCGGACGCTGAGCCGGTTGTGCCGGAGCATCCGCGCCAGCATAAGGCGCGGCGATGACGATGGGTTGGGTGGCGGCCATCGTCGGCATCGCCGGCTGTTGCTGCATTGGCTTGCCGCGCCATGCCGGCGTGACCAATGCAGGTGGCTGCTGCGCAACATTGAGGCGTTCGGGCACGCTGGCTGGCGCGGCAAGACGGCGCAGCCTGGCCGGGCCGGTTGGCGGCAGTGCCGGCACCAGCGGGCCGGGCAATAGCACGGTGGGCGACAGCACCTGCGGCCAGTCGGTTTCGATGGCGGCGAACGACAGCGAGCGGTAGTTCAGCCGCACTGGCACGGCGGCCTGGCCTGCGGCGGCGGTTGCCTCGGCGGCGGGCGGCGCGGCGTGGCCGGCTTGGGCGCTGTTGATGGCTGCTGCGCCGGTGGCTGCGGTGGCGATCCCGGCTGCGGCTGTATGGATGTCGGCGCGCAGGCTGACAGTGGCGGGTTGCGACGGTGCTGCGATGCGTTGGGCGCTCGATCCGGCGCGTGGCAGCGGATCGACTGTGCTGGCTGGTGCGGTCGCCAGTATGGGTGCGGTGACATGCATTCCGGTCGAGTTCGACGGCGCGACCATCGGTTCAGCGGCTGCATGCTGGCTTGCTGCCGAGCGCACGCCGGACTGGCGTGCGGGTGCGGTGGCGGTGGGTACGGCGGCTTCGTCGTCGCGGGTGATTTCAGCGGCGGCTTCGGCGTGGACGTTCGGCTCGAACGCCAGGCCGAGTTGTTGGCTGGCTTCGTGCAGCGAACGCAGTAGCGGGCGCAGCAGGCGGGCGCCGAGTTGTTCGACTTCCAGGGTCACGGCGCATCGTCCTCGAACTGGATGACGAAGGCGTCGGGGTGGTCGGCCAGACGCGGGCGGCGCAGCGCGGCGGCCGGGGCGGGGCGGGCGGCGGTCGTGGGCGGTGTTTCGCTCAGCGCCAGCAATTGCAGTACGCGCTCGATCTCGGCGGCGGGGGCGGCCCAGACCTGGCTTGGCGTCCAGCCCAGTGCGCGACAGGCGCGCAGCGTGCGTTGCGCCGTTTCGCGGGCGGCGGGGCCGGCGCCCAGCAGGGTGCGGTCCTCGGGGTCGACCACGTTGAGCGCGACCGCGGCATTGAGCAGCCGTTGCGTCGCGGCGGCGTGCAGCGTATCCGGGACAGGTTCGCGCAGCGTGGCGCGTGCCATGCGGTCCAGGTAGCCCACGGCATCGAACCAGACGCCTTCGGCATCTTCGCCGACTAGGCATTCGCCCAGCGCCTGGGCACGCTGGCCTTCGGTCCAAGGCGCGAGTTGCGCCGGTATGCCGTCCAGGTCGATGCGGCCATCGCGCAGTTCGGTTTCGGACGCGGTATCGGCGCCGCTGGCCCACCACAGCGCCAGGGCGAGACAGGCATCGCGCGCCGCATCGGGCAGGTTGCCGGTGGCCAGCACCGCTGCGGCCAGCCGACGGTTGTCCAGCGCCGCGCCGTCGCCATCCACCGTCACGCACTCGCGCAGCGCGGCGAGATGCTGGCGGTAGGTCCACGGCGGCAGCGTCCAGCGCCAACGGCGGACCCGACCCTGGTGGAAAT
>NZ_SUMF01000049.1 GCF_005048205.1 Chitiniphilus eburneus
GTCCATGATCCAGCGGCTGGTGTCGGTGACGTAGCTGCGTTCGATGCGGCGGCTGTCGCCGTTGTCGCCGGTTTCGTTGGTGGCGGTGACCCGGCCATAGGCGTCGTACTCGTGTGCGGTGCTGAAGGTTTTGCCGTCGCGGGTGAGGGTTTTGCTGGTCAGCAGCGGCACCCGGCTGACCGTGCTGCGGCAGGTGGCGCTAAGGGTGCTGGGGGTGTTGCTGATGGTGCTGGGCGTCCAGGCGTAGTCTTCGCGTTCCAGGTCGACACTTCCGCCGATGGCGCGGGTCGCGCGGGTCAGCAGCAGGCCGCTGCGCCATAGGTCGGCTTCGCAGTTGAGTATGTCGAACGGGGAGACGTATTGGGAGAGCTGTACGGCGGTGGGCGTGGTGACCTGACGCTGGTTGCTGCGCGCCACGGATGTCCCCACCACCGGCCAGATCAGGGCTTCCATCACTGGGCCGTTGTCCAGGTAGTGGTGGTATTGCCAGACGCCGCCGTCGGAAGCGGTCTTCTTGGCCAATGCCGGGCGTGATTGTTCGCGCACGTATTTGGCCAGTTCGTCACGGCAGCCCGGTTGGTTGCAGTCCGGCGTTTCGTTCGGTGCCAGGAATTTGGTGTACTGGTAGCTGACGCTGCCACCCCAGGGATAAGAGAGGCTGGTGTAGAGCGGGTAGCGGCTGCTGTTCCAGTTGCGCCCCGCCATGAAGGTTTCCCAGTTGGCCGCTTGAAGGCGCCAGGTCTGGCCGTCGGGCTGGGTCAGTTGAACGGTGCCCTCTCCCAGCCCGGTGCTGTCGCTGTAGTCGAAGCGCCATTGCCGGGCGCCGGCGGTAATGAGCGTGGGGCGCTGCAATGCAGTTTGCCAGGTGATGCTGACATTGCGGCCATCGTCAGCGGTCATGCCGGTCAGCAACAAACCGTCGTATTGGTAGGTGGTGCGGTTGCCGTTGGCGTCGGTGCGCGAGCCGGGCAGGTAGTAGTCGAACTTGCCGCCCATGCCGACAAAGTTGCTCATTTGCGGCGGGGTGCCGGTGTTGAAGGCAGCGGCATTGCGTGCGGCGGAAAGAGTGCGGCGAATCTCGGGGCGGAACTGGTCCAGGGTGTAGGTGGTGCCATCCGGCGAGCGCAGCGTCATCGGCTGGCCGCGACGGTCGTTGCGCAGCCACCAGTTACCGCTGGTGCGTAGCTCGCCGATCATGCCGGCACCAATGAACGGCCCCGTCCCGGCGATCACATAGAAGCGCTGGGTACTGCCATCGGGCAATTCGAGCAGGTGGCTGGCCGGGTTGCTGGTATTGCCGTCACTGAAGCGGATACGCGGTGGGTGGATTGCTTCGGTAAAAGGCTCCAGGCTGTTCCAGGCCCATTGCAGGGTGAGCGGGCTGCCTTTGCCTGGAATGCTGAGCAGCGGAATCCCCAACCGCACCCCGCCAGTGAAGACGTCGATGTCTTCGGCCAGTTGCTGCGCACCGCCGCGTCGCTTGCTGGCATGGTCTTCGCTGTAATAGTCCTGGGCGGTAACGGCGATGCCGCCGCCCGCCGCGTCGGTGGGGGCGGCGTGAAGAAGGGCAGGCAGCAAAATGGCCGTGCACAGCACGGCCACGAATCGATGGGCGAGGGAGGACGACATGGTGGGGAACGCTTTTTATTGGTATGAGGAAGTGCCGCTTATCTGTGTGCGGCGATGCAGATGTTTACACCTGCTCCTCCAGATATCAAACCGTCTCCCACCCTTTGCTTACAAACAATCCGTGTCTTCCAGCATATTGCCCAGAGGGAAAAAACGCCGCAGCCCGCCCCCGGATTCACGAATTGTCACGTCACGCAGCCCGATTCCCTCACCCCGGAATCAGTAACTAGCAAGGAAGGATGCGTCATGCAGCAAGCATGAAAAAAGTGCCGAAATCACTTTTGATGATCTACATCAAACGCGAAGACCACCCAGCCCGATGAAAAAAGGCGACGCCCCAACTTCTGCGCCGCCCCCAGGCATGCCCCGCCCGACCCGGGGCTGGGGTTTATCCCCCCTCCCTGGGTTTTTTCCGTAGAACTCCGTGCTCTCCGTGTCCTCTGTGGTTCAAGACTGGGGGTTCAAGGCTGTTGGGGTTCAAGGTTTGCCCTTCCCTCTCCCCCTTCCCATCCAATCAGCTCAGCTTCACCTTCAATTCGTCCCCCTTCACCGTCACGCCAATCTTCTTCACCGGTTTGCCGGCCGCCATGCGGTCGAGCAGGTCGGCGGAGATGCGTGCCAGCACGGTGCGGGTGAGGATGGCGTCGGCGTCGCGCGCGCCGCTGTCCACGTCGTAGCAGCGGCTGGTCACCAGTTCGATCAGTTCCTCGGGGAAATCCACCTGTGCGCCGTGGTTTTCCTCGATGCGGCGGCGAATCTTGCCCAGTTTCAGGCCGACGATGCGGCGCAGTACGTCGTCGCTCACCGGGAAGTACGGCACGATGGTCAGGCGGCCCAGGAAGGCTGGCTTGAAGGCCTTTTGCAGCGTGGGCCGCAGGATTTCCACCAGATCGTCCGGCGTCGGGTCGCGGCTTTCCTCGCCTTCGGCGGCGGTCACGCCGTGCTCCACCGCACGCATCACCAGGTCGGTGCCGGCGTTGGAGGTCAGAATGATGATGGTGTTCTTGAAATCCACCTCGCGGCCTTCGCTGTCTTCCAGCAGGCCCTTGTCGAACACCTGAAAGAACAGCTCCAGCACGTCCGGATGCGCTTTTTCCACTTCGTCCAGCAGCACCACCGAATACGGCTTGCGGCGCACCGCCTCGGTCAGCACCCCGCCCTCGCCATAGCCCACATAGCCGGGGGGCGAGCCTTTCAGGCCGGAAACACTGTGCGATTCCTGGTATTCGCTCATGTTGATGGTGATGAGGTTGCGCTCACCGCCGTACAGCGATTCGGCCAGCGCCAGCGCCGTTTCGGTCTTGCCCACGCCGGATGGCCCCACCAGCATGAACACGCCCTTGGGCTTGCCGGGGTCTTCCAGGTTGGCCTTGGCGATCTGCACCCGCTCGGCGATCTGCCCCAGCGCGTGGTCCTGGCCGATCACGCGCTCGGCCAGCAGGTGCGCCAGGCGCTGTACCTGCGCCAGCTCGTTGTTCACCATGCGGCCCAGCGGAATACCGGTCCAGCCGCTGATCACGTCGGCGATCACGTTCTCGTCCACGCATTCGAACGCCAGCGGCAGCGTTTTCTGGTGATCGCGCAGTTCGTTGCGCTTGCCTTGCAGCGGGCTGGGCTTCTTGCCTTTGGCGGGCTTGGCCTCGCCGCTCTGCGCCTTGAGCGCGTCGATTTCATCGACCAGCTTTTTCTGCACTTCCCAAGCCGCGTGCAGCGTTTTCAGGTCGCCTTCCAGCTCTTCACGGCGGGCCTTCAGTTCGGCGATGCGCTCGCCATGACCTTCCTCGCGCGCCAGCGCGGCCAGTTCGCGATCGACGTTGGCGATCAGCGCTTCCACATCCTCCACCGGGCCGGGGCGGCCGGCGCGCGACAGCGCCACGCGGGCGCAGGCGGTGTCGAGCACGCTGATGGCCTTGTCCGGCAACTGGCGACCGGTGATATAGCGGCTGGACAGATGCACGGCGGCGGAAACGGCTTCGTTCAGGATATCCACCTTGTGGTGGCCGGCCATGGCTTCGGCCACGCCGCGCACCATCTGCACCGCGATCTCGGGTGCCGGCTCTTCCACCTTGACCACCTGGAAGCGCCGCGCCAGCGCCGCGTCCTTTTCGAAGTATTTCTTGTATTCCGCCCAGGTGGTGGCGGCAATGGTGCGCAGCTCGCCGCGCGCCAGCGCCGGCTTGAGCAGGTTGGCGGCATCGTTCTGCCCCGCCGCGCCGCCCGCGCCGATCATGGTATGCGCTTCGTCGATGAACAGGATGATCGGCACCGGGCTGGCCTTCACCTCGTCGATCACCTGCCGCAGGCGGTTTTCGAACTCGCCCTTCACGCTGGCGCCGGCTTGCAGCAGGCCCAGGTCCAGCGTGCGCAGCGTGATGCCCAGCAAGGCCGGGGGCACTTCGCCGTTGACGATCTTGAGCGCCAGCCCTTCCACCACCGCCGTCTTGCCCACGCCCGGCTCGCCGGTGAGGATGGGGTTGTTCTGGCGGCGGCGCAGCAGGATATCGATCATCTGGCGGATTTCGGTATCGCGTCCCAGCACCGGGTCGATCTTGCCGGCGCGCGCCTGCGCGGTGAGATCGATGGTGTATTTGTCCAGGCCCGGCGTGCCGCGTCGGCCGCTGGCGGGCGGGGCCGCGGCCGGCGCTTCATCGCGCGCGGCGGTTTCGGCGTCGGCCTGTTGCGAGCCGGCTTCGCCGCCATGCTGGCGCAGCGCGGCGTAGCCTTCCTTCAGGCGCGCGGCATCCAGCTTGAGCAAGGTGGGGGCCGATTGTTGCAGCGTGGCGCGCAGCGCATCGTCGGTCAGCAGCGCCAGCAGCAGGTCCAGCCCGGAGATGCTGTCCTCGTTGCGCTCGGCCCCGGCAATCAGCCAGGCGCGTTCCAGCCACTTGGGCAGCCAGGTGGACAGCACCGGGTTGCGGGTGTTGCCGGTGCGAAAACCGTCGGCGGCCTGGTCCAGCTCCCGTTCCAGCCGCGCGGTATCCAGCCCGCTGGCGCGCAGCGCGGCGCCGAAGGCATTGTCGGGCTGGTCGAGCAGCGCCAGCAGCACGTGTTCGATCTCGACTTCGAAATTGGTGCGCGACAGCGCGCGACTGGCCGCATCCTCCACGGCGCTGCGTGCAATCGGGGTCAGGCGGCCGACCAGGGCCTTGAGCGGGGTGGACATGTGTGGGCTCTGCTTATGAATGGGGGTGGTGTGGGTGGGGCTATGGGTCAATGGACGGACGCGGTCTGCGCGGCCAGCCAGTGGCGGGTCCGTTGCGCGCCGTCTTCGTCCAGGTCGGCGATCAGCTCGCCGTACCAGGCGCCGATCGCTGGCGCATCCAGCGCGGCATGCAGCACCGGCCAGCTATTTTCCAGAAACACCGACAGGAACGGTACGCCGCGCAGGTGCAGGAAAGTGTCGTCGGTGATATGCAATTGGCGATACACGTCGCGAATCCAGCACAGGTAGGGCAGCGCCTCGGCATGACGGCCAATGTTGCACAAGGCGGTGAGCAAGCTGATGTGCGCCTGGACCGGATTGGTGTCCTGGCTGGCGGCATTCAGCTCGCCGCTCTGGCGGAACCACTGCTCGCCGCGCTCGATCTCGCCGCACATCACCGAAGTGGTCGCCAGTTGCAGGGCGTTGTGCGCGGTGGGTTCCAGTTCGAACAACGCGTGCCAGTGGCCAAAGGCGGCAGGCCATGCGCCCAGCCGGGATTGCGCCAGCGCGCACAGCCGCTGCGCATCGGCACGCACCGCCGGCGCGGGCGCATCCAGGTGCGGCTGCGCCAGCCGCAGCACCGCCGGCATGTCCCCGGCCTGCAATGCGGCAATCGCCGCCGCCAGCTCCGGCGGGTCGCTCCGCGGCGCGAGGCGGGTGGCGGGCGCGCCGCGCCGGCCGAATAATCGGGAGAACAGGCCCATCTGCTTATCCTTGCGTGGCGCCATCAATGCAGCAGCCGGTAGTTCATCTGATCGGGGTGCGTATCCGGGCGGTTGCCGTTGAGCCAGACGTTGCCGCCCAGCAAGAGCGGTTGCCCGGCATCGAGCCGGGGCTTGGGCACGTCGCGGCGATCCAGCACCAGCGTCACGTCGCACGCCAGACCGTGGCCGACCATGAACTGCATCAGCGCATCCAGCGCCTCGGCGCCCGCTTTGCCGGGCAGCAGGTGGTCGAACTGCTTGCGCCGCATCGGCCCCAGCCGCAGTTGCATCTTGGTCTGGCGATCCCAGATGCGCTCGCCGGCAAAGGCGGACAGGCCCAGCTCGCAAGCCCCCGCGCCCAGGCGCGTCTGTTCCTCCACCGGCACGTCGATCCATTGCCCGACGAACTGCGCCATCTCGGTATGCACCCCAAAAAAGCCCTCGATCAGCGTGACCATCGCCTGCGCCGACAGCGGCTTTTGCGACAGCAGGCCGGCGTAGTGGATGAACAGGCTTTCGTCCACGCCGGCGGTTTCGTCCGTGCCCAGCCGTTCGCGCAGCCGCGCCAGCCCCAGGCCGGACAGATCGAGCAGGTAGCGGGTAAAGCTATCGTGGTCGCCGCCTTCCACCGACAGCCAGTAGCGGTACTTGCGCCACGCGCCGTAGAACAGCGCCATCGCGCGGTGGCTGAACAGATCGAAGAAGGCGTGGGCGCCGGTATCGCGGTGGAACTGGCGGCGCTCCATCAAAAGCTCGGTATACGCGCTGGGCAGCACGCCGCTGGGGCCGGTCAGGCCCATGAAGGCGACGGTCATTTCGTCGCGCGCGTGTTCGGCGTCGATGGCCTCCGGGTCCACCGGCTGGTAGCGCGTCAGCTCGCTCGCGGGGAACGACAGCGATGCCACGGTGCGGAAGCGCAGCTTGGCCGGCAGCGGCCCGCGCCGCTTCTCGCCGCGATGGTTGGCCGCCAGCGACAGGATGCGCACGCCCTGGAAAAAGCCGAAGCGGTACGTCTCGCGTACCAGCTCGGCGGTCAGATCACGAGGGCTTCGCCCGAGCGCGCCGGCCATACCGCGACCTCCTCGTTTTGTTGTTGGGCACTTTTCACCCGCAGGCGGGTAAAGCTGTTGGGCGCGCAGTACAGCGCGAAAAAGCGTTCCAGCACGCTGGCGAACAGATAGACGCTGCCACCGACGTAATAGTCCTCGTCCAGCGTCAGCGCGATCTCGGTGCCGCGCACGAAACCGGCGAAATCGCGCCCGGCCACGCGGGTGACGGCCGATTGGCTGCCGATGCCGGCAATGCCCTGAATCTGGCGGTTGGTCACTGGCGAATCGGTCAGGTTGTATAGCGCCAGCATCTCCTGCAAAGCGCTCTTGCCGCCCTCGACGATGGACAGGTAGTTGAGCGACAGATGCGAGATCAGCCGCCATTGCAGGCCCCGCCGCTGCGGCGGGCGCAGGCTGGGCGTGGGCTTGCGCAACAGGCGCACGCGCTTCACCACCGAGTGCCCCGGCAGCGTGAAGTCGGTGTGCTGGCCGCCCTGGCTGCCGCCGAACGGAATGTGCTCGGGCAGATCGCGGTTGCTGCACAGGATTTCCAGGCTGAGCACCTCGGCCGCCGGCCGCACCGGATTGAAGTCCAGGTCCACCAGATGCAGCTCGACATCGGTGCCCTTGTCGTCCTGGCGGGTGGCGGCCTCGCGGCTGGCGTGCCAGTAGAAGCGCGGCGCGTCCTGATCGCTGCCGTGGCGCAGCGCGTAGAACGGCAGCACCTCTTCGCTCTTTTCGTCGCTGCCGGTTTTTTCCACCCGCACCACGCGCTTGATCTGCACCACCTCGAAAGCCTGCTGCTTGCGGCTATCGACCCACACCGGGTACGAGGCACGCTGGTGCGTGACGCGGATCGGCTCCCCCGCCTGGCTGAACAGATTGACGATGGGAGTGCAGCCCAGCTTGAAGTGCTGCGCGCCCAGATTGTTGAGCAGCCGCTCGTGCCGCTCGGTATCCGGGTAGCGGCCGATCATGCACTGGATCACCAGCTTGTTGCCGGACAGGCGCGGCGCCACTTCGCCCAGCCGCTGGAAATCCAGGAACAGGAATTTATCCGGGAAGCTGAAGTACTCGGTGAGCAGGCGATAGCCGAGGAACGAGCGCTCGTCGTATTCGAGCACGCCCTCGTCGCGGCCGAAGCCCACCGGCTGGATCATCGACGCCGGCAGCTCGCGCGTGCTGCCGGGGTGATCCTGGCCATCGCCCACGCGCACGCGCAACGTGTGCGACAGCATCAGCTCGTACAGCAGGTGCATCAGCGCCGGCTCGCCGTCCAGGAACACGCGCAGGCGATCCAGCCCGATCTGCGCCACGGCGAGGTCGCCGTGGGTTTCCAGCTCCAGCGTCAGCACCGCCGCCGCATCCGGCGCCATGCGCCGCAGGTGCGCCGAGCCACTGGTCAGCTCCAGCCGCGCGTTCTTGAGCGACAGCGGGTACAGGTCCACCGGGTAACAGGTGCGGAACTTGCAGACCACGCCCTGGATGGCGGGCGCGTGCACCGGGTGATGGCGCTCCACCGTATAGCGCTTGGCGATCTCCGGGCGTTGCGGATCGCACTCGAACTGCACGATGGTGGATGCCGGAATCGGCCGCAGGTAATGCGGATACAGCACCTCCAGGAAACTGGAGGAAATCTCGGGGTATTCGTCGTCCAGCTTGCGGTGGATGCGCGCCGCCAGGAAAGCGAACGATTCGATCAGGCGCTCGGTGTGCGGGTCTTCGCACTGGTCGCCTTCCAGTTGCAGGCGGCCGGCGATCTTGGGGTAACGGCGGGCGAATTCGCCCGACAGCTCGCGCAGATAGCCAAGCTCGCGTTCGTAATAGGGCAGCAGGGATTCGAGCATGCGGGTCCGGTCAAGCTGCGGCCATCGGGCGGGCGGGCATCGGATGATGCGGCGCGCGCCCCGGCCGTCCCCCCCGCCCCGGGGCCACAGCCACAGGGCGGGAAGGTGATCTGAGGGTTACTGGAATTCGACCACGGCCACGTGGCGCGGCTGGTCGGTGGTATAGCGCACGCGAATCTTGGCGGCGGGCACACCGGCCTTGACCAGCTCGTTGCGCACCGCCGTGGCGCGGGCAATGGCCGCATCCTTGGCGTTGCCCACTTCATTGCGATCGCAGAAACCGCGAATCGACACGGTACCGGCGGCCTTGGCCTTGTCGGCCAGCGCAGCGACACGCACCTTGTCGGCGTCGCTGAGCGAAATACTCATCTTGTCGAACGAGAAGGTATTGGGATCGAGCGCCGGTGTAGCCGCGGGGACCGGCGTCGGCGTGGGCTTGGCCGCAGGGGTGGCCGGCGCTTCCTTGCGCCACTTGCCATCGTCCTTGGCCGGCTCGGCCTTCTTGGGGGTGTCGGCGCAACCCGCCAACAGGGCGAGACCCAGTAATCCGATCACGATGCGCATCTTCATTCTCCTCGGGGTAAGCGTCTGTTCAGGGGCTGCTCGCCACGCGTGGGCTGGATCGCGCCACGCGGCGTCGAACAGACCCTGGACAGCCTCCTCAGGCCGGCCCGCCCGTCAGGGCGGACCGGCGCCAGGGCACACCGGTCTTCAGGCACAGGCATGAAGACCGATGCGCCCCAAGCCGATCAGGCGATGGTCTTGTTCGCCGTCAGATCCCAGCCGGCGCTGACATTGCCGCCGCCGGCGCCGTCTTCACGCTTCTGCTGGGTGTAGGTCCACTTGATCTTGCCGTAGCTGAAGCTCACCGCTTCGGACGGGAAGCCTTCATCGTTGGACGAACCGTTCGGCTGCACCTTGGAGATCAGCACCTGCTCCAGCTTCACTTCCAGGTACTTCACCTTGTCGCCACCGGCGCGGCACAGTTCCAGCGTCACATCCTTGATGTGCTTGCCGGTGCAGCAGGCTTCGTACAGCTTGGGGCTGGCCTTGTCGATCAGGTGCACGATGTCGAAGGTGCTGTGGTTCACGCGCTCGGCGGTGGCGCCGCCGACCGAGCTGGCGGTGGCCGAAGCCGGCTGTTCCAGCTTGTGCGCGAAGGATTTGATCTCGATCCAGTCCTTGTGCTTGTCGTCGGTGCTCTCACCGGGAATGCCGTCGATCTTGATGAAGGCGTCAAAAGCCATTGTTTTTCTCCAGGTTCATGGGGGTGGTGCTACTGCATCGTTTCCGGCGCCAGCGCCCTCGACCGGTACCGCATCGCGGGCATTGCGCAGACGCCGGGCTTCACTTGCCGTACTGCGTGTCGATCAAAACACGTTGAAAAACGCCCCCCGGTCATGGCGAGCTTCCTCGCGATGGCAAGGCTGGGGGGCGGTTTGGCCGGGGCGCCGACCGCGCCATCGCCGGTCGCGACGACACCCGGCGCCTGCCGGGCATACGTCGTGATCGGGATCGGACGGCGGCGCTTGCCGGCGGCTTATCGGGCGGACTTGGGCAGCTCGGCCACCAGACGCAGCGAAATGGTCAGTTCGTCGAGCTGGAAGTGCGGGCGCAGGAACGCGGCGGCGCGATAGACGCCCGGCTTGCCCGGTACTTCCACCACATCCACGCGGGCTTCGCGCAGCGGATACTTCGACTTCGCTTCCTGCGATGCCGAATCGTCCAGCAACACATACTGGGCCAGCCAGGTGTTGAGGAAATCCTGCACGTTCTGGCGCGAAGCGAAGCTGCCGATCTTGTCGCGCATGATCGACTTCATGTAATGCGCGATCCGCGATACCGCGAAGATGTACGGCAGTTGCGTGGACAGGCGCGCATTGGCGTTGGCCGCGTCGGTGTTGTAGGTCTTGGCCTTCTGGTTCGACTGGCCGCTGAAGAACGCCGCGTAGTCGGTGTTCTTGCAATGCACCAGCGAAATGAAGCCCAGGTCGGACAACAGCTTCTCGGTGCGGTCGGTGATCGCCACCTCGGTCGGGCACTTCAGCGCCACTTCGCCGTCGTCGGTGTTGAAGGTGTGGGTGGGCAGGCCTTCGACCAGGCCACCGCCTTCCACGCCACGGATGGCGGCCAGCCAGCCGAACTGCGAGAAGGCATCGGTCAGGCGCGCCGCATAGGCATAGGCGGCGTTGGTCCACAGGTACTTGTGGTGATCGGTGCCGTCCACGTCTTCTTCGAAGTTGAACTCCTCGACCGGCAGCGTCTCGGCGCCATAGGGCAGGCGGCCCAGCACATGCGGCAGCACCATGCCGACGTAGCGCGAATCCTCGGATTCACGGAACGACTTCCACTTGGCGTATTCGACGGTATCGAAAATCTTGGCCAGATCGCGCGGCTTGCCGATGTCGGCAAAGCTCTCCAGGCCAAAGAGACCCGGCGCGGCGGACGTGATCAGCGGCGCATGCGCCGAGGCGGCCACGTGCGACAGCTCTTCCAGCAGGTAGAAATCCTCGGGATGACGGCTGAATTCGTAGTCGCCGATGATGCCGGCGTACGGCGCGCCACCGAAGGTGCCGTATTCCTCTTCGTAAATCTTCTTGAACAGCGCGCTCTGGTCGAATTCGGGCGAGGTCTTGAAATCCTTGACCAGATCCTTCTTCGAGACGTTCAGCACCTTGATCTTCAGCATGGTGCTGGTTTCGGACTCATTGACCAGGTACTTCAGGCCGCGCCACGAGGCTTCCAGTTTCTGGAAATCGGCCTGGTGCATGATCTCGTTCAATTGCAGCGAGATCAGCGCATCCAGCTCGGCCACGCGGGCATCGATGCTGGCCGAGAGATCACGGGAGATCGTCACCGTACCGGCCAGCACCTGATCGACCAGTTCGCTGATCAGATCGCGGGTGTGGCTCTTTTCCGATTCGTTGGCGGCAACACGGCTCTGGTCGATGATGGCATCGAGCAGGCCGGGCGCGGCCGTAGCGGCGGCCGCCGGGGCGGCCTGGGCGAGTTGTTCGGTGCTCATCGATTATTCCTCGCCTTTCGGGGCCTGGCCCTGGCTGATCTCGCGCAGTTTCTCGGTATCGCGCAGCACATCGTCCAGCAGCTCTTCGAGCTTGTCGTTGCCGACCATCTTGTTACGCAGGTCCGACAGGCGCTGGCGCGCGTCCAGCAACTGACGCAGTGGCTCCACCTGCTTCACCACGTTCTGCGGCTCGAAATCGGCCAGTTCGTTGAACTCCAGCTCGACCGACATCTGGCCGGAATCTTCCTTGAGCTTGTTATCCACGCGCAGCGCCAGGCGCGGGGCCATGCCTTTCAGCACTTCATCGAAGTTGTCGCGGTCGATCTGGACGAACTTACGTTCCTTCAGCTTGGGCAGCGGCTGCTTGCTGTGGCCCGAATAGTCGCCGAGCACGCCCATGACGAAGGGCAGCTCCTTGGTCTCGATGGCATCGCCGACCTCGACATCGTAGGTAATCTGTACACGCGGCGGGCGCACGCGCGACAGTTTTTTCTGTGTGCTTTCTTTTGCCATGGCAAGCCTCGATCAAGTCGAACAGGGGTGAAAAGTACCGTTTTTTAAACGATCAAGCAATACTGGAAGTAAGTTTTTCCAGGATGTTACGTAAGGAATTAAGATTCAAACCGGGGTCGGCCAACTGCCGGCCAAGGATGTACGACGCCTCGGCATACGACTGGTGACGCGTCCACGGCGCATCGTCGTCAAGCACGTTCACCACGGTCAGCGGTTCCGGTTGCAAGCCCCACAACACCCCGAGGAAACGTTCGGTAAAACACTCCGGCGCCAGCGCCAGATAGCGGCGACCATCGCGGTTCATGGTCAGGCAATGCGGAAAGCGGATCGCCGGCAAGCGAGTGGCGGCGCGGTATAGCGCCAGCCAGGTAGCCATGCCGAGGATGTCTTCCCCGGGCCGTTGCGGCAGCGGCAGCAGGATCACCTGACGTGGCGCGCTGCCCAGATAGCGGCGCAGCAACTCGCCGTAGAACACAAAGGCAAGCAGGTGCGCTTCGAGGCCGCCACGGCTGGAATCGACCAGATCGCTTTGCAGGTTGGCCGCCGTCGTCTGCTGTAAATATCGCTCCAGCACATTGCTGGCCAGCTCGACATCGGCACTGGCCCGATTACTCTGCGCCAGCTGGGCGTCCAGGAATTGCCGACAAGCGAGCATCTCCACCGAGTTGTCGATGGCGGTGGTCAACTGGTCGCGTAAGCCCACGAAAAACAGCTCGTTCGCGATCGCCAGCTCCGGCAGGTGCGGCGACACCGCCGCCGCCGGCAGGATGGCGCCAGCGACCAGCGGATACAGCCGGCCCGCCTCATCCCGGCTGGGCTGCACCACGCCGAAGAAAGCCCAGCGGCCATCGGCCGAGGTGAAATGGAAATCGCTGGGCCCGGCCGCCAGATAGGCGGCCTCGTTCCAGTCGGGTTGTTGCTGCGCCCAGGTCAGACTCTTGGCGAGCAACTGGTCGAATTCCTGCGCCACCGGGTGGGTGGCGTTGATCCGCACGAAATCGGCGCGGCGCGGCAGCTTGCCGAACACCGCGTACTGGGGCGCGACGTCGCTCGCACGAATGAAACTGATCGGCATCGTCGCTCCTATTGCGTAATGCGCTCGGGCAGGCCGAGACGGCGCAGGCCGGACAATTGCAGCGGATTCACCCCGCTGACCATGCGGAAATTCATCTTCACCGCGTCGCCGTCGGCGCCGCTCTTCAGGCGCCATTCCAGTTGCCCGGCATTGGCGTCGGCATCGCTCACGCGCGCCTGACTGATCAGGCGCATGAAGCCCATCCGCCCCGGCTGGTTGGCCACCACCGAGCTGGCACCGTTGAACGCCACCACCTGGATGCGCGCCCCCTGGGCGCCGCCGTTGCCCGGCCAGGAGAACGATTGCCACGGCTGCGGACCGTTGCGGTAGCGCAGCGTCTGGCCGTCGATTTCCAGCGTGATTTCGGATAGCCCCGGCGTCGGCACCGGTTGCAGCTCGAAGCGCGAGTTATCGCCCTCCTGCATCAGATTGCCGCCCAGCGAAGACAGCCGCCCGGCGCCCGCCAGGAACGCGGGGTTGAAGCGCACGCCCTGATTGCCCCAGCTACGCGGCACCAATTGCCCGCCGCGCTTGAGCACCAGCCCATCCAGGTATTTGTCGACGAACTTATCGAGCGTGCCCTCGTTGGGTTTCACGAAGCGCGCGATTTCGGACATCGGCGCCTCGTTCTGCGAATCGCTGAACGGATACTTCGCCGCCAGCGTGCGCCACTGGCCATAGACCTCGCGCTGCCATGCCTGGTTGAGATCGGTCTCCACCGGCGTCAGCAAGGTGGCGTACGACTGCAACAGCGGGCGCACCAGGATCGGCCGCAGGATGTCGCGGGACGTCGCGTCGGCCGAGCCGAGCATGGTGTTGTCCACGTATTGCAGCGTATCGGCGAATTCCGAACCGCTGCCGCCCAGCGTGGCCTGCATCAACTGACGCGACGCGGTGGCCGGATCATCGTTGGCCGCCAGTTGCGTCAGCTTGCCCTTGAGCTTGCCCAGTTGCTCCAGGTAGCCCGTCATCAGCGCGGATTCCTGGTTGTTCTTGCCGGCCACCACCGCCAGCGTGGCGAACTGCATGCCCAGCGGGCCGAACTGGCCTTGCGCGGCCTGCGGCGCCTCGCTGTCGCCCTTGAGGAACTCGGTGGTCTTGTCGATCACCGACTTCTTGGCGCTTTCCAGCTTGTTGTGCAGCTCGGACGGGTTGTCCCACGACGTTTCGTAGGCGGCGCGCACCAGCAGCAGCTTGATCGGCGACGACTGCTTGTCGGCCAGGCGCCCGGTGGCCTCGGCGGCCTGCGCCAGGCCGGCCTGATCGGCAATGGCCACGCCCTGGAGGAACTTCTTCCAGGCGTCGGCGTAATCGCCACGGTACAGCGCCTCCAGCTCGGCGCGGTTCTTGTCCACATCGGCGTCCTTGCCCAGGTTGTCCTGGATCGACGACGCCAGCACCCAGTCGTCGCTCTTGATCTCGCCACGGCTGGCCTCATCGATGGCCTGGCTCATGTACTTGTCCCAGGCCTCGCGGGTAAAGGCACCCGGCACCATGGCGCTGCCGGCGATCACATTGCCATCCTTGCCACTGAGGATGCGCGACACCGACAACGGCGCGAAGCGCGTGTTGGCCCGAGCCTTCAGCTCGTTGTAGACGCGCTCCTTGGCGGACAGCCGGGTCAGCGAGCCGCGCAGCGTATCGCGGGCATCGGCGACGACGCGATCCTGGTTCTTGATCAGCGGCAGGTCCGGCGCGGTGAGCTGCGAGACATAGAACGCCACCACGCGCTCGGCCAGCGCATTCACCTCATCGATGCTGCGTTCGCCACGGCGCTCCTCCAGATACGGCCGCCAGTAGCGCGGCAACTGGTCGGACAGATGCGCCTGCTCCATGCGTTGTTGCTGCGCCAGCATCAGATAGGTCTTGAGCGCGTTGTAACCGGCATCCAGCGTCGGCGGCGCGGCCTTGGGCGCGGCGGCCTGCCGCGCCTTGTCGGCGGCGGCGCGTGCCAGATCGCGCGCCTGCTGGGT
>NZ_SUMF01000005.1 GCF_005048205.1 Chitiniphilus eburneus
GCTCCGTGTGTTCCCTGTCCTCAATGGTTCAAGATTTGGGGCTTCGCCAACCCGCTCACATCCGATCCACCCGCAGCTCGCCGATCTCGTCGCGATGCTCGTGCATGCGGCCGGTGAGATCGCCGGCGGTGAGCTGTGCGGCGGCGCGGCCCATCGCACCCAGCCGGGCGCGCAGTTTGCGCGCCACCTGCCACTGGCTGGCGACGATCAGCAGGGTGGCCAGCGTCAGCGGCAGCAGCGTGGTCATCGCCAGCCCGGCGATGCTGGCGTCGATGGTTGCCGCGGCGCCGCGCGATGCCTGCCGCGCGGCGGTGGACACTTCATCCAGCGTCGCCAGCGTGGGCACGAGGTCGTTGCGGTAGATCTGTTCTGGGATGTTGAGCGCGTCGGCCGGATTGTCGGCGGAAATGGCGACCGCGCTGTTCAGTTGCCGCAGGTAGTTGCGCCAGCCGCCGGCCAGCGCGGTATCCAGTGGCGCGAAGGCGGCGCCCAGTTCGGTACGCGCGGTGGCGGTACGGGCGGCGACGGTGCGTTCGGCGCTGGCGATGCGCTGTTGCGCATCCGGCGCCAGCGGGTCGAGCCGGGACAGCGTGAGCATTTCGCTGCGCATGTCCGACAGCGCGGCCAGCGCCTGCTGGGTGGCGCGATCGGCGCGGAAATCCTCCGCCACGCGGTGTGTCTTCCAGGCGACCCAGCCGCCCAGGCCAAGCAGGGCGAGCACGGTCAGCGTGCTGACCAGCTTGAGTTGGGCGGCGATCCTCATACGGTCCATTCCGGCGGGTGGTTATATTAGCCGGCGATGATATGAAGGGTGCGTTACTGCGCCATGACAAGTGCGCGCGCCACGGGCAAAAAAAACCGGGTACTAGGACCCGGTTGGGAAAGCTCGCCCTGGATTGCAGGCGGGCGAGGGGCTATTCGTTGATGGCGGCCTTGGTCAGGTTGCGTGGGCTGTCGATCTCGGTGCCCAGGTTCAGGGCGGCGCGATAGGCCAGCATCTGCATTGCCACGGCGTACAGGATGGGGTTCAACCCGCGCAGGCCGGCCGGCATGCGGATGGCGTTGAAGCGCTCGCCCGCCGCCAGCGCGGCGTCGGACAGCACGAACAGCTCGCCACGCCGTGCGCGCACTTCCTGAAGGTTGGTCAGCAGTTTTTCCGCGTGCCGGTTCCACGGCATGCAGGCCACGACCGGCAGATCGCGGTCCACCAGCGCCAGCGGGCCGTGCTTGAGCTCACCGCCCGGGTAGCCTTCGGCGTGCAGGTAGGCGACTTCCTGGAACTTGTGCGCGCCTTCCATGGCGATGGGGTAGAGCATGTGGCGCGCGGTGCACAGCAGCAGCGGGTGATCGACCAGCCGGTGCGCCCATTGCGCGAACTGCGGCTCCAGCCGCAGCACTTCGTTCACCGATTCGGGCAACTGCGCCAGTTCGCTCTCGATGGTGGCGAGTTCGGCGTTGGTGACGAAGCCCAGCGCGCGCGACAGGCCCAGCGCCAGCCGGTACAGCGCCAGCAACTGGGTGGTGAAGCTCTTGGTGGAAGTCACGCCGATCTCGGGACCGGCCTCGGTGCAGTAGCCGAAGTGCGTCGCGCGCATCAGCGAGCTGTCGGCCACGTTGCTGATCGCCAGCGTATAGAGCGCGCCCAGCTTCTGCGCCTGGGCGATGGCGGCCAGGGTGTCGATCGTCTCGCCCGACTGGGAGATACCGATCACCAGTGCCCGGCGCGGCATCGCGGCTTCACGGAAGCGGTATTCGCTGGCGGTTTCCACCGAGGTGGGCAGGCCGGTGAGCGCTTCGATCCAGTAGCGCGCGGTGAGCGCGGCATGGCCGCTGCTGCCGACGCCGATCAGCACCACCGATTCCACCGATGGCAGGTTGCGCGCGGCTTCGTCGCCCAGCATGGTCGCCAGGTCGGGCGCCAGCCCCTGCTGGCCGAGCGAATCGGCCAGGATGATGGGCTGCTCGCGGATTTCCTTTTCCATGTAATGCTGGAAGAAATCGGGTACCAGCGCGTCGGGGCGGATCTGTTCGGGCACGCGGTGCGCCTGCATGGCGCGGATATCGATGATGTCGATGCGATCCGGCGTCAGGCGCGCCACGTCGCCGTGCTCCAGCCTGATGAATTCGTTGGCCAGCGGTTGCAGCGGCGTCACCTGATCGGCGAACAGCGTGCCGGTCGGCGTGGCGGCCAGCAGCATCTGGGCGTGCTGGGTGGCGCAGATGATCTGCTGCGGGTGTGCGCGCGACATCACGGCGCAACTGAATACGCCCTTGAGTTCGTGCACCGCCGCGTGCACCGCGCGCAGCAGGTCGGGTTGCAGCGTCAGGTGCCAGCGCAGCAGTGCGGCGAACAGCGAAGCGGGCTTGAGGTCCAGCGGCGTGATGCCCTGCACCAGCAGGTGGTCGGCCACCGGGGCGGTATTGGCGATGGCGCCGCGGAACTGCACCGCGATCTGGCTTTCGAGCTTTGCCTCGTGCCCCTCGCCGGGCTGTGCCTGCCAGTCCAGCCGCAGGATCACGCTATGCGCTTCCAGCGCCGCCCAGCGTGACGCCAGCGCGCCGACGCGCAGCGGCTCGCGCCCGTGGACCATGTCACCGCCGCCCGCGCTCAGCCAGCCCACTTCGCCATAGCCATCGGCGCTCAGGCGCTCGACCGCTTTGCGCAGTATCTCGGCCGCCGACCCACTACACACCGCGCCAACCAGATTGCTCATGCCCACATCCTCGAAAGTCTCTGAACCATCCTAGTCCGCCGAAGGGAACGGAGAAAGCCAATGGTGTTCACCCGAGCGGCTCCGCGTGCCCGGTTCCGCGCCCCCCCGATCAAGGCGGCGACGCGCCATACCGGGCGGCGGGGAAGGTCAATGCCAGCGTCACTGCGCCTGGCATGGTAGAAGAATTGTGGGGGTGGGGGAGCGATCTGCACCGCCCTGCACGGGATGGGCCATGCCATCGGGTGGGAGGCACCCTTGATCGTCGCCTGCCGACTGGTGCCGCCCGCCGGGCTTGTTTGCGCGGGGGGCGCACGCGCAGAATCCGGCAACACCGAGCGTCGTACAGGCGCCGACGATGACGAACCCACTGGAGGAGTTCATGAACGAACGTGTCGCGCAGGCCACGGCCCCGCAACCGATGACCGACGACTGGCGCCGCTGGCTGGCGGAGAACCTGTTGCTCGGCAATGATCCGCAACAATTGCTCGGCGTGCTGGTCGGCAACGGCTTCACGCCCGCCGACGCCCGGCTGGAGGTGGAGCAGGCACTGTCCAGCCCGTATCTGGCCGGTGCGCAGCGGCTGAAGAATCGCGTCGCCAAGCGCGACTGGGTGCTGGCCTGTCAGCGCAAGCTCAACCGCCAGCGCAGTACCGAGGTGCCGCGCCGCGAGCGGCTGTCCACCGAGGAGTTCTTCGAGCATTACTACAGCGCCGCGCGCCCGGTGATCATCACCGGGATGATGGACGACTGGCCGGCGATGCGGAAATGGAGCCTCGATCATTTTCGGCAGGGCTGGGCGGAACGCGAGGTGGAGGTGCAATTTGGCCGCAATGGTGATCCGCACTACGAGCTGAACAAGCTGGCGCACAAGCGGGTGATGAAGTTCGGCGACTTCGTGGACCAGGTGCGCGATGCCGGCCGTACCAACGATTTCTACATGACCGCCACCAACGATTCGCTCAACCGGCGTGCGTTGACCGAGCTATGGGACGACATCGTGCAGGTGCCGGCCTACCTGGATGGTGGCCGGGGCGCGCAGGGTTTTCTCTGGCTGGGCCCGGCCGGGACCATCACCCCGTTCCACCACGATCTGACCAACAACTTCATGGCGCAGGTGATCGGCCGCAAGCGGCTGCTGCTGATGCCCGCATGCGAGATCGCCAGCGTCTACAACCATTCGCACTGCTTCACCCACGTGGACGGGCGCGACATCGACTACGCGCGGTTTCCGGCGATGCGCGATGCGCAGGTGCTGGAATGCACGCTCAACCCCGGCGAGATATTGTTCCTGCCGGTGGGGTGCTGGCATTTCGTCGAAGGGCTGGATGTGTCGTGCACCGTGTCGTTCACCAATTTCCGCTGGGATAACGACTACTCCAGTTTTTATCCGACGATGCAGGAGTTCTGAGCGCGGCGTTTCCCATGCCACGTGCGTATCCGGTTCCACCGGCGGCCCGCCTCGCATCGCGCGCGGGGCGGCCAGCCCGGTTTGACGTGGCGCGGGCCTTTCCGTTATTTTCCCTCGATTCCCCAGCCCTCCGCGTTATCCCCCCGCCATGTCGAAAGCAGCCAAACAGCCCGAGTCCTTCGAGGCCGGCTTTGCCGAACTCGAAACGCTGATCGGCGAACTCGAATCGGGCAACCTGCCCCTGGAAGCCTCCCTCAACGCCTATCGGCGCGGCCAGGAACTGCTGCGCTACTGCGAAGCGCGGCTCGCGGATGCCGAGCAACAGCTCCGCATTCTGGAAGCCGGCGAACTCAAGCCGTTCACGCCGGAGGCGCAATGAGCGAATTCAAGGCGTGGATGCGCGACGTGCAGTCGCGCACCGAAGACACCCTTTCCGCCGTGCTGCCGCCGGCCAATCACCTGCCGGCGCGGCTGCATGATGCCATGCGCTACGCAGTGCTCGACGGCGGCAAGCGTGTGCGCCCGTTGCTGGCATTCGCCGCTGGCGAGCTGACCGGCGCCGATCCGCGCCGCCTGGCCTACGCCGGGGCGGCGGTGGAACTGATCCACGCCTATTCGCTGGTGCACGACGACATGCCGCCGATGGACAACGACGTGCTGCGGCGCGGCAAGCCCACCGTGCACGTGCAGTACGACGAAGCCACCGCGCTGCTGGCGGGCGATGCCTTGCAGACGGCCGCGTTCGAGGTGCTGTCGCAACAGGTGCTGGCTGACGATGTGGCAGTACAGCTCAAGATGGTCGGCATCCTGGCCCGCGCCGCCGGCAGCAATGGCATGTGCGGCGGCCAGGGCATCGACCTGTACAGCGTCGGTCATACGCTGTCGCTGCCCGCGCTGGAGATGATGCATATCCTCAAGACCGGCGCGCTGATCCGCGCGGCGGTGCTGCTGGGCGTGCATTGCGGCCAGCCGCTGGGCGACGCCGAGCTGGAGCGCGTCGATCATTTCGCCAAATGCATGGGGTTGGCGTTCCAGGTGGTGGACGACATCCTCGACGAAGAGGCCGACACCGCCACGCTGGGCAAGACCGCCGGCAAGGATGCCGCCAACAACAAGCCCACCTACGTGGCGTTGCTGGGCATGGCCGGCGCCAAGCAAAAGGCTGCCGAGCTCCAGGCCGAGGCGCACGCCGCGCTGGCGCCGTTCGGCGACCGGGCCCGCCGCCTGGCCGAGCTGGCCGACTACATCGTCGCGCGTAACAATTGAATGCCTCCGAACGAGCCTTCGTTCCTTGATCCTCAGAGACCTACCGCGCCAAGCACGGGCCTACCCATCATGACGTCGCTTCTCGACACCATTACCTGTCCGGCCGACCTGCGTCGGCTGGAACGCCGCGCGCTGCCGCAGCTTGCCGCCGAACTGCGCGCCTTCCTGCTCGATTCGGTCAGCAAGACCGGTGGTCACTTCGCCTCCAACCTGGGCGCGGTGGACCTGACCGTGGCGCTGCACTACGTGTTCGATACACCGCACGACCGGCTGGTCTGGGACGTGGGCCACCAGAGCTACCCGCACAAGGTGCTGACCGGCCGTCGCCAGTTGATGCACACCATGCGCAAGCAGGGCGGGCTGGCGGGCTTTCCCAAGCGTGAGGAAAGCGAATACGACACCTTCGGCGTCGGGCACTCCAGCACCTCGATCGGCGCCGCGCTGGGCTTTGCCGAGGCGGCCAGGCTCAAGGGCGAGGATCGCCGCGCCATCGCCGTGATCGGCGACGGCGCCATGACCGCCGGCCAGGCGGTGGAAGCGCTGTTCAACGCCGGTCATCGCGATGTGAACCTGCTGGTGATCCTGAACGACAACGAGATGTCGATCTCGCCCAATGTCGGCGCCTTCAACAACTACCTGGCGCGGCTGCTGTCGGGCAAGTTCTACAACGGTTTTCGCAACGCGTCCGGCAAGGTGCTGGGCGCCGTGCCGCCACTGCGTGAACTGGCGAAGAAGGGCGAGGAGCACGTCAAGGGCTTCTTCTCGCCGGCCACGCTGTTCGAGGAACTGGGCTTCAACTACATCGGCCCCATCGACGGGCACGATCTCGATACCCTGCTGACCACGCTGAACAACATCAAGCAACTGCGCGGGCCGCAGTTCCTGCACGTGGTCACCAAGAAAGGCCAGGGCTACAAGCTGGCGGTGGACGACCCGGTGAAGTACCACGCCGTCACCCCGTTCACGCCCGAGAACGGCATGGCCGGCGGCAAGGGCGGCGGCAAGATCAACTACACCCAGGTGTTCGGCGACTGGCTGTGCGACATGGCGCGCGCCGACGACAAGCTGGTGGGGATCACCCCCGCCATGCGCGAGGGCTCCGGGCTGGTGCGCTTCGAGCAGGAATTTCCCGAGCGCTATTTCGACGTCGGCATCGCCGAGCAGCATGCCGTCACCTTTGCCGCCGGGCTGGCGTGCGAGGGCCTGAAGCCGGTGGTGGCGATCTACTCCACCTTCCTGCAACGCGCCTACGACCAGTTGATCCACGACGTGGCGTTGCAGAACCTGGACGTCACCTTCGCCATCGACCGTGCCGGGTTGGTGGGCGCCGATGGCCCGACCCACGCGGGCTCGTTCGACCTGTCCTACCTGCGCTGCGTGCCGAACATGGCCGTGCTGGCGCCGGCCGACGAAAACGAATGCCGCCAGATGCTGTATAGCGCTTACCAGCATCCCGGCCCCGCCGCCGTGCGTTACCCGCGCGGCACCGGCCCCGGCGTGACGATCCAGGCCGGAATGACCGGCGTACCGTGGGGCCGTGGCGAGATTCGCCGCCAGGGCGGCAAGGTGGCGATCCTGGTGTTCGGCACGCTGCTGGATGCCGCGTTGCAGGCCGGCGAGGAACTCGGCGCAACGGTCGCCAACATGCGCTTCGTCAAGCCGCTGGATACCGCCCTGATCGCACAACTGGCCGCCAGCCACGAACTGCTGGTCACCGTCGAGGAAAACGCCATCATGGGCGGCGCGGGCAGCGCGGTACTTGAGGCACTGGCCGCCGCCGGCATGCCGCAACCGGTGCTGCAACTGGGCCTGCCCGACCATTACGTCGAGCATGGCGATCAGAAGCAGTTGCTGGTCGAATGCGGGCTGGATGCGGCGGGGATCGCCGCCAGCATCCGGCAGCGACTGGCCGTGTGACCCGACCCATGCCCGGGCGGGCGTTGCCGCTGGATCGAGCCCTGCCGCTGCGGGGGCCGTGGCCCTGATCCTGCGGTAACCCGTGCCTGTGCGACAATGCCTGCCATGAATTCTCCTTCCCCCTCCCGTGGCCGCTTCATCACCGTCGAAGGCGTCGATGGCGCCGGCAAGAGCACGCAACTGGCGTGGCTGGCCGGCTGGCTGACCGCGCGCGGCGTGCGCCTGATCCAGACCCGCGAGCCGGGCGGCACGCCGCTGGGCGAGAAGCTGCGCGACTGGCTGCTGGCCGAGCCGATGCACCTGGAAACCGAGGCATTGCTGATGTTCGCCGCGCGACGCGAGCACCTGGCCGCCGTGATCGAACCGGCGCTGGCGCGCGGGGACTGGGTATTGTGCGATCGCTTCACCGACGCCAGCTTTGCCTATCAGGGCGGCGGGCGCGGGCTGTCGCCGGCCAAGGTGGCGGTGCTGGAAGACTGGGTGCAGGGCAGCGGCGCCGAGCGCCTCGAACCCGACCTCACGCTGTTGTTCGATGTGCCGCCCGATGTTTCCGCTGCGCGCATGGCGCAAGGCCGCGAGCTGGATCGCTTCGAGCGCGAAGCCGGCGATTTCCATGCCCGCGTGCGCGACGCCTACCTGGCGCGCGCCGCCAGCGCGCCCGACCGCATCCGGGTGATCGACGCCCAGGGCACGCCGGCGCAGATCCAGGCCGCGCTGGCGCAGGCATTGCCCGGCTGGCTGGGGCTGCCATGATCGATATCACGCTCTATCCCTGGCAGCAGCCTACATGGGATGCGCTGCTGGCGGGCACGGCGCGCATGCCGCATGCGCTGCTGCTGACCGGCGAGACCGGCATCGGCAAGCGTCGTTTCGCCGAACGGCTGGCCGCGTGGTTCCTCTGTGAATCGCAGGACAAGGGGGCCGAGCCGTGCGGGGTCTGCGAGGGCTGCCGCTGGTTCGCCGCGGGCAACCATCCCGACTACCGCGTGCTGGCTCCGGGCGACGAGTCGGACGAGGAAGAAGAGGGCGCCAAGGCCAAGCGGCGGTTCCCGGTGATCGGCGTGGACGAAGTGCGCGCACTCAACGACTTCGTCAATCTCACCTCGCATCGCGGCGGCACCCGCGTCACCGTGGTCTATCCGGCCGAGAGCCTGAACCTGGCGGCGGCCAATGCGTTGCTCAAGACGCTGGAGGAGCCGCCTGCCGGCGCGCAGTTCATCCTGGTGGCGCACCACTGGCGCCGCCTGCTGCCCACCATCCGTAGCCGTTGCCGCATCTTTCCGCTGCCCATGCCTGACCATCACGCCGCGGCCGGGTGGCTGGCGCAGCAGGGCGTGGTCGATCCCGAGCTGCATCTGCACCACACCGGTGGCGCGCCACTGGCCGCGCTGGAGGATGCCAGCGCCGAATGGCTGGGCACGCGCCGCGCGTTGCTGGAACACCTGGCCAATCCGGGTGCGATGGATGTGCTGGCGGTGGCGGGCGAGCTGGAGAAATCCAAGCTGGATGCCGCGCTGGTCATCGCCTGGCTGCAAAAATGGGTCTACGATCTGGTCGGGATGGGGCTGGCGGGAAAAGTCCGCTACTATCCTGATTGCAAAGACGATTTGGCACGGCTATCCGTGCGAGCGCCGCAGTTGCTGAAGTACGGCGAACGCCTGCTGGAAGCCCAGCGGCTGGCGCACCATCCGCTGAATCTGCGGCTCGTCTACGAAACCCTTCTCAATGACTACGTTGCGGCATTCCGCAAGGGGCGCTAATGGAAGCACCGAAGCCTGCCAGCCGGCCGGGCGTACTTTCGCTCAACATCAAGGAAAAGGCGGCGCTGTACGCCTCCTACATGCCTTTCGTGCAGGGCGGCGGTATCTTCATCCCGACTTCCAAGCCATACCGGCTGGCGGATGAAGTATTCATGCTGCTGTCGCTGCTGGACGATCCGGCCAAGATCGCCGTCTCCGGCCACGTGGTATGGGTGACGCCGCAGGGCGCGCACAACAACCATCAGCAGGGCATCGGCGTGCAGTTCTCCAACAACGAAGCCGGCGCCCAGGCGCGCAACAAGATCGAAGCCCTGCTGGGCGGCTATCTGCAAAGCAGCCGTACCACGCATACGATGTGATGATGTGAGGTGCGGGGCGTTTCCTCGGCCGGCACCTTGCCTCATGCCTCTTGCATTCGCAGCCAGACGATTCCACCCCTCACGCCTCTCTTCTCACCCTTCTCCATGTTCATCGACTCCCACTGCCACATCAATTTCCCCGAACTCGCCGAGAACATCGACGGCCTGCTGTCCGCCATGGCGGACAACCGGGTCACGCATGCGCTGTGCGTATCGGTGAACCTGCCCGAGTGGCCGGGGGTGATGGCGCTGGCCGAGGCGCACGACAACATCTTCGCTTCCGTGGGTGTGCATCCGGATTACGAGGACGTGGAAGAGCCCACCGTCGCCGGTCTGGTCGAACTGGCGCAACGTCCCAGGGTGGTGGCCATCGGTGAAACCGGGCTGGACTACTATCGGCTGGAGGGCGATCTGGCGTGGCAGCGCGAGCGCTTCCGCATCCATATCCGCGCCGCGCGGCAGACCGGGCTGCCGCTGATCATCCATACCCGCGCCGCCAGCGAAGACACCATCCGCATCCTTCAGGAAGAGGGTGCGGCCGAGGTCGGCGGCGTGATGCACTGCTTCACCGAAAGCTGGGAAGTGGCGCAGGCGGCCATGGCGCTGGGGTTCTACATCTCGTTTTCCGGCATCGTCACCTTCAAGAAGGCCGAGGAACTGAAGGAAGTGGCGCGCCGCGTGCCGCTGGAGCGGATGCTGATCGAAACCGATTCGCCATACCTTGCGCCGGTGCCGTATCGTGGCAAGACCAACCAGCCGGCGTGGGTGAAGCACGTGGCCGAGCATATCGCCGATCTCAAGGGCGTGACGGTGGCCGAAGTGGCCGCCGCCACCACCGACAACTTCTTCAAGCTGTTCCGGCGGGCGACGCCATGAGCCGCGCGCCGGCGCCCGAGCGGGTGGAAGTCACGCTGTTGGGCGTCGGTTCCAGCGGCGGCACGCCGGCGCTGGGTTGCGATTGTCCCACCTGCACCTCGCACGATCCGCGCAACACGCGCACCCGCACGTCGGCCGTGTTCAGCGTCGGCGGGCGCCACCTGCTGATCGATACCGGGCCGGACCTGCGGCAGCAGGCGCTGCGCGAGCAGATCATGCGGCTGGACGCCGTGCTCTACACCCATCCGCACGCCGATCACATCCACGGCATCGACGACCTGCGCGCCTGGTGCTGGCTGCAAAAGGGCGCGCTGCCGGTCTACGGCAACCAGCTCACGCTGGAACACATCAAGAGCCGTTTCACCTATACGCTGCTCAGCCCCAACGAATACTGGGACAAGCCGGTGCTGACGCTGCACGAGGTGGAGCGGGAATCGTTCGTGGCCGGCGGGGTGCGGGTGCAGCCGGTGCCGCTGCTGCATGGCAAATGGCCGATCCTGGGCTTCCGCGTGGGCAACGTGGCTTTTCTGACCGATGTCTCGGCGGTGCCGGAGGAAAGCTTCGCGCTACTGGAGCGGCTGGACGTGCTCATCCTCGACTGCCTGCGCGAGCGCGAACACCCCACCCATCTCAGCGTGGCGCAATCACTGGCACTGGCACGCCGCATCGGCGCCCGGCGCACGGTGCTGATCCACATGACGCATGAACTGGAATACCACGCGCTGGGCGCACGCCTGCCGCCGGGCGTGGAAGTCGGCTACGACGGCATGCGGCTGCACGGCGGCTTCTGACGCGCCCTGGCGCGGCCGGTCGCAATCGTCCCGCACGCTGTCCATACTGTGAACGCCGTCACAGCAAAGAGAACCGCAATGAGCGATGCCGCGCAGATCAGCGTGCTGGGCCTGCCGCTGTTTCCCTGCAACTTCGACCCGGCCACCGGCTACGAGCGCAATGGCTTCTGCGCCGAGTGCCAGGGCGACGCGGGGCAGCACACGGTATGCGCGCGCATGACCGAAGAGTTCCTGGCGTTCTCCGCCGAGCGCGGCAACGACCTGATGACCCCACGCCCCGACTGGGGCTTCCCCGGTCTCAAACCCGGCGACCAATGGTGCGTCTGCGCCGGGCGCTGGATCGAAGCGCTGCTCGAAGGCAAGGCACCCCCGATCCTGCTGGCCGCGACGCACGAAGCGATCCTGGAGCATCTCTCGCTGGAAACGCTGGTGGCGTATGCGCTGGATCGGCCGTAGGCGGCCTGACTTGTAATTCTGTAGACACAGAGCGCACTGAGAGCCCAGAGAGCACGGAGAAAAACTCAAAGGGCTAACCCGAACCAGGTTTCTCTGTGGGCTCCGAGTTCTCTGTGCCTACAGATTTTGCCTGTCAACTACACCGGCTTCACCGTCTGCCGCGCCATCTGCCTGTCGTGCCAGCGCGACAGCAGCAGCAGGGCCACCACGGCGCCCAGTAGCGCGAAGCCCATGTCGGATTGGGTATCCCATTCGTAGCCCTGCGTGCCGAGGAACTCGTCCGCGCCCTGGCCCATGATCACCGCCGCGCCCCATTCCACCAGCTCGTATACGGCGGAGATCGCCATGGCCACGCAGCCGGAAAGGAAGCTGGCCATCAGGCGATGGCGATGGTTGAGGAAACGGCCCCGCAGCAGGATCTCGCGCGCGATCAGCACCGGCACGAAGCCCTGGGCGAAATGGCCGATCTTGTCGTAGGGATTGCGTGTCAGGCCGAACCAGTCCTCCATCCAGAAGCCCAGCGGCACGTGCGCGTAGGTATAGGTGCCGCCGTAGATCAGGATCAGCGCGTGCAGCGCGATCAGCACATACAGCAACGGTGTCAGCGGGAAGGCGTGGCGGGTGGCGATCAGCACTGGAATCGCGATCAGTACCGGCAGCACCTCCATCCACCAGGTCAGGCGATCGGTCGGGGCGATGCCGGAGGCGATCAGCGCGGCGACGACCAGGGCAAGCAACAGGGTGGGCAGTTTCATGGCGGGGCCGGCAGGCAAAGAAACGAACTATATGCCAAAGCCCGGCCGTGCCGCTGTGGCGGGGGGATCAGTCCGCCTGCCGCGTCAGGCAGTTGTCGCGTTCCACCTCGGTGGCGCCCGATTGCAGCACGCCCAGCGCGTAGCCCTTCAGTGCCACGGCGCCGGCCAGGCACAGGCGCTCGCCGTCGATGCGGTAGGCCAGCTTGCGGTCGATGGGCTGGCCGCCCAGGTCGCCCCGGAGATGGAAGACGACATTGCTGCGTTGTTCGTAGATGAAGCTGGCGGCGGGAACGGGATCGCCCTCGGGCTGGCTGCATGCGGCATCGCGATAGAAGCGGATCGATGCGCTCAGCCGATCCGGCGCCGCGAAGCGGAAATCATTGCGCGCCCACGCGGGCGCTTCGCTCGCCGCGCGGCTGGGCACGGCGGCGCAGGTTTCGCTCAGCCAGTGGCCGGGCAGCGCCTCCGCGGGGGCGGGCGCGGCGGCGTGGGTCAGGCCGCAAAAGGCGAATGCGAACAAGGGAAGGGCGATGCGACGGGTCATGGCGCGGCTCCGGCTGGCGATCCGCACATTGTCGCGGCGGCATGGCGCGCAGTGCGCGTGAAGAATGGCGTAAAAAAACAGGCCGCATGGCGCGGCCTGTTCGTCACGGGGCAGGGGCAACGTTCGATCAGAACGCCGGCACCACCGCGCCCTGGTACTTCTGTTCCAGGAACTGCTTCACTTCCGGGCTGTTCAGCGCGGCGGCCAGTTTCTTCATGGCCGGGCTGTTCTTGTTGTCCGGGCGGGCGACCAGGATGTTTACGTAAGGCGATTGCTTGCCTTCGATGGCCAGCGCGTCCTTGGTCGGGTTCAGCTTGGCTTCCAGCGCGTAGTTGGTGTTGATCAGCGCCAGGTCCACCTGGTTCAGCACGCGCGGCAGGGTGGCGGCTTCCAGTTCCTTGATCTTCAGCTTCTTCGGGTTGCCGGTGATGTCCTTCACCGTGGCGAGCACGTTCTTGTTGTTCTTCAGCTTGATCACGCCGGCCTTGTCCAGCAGCAGCAGTGCGCGGCCGCCATTGGTGGGATCGTTCGGGATCGCCACGGTGGCGCCTTGCGGCAGGTCGGCCAGCTTCTTGATCTTGGTGGAGTACGCACCGAACGGCTCGACGTGCACGCCGGTCACCACCACCAGGTTGGTGCCCTTACCCTTGTTGAATTCATCCAGATAAGGCTTGTGCTGGAAGAAGTTGGCATCCAGGCGTTTTTCGGCCACCTGCACGTTGGGTTGCACGTAATCGGTGAACACCTTCACGTCCAGCTCCACGCCTTGCTTGGCGAGCTGCGGCTTGACGAATTCCAGGATCTCGGCGTGCGGCACGGCGGTGGCGGCCACCGTCAGCTTGTCGGCGGCATGCGCGGAGAACGCCGCGAACGCGGCGACGAGTACGAGCAGTTTCTTCATTTGATGTTCCTTTTGGGAGGGGAAGGGCATGCGTTGCCGGGGTTGGCCCGGCGACGCAAACTGGATCAGGCCAGCGACGCGGCGCTGGCGGAACTACATCGGTACGTGAAGGGTGTCATGCGTCATTTCCGGGAAAAGTGCGCGACCATCCGGTCGCCCAGCATCTGCAAACCCTGCACCAGCACCACCAGCAGCACCACGGTTACCACCATCACGTCGGTCTGGTAACGCTGATAGCCATAGCGGATCGCCAGGTCGCCCAGGCCGCCGCCGCCGATGACGCCGCTCATGGCGGTGTACGACACCAGCGTGATCGCGGTGACGGTGATGGCGGCGACGATGCCGGGCAGCGCCTCGGGCAACAGCGCGTGCAGCACGATCTGGCGCGTGCTGGCGCCCATCGCCTGTGTGGCCTCGATGATGCCGCGATCCACCTCGCGCAGCGCCGTTTCCACCAGCCGCGCGAAGAATGGCGTGGCGCCGACCACCAGCGTCGGAATCGCCCCGGCCACGCCCAGCGAGGTGCCGGTGATCAACACGGTGACCGGGATCATCAGGATGATCAGGATCACGAACGGTACCGAGCGCACCACGTTGGCGACGAAGGACAGCACCGAGAACACGGCCGGCTGTTCCAGCAACTGGCGGCGCGCCGTGAGGAACAGCAGCACGCCCAGCGGCAGCCCCAGCATGATGGTGAACAGCAGCGAGCCGCCCAGCATCGCCAGCGTATCCAGCGTGGCGGTCCAGATTTCCGCCCAATCGATGTTCACGAAGAGTTCGTTCATGCGCGCAGCACCTCGACTGTGATGTCGCGCGCGGCCAGATGTGCCAGCGCGGTGTCTACATTACCCCCGGTGAATGTCACCGTGAGCTGCCCATAGGGGGTGTCCTTGATGCGGTCGATCCGCCCGGTCAGGATGCTGAAATCCACGCCGGTCTCGCGCGCCACCGCGCCCAGCACCGGCGCATAGGTGGATTCGCCCTTGAAGGTCAGCCGCACCACGCGGCCCGGCACGTGGGCGTAATCGTCCACCTGCTCGCCTTCGTCCACGTGTTCGGCCTCCAGCACGAAGCGCCGGGTGGTGGCGTGCCGGGGATGCAGGAAGACATCCGCCACCGGCCCCAGCTCCACCACCTGGCCGCTGTCGAGCACCGCCACGCGGTCGCACACGGTGCGCACCACGTCCATCTCGTGGGTGATGATGACGATGGTCAGCCCCAGCTCGCGGTTGATCTCGGCCAGCAGGCGCAGCACCGAGCGCGTGGTCTGCGGGTCGAGCGCGCTGGTGGCCTCGTCGCACAGCAGGATGGCCGGCTCGGTGGCTAGCGCCCGCGCGACGCCCACGCGCTGCTTCTGCCCGCCCGACAACTGCGCCGGGTACTTGTCCGCGTGCTCGGTCAGGCCGACGCGCGCCAGCAAAGCCGCCACGCGCGCGGCGATGGTGGCCTTGTCGCTCACACCGGCCAGCTTGAGCGGAAACGCCACATTCTCCGCCACGGTCTTGGAAGACAGCAGGTTGAAATGCTGGAAGATCATGCCGATGCCACGCCGCAGATCGCGCAGCCCGGCGTCGGACAGCGCCGTGATATCGCGCCCGTCGATCAGCACCTGGCCCTGGCTGGGGCGCTCCAGCAGGTTGATCAGGCGTACCAGCGTGGATTTACCAGCCCCCGAATGGCCGATGATGCCGAACACCTCGCCGGCGGAAATCTCGAAATCGATGCCGTTCAGGGCCGGCACATCCTGGCCGGCAACCTGGTACGACTTATGGATGTTCTGAAAACGGATCACGACGCAACCTTGTGGGCGGTGCTGTTATTGGCATGCAGTATGGCTGATGGTCGGGGGGCGGCACTGTAAGCGCCTGTTCGGGCGGCGCATCGGCTGTTGCCATCAGCGCGGGATTGTAAAAGCCCGGCGGAAGGCTCGATATTAGAGCTAACCGTTATAAAACCAAAAATCTTATGGCGATATGCAAATATCGCGCCGCCTTGCGGGCGAGGTCATCTATCCCATGGCCGGATTGCCCCTGATCACTGCAAGCGATTACACTGCGTTGGCATAAATTGCTTACAGCGATCCAAAGGCTGATCGACCGCCGTCTGGATGCCTGTAGGCCCAACAACATGTGTCATCGGGTGAGGGGCGGGAAGTATGCATTGGACACTCATCGTCGTCGGGCTGGCGCTCGGCGCGTTGTTCGGCGCGGGCATGGGCGACGCGGCCATGGGCGCGATCATTGGCCTGGGGATTGCCCTGGCCATCCTGCTGGGCCGCCTGCAACAGACGCAGCAGGCACTGCGCAAAGAGCTGGATGCTTTTGCCCAGCGCTTCGATCACGGCACCGGCATCATGCACCAGCGGGTGCTGACGCTGGAGCGCAACGCCAGCACCTCGCCCACCGCCGAGGCCGCGCCCGTTGCGACGCCGGATACGCAGCCGGACACGCCACCACCCGTGGCCGAGATCGTACCGGAAGCCCTTGCCACTCGCAGCGACGAGCCCCCCGCCATCCAGACCCCGGCCGCCGCGCTATCGAACGAAGCGTTGCAGGCCGCGCTCGAGGTGCCGGTGGCGACGAGCCCCGCCACGCCGACCGAGCCGGTCGCGCCGGTCGAAATCGAACCGTTGCCCGTGGAACCGGCGATGGCCGACATCGCCCCGGCCCCCGAGACCGAGCCGGCATCGCTTCCCCAACCCGAATCCAGACCCGAACCGGTGGCGGTAGCGCCGCAGCCGGTGCCCGTACCCGCGCGCGTGCCGCAACCGCCGGCTCCGCCGGCGCTGCCCACCTTGTTCGACCGCGCCTTCGCCGCCGCGCGCGACTGGTTGCTGGGCGGCAACACCGTACTGCGCATCGGCGTGGTGCTGCTGTTCCTGGGGCTGGCCTTCCTCTTGCGTTACGCCACCGAAGGCATGGTGATGCCGCCGCAGGCGCCATACCTGGGCAGCGCGGCAGCGGCACTGGCGCTGCTGGGGCTGGGCTGGTGGCTGCGTGGACGCCGCGCCGGCTATGCGCTGGTCTTGCAAGGCACCGGGATCGGCGTGCTGTACCTGACGGTTTTCGCCGGCATCAAGCTTTACCCGGCGCTCAACGGCGGCGAGGTGCTGATCCTGCCCACCGCCGGCTTCGCGTTGCTGGTGCTGGTCTCGGTGTTCGCCGCCACGCTGGCGGTATTGCAGGACTCGCTGGGGCTGGCCGCGGCGGCGGCGCTGGGCGGCTTCGCCACGCCGATCCTTGCGTCCACCGGCAGCGGCAACCACGTTGCGCTGTTCAGCTACTTTGCGTTGCTCAATGCCGGCATCTTCGCCATCGCCTGGTTCAAGGCATGGCGCATGCTCAACCTGATCGGCTTCGTCGGCACCTTCGGCATCGGCTTCGCCTGGGGCCTGCGAGGCTATCAGCCGGAGCTGTTCGCCAGCACCGAGCCGTTCCTGATCCTGTTCTTCCTGATGTATCTCACCATCGGCCTGCTGTTCGCACGCCGCAAGCTGCGCGAAGCCGACGACGCACCCGCCGACGACAGCCGTCAGGCGCTGTTGCGCTGGTCGCTGCGCCAGGGCGATTACCTGGACGGCATCGTGCTGTTCGGCACACCGTTGATCGGTTTCGGTCTGCAATATGCCGTGATCCGCCACCTGGAATTCGGCGCGGCGTTCAGCGCGCTGGCGCTGGGGCTGATCTACATGGCGCTGGCGCGCGTGCTGAGCGGGCGGCGCGCGCTGCTGCTGGCGGAATCCTGCCTGGCGCTGGGCGTGGTGTTTGCCAGCCTCGCCATCCCGCTGGGCCTGGATGCGCGCTGGACCTCCGCCGCCTGGGCGGTGGAAGGCGCCGGCATTTACTGGCTGGGCCTGCGCCAGCGCCGGCCGCTGGCGCGGATGTTCGCGCTGCTGTTGCAGATCGGCGCGGCGCTGGCCTTCCTGGGCGACCTGCGCGCCGGGACGGCCACGGTGCTGGATGGCGCGCCGCTGGGGGCGCTGATGCTGGGCGTGGCACTGCTATTCGCCTGGTGGCACGCGCGGCGCCATGACGATGCGCTCGATGGCTGGGAGCGCGGCCTGCAACCCTGGCTGGCCTGCTTTGGCCTGGCCTTCCTCTACCTGATCGCGCCACTGTGCCTGCGGGTCGAGGGTACGGCCATCGCGTGGGCGCTGGCGGGCCTGGCCACCCTGTTCGCCGGCCTGCGCCTGGGCGCGCGCAGCTTCCTGGGCTGCGCGTTCGGCGTGCAGTTGCTGGGTGGCGCGTTGTTCCTGCTGAACATGAACGGCGCCGGCCTGGGCGCCGGGGCGGGGCTGGCCGAAGGCTGGCGCGACCTGCTCACCGCGTCGCTGATCGGCGTCGCCCTCATCGGCGGCATGATCTACACCGCGCGCGACGAATCGGTGCGGGACGACAAAGCGCTGCTGGCCGGCTTGAGCGTGGTGCTGCTGGCCGGTCTGGTACTGCTGAACCTGGCGGTACTGTTCGTGTTGCCGTGGCGTATCGCCAGCGCGGTCTGGGGCGGCAGCGGGCTGTTGATCGCGTGGTTGTGTCTGTCGTTGCGGCAGCGGGTCGGCTTCGTGTTCGGCCTGGCGTTGCAACTCATCGGTGGCGTGAGCTTCCTGCTGGCCGGACCGACGCTGTTCGACGTGCCGGTCGATGAAACACTGAAGCCGCTGGCGCACGCCGGCTTCTGGACGCCGGCGGTACTGGCACTGGCCGCGATGATCGGCGCGTGGCGCCTGCACCGCGCGGCACGGCAGGAACAGTCGGCGCTGCCGGGCGTGGGGCTGGCGCCATTGTCCGGCCTGCTGCTGTACTGGGGCGTGGCCTGGTGGGCACTCACCGCCTATGGCGAAATCATCCGCTTCGCACCGGTGGGGCAGCAGGATCACCTGCTGCTGGCCGTGGCCGCGTTCAGCGTGCTGGCGTGGCAATGGCTGGCACGGCGCGAGGCATGGCGCACGCTGGCGCTGGTCTGCCTGATGCTGCCGGTGCTGGCCATACCGGCGCTGCTGATGGGCTGGCTCAGCCGTGGCTACCTGCCGTTGTCGGCCTGGGGCTGGCTGGCGTGGCCGGCCTTGCTGGCGGCGCACTGGGTGTCGCTGCGCCGGCTGGAAACGCTGTTGCCGGGGCGTCTTGTCCGCTGCGGCCACCTCATCGGCTGCTGGTTGCTGCTGGGGGTGGCGGCGCAGGAACTGCGTGTGCTGTTCGCGCTGCTTGCCGAGCACTACAACGCGTGGCGCTGGCTGGGCTGGGCGCTGGTGCCGAGCGCCTACCTGGCGCTGATGGCCAGCGACCGTCGCCTGCCGTGGCCGGTGTCGGAGCACGCGCGCACCTATCGCGTCGATGCCGCCTTGCCGGTGGCGGCGCTGATGCTGCTCTGGTTCTGGCTGGCCAACCTGTTCAGCGACGGTGCGGCCGATCCCTTGCCCTACCTGCCGCTCCTCAACCCGCTGGAGCTGGGTGCGCTGATCGTGCTGGCCGCGCTGTACCGCTGGGCCGACCATGCCTTGCCGCAACGGGGCTGGCCGCGCGCCGCGCTGCGCCGGCCCTTGCTGGGGGTGGCCGGCGCCTCGCTGCTGTTACTGCTGACGCAGGCGGTATGTCGTGCCGCGCATCACTGGGGCGGCGTGCCGTTCGACGAGGGCGCGTTGCTGGGGTCGATGCAGGTGCAGGCGGGCTGGTCCATCGTCTGGACGCTGTGCGCGCTGGGCCTGATGGTGAGCGGCCACCGGCGCGCCAGCCGCGAACTGTGGATGATCGGTGCGGCGCTGATCGCGGTGGTGGTGATCAAACTGTTCTTCGTCGAACTGGGCAACCGTGGCGGGCTGGAACGCATCATCTCCTTCATCGGCGTCGGCGTGCTGCTGCTGGTCGTCGGCTACTTCTCGCCACTGCCGCCGCGCCGGGTCGACACCCCGACGGACACCGAGGGTCAACCATCGTGAACCGATCCATCCGCCTGTTCTGCCTGACCGCCGCATTGCTGGCCGGGCCCGCCCCGGCCGCCGACAACGCGGCGGATTACCCGACCCATACGCCTTTGACGCTGACCGGCCAGGGGCCGTGGTACCGGCTGGCCTTGCCGATGGACGCCCGGCTGGCCGCGCGCCACGCCGATCTGCGCGACCTGCGGGTGTTCGACGCTCAAGGCCAGACCGTGCCCTATGCCCTGCGTCAGGTCACCGCACCCGCCACCCGCAGCCAGCGGGAAATCAGCGCCAGGTTGTTCCCGCTGCGTGGCCCGGTGGGCGAGACCACCACCACTGGCACGCTGCGTGTGCTGCGCAATAGCGAAGGCACCATCGTCGAAGTGCCGGCCGCCCCGGCGGGCAATGGCAAGCCGGTATTGCGTGGCTGGCTGCTCGACCTGGGCACCGGCAAGGACCGGCCGCGCCGCTTGACCCTGACCTGGAACGAGGCCGACGAGGGTTTCCAGCGCTTTGCCATCGACACCAGCGATGACCTGACCGACTGGCGCCCGCTGGGTAGCGGGCATATCGCGCGCTTCAGCTTCAACGGCGAGCACATCGACCAGCCCGAGATCGAGCTGTCCGATGCACCGGCGCGTTACCTGCGGCTGCAATGGCTGTCGCCGGAACAGGCGCCCGAGCTGCGTGCCGCGCGGCTCGACGGCGTCCGCAGCCAGGGTGGCGGCGCCACCGTGAGCTGGTCCGGGCCGCTGTCCGGCCGGGTCGGCAAGAATGGCGAATACCTGTACCGCCTGCCGCTGGCGTTGCCGCTGACCGCGATGCGGGTATCGCTGGATCAGCCCAACACGGTGGCGCCGGTCACGGTGTCGGGCCGTCTGAACGACCATGCGCCCTGGCAGTGGCTGATGGCCACCGTGCTGACGCGGGTGTCCGTGGGCAAGGAGGAGGTGCGGCTGGAAGAGATCGTGCTGCCGGGGCAAAAGGTGAACGAACTCAAGCTGGCGCCCGACCAGCGCGGCGGCGGCCTGGGTGCCCAGCCCCCCACGGTGCGGGTGGCGCTGCCGGCCATGGAACTGGTGTTCCTGGCGCGCGGTACGCCGCCGTACCGGCTGGCGCTGGGCAAGGCCAATGCGCAGTCGGCGGCGCTGCCGCTGGCCACGCTGGTGCCCGGTTACGACGACGCCAAGCTGGCGACGATGGGCAGTGCCAAGGCCGGATTCGCCCCCACCGACACCGCGCGGCAAGCCCCCAACGCCGCCACCACAGCCGGCGCTGACTGGCGTCGCTGGGCGCTATGGGCGTTGCTGCTGGCGGGAGTCGGTCTGCTGGCCGCGATGGCGGCCAGCCTGATCAGGAAGCCCGGGCGGGAAGGTGGTAAGGCTGAGGAAGAGGAAAGGGAGAAGGAGGAAGGGTAAAACCAGCTTGAACCCCACATCCTGAAACACCGAGGGCAGTTTCAAGATTTGAATTTCAAGCTGCTCCGCCTAGGGCGTGTCGTCACCTGTTTCGCGGCAGCGCTGGGCCGAAAAAACACCATCCACTGCGTTGCACTCCTTGCCAATAACCGGTTATTGGCTGCGTCGTACGCCTGGTGGCTGGCGCTTTTTCGGCCCAGCCCTGCGGGTTCGGTGCATTTCGGGCGCCGTGCGGTGTCGCAGGCCGCTTGCGGTATTCATACCGCAGCGCGTCCAGTTCCTGGCGCGGCATCCCGAACTGCACCGAACGCTGTCGTGAAACAGGTGACGACACGCCCTACCACCAGGCATGAAAGTGGTGAACCGGTCCGATGCCGTGGCCGATCTGTAGCTGGTCGGCGGCGCGTAGCGCGGCCAGCAGGTAGCCGCGCGCGGCGGCCACTGTGGTCGGCCAGTCGGCATGGCGCGGACGCAATGCGGCCAGTGCGGCGGACAAGGTGCAGCCGGTGCCGTGGGTATTGCGTGTCGGTAAGCGCAGGCCGGCGAAGCGCGTTTCGCCCTGTGGCGTGATCAGCCAGTCCGGGCTTTCGTCGCCGCCCAGATGGCCGCCCTTCATCAGCACCGCCCGGGCGCCGGCGGCGAGCAGTGCGTGCCCCTGTTCGCGCATTGCCGTTTCGTCGGCGGCTACGTCGCAGCCCAGCAGCGCGGCGGCTTCGGGCAGGTTGGGCGTGATCAGCGAGGCCAGCGGCAGCAATGCGTCGCGGATCGCGGCCACGGCATCCGGCGCCAGCAGCGGATGTCCACCCTTGGCGATCATCACCGTATCGAGCACCACGTGCTGCGGGCGATGCCGCGCCAGCCCGTCGGCCACGGCCAGCGCGATATCGGCGTTGGCCAGCATGCCCAGCTTCACGCTGTCCACGCGGATATCGGCGAACACGGCGTCGAGCTGCGCGGCGACGAACTCTGGCGGCACCGGGTGTACCGCCGTCACCCCCCGGGTGTTCTGCGCGGTGAGCGCGGTCAGCACGCTCATGCCATAGGCGCCCAGCGCGGAGAAGGTCTTGAGGTCGGCCTGGATGCCGGCGCCGCCGCCCGAATCGGAACCGGCAATGGTCAAGGCGTGGGGGATCATGCGCGGGCTCCGGCGATTTCCTGTTGCAGCGCGCGGGTGGCACTGACGATATCCGGCTGGCCGCAGATGGCCGAGACCACGGCGACGCCATCGGCGCCGGCCGCGATCACCGGCGCGGCGTTGCCGGCCTTGATGCCGCCGATGGCCACCACCGGCAGCGGGCGCGCGGCCATCAGGTCCGCGAACAGTTCCAGCCCGATCACCGGCGAGGCATCGGCCTTGGTGCCGGTGGGGTAGACCGGGCCGACGCCCAGGTAGTCGATCAGGCCCACCGGCGCGTCGGCCAGTTGTGCGGCGTTCGACGCCGACAGGCCGACGATCTTGCCGGGGCCCAGCAGGCGGCGCGTGGCGTCGGGCGGCAGATCGGCCTGGCCGATGTGCACGCCGGCCGCATCGATCGCCAGCGCGATATCGATCTGGTCGTTGATCAGCAGCGGCACTCCCAGCGGGGCGAGCACCGCTTTCAGCACCGTGGCGGTTTCCAGCCACTGGCGCTTTTTCCAGTTTGGCGCGCGCAACTGCACCATGGTCACGCCATTGGCGGCGGCGAGGCGCGCGGTATCGATCATGCCTTGCGGGCCACCGCACAGGTCGGGGTCGAGCACCAGGTACAGCGAGAGGTCGAAGGTAGGCTTCATGCGTCCAGCTCCCGCAGCATCCGGGGATTGAGCAGGTACAACGCATCCAGCAGCGCGAAGCCGAACGAGCCGGGGCCGTCGCTGGCCGATTCGGCGCGCTCGCCGCAGATGCCCATCACCGCGCAGGCGGCCGCCACGGCGTCCAGGCGGTTGGGCGCGTGCGCGGTGAACGCGGCAACCAGCGCCGACAGCGCGCAGCCGGTGCCGACCACGCGGGTCAGCATCGGGTGCCCCCAGGGCGTGGCCCAGGTGGTTTCCCCATCGGTGATGAAGTCGGTTTCGCCAGTGACGGCGACGATGGCGCCCGTATCGCGCGCCAGTTGCTCGGCGGCGCTGACGGCGCTTTGCGAGCCGGCCGTGCTGTCCACGCCGCGCCCGGCGCCGCCAAAGCCGGCCAGCGCCAGGATCTCCGATGCGTTGCCACGGATCGCGGTCGGGCGCCGGGCGATCAGTTCGCGGCAGGCGTCGGTGCGGTAGTCGAGAACGCCGACCGCCACCGGGTCCAGCGTCCACGGCGTGCCCGCGGCGTTGGCGGCATCGACGGCAATACGCATTGCCGCCAGCCGTGCCGGATACAGCGTGCCGACGTTGATCAGCAGGCCGCCCGCCAGTGCGGCGAAGGCGCCGGCTTCTTCCTCGGCGACGATCATCGCCGGCGCGGCGCCCGTGGCCAGCAGCACGTTGGCGCTGATGTCCTGGACGACTTCGTTGGTCAGCAGGTGCACCAGCGGTTGCTCGGCGCGCAGCCGCGCCAGTTCGTCGGCGACGATGTGCAGCGGCAGAGTGATGGGGGAGGGCATCTTGGCTCCTTTTCCGCGCAGGGAAAGGCCGCCTTGGGACTTCCCTACGCCGGCATGATCCGGATCAGGTGGATACGGGTGTTTCTCAGCCCGCGCACCGGTACGCAAACCAGGGCGGGCACCCCGAGTCAGGGGCCGATTGTCCGCTTGTGGCGAAGGCGCTACAAGGGCGCGCGATCAAACTTGGCGCGGATGAAAAAACACCGCCCCGAAGGGCGGTGCTCTGTTGCGACGGCGGATCGGGTCAGATCGCCAGGATCAGTCGGTTCAGCCGCTTGACGAAGCCGGCCGGGTCCTGCAACTGCGCGCCTTCGGCCAGCAGGGCCTGGTCGAACACCACCTGGGTCCAGTCGGCGAAATCGGCGTGGCCGACCTGGGCCTTCAGCTTTTGCACGATGGCGTGATCCGGGTTGATTTCCAGGATGGGCTGGGTACCTTGCACGTCCTGGCCGGCGGCCTTGAGTAGACGCTCCAGGTTGCCGCTCATGTCGAAGTTCTCGACCACCAGGCAGGCGGGGCTGTCGGTCAGGCGGGTGGTGACGCGCACGTCCTTCACCTGGTCGCCCAGCGCGCCCTTGATCGCATCCACCACGTCCTTGAATTCGTTGGCGGCGGCTTCCTGGTGCTGCTTTTCCGCTTCGTCGGCGAACTGGCCGAGGTCGAGTTCGCCCTTGGCCACCGATTGCAGCTTCCTGCCATCGAATTCGGTCAGGCTGGAGGCCAGCCATTCGTCCACGCGGTCGGACAGCAGCAGCACTTCCAGGCCCTTCTTGACGAAGACTTCCAGGTGCGGGCTGTTGCGCGCGGCGGCCGGGGTTTCGGCGGTGATGAAGTAAATCTTGTCCTGGCCTTCCTTCATCCGGCCGATGTAATCGGCCAGGCTGACATCCTGCGCGTCGCCGTCGTTGTGGGTGCTGGCAAAGCGCAGCAGGCCGGCGATGCGTTCCTTGTTGGCGATGTCCTCGCCCACGCCTTCCTTGAGCACGCGGCCGAATTCGCTCCAGAAGGTGGCGTAGTCGTCCTTGCGGTTTTCGGCCAGGTCTTCCAGCAGGCCCAGCACCTTTTTCACGCAGCCGGACTTGATGGTCTCGACGTCGCGGCTGGCTTGCAGGATTTCGCGGCTGACGTTCAGCGGCAGATCGTTGGAGTCGATCACGCCACGCACGAAGCGCAGGTATTGCGGCATCAGCTTTTCGTGGTCTTCCAGGATGAACACGCGCTTGACGTACAGCTTCACGCCGTGGCGGCGATCGCGGTCGTAGAGGTCGAACGGCGCGCGGCGCGGGACATACAGCAGTTCGGTGTATTCCTGGCGGCCTTCGATGCGGGCATGGCTCCAGGCCAGCGGCGTTTCGAAATCGTGTGCGACGTGCTTGTAGAACTCCTGGTACTGCTCGTCGGTGATGTCGGCCTTGTTGCGTGTCCACAGCGCGTTGGCCTGGTTGACCGTCTCGCTGCCTTCGGCGGGGATTTCCTTGCCTTCGTCGTCGTATTCCGGACGCTTGGGCATCAGGATCGGCAGATTGATGTGGTCGGAATACTTGGTGATGACGCTGCGCAGGCGCCAGTCGTTGAGGAACTCGTCCTCGCCTTCCTTCAGGTGCAGCACGATCTCGGTACCGCGCCCGGCCTTTGCCACGTCCTCGACGGTGTACTCGCCGTCGCCCTGCGATTCCCAGCGCGTGCCTTGCGTTTCACCGGCGCGGCGGGTGGTGAGGGTGACCTTGTCGGCAACGATGAAGGCGGAGTAGAAGCCCACGCCGAACTGGCCGATCAGGTGGCTGTCCTTGGCGGCGTCGCCGGTGAGCTGGCTGAAGAATTCCTTGGTGCCGGAGCGTGCGATGGTGCCGATGTTGGCGATCACTTCATCGCGGCGCATGCCGATGCCGTTGTCGGCGATGGTGATGGTGCGCGCATCCTTGTCGAAGCTCAGGCGGATGGCCAGTTCGCCGTCGCCTTCATACAGCGCGCCGTTGTCCAGCGCTTCGAATCTGAGCTTGTCGCAGGCATCCGATGCGTTGGAGATCAGTTCGCGCAGGAAGATCTCCTTGTTGGAGTACAGCGCGTGGATCATCAGATGCAGCAGTTGCTTGACCTCGGTCTGAAAACCGAGCGTTTCCTTGCTCATGGCGTAACAACCTCCTGAAACAGAAAAACCGGCGCGGGGCCGAACCTGGGGAGCGGCTGACAAATGTTCCTGGAAGCGTCGTGCGCGGGTCGGGCTTGCCGTGCCGCGCGCTGTTGCCAGCCGGATCGGGTCGGCCGCTCTTATTCGTCAGGAGGCGAATAGTGGGGACGACAACAGGGTTTTCAAGACATGCGGCGATGCCGCCGTTCGGCGGGAAGCAACGGTAAATGGCGGATGCAGCCCCTTACACGAACGTGCAACGATGCGGGCTGCGGCGGTGCCGCTGGAGAAAATCCTAATTTAATGAATCACTTGAAGGTTGACGCGAATGGGGCGCGGCACTAAACAACCGCCTGAACGCCAGCGTATGACCGACGGTTGTCGGCGGTCATGGTTTGGCGTCGGCGCGCAGTCGCGCGCCTACAAAAATCAGGATGGAGACGAGTAATGAAACAGCAAGCGACGTTCCGCCGGCGCGCCGGCGGCTTGGTCACCGCTTTGTCCATGGTATTTGCCCTGGGCGGCGCGGTGGTATCGGCCAGCGCCTACGCGGCGCCCACCTGGCAGGAAGGCAGCACCTACAGCGCCGGCACGGTGGTGAGCTACAACGGCCACGACTACAAGGCACTGGTCACCCACACCGCATTTGTCGGCGCCAACTGGAATCCGGCCTCCACGCCCACGCTGTGGCAGGACCTGGGCGTAACCAGCGGCACCACGCCGACCCCGACGCCGGTCCCCACGCCGACGCCGACCACCCCGACGCCCACACCGGTCGTCACCCCCACGCCTTCGGTGACCCCGACCCCCGCGAACACCGCCTGCTATCAGGCCTGGGCTTCCGGCTCGGTCTACAACGGCGGCGCCCGCGTGACCTACAACGGCGTGAACTACGAAGCCAAGTGGTGGACACAGGGCGACAACCCGGCGCAATCGGGCGAGTGGGGCGTGTGGAAGAACCTGGGCAACTGCGGCAGCACCACGCCGACCCCGGTGGTCACCCCGACCCCGACACCGGTGGTGACGCCCACGCCGACCCCCGTCGTGACCCCCACGCCGACCCCGGTCGTGACGCCGACTCCGACGCCGGTCGTTCCCACGCCGACCCCGATCGCACCGCCGCCGACCAAGCATGCGCTGGTGGGTTACTGGCACAACTTCACCAACCCGTCGGGCGTGACGTTCCCGATCAGCCAGGTCAGCGATGACTGGGACGTGATCGTGCTGGCCTTCGGCGACAATGCCGGCGGTGGCAACGTGGCGTTCAACCTGGACCCGAACGCCGGCAGCGAGGCGCAGTTCATCGCCGATATCGCCGCCAAGCGCGCCAAGGGCAAGAAGGTGGTGTTGTCGCTGGGTGGCCAGGATGGTTCGGTGACGCTGAACAACGCGTCCGACGTGACCAACTTCGTCAACAGCCTGTACGGCATCATCACCAAGTACGGCCTGGACGGCATCGACCTGGATCTGGAAAGCGGCAGCGGCGTTTCGCTGGGCGCGCCCATCATCAACAACCTGGTCACTGCGGTGAAGCAGTTGAAGGCCAGGGTCGGCTCCAACTTCTACCTGTCGATGGCGCCGGAACACCCGTACGTGCAGGGCGGCTATATCTCCTACGGCAGCATCTGGGGCGCCTACCTGCCGATCATTGATGGCCTGCGTGACGACCTGAATGTGATCCACGTGCAGTACTACAACAACGGCGGCTTCACCTATACCGATGGCCGCACGCTGAACGAAGGCACGGTGGATGCGCTGGTCGGCGGCAGCCTGATGTTGATCGAAGGCTTCAAGACCAACTACGGCACGGGCTGGGAGTTCAAGGGCCTGCGTCCGGATCAGGTGGCGTTCGGCGTGCCGTCGGGCAACCAGTCGGCCGGTCGCGGTTTCGTCACCACTGCCACGGTGAACAACGCGCTCAACTGCCTGACCCGCCTGGCGAACTGCGATACGGTCAAGCCGAAGCAGGCTTATCCCACCTATCGCGGTGTGATGACCTGGTCGATCAATTGGGACAAGCACGACGGCTACAACTTCTCGAAGCCGGTGGCTGCGCACCTGAAGACCCTGCCGTAAGCAGCACGGCAAAAGCAAAAAACGGCGCCGTGAGGCGCCGTTTTTTCTTTTTTGCGGCTCGCGTGGGTCAGAACTCGGTCTTCAGGCCGGCGATCAGGCGGCTGGTGTCCTCCCCCGGCGCGCCCACATAGTCATAGGCATCGTCGGTCGGGCCGTAGCTGGCGTTTTCGTCGTTCCAGACATAGCGACCTTCCACATAGGCGATCGTCTGCTTGGACAAACCATAGGCATAGCGCGCGGCCATGGCCTGGGCACCGCTTTCGTCGAGATCGCCCTGGTCGCCGAGTTGCATATAGGTGAGATAGGCGCTGTGCTTGCCGCTGGCGTAGCTGCCTTGCGCGAACCACAGCTCCTGCTCGATCTCGGCGCCGCCTTGCGGGGTATGGGCCATCGACTTGTAGCCGACATTCACCCCAAGACCGTTCCCGAAATCGTAACCGCCGGCGATGAACCACGTCTGGCCGTCGAATTCGCTGGCGTTGCCGACGGCATCGTCATCGCTGCCGTCGATGCCTTTGCGTTGCTGGAATGCGCCATCGACAAAAAAGCCGGCCTTGGCGAACTGCATGCCCAGATCGTAGCTGTAGTGGCTGCCGTCGCCCTGATCCAGGTCGTACAGCGCAAACACGGTCAGGCCGCTGAATTCGGGGCTGTCGTAGCGGATGGCGCTGCCGGGATACACATTCTGGCCGGGGGCGTATTCCGCCAGCAGGAACTTGGCGCCGGTGTCGGCGTAGCGGGCGTCGAGCAGGTCGTACAGTGGCGACTTCATCTTGCCCAGGCGCAGGGTGCCGGTTTCGCCCGTATAGCCGATCCACGCCTCCTTGCCGCCGAAGACCGCGGTCGCGTTGTCGGTGTAGTTGGTGATGCCTTGTTCCAGCCGCCAGATCACCTGGCCGCCGCCATCGAGCTGGTCGCTGCCGCCGATGCCGATGGTGACATCATAGTCGGCGCGGGCCTGGGTCTGGTCGCCCAGATCGTTGACGCTGAGTGCGCCGTCGAACGAGCCGTCGAGCTGGACCTCGGCCTGGCCCGGGCTGGCGGCGAGCAGCAATGCGAGAGCGAGCGGGGCGGATAGCAGTAGCGGTTTCATATTGTTTGACATCTCCTTGTGACAGACATGGCGGCCCACCGCCGCCCGGTTTCCCGAGCTGGACTATGTGTGTAATTGAGATTCGTTATCATGATTAATGACAACAATTCTCAATGGAGATGTCGTGTCGAACAGCATGGCCCGGCGCATGGGCATGAAGCTGGCCCAAAGAAAAACGGCGCCATACGACGCCGTTTTTCGGGGATGAAGCCGATCAGAAGTTGGTCTTCAGCCCGGCCATCAGACGGCTGGTGTCCTCGCCCGGCGCGCCCATGTAATCGAGCGTGTCGTTGGTCGGGCCATAGGCCGAGTTCGCTTCGTTCATCACGTAGCGGCCTTCCACATAGGCGATCGACTGCTTGGACAGGCTGTAGTTGTAACGGGCCGACACGGCCTGCGCGCCGCTGTCGGAGACATCGCCGCGATCGCCCAACTGCATGTAGGTCAGGTAGGCGCCGTGCTTGCCGGCGGTGTAGCTGCCCTGGGCGAACCACAGGTCCTGATCGACCTTGCTGCCGCCGCTCGGGGTGTACTCCATCGACTTGTAGCCACCGTTCACGCCCAGGCCATTCTCGAAGTTGTAGCCGGCGCCGACATACCAGTTCTGGCTGTCGAACTCGCCAACGTTGCCCACGCTGTCGTCGTCGGTACCGTCCGCGCCCTTGCGCTGCTGATACGCGCCGGCGACGAACAGGCCGGCATTGCGGTACTGCGCGCCCACGTCATAGCCATAGTGGCCGCTGGTGCCTTCGTCCAGATCGTACAGGGCGGAGAAGTTGAAGCCGCCGAAGTTCGGGCTGTCGTAGCGGATGCCGCTGCCCGGACGGACGTTCTGGCCCAGGCCGTACTCGGACACCAGGAACTTGGCGCCGGTGTCGGCGTAGCGGGCGTCGAGCATGTCGTACAGCGGCGACTTCATCTTGCCCAGGCGAACGAGGCCCATCTGATCCTGCTCATAGCCGATCCATGCTTCCTTGCCGCCGAAGCGCGACTGGTCGTTGTCGGTGTAGTTGGTGACGCCCTGTTCCAGGCGCCACTTCACCTTGCCGCCGCCATCGAGTTGATCGCTGCCGCCGATACCGATGGTCGCGTCGTATTCGGCGCGCCCCTGATTCTGATCACCCATATCGTTGATGCTGACACCACCGTCGAACGAACCGTCGATATAGACTTCGGCGTGGGCCATGCCTGCGCCCAACAGCAGGGCTGCGGCCAGGGGGGTGAGCTTGAGCTTCATAGAGGTTGTCTCCTTTGCGTACGTCTGAGCGGCGGGGGCCGTTCATCGGAGGCAAGTCTACGGAGGGCAACCCCTTTGGGGAGTGGGCAATTTACCTGCGATTTTCGTGATTTTTTCGTGAACTTGCCGTCAACTGCACGCATCGTATGCCTACGGTATGAGCCTTGCGCGCGTGTTATAGTCAGCGGCATTTATTGCAATGCAACATCGAGGAGCGGCGCATGCGGCGGCGGGTGGTATTCAATCAGAAGGGCGGGGTGGGGAAATCGACCATCGTGGTCAACCTGGCTGCGGCGGCCGCGCAGGCGGGGCGGCGGGTACTGGTGGTGGATCTCGATCCCCAGGGCAACGCCAGCCACTACCTGCTGGGCGATGCGGCGCGCGAGGTGGAGCCGGCGCTCGACGCCTTCTTCGACCAGACCCTCAATTTCAGCCTGTACGCCAAGCCCGTGGCCGCCTTCGTGCATGCCACGCCACATGCGGGGCTGTCGGTGATCCCGTCCCATCCGGCCATCGCCGAATTGCAGGGCAAGCTGGAGGCCCGCTACAAGATCTACAAGCTGCGCGAATCGCTGGCCGAGCTGGAGGACGATTTCGACGAAGTCTGGATCGATACCCCGCCGGCACTCAATTTCTTCACGCTGTCCGCCTTGATTGCCGCCGACGGCTGCCTGATCCCCTTCGATTGCGACACCTTCTCGCGCGACGCGCTGCTGTCGCTGATGGCGCGCGTGGAGGAAATCCGCGTCGATCACAATCCGGCACTGGCGGTGGAAGGCATCGTGGTCAACCAGTTCCAGCCGCGCGCCAGCCTGCCCACCCGCCTGGTGGATGCGCTGAAGGAGCAGGGGCTGCCGGTGTTGCCGACGTATCTGTCCAGCTCGGTGAAGGTGCGCGAATCGCACGAACGCGCCACGCCGCTGGTGTGGCTGGATCCCCGCCACAAGCTGGCGAACGAGTTCCGCGCACTCTACGCCGCGCTGCCCTGAGCCAGCCCCGGCATTCGGCCGTCGCACACGGGGCCGATGTGGATTCACCGGAGGGAAAGCGGTTTCCAGCCCGCATGGCGGGGCGGTATAGTGACCGGCGGGTAAGCTTTCAGGGGAAAACGAGATGGGGAGTGAGGCGCCGAAGGGCCGGGTGCTGGTAGTCGATGACGAACCGTTCAACCTGGAAATCCTGACCGAGCACCTGCAGGACGCCGGCTACGAGGTGGTGTCGGCCGAGGACGGCGCGGCCGCCTGGGACGTACTGTCGGCGGATCGTCGCTTCGATACCATCCTGCTCGATCGCATGATGCCGCGCATGGACGGCATGGCGCTGCTGGCGCGCCTGAAGCAGCAGCCCGAGCTGTCCGAAGTGCCGGTCATCATGCAGACCGCCGTCGGCGCCGCCGAGAATGTGCGGGAAGGCCTGGCGGCGGGCGCGTACTACTACCTGATCAAACCGTTCCAGCGCGACATGCTGCTGGCCATCGTGGCGGCGGCCGTCAGTTCCAGCAAGGAACGGCGGCAACTGGAAGCGCAGATCGCCGAGCACGTCAGCGGCTACCAACTGCTGCAACATGGCATGTTCCGCTTCCGCACCCTGATCGAAGCCCGCCAGCTCACGCTGTTGCTGTCGCAGACCTGCCCCGATCCGCGCCGCGTGGCGCTGGGCTTGTCCGAGCTGCTGGTCAACGCGGTCGAGCACGGTAACCTGGGCATCAGTTATTCCGAAAAGACCCGCTTGCTGCAACAGGGGCGCTGGCAGGAAGAGGTGGAAACCCGGCTGACCGATGCGCGCTATGCGGCGCGCGTGGTGAGCGCCGAGTTCCTGCGCGAGGATGGCGCGGTGCGCTTCACCATTCGCGACGAAGGCGATGGCTTCGACTGGAAGCCTTTCCTGGAATTCGCGCCGGAGCGCGCCTTCGATCCCCACGGGCGCGGCATCTCCATGGCGCGCATGCTGTCGTTCGACTCGGTGGAATACCAGGGGCGCGGCAATCTGGTGGTGGCGCGGGTGAAGACACACTGAGCGCTGCGATATGCAGCAACGAAACGGCCACCCGGAGGTGGCCGTTTTGCTTGGAGAACGTGCCGGATGCACGCATCGTTGACCCGCGCCACCCAGCGCGCATAGCGAGGCCCCCGCTCACCCACCCCGGAAAGTCTTCGACTTCGTGGGGGCGCCCCTATTCGTCGCCGCCGGCCCGTGTGCGCCAGGCGCTACCTCAGGATTTCGCTCAGCGCCTTGACCAGTGCCTCGCACTCCGCGTCGTTACCGATGCTGATGCGCAGGAACTGCTCGATACGCGGCGCCTTGAAGTGCCGTACCAGGATGGCGCGCTGGCGCAGCGCGGCGGCCAGCTCGCCCGCATCGCGTTGCGGATGGCGTGCGAATACGAAGTTGGCGGCGGACGGCAGCACGTCGAACCCCAGCTCCTGCAAGTCCTCGATCAGCCATTCGCGGCTGGCGATCACCTTGGCGCGCGCCTCCTGGAAGTAGGCTTCGTCCTCGAACGAGGCAATGGCGCCCAGTTGCGCGGGGCGATCCAGCGGATAGGAATTGAAGCTGTTCTTCACCCGCTCCAGCCCCTCGATCAAATCGGGGTGGCCGACGGCAAAGCCCACGCGCAGGCCAGCCAGCGAACGCGATTTGGACAGCGTCTGCACCACCAGCAGGTTGGGGTGGCGCTGTACCAGCGCGATGGCGCTGTCGCCGCCGAAGTCGATGTACGCCTCGTCCACCACGACCACCACATCGGGCAGGCGCGTCAGCAGCGCTTCGATGTCCGCCAGGCCCAACAGCCGACCGGTCGGCGCGTTGGGGTTGGGGAAGATCACCGCGCCGGCGTCCGCGTCGTAGTCGTTCACATCGATGCGGTAGGCCTCGTCCACGGGCACCGCGCGGTAGCTGATGTCGTACAGGCCGCAGTACACCGGATAGAAGCTGTAACTGATATCGGGGAAATACAGCGGGCGGTCATGCTTGAGCAGCGCCATGAAGGCATGCGCCAGCACCTCGTCCGAACCGTTGCCGACGAATACGTGCGCCGGGGTCAGATCATGGTAGCGGGCGATGGTGGCCTTGAGATCGTCGGCATTGGGATCGGGATACAGCCGCAATGGGTCGGCCGCGGCATCCTTCAGCGCCGCCAACACCCGGGGCGACGGCCCATACGGGTTTTCGTTGGTGTTGAGCTTGATCAGATTGGTGATCTTGGGTTGCTCGCCCGGCACATATGGGGTCAGGCGGACGACGACGGGACTCCAGAATTTGCTCATGGTGGCTCTTGGGCAGGGATGCGCGCCGGGGATCGGCGCGGCGTTTCATCTTAATGGCTTCAACGCCGTTTGCCGGTTACGCGGCGTACAGCACGAATACGGTCGGGCGCTTGTTCAACGATGGGCGTTCGCCATGCTTCCATTGCGTGATGGTACGGGTCGCAATCCATTCGCCGGCGGCGGTCAGATCGCATGCCACCGTCAATTGCGTATTGGGGCGGCAGGCGGCCAGCAGTGCGGCGAACAGCGCCTCGTTGCGATAAGGGGTTTCGATGAACAACTCGGCCTGCTGCTGCTTGGATGATTCCTGCTCCAGCTTGCGGATCGCCTCGGCACGCCCCGGTTCCTGCGCTGGCAGATAACCATTGAAGCGGAACTTCTGGCCATTGGCGCCGGCCGCCATCAGTGCCAGCAGGATCGACGATGGCCCCACCAATGGCGCAACCCGGATGCCGCGCGCGTGCGCCAGCCTGATCAGGTTGGCGCCGGGGTCGGCGATGCCGGGGCAACCGGCTTCGCTCATCAGGCCGACGTCGTTGCCGGCCAGCAGGGCGGCCAGCTCGGCATCGCGGGTGTGTTCGTTCAATTCGCCCATCCACAGCGAGCGCAGCTCGTGCGGGGTTTCGAACTGCTTGAGGACGGCGCGCGCGGTCTTGGCGTTTTCGACCACGAAATGCGTCAGCCGGCGCGCGATGTGCAGGACATCGGCCGGCAGGATGGCATCCAGGCGATCGCCACCCATCGGAACCGGAATCAGATAGAGCGTGCCGTGACTCATAGCAGGGCCACTCCCTCGGCGCGCAGCATGTCGCACAGCGCGATCAGCGGCAGGCCGACGATTGCCGCCGGATCGCGGTTTTCCAGCGCGGCGATCATCACCGTGCCCAGGCCCTCCGTCTTGGCGCTGCCGGCGCAGTCGTACGGCTGTTCGCGGCGCAGATAGGCCTCGATCTCCGCGTCGGTGTAATCGCGCATGGTGACGCCGGTGACATCCACGTGGGTGTGCGTGACGCCGCTGGCGCTGTTATGCAACGCCACGGCGGTATGGAAATCGATGCGGCGCCCGCGCATTGCGCGCAGTTGCGTCACCGCGCGCTCGTGCGTGCCCGGTTTGCCCAGTTGCTCGCCATCGAGCAGCGCCACCTGGTCGGAACCGATCAACAGTGCGGCGGGGTAGCGCGCGGCCAGTGCCTGGGCCTTGGCCACGGCCAGCCGCAGGCTGGTGGCGGCCGCGCTTTCCCCGGGCAGCGGGGTTTCGTCGACGTCCGGGGCGGCGACGTCGAACGGCAGCCCCAGGCGGGCGAGCAGTTCGCGGCGATAGGGCGAGGTGGAAGCGAGCACCAGGCTCGGCGAAGAGGCTTGTTTTTGCATGGAAAATCGATCAGAGGGACGGCGAAGAAAGGCTTTGACACGGTTTGCGGCGGAATTGTATCATGCGCGGTTTCCGCTTCGTCCGACCAGGGTATGACCGTTATCCATAGCGCCGATTTCGCCAGGGAAAAACAGTCGCTCGCGGGCGAAGTCGACGTGAGCGCGTTGTCCCGCCTGCACGATCAACTGGCTGATCGCGAGGGCCGGCTGGCATGGCGCCTGGCGGGCGGTGTGGATCGCCTGGCGCGTCCGGTGTTGCATCTGGCGGTATCGGGCGAGCTGCATCTGGTGTGCCAGCGTTGCCTCAAGGCGATGACGTGGCCGGTGGCGGTGCAGACCGAGCTGACCCAGTTTCTCGACGAGGCCACGCTGGACGAGGCCGAAGCGCAGGACGAGGACCTGGAAGGCATATTGGTCGATGCCGCGCTGGACGTCGAAGCGCTGGTGGAAGAAGAAGTATTGCTGGCTGTTCCCTTCGCGCCGAGGCACGACGCCTGCGGGGGAACGACCGCAACGGCCACGATGGCCGATGAACCGAATCCGTCGGCCGGCAAGGCCGACAAACCGAATCCGTTTGCAGTCCTGGCGACTTTGAAAACCAGGAAAGCGGAAGACTAACTCATCGATACTGGTTTTCAAGGAGCTTTATCATGGCAGTTCAACAGAACAAGAAGTCCCCGTCCAAGCGCGGCATGCATCGCGCCCACGACTTCCTGACCGCCCCGGCCCTGGCTGTCGAGCCGACCACCGGCGAAGCGCATCTGCGTCACCACATCAGCCCGAACGGCTACTATCGTGGCCGCCGCGTGATCAAGGCCAAGGGCGAGTAAGTTCGCTCGGCTATAAATACCTTCATAACCATACGGTTATGAAAACGGCGCAAGTGGGAGATCCCCCTTGCGCCGTTCGCCATTCTGGACAACCCCCAGGAAACTCATGGATATCACCGTAGCAGTCGACGCCATGGGCGGCGACCATGGCACCCATGTCACCGTGCCCGCCGCGCTGCGTTTTCTGGATGACCATCCAGACGTCAACGTCGTGCTGGTGGGCCTGCCGGATGCCATTGAGGCAGAGCTCAAGGCGCGCCGTCGTCAGAGCGGCCCCCGTCTGCGTGTCCACGCCGCGACCGAAGTCGTCAGCATGGACGAATCCCCGCAATCGGCCTTGAAGAACAAGAAGAATTCGTCGATGCGGGTGGCGATCAATCTGGTGAAGAGCGGCGAGGCCCATGCCTGCGTATCCGCCGGCAATACCGGCGCGCTGATGGCGACGGCCCGCTTCGTGCTCAAGACCATCCGCGGTATCGAACGCCCGGCCATCGCCAAGATGCTGCCCACCCGCAGCGGCGGCGAAACCTGTGTGCTCGACCTGGGCGCCAATGTCGATTGCACGCCGGAACACCTGCTGCAATTCGCCATCATGGGGTCGGCCCTGTTCTCCGCCGTGAAGCACAAGGCGCAGCCCAGCGTTGGCCTGCTCAATGTCGGCGAGGAGGAAATGAAGGGCAATGGCCTGGTGAAGGAATCGGGCGAACTGCTCCGCGCCAGCCAGCTCAATTTCGTCGGCAATGTCGAAGGCGACGACCTTTTCAGCGGCGCGGTGGACGTGGTGGCTTGCGACGGGTTTTCGGGCAATGTCGCGCTCAAATCATCCGAAGGGCTGGCCAAGATGCTGTCGGACTTCCTGCGCGAAGAGTTCGTGCGCAACTGGTGGAGCAAGCTGCTGGCCGGGCTGGCCTACCCGGTGCTGCGCCGATTCAAGAAGCGGGTCGATCCACGGCGGTACAATGGCGCATCACTTCTGGGGCTGAACGGTATCGTGGTAAAAAGCCACGGCGGTGCCGACCGGATGGCGTTCTACTGGGCGCTCAAGCAGGCCGTGGAAGAAGCGCGTGCCGGCGTGGCCCAGCGGATCGCCGACCAGGTGCAGCAACAGCTGGCCGTGGCGGGAAGCCCGGCCGAGGCCGGTTGATCCGGGCCGCACAAATTCACCTCAAGAGAGGCTGTCATGTATTCCCGCATTGCCGGAACCGGCTCCTATCTGCCTGAGAAGATCGTCACCAACGACGATCTGGCCCAGACCATCGACACCAGCGACGAGTGGATCGCCGCGCGCACCGGCATCCGCGAACGCCGGATCGCCGCCACCGACCAACGTACCTCCGACCTGGCGCTGATCGCCATCGAACGCGCGCTGGATGCGGCGGGCGTGGCCAAGGAGGAGATCGACCTCCTGATTGTCGCCACCACCACGCCCGACAACGTCTTTCCCTCGACCGCCTGCATCCTCCAGGACAAGCTCGGCCTGCACGGCTTCCCCGCATTCGACATCCAGGCGGTCTGCGCCGGCTTTGTCTACGCGCTGGCCACGGCCGACAAGTTCGTCAAGACCGGCGCGGCCAGATGCGCCGTCGTGGTGGGCGCGGAAACGGTCTCCAACCTGGTGAACTGGCAGGATCGCGGTACCTGCATCCTGTTCGGCGATGGTGCTGGCGCCGTCGTGCTCCAGCCTTCGGAAGAAACCGGCATCCTGGAAAGCCGCCTGCATGCCGATGGCCGTTATCGCCATATCCTGAAAAGCGATGCGCGCATTCGCCAAGGGGGCCTGGACGGCACGCCATGGCTGTACATGGAAGGCAACGCCGTATTCAAGTTTGCCGTGCGGGCGCTGGCGGACGTGGCGGAGGAAACCCTGGGTGCAGCCGGGCTCGGCAAGCATGAAATCGACTGGCTGGTGCCGCACCAGGCCAATCTGCGCATCATCGAATCCACTGCCAAGCACCTGGGCCTGCCGATGGAGCAGGTGATCGTCACGGTCGAGAAGCACGGCAATACGTCGGCCGCGTCGATTCCGCTGGCGCTCGACGAAGGCGTGCGCTCGGGGCGTATCCAGCGTGGGCAGAAGCTGATGCTGGAAGGCATCGGTGGTGGCTTCGCCTGGGGCGCGATACTACTGGCTTATTGATCCCGGAACGGCGCAGCAATGCGCCGTTCGCATTTTCAAACATCTGTTTCAGACGAAGTGACCAGTTTCCGATCGCCGCCAATGGCCAGGCGATCCGGCGCGGGCGTGTCGTCACCTGAAAGGAGCATCCATGTCTCTTGCATTTGTGTTTCCCGGCCAAGGATCGCAATCGATCGGCATGCTGGCCGGCTTCGCCGACGTGCCGGTCGTCAAGGCCACCTTCGACGAGGCATCCGCCGCCCTGAACCAGGATCTCTGGCAACTGGTGACCGAAGGGCCGGTGGAGGCGCTTGGCGCCACCGTCAACACCCAGCCCGTGATGCTGGCGGCCGGTGTGGCGGTATGGCGTGCGTGGCTGGCTACCGGTGGCGCAAAGCCTGCATTGCTGGCCGGGCATAGCCTGGGCGAGTACACCGCGCTGGTCGCCGCCGATGTGCTGGGCTTTGCCGACGCCGTGCAACTGGTCCGCCTGCGTGCGCAGGCGATGCAGGATGCCGTCCCGGCCGGAGAAGGCGCGATGGCGGCGGTGCTCGGGCTTGCCGACGCCGATGTGGTGGCGGCCTGCGCGGAGGCCGCGCAAGGCGATGTGGTCCAGGCGGTGAATTTCAACTCACCGGGACAGATCGTCATTGCTGGCGCCAAGGCCGCCGTCGAGCGTGCGTGCGAGGCCGCCAAGGCGCGTGGTGCCAAGCGCGCGATGCTGCTGCCGGTATCGGTGCCCTCGCATTGCGATCTGATGCGCCCGGCCGCAGAGGTACTGCGCGCGCGTCTGGATGGCATTGCGCTGAATACCCCGAGCATCCCCGTGCTGCACAACGCCGACGTTGCCAGCTATCAGGATGCGGGCCAGATCAAGGATGCGCTGGTGCGTCAGCTCTATCAGCCGGTGCGCTGGGTGGAAACCGTGCAGGCCATGGCGGCGCAGGGGGCGACGGTGTTTGCCGAATGCGGGCCGGGCAAGGTGCTGGCCAGCCTGGACAAGCGAATTGCCAGCGAGGCACAGCATGTGGCGCTGACCGATGCCGCATCGTTCGATGCGTTGAAGGCGCTGCTTTGAGCGGCAGGCATCGCCAGCGGGTAAAGTAACTGTCGCATGAAACGGATTAGTGGGCTGCAAGAGGAACGACGATGAGTCTTGAAGGAAAAGTGGCGCTGGTGACCGGCGCATCGCGCGGAATCGGCCAGGCGATCGCGCTGGAACTGGCCGCGCAAGGTGCGACGGTCATCGGTACCGCCACCAGCGAGGCGGGCGCGCAGGCGATTTCGGCCTATCTGGCCGAGGCGGGCGCCAAGGGCGCGGGGCTGGCGCTGAACGTGACCGACGAGGGCGCCTGCGAGGCGATTGTCGCCGGTATCGAAAAGGAACACGGCGCCATCGCCATCCTGGTCAACAATGCCGGGATCACCCGCGACAACCTGTTGATGCGGATGAAGGACGAGGAATGGGATGCCATCATGGACACCAACCTGCGCCCGGTCTACAAACTCTCAAAGGCCGTATTGCGTGGCATGATGAAGGCGCGCTGGGGCCGGATCGTCAATATCGCCTCGGTGGTGGGCGCAACGGGTAACCCGGGGCAGACCAACTATTCGGCAGCCAAGGCGGCATTGTTTGGCTTTACCAAATCGCTCGCTCGCGAAATCGGCAGTCGTGGCGTCACCGTGAACGCGGTGGCTCCGGGCTTCATCGACACGGACATGACCCGTGGCCTGCCGGAAGAGCAAAAGGCCGCACTGGTGCAGAACATCGCGCTGGGGCGCCTGGGCGAACCCAGGGAGATCGCCGATGCGGTGGGTTTCCTGGCGTCGGAACGCGCCGCCTACATCACGGGGCAGACCCTGCACGTGAATGGCGGCATGTACATGAATTGATTTGCAAACGGCCGTGGCGATTGCCACGGCCAGTCGTAAAACCAGACTGCGTTGCGCAGGATCAGACGAACGGCGAGCCTCGCTTGGCGACCCCGTTTTTTTTGGTACAATGCCGACGCTTTTTTCTGAATACATCCACAAGGCTTGGGTTACATCCATGGAAAACATCGAACAGCGTGTGAAGAAAATCGTTGCCGAGCAGCTTGGCGTGCCGGAAACCGACGTCAAGAACGAGTCGTCCTTTGTGAACGACCTCGGTGCGGATTCTCTCGACACCGTTGAACTCGTGATGGCCCTCGAAGAAGAATTCGAGTGCGAGATTCCGGACGAAGAAGCCGAAAAGATCACTACTGTCCAGCAAGCGATCGACTACGTCAGCGCTCACCTGAACAAGTAATTCTTCCGCGCTATCGCCTGCCGCCCCGCTGGGGGCGGCTCGGAGCGGCTACGGTGCGCTCGCCGGTATGTTTGGGCTGTCTGGGGTTCGCCCCTGTTCGCGCGTGCGCGAGCCCAACCGTCCGGCGAGCCCCGTGGGCCGCTCTTATTCCATCTGGCTTCAAAGCCGCTTCAGTCATTGCAATCGGAAGCCGGCATCTAGGAGACCCCCCATGTCAAAACGCAGAGTCGTCGTCACCGGCCTGGGCCATGTAGCGCCCGTCGGCAATGATGTGGCGACCGGCTGGGCCAATCTGTTGAGCGGCAAGTCGGGCATTGGCAGGATCACCCGTTTCGAGACCTCGGACATGGCCTGCCAGATTGCCGGCGAAGTCCGGGATTTCGACATCACCCAGTACATCTCGGCCAAGGAAGCACGCCGGATGGACCTGTTCATCCACTACGGCATCGCAGCCGGCCTGCAAGCCGTGGCCGATGCCGGGCTGGATGATGTTCCCAACCTGGACAAGACCCGCGTCGGCGTGAACATCGGCTCCGGTATCGGCGGCCTGCCGCTGATCGAGAACACCGATGGTGAACTGCGCGCGGGCGGCCCGCGCAAGATCGGCCCGTTCTTCATTCCCGGTTCGCTGATCAACCTGATCTCCGGCCACGTGTCGATCATCAAGGGCTACCAGGGCCCCACCTACGGCATCGTTTCCGCCTGCACCACCGGGGCGCACAGCATTGGCGACGCCGGCCGCATGATCCAGTACGGCGATGCGGACGTGATGGTGGCCGGTGGCGCCGAAGGCGCCATTTCGCGGCTGGGCATCGGCGGCTTTGCCTCGATGAAGGCGCTGTCCACCCGTAACGACGACCCTGCCACCGCCAGCCGTCCCTGGGACAAGGGGCGCGACGGTTTCGTGATGGGCGAGGGCGCTGGCGTGGTGGTGCTGGAAGAATACGAACACGCCAAAAAGCGTGGCGCGCGCATCTATGCCGAGTTGGTTGGCTTTGGCATGAGTTCCGATGCCCACCACATCACCGCGCCCAACGCGGAAGGCCCGGCGCGTGGCGTGACCAACGCCCTGCGCGATGCCGGCATGAACGCCGACGAAGTCGATTACGTGAACGCGCACGGCACTTCCACGCCGCTGGGCGATGCCAACGAAACCAATGCGCTGAAGCTGGCATTCGGCGATCACGCCCGCAAGCTGGTGGTGAACTCCACCAAATCCATGACCGGGCACTTGCTGGGTGGCGCGGGTGGCGTCGAGGCGGTGTATTCCATCCTGGCGCTGCACCATCAGATTTCGCCGCCCACCATCAACCTGTTCGAACAGGATGTGGAGGGAGGTTGCGATCTGGATTACGTGGCCAATACTGCGCGCGAGATGCCGATCAAGGTGGCGATCTCCAACTCGTTCGGCTTTGGCGGCACCAACGGGACGTTGATCTTCAAACGCGTCTGACGTTCTCCGCGCCCAAACAAAAACCCCGCGACGTATCGCGGGGTTTTTGTTGTGCCGGGAAATCAGGCCAGCGCAGGCTGGGTAGCCAGGGCGCCCTGGTTGCCTTCGGCGAGGACCGGGCGGGTAGCCAGCGTGCCCTGGTTGCCTTCGGCGAGGACCGGGCGGGTAGCCAGCGTGCCTTGGTTGCCTTCGGCGAGGACCGGGCGGGTAGCCAGCGTGCCCTGGTTGCCTTCGGCGAGGACCGGCTGGGTAGCCAGCGTGCCTTGGTTGCCTTCGGCGAGGACCGGCTGGGTGGCCAGCGTGCCTTGGTTACCTTCGGCCAGGACCGGCTGGGTAGCCAGCGTGCCCTGGTTGCCTTCGGCGAGGGCCGGCTTGGTGGCCAGCGTGCCTTGGTTGCCTTCGGCGAGGACCGGCTTGGTGGCCAGCGTGCCTTGGTTGCCTTCGGCGAGTACCGGCTGGGTAGCCAGCGTGCCCTGGTTGCCTTCGGCCAGGATCGGCTGGGTGGCGAGGGTGCTTTGGTTGCCCTCGACCAGCTTGAACTGGACGGCCACGACACCTTGGCCGGCTTCGGCCAGAACCGGTTGTGTGGCGGTTTCGCTTTGTGCTCCGTCGGCTGCGAACGCGCCCAGGGTAAGGGTGGCGCCGGCGATCAGGGCGGAAATCTTGGTGAGCTTGGTCATGTCTGCAAGTCCTCTTCGTGTATTTGTGAGAGCGAACTTCGCGGCTCCGACCGGGCTTTTGGCGGGGTCGTCGCGTCGTCCATGGCGCAATTAAAGTCCAAGCTCGAATAGTTGTAAAGTTAAATGATCTTGTTAGTACTAAATGTCGATGACTACGCCAGGATTTTCCGTGGGGGAATCGGAAAAATCCCAGTATTTTCATTGGCTTGCCGATTTGTGGTGGCGGCTTGGTGAAAATTGCCGTTTGTCGGGTGCGCCGTTTTTGCGGGCGTAAAAGCGGGTCAGGGCGTCTGCGGGGTGTACTGGAGAGGCTTCAAATCGAAGCCCTGGGCCTGCGCGGAGGCCAGCGCGGCGGCCAGTAATTCCTCGGGCAGGCGGGGCGTGCGCGCCAGCACCCAGAGGTTCTTGCGCGAGGGGTTGCCCACCACCGCCCAGCGATATTGCGGGTCCAGCCCGATCACCCAGTAGTCGGCCTTGAAAGGCCAGAAGAACGACACCTTGAGCTGGGCGTTGCCACTGCCACTCACCGCTGTGGCCACGCCATCCGCCACGTCCAGCTTGCCGTCGGCGGTGCGGCAACGATTGGTGACCGAGATCCGGCCATCCTGCCGCATCGCATACAACGCGGTGACATCGCCCACGCACTGCCGCTGGAAGTACATGGGATAGCGTGCGATTTCATACCATCGCCCCAAGTAGCGGGGCAGTTCCACCTGCGCCACGCTCTGCACCGGCGCTATGGCATCGGCGGCCTGGGCGAAGCATGGCAGCGACAACAACAGGGCGGTGAACAGGGCAAGGCGGCGCAAAGGTTTCTCCTGGATGGTCACTGAGTGACTGGTGCGTATCCGCTTCGGTTCCAGGGGAACGGGCGGAACATCGCGCAAGGATTACCAGTGCATTCCGGCGCAATCCGGCCCATGGGTCGTCGTCCTGCTCGCGATCTCTATATGCAATGAAGTTGCATGAAGAAACATAATCGCGAACAATGTCGCCTTTCCGAGCCTGCCTTGCCTCCATCATGTCCCACCATTCCTCGCTTCCCGCCGGGCCCGCGGACACCGCACCGGCCTCGATACTTGCGCTGGGCGCGCCGGCACGCCTGCTGCGTGTGCTGCCGCTCTGCATCGTGCTGTGGCTGGCGGTGTGGTGGGCGCTGGCATGAGCGACGCATTGCTCTCGCTGCATAACGTGACGCTGGCGTACCGTCGCCATCCGGCGGTGCATCATCTCTCCGGCGCGCTGGCGCGCGGGTCGCTGACCGCGCTGGTCGGCCCCAATGGCGCAGGCAAGAGCACACTGCTCAAAGCGATACTGGGGCAATTGCCGGTGCAGGAAGGGCGGATCGAACTGAAGCTGCCCCGGGCGCGCATTGCCTATCTGCCGCAGCAATCCGCGCTGGAACGCCAGTTCCCGATCTCGGTGCTGGATGCCGTGCTGCTCGGAAGCTGGGTGCGGCGCGGGCTGTTCGGCGGCATTCCGCTTGCCGAGCGGGAACGCGCGCTGGCGGCGCTGGCGGCGGTCGGCTTGTCCGGTTTCGCCGCGCGCACCGTGGCCACCTTGTCGGTGGGCCAGTTCCAGCGCGTGCTGTTCGCCCGCCTGATGCTGCAGGACGCCGACCTGATCCTGCTGGACGAGCCCTTCAATGCCGTGGATGCACGCACTACCGCCGATCTGCTGGCGCTGGTGCGGCGATGGCACGGCGAAGGGCGCACGGTGCTGGCGGTGCTGCACGATCATCAGCAGGTACGCACCCATTTCCCGCAGACCCTATTGTTGGCACGTCGTGCCATCGCCTGGGGCGACACCGCGACGGTGCTCACCGGCGATCACCTCCACGCCGCCCAGCATATGGTCGAAGCCTGGGACGACCACGCCCAGCCCTGCGCGCCGGGAGTACCGGCATGAGCCCGCATGAGCTGCTGATCGGCCCGTTCCAGGAGTTCGCCTTCATGCGACGGGCGTTGGTGGCATCGTTGGCGCTGGCCGTGGGCGGCGCGCCGCTCGGTGTGCTGCTGACGCTGCGACGCATGAGCCTGATCGGCGATGCGATGAGCCATGCCGTCCTGCCCGGCGTGGCGGTGGGGTTCATGTGGTTCGGCCTGTCGTTGCCGGCGCTCAGCCTGGGCGGATTCACCGCCGGGGTTGCGGTGGTGCTGCTGGCCGGGCTGGTGGCGCGTCATACCGAGCTGCGCGAGGACGCCAGCCTGACCGCCACCTACCTGCTGGCACTGGCCGCTGGCGTCCTGCTGATCTCGCGTAGCGGCAGCCAGCTCGACCTGCTGCATATCCTGTTCGGCAATGTGCTGGGGGTCGATGGCCCCGGCCTGTTGTTGGTGGCCGGCATCGCCACTGTCACCCTGCTGCTGGGCGCGCTGCTCTATCGCGGGCTGTTGCTGGAAGTCTTCGACCCCGATTTTCTCGCCGCTGGCGGCGGCCGGCGCGGCCTCTACCAGCAGGTTTTCCTGCTGCTGGTGGTCCTCAACCTGGTTGGCGCGTTTCAGACGCTGGGCACCTTGATGGCGGTGGGCATCATGATGCTGCCCGCTGTCTCGGCGCGGCTGTGGCACGACACCCTGCCGGCACAACTCGCCAACAGCGCGCTCCAGGCCGCGCTGGCCGGATTCGGTGGCCTGCTGCTGTCGTTCCATGCCGATCTGCCGTCCGGCCCGACCATCATCCTGTGCGCCGGCGGCCTGTACCTGCTGTCGCTGTGCGTCGCGCCCCAGGGCTGGCTGCCGCGCCTGCTGCGCCGGCCACACCTGCGGGGCTGATTTTCATCCATAAGGAGCGTTCATGAAAACCCTTCAACGCATGCTCGGCATGCTGGCGCTGCTGTATGTCGCCGCCGCGTCGGCGGCCGACCGGCTGCCGGTGGTGGCCAGCTTCAGCATCCTCGGCGATCTGGTCGCCCAGGTTGGCGGGGAACGGGTCAGCGTCACCACGCTGGTGGGGCCGGACCAGGATGCGCATGTTTTCCAGCCGCGCCCGTCGGATGCCCGCACGCTGGCCGGCGCCCGGCTGCTGGTGGTCAATGGCCTGGCATTCGAGGGCTGGCTGGATCGGCTGGCGACGGCATCCGCTTTCAAGGGCGTCCGGGTGGTGGCCAGCCAGGGCGTGCCAGTGCGGCACCTGGAGGCCGACCACGCCCCGCACGGGCATGACCACGATCACGACCATGGCGATATCGACCCGCATGCCTGGCAGAACCCGCGCAACGTCGTGGTCTACGTGAACAACCTGGTGGCGGCGCTGGCCAAGGCCGACCCGGCCGGCGCGGCAATCTATCGGCGCAATGGCGATCGCTACATCGTCCAGTTGCTGGAACTGGATCGCTGGGCCGCCGCGCAGTTCGCCAAGGTGCCCAAGCCACGCCGCAAGGTCATCACCTCGCACGATGCTTTTGGCTATCTTGCCGCCCGCTATGACATCCGCTTCCTGGCGCCCCAGGGGGTCTCCACCGAATCGGAGCCGGGCGCGCGCGAAGTGGCGGCGCTGATCCGCCAGATCAAGGCCGAGCGGATCTCGGCGGTGTTCGTGGAGAACATGAGCAACCCGCGTACCTTGCGCCAGTTGACCAGCGAAGCGGGCGTGGCCCCGGGCGCGAAGCTCTATGCCGACGCGCTGTCGGCCACCCCGGAGCCGGCGGGCACTTATCTGAAGATGATGCGCTACAACGTGACCGCGATCGCCGAAGCGCTGGCGCGGCAGTAGGGCGGGGAAGGGATGACGCCGGTCGGCAACGCGGCCGCCTCACCCTGAAGCGGCACGCCCCGGCATGTGCCGGGGCGCGATTCAGCCTTATCCATCACCCACGGCCGGTGGGGGTCAGTAACTGGCCTTGCCGGTCGCCCGCAGGGTCTGGCCGATGGCGTCGAGCAGCTTCTCGCGTGCCTTGGCCAGCTCCGCCGGGTCCTTGCTGCCCAGCGCATCCGACAGCACGTTGAATACCACGCCCCAGGTTTCCGGGTTGGGTGTATGACGGCTCTGTTTTTTGGTCAGGGCATAGTCGAGCGCGGCTTCCACGGTATCCAGATAACGATGCAACCCACCGGTTTCCTGGGTTTCGATCGGGGGCAACAATGGGGTGGTACTCATGGCAGGCTCCTTGTTGAGTCCGGGAAAGCCTGGATGTCGATGCGCGCGGCATGACAACCAAGGGTTGTTGTCAATCTAGCCCGACCCGCCGCGTCATGCCATGGGCTCAGGGCGTGTCGTCACATGTTTCGCGGCAGCGCTGGGCCGAAAAAACACTAGCCACCAGGCGTACGACGCAGCCAATAACCAGTTATTGGCAAGGAGTGCAACGCAGTGGCTGGTGTTTTTTCGGCCCAGCCCTGCGGGTTCGGCGCATTTCGGGCACCGCGCGGTGTCGCAGGCCGCTTGCGGTATCCATACCGCCAGCTCCTGGCGCGGCATCCCGAACTGCACCGAACGCTGTCGTGAAACATGTGACGACACGCCCTAATGGGTCTTGCCAAACGGGAGGCGATGCGGAGCCGCGCCAGACCGGCTGGCGCGGCGCCGCTGCATATTGCTCAGCGCCGGAAACCGTGGAACCCGCCACCGCCCCGGAACCCCCCCATGTTGCCGCGGAAGCTGGGAGAGAAATGACCCCGGTCCAGGCCACCCGAAGTACGCCAGTTGGGTGTACTGCTCGGCAGGCTGCGCGAGAAGGTGCGCTGTTGCCCGCGCTCGCGTGCCAGTTGGTCGTTGGGCAGACCCAGTGACCGGGCCTGATCGGGATTGATGCCCCGCGAGGCGCTCTGGTTGCCCTGGCCCGGCCGCGTCACCTGTTGCCAGCCCTGGCCCTTGTCGTAGCGATAGACATTGCCGTCCTTGCCGGCGTACAGATGGTCGTCCGTATGCACCACGCCGCCGTGGTTCACCTGACCGGTGGCGGCGTCGTAGTGTACGTAGCCCGCGCCCGCCGCGTCGCCGCCCTTGCCGGCGGTGGTGAACGCCCCGGCCGCGCCGGCGCCCTGATCGGTACGGCCCGCCACGCCGGCCTGCGTGGTGACGCGCCCGGTCTGGGTGTTCACCACAGTCCGGCTGCCACCCGCTGCCGCGTTGCCGGTATAGGGGTTGTAGGCCGCGCGGCCCTGGCCGGCGACCACCCGCCCGGTTTCGGGGTTGTAGCGGATGCCGGCCGCGCCCGCGCTCTGCGTGCCGGTATAGACATTGGTATTGCGCCACGCCTGGCCCGCGCCGTGGCCGCCGGTGGCATTGTTGTACCAGGTGCCGCGCACGCCGGTGCCGACGTTGCCGGTCCACGGATCGGACCAGCCGGCGCGTACGCCGCTGGCCGCCACCGGGCCCCAACGGCCATAGACATTGGTGACCGCGAAGCCGCCGCCGTACCACGGGCCGTACCAGGGACCGTACCAGCCCCACCACGGGCCCCAGTACGGGCCGTACCACGCAGCGCCCCAGGCCATGCCCCAGGCGAAGGCGAAGCTCCAGCCCACCCACGGGTCCCAGCCGAAATTCACGCCATAGCCGTAGGTGGCGGGGCAGCCATACCAGACATCGCCGATCCAGGCGTCGCAGACATAGCCGGTGCCGTAGACCACCACGCCATTGCTGACCACGGTGCCGTAATAGCCGGGCGTATAGCCGACGTAGACCAGGTCCGGCGTCGAGCCGTAGACATAGACATAGGTGACGTAATGCACCGGCGAGCTGGCGGGGATCGCGTAGATCGCGGCCGGTACCGAGGTTGCCACCTGCCACGGGCCGGTGGGCGAGGCGGCGGTGAACCAGACCGCGTTCTGAAGCGCGTAGTAATGGCTGGCGTCGATCTCGATCACCGCCGTGGCGGTATTTCGCGCATAGCGCAACCGGGTGCCGGGAATGGACTGGAACTGGGGCGCGCCGCCGTCATAGATCACCTCCAGTCTGGCATCGGAACGCTTGATCGTGGCGGTCTGCGGCACGCTGTTGGCGATCAGCGACTCGCGCGCTTCCGGCGTGCCCGGAATCGAGGCCAGTACGGCGCTCTTGGGGCTGTCGGACGGAATGCGCTTGAAATCCAGCGGCAGCTTGTCGCCGGGCACGTAATGCCACGGCCCCTTGCTGCCGGTGGCCTGGAACCAGCGCCCGGACACCAGCACATACCATTCGCCGTCATGCGCGGCGTCGATGAAGACATCGGCCGGGCTGTTGGTGATGTACGACAGCCGCGTGCCGGGAATGGGAGCGAACTGCGGCTCGCCATCGACGACCAGCAGCTCGGTCGGCGTGCTCGCGACATGGATGGAGGGATAGCGCCCGTCGGCCAGGGCCTGCTTCAGCGCATCGGGCGGCGGGTCCAGCGGATCGACCTGCTTGTCCTTGATCAGCGCGCGCGCGGCGGCGCTTACGCCCGCCGACACGCTCTTCACCGGCTGCCATGGCCCCGTCAGCGCACCGGCTTCCTCCCAGTGGCCGCCAAAGCCCAGGTAGTAGCGGCCGGCTTCTTTCAGCAGCAAGGAGCGCGTATTGATCACCCGCGTCACACCCGGCTCGCCGGTGGCCTTTTCCACCGGGGTGCCATCGATGCTGACCAGCACGGCCGGGCCGAACGAGAACAGGATCTGCGGCGGATCGTTCCTGACCGGCACGCCGGCCTGGGCATCCTGCGCGTTCTGGATCGCCAGCGCGGATTCCAGGTGGTCCAGATCGGCGACCAGCTCATGCGCCGGGATCAGCTTGCGCAGCAGCGCCAGGTATTCGTCCTGTTTTTCCGGCGCGGTGGGGAAGCTCACCCGCGCGATCTGCGCATCGCGCAGCGTGGCCGTCCGTGCGGCCTTGTCGGTCTCGGCGCGCGCGGTAAACCACATCACGCCATAGACCAGCGTATCGCGTGCCTTGCCCTGTTTATCGCGCGCGGTGCCGGTCTTGATCTCCACCGCGATTCGCCCGGACAGCACATTACCCTCCCAGCTATCGAGCTGCGGCAGGTGCAGGGTGATCGGCAGCCCGTCCACGGTATAGGTGCGGGGCCAGGGTTGTGGCGTGATCTGGTTTGCGGTACTGGTGGCGGCCGGCGCGGTGGCGGCGAGGGCGAGTGGTGGCGCCGTGCCGAGGCACGCGGCCAGTAGAACGGCGCTCAGAATGGACCAGCGCATGGCGATTCCCCTTTCTGGATGCGGGCGGTTGTCCGCCCCTGATCATGGTGTGGGTGCTGCTTGCTCGATCTCATCGCGCGCGACGGCGACAACCCGCGCGGCGTGCCTTTCCTTGTGACCGCTCCCGGGCGACATTTGCTTCAATCCGGCAATAGTGGCGCGTGGCGGACGCGGGCTTGTCCTTTGTCCCCGGCAGCGCGGGGTCCCGCTCGGGCGGGCTGTCACAGCGCGCCGTCCTGGCGCATCCGTTTGATCAGCACGCCGGCCAGGCGGCGGGTAAAGCCGGCGATGTCGTCGGGTTCGATGGCCTCGGTGGTGCCGGACCAGATCGCGTGTTCGCTGTGCATGTTCCACAGCGTGGTTTCCAGTGTCAGTACATCGTATTGGGAGACCATGGGCGGCAACGACGCCCAGGCCGAGTCATACCAGCCATAGAAGCCCGTCCCGAACAGGCCGGGGGGCGGTGGCGCGGGAGAGATGTCCACCTGATGCCGGATCTTGATCAGGCGGGTGACCAGCACGGTATCGGCGCCGCTGGCCGTCACCGCCGCCCGGATGCGCTCACGGGGCTGCACGCCGGCATCGGGCAACTGCGGGTAGGCGGGGGTCGCCACCACGCCCTGCGCATGCAGCGCCGCGACGAAGGTGTCCTCGAAAATCCGGCGATGCGCATCGCTGTTGCTGACGCTCAGTACCAGCACGTGGCGGGCGGGTGGCCCCTGGAATTGCGGGTCCATCCAGGTGTTGGTCAGCCGGGGCGACGCGCAGCCGGCCAGCAACAGCGCAGGGCCGAACAGCAGCAGGAGACGGGAAAGGACGCGCGACATCGGGGTTCCCAGGGCGATGACCAGGTAACGGACGCTAGGGCGGATCAAGTCTGGGCGCCTGCCAGCGGCCTGTTGCCGGGGCTGCCCCGGTTGAACTTGATCTGAATCAACGGCCTTGATCCGCCTGCCCAGCATAGATACGCGGCTGGTGATTTTCAAAGGGCGCGGCTATCACCTAGAAAGGCGGCGTGCCTTGCTTACCGCATCCGCGATCGGCCGATACGCCCTTTCTTTCCGGAGATGTGCCTCATGAAATTCAGATGGTTGTTCCTGGCCGGGCTGGCCTGCGCCCAGGCGCAGGCAGGCGGCGTGACGCTGCCTGCGGGCGGCTTGCCCAACCTGGTCGGGGTCGGCGTGGGCAGTACGCCGCAATACAGCGGCGGCGACGAAAGCGTGATCGGCGTCGTGCCGGGCCTGCGTTACGTGACCGAAAGCGGGCGGTTGGTGGAATGGTACGGGCCGGTGGCACAACTGAATTTCGGTGAGCTGGAAGGCTGGCAGTGGGGGCCGACGGTGGCATTGCGGCTGGGCCGCAAGGATGTGGACGATGAGGTGGTGGCGCGCCTTCACGAGATCGATACCACGCTGGAGGCCGGCGCTTTCTTTGGCTACGAGTACCTGAATCGCAGCGGCATACCGTGGCGCGCGCGCTTCGGCGCCAATGTGCTGACCAATGCCGGGCAGGAATACAACGGTGCGCGCTTCAACGTGAGCGGCACGTTCTGGTTGCCATTGTCGGAGCGCTGGATGGTGGGAACGGGGCTCGGCGGTTCCTGGGCCAGCGCGGACTTCAACCGCGTCTACTACGGGGTGACGCGGGACGATGCCAATGCCAGCGGCCTGCCGGTCTACACGCCGGGGGCGGGGATGCAGCAGGTTTTCGGCTGGGTGGGCACCATCGTTCAGGTACATCCGCACTGGTATGCCGGCGCCATGGTGTTCATGCAGCGCCTGACCGGCGACGCGGGCGACAGCCCCATCGTCACCGAGCGCGGCGACCGCAATCAACTGACCTTCGGCGTGGGGCTGGGATACGCCTGGCGTTGACGGCGGCGCCCAGTCGCCCGTGGCGCGGTGCCGCTGCCGCGCCGGCTGGTGAAGCGACCGTCGCGACACGCGGCACCGCTATCCGGCTCAGCCCAACTGGCGTTCGAACGCCTCCAGCACCACCTTGGCCATGGCATCCAGTTGCTCCACCCGCTCGCGCGCCTGCACCGCGCCTTTACGCTTGCCGGCGGGGGATGCCTGCGCCACCTGGTCGCAGACCAGATGGATCAGCATCAGCCGGTCCACCACCCATTTCAGCTCCAGCGGCGACGGCCCCCGGATCAGCACGCCGAGCAGCGTTTCGCGCGCCTGCGACAGCAACGCCAGCTCTTCGTCGCTGAGCTTGCCGCTGCCGTTCAGGTAGAGGCCGATTCCCAGCGAGGCGGAGTCGGTGTGGTCCCAGAACTCCAGGCAGGGGCGGGCCGGGTCGAGGAAGCGCGCGCGCAGCCGGGCGGCGGTTTCCAGGCTCTTCTTCAGCAGGTCGGCCAGTTGCTGGTCGTTGCCGCTGTCATGGCCCGGCAGCAGATGGGCCAGCCCTTCCAGCAACAGCAGGCTGGCGGTGGCGTAGGCGCGCGCATCCTCGCTGTCCTGCGCCGCCTCGCAGTCCAGGTAGGCGTCGCGGCCCGCGATCAGCGCGGCGTGGAATTCGTCGGACAACACGTTCTCGCGTCCCAGGCGTACCGCGCGATGGAGATGGATGTCGCCGCGCTGGCTGGCGCGCGCACCCACCGCCGGTGTGGCGCGCATGATGGTCACGTCCCGCGACTCCCGCTCGGTCTCCCGCGTGGCGAGCCGTTCCACATCGTCCAGCTTGTCCAGCAATTGCAGCGCCAGATCCTCGCCGCTGGGGCGCTGCGCGACCGCATCGACCAGCCCCAGCAGGTCTTCCAGGCGCAACTGGGAGTAGCCATCCTGGCTCAACGCCCGCAGCAGGCTTTGCGCGGCAACTTGCGGCTGCCCCAGGTCGTAGTAGGCGGCGCCCAGCGCGGACTGGATGGCGCTGCTGTCCTGCCAGCCCAGCGCCACGGCGCGCTGTTGCAGATCGTTCAGTTGCGCCAGCAGCAGCCCGGTATCCTGATCGCCGGCGCTGCTGGCGATCTGCGCGATGCGCGCCGCCAGTTCGCGCGGCGAGACAAAGGCCGGGCCGTGCTGGGCATCGTCGAAATCGTGCGATTGCCCATGGCTGCGCATCAACTGGAAGTCGCCGTCGCCATAGCACTGGTAAGCGCCCCAGGTGTTGTTCTGCTGGCCGAATTCGTCGTAGACGCGCTGCCGGGCCGCGAGCACGGCCTGACCGAAGCGCTCGCCGGACAGCATGCTGTCGTAGAAGCTGCTGGCGAAGGCCAGCGCGGCGGCGTCGTCCACCGCCCAGCCGGCCGCCACCACGGCGCGCGCGCCCATGCCCATGAAGGCGGTGGCCAGGCTGGCCGCCAGCACCGGAAAGTCGCGGGCCGCGCCGTCGCGGGCGCCATCCAGCCCGGAGTAGCAGCAGTTGATGAACACCAGGTCGGGCACGATGGACATCTGCTTGACGTAGGCGGCGCTGAGCAGGCGACCGTGGCTGAGCACCATGCCGGTCTGCTTCAGCGGCAGCCGGGTGCCGAGGACCTCCACGCTGTCGGCCTCCACATCGACCACGCCGTGCCCGGCCAGATGCAGGATACGGTAATCGCCCGCCAGCAACTGGGTACGGATGGCGCTGGCCTCGGCGCCGAGCAGCGCCTTGACCTCCCATTCGGCCTGCGCCAGCCGGCGCTGCACTTCTTCCGCTTCGCGGCGCGCGCCATCCAGCGGCTTCAGCCCGACCAGCGCCGGTAGCGCGGCCTTGAGCGACGGGTCGCCCACCACCAGCGCGGCATTGCGTTGCGGCGCCTTGGGCAGCGCACGAAAATCGGCGGTTTCGCGTTGGCGCAGCATGCAGGCCTGGATCGCCAGCGGCCGGTCTGGCTCGCGGTGCTCGCCGGGCGGTACCAGCAGCTCCCACGGCAGGCGCGCGGTTTCGTCGTCCAGCACCAGTACACTGTCCTCGAACTGGGCCAGCGTATCCTTCAGCTCATAGGGCAGCAGCAGCTCGAACAGGGCGCGGCCGATCTCCGGGCTCAGGCTTTCCTGGGCATTGCTGGCGATCTCGGCCATATCCTTGATCGAGACATCCACGCGGGTGCTCTCGGCGCGCGCCCGCGTGCCCATCAGCGAATACGACAGGCCGCCCAGCTCGTTGCGTACCACGCGCAGCCGCTGCCACCAGTTGCCCGCTTCCTCGTAGCGGATGCGCGCCATGCCGCCAACCCGGGTTTCGAACGGCGGATCGGCGAGGTAGAAGCGCTGGCGCCATTCGGGCCGTGCCAGCAGCGTGCGCAGCTCGTGCGCGGCATTGAGCGCGCGGTCCTCCCAGATTTCGATGATCTCCAGCTCCGGGAGCTGCACCTTGCCGGACAGCATCGGATCGCGGGTGACGATCTGGGCGGCGCGCCACACCCCGTTGAGCAAGCCCAGCAGGCTTTCGCGGCCGGAGAGCGCCTGGGCATTGGTGCCGATCAGCAGGCTGGACAACGGCACTTGCGCGCCCAGGCCGCGTTCCTGCTGATCCAGCACCAGCCGCAGCACGCCGCGCGTGACGGTTTCGGCCAGCGCGCCGGCATTGAGCGCGCCCACTGGCCCCAGGCCGACCACCAGCACGCCGGGATGTCGCGCCGCCGGGCCGCTGCGGTCGGGGTGGACCACGGTAAAGCTGCGGAGCGGGCCGGGGTACAGGCTCAGTTGCTGCAACATGCTCAACTGGCCATTCAGCTTGCGGTCGAGGTATTTCTCGGCGGAGAACAGCCCGTCCCCCTGGTAGTGGCCCACCATCAGCGGATGGCGGGCGTAATCCAGGCTGCCGTGCACGACGCTGATCCGGATCGGCGCCGGCTGGCGCGAGGCGGTGCTGCCATCCGGCTGCGGTGGCGAGGCGCCCAGCGCCGCCGCCGACAGCATGGCTTCATCGGGCAGGCTGGCCCACTCCAGTTGCGCGGCCTCGCTGTCCTGCGGCGATGGTTCGGCGCCGCGTGCCGCCGCCTGCGGCGTGGGGGTCAGCCGGGTGCAGCGCGTCGCGCCCGCCAGCAGATTGAAGTAATCGAGGAAGGCGGCCTGATCGTCCGGCAGATCACCATGCGCACGGCTGGAATACCAAGTGCGCGCCGGCGGCGTGATGATGCCGGCCTTCCAGGTCACGCGATGATCGCCTTCGCCGCAGTTCAGGAAGCGGAAGCCATCGGGGTCGGGGCGGGCCGGCGTATGGCCGGGGACGCCCGGCAGTTCGCCGGCGAGGGCCAGCCCGTTCGGGGTTTCCGGCGCGTGGCCGGCCACGTAGACCACCGCGTCGTCGGTGGCGATGGCGTCGCGCGTGCGGGCCAGGTGATCGCGCACCCGGGCCGCCTGTTCCAGCACGCCATCCGCAGGGCGCACGGCCGGGCCGTTCGGGTCCTTTTCCGCCAGTTGCGCCCAGGTGGCGGGATCGGTCAGATCGCCCGGCCAGTCGGTTTCCGCCGGGGCCGGCAGCATCTGCATGAAGCCGGTGAAGCGTGCGGTGATCTCGGCGTATTGCTGCGCGCTGTGGCGCAGGTCCATTGCCGCCAGCTTGTTGACGAAGGGGTCGCGCCCGGTGGCGACCAGCGCCGGTGCGTAGGAGCCGCCATTGGGCACGCCCAGCATCAACAGGCGCCCACCCAGCGATTTCAGGCGGCGCCATTCGGCCGAGCCCTTGGCGTCGGCGGGGGCTTCCAGCGGGTGGATCATCAGCCGCGATACCAGCCCCCCCATCGAGTGGGCCAGCAGATGGACCGGCTGCGGGTTGGGCTGTCGTTCCGCCCAGTCCAGCACGCCGGCCAGGAAGGTGCGCAATGCCTCGCCCGACTGTTGCAGTGGCCGGCGCCAGTCGAACGGAAAGGGAATCACATAGAAGCGCGGCGCGGCCTGGCCGAGCAGGCGTTCGTAGCTGTAGGGCAGCAGGCCGGTGGCGGCTACGCCGTCCCGGTCGCTGGGAATGAGGCGCTCGATATCGCCGTTGAGCAGGCCCATCGAAACCCACACCCGTTCCTGGCCGATGCTCAGCTCGCTGCCCATGATGCCCGGCAGGACCACCAGGATCGGCAGCCGTTGCGCATTGGCGCCGGCATACAGGCCACGCAGGCGTTCGTCAGGGTCCAGACGCGCGTATTGCGGGCCGGTGATCGCCTGTAGTACGCCACGCGCGCGCGCTTCGTCCTGGGTCAGCGACTGGAAGTCGGCGTCGTTGCCGGCCAGCGCGGCCAGTAGCGCCCGCGCGGTCTGCGCATTGCTGAAGTAGGAAAAGTGCGTGACGTTGGTGCCATGCACGAACAGGCTTTTGGCACGCGTCTGCAACCGCGCCAGGCCACCGAACATGGAACGGCTCTGCACCACGTAATCGTGATCGTGCAGGGCATAGAACACATCGGCCAGCAGCGTCTTGAGGCCGGCCAGGCCGCTTCCGGCCTCGTTGTCGCCGGCGATCACCCGCAATTCGCTGTCCACCTCCAACTGATAGAGATTAAGCGCGCGGGTTAGTGCCGAACCGGGAATCATCGCTTGCAGGCCCGGCAGCACGTTGGCGTCGGCGCGCTGGGCGACCAGGCTCTTGGCCAGGGCGCCGATGGCCTGGTAGAGCGCGTTGGCCACGCCACCGAAGGCCAGCCCCACCACCTGGTGCAGCAGGGACAGGAACAGATCGGTGCGGCGGTCGGCCAGCAGGGTGCCGCGTGCCGGGCAGGCGACGCGGACAAAGCGCTCGATCCGTAGCCGGCGCGTGGCCAGCAGGTCGAAGAAAAGATCCACCTGATCGCGATCGGGATGACCGTCGAAGGCGCGCTGGAATGCGGCGCGGGCCTTGGCCTGGTCGGTGCAGTGCGCCAGGCTGAGCAGTTCGCCGAGCAGACCACCGCGCGAGTGGGAGACTAGGTGCAGGCGCGTATCGGCCGGAATGACCTTCAGCAGGGCGATCACGTTTTCCAGCGGGCTTTCGGTCAGCGAGCGATGTTCCAGCCCCAGCACGGCTTCGTATTGCGCCGTCAGCCGGTTGAAGTCGTCGCGGTGCTCGTCCCACAGCTTGCTGAAGCTGCCTTCGGAGGAAGAGGCCGTACCGTGCAGGAACAGCAGGACCGGCCGTTCTCCCTTGAGATCGTCCGGCCAGGTCTCGCGCGCCTTGTCTTTGGGAGGGAGAGCCAGCAGGCCGGCGCCCCGGCTGAGCGTGTGATCCTCGAAGCCACGGCACAGCGCCAGCCCGGCGCGGCTGGTGATGGCGTCGTACTTGGCGCCGCCGGTCCATCGGTCGACCTGGCGGCTGAGCCAGCCGCCGGCATCATAGATGCGGTCGAGCGTGGAAGGATCGTCCAGCTTGGAAACGATGTAGCCATTGACCGTGGCCGCGGTGCCACCGCGCTGGCTGGCCGGTTTCAGCGCGCCGGGCAGGCGCACCCGCGTGGTATCGCCTGCGCCGCGCGAGGTCGATTCCACCGGATGCCGGGCGAGGAACTCCTGCGGGTTGGTGTACCACACCGAGCCATCGACGAAGTAAACCGTCAGCAGGTTCTTGCTTTGCAGTTCCTCGGCATCGAACTCGAACTGGCCTTGCGGGCCTTCGCCACGGGTGGGGGGGCGGGGGGCCGCCATGACGGAGGTTTCCGCCAGCAGTGCTTCGAATGACGCCTTGCCGGCCTTGACGGTCTCTTCGCGCGTTTTATCGGTTTGCATACCCACCCCCTGAAAAATGATGGGGGAATATTAGGTTGCACACGTGGACATGACGAAGAAAGTTTTGTGTCCGGTGGGGCTGTGCGGTTGCCGCGCAACATTCCAGGGAATCCCCGGGGTGAATTCGGTAGGGCTGTCCCGAAAGTGCATTGCGAACGCAGCGGGCCCCGTAGCCGGTGGCGGTCAGGCCCAGGCCCAGGCCGGCGGCCGGGGGCGTCCCGTGGCGGCAGGGACGCCCTGGCTGGCTCAGGGGGCGCGGTTCACGCCGCTCAGTACGGCCTTGATTGCGGCGGCGACGATATTGTCGTCCACGCCGGCGCCAAAGCGGGGCGCTCCGCCCTGGACGCGCAGCTCCACGTAGCAGGCGGCGGAGGCGGCCGCGCCCTGTGCCAGCGCGTGTTCGTGGTAATCGATGATTTCCACTTCCAGCGCCAGCGCGTGGACCAATGCATCGAGCGGGCCGTTGCCGCTGCCGGTCACGGTGCGCACGGTGCCGGCATGTTCCAGTTCCACCTCGATCCGTACCGCGTCGTCGCCATGGCCGTGGCGCTCCTCCAGCCGGTGGCCGAGATAGCGCCAGGGCGTGGTGGCATCCAGGTATTCGCGGCGGAACAGGCCGAACAGGTCGCTGCCGGTGACTTCGCCGCCATGATCGTCGGTGACGCGCTGGATCACGCGTGCGAATTCGATCTGCATCCGGCGCGGCAGCGCAAAGCCGTGTTCCTGCTCCAGTACGTAGGCCATGCCGCCCTTGCCGGACTGGCTGTTGACGCGGATCACCGCGTCGTAGCCGCGCCCGACGTCGGCCGGGTCGATCGGCAGGTAGGGTACTTCCCACGGCTGGTCGTCACGCTGTTGCGCCATGCCTTTCTTGATCGCGTCCTGGTGCGAGCCGGAAAACGCGGTGAAGACGAGATCGCCGGCGTAGGGGTGGCGCGGATGGACCGGCAGGCGGGTGCAGTGCTCGGCCACCTGGCGCACGCGGTCGATGTCGGAGAAATCGAGGCCGGGATGCACACCCTGGCTGTAGAGGTTGAGCGCCAGCGTCACCAGATCGACGTTGCCGGTGCGCTCGCCGCTGCCGAACAGGCAACCTTCCACCCGATCCGCGCCGGCCATCACCGCCAATTCGGCCGCCGCCACCGCCGTGCCACGGTCGTTGTGCGGGTGCACGCTGAGCACGATGCTGTCGCGGCGTGCCAGATTGCGGTGCATCCATTCGATCTGGTCGGCATAGGTGTTGGGCGTGCTCATCTCCACCGTGGCTGGCAGGTTGATGATCATCTTGCGCTGCGGCGTCGGCTGCCAGACTGCCGATACCGCGTCGCATACTTCCCTGGCGAATTCGACTTCGGTAGCGGAGAAGGTTTCGGGCGAGTACTGGAACACCCACTCGGTTTCCGGCCGCGCTTCGGTCAATTGCTTGATCAGGCGCGTGCCTGCCAGGGCCAGGTCCTTGACGCCTTGCTGGTCGGTATCGAACACGATGCGGCGCCAGGCCGGCGCGATGGGGTTGTAGAGGTGGACGATGGCGCGGCGCGCACCGGCCAGCGCGTCGATGCTGCGACGGATCAGGTCGTCGCGCGCCGGGGTAAGCACTTCGATGGTCACGTCGTCCGGGATGCGCCGTTCTTCGATCAGCATGCGCACGAAATCGAAGTCGGTTTGCGAGGCGGAAGGAAAAGCCACCTCGATTTCCTTGAAGCCGATCTTCACCAGCGCTTCGAACATGGCCAGCTTGCGCGTCGCATCCATCGGCTCGATCAGCGCCTGGTTGCCGTCGCGCAGGTCCGTGCTCATCCAGATCGGCGCGCTGCGCAGCACCGCGTCGGGCCACTGGCGATCGGGAAGGGAAATCGGCTGGAAAGCACGGTACTTGGCGGCTGGGTCGGCAATCATGATCTATCCTCTACTAAATGTCCGATAACGGATTTAATTCGACGAACAAATCGTAGGTTTATCTGATTAATGATGTCAAATTTATCTTTTATTGGACAAATTGTAGTTGATGGTCTTGCGGCTGGACCGGATGGTCAAGCGGCTGGCGCTCGCGTACGCTGCCTTTCTTTCTGGAGACCCCGATGTTGCAATCGATCCGTGCTGTGCCGGCCGCCCCTCGATCCCTCTGCCGGGGCGCGGCGCGATGACGCTGGGCGATCATGCCGCCCCGCGTCATCCTCGGGTGGTCGCGTTGGGTGGCGGGACAGGCCTGTCCGCGTTGCTGCGCGGGTTGAAGCACTTTCCGCTGGACCTCACGGCCATCGTCACCGTGGCGGACGATGGCGGCAGCTCCGGCGTGCTGTTGCGCGACTTCCAGTTGCCGCCACCCGGCGATATCCGCAACGTGCTGGTGGCGCTGGCCAGCGAGGAAACGCTGCTGGGCAGTCTGTTCCAGTACCGGTTTGCCACCGATGATGACCATTACCTGGATGGTCATTCCCTGGGCAACCTGCTGATCTGCGCCATGCACTCGCTCACCGATGGCGATTTCGTCCAGGCGGTGGCCAATATCGGGCGCGTGCTGAACATCCAGGGGCGCGTACTGCCGGTGGCTGCCAGGGCGGCCGTGTTGTGCGCGGAACTGGCGGATGGGCGCATTGCGCGCGGCGAATCGCAACTGGCCCGGCAGGGGGCGCCGATCCGGCGCGTCTACCATGCGGCGCCGGTGGTGGCGGTGCCGGAGGCGGTCAACGCGGTGGCCGAGGCCGACGTGATCGTGCTGGGACCGGGCAGCCTGTATACCAGCGTGCTGCCCAATGTGGTGGTGCCGGAGATCCGCGACGCGATCAATGCCAATAGGCGGGCCGACATCGTGTACATCTGCAATGTGATGACCGAGGCCGGCGAGACCGACGGCTACGATGCGGCGGAGCACGTGGACGCGCTGTATCGCCATGGCGTGGCCCGTATCGATCATGTGGTGGTGAACGACGAGCCGATTCCCGGCGATATCCTGGCGCGCTATCTCGCGGAGGGAGCGGTGCCGGTGGCGGTGGACGAAGCGCGGCTGGGTGCGCTGGGCGTGCAGGTGATCCGCTCGCGCAATGCCAGCGTGCATGGCGGCATCGTCCGGCACGATCCGATCAAGACCGCCGCCAGTGTGTTCAGCATTGCGCTGGAGCGCCTGTAGCCGCGCGGCGCCGCATATGAATGCAAAAAGCCCCGCCGAAGCGGGGCTTTTCGTGCGCGTGGGATGATCAGGCGATGGTCTTGTTCGCCGTCAGGTCCCAGCCGGCGCTGACATTGCCGCCGCCGGCACCGTCTTCACGCTTCTGCTGGGTGTAGGTCCACTTGATCTTGCCGTAGCTGAAGCTCACCGCTTCGGACGGGAAACCTTCATCGTTGGCCGAGCCGTTCGGCTGCACCTTGGAGATCAGCACCTGTTCCAGCTTTACCTCGAGGTACTTCACCTTGTCGCCACCGGCGCGGCACAGTTCCAGCGTCACATCCTTGATGTGCTTGCCGGTGCAGCAAGCTTCGTACAGCTTGGGGCTGGCCTTATCGATCAGGTGCACGATATCGAAGGTGCTGTGGTTCACGCGCTCGGCGGTGGCGCCGCCGACCGAGCTGGCGGTGGCCGAAGCCGGCTGTTCCAGCTTGTGCGCGAAGGATTTGATCTCGATCCAGTCCTTGTGCTTGTCGTCGGTGCTTTCACCGGGAATGCCGTCGATCTTGATGAAGGCGTCGAATGCCATGTTGAAACTCCTGGGGTTGAGTGAACGAACCCACCCGGGCCGTTTTCTCAGAATTTGGTGAGGAAGCAGACTGAAATGTAAGTTGGGTGGATCTGGCGCCAAGATTACGTGCAAATTGCCATGCATCGTGGAGCGCGTATCGGGAAAAAGCAGCCGTTCAACCTGGAGCTTCGGCGTGGTTACTTGCATGCGCGGCAATTTTCATAACTGACTGATTTCTGTCAATATGCTTTAGGGATTTTTTGCGGCGATACCACGGCCGGAAGTGCTACCTTTGGGTGTTCCCGGCGGGCCGATCCGCCTCGATGATTACCGGTGCCAAACCTGAAAATCGCCGGGAAACGTGCGCGAAAAGCATGCGAAAATACGCACCTTGCAGGGAAATGCCAAAAAGTGTCGGGAAAGGGTGAACCGAACGCCTGTTTCGCTGTTTAACTGAAAGCCGTTTCCGGTCCGACTGCCTGCCGGCGTGCTGTCCATGCCTGGCCAACGGCATCGGAACGGGGTTCGGGATCATCGCGCCCACCGCGCGGCGCCGTTCGGCCGCGCGTCTGTCTTGCCACTCATAACCATAAGGAACCGCGATACGTGCCGCACGATATCAGCCTGATCACCACCATTTCCGCCGGTCTTGGCCTGGCGCTGATTCTCGGTTTTCTCTGCGCCCGCCTGAAAATACCCGCATTGGTCGGTTATCTGCTGGCCGGCATGGTGATCGGGCCGGCAACGCCGGGTTTCGTGGCCGATGTGCACCTGGCGGGGCAACTGGCTGAAATCGGTGTGATGCTGCTGATGTTCGGCGTGGGGCTGCACTTTTCGCTGGAAGACCTGCTGGCGGTGCGCAAGATCGCGTTGCCCGGCGCCGTGGTACAGATTGCCGTTGCCACGCTGCTGGGGATGGGCGTGGCGATGTGGTGGGGCTGGAGCATCGGCGGCGCGCTGGTGTTCGGGCTGTCGCTGTCGTGCGCCAGTACCGTGGTGCTGTTGCGGGCACTGGAAACGCGCGGGGTGCTCGAATCGGTGAACGGCCGCATTGCCGTGGGCTGGCTGATCGTCGAAGACCTGGCAATGGTGCTGGTGCTGGTGCTGTTGCCGGCGGTGGCGCCGATGCTGGGCGGTACGGTGGCGGGGCACGCGACCGGCGGCAACCTGTGGTGGACGCTGCTCAGTACGCTGGGCCAGGTGGCCGTATTCGTGGTGCTGATGCTGGTGGTCGGGCGCCGCCTGTTTCCCTGGCTGCTGTGGCAGGTGGCGCGCACCGGTTCGCGCGAGCTGTTCACGCTGTGCGTGGTCGCCGCCGCGCTGGGTATCGCCTACGGTTCGGCCAAGTTGTTCGGGGTGTCGTTCGCATTGGGTGCATTCTTTGCCGGCATGGTGATGCGCGAGTCGGATCTCAGCCATCGCGCCGCCGAGGAATCGCTGCCGCTGCGCGATGCGTTTTCGGTGCTGTTCTTCGTGTCGGTGGGCATGCTGTTCGATCCGCGCGTCATGGTCGAGCAGCCGTTGCAGGTCCTGGCGGTGGTGGCGATCATCATCGTCGGCAAGACCGTGGCGGCGTTCGCGCTGGTGCTGATGTTCCGCTATCCGCTCAATACCGCGCTCACCGTTTCGGCCAGTCTGGCGCAGATCGGCGAGTTCTCGTTCATCCTGGCGGGCATGGGGCTGGCGCTCGACCTGCTGCCCAAGGAAGGGCAAAGCCTGATTCTGGCCGGCGCGCTGATTTCGATTGCATTCAACTCGGTGGTCTTCACGGCCATCGAGCCGGCGCAGCGCTGGATCCGCTCGCGTTCCAACCTGGCGCGGTTGCTGGAACGGCGTGACGATCCACTGGCCGAACTGCCGATGGAAGTGGACCAGGACAAGCTGACCGGGCAAGTGGTGCTGGTGGGCTATGGCCGGGTCGGCCGCCGCATTGGCGAGGCATTGGCCGAACAGGGCATCCCCTTCGTGGTGGCCGAGCAGAACCGCGAGATCGTCGAAACCCTGCGTATCCAGGGCGTGCCGGCGGTGTCGGGCGATGCGGCCGAGCCCGCAGTGCTGATCCAGGCGCACATTGCCAATGCCGGCATGCTGGTGATCGCCACGCCGGACAGCTTCCATGTGCGGCGGATGGTGGAGATTGCGCGCACGCTCAACCCGGGCATCGAAACCGTGGTGCGTACCCATAGCGAAGACGAAGCCGTGCTGCTGGCGCAGGAACAGGTGGGGCAGGTATTCATGGGCGAACACGAGCTGGCCAAGGGCATGACGCGCCATGTGCTGGAACGAATGACTGGCCGCCGGAAACCGGTGGGGGCCACACACTGACGGCGTGATGCTCTGACGCACGCCGGCCGGGGAGCACCATGCTCCCCTTTTTTCAGGTGCCTGAGCGGGGCCGCGATCAGCCATCCTCCGGCCATTGGTGTGCGGTGAGGTGGGCTTCCCCCTCACTGTGCCAACGATCTTGCGCTATTCACCCAGTGGCCCGGCTGAATCACTGTTTGGCTGAATGTGGCGGCGTCATTCCGAAATGGGAGGGGGGAAATCCGAAGGTTTGCCCTCCTTGCCCTACCACGGAAACCCGTGCGTGGGACACCACCTGTCCCGCCGCATCCACATACTGCGCGCGGCTATCACCGCGACATCTTGAGACAAGTTGTGTGGCATCCATGCCGGATGCGGAAACCTGGCGAAATCAGGCGCGGACTCAAAAGAGGATTTGGCTAATGTCCACGAAAGGCACGCATGATCGCCTTGCCCATCGCCTGGCCTGTACCCTCATATTGCTCAACCAGGGTGGCAAGCTCACGCCCAAGGGCCTGGCGGGCCGGTTCAATGTCTCGGTCAAGACGGCGCGTCGTGACCTCGATCGTCTCGACGCCATGGGCCTGCGCCAGGATGAAGACGGGCGTTACTTTTTGCCGAGCTATCTGCTCGGCAAATTGACTTTCCACGAAGTAGACCGGCTGATCGCATTGTCGGGCATCCAGGACCTGTTCCCGGATGTGGGTTCGGCACTGCTGCGGGATATGTTCGATCACATGGCGCGTAGTGCGCTGCTGACCAAGGGAGTGTACGACGAGCAGGCCGGAAAGCCCGCGGACGTGCAGACGATCCAGGGCGCGATCACCGAGTACCGGCACCTGGATTTCCAGTATCGCACCGGTGCCGGCCTGGATGACTATGTGGACCTGGAGCCCTACCGGCTGCTGAACGACAAGGGGGCATGGTACCTGGCGGCGGTTCACCACGGCCAGATCAAGACCTTCCACCTTGGCAAGATTCAGACGCTGTCGGTCAAGGCGTCCAGCTTCCAGCCCGACCCCGCCATCCAGGTCCGCGTCCAGACCGACGACAGCATCTGGTCCCACGAGGCCTTGAGCGAGGTGCTCATCACCGTCAATGCGGAGGCCGCCGATTACTTCAAGCGGCGCACCGTGCTGGCCCGACAGCAGATCGTCGAGGAACTGGCGGATGGCAGCCTGATCGTGTCCACGGCGGTGGTTCACCCCGCGCAGATCCTGCCCATCGTGCGCTACTGGATTCCGCACCTTCGCATTCTCAACCCGCTGGAATTGCAGATTTCGCTGGAACAGGAGTTGCGCGAATATGTGCAATAGCGCGCTGGTGCCAACCGACATGAAAAAAGCCCGGCCGAAGCCGGGCTTTCCAGTTGCGAAGCAGGGCGTCTAGCGACGCGCGGCCTCGCCGAGTCGGCGCGCTGCATCCTGCGCGCTCATATTGGCATTGCCCCAGTAGGCCCCGATCACATCGAAGAAGGCGGAGCGGACATTGTCCTGCACGGCCATGTTGTGGGCCCAGGACGGCACCAGCACGCCCTTGTTGGCGGCCGCGGCGAAATCCTTGGAGGACTGGCGGGCGTACTCGTCGTAGCGCGTCATGTTCACGTCGGTCCGCGCCGGGATGTTGCCCTTGTACAGGTTGAACACTTCCTGCCCTTCCTGGCTCATCAGCAGGCGGACGAAATCGCGTTGTGCCGCATGGCGCAGCGGGTCGGTCTGCTTGAACATCGTCAGCGTGTCGGCGGCGAAGCTGTAGTCGCCGCTTTGCGTCGGCGCCGGCCAGCACAGGTAATCGCGGCCCTGTTCCTTGCCGGCCTGCACGAACTCCGCCTTGGACCAGTCGCCCATCAACTGCATCGCGGCGCGGCCATTGATGACGTCGGCGGTGGCGAGGTTCCAGTCGCGACCCACCGGGTCCGGCGTCACGTAGGGCTTCAGGCGCTTGAGGGTTTCCAGTGCCTTGATCATCTTCGCGCCGGTGAGGCTGCCCTGGTCGAGCTGGCTGAACGCGGCACGGTAGAAGTCGGCACCGCCCTGGCCCAGCGCAATGGCTTCGAACACGGTGGCGACCTGCCAGCTCTGCTCGCTGTGCGCCAGCGCCGGAATCCCGGCCTGCTTCAGCTTGTCGGCCATGACGAAGAAGTCGTCCCACGAGGTGGGCGGGCGCAGGTTCAGGCGGTTCACGATCTGGGCGTTCACCCACAGCATGTTGGTACGGGCGGTGCCCAGCGGCACGGCCACGTACTTGCCGTCGGCCTGGATCATCTGGTCGAACACGGCGGGCAGCACGCGTGACCAACCTTGCTCGCGGGCGATTTCGGTCAGATCGGCACAGACGCCGTCGCGGGCCCAGTTCTGGATCTTCACGCCACCGATGGCGGCGGCGGTGGGCGAATTGCCCGCCTGGACGCGTGTCTTGAGCGAGGCCATCGGATTTTCGCCGCTGCTGCGCGCATCCATCCAGTGGTGACCCTGCTTGTTCAGCAATGCCTTCACTTCCGACACCGCGCGCGCTTCGGACGACGACAGCCACCAGTGCAGCACCTCGATGTCGGCCAGCTTGAACTTGCCGACCAGATCGAGCAGCCTGCTGGCGCGCCCGTCGAGCTGGGCCAGCGTCTGGCCGGATTGGCGCAGGGCCGAATCGGTGGCCTGCGTCATGTTGTTGATCTGCTCGGCGGAGTGCGCCATGGTCGTGGTGGCCGACGATTGCTCGCGGGTCGATTCGGCGATCTGCCGCACCGCTTCCACTACGTGTTCCATGCGCTGACCGATGCCCAGCATGTGCTTGCGGGCGTCATCGGCACTGATCACGCTGCCGTTCACCTGATCGGCGGTGGACCCCATGCTGCTCACCGCGCTGGTGGTTTCGCTGCCGATCGATTCGATCATGCGAGCGATTTCCACTGTTGCGGTCGAGGTACGTTCGGCCAGCTTGCGCACTTCGTCCGCCACCACGGCGAAGCCACGGCCCTGCTCGCCGGCGCGCGCGGCCTCGATGGCCGCGTTCAGGGCCAGGAGGTTGGTCTGGCCCGCGATGTCCTTGATCACCCCGACGATGCCGCTGATTTCCTGCGAGCGCTTGCCCAGGCTGTCCATCGTGGTGCCCAGCTCCTGCATGGCGCTGGCGACGCCGCCCACTTCTTCCAGGACGCGGCTTACCGCGTCGGCGCTTTCGCTGGCGGTGTGCTGGGTGTCCGACACCGCTTCGTCCACGTCGCGGGCATTGTCGGCAATGTGATTGATGCTGACCGTGATCTGCTGCACGGTGGCGGCGGAGGCCGCCGCGAAATCCGATTGCTGGCGGGCGTCCTTGGCCATCTGCTCATTGACCACGGCCACTTCGTGCAGGCCGATGGCGAGGCCTTCCATTTCCCGCTGTACTTCGCGCAGCACGCCCTGCTGGCGGGATACGAAGGTATTGAGGGCCTTGGCGATCTGGCCGGCCTCGTCGTCGCCCATATCCGGCAGGCGCAGATTCAGGTCACCGTGATCGCTGCCCAGGCTTTGCAGCGTGGCGTGGATGCGGGCGAGCGAGCCCATTCCCTTGCCGACGCCGAACAGCAACGCGGCGGCGATACCGCCCACGCTGACCAAAGCAATCAGCAGGGCGATGGTGGCGGTGCCGCCCGCGAGATTGCCGGCGCTGAACACGTAGCCAAGGGTGGCAGCAAAGCCGGCGACGACTGCGGCGAGCGGTACGGCGACCATCCAGCTTCGTAGCGACATCATGATTAATACTCCTGCGGCGACCCAGCGGTGGGATGGCCTTGAACGTAAAGCGAAATCTCAGTGCAAAGCTTGGTGGTGGTCCCACCCGTTTGGCTGGGGGTAGTTAGGATTATTTTTACATATTTGCAGCATAGCCTAGTGTCCTTACCGATGTGCGGCCATAAGTGGAAACGTTAATGAGGAATACCCTTTATGTGCACTAGATCATTGGCTTGCGGCGGATAACCTCAAGATGTTTCCTGGTTGCGCCGCACCATTTTCGGGGTGGGCCAATCCCGTGTGCCCTGAATCGGTGCGCAAAACCAATATTTCTATTTGTGTAATTATAGGTCGCCCTGAGCAGACTGCTGGTGCAAGAAAATCCCGAATTTTTTCGGTGGAGAATGCGCAAGGCGCGCAAAGGGAGCAAGGAGCATCGCAATTGTGTCTGATTCGGGTCGGTAATCACCCGCTCAAACCGGACGATGATAGGGGAGGCGGGCCTTTCCGTGCGCGCGCAATGGCATGAAAGTGGGCAAGCGGGGAACAGACGTCGCGCTGTCCTCCCATCGGCCCCTGCCCCGAACCGATAGACGCAAAAAAGCCGGGTCGAAACCCGGCTTTTCGTTATTCGATGGTGCCGACAGTGAGACTCGAACTCACACAGCCGAAGCCACTACCCCCTCAAGATAGCGTGTCTACCAATTTCACCATGTCGGCCTTGCGGGGCGGGACATTGCCGTCCAACCTGCAAAGAGGCGGGATGGTAACCGGCGCGCTGCGGCGTGTCCAGCTTTCCATGCACGACATCGCGCAGGCGTTTCGTTCAGGCCGCAAGGGCTTTGCGGTACAATGCGCTGATATCAATGAAAGTTTTAATCTTACAAAGCATCATGTCCGATTCTTTGCTTGATTACCTCAATCGCTATGATCTCGCAGGTCGCTATCCGCACCTGCTGGCGGAGCGCTACCCGCGCATCATCGGCCGGATCGTGGATTTGTGGGGTACGCCGGCGTTGTCCGCCTATTTCGAAGAGCTGTTGATCATGGATCGCCCCGATCGGCAGGGGTTTCCGCCCGAGGTCGGCGCGGAGTTGATGTCATTGGCATTTGCTTACGATCATCTGGTCTTGCCGAGCCAGGAGCAGGAGGACGTGTGGGCGCACGTCAACGGCAAGGCGCAGGAAGAGCTGGCCGCGCATGGCCTGATGCCCAGCGCCAAGGATTTCCATACCAGCGTCGGCCGTGGTGAACAGCAGATGATCGGGCTGTTCCTGCGCGCGGGGCTGTCGATCGACGCCCGGGACGAGCAGGAATGGACGCCGCTGATGCGCGCCTGCTTCGAAGGCAACCTGGCGATGGCCGAAGCGTTGATCCGCGCCGGTGGCAGCGTTCATGCGCAGGACAACGATGGTTACAGCCCCTTGCACTGGGCCGCGCTCAACGGCAATGAAGGGCTGGTGAACCTGTTGCTGGCCAATGGCGCCCGCGTGAATGCCACCAGCAACCACGGCTTTACGCCGCTGATCCAGGCCGCGTCGTGCGGGCATACCAAGCTGGTGCGCGCGCTGATCGCGGTGGGCGCCAACGTGGCCGCCACCACCACGGATGGCTGGACCGCCTTGCACAAGGCGGTATCCAATGGCCACCTCGATGCCAGCGTTGCCCTGCTGGACTACGGAGCCGATCCACTTGCCGCCTATCAGGACGGCACCACGCCGCTGGACATCGCCCAGCGCGGCAATCGCCAGCAACTGGCGAAGCTGCTCGCCATGGCCGCCAGCCTGCGCCAGCGCCATCCCGAGGCACTGAATCCCTCCAGCAAGAAGTAAGCGCTGGATTGCCGTCCCGAGGTGGCGCGGCTGGCCGTGACCGCCAAGCAAAACGCCTGCACCGAAGTGCAGGCGTTTTACGTTGCGGGTTACCGGTGGCTCAGCCGACCTGTACCGAACGGCCGCGACGGTTGGTGGTGGTGAACGCGGCCAGCGTGACCGTGCCGCTGACTGCCACCGGGCCGGTGTAGGCCGGCGAGGCAGCGTTCGGTTCGCTGCCGTCGGTGGTGTAGCGCAGCACGAAGCCCGGGCTTTCGATATTGGCCAGCAGCTTGCCGCCTTCGACCCGGGCGCCCGGCACCGGCACGCGGTAGCCGTAGCCGCCGAGGAAACCATCCAGGCGCGGCAGTTCGCGTTGACCCAGGCGGTTGGCGAACTGGTTCCAGTCGGCCTGCATGCGGCGGTCGCGCTCGCCTTCGTCGGCGATGAAGGTCCAGCCCGGATCGACGGCCCAGGCGCGTTCGGCCAGGGCAACGATGCGCGGCATGGCAAAGTGCTCGACCCGCGTGCCACTGCGGGCATTTTCACCCCACAGCTCGCCCTGGATGCCCAGCACGTTGCGGGTGCCGTCGGCGGTCAGGCGCGCCTTGTCCTTCAGCGAATCGCCCAGCTCGCCGCCGAACAGGTTGAGCTTGGCGGTGGTGTAGATATCGAGCGGGCAGAATTCGAATGCCTTGCGCGTATTGATGAAGCCGCCCCAGTAGTAGCCGGGCTCCTGCGGGTCCTTTTCATAGGCCAGGTCGAAATACAGATTGGTGACGTTGCACAGCACCACCTTGTAGCCGGCGTTGGCCAACTGGTAGGCGAAATCCTCCTGGCCCCAGCCCCACACGTTGTTCCAGACATACGGCTGGAAGTTGGCGTTGACGAACTTGGGGTTCGGCTTGTGAACGTGCGCGCCGTCGACGGTTTCGCTGGTGAGGGCAATTTCTTCCCAGCCGCCGAAGGTCAGGTCGTATTTCTTGAGGATGTCGCGATAGCGCGCCAGGAAATGGTCGAGCAGTTCGCGCGTGCCGTTCAGGCCATGCTGCTGCATGAAGGCCTGGCACTTGGGCGAGCCTTCCCACACCCCGGCGGGCACTTCGTCGCCGCCGGTGTGCATGGTCTTCCATTCCACGCCGGCCTCGGCGTACATCTCCTTCACGTCGCGGATCACGGTTTCGATGAAGTGATACGCGCCGTCGAGCGCGATGCAGATCACATTGTCGTGCCACAACTGCACCGACTCGTACTTGGAGACATCGTCGAAATCCGCCAGCAGGTAGTACTCGGCCTCGGCCTGCTTGCCGGCCTTCACCAGGCGGTCGTAACGCACGTTCATTGCCTTGATCGCCGAGCGGGCGTGGCCCGGCACGTCGAATTCGGGCACGACCTCGATATGGCGTGCGGCGGCGAACTTCAGGATCTCGATGTATTCGGCACGGGTATAGAAGCCGGTGCCATGAGAGTGCTCGACCTCGGCGCCGGAGCCGAAGCTGGGCACCAGGTTGTCGGTTTCGGTGGTGGTAAAGCCGCGCAGGCTGCCGATTTCGGTCAGTTCCGGCAGGCTGGGGATTTCCAGGCGCCAGCCTTCGTCATCGGTCAGATGGAAGTGGAACTTGTTGAGTTTGTACAGCGCCATGCAGTCGAGCAGGCGAAGGATGGTCTGCTTGGAAGAGAAGTTGCGGCCCACATCCAGGTGCATGCCGCGATAGGCAAAGCGCGGGGCATCCTTCACCTTGCCGAACGGCACGCTCAGCGTCGGCTGCGGATTGCGCCAGGCGTCCAGCGGCAACAACTGGCGCAGCGACTGGATGCCATTGAACACACCGTGCGCGCTGGCGCCGGTGATCACGATACCGTCGGCGTTCACTTCCAGCGTATAGGCCTCGGCGGCGGCGCCGCTGTCGGCCACGGCCACCTGGCCCAGTTGCAGCACGATGCCCTTGCCCCGGGCGGCGCCATGGAACTCGGTGCCGGTGAGGTCCTTCAGGGTCTGGCGCAGGAAGGCGGCCTCGCGCTCCAGCGCCACCGGGAAGACCACCGGTGTGTCGTGCGAGAAAGTGTAGCTGCCGCCGCCAAAGCTCGATTCCAGCGGGGTGGGCGTGATCCTGCCTACCTGGTCGGCCGGCAGCAGCGTCAGTGCTTCGTTATCGGCGTAACGGGTATCCGCGGTGACATAGGGCACCTTGTCGCCGTTGGAGCGGTTGCGTTGTTCCGGGCGGGTGAACGGCACGATTTCCGGGTCGCCGATCGCTTCGGCGCGCGCATCGGCCTGGCCGTCGCCATACACCACGTAGAAACCCAGCGGGGCGTCGGTTTCCTGGATCACCCAGAACAGGCCGACATAGCGGATGCTGCGGCTTTCGCCCGGAGCCAGCGTGCCGAAGTCGGCGGTGGGCACCAGCTTGGACAGGTCGCCGTTGACATGCACCATGTCCACGCCGCCGGTGACGGTGCCCGGTTTGACCTTGCGGCAGGCGTTGAAATAGATCGCCCAATCGTTGCCCGACAGCGGCGCATCGGATTGATTGGTCAGCGTCAGTTCGGCCAGGAAAGTGTCGCCGTCGTAGTGATTGGAAATGCATTCCCAGGTGAGCTTGAGTTGTGATCCAGCGGGACGGCTCATCGGTCTACTCCAAGATAGCGGTGGGAGAATACGAACGGCTCGCGACGCCGTAAGAAAACGAAGTGTCTGTGAGTTTAGAGCGATTGACTTACGCTCGCCAGCGCCCGTTTTGCCCAGATTGTCGCGAGCGGCCCGCCGGTATGACGGCCATGCGCGGGGTCGGAGGGCGCTTCGTCAGGGCTGTCGGGCTTGTAAACCGTGATTCCACTGGGCGTTGCGGCTCGTTATTGTGTGCCGATATCTGCATCAAACCCATGAACATCGATCCGCTTGGGCATAGAGGGCAAAGCTTCCTTCCGGCTGTGGAAACCCTCGGCACACCTGCTTCCAGGGTTTGCCATGGGACGGGCGTCAGCAAGGACGGGCCGACGGATGCCGTCCCGGCCGGTGAAAGTGGCGGTGACCGCCGATCCGCGAGGACGGGCCGCCCAGGTGCCGGTCGGTTCACCGGGATGCTTGCCATGGGGCCGGCCGCGCGGCCCGCAACGGCGGCGCCCGCGCAATCGGCGCGGGTTCCGGGCCGGGCGACGGCAAGCTTTTCCGGTATCATTGCGCCTGAATTTCGGCGCGGGGGTTGCTGCCCACCGCGTTTCATTTGTCGCGACCCCTACGGATCCGAATCATGGCTGATGTCCTCAAGCTGCGCGGTGGCGCGGCGCTCTCCGCTTTCCGCATCGAAAAACTCCAGGCCGCGCTGGCCGCGCAAGGCATACAGGCCCGGCTCTACGCCGAGTTCTGGCATTACGCGGAGGTCGATGGAGAACTGGGCGCCGAGCAGCGCACGGTGCTGGAGCGAGTGCTCAGCTATGGCGAGCCGGCACGCGACGGTGAAGCCACGGGCACGCTGCTGTTGGTACTGCCGCGCCTGGGCACGATTTCCCCCTGGTCGTCCAAAGCGTCCGATATCGTGCATCACTGTGGCCTGGAACAGGTGGCCCGGGTAGAGCGCGGCCTGGCGATTCATGCCAGCCATGTGGATGGCTCCCCGTTGAGCACCGCCGAGAAGAGCCTGCTGATTCCGCTGGTGCACGACCGCATGACCGAGCAGGTGTTCGAGACGCTGGACGCCGGCATCGAACTCTTCCGCCATTTCGCTCCGCGCGAACTGGTCAGCGTGGACGTGCTGGGCGGCGGCCGCGTCGCGCTGGTCAAGGCCAATGGCGAGTTCGGCCTGGCCTTGTCCGAGGACGAGATCGATTACCTGGTGGAGAATTTCGGCAAGCTGGGGCGCAACCCCACCGACGTCGAACTCACCATGTTCGCGCAGGCCAATTCCGAGCATTGCCGCCACAAGATCTTCAACGCCGACTTCGTCATCGACGGCGAAGCGCAGGATCACAGCCTGTTCGGCATGATCCGCGAAACGCACAAGGCACACCCGGAAGGCACGGTGGTGGCGTATTCCGACAACTCGTCGGTCATCGAAGGCGCCGAGGTCGATCGTTTCTACCCCAGTGCCGGCAGTGCCGAATATGCCTTCCAGCGCCAGCAGACGCATATCCTGATGAAGGTGGAAACGCATAACCACCCGACCGCGATTTCGCCGTTTCCCGGCGCGGCCACCGGCTCGGGCGGCGAAATCCGCGACGAAGGCGCCACCGGGCGCGGCTCGCGGCCCAAGGCCGGCCTGAGCGGCTTTACCGTCTCCAACCTGAATATCCCCGGCGCGATCCAGCCGTGGGAAGACCCGGCCTACGGCAAGCCGGACCGCATCGCCAGCGCGCTCGACATCATGATCGAGGGCCCGATCGGCGCCGCGGCCTTCAACAACGAATTCGGCCGCCCCAACCTCTGCGGCTATTTCCGTACCTTCGAGGAAAGCTTCGACGGCCAGCGTCGCGGCTACCACAAGCCGATCATGATCGCGGGCGGCCTGGGCAACATCGCCGCCATCCACGTCGTCAAGAACGCCTTGCCCGAAGGCAGCCTGCTGATCCAGTTGGGCGGCCCCGGCATGCTGATCGGCATGGGCGGCGGCGCCGCCAGCTCGATGGCCACCGGCGCCAATACCGCCGACCTGGACTTCGATTCGGTGCAGCGTGGCAATCCCGAAATCCAGCGCCGCGCGCAGGAAGTGATCGACCGCTGCTGGCAACTGGCCGATGCCAACCCGATCCAGTCGATCCACGACGTGGGCGCGGGCGGTATCTCCAACGCCTTCCCGGAACTGGTGAACGACGCCCACATGGGCGCGGTGTTCGATCTGCGCAAGGTGAACATCGAAGAATCGGGCATGGCGCCCAAGGAAATCTGGTCCAACGAATCGCAGGAACGTTACGTGCTGGGCATCCACCCGCGCGATCTGCTGGTGTTCGAGGCGATCTGCGAGCGTGAACGGTGCCCGTTCGCGGTGATCGGTCGTACCACCGAACAACGGCAACTGGTGGTCGAGGACCCGCATTTCGGCAACAAGCCGGTGGACATGCCGATGGACGTGCTGCTCGGCAAGCCGCCCAGGATGACCCGCGATGTGGCGCGTCTGAAGCCCCAGTTCCAGGTGTTCGATTCGTCCGCCTGCGACCTGAAGGATTCGCTGTACCGCGTGCTGCGCCTGCCCACCGTGGCCAGCAAGAGCTTCCTGATCACCATCGGCGACCGTAGCGTCGGCGGCCTGACCGCGCGCGACCAGATGGTCGGCCCGTGGCAGGTCCCGCTGGCCGATGTGGCCGTCACGACGATGGGCTTTGCCACCTATCGCGGCGAGGCGATGGCCATGGGTGAGCGCACGCCGCTGGCACTGCTGAATGCCCCGGCTTCCGGCCGCATGGCGGTGGCCGAAGCGCTACTGAACATCGCTGCCGCACCGATCGCCGCGCTGGGCGACGTCAAGTTGTCGGCCAACTGGATGGCCGCCGCCGGCCACCCCGGCGAGGATGCCAATCTGTACGACACCGTGAAGGCCGTGGGCCTGGACCTGTGCCGCGAACTGGGCGTGTCGATCCCGGTGGGCAAGGATTCGCTGTCGATGAAGACGGTGTGGCAGGACGGCGCCGAGAAGAAGGAAGTGATCGCGCCGCTGTCGCTGATCGTGTCCGCCTTCGCCCCGGTGGCCGATGTGCGCAAGACGCTGACGCCGGTGCTGCGCGCCGAGTTCGATACCGACCTGATCCTGGTCGATCTGGGCGACGGCAAGTGCCGCCTGGGTGGTTCCGCGCTGGCGCAGGTACACAAGCAGGTTGGCACCTGGTCGCCGGACGTGGTCAGCGTGCCGCATCTGAAATCGTTCTTCGAAACGGTGCAGAAACTCAATGCCCAGGGCCGCATCCTGGCCTATCACGACCGTTCGGACGGTGGCCTGCTGACGGCGGTGACCGAAATGATGTTCGCCAGCCACGTGGGCGTGACGCTGGAAATCGACGAGGTCTGCATCGAGCGCCGTCGCCGCGCACGCGAAGAGGACGAGTTGTCGTCCGAGGACGTGGCGCGCGCCGAGATGGGCCGCGTGATGGGGGTACTGTTCAACGAGGAACTGGGGGCGCTGTTGCAGGTGAAGCGTAGCGACACCGCCGCCGTGATCGCCGCGTTCTCCAATGTCGGCATCCGCAGCGAGCTGCACGTGATCGGTACGCTGAACCACGACGATCGCCTGAAGGTGAAGAAGCGCAACCGGCTGCTGCTGGACGAATCGCGCGTCGAGCTGCAAAAGGCATGGACGGAAACGAGCTGGCGCATCCAGCGCCTGCGCGACAACCCGGCCTGCGCCGATGCCGAGTTCCATCGGCTGGAAGAACGCCACGACAAGGGCCTGTTCGCCCAACTGACGTTCGAGCCGGGCGAGGACATTGCCGGGCCGTTCATTGCTAAGGGTGCGCGTCCCAAGGTGGCGGTGCTGCGCGAGCAGGGCGTCAACGGGCAGATCGAGATGGCCGCCGCCTTTACCCGTGCGGGCTTCACCGCCGTGGACGTGCACATGAGCGACCTGATCTCCGGCCGTATCAGCCTGGCTGATTTCCAGGGCATGGCCGCGTGTGGCGGCTTCAGCTACGGCGACGTGCTGGGCGCCGGTGAAGGCTGGGCCAAGAGCATCCTGTTCAATGCCCGTGCGCGCGATCAGTTCGATACCTTCTTCCATCGCGCCGATACCTTTGGCCTGGGCGTATGCAATGGTTGCCAGATGATGGCCAACCTGGCCGGCATCATTCCCGGCGCCGAAGCGTGGCCCAAGTTCACCCGCAACCAGAGCGAACAGTTCGAGGCGCGCCTGACGATGGTGGAACTGCCGGAATCGCCATCGCTGTTCTTCGGCGGCATGGCCGGCAGCAAGCTGCCGGTGGTGGTGAGCCACGGCGAGGGCTTCGCCAACTTCAGCCAGCAAGGCGACCTGAAGCACACCATCGTTGCCATGCGCTACGTGGACAGCCACGGCAAGCCGACCGAGGCCTACCCGGCTAACCCCAACGGCAGTCCGAAGGGCGTGGCCGGGGTGACCACCGCCGATGGCCGCTTCAGCATCATGATGCCGCACCCGGAACGCGTGTTCCGTACCGTGCAGATGAGCTGGCACCCGGATCACTGGGGCGAGGATTCGCCGTGGCTGCGCATGTTCCGCAATGCGCGCGCCTGGCTGGGTTGATCGGCCGGTCCGCAAAAAAAAAGGAGCGCTCAGGCGCTCCTTTTTTTCATGCTCGTCGCTCAGGAACGCGGCTCGCCGGCGCGTGCCTTGCGCCGCCGCGCCCAGCCGACCAGCCCCCCACCGGCCAGCAGCAAGGCGGTGGTGGTGGGTTCCGGCACCGGGGTGGTGATGGCATTGAAGGAGATGCGTTGCAGATAGAGATCGGCGCCGCCCAGATCGGCTTGCCACATGTAGACCGGCACTTCCCCATAGATCGGCACTTCGATCAGCGGGCAATCCGGCTGCCCGACGCAGAACGGGTCTTCCTGCCAATCGGTGCCGACCTGCACGATCTCGGTGCCCACCTGCACCTCGGTCCAGTCGATCGAGCCTTGCGCCTCGGCGGAGCCGCGCAGCGCCGGGGCAATCGGATCGTTGTATTGCAACTGCTGCACGAACGAGCCGCCGCCGCTGCTGTAGCTGCTCCAGCCCACGCCATCCACGCCCATGCCGACGCCACCGGGGTATTCGGTGTTGTAGCTGCCGATGAAGTCGATGGTGTAGCCGACGATCTTCTGGCCGGGCTTGGCGGTGAAAGAAAAGCCCGCGTCGAAGAAGGCGTGCACCGGCAGCAGCGGATCGCTTTCATTGATCGCGTAATCGAACAGCGATATCTGGCTGCCGAAATCGAGGGTCACCCCATTGGTGGAGGCCGAATAGCCCACGCTGTTCGGGTCCAGATAATTGGTCCAGCCCCAGTCGTAGTAGTCGATGCCGAAGGTGAAGGTATCCGGATCGAAATCGACGGTGACATGGGTGGAGTCGATGGAGGCGGGAATGGCGAACGCGGCCTGCGACAGCAGCAGGCCGGCAAGAACAGGCAAAACATGGCGCACAAGCATGACGATCATCTCCAGTTAATGGTTTATTTCGGGTAAGGCACCATCAGGCTAGAGCTAGCTTTGCAACAGGTTTGGTATGTCTGCTTTTCACATTATTCGAATGTACGAATATGACGCGGACAATTGTCACGGGCAGGTCAGGCAGGGCGGATTACGGGGTCGCTCCGCTGCACGGTGCAGCGGTCTGCTTGCGCCGGCAAGGATGAAAGGCGGGTCATGCGTGGTGAATGGTGCACTGCGGCGTAGGCGACTTACTGACCGCGAAAAAAGGATTTTCCGCGACCGTTGGTCGTGTCACTGTCGGTTGTTGCGAAAACGCCGCGCCACCGACGAAAAAGCCGCCAGGAAGGCGGCTTTTCGCTGCCGCCGGCCTGGTGCCGCCGGCGGTAACCAGAAGATCGTTACTTGATCAGGCGGATATTGAACGGCAGGCGATACGCCACGCCCTTGCTGGCGTTCACGGCGCCGAGGATGCAGAACACCAGATGCAGGATCGCCAGCACCGGGATCAGGAACACGCCGATCACGACGAAGGTGAGCACGAAGCAGGCGATGTAGCCGATGATCGCGGTGATCGACCAGTTGAGGGCTTCCTTGGATTGATCGAGGACGAAGGCATCGTCCTTCTTGATCAGGAAGACGATCAGCGGCGGAATGAAACCAAAAATCAGCGTGCCGATCCAGGTCAGCACCGCAAAGGTATTGGAATCGTTGGAAGGCGGCTGAGTGGTCGGTTGAATATCGGTCATCTCTGTTCCCCTGTCTTTGTTGGTGCGCGGACATGCGCTGAGGCATCTTAGAGTTGAAGAAAGCATGGGTCAAATCGGCGTAAACCAGGCGCAAAAAAACCGGCCGGGGCCGGTTTTTTTGTCCATCGTGGCGCGGCGCGCCGTGGCTAGCGCGTCAGCGTGCCGGTCGGCGCGATCATCGTCAGCTCGACGAAGTTCGAACCCAAGCGCTTGTTGGCGCCGAAATCGATGACGTAGCCGCCCAGGTCCAGCCGGGTGAGCGTTGCCAGCGCGGCGTAGGCGGCCGCACGCGTCGGCGCCTTGCCGGCACGCTTGATGGCCTCCGTTGCCAGGCGGGCCGCGATATAGCCTTCCAGCACCGCGTAGCTCGGATACTCGCCGCTGCGCAGCACCGCGCCCGCATCTTCCTGGAACTCGCGGATGAAGCGCAGTTGCATGTTGGCCGGATACGGATAGACCTGCGAGATGCCCAGGCCGTGCGCATCCTTCTTGCCCACGATGCGGATCACGTCTTCGAACTGGATCAGCGAGATGCCGTAGAGCTGGCTGGTGCCACCTGCCGCCTTGTATTGCTTGACGAAGGCGGCGGCCGGCTTGGAAATCGCCAGCACGATCACCGCCTGCGGGTTGGCCTTGGCCAGCTTGGCGGTGGCGGCGGTGACATTGCCGCTCTTGGCATCGAACGAGGCCTCGATTTCCAGCTTGAGCTGGCGCTTGGTCAGGGCGTCCTTCAGTGATTTCAGCGCAGCCTGGCCGTCGGCATCGTTCTGCACCAGCGCGCCCACCCGGGTGATCCCCAGGTTGCCGGTCAGCAGTTGCACGGTTTTTTCCAGTTCCTGCGTATAGCCGGCGCGGGTCTGGAAGATGTTCGGGTCGCCGGGAAGGCGGATCAGGTCGGCGCCGGCATGCACGCCCACCAGCGCCACGTTGGCGTTGGCCAGCACCTTGGAGCGGGTGAGTGCATCGACGGTGGCGGTGCCGTAGTAGTTCACCAGCATCAGCGCGCCTTGCTTGTCGAGCAGGTCGCGGGTGTTCTGGATGGCTTTTTGCGGATCGTTGCCGTCGTCCATCACCTTGTGATTGATGACGGCGCCGTTGATGCCGCCGCGTGCGTTGACGCGGCCGAAATACAACGATGCGCCCAGTGCCAGCGCCTTGCCGGTATCGGCGGCGATGCCGGTGGTGGGAACGGATTGCCCGATGACGATCTCGGATTCGGGGGCGCGATTGATCGCTTCGACCTCTTCGTCCTCCGGAGCGGCGACCGCGTTGGCCAGGACGCCTGCGATCATGCAGGGCAGCAGGAACTTGCGCAGCAGCATCTGGATCTCCCCCTTTGCTTGAGCTGAACCCCCTTGCTGGGGGCCGTTTTTGCTATGTCCGGGGCATCTTAAATTAATGTCCACCGATGGTATAGTGGCGGCTCGTTTCAACGATGAAGGGGCGGGCATGCGGCGCGGCGTGTATGCGGGCAGCTTTGATCCGGTCACCAATGGCCACCTGTGGATGATCGAGCATGGCGTACGCCTGTTCGACGAAATGATCGTGGCCATCGGCGAGAACCCCGACAAGCGCTACACATTCAGTGTCGAAGAGCGCGTGGCCATGTTGCGCGAGACCACCGCGCACCTGACCAATCTGCGGGTGGAAATCTTCGAGAACCGTTTCCTGGTGGATTACGCGCGCGAGGAAAGCGCCGACTATATCCTGCGCGGCATCCGCGAAGCGGCCGACTACGAATTCGAGCGCAAGATGCGCTACGTGAACGCCGATCTGGCGCCGCACATCGATACGGTGTTCCTGATGCCGCCGCGTGAAATCGCCGAAATCAGCTCCACCATGGTCAAGGGTCTGGTCGGCCCCGGCAACTGGGAAAGCGTGGTCTGCCAGTACGTGCCGCAACCGGTGTTCGAACGCCTGCTGGCCTGGCGGCAGTCGCAGCCCCGCTAGGGCGTGTCATCCAATGTTTCGCGGCAGCGCCGGGCCGAAGAAGCACCAGGCACCAGGCACCAGGCACACGACGCAGGCAATAACGGGTTATTGGCAAGGAGTGCAACGCAGTGGATGGTGTTTTTTCGGCCCAGCCCTGCGGGTTCGGGGCATTTCGGGCGCCATGCGGCGTCGCCGGCCGCTTGCGGTATCCATACCGCCGCGCGTCCAGCTCCTTGCATGGCATCCCGAACTGCACCGAACGCTGTCGTGAAACATTGGATGACACGCCTAGCCACCGCCGTTCTTCGCCCCAACCATAGTCTTTCGGGCTGCCGCCATCCGTGCGACAGCCCTTCATCATTTCTTCAGGCCCGTCATGTCCGAGATCGCCAGCTATACCAACCGCCTTGCCAAGAATGCCAAGCACTGGGGCAAATGGGCCCGCCGCCAGGGTTTGTCCTGCTATCGCATCTATGACCGTGACGTACCGGAGTTCCCGGTGATCGTCGACTGGTACGACGGCCACGTCCATCTCCAGGAATACGACACCGGCTGGGTGCAGACCGACGAAGCGCACGAGGAATGGCTGGCGGAAATCTGGGAAGCCACGGCGCATGCGCTGGGCGTGCCCGAGGAACAGGTGGCGGTGAAGACGCGGCGCCGCCAGGAAGGCGATGCCCAATACGAAAAGACCGGGCTGGCTGGCGAGGATTTCATCGTCGAGGAAAACGGGCTGAAGTTCATCGTCAACCTGGATACCTACCTGGATACCGGCCTGTTCCTGGATCACCGCAACACGCGACAGCGAGTGCGCGGCGAGGTGAAGGGCAAGCGCTTCCTCAACCTGTTCTGCTACACCGGCGCATTCACGGTCTATGCGGCGGCCGGCGGCGCACGCGAAACGATGTCGGTCGATCTGTCCAACACCTACCTGGAATGGGCGGCGCGTAATCTGGCGGCCAACGGTTTTGCCGATGGCCTGCATCGCCGGGTGCGCCAGGACGTATTCCAGTTTCTCACCGACGCCATCGACGACGTCGCGCAATACGACGTGATCGTGCTCGACCCGCCGTCGTTCTCCAACTCCAAAAAGATGCTGGGTGTGCTGGACGTGCAGAAGGATCACCGCTGGCTGGTCGAAGCCTGCCTGGAAATCCTCTCGCCCGGCGGCGTGCTGTACTTCTCGAACAATCTGCGCAGCTTCAAGCTCGACCCCGCACTGGCGCCGCTGTGCGAGGATCTTTCCGCGCAATCGGTCCCCGAAGACTTCCGCAACAAGCGCATCCACCAGTGCTTCCGCTTCACGCAGGGCGCCGTCTGACCGGCATGACGCCGCACTACCCCGAACCGATGGTCCTGGTGGACCTGGAAACCACCGGTGCCAACCCGCTGCGCGACCGCATCACCGAAATCGGCATCGTCGAAGTGGGCGAGGGCGGTACGCAGCGCTGGAGCACGCTGGTCAACCCCGGTGTGCCGATTCCCCACTTCATCCAGCGGCTGACCGGCATCGACGACGCCATGGTGGCCGACGCACCCAGCTTCGCCGCCCTGGCCGACGATGTGGCGCAACGCCTGCGGGGGCGGGTGTTCGTCGCGCATAACGCGCGCTTCGACTACGGCTTCCTGAAAAGCGAATTCAAGCGTCTGGGCCTGCCGTTTCGCGCCACGGTGCTGTGCACCGTGAAACTGTCGCGCAAGCTGTATCCGCAGCATTTCAAGCACAACCTGGACAGCCTGGTCGAACGTCACAGCCTGCATGTGGAGGGCGAACGTCACCGCGCGCTGACCGATGCCGAACTGCTATGGCAATTCCTGAGCGCCGCCGCGCGGGACCATGCCCCCGAAGTCATCCACGCCGCCATCGCCGAACTGACGCGCCAACCCGCGCTGCCGCCTGGCCTGGATGCCAGCGCGCTCGACGACCTGCCCGAACTGCCCGGGGTATACGTATTCCATGACGCGGCCGACGTACCGCTTTACCTTGGCAAGCATGGCAACCTGCGCAAGGGCGTACTGGCGCATTTCGTGGCCGAACCGCGTGCCCGCGACAAACCCTGGATCGCCGAGGTGCGCCGGCTGGCATGGCACGAAACGCCCGGTGAACTGGGGGCGCAGTTGCTGGAAACGCGCCTGCTCAAACAACTGACACCCCTGCACAACCCCCGGCCGCGCCCGGCGCGCGAACTGTGCGCCTGGCAACTGGTGCCGCGCGACGGCCTGCTGGTGCCCGAGCGCGTGGACGTCGCGCGGCTCGACTTCGCCCATACCGGGCGCGACCAGGTATATGGCCCATTCCGCAACCGGCGCGATGCCAGCAAACTGCTGGAAAAACTCGCCGACAACTTCCGCCTGTGCCGTCGCGCGCTGGGGCTGGAAACAGCCGGTAAAGCGGAGCGGGGCGGTTGCCTGGGTTGCGTGACCGGACGTTGCAAAGGCCTGTGCCTGGGCAAGGAAAGCGCGGCCCAGCACAACGCCCGCTTGCAGACCGCGCTGGCCAAAAGCGCCTTCGCACCCTGGCCGTACCCCGGCCCGGTCGGCCTGCCCGAAGGCCCGGAGTGGGCCAGCCGGCTGCATGTGATCGACCGCTGGGTCTACCTTGGCACCATCGCCGACCCCGCCGAATTGCCCGCGCTGCTTCAGGCGCCCACGCCAATGTTCGACATCGACCTCTACAAACTGCTGCACCAGGAACTACGGCGGCGCGGCGAGCAGTCGGTGCTGCTGCTGACGGCCTCTTGAAGGTAAATTCCACGTCTTGAACCACAGAGCGCGCAGCGCTGCACGGAGAAAATCAAACTCATCACCCCGGAGCCATTTCATGTTTCCGGGTTTCTCTGTGACCCCTCCGTATTCTTGGCGCCCTCAGTGGTTCAAGGTTTGAATTTCCCGGCCTTTCCCCCCGCAATTTTTATCCTTTCTTTATCTTCCGCTCCCCGGCTTTTACCACGTTTTTATGCCCCGCCCGCCACCATGCAGAGCGTGGAGGCGGCGTCATGCCGCACCCCGTACACGGGAGCAAAACGATGGACGCGATCTACCTGGGGTTGCTGGCGCTGAGCTATGCCGCCACCGCCGGCCTGCTCGCCGGGGTGGCCCGGCTGGGAGGCCGGCCATGACCTGGCTTTATGCGGTGGCGGGCTCGAGCGCCGCGCTGCTGTTCGTCTACCTGATCTATGCGCTGCTGCGCGCGGAGCGTTTCTGATGACCTCCAACGCCTACGTGCAACTCGCGCTGTACCTGACGCTGCTGGGCTTGCTGGCCTGGCCGCTCGGGCGCTACCTGGCCGATGTGATGGCCGGGCGCTCGCGCGTCGTCACTGGCCCGCTGGGCGGAATCGAACGCGCCTGCTACCGGCTGGCCGGCATCGATGCCGAGCAGGAAATGGACTGGAAGCGCTATGCGCTGGCGGTGTTGCTGTTCAGCCTGATCGGCACGCTGTTCACCTATGCCTTGCAGCGTGCACAGGGCTGGCTGCCGCTCAACCCGCAAGGGTTTGGCGCGGTATCGCCGGATTCCGCCTTCAACACCGCCGTCTCATTCGTCGCCAACACCAACTGGCAGGGCTACGCCGGCGAAAGCACGATGAGCCACCTGACGCAGATGCTGGCGCTGGCGGTGCAGAACTTCCTGTCGGCCGCAACCGGCATTGCCGTCGTCTACGCCCTGATCCGCGGGCTGGCGCGGCATGGTGCTGCCACCGTCGGCAATTTCTGGGTCGATCTCACCCGCGCCACGCTCTACGTGTTGTTACCGCTGTCGCTGCTGCTGGCGGTGTTGCTGGTGGGGCAGGGGGTGATCCAGAACTTCGACGCCGACCGCAGCGCGCAGACCGTCACCACGGTGCACTACCCACAGGCACGGCTCGACGCGCACGGCACGCCATTGCGCGATGCCGCCGGCCAGGTGCTGACCGACACCTTGAGCACGCGCAGCCAGGTGCTGTCGCAAGGCCCGGTCGCTTCGCAGGAAGCGATCAAGATGCTGGGCACCAACGGCGGCGGCTTCTTCAATGCCAATTCGGCGCACCCCTACGAAAACCCCACGCCGCTATCCAACCTGATGCAGATGCTGGCGATCCTGCTGATCCCGGCGGCGCTGTGTTTTGCCTTCGGCCGCGAAGTGGGCGACATCCGCCAGGGCTGGGCGATCCTGGCGGCGATGGCGCTGCTGTTCGTCGTGTTCGCCTTGGCGGCGATCTGGGCCGAGCAACAGGGCAACCCCACCTGGGGCGCGCTGGGCGTGGACCAGGCTGCCGCAACCTGGCAGGCGGGCGGCAATATGGAAGGCAAGGAAACGCGCTTCGGCATCGTGGCTTCCGCCCTGTTCGCCACCATCACCACGGCGGCATCGTGCGGCGCGGTGAACGCCATGCACGACTCGTTCACCGCGCTGGGCGGGCTGGTGCCGATGTGGCTGATGCAACTGGGCGAAGTGGTGTTCGGCGGCGTTGGCTCCGGGCTGTACGGCATGCTGGTGTTCGCGTTGCTGGCGGTGTTCATTGCCGGCCTGATGATCGGCCGCACCCCGGAATACCTGGGCAAGAAGATCGAAGCGTTCGACATCAAGATGGTGGCGCTGGTGATCCTGGCCACGCCCACCCTGGTATTGGCCGGCACCGCGCTGGCACTGCTGGTCGAGCCGGGCCGCGCCGGCATCCTCAACCCCGGCGGGCATGGTTTCTCCGAGGTGCTGTACGCACTGTCGAGCGCGGCCAACAACAACGGCTCTGCCTTTGCCGGCCTGTCGGCCAACACCCCCTTCTACAACGTGCTGCTCGGCCTGGCGATGTGGTTCGGCCGCTTTGCCGTGATCGTGCCGGTGCTGGCCATCGCCGGCTCGCTGGCCGCCAAGCCGCGCCTGGCCGTCACCGCCGGCACCCTGCCCACGCACGGCCCGCTGTTCGTGCTGCTGCTGATCGGCGCGGTGGTGCTGGTGGGCGCGCTGACCTACGTACCGGCGCTGGCCCTGGGGCCAGTGGCGGAACACCTGGCCCTGAGGGAATCATGACCCATCAACAATTATCGATGTTCGACCCCGCGCTGCTGCGCCCGGCACTGCTGGACAGCGTGCGCAAACTGTCGCCGCGCGTGCAGTGGCGCAATCCGGTGATGTGCGTGGTCTACCTGGGCAGCATCCTGGTGACGCTACTGTGGCTGGCCGCGCTGGCGGGCCATGCCGAAGCACCAGCCGGTTTCATCCTGGGCGTGGCGCTCTGGCTGTGGTTCACCGTGCTGTTCGCCAACTTTGCCGAGGCGCTGGCCGAAGGGCGTGGCAAGGCGCAGGCCGCCAGCCTGCGCGCCGCCAAGCAGCGTGTCCTGGCCAAGAAACTGAGCGCGCCCCGGCGCAGCGCCGGCTACGAACTGCTGGAAAGCTCCGGCCTGCGCGCTGGCGACGCGGTACTGGTTGAGGCCGGCGACGTGATTCCCGGCGACGGCGAGGTGCTGGCGGGCGTGGCATCGGTGGATGAATCGGCAATCACCGGCGAGTCTGCGCCGGTGATCCGCGAATCGGGCGGCGACTTCAGCGCCGTTACCGGCGGCACCCGCGTGCTGTCGGACTGGATCGTGGTGCGCATCACCGCCAACCCGGGCGAAGCGTTCCTCGACCGCATGATCGCCATGGTCGAAGGCGCCAGGCGGCAGAAGACACCCAACGAGATCGCACTGACCATCCTGCTGGTGGCGCTGACACTGGTGTTCCTGCTGGTGGTGGTCACCCTGCTGCCGTTCTCGCTGTTCGCGGTGGATGTTTCCGGCGCAGGCGCGCCGGTGGGCATCACCGCGCTGGTGGCGCTGCTGGTATGCCTGATCCCCACCACCATCGGCGGCCTGCTCAGCGCCATCGGCGTGGCGGGCATGAGCCGGCTGATGCGGGTGAACGTGATCGCCACCTCCGGCCGCGCGGTCGAGGCGGCGGGCGACGTGGACGTACTGCTGCTGGACAAGACCGGCACCATCACCCTGGGCAATCGCCAGGCCACCGCCTTCCTGCCCGCACCGGGCGTGAGCGAGGCCGAGCTCGCAGATGCCGCGCAGTTCGCCTCGCTGGCGGATGAAACCCCGGAAGGGCGCAGCATCGTGGTACTGGCCAAGCAGCGCTTCAACCTGCGCCAGCGCGCGCTGGGTGACCACGGCATCGGCTTCGTGCCGTTCACCGCGCAGACGCGGATGAGCGGCGTGGATTGCGACGGCCGCGCGATCCGCAAGGGCGCGGCGGACGCGGTACGCACCTACATCGGCACGCTGGGCGGGCATTTTCCGGCCGAGGTGGAACGCAGCGTCGAGGACGTAGCCCGGCGTGGCGCCACCCCGCTGGTGGTGGCCGATGGCGCGCGGGTACTGGGCGTGGTCGAGCTGAAGGACATCGTGAAGGGTGGCATCAAGGAGCGCTTTGCCGACCTGCGGGCCATGGGCATCAAGACCGTGATGATCACTGGCGACAACCGCCTGACCGCCGCCGCCATTGCCGCCGAGGCCGGGGTGGACGACTTCCTGGCCGAAGCCACGCCCGAAGCCAAACTGGCGCTGATCCGTGCCACCCAGGCCGAAGGCCGGCTGGTGGCGATGACGGGCGATGGCACCAACGATGCCCCGGCGCTGGCGCAGGCCGACGTGGCGGTGGCGATGAACACCGGCACCCAGGCCGCCAAGGAGGCCGGCAACATGGTCGATCTGGACAGCAACCCGACCAAACTGATCGAGATCGTCGAGATCGGCAAACAACTGCTGATGACGCGCGGCGCGCTGACCACCTTCAGCGTTGCCAACGACCTAGCCAAATACTTCGCCATCCTGCCCGCCGTATTCGTCGCCACCTACCCCCAACTGGCCGCGCTGGACGTGATGCGGCTGGGCAGCCCGCAGAGCGCCATCCTCAGCGCGGTGATCTTCAACGCACTGGTGATCGTGTTCCTGATTCCGCTGGCGCTGCGCGGCGTGCGCTACCGCGCCACCGGCGCCGCGCGGCTGCTGCGCGACAACCTGCTGATCTACGGCCTGGGCGGCCTGATCGCCCCGTTCGCAGGCATCAAGCTGATCGACATGATGCTTAACCTGCTGTGAGCGGCGAACCCCAAATCTCGAAACACACAGGACACGGAGAAAACCAGGAAGACGCTGAGGCAACCCTTGGGAAATCGATAGGAATCCATAGCGCTTTTGGATTTCCTCCTCGTGGTAAACGTTACCCGTCTTTCTCAGTGCTCTCAGTGCTCTCAGTGTTTCAAGACTTGGGGTTTGCTCGAACCAACCAAGGAGCAAGACCATGAAACTGATTCGTCCCGCGCTGGTGTTGTTTACCGCGCTGACTCTGGTCACCGGCGTGGCCTATCCGCTGGCTGTCACCGGCATCGGCCAGGCGCTGTTTCCCCAGCAGGCCAATGGCAGCCTGATCGTGCGCGATGGCAAGCTGATCGGCTCGCGGCTGATCGGGCAATCGTTCACCGACCCGCGCTATGTCTGGGGGCGGCCTTCCGCCACCGGGCCCATGCCCTACAACGGCGGCGCATCCGGTGGTTCCAACCTGGGGCCGGGCAACCCGGCGCTGAAGCAGGCGGTCGAAGCGCGCATCGCCGCGTTGCGTGCCGCCGACCCCGGTAATGCGCGGCCGGTGCCGGTGGAACTGGTCACCGCCTCCGGCAGCGGGCTGGACCCGCACCTCAGCCCGGCCGCCGCACAATGGCAGGCAGAGCGGGTGGCACGTCTGCGCGGCATTTCCACTGCGCGCGTGCGGGCACTGATCGCAGCGCATACCGAAGGCCCGCAATGGGGGCTGTTCGGCGAAGCGCGGGTCAATGTCCTGGCGTTGAACCTGGCGCTGGATGCGGCACGGTGATTGGCGTTTTGCCTTGCTTGGCGAACAGGTGCGCCGGGTCACCCGGTGCGGAACTCCGCATGCGCGGGAGCGGTCTGCATTGCTCCCGCGCCGGGGCTTCACCCGGCGCAAGGCCCGCTTGCCGAGACCTCCCATGTTCTTTGAAATCGATCGCAGCCGATATGGCTCCGTCCTGGCGTTGCTGGACGGACGTCATCCCCACGAAATGCCGCTCCAGGGCGTACTGACCGGACCGCATCGCGGCCACGTGTACGTCGATAATCCCACCAGCCCCGGCGTCGCCATTGTTGCCGCCACCGGCGTCGGCGCCTATTTCTTGGGTGACCCTTACCATCCCCGGCTGCGCCAGCATCTGGACCCATTCATCGAGCACACGCTCAAACCGCGCGAACAGGACGAAATCGGCGCTGAAAGCTTTATCGGCATCGTGCTGGACGACCGCTGGAACGCCACGCTGGAAGCCTCCTTCGCCGCGCGTACCCCCGTACGCGGCCACTACCGCCTGTACCGCTTCGAACCCGGACGCCTTCCCATCCAGCCACGGCTACCGCCGCTACCCGATGGTTGCCGCGTGCTGCGCATCGACCGCGCCATGCTGGTCCACCCGGATAACAAAATGCTGCGCGACGACCTGCTGGAGTTCTGGCCCGACACCGCCACCTTCCTCGCTCACGGCCTGGGCAGCGCCATCTGCCATGGCGCCCAGGTGGTCAGCGCCTGCTTCTCCTGCTACGCCCTCGGCCGCCATCACGAACTGGCCATTCGCCACTACTCGGGGCACTACCGCCACCAGGGCCTTGCCACCCACGTTGCCATCGTCTGCCTGCTACTGGCCCGCAGCACTCGCTGCATCGCGCACTGGGCCTCCGACGACAACCACCCCGCCTCGGCGCGCTTCGCGGAGCGCTGCGGATTCGTACTCGATCAGCGCCTGCGGTATTGGGAGTTCGATTACTGACTTGTCAATTTGAGTTCCTTTTAGCTACCGGAAAGATGTAATGACTAACCGTGGTGCCTGATCAGGCACATAACGGGAAACTGAATGCTTTCTTCGCTGAAAGAAATTTGACGAGCCACTGATGGACTCTTACTCTCGATGCCAAATTTTTGGTTCGAGAATACTGTGTCAAGCCCCTTTTTTGCCTTAATTGGTAAGTATCGACAGGTTTTTTTCGCAGTCTGGGTTGATCGTAAGCAATTAACCCTCATTCCGCGTAATGCATCGGAGCTGGATTTTCTTCCTGCCGCGCTGGAATTGCAGGAAGCCCCCCCTCATCCGGCCGCGCGAGTCACCCTCTGGACGCTGATGGGCTTCCTGCTCATTGCGTTGTTATGGGCCTGCTTTGGCAAGGTGGACATCGTTGCCGTCGCGCCGGGCAAGCTGGTGGTTTCCGACCAGAGCAAAGTGCTCCAGCCGCTGGAACCCGGCGTGGTGACCGCCATCCACGTGCGCGATGGCCAGCAGGTTAAGGCCGGGCAGGTCTTGATCGAACTGGATGCCACCCTGGCGGGGGCGGAGGTCAGCAAAAACCGCAACGCCTGGCTGGATGCGCGGCTGGACCAGTTGAAGGCGCGCGCCCTGCTGCTGGCGCTGGATCAAGGCCGCCTTCCACTATTGCCCGCAGGCGATACCGATCTCCAGAGCGAACCCGACTACCCCAGCCGCAGAAACGCCAAGCAGGCCGACATGCTGAGCAGTTGGCGAGAGTTGCAGGCCAAGCTGGCCACCCTGGATGCCGCCACCGCACAGAAACAGGCTGAGCTAGCGGCCACCCAGGCCCAGGTGCACAAACTGGAACAGACCTTGCCGCTGATGAAGCAGCGCGAAGCGGATTTCAAGGATCTGGCCGAAAAGAACTTCATTTCCAAGCACGGATACCTGGACAAGGAACAGGCCCGCATCGAAACCGAGCAGGACCTATCCAGCCAGCGCAACAACCTCAAGCAACTGGAAGCCGCCATTGTTGCCAATCGCCAGCAGCGCGAAGCCACCAAGGCGGAATTCCAGAGCAGCCAGCACGAAATCCTGGCCCAGGTGGACGAACAGGCCTACGCCTACGGCCAGGACTACATCAAAGCCAAACAACTCCAGCGACAGACCCGCCTGATTGCGCCCGTGGATGGCGTGGTGCAGCAACTGGCCGTGCATACCGTGGGCGGCGTGGTGACCGAAGCCCAACCCTTGCTGGTGGTTGTCCCCCATACCGACCAGATCGAAGCCGAAGTGGTGCTGGAAAACAAGGACATCGGCTTTGTCGATGCCGGGCAGGTGGCTGCGGTCAAAGTGGAAACCTTCAATTACACCCGCTATGGCCTGCTGGATGGCCAGGTGGCCAACGTTACCCGTGATGCCATCCCCGACGAAAAGCTGGGGCTGATTTACCAGGCGCGGGTGAAGCTTACCCGTAACACCATGAATATCGATGGAAAAAATATATCGCTCGCCCCCGGGATGGCGGTAACGGCGGAAATCAAAACCGGCCAGCGACGATTGATCGAATACTTCCTTAGCCCGTTGATTCAGCATGTGTCGGAAAGTGCGAGAGAACGGTGAGGAAAAGAAATTGACGGAATTCAATGGGCGTGAATTGGCTGCCGATGGCCTGCTGGTGCTGGATCGCAACCGAAACGGCAGGATCGACAACAGCCGCGAGCTGTTCGGCGACGCCACGCCCAAATCCGACGGCACCGCGACCAAGGATGGCTTCGATGCCCCGGCAGACCTGGACAGCAACCAGGACGGCGAGGCAGCGGCCGGGTGCGCGAGTTGAGGCAGGGAATCTCTGATTAAAGCAAAATCCCAACGACATTGATACCCGTCAATTACTTTCAGCGGGCATGGGTATTGGATAGGTCGGGTTTATTCAAAGGCTTCTTGGTGATTAATTTTAAAGTGATGGAGATGAATAATGGTTATGCCAAGGCAGGCTAATTCATTACCGCTGGGTAAGGGATTTGGTAGGGTAAATGGTTGAAAAACGGGAAATCATGATGAATCGAATTCTTATGTGGGGCGCAATGGTGTTTGGCGTGGGATGTGGCTTGGCCATGCTCGCTGTTTTGGTTGTGCTGTTTGGCCCTGCTTTGCTCGGGCCAAAAGTGGTGACTTGGCAGGAAGAAGCCAAGCAGGCAGATGGCTCGATACTGGTTTTGACTCGAACCATTACCTTGGGTGGAGGCCATGAGGTGGGGCAAACCGCGCCGGTGGCAGCAGAAACGATCAGCTTTGTGCATCCGAAAACGGGGAAGACGGTTACTTGGAATTCGCCGAGTGATCCTTATTTTTTGGCCGATCCATTTTTGGTTCAGTTGGATGGAGATCGATTGCTTGTCTTAATTCATCCCCGTAGCGTTGGCTCGCGCGAACGATATGGAAATCCATGCCCGTCATTTATTTTGCAAGAAATGATCGGAGGTAAGGTTGTTAATAAATCTGCTTTTGACTTGCCAGAAAAATTCAGGAAAGTAAATATCGTGGTTGAGCCGAAAATTGAGAAATCACTGGAGATTATTGAGGAGGAAAAATACCTCCCTTTGAAATTGGTGGAAGAAATAAATGCTCAACAAACAAACTCAAGATTGATGGCGCTTGATTATTGTTATTGCGGCGGCTACTTGAAAAATAGATGTTGAATTTTTGAATCGATAATTGTGAGGGATGGATTGTGCAGATAACTGATTATGCGTTGCTTTCGGGTAGTGCTTACGAGGAAACACGAGAGGACATAAATAAAATCCCACTTCCGGAGGGATATGTTGAACTGAAGGATTTTGCCAAGTTCAATTCTGTATCCGGCTTCGAAGCCCATGTCTATAAAAGCCCTACCGGCGAAATCGTCATCGCCTACGCGGGCACCAACGCCGGATCGCTGGGCGAAGGCCCCACGCCAGACATGCTGGCCGATGCAGCCTTGGGGCAAGGGTTGCTGCACTCTCAGTTGATTGAAGCGGCAGCGCTTTATCAGCAAGTGAAGTTGGCCTTGGGCGATGGCGCGAATATTTCATTCACGGGCCATTCATTGGGCGGCGGCCTTGCCGCATTGATGGGGGTCTTCTTCGACAAACCCGCATATACCTTCGACCCGGCACCATTCTCGATGGCCGCCAATATGGAGAACCAGCGGGCGTTACTGGAACGCTGGCCGGTCGATCCTGATTTGAAGAGCTTCACCAGCAATATCGACGGCCCCATGAAGTTAACAAGCGGGAACACAATCGACCCGCGTACTCCAGTGCAAAAATTGGTTGACCTCGTTACCAACTCCCACGTGGGGCCGCAATTCATTCGCGGTGAAGACAATATCGTTTCGTTCGCCACGGATGGCGAAATGCTGTCGAACTGGACAACGGTGTTTGCTGGGCTCGGTGTGCGGCGAATCGGCGAGGTGCAGACAGTTACGCATGGCGATACCAATGCGCTGTCTTCTTATCCGATTGACTTGCATTCGATTTCGCTGTTGCAAGGGTTGTTGCTGAATGAGCAATTTCAGGGTTTGACTGGAGCGATTCCAAATTTGGTCAAGTATATTGTCGACCAGGAATTATTTGCTCGTAAAACCGATAGCCGTAGTGTCAACTTCATGGAAATGCTGATCCGCCACCAGATCGGCACGCCGGAATTAGCCGCCGACAACATGCTGGATCGCTTCACCGAAGATCTGGCGACGCTGGCCGGAAATGACGGCCTGGGCGGGCAGGTGTGGGGCGACGTCACCGATGGCCGTAATGGCCTGCTCAAATTGGTATTGGAAAACTACTACAACCAGCGCGACCAATCCTTCGATCATCTGGCGCTGAAAAAAGTACCGGGTGGGATCAGCCTGGACTTGGAAGAAATTGCCGGCGGCCAAGCGATTAGCGGCCTCAAAGGACACAAGGAACTCAAAAGCGGGTTGCTCAACAACATCAGCGTCGGCATCCATCACAAAGCCGCAGTGGAGGCCATCCAAGGCAGGCTGGATGATGCCCAGGTCTGGACACTGGGTGCGGCGCAGGGCCGTTCGCTGGCATTCGATGGGGACGAACGCAACGATCTGGTCGATGCCACGGACAGCACCGGTGCCCAGATCAATGGCGGTGGCGGCAACGACATCCTGATCGGGTCGCGGGCGGGACAAAGCACGCTGAACGGTGGAGAGGGCGACGATATCCTGCTTGCCGGCCAAGGTGGTTCCACGCTGGATGGTGGTGCTGGTAATGACACGCTGTTTGCCTACAACGACGACAACGACACCCTCTCCGGTGGCGAAGGCAAAGACATCTACTACGTCAGCGGTGGCGACACAGTCATCGAAACCGGCCAGGACACCGAAATCTACTACGGTGCCAACAAGATTCGCCTGGTGGGCGGCAAAGCCGTCAAGGGCATGAAGGACACCTGGCGAAGCGCCGATGGCCAGTTCCTGTGGACCCGCGTCGGCTCGGATACCTTCAGGGTAAAAGGGCCTGATGGCGGTTATGTCACCATCAAGGACGAAACGCAGACAGTCAGCACCAGCAGCGGCGGCACCGGTTCTGGTGGCAGTTCAGGTGGCGGCGATTCGGGCGGTGGCGGCAGCGGCGACCCAAGCTCCGGCGGCGGCGAGGGTGGCAGCGGCGACTCCAGCAACCCCGGTGGCTCCGGCAGCAGCGATAAAACCGAAAAAGCCAACCCGGCCGGCATCAACCTGCCGGGCAGCGAAGACGAAGAAGACCCGCCGATTATCGACCCCACGATCATCCCCGACAGCGGCGAAGACGCCAAAAAAGCTCCGCCCACCCGCTATGACCCGCTCACACTCGATCTGGACCACGACGGCCTGGAAACGGTGGGCACGGGCGAGCCCGGATCGGTGCTGTTCGACCACGATGCCGACGGCGTCAAGACCGGCAGCGGCTGGGTCAAGCCGGACGACGGCCTGCTGGTGCTGGATCGCAACCGCAACGGCCGGATCGACAACGGCCGCGAGCTGTTCGGCGATGCCACCCTCAAAGCCGACGGCACGTTGGCCAAGGATGGCTTCGACGCCCTGGCAGACCTGGACAGCAACCAGGACGGCAAAGTGGATGCCCTGGATGCCGCCTTCGCCAACCTGCGCGTCTGGCGCGACCTCAACGCCGACGGCGTCAGCAGCAGCAACGAACTGTTCACGCTGCAACAACTGGGCATCGCCGGCTTCAACGTCGCGCGCACCAGCAATGCCGAAGTGCTGGACAACGGCAACCGCATTGCCGACCTGGGCACCTACTACCACACCGACGGCAGCCTGGATCAGATGGGCACCACCGGGCAGATGGCCGATATCGACCTGGTGGCCGATACCTATCACCGTGAGTTCACCGATACCATCACCGTTCCGGCCGAGTTGCAGGGCTTGCCCGATCTGCAAGGCAGCGGCCGGGTGCGCGATCTGTTGCAGGCGGCGGCCTTGTCGCCGGCGCTGGCTCAGGCGCTGAGCCAGTTTGTCGCCACCGATAGCCGCGCGGACCAGCAAGCGCAGGTGCAGAACATGCTGCACCAGTGGGCCGATACCGCCGATTTCAAAACCTCGCGCGAACAGGCGGCGGAAACCGGCGGTACGGTGTTGTTCCAGTTCAGCAACAGCCAGCCGGTCAAGGTGGATGGCCAGTGGCAGTACAGCACTTACGCCCAGGATTGGCTGCGCCGGCTGGATACCTTCGAAACCTTCTGGGGGCAGAGCTTCGTCAGCTTTGCTGCGGGTGCCAACAACGGTGCCACCAGCATCCGGCAGGTCACCCTGGGGGGCGAGAACGTCACTCTGGTCTCCTTCAACGTCAACCAGCTCGACATCATGGAGCGCGCCTTCGATGCGTTTGCCGCATCGGTGTACGAGGGGCTGGCCCAGCAGACGCGTTACCTGCCTTTTTTCGATGCCATCAAGCTGGTGGTGGGGGAACAGGATTTCCACTTCGATACCACCGGCCTGGCCGCCTTGATCGGGCAGCGGCTGGCTGGCAATCCGGTGGAAGCGCTACAGGATTTGATCGGCTTTACCCGCGCCGGTGAGCAAGCCTTGACGGTGGCCGGCCTGGAGCCCTGGCGCTGGCTGGAAGGCTATCTGGGCGATGCGCGCTATGCCGCTGCCGTAACGCAGGCGCTGGCGCCGTTCCAGAGTGGCGATAGCCTGAACAACTTCCTGTTGGGCCACATGGGATACAACCTCCTACAGGGCAACGGCGGCGATGACGTGCTGCACGGCATGGGCGGCGACGATACGCTCAACGGCGGCGCCGGGGATGACCTGCTGGATGGCGGCACCGGCAATGATCGGTTGTCGGGCGGCGCCGGCCGGGATACCTACCTGCTGGAGCGTGGTACCGGGGTGGATCGCGTCGCCACGGGCAGCCGGGCCTCCGCCACGGAGGACGTCATACGCCTGGGCGCCGGCATTCGCCCGGAAGAGGTCGAATTGCGGCGCATTGGCAGCGATCTGGACATCCTCGTCAACAACCCGGATGGCAGCGCCGACCGCATGGTGGTGGAGCAGTATTTCGGGGATTTCGGCGGCTACCGCGTCAGCCAGATGCAGTTTGCCGATGGCACGGTGTGGGATAGCGCCGAGATGGAACAGCGCTTCATCCAGTACGGCACGGATGCTGGCGAATACCTGCACGTGGCCGACGTGCCGACCAACCGGGTGTTTGCCCTGGGCGGCGATGACATCGTGTTCGGCGGCACCGGCGACGACATCCTGGATGGCGGTGCGGGCAACGACACGCTCTATGGTGGCGAGGGGGATGATCTGCTGAATGGCGGCATCGGCAATGACTGGTTGTCGGGCGGCGTGGGCCGGGATACCTACCTGCTGGAGCGTGGTACCGGGGTGGACCGGATCGATACGGAAAGCCGGGCCTCCGCCACGGAGGACGTCATACGCCTGGGCGCCGGCATTCGCCCGGAAGAGGTCGAATTGCGGCGCTTTGGCAGTGATCTGGATATCCTCGTCAACAACCCGGATGGCAGCGCCGACCGCATGGTGGTGGAGCAGTATTTCGGGGATTTCGGCGGCTACCGCGTCAGCCAGATGCAGTTTGCCGATGGCACAGTGTGGGATCGCGCCGAGATGGAACAGCGCTTCATCCAGTACGGCACGGATGCCGGCGAATACCTGCACGTGGCCGACGTGCCGACCAACCGGGTGTTTGCCCTGGGCGGCGATGACACCGTGTTCGGCGGCACCGGTGACGACATCCTGGATGGTGGCACCGGCGAGGATCGGCTGCACGGTGGTGGCGGGCACGACACCTTTGTCCTGGAGCGCGGCTCCGGGCGCGATTGGGCCTTTACCGATAGCCGCACCTTGGGCGTGGATGATGTGATTCGTCTGGGCGCGGACATCCGGCCCGAGGAAGTCGAGCTGCGGCGGTATGGCACCAACCTGGATGTGATCGTCAACAACCCGGATGGCAGTACCGACCGCATGGTGGTGGTGGAGTACTTCGCTGGCAATCCGGTCAGCCAGGTTTTGTTTGGCGACGGCACGGCGTGGGATCGCGCTGAGCTGGAGCGGCGCTTTGTCCACTATGGCAGCGATGCCGCAGAGACCCTGTCCGGAGCCGATGTGCCGACCAACCGGATCTATGGCTTGGGCGGCGATGATTCCCTGTTCGGCGGTAGTGGTGACAATGTGCTGGACGGTGGAACGGGCAACGACTGGTTATGGGGAGGGGAAGGTCGCAATACCTATATGCTGGAGCGTGGCACGGGCTATGACCGGATCAAGGCCCATAGCGCCGCGGGTAGCGTGAACGACGTGATTCGCCTGGGCGCGGATATTCGCCCCGAAGAGGTGGAATTGCGGCGCTATGCGAACAACCTGGATGTGATTGTCAACAACCCGGATGGCAGCAATGACCGCCTGGTGGTGGAGCGCTACTTCACTGGCGATGTGATCGGCCAGGTGCAGTTCGGCGATGGCACGGTGTGGGACCGTGCCGAGCTGGAACGGCGCTTTGTCCAGTATGGCACCGATGCCAAGGATGCCCTGACTGCGGCGAATGTCGTGAGCAACCGCATCCTGGCGTTCGATGGCGATGACACGGTCTTTGGCGGCACGGGCGTCGATCATGTCTGGGGTGGGAGTGGCAACGACACACTGCATGGCGGTGCAGGCGATGACGTACTCGATGGTGGGGCCGGCAACGACACGCTGTATGGCGGTGACGGTCGGGACACCTATGTATTGGAGCGTGGCTCTGGTACCGATCGAGTGATTGCCAGCAACGCGGCTGGAGGCGTGGACGATGTGGTCCGTCTGGGCGCAGGCATCGCCGCCGAGGATGTCGAGCTGCGGCGCTATGGCAGCAACCTGCATGTGATCGTCAACAACTCGGACGGTACCAACGACCGCATGGTGGTGGAGCGCTATTTCGATGGCTACACCATTGGGCAGGTGCAGTTCGATGACGGTACGGCGTGGAATCGCGCGGAGCTGGAAGGGCGCTTTGTCCATTACGGCAGCGAAAGCGGTGATAGCCTGAGTGCCGCCAATGTCGTCAGCAACCGGATTTACGCGCTAGGCGGCAACGATACGGTAAGTGGCGGTACCGGCACGGATGAGATCCACGGTGGGGACGGCGACGACAATCTATTTGGCTACGCAGGCGACGACGTGTTGATCGGTGGGGCTGGCAACGACCGGCTGTCTGGTGGTGACGGCCGGGATACTTATGTATTGGAGCGTGGCTTTGGTACCGATCGAGTGATTGCCAGTAGCGCGGCTGGAGGCGTAGACGATGTGATCCGTCTGGGCGCAGGCATCGCCGCCGAGGAAGTCGAGCTGCGGCGTTATGGTAGCAACCTGCACGTGATCGTTAATAACCCGGACGGTACTAACGACCGCATGGTGGTGGAGCGCTATTTCGATGGCTACACCATTGGGCAGGTGCAGTTCGGTGACGGCATGGTGTGGGATCGCGCCGAGCTGGAGCGGCGTTTTGTCCACTACGGCAGCGAAGGTGCAGACACGATCAATGCGGCAAACGTGCCCAACAACCGCATCCTGGCGTTGGGCGGCAATGATGTGGTCTACGGCGGCACGGGCGCGGACGAAATCCACGGTGGGGAAGGCGACGACACCCTGTACGGCAAGGATGGCGACGATGTGCTGATCGGCGGTGCGGGCGTCAATCGCCTGTATGGCGGCGCAGGCCGCGATACCTATGTGCTGGAACGCGGTACCGGGCTGGATTGGATTTACGCCGACAGCACGACCTCGGGCGTGGACGATACGGTGCGCATGGGCGCGGGTATTCGCCCGGAAGAGGTGGACCTGCGGCGTTACGGCAACAATCTGGATATCCGGGTCAACAATGCCGATGGCAGCACCGATCTGTTCGCGGTGGATCGCTATTTCAACGGCAGCCCGATCAGCCAGGTGGTGTTCGACGACGGCACGGTGTGGGATCGCGCTGAGCTGGAGCGGCGTTTTGTCCACTATGGCAGCGAAGGTGCGGACACGATCAATGCGGCGAACGTGCCCAGCAATCGCATCCTGGCGCTGGCGGGTAACGACACTGTCTATGGGGCCAGTGGTGCCGACACCATCCTCGGGGGCGACGGCAACGACACCCTGTATGGCAAGGATGGCGACGACGTGCTGGATGGCGGTGTCGGCACGGATCGGCTGGAGGGGGGCAACGGCAACGATACCTACCAGTTCGGTGCCGGCTTCGGCGCAGACCGCATCGTCGAAAACGATGCCACCAGCGGCAACACCGACCTCGCGCAGTTTGCCGATGCCGCATCCGACCAGTTGTGGTTCCGTCGTGTCGGTTCCGATCTGGAAGTGAGCGTGATCGGCACCGGCGACAAGGTCACGGTGGCGAGCTGGTATTCGGGCACCAAGTACCACGTGGAGCAGTTCAAGACAGCCGATGGCAAGATGCTGCTCGATAGCCAGGTGGATGCGCTGGTTTCGGCGATGGCGGGCTTTGCGCCGCCGGATGCCGGGCAGACCACGCTGCCCGATCAGTACCGCGAGCAGTTGCAACCGGTGCTGGCGGCCAACTGGCATTGATGGTTGTTGATGTGCCGGCCGCGGTTTTTTGCGGTCGGCGGTAAGACCGCCCGGCGCATTGGCAGCCAAGCTGTGCTGCCCTGCCGCCGGGCGCTTTTTTCCTCTGGTTCCAATGATGAATACACAAGATTTGGCCGACCCCGCGCAGGAAGCGCCGCGCGTGGATACGGCATTGGCCTGCCTGGTGATGCTGGCGCGGTTTCACCAGGTGGCGATCGAGCCCGATCAGGTACGCCACCAGTATGCGGATACCGATGGCCGGTTGACGGAGGCGGACGTACTCCGCGCGGCCCGGCATGCCGGGTTGAAGGCCCGGGCGGTGGACACGCGGCTGGATCGGCTGGATCGCACGCCGTTGCCGGCCATGGCGCGCACGCTGGCGGGCGAGTGGGTGATCCTGGCCAGGGTGGAGGGCGATCAGGTGCTGTACCACGACCCCATCGCCGGCCGGCCGCAGCGCTGCTCCCAGGAGGCATGGCTGGCAATGTGGAGCGGGCGGCTGATCCTGTTCACATCGCGTGCCAGCCTGGCGGGCGATCTGGCGCGCTTCGATTTCAGTTGGTTCATCCCCGCCGTGGTCAAGTACCGCAAGCTGCTGGGCGAAGTGCTGCTGGTGTCGTTCGTGCTGCAACTGATTGGTCTGGCAACGCCGCTGTTCTTCCAGGTGGTGATGGATAAGGTGCTGGTGCATCGCGGGATCACCACGCTGGATGTGATCGCGGTGGGGCTGTTGGTGGTGTCGTTGTTCGAAGTCGGCATGACGGCGCTGCGCACCTATGTGTTCAGCCACACCACCAATCGCATCGATGTCGAGCTGGGCGCAAAGCTGTTCCGCCATATGCTTGCCCTGCCGCTGGCTTACTTCCAGGCGCGACGGGTGGGCGATTCGGTGGCGCGGGTACGCGAGCTGGAGAACATCCGCAACTTCCTCACCGGGCAGGCGTTGACCTCGGTGCTGGATCTGTTTTTCTCGGTGGTGTTCCTGGCGGTGATGTTCTACTACAGCGGCTGGCTGACGCTGATCGTGGTGCTGTCGCTGCCGTGCTATGTGGGGCTGTCGGTCCTGATCACGCCCATTCTCAAGGCCAGGCTGGACGAGAAATTCGCGCGTGGCGCGGAAAACCAGTCGTTCCTGGTCGAAACCGTGAGCGGCATCGAAACGGTGAAGGCCATGGCGGTGGAGCCGCAGGTCACCCGGCGCTGGGATAACCAGCTCGCCGCCTACGTGGCAGCCGGGTTCAAGGTGTCGCACCTGGGCAACCTCGGCAGCCAGGGCGTGAACCTGATCCAGAAGATCGTCACCGTGGCCACCATGTGGATGGGGGCCAAACTAGTGATCGAAGGCAAGCTCAGCGTGGGGCAATTGATCGCCTTCAACATGCTGGCCGGGCGCGTGGCCAGCCCGGTGATGCGGCTGGCGCAGCTTTGGCAGGATTTTCAGCAGGTGGGCATTTCGATGCAACGGCTGGGCGATATCCTCAATACCCGCACCGAGATCAACCAGAGCCGGGCGCAACTGCCGCCGATCCAGGGCAGGATCGAATTCGACCAGGTGCATTTCCGCTATCGGCCCGATGGCCCGGAAATCCTGCGCGGCGTCAGCCTGGAGATCAAACGCGGCGAGGTCATCGGCATTGTCGGTCGCTCCGGCTCCGGCAAGAGCACGCTGACCAAGCTGCTGCAACGGCTGTATGTGCCGGAACGTGGCCGGGTACTGGTCGATGGCGTGGATCTCGGGCTGGCCGACCCGGCGTGGCTGCGACGTCAGATCGGGGTGGTGTTGCAGGAAAACCTGCTATTCAACCGTAGCATCCGCGACAACATCGCCCTGGCCGACCCGGGCATGGGCATGGATGCCGTGATCCGTGCCGCCCAACTGGCCGGTGCGCACGAGTTCATCGTCGAGTTGCCGGAAGGCTACGACACCATGGTGGGCGAACACGGCACGGGGCTGTCGGGTGGGCAGCGGCAACGCGTGGCGATTGCCCGGGCACTGGTGACCAACCCGCGCATCCTGATCTTCGACGAAGCAACCAGTGCGCTGGACTACGAATCGGAACGCATCATCCAGAACAATATGAAAGCCATCTGCCAGGGCCGTACGGTGCTGATCATCGCGCACCGGCTGAGCGCCGTACGCGAGGCGGATCGCATCGTGGCGATGGATCGTGGCCAGATCATCGAACAAGGCCACCATCGCGAGCTGATCGGGCGCGATGGTGGATACTACGCACGGCTGCACGCCATGCAAGCGGGGTAGTCGAAGGCGGCTGCGCGCTGAGGCGAAATCCGGATCGGGCAACACAGAGGGCACGGAGAGCCCAGCGAAAGGCGGGAGGAATCCAAAGCGGGAAGAAACGAAGCGCCGCAAGGCAGCGGCCGGCTCCCCCTCGCCTTTTTGTGATCCTCTGTGTTGCAAGATTTGGTTTTCAGCTACCCGTGGGTAAAACCGGAATCTTGAACCACAGAGAACACCGCGGGGGTACAGAGAAAGCCTCGGCAGTGCGATGCGGCTGATTTTCGTGCCTGGGGCGTGTCATCCAATGTTTCGCGACAGCGCTGCGGGTTCGGGGCATTTCGGGCACCGCACGGCATCGCCGGCCGCTTGCGGTATCCATACCGCCGCGCGTCCAGCGCCTGGCGCGGCATCCCGAATTGCACCGAACGCTGTCGTGAAACATTGGATGACACGTCCTGGCGGGATGCTCGATTTTTACCCCGTTTTTATGCCGCATTCTCTATGGTCCCGGTGTTGCAACGCTTGGGTTCAGGAACAAAACAGCCATGACCGACCACCGCCCCGATCCCGATCAGTTGCTCGCCGAGTTGCGCCGTGAGGAACACCAGGCCGCACGGGGGAGGTTGAAGGTTTTCTTTGGCGCCTGCGCCGGGGTGGGCAAGACTTTTGCCATGCTGGAGGCCGCGCAGGCGCGCGCGCGCGAGGGCGTGACGGTGCTGCTGGGTGTGGTGGAAACGCACGGCCGGGCCGAGACGGCCGCGTTGCTGGAAGGGCTGCCTCGCCTGCCGCCGACGCAGGTGGAATATCGTGGGCACGTTCTGGCCGAGTTCGATCTGGATGCCGCGCTGGCACGGGCGCCACAGTTGATCGTGGTGGACGAATACGCCCACACCAACGCCCCGGGCAGCCGCCACGCCAAGCGCTGGCAGGATGTCGAGGAACTGCTCGCCGCCGGCATCGATGTCTACACCTCGCTCAATGTGCAGCACCTGGAAAGCCTGAACGATGTGGTCGGGCGCATCACCGGCATCGTGGTGCGCGAGACGGTGCCGGATCGCGTGTTCGATGCCGCCGCCGAGGTCACGCTGATCGATCTGCCGCCGGACGAACTGCTGGCGCGGCTGGCCGATGGCAAGGTTTATCTGGGCGAGCAGGCGGCGCGCGCGGCGCGGCATTTCTTCCGCAAGGGCAATCTGCTGGCGTTGCGCGAGCTGGCGTTGCGGCGCGTGGCGGATCGAGTGGATGCGCAGATGCGTGCCTATCGCGCCGACCAGTCGATCCAGCCGGTATGGCATGCGCGCGAGCGGCTGCTGGCGTGCGTGGGCGCCGGTCCCGGCGCCGACCGCTTGCTGCGCAGCACGGCGCGGCTGGCGGCCAGCCTGCACGCGGACTGGCTGGCGGTCCATGTGGAAACGCCACGAACGCAGCGGCAGCCGGATGCGCAACGGCAGCGGACATTGAAATCGCTGGCGCTGGCGCAGGAACTGGGCGCCGAAACCTGCGTATTGGCCGGTGCCGACGCGGTCGCCACGCTGCTGGCGTATGCGCAGAGCCGCGATGTGTCCAGACTGGTGGTGGGGCGCTCGCCCCAGGGTGGGTGGCGCCGTTGGTTGCGCCCCGGGCTGGCGGAACGGCTGGCGCAGGCCGCGCCCGACATCGATCTCTACGTGGTGGCGCAACCGGCTGGCGAGCCCGCCGCGCCGCAGGGCGAGGCGCTGGCCGGCTTTTATGCCGACACCGGGGCGCCGCAGCGCGCGTCGCGCGGTTACCTGGCCGCGTTGCTGGGCTGCGCCGCCGTCACCGCCATCGCCGCGCTGTTGCATCTGGTCTTCGATCCGGCCAACGTCATCATGCTGTACCTGCTGGCGGTGATCGGCGTGGCGCTGCGCTATGGGCGCGGCCCCGGCGCTGCCGCGTCGCTGCTGGCAGTGCTGGCCTTCGATTTTTTCTTCGTACCGCCGCGCCTGTCGCTGAGCGTATCGGATACGCAGTACCTGCTCACCTTCTGCGTGATGCTGGCGGTGGCGCTGGTGGTGGGGCAGCTCACCGCGCGGCTGCGCTTCGAGGCCACCGTCGCCACCCAGCGCGAACGCCGCACTCGCGCCTTGTTCGATCTGTCGCGCGAGCTGGCCGGCGCGCTGACCGCCGAACAGATCGTCGAGATCGCCACGCGCCACCTGGGCGCGGTATTCGGCGCTCGCGTGGCGTTGTTGCTGCCCGATGGCGCCGACCGTGTCCGCGCCGCCGCCGATGCGATGCCGGTGGATGCCGCCGTCGCCCAATGGGTTTACGAGCATGCCGAGGCGGCGGGGCGCGGCACGCGCACCCTGCCTGGCGCCGACGCGCTCTACCTGCCGCTGCGGGCACCGATGCGCCCGCGCGGCGTGGTGGCGCTGGCGGCCGAGGCACACGCGCTGGCGCTGCCCGAACAGCGCCGCCTGCTGGATACCTGCGCCAGCCAGATCGGGCTGGCGCTGGAGCGCGTGCATTACGTGGACGTGGCGCGCGACGCCATCGTCGCGATGGAGGGTGAACGCCTGCGCAACAGCGTGCTGTCCAGCGTATCGCACGATCTGCGTACGCCGCTGACCTCGCTCACCGGCCTCGCCAGCCTGCTGGCCGAGCGTGAGCTCGATCCGGCGCAGGCGCGCGAACTGGCCGCCAGCATGCGCGACGAAACGCGGCGCCTGTCGCAACAGGTGACCAACCTGCTCGACATGGCCCGGCTGGAGGCCGGCGTGCAGCTCAACCCGGCATGGCAGCCGATCGACGAAGTGGTGGGCACGGCCCTGCGCGGCGCGGCGCCCTGGCTGGGCGCGCACCGGGTGCGCACCGTGCTGGCCCCCGATCTGCCCATCCTGCGTTTCGATGGCGTGCTGATCGAGCGTGTATTGCTCAACCTGCTGGAAAATGCCGCCAAGTATTCGCCGGCTGGTGGTGAAATTGTCGTGTCCGCGCGCGTGGTGGATGGCGCGCTGGTGGTGAGCGTCTCCGACGACGGCCCCGGCTTGCCGCCCGGGCCGACCGCGCGGCTGTTCGACAAGTTCGGCCGGGGCGAGGTCGAATCCGCCACGCCCGGCGTCGGGCTGGGGCTGGCGATCGGCAAGGCCATCGTCGCCGCGCACGGCGGTATCATCGATGCCGCCAACCGCGCGCCGCATGGCGCGGTCTTCACCTTCACCCTGCCGATCGAACCCGCGCCGAGCCTGCCGCATGAATGACGTTTCCATCACCGTGGTGATCATCGAGGACGATCGGCAGATTCGCCGTTTCCTGCGCGTCACGCTCGAAGGCGAGGGCATGATCGTCCACGAGGCCGACACCGCGCGGCAGGGGCTGATCGACGTGGGCAACCGCAAGCCCGATCTGGTGATCGTCGACCTGGGCCTGCCCGATCTGGACGGCGTGGAACTGATCCGCAAGCTGCGCGGCTGGGCCACGTTGCCGATCCTGGTGATTTCCGCGCGCACGCAGGAGGCCGAAAAAGTGGCCGCGCTCGACGCTGGCGCCGACGACTACCTGACCAAGCCATTCGGCATCCCCGAATGTCTGGCACGCATCCGTGCGCTGCTGCGGCGCCACGCCGGCAACGCCGCTGGCCCGGCGCAGCGCTTCGGCTTCGGCGAGGTGAGCGTGGACCTGGCCGCGCGCCAGGTGACGAAGGGCGGCCAGCCGGTGCACCTCACCCCGATCGAATATCGCCTGCTGGCCACCTTGATCCGCCATGCCGACAAGGTCCTCACCCAGCGCGACCTGCTGCGTGAAGTGTGGGGCCCCTCGCACACCGAAAGCAGCCAGTACCTGCGCGTCTATATGGGCCACCTGCGGCAGAAGCTGGAAGACAACCCGGCGGACCCCCGGCATATCCTCACCGAAACCGGGGTTGGGTATCGGCTGCTGAGTGGCCGGGGCTAGGTGTCGAGTTGCATCCGTTCAATGGTTCTCACGCGCGCCGGGGGGCAAGCCAAGATAACGCTGTGCCCCGATGTGGTGTGTGTTTATCATGGCACGCATTATTTTTTTCTTTCCTTGGGCTTTCCTGTTTTCGATGAAATCTGTTCGACTTTTCTGTCTGCTCGCGGCGTTATTGCTGCCTTGTTCTGCCATGGCCGCCGATGTGGTGCGCGAAGGCTCGCTGGCCAACGGCCTGAATTACATGGTGCGTAGCCATGCCACGCCCACCGACAAGGTGGAACTTCGCCTCTTGGTGCGGGCGGGATCGATGCACGAGGCGGACGACGAGCGGGGCATCGCGCATCTGGTCGAGCACCTGGCGTTTGGCCGCACCCGGCATTTTGCGCCCGGCGAAGTGGTGGATTTCCTCAATGGCCAGGGCATGCGCATCGGCAGCGACAGCAATGCCTACACCTTTCATCATTTCACCAACTACCAGCTCAGCGTGAACCCCGACGTCACGGAGCGCGCCATGACGTTGCTGGCCGACTGGGCGGATGGCGGCATCGTGTTCGATCCCGCCATCGTCGCCAGGGAGCGCACCATCGTGCTCGATGAGATGCGCCTGGGCGAAGCGCAGTCCAAGGGGTATGGCGAATACCTGGACGCGATGTTTGCCGGGTCACGCTACGGTGAGCGCATGCCGATCGGCCAGGAGGCGGTGGTCCGCGATCTGCCGCTGGAGCGGATCGAGGCGTTCTACCGCCGCCACTACGTCGGGCCGCGCATGACGTTGCTGGTGGTGGGCGACATCGACGCAGCGCGGGTCGAAGCGCAGCTGAAGCAGGCGTTCGCCAGGGTGCCGGCCGGGCCGGCGCCGGACGAGCCCGCCGCGGTGGCGCTCAGCGGCGAGCGGCGCAGCTTCACCGAATTCCAGGCGCAATGGGCGCGGCGCTCCCAGCTCAACTGGGCGTGGCTCGAGGCGCAGCCGGTGTCGCGCCCGTTCGAGCAGGAGCTGGCCGATTACCAGCGTGTGTTGGCGATGATGCTGGTGCAGGCGCGGCTGGGGGCGGAACCCGGCTATTGGCCACTCGTCAATCTGACTCCGCAGTACCGGCAGTGGATCCTGCTACTGAACAGCAAGCAGGGTGGCGACCGTGCCACGGTCGAACGGCTGTACGGCACCATCGAAGCCGCCCGGCGCGACGGTTTCGGCGATGCCGAAGTGGCCGACGGCAAGCGCCGGCTGCGGGAGTTGATCGAAGCCAACCACCCGCTGGACGCCGCACGCTGGACCAGCGCGGCGCTGGCCGACCAGTATCAGGTGGCCGCGCTGATGCGCGACAACTTCTACGAGCCGGCACAGTTGCACGCCTTGTTCGACCGCTTTGCCGAGCAGACCGATGCGGCGGCGGTGACCGAAGCCTGGCGCAGCCTGAGCGCGCAAGCGTCGCAGGTGGTTTCGGCCTGGCGCGCGCCGAGCGAGAACGCCACGACCTTCGTCGGCATCGACGACGGTGAGGTGGCACAAGTGGTGGCCGATCTGGGCGCGCGCGACAAGCTGGAAGCCGGTCAGGCGGCGAATACCGTGCAATTGATGGACCATTTGCCCCCATCGGGGCAGATCACGGCGCGCGAGGCGGCACCGGGCGGCGGCGTGTTGCGTCTGTCCAATGGCGCCACCGTGGTGTGGCAGCGGCAGCGTTCGCCCAGCGAGCAGATGGGGCTGTTGCTGATGATCGAGGGCGGCCAGTTGTCCGCCACGCGTCCCGAGTGGCTGGCGACCGCCGCAGTGCCGTTCTACCTGAACGAAGTTGGCTGGGGCGGCCTTTCGCGCGATCAAGTGCAGGCTGCGCTGGTCGGCAAGGCCACCACGATGTGGCCGTGGGTCGATCTGGACATGCACGGCCTGGGCGGCACCGCGCGTGCGGAGGAACTCGAAACGCTGCTGCAACTGGTGCACCTGCAATTGCTGGAGCCCCCGCCCAGCGCCGTCGCGCGCGACTACGCGCTGTCGCGGCTGAAGGGCGGTAGCGGCGAATTCCTGGGTGCGGCATCGTGGCAGCGGCTATACGCGCCGCAGGTCTGGCCCTATGACAACTGGAAGGATCAGGACTACCGCCTGCTGTTCCCGCTGGAAGTGGTCACCGCGCACCGCAACCTGTACGGCGATCCGGCGCGCTGGACCGTGGCCATTACCGGCGTGGCCGATCCGGCCCGGCTGGAAGCGCTGGTCGCGCGCTACCTGGGCAGCGTGGCGCCACGCACGCCCAGCCGCGCCGCGCCGGCGCCGCAGCGCCTTCAGGCCTATGCGCAGCATGTCTATGGGGGTAGCCAGCCCGGCAAGCGCGAAGCCAGCTTCATCTGGCGGGTGATGGCGCCGGAGGATTTCAACGGTGACGATGCATGGATCGCCTATTCGCTGGTGGACATCCTGCGCCAGCGCCTGATGGCCAGCCTGCGCTTCGAGCAGGGCAGTGCCTATGGGGTGGCGGCCGGGCACGGCATGTTCCGTTCGCTGGGGGTTGGCATGTGGCTGCGCACCAGCGGCCCCGCCGAGGCCTGCGCCCGCACCATCGAGACCACGGTGGCGACCATCGGCCAACTGGCGCGCGAAGGCGTGACCGACGCCGAGTTCCAGATGGCGCAGGCGCGCTCGCGCAAATGGGTGGCCGATCTGCCGCAGATGCCGGCGGACTACGCCAGTGCCATCGCCTTCCAGTACGGCATGGGCGGCACGGCCGCGCTGGCGTTCGACCCCGCGAAGCGCTACACCCAGGCGCAGCTCGATGCCGCCGCCGCGCGCTGGCTGGCGCCCGAACACCTTTATCTGGAACGCAACGGCTGCGCCGGCACCTGGGGTGACCACGATCTGGCGGCGCTGTGGCAGGCTCCGGCCCGGGTGGCGGGGCAGTAGGGCGTGTCGTCACCTGTTTCACGACAGCGAAACAGGTGACGACACGCCCTAACCTCCTACAACAAGTCCCGCATGGGCCCGACAGTACGGCCGCGCGGCGCGGCGCACACTTGTCGCATCCGGCCGCCTTCCGACAGGGGGCGGCCTCGACTGCGAGGAGAGTTCGATGCTGAGCGAACTGATATCCGGCGAGCGGGCGCGTACCAAGATTGCCGCCTTGTTCGATTCCGAATCCGCGGCGGCCAATGCCGCCAACCGCGTGCAGCGCACCGCTGGCGTGCCGGTGGGGCAGGTACAACTGGTATGCCCGGGCGAGCGCCATTTCGGGCGCAAGCTGGAGCCCGAAACACGCGGTATCGTGCGAACCGCCATCCGTGCGCATGTCACGCTGGGGCTGGCAGGCGCGGTACTGGGACTGATTGTCTATGGCGTGCTGTACATCGCCGGCAACCCGGCCGTGGTCAGCAGCCCATATGTGGCGGCGGTGCTGGCGGCGGTGTTCGGGCTGGTGTTCGGCCTGCTGGCCGGTGGCCTCGCCACCGCGCGGCCCGATCATCAGGCCGTGGTTACGCCGGTGCGGGACGCGATCAAGGCGGGGCGCTGGGCGGTGGTGGTGCATCCGGCGTCGCCCCAGCAATGCGACGATGCGCTGAAGGTGCTGCATGGCGTGAGCAACGAGGTGGTGCGCACGATCTGACCGGGGTGTTTCCCCCCAATGAAACAGCCCCGTTCGCGGGGCTGTTTCATTGGGGGCTGACCGTGTTCAGCCGGGCCTCGTCAGCAGTTTGCGCAGCGGCGTCGGAATGCCGGCGGCCAAGGCTTCGGCGCGGGTGAACCAGCGGCCGGCGGTTTCGCGCAGCACGGGCGCATGGCCCACCACGCGTGCCGGCAGCGGGGTGATGGTCAGGCGGAAATGCGTGAACACATGGATGAAGTCGGCACCGGCCGGGCCAGCTTCGATGTCCAGGCCAAAGCGGCTGCGGCATGCGGGTTCGGCGTCGAGCGTGGTTGCCACTTCGGGCAGGCTCCACAAACCGCCCCAGATACCGCTGGGCGGGCGTTGCTCCAGCAGCAGCCGGCCTGCATCATCCGCGATCAGCAGCATCACCGTATTGCGCTCGGGTATGGTTTTTTTCGGCTTGGGCGTGGGTAGCTCGTGCTGGCGGCCCTCGATGCGCGCCACGCAGTCGTCGCTGAGCGGACAGGCCATGCAGGCGGGTTTGCGCGGGGTACAGACCGTGGCGCCCAGGTCCATTTGCGCCTGGGTATAGGCGGGCATGGCGGACGCATCATGCGGCAGCAGGTCTTCCGCCAGCCGCCATAGCCGTTGCTCGACGGCGCGCTCGCCGGGAAACCCGGCGATGCCGGCCCAGCGGGTGAGCACGCGCTTGACGTTGCCGTCGAGGATGGGGGTACGCACCGCGTACGAGAATGCGGCGATGGCGGCGGCGGTGGAGCGGCCGATGCCGGGCAATTCCGCCAGTTGCGCCGGATCGCGCGGAAACGCGCCGTCGAAGCGCGCCATCACCATGCGCGCGGCGGCATGCAGGTTGCGTGCGCGGCTGTAATAGCCCAGCCCGCTCCACAGCGCCAGCACATCGTCCTGCGGCGCGGCAGCCAGATCGGCCACGCCGGGAAAACGTTCCAGGAACCGGGCGTAGTACGGCAGCACCGTCGTTACCTGCGTCTGTTGCAGCATGATTTCGGACAACCAGACGCGATAGGCGTCGCTGACCTGCCATGGCAGGTCGTGGCGGCCGTGGCTGGCATGCCAGGCGATCAGGCGTTCGGCGAAGGGGGTCATTTCCTGGCAGGTGTCGGGGTGGGGAGCTTGCGCGGTGGCTTGGCGCCACTGGCGGGTGGGGAGGGCTTGGCGGCAGCGGGCTTGGCGGGTGCTTTCGTGGCGGCTTTCTGCCGCGCTTCGAGCTGTTCGCGCAGCGTACTGTAATCGATGCGGTATTCGGGGGATGCGAGCGAGCCGGTCAGGCGGATCGGCACCGTCAGGCCCACGATATCGCGCAGCTCGGGCACGCGCGGGTTGGCGCTGGCGCGCATGGTGTAGTCGATGCTGCCCCGGCCCAGGTCGATCTGGCCGCCGCCATCCAGCCGCAGCAGGCCGGTGCCGACGTACAGGTCGCGATTGTTGGCGATGCCGTCCTTGATCGCCAGGCTGGCGTGCAGCTCGGAGAAGTGCGTGCTCGCCTTCATGTCGGCCGGGCTGACCTGCTCGCCATTCATCAGTTTCAACTGCTGGTTGGCGGTGCGCAGCAGCGCTTCCAGGTCCATCCCCCGGATCAGGCCGCGCGCCAGCGACATCCGCGCCCGGCCATTGGCCGAGCCGCGGATTTCGGACAGGCGCGAGCCGCGCGCCGAGACATCCAGGTCGAGCTGGCCGCGCCCTTCGAAGCGCGACGTCGCCAGCAGGTCGTTCATCAACGGATTGACGTTCACATCGGACAGCAACTGCCGCACATGAAAGCTGGGCACATCGCCGGAGGCATCGATCTCCATCTGGCCGGACAACTCGCCGCCGTAGATGTGTGCCGACAGTGGGTCCAGCCGCACCTTGCCGTCGTTGGCCATGAACTGTAGCGCGATGTTCTGCAGGTGCAGGTTCTTCACCACGAATTCGCCGATATGCAGTTGCCCCTCGGCATCCAGTTGCTGGAGCCAGCCGAATTCGAACGGCGTTTCGGTATCGACCGCCTTGGCGCCTTCGGCCACGGCCGGCAGGTAGGGGGTGAGATCGAGCCGGGCGAGGTCCAGGTTGAGGCGGTAGCTCGGGTTGACGAAGTTGCTCACCGAGAACAGCGTGGCGAACTCGGCGCCATCCAGCGTGCCGCGATTGTCGAGCGAGATGGTTTCCTGTTGCAGGTCCATTTTCGCCTCGCCGGACAGTTCGAACGGGATGGCGCCGCGCGGCAGGCCCTTGTTGGTGTAGGTGCCGGTCAGGCGGTAGTTGGGCAGGCGCGCCAGCGTGCCCTGGTGCAGTTCCAGCGGGCTGGCGAAATTGAGGGTGAAGGTCTGCTCCGGCGAACTGAGTTTCACGTCGAGCTTGGCCGCGTCGGCGCGCAGCGAGCCGCGTTGCGTTCCCGCCAGCGCCGGCACGTCCACTTCGGCCTCGATGCGGCTTTGCGGGCTGCGGATATCCAGGGCGAACTTCAGGTCGTTCAACCGCGCCACGCCGTTGCGGAAATCGATACGCGGGGCGTCCACCGTCCATTGCCACGCCTGCTGCGCCCGGGTGCCCACCGCCTTCACCTTGAGCGAGCCGCCGTTCAGGCGCAGCGGCTCCCAGCCGTAGACCAGCTCGCCGGTGGCGTCGAGTTGCGCATGCGCCACGCCCAGGCTGTCGCCGCTCTTGCCCTGCTGCGTCATGTTCAGCGTCAGCCCCGCCACGTACAGCCTGCGCTCGGCGGCGATATAGCGCAGTGCCGCGCCCGCTTCGGTATGGCTGCGCCACCGGACGCTGCCGTTCTGCGCCAGGGCGAAGTCGCCGCTCAGTTTCAGCGCGCCTTCCTTGGGATCGGTGGGGTGATCCACCAACAGCTTCAGGTTGCTCAGGCTGACCGCGTCGCCAGTGGTGGTGTCGGCATAATCGAAACGGCCATCGGTGAACTCCAGCGCCTGTAGGTCGAATCGCAGCTCCGCGTGCGCGCCACGGCTGGAAAGCAGGTCGTCGAAGTTATAGCGGCCATCGGCGATGCGGCGGATCGACAGCTCGGGGCGATCCACCTCCAGCCGGGTGATGCTGACCTGATGCCGCCGCAGCAACGCCCAGGGCGAGAGCTGGATGCGCACGCGATCGGCGTGGGCGAACCGGGTAATGGCATCGGTCTCGGACAGCGTGACGTCTTCGGCGATCAGGCCGGGGGAGGGCAGCAGCACCACGTGCGTGGTGCCCTGGATCGACAGCATGCGACCGGTTTCGCGGAAAACCAGCGCGCGCAGTTCGTTGCGCGCGTACTCGGCGTCGAAGAAATACGGGCCGACACCCAGCAACAGCGTCAGCGCGAACGCCAGCAGCAGGGTGATCCGGAAGGGACGGGAATGACGGAGGTCCATTCGTGGGCAGGCGGTTTGAATGCGGCCGATTATCGCGAACGTGCGAATGTTTTCCTAGCACCTATTTGGCGCAGCTCGGTGATCGGTGGTGGACCGGTGGCCGGGCGCGCCTGGAGATCCGGGGCTTCGCGCCGCGTGGATCGGCTGCCGTCTTGCGCGCGGCCTGCCCCGCGGGGCAGGCCGGCAGCGGCGTCTCCAGATCGATTCGACCGCCTGCCACCGGCATCCAGCCCGTGCTGAACGCAGTTTCAAACGGCCTGATTCGTGACATTCCCCTCTTGTTCCCCGGGCCGGTTGAACTAACATTGCCCGATCGCTTTCCCAAGGAAGTCCGCAATGCCCCAACCCACCCGCATCAAGGTGCGCGGCTATCATCTCGACCTGTATGGCCACGTCAACAACGCCCGTTATCTGGAATTCCTGGAAGAAGCGCGCTGGAACATGATGGAGGAGGGCGGGCAGCTCGACTGGTTCATGCAACAGCGCCTGGCGCTGGTGATCAGCCGCATCGACATCCAGTACAAGCGCCCGGCCTCCATGGGCGACGAATTGCTGGTGGATAGCGTGCTGTCGTCGCTGGCGGAACGCCACGGCGTGGTCACCCAACGCATCGTGCGGGCCGACAACGGCAAGCTGGTGGCACAGGCCGACGTCACCTTCGCGGTCATCCATCCCGATCAGCCCGGCGCGCAGCCCATGGCGGGCGAAATCGCCGAACGCCTGAGCAACCTGCTGGAGGAGCGCTGAGATGCGCCGCTTGCTGATCCTGTGCGTGACCTTGCTGCTGGCGGCCTGCGCCGGGTTGCCCACCAACCTGGAAAAGCCGCGCGTCTCGCTGGCGGGTATTTCGCTGAAAGAGGCGGGCCTGTTCGAGCAACGCTTCACCCTGACGCTGCGCGTGGAGAACCCCAACAACGTGGCGTTGCCGATCAAGGGGCTGGATACCACGCTGGCGGTCAACGACAAACCGCTGGCCTCGGGCGTCGCCGCGCAATCGGTGACGATCCCTGCGATGGGCGAGGCGAAACTGGCGATCGACGTCACCAGCAACCTGGCGGCGCTGGTGCGCCAGCTACGCGCCGCCAACGGACAGGGCGCGCCGCGCTATCGGCTAACGGGTAAACTGTTCGTGCCGCTTCGCGCCGACGGCATCCCCTTCGACCTCGAAGGAGAGGTTCCGGCGATCGAGGGGCTGTTCGAGCCGGCCGGGAAAACCCAGCAGTTCTAGCCGCCGCGCTGCCGTGAAACGAAAACGAGCCTGTTCCTGCCATGAGCGACAACGAATCGGATCGCCAGCCGATCATCGAGATCGTCACCACCAGCAGTGCTGAAGCCGAGCTGGACCCACCCGAGCCGGGCCAGGCCGCCCAGCCGGCGGCGAGTTCCTCGTTCCTGCGGCGCTTCCAGTTGCCGCTGATGATCGGCGCCGGCGTACTGCTGGCGCTGCTGCTGTTCGGTATCGGGCTGGGGCTGGGCTTGTTCGTCCGCGAGTTCAACGAAAAGCAGTATGTCGACCAGATCACCCTGCTGCGCGGCGCGCTGGAAAGAAACGCCACCGGCTGGGAAGAGGCGCGCAAATCGCTGGAGGATGCCGAAACCCGGCAAAAAGAGGTGGAAGGCGAGCGCGACGAGCTGAAATCGCAACTGGATGTGGTGCAACAGGCGCTGAAATCCGCGCTGGCCCAGATCTCCACGCTGACACCCACCCCGACGCCCCGGATCGTTCCGAGCACTGATGCCACCGGCGCGCGCTATCTGCGCTTCGGCAACAAGAACTGCCTCATCCGACCCGGACAGGATCGGGTGGAACTGGAAAACTGCTTCCAGGAACACTGACCCGCTCCCCGCCCCATACGGCGTGCCTGGTGCACGCCGTTTTTCGTTTTGGCCGAGCGAACCGGCGGGAGCCCACTAGCGGGCAAAGACCAGGGTGTCATTGATGACGATGGACTTTCACCCCAACGTTTTGCAGCACCGCACAGGCTCGCAAACGAGGCCCCCTCGCGGCGGCGAGGGCGGGGGGAGTGGAATCAATCAGGGAGAGCCGCTGCCGGCAGGCTGCTCATGTGGTGCGCCCGGCTTCGCCGGGAGCTTGATGTCGGTGGATTTTTAGCTCGTGCATGCAAGGCCCCAAGGCTCGGGGGGAGTGGAATCAATCAGGGAGAGCCGCTGCTGGCAGGCTGTTCATGTGGTGCGCTCGGCTTTGCCGGGAGCTTGCTGCCAGTGGATTTTTAGTTCGTGCATGCAAGGCCCCAAGGCTCGGGGGGAGTGGAATCAATCAGGGAGAGCCGCTGCTGGCAGGCTGTTCATGTGGTGCGCTCGGCTTTGCCGGGAGCTTGCTGCCAGTGGATTTTTAGTTCGTGCATGCAAGGCCCCAAGGCTCGGGGGGAGTGGAATCAATCAGGGAGAGCCGCTGCTGGCAGGCTGTTCATGTGGTATGCCCGGCTTTGCCGGGAGCTTGATGTCGGTGGATTTTTAGCTCATGCATGCAAGGCCCCAAGGCTCGGCGGAGGGGGGGCGATGCCTGCAAACCACTGGCCAATCGCGCCAGACTTTGCCGAGGGCCAATCTGTCGGCGGATTTTCTATCGACGGTGCGCAAAACAAACAGGCCCTTACCCGCCGTTACCGAGCTGCATGCCAAGCCGCCACGGGCGTTCGTGTAAAATGCACGCTTCCTTTTTCTTGGGCGATGCCCGCCTTGGAGCACTGATGACCGCCTCGATCTTTGCCGCCGTCGAAATGGCCCCCCGCGACCCGATCCTGGGTCTGAACGAAGCCTACAACGCCGACACCCGTAGCAATAAAGTGAACCTCGGTGTCGGGGTCTACTACAACGACAACGGCAAAATCCCGCTGCTGGCCGCCGTCAAGGCCGCGGAAGAGGCCCGTCTGAAGAATGCACCGCCGCGCGGCTACCAGCCGATCGAAGGCCTGGGCGCCTACAACACCGCCGTCCAGAACCTGCTGTTCGGTGCTGGTAATGCACTGGCCGAGGCCGGCCGCCTGGTCACCGCCGAGGCCCTGGGTGGCACCGGCGCGCTGAAGATCGGTGCCGACTTCCTCAAGCGCCTGTCTCCCGAAGCCACCGTCTACATCAGTGACCCGTCGTGGGAAAACCACCGCGCGTTGTTCGAATCGGCCGGCTTCAAGGTCGAGAACTACCCGTACTACGATGCCACCACCCGTGGCGTGAACTTCGCCGGCATGAAGGCCGCGCTGCTGTCGTACGCGCCGGGCTCGGTCATCGTGCTGCACGCCTGCTGCCACAACCCCACCGGTGCCGATCTCTCCGACGCGCAATGGGCCGAAGTGGTCGAAGCCTGCCGCGAGCGTGGCCTGGTGCCGTTCCTCGACATGGCGTATCAGGGCTTTGCCGAAGGCATCGAAGCCGACGCCGTGGCCGTGCGCGCCTTCGCCGCATCGGGCCTGCAATTCTTCATCTCCAGCTCGTTCTCCAAGAGCTTCTCGCTGTACGGCGAGCGCGTTGGCGCGCTGACCATCATCACCAGCGGCAAGGAAGAATCGGGCCGCGTGCTGTCGCAACTGAAGCGCGTGATCCGCACCAACTATTCCAACCCGCCGATCCATGGCGGCGCCATCGTTGCGGCCGTGCTGTCGGATGCCGGCCTGCGCGCCCAGTGGGAAGACGAACTGGCCGGCATGCGCGATCGCATCCGCGCCATGCGTACCGGCCTGGTCGAAAAACTGAAGGCCCGCAATGTGGCTCAGGACTTCAGCTTTGTCGTAGGGCAGCGCGGTATGTTCTCCTACACCGGCCTCACCGCCGCCCAGGTTGAAAAGCTGAAGGACGAGTACGGCATCTACGCCGTGTCCACCGGCCGTATCTGCCTGGCCGCGCTGAACAACCAGAACATCGATTACGTTGCCGATGCCATCGCCAAGGTGGTCTGACCGATTGCCGGTTGTGCTCTGAAAACCCCGCTTCGGCGGGGTTTTTTGTTGCGCGCGGGGCCGGGCGCGCGGTCTGGATGGGGCGTGTGCTGGTGGTGATATCTGGTGGTTTGATGTCGGCAAAATTCGGTTTGCGCCTCTAAGCTCAAACAGACCCCAGCCGCCAAGGTCCGCCATGCCACCCGCCCTGCAAAACGTGCGCTACCCGCTGCATATCCATATCGCGTGGTTGTTCCTCGCGCTGATCGTCACTTTTTCGTCGATCAGCATCATTTATCACGACCGGCAGGCCAGCCGGATGATCCTGGCCGATTCCAGGGTGCTGTTCTCGCGCATCGGCGAGCAGACCGAGCAGCGCGTCAGCGCGCTGTACGGGGGTAGTGGTACGGTGGTCCGCCTGCTGGCGCGCCACGATTTCGCCCGTGCCACCACGCTGGAACAACGGCTGCAAAGCCTGCCCTATCTGACGCAGGCGCTGGCCAGCCAGCCCGCGCAATCGGCGATCTACGCCGGTAACGACCAGGGCGATTTCTTCCTGCTGCGCCGTTATGATCCGGCCACCATGGACGACCGCTTCAAGGCTCCGCCGCAAACGGGCTTCGTGGTGCAGAGCGTGGAGCGTGGCAGCGGTACGGTACGTGGGCGTTACCTGTTCTTCGACGCCGCGCTGCGCCGCTTGGGCGAGCGCGACGAGGCGCAATATCTTTTCGACCCCCGCCAGCGCCCCTGGTATGCCGCTGCGCTCAGGATGGACGACGTGGCCGCCACCGCGCCCTACGTGTTCTTCACCACGCGCGAAGTGGGCACCACGCTGGCGCGGCGCACGCCGGATGGGCGGGCGGTGGTGGCGGTGGACATCACGCTGGATGCGCTCTCCGACGCCCTGGCGCGCGACAAGGTGACGCCAGGGGCGGCGCTGGCGTTGATCGATGCGGAATCGCAGGTGGTCGCCTATGGCGACCCGACCAAGGTGGTACGCCGCAACCCCGACGGCGGCTTCTCGCTCAGCCAGGTCGGCGGCCTGGGCGTGCCGGTGCTGGCGCAGTTGGCCAGTGCCCGCCCCGGAACGCAACGCCTGACGGCGGCCGGCCGCTCCTGGCAGGGGTACGTCGGACTGCTGCCGGTATCCGGCGGCGCCAACTTGCGGCTGGTGCTGGCCGCGCCGGAGGATGAACTGCTGGCCGACGCCCGTCGGCTGCGACGCCAGACCATGCTGATCGCGGTGGCACTGGCGGCGGTGATGGTGCCGCTGGCAATCCTGCTGTCGCGGCTGGCATCGCGACCCATCGTCGCTCTGACCGACGAGGCGCGCGAAATCCAGGCATTGCGCTTTGCCTCACCGTTGAAGGTGCGCTCCTTCGTCTCCGAGATCGACGAACTGGCGCAGTCGATGGGCGGGATGAAATCGACCATCCACCAGTTTCTGCACATCGGTTCGGCCTTGGCGTCGGAACACAATTTCGAACGCCTGCTGGCGCGCATCCTGCGCGAGACGGTGGGGCTGGCCGGGGCCGAGGGTGGCGTGGTCTATCTGCGCGAACCGGATGGTCGCCTGACCCCGGCGCACGCGCGCTGGCACGATCGCACGCTGGAAACATCGTTGCCGGTGCTTGCGCCGGACGAAGACCACCCGGTGGCGCAGGCCGTGCGCGACGGCCACAGCGTGCATGTCACCCATGGGCTGGCCAACCTGGCGGAATGGTACGGCCCGCTGGCGGACTTCGAGGCGGCGATGACGCTGATCGCGATTCCACTGACCGATCGCCATGGCGTGGCGGTGGGGGTGCTGCTGTTACTGGAGGACGATCGCGACGGTCAGGGCATCAAGCGCAAGGTCGGGCGGGAACTGGTGGCGCTGGTGGAGGCGGTGTCCGGCTCCGCCGCCGCCGCGTTGCAGACGCAGCGCCTGCTGGCCGAACAGAAGGCGCTGCTGGAAGCGTTCATCCAGTTGGTGGCGGGCGCCATCGACGCCAAGAGCCCGTATACCGGCGGCCACTGCCAGCGCGTACCGGTGCTGACCAAGATGCTGGCCGAGGCGGGGGTCAGGGCGGACCACGGCCCGCTGCGCGATTTCACGCTGAACGAAGAACAGTGGGAAGCGCTGCACATCGCGGCGTGGCTGCACGATTGCGGCAAGGTCACCACGCCCGAATACGTGGTGGACAAGGCCACCAAGCTGGAAACGCTGTACGACCGCATCCACGAGGTACGGATGCGTTTCGAGCTGCTGAAGCGGGACGCCGAACTCAACTACTGGCGCGCGGTGGCGGGCGGCGCCGATGACGCCGCGTTGCGGCCGGCGCTGGATGCCGAACTGGCGGCACTGGACGACGACTTCGCCTTCGTCGCCGCCTGCAACGAAGGCGGCGAGGCGATGGCGCCGGAGAATGTGGATCGCCTGCGGGCCATTGCCGCGCGTACCTGGCGCCGCACGCTGTCGGACCGGATCGGCATCTCGCACGAAGAACGCCAGCGCAAGGCGGCCACGCCTGAACCGGCATTACCGGTCTACGAACCGCTGCTCGCCGACCGCCCGGAGCACCTGTTCGCACGCGGCCCGCGCGATCACCTGCCGGAAGGCCATGGCTTCGACATGGCGGTGCCGGAACACCTCTACAACCGTGGCGAACTGTACAACCTGAGCGTGCGACGCGGCACGCTCACCGCCGAGGAACGCTACAAGATCAACGAACACATCGTGCAGACCATCGTGATGCTGGAAAAGCTGCCGTTCCCGCGCCACCTGATGCAGGTGCCGGAACTGGCGGGCGGGCATCACGAGAAAATGGATGGCACCGGTTACCCACGTCGCCTGACGCGGGCGCAGATGAGCATCCCCGCGCGGATGATGGCGATTGCCGACATTTTCGAAGCACTGACGGCGATCGACCGCCCATACAAGGAAGGCAAGAAGTTATCCGAAGCGGTGGCGATCATGGCGCGGATGGCACGCGAAGCGCACGTCGATCCCGACCTGTTCCGCCTGTTCATCGAATCGGGCGTCTACCGCGATTACGCCGTGGCCTATCTGCAACCGGGGCAGATCGACGAGGTGGACGAAACGGCGGCGCTGGCGGGGGTGGGGGAAGGGTTGAACGGGGGCTAGGGCGTGTCGTCACCTGTTTCGCGGCAGCCCTGCGGGTTCGGTGAATTTCGGGCGCCGCGCGGCGTCGCCGGCCGCTTGCGGTATCCATACCGCCGCGCGTCCAGCGCCTGGCACGGCATTCCGAACTGCACCGAACGCTGTCGTGAAACAGGTGACGACACGCCCTAAACCCCCGGCCAAGGTTTGAAGCCCCGTCAGCTCACCCCACCGCCCTGCGGGAAAAATCCCTGGGGCGGAAGCCCAGCAGGGCCAGGGCACCGAAATAGGCGGCGATGCCGGCGGTGACCAGCAGCCCCAGCATCGCCAGCCGCAGCGGCATGCGGCCGCTGTCGAAGGCGGGCAGCAGCCACATGGTGAGCAGCAGCGCCCCGGCCATGGCCAGTACCGCGATCACGAGCTTGCCGAAGAACACCTTCCAGCCCGGCTGCGGGGTGAAGATGCCGTGGTGGCGCAACTGGCGGTAGAGCAGGCCGGCGTTCAGGCAGGCCGCCAGGCCGATCGACAGCGCCAGCCCCGCGTGATGCAACTGCCAGACGAAGGCCAGGTTCATCAGTTGGGTGGCGGTCAGCGTCACCAGCGCAATCTTCACCGGCGTCTTGATGTTCTGCCGTGCGTAGAAGCCGGGAGCCAGGATTTTTACCAGGATCAGCCCCACCAGCCCGACGGTATAGGCCACCAGCGCCTGTTGCGTCATCAGCGCATCGTGCGCGGTGAACGCCTTGTACTGGAACAGTGCCACGGTCAGCGGGCCCGAAATCACCGCCATCCCCACGGCGGAGGGCAACGCCAGCAGCAGCGACAGGCGCAGGCCCCAGTCGAGCAGGCGCGAGTATTCGGCGCTGTCGTTACTGGCGTGGCTCTTGGAAAGCGAGGGCAGCAGGATGGTCCCCAGCGCCACGCCGAGCACCCCGGTGGGAAACTCCATCAGCCGGTCGGCGTAATACATCCACGACACCGAACCGGACACCAGGAACGACGCGAAGATGGTGTTGATGATCAGCGACACCTGACTGACCGACACCCCCAGGATGGCCGGGCCCATCTGCCGCATCACGCGCCAGACGCCGGCATCCTTGAGGTCGAGGCGCGGCAGCACCAGCATGCCGATGCGCTTGAGCGTGGGAAACTGCCACACCAGTTGCAACACGCCGCCCACCACCACGCCCCAGGCCAGCGCCAGGATCGGCGGATTGAAATAAGGCGCGAACAGCAGCGCGAACGCGATCATCGACACATTGAGCAGCGTGGGCACGAACGCCGGCACCGAGAAGCGGTTCCAGGTGTTGAGTACCGCGCCAACGAGCGACGACAGCGAGATGAGCAGGATGTAGGGAAAGGTGATGCGCAGCATGTCCACGGTCAGCGCGAACTTCTGCGGCTCGTTGCTGAAGCCCGGCGCCGAAATCCACACCACCACCGGCGCGGCGATCATGCCGACCACGGTCACCAGCGCCAGCACCAGCGTCAGCGTGCCCGCCACGTGGGCGAAGAATGCCCGGCTGGCCTCTTCGCCACGCTGGTTCTTGTATTCGGCCAGGATCGGTACGAAAGCCTGGGAGAAGGCGCCTTCGGCGAAAATGCGGCGCAGCATGTTGGGCAGCTTCTGGGCCACGAAGAAGGCATCGGTGGCCAGGCCGGCGCCGAAGATCCGGGCGATCAGCACATCCCGGACAAAACCCAGCACGCGGGATATCATCGTCATCGAACTGACTGCGGCCAGCGACTTGAGCAGATTCATGTACGCCACTTCGTTTGCGCGAAAGCGGCATGTTAACCAGTTTCGCCGGTGCACGCAGAGCTTGCATCGGCCAGGCCGATTGCTGTACCATCCGCCGTTTCCGAATTGACTTGCCCGGCGCCTAAGGCTTCGGGTGTTCAGACCCCACAGCTTCAGGAGTTTTATAAATGGCTAACAGCGCACAAGCTCGCAAGCGTGCTCGTCAGGCAGAAGTAACCCGCCAGCACAATGCCAGCCAGCGTTCGGCTTTCCGTACCGCGGTCAAGAAGGTGCTGAAGGCAATTGAAGGTGGCGACAAGACCGCTGCCCAAACCGTATACCAGGAATCGGTCAGCATCATCGACCGCATCGCCGACAAGAAGATCTTCCACAAGAACAAGGCCGCTCGCCACAAGAGCCGCCTGTCCGCCGCCATCAAGTCGATGGCTGCCTAAGCAGTTCGGAAGCTTCAATGAAAAACCCCGGTTCGCCGGGGTTTTTTTGTTGCCTGTGGCAACCGTTTCATTCAACCCGTTTCATCCAGGACTGGGCGCTTGCGTCACTGCATGAACGATCGATCGGCGTGCCGCCGGATCGAAGGCCGGCCGCAGGTCCGCCGCCTGTCGTTCATACCCTGCGTCGTGTCGTCAGGCGGAACGACGACATGATGCGGCGATAGTCCTCTTCCTCCAGGCACCACCACATTTCGTCTTCCTCGCCTTCCTGCCAGTTGGCGGTGATGCGCGTATACCGACCCAGTTCGTTCCAGATGCCGGCCGCCAGGCGCTCCAGGCACCAGACCGGGCTTTCGCTGCGCATGGAGCGCTCTGCCTCGATGGCGGCCAGGCACATGCCTCCACCCAACGGTTGCCGGATCAGGCGGATCACACGTGTCCCCAGCGCCGATACCGCCTGGGCGGCCGCGCCTGCCTCGTGCTGCGACAATGGGGCGATGCTGAGATAGATCTGGGCTTGGCTCATGGGGTGGACCTGTGCTCAGGGAAACGGGCGCGGCGGGCAGGCGCGAAGCCTGGGCGAAGGGGAGGGCGCGATTTCACGATGTCCGCCTTGCTGCCTGCATTCCGGTTTTCATGTGCTGCACCGCCGGCTATGACTGAGTAGGCGATAGTGTATCCGCCTCTGCGTTGCCGTGGTATGGCCCGAATATCCGGTGGCCGGCCGGCCATTCCCGGCGTCGCCCTGAGCACGCGGCTGTGTTAGATTTGCCCAACCTCCGTAAGCAAAGGCCGCCTGACCATGCAAGTCGCCAACGAGCTAGCGCCACTGCCCCGCATCCTGGTCGTGGACGATTCCCGCATCGTCCGGGCCACGGTGAAGAAACACCTTGGCGATCAGTTCGACGTGGTGGAGGCGGCGGATGGCGAGGCCGGCTGGCAGAAGCTGCTGGCCGATGCCGACATCCAGCTGCTGCTGTCCGACCTGACCATGCCGGAACTGGATGGCCTGGGCCTGCTGGCGCGCGTGCGTGCGGCCGGAGAGCCGCGCCTGCGGCAACTGCCCATCATCATCATTTCCGGTGAAGAAGACGAAGCCACACGCCTGCACTGCGTCGAATGCGGTGCCAGCGATTTCGTCACCAAATCCACCGACCGTGCCGAGATGCTGGCGCGCGTACGCGCCAACATCGAGCGCGCCGCCAATCTCCAGGCGCTGGAGAGCAGCCGCACCGAGGCGGCCCGCTCCGCCACGCATCATCCGGCCACCGGCGCCGGCACGCAGCACCTGCTCACCCTCCAGACCGAACAGGCGCTGGCCTTCGCCCGTCGCCACCAGAGCGATGTAACGGTGGTGCTGATCGAGATCGATCATTTCCAGGCATTGTCCGACAAGCTGGGTGCACGCGTGGTCGAGCAGATGCTCGGCTTGCTCACCAAGCACCTGGCGGTCAAGTTGCGGCGCGAAGATACCCTGGCGCTGGTGGAAGGCGCTCGCTTCGCCGTGGTGTCGCCCGGCACCACGCTGACCGAGGCCCGGGTGCTGGCGGAACGGTTGCGCCAGACCATCGCCAACGCGCGGATCAACTTCCGGGGCGAGCAGTTGCAGGTGACGGCCAGCCTGGCCGTGGCCAATTCCCGCGAGGACGCCAACGAGGATGCCGCCGCGCTGATCACCAGCGCCAGTGATCGGCTCTACGCCACCCCGGGCGAGAATCGGGTGGTGGCCCCGGACGATATGCCGATCGCTCCCGCGCCCACCCTGGGCGAAGCCCTGCTGATGCTGCACAACGGGCAGATCGACGCCCTGCGTCCGCATCTGCCGGGGCTGATGGCCGTGCTGGCGCCCCTGATCACGCTGGCCAACGACGAACTGCAACTGGGCTGGTCGCTGGATAGCCTGCCTCGGCAGCATTGACGGGCTGTGTGTTTTGCGCCCACCGGGCGCTTTCCTCGAACTAATACCAGTGCCCCCGCTGCCGGGATGTCAGGCAGCGCGCCTCGGTTTGCCCTGAATAGAGTGCATCACCGCAATGGGATGCACATTTGTAAGCCGGCACGCATCGCCGCCACGGAACAGGTATTCCGGGCGGCGTTTTCATTTCGGGCATCGATCGGATTTTGCGCAAACTGGCATGCCCTGATGCGCGCGCCGCGCGCAAGGATGCGGCCTGCGGCACTTTTCGGCACAGCTTGTCGCAATGCGCCCAAGGGCTGGCGCCGGCATCAAATTACTGTGATTCTCATCACTTATTGTGCGATAACTCTTCATTGTTCAGTATGGATGGATAAAAATTGAACTTTGAGAATGTTTGTAATGTTTACGTATCCATTACAGATATTCATATTGCATACTTGCAGGGCCGTTACCTGAGCCAGGCGAAACGACGGGTTTTCGGGCCGTTGAAAGGTCATACCGCAATGGGCGCAAAGACGCCTTTCGTGAAGATAATGCTTTTAAAAACAAACGTTCCAGTCCGTATGTGCGGCATCAATTTGCCATGGTTGCGGGGGATAACGAAACGTTATAGCCTGACGCCCGTCAGGTAGAATTCATGTCATGGCTACACAATCCGAACGTTCATTCCTTACTCAGAATCGCCTGGTCAAGGCCACCATCGACATCCTGGTCGAGCAGGGGTATGCCGCTTTGGGCGAGCAACGCATCTGCATGCGCGCCGGCGTCAGCCGGGGTGCGTTGCGTCATCATTACCCGCAGGGTCGTTACGACCTGCTGCCCAACGTGGTGGAAAGCCTGCTGGACGACGAAGCCACCCGCATGGCTTCGCTGGGGCCGCTTAGTGCCAAGGAGCGGTTGTATCTCATGCTCTATGGCCTGATGGCCATGCCGCACCGGCAGGTTTCGGTGGCGATCCTGGAGATCTGGATGGCGGCGCGCGGCGATGCCAAGCTCGCCCGTTGCACCAAGTCGATCTTCGACGACGTGCTGACCCGGCTCTTCGGACACGCACCCGGCCAGCCGGCCGATGCCGAAGAACTGGCGCTGCGCTGCCTGTTGCATGGCGCGACACTGCATCGCTTCTCTTCGGACTACAACAGCGAAACCCTGCAACAGTCGGTGCGCTGGATGCTCGATCGACTCGATCCGCCGCCCAAGGTGGACGAGTTGCTCGCGGCGTGGCTTGAAAGCGCCGTCAAGGCTGAGCCCGCCCTGGCCTGAGGCACGGTGGACTGCCCGCATGAAAAACGGCGCCCTTTCGGCGCCGTTTTTTGTCCGCAGGGCGGGCAGGGAGATCAGGAAGCCCAGCGATTGGTGATCGGCATGCGCCAGTCGCGGCCGAATGCGCGGTGCGTCACCCGTGGCCCGACCGGCGCCTGCCGCCGCTTGTATTCGTTCACCTTCAGCAGCCACACCACGCGGTTCACGTCCGCCTCGCTATAGCCGCGCGCGACGATCTCGGCCCGGGAAACGTTTTCCTCCACGTAGGCGGCGAGGATGGCGTCGAGGATCTCGTACGGCGGCAGACTGTCCTGGTCCACCTGGTCCGGCCGCAGTTCGGCAGAGGGCGGGCGGGTGATGATACGTTCCGGGATGACCGCGCCACCGGGAAAGGCATGGCTGCGGTTGCGCCATTCGGAAAGCTGGTAGACCAGCGTCTTGGCCACGTCCTTCAGCACCGCGTAGCCGCCCGCCATGTCGCCGTAGAGTGTGGCGTAGCCGGTGGTCATCTCGCTCTTGTTGCCGGTGGTGAGCACCAGCCGCCCGCTCTTGTTCGACATCGCCATCAGCAGCGTGCCCCGAATGCGGCTTTGCAGGTTCTCCTCGCTGGTATCGGGCGCGGTGCCGGCGAAGGCGGGCGCCAGCCCGGCCATGAAGGCCTCGTAGATCGGCCAGATTTCGATCTCCGAGTACTGGCACCCCAGCAGCCCGATCATCTCGCGCGAATCGTCCACGCTGATGTCGGCGGTGTAGCGCGACGGCATCATCACCGCGTGCACCTTGTTGGCGCCAAGCGCATCGCAGGCGATGGCCAGCGTCAGGCCGCTGTCGATCCCGCCCGACAGCCCCAGCAGCACGCCGGGGAAGCCGTTCTTGCCGATATAGTCGCGCACGCCCAGCACCAGCGCGCGGTAGATGCTTTCCAGCTCATCGGGCGCGGGTGCCTGCTTGCCAGGCAGCAGGTCGCCGCCGGAGAACTCGACCAGCTCGAGCGCCGGCTCGAACGCGGGCAGTTCGGCCACCACGCGGCAATCGCGGTTCATGGCGAACGAATGCCCATCGAACACCAGTTCGTCCTGGCCGCCCACCATGTTCACGTAGATCGCCGGCACGCCGGTTTCCTCCACGCGCTGCGCCAGTACCTGGTGCCGCGTCGATTGCTTGGCCTTGTGATAGGGCGAAGCATTGAGCACCAGCAACAGCTCGGCGCCATCGTCGTGCGCGGCGGCGGCCGGGTCCACTTCCCAGATGTCCTCGCAGATCAGCACGCCCACGCGGCAGCCATCCTGCTCGAACACCAGCGGCGCGGCGCCCGGCGTGAAATAGCGCACCTCGTCGAACACCGCGTCGTTGGGCAGCAGCATCTTTTCGTAGCGGCCCAGCACATTGCCGTCCCGGATTACCGTGGCGGCATTGAAACGCTCGTCGCCCGCTGCGTAGGGATGGCCGACCACCAGCGTGATGTCGTCCACCTCGTCGATCAGGCGGCCGATCGCGGTGGCGCAGTCCTTGAGGAAGGCCGGCCGCAGCAACAGATCCTCGGGCGGGTAGCCGGTCAGTGCCAGCTCGGGTGTGACCAGGATATCCGCGCCGCGCGCGCGCGCATCGCGGGCGGCGGCGAGGATCAGGTCGAGATTGCCGGCGAGGTCGCCGACCAGGGGGTTGAACTGGGCGAGGGCGATGCGCATGGAAAGGGCCGATCTACGGAAAACCTCGATTTTAGCAGCGCGCACCCACGCGTAGCGCCACAAGGTGGGCCGGCCCCGGCGGGACGGAAACCGCAGCCGGGGCCGGGGGCGTCAACCGGCCAGGCACTTGTTCCGGGCCTGGTCGGGATCGAGGTTGCGGATGGTGATGTAGAACTGCTGGCAGACCTGGGGGCCGGTCGCCGGCCAGCGTAGCTGGCAGTTGTTCAGCGCGGCGTCCGGATCACCCAGCGGCTGCGCCGCCATGGCGACCTGCCAGCAGGCGGCGGTCAGATCCTGTCCCATCACGCGGATACCGGCGGCGTCCGCCTGCTTCTGGTCGCCGCCGTATTGCTTGGGATCGGCGGCGTACCAGATGTAACTGGGGTGGTTGGCGCCGATGGCCTGCACCGTACGGCCGGCAACGGGCGAGAACCGGGTCAGCCCCAGCACCTTGATCGCGGGTAGCTGGTACTGCTGCGCCAGCCATTGCCGCGCCGGGCCGCCGAACGCCACCAGCGGGCGCGCCACGCCGTCGGCGCCGGCGGTCCACTGCCCGAGCAGCGATACGGTGTAGTCGCTGAAGTCGTCGTACACCCCTTCGAGCGAGCCACCGGCGCTGGCGGGCGCGGCAATGGGCGCGATATCGACGATGGTCTGGTATGGGTCGGTTGCGCTGGACGACACCCCGTTGCTCACCAGCAGGCTGGCCCAGCGTCGGGTCGTGGCGGCCAGCAGATAGTCCTGCGTCTGCGTCATCACCGTATCGGGTGGGAAATGCAGAAGCTGCACGCTGGGGTTGTTGCGCATCGCGAAGCCCAGCGGCAGGAAGAAATGCCAGTCGGCGTGCCATTGACCGGCCTGCTGCAACCGTTGTGCGTCGGTGTAGCCGATCTGGCCGGCGGCGAGGAAATCCGTGATGGTCTGGCCGTAGTTGGCCGGCACGCCGCTCAGCCGCGCGACGATCTGCCCCTGTTCCTCCACCACGCTGACCTCGGCATTCGGGTAGCCGTCGCGCGCCACACTCAGCGCCAGCCAGTGCCGCACCGTGTCGGTCAGCGTCGGCGCAGGCGTGGGGCACTGGTTCAGACAGTTGGGATACGAGAACAATGCTGTCACTCGCGCGGTGTCGCCCAGCGGGACGGTGGCGGATGGACGATACGGGGTGGCGCAGGCGCCGAGCAACAACAGGGCAAGGATGGACAGACGCGACAGGCGGACGAGCATGCGGGTTCTCCTTCTTGGGGGCTGGAAGCGTGGGCGCGAGGCCCGGAGTACTGCAAAACCTGGGGCGAAGCAGCCTTCAGCACGGGGGCCTGGGGCCGGCTCTGGAGCCATGACGATGAACGAATCGCCTGCTTGCCTGGCCGACGACAGCACCCGCCGAGCGCGCTGCGCGCCTGGTGACACGTCCTAGGAACCGGCGGTGTCCCGTTCCTGGAAATAGCGATTCAGCGACGCGATGACTTCATCCAGCGCCACGCACAGGGTCTCGACTTCCTGTGCGCATCGGCCCCGGTAGGCGACGTTTTCCAGCGTGGCGGCGGCGTCGGCCAGCCGGTTCGCGCAGATGTGCCGTCCCACGGCCTTGAGCGAATGCGCGGTGCGGGCCAGATCGTCCAGCCGCTCTTCGTCCAGCGCGCCGCGCAGTTGGGCGGGTGTTGCGGCATGGTGGCCGGCCATGTTGCGCAGGACCGCCAGGTAGCGGTCGGTGGCCAGTCCTACCTGGATGCGTCCGGCTTCCAGGTCGATGCCCGGCAGCACCGGTAACGGGGCCGCGTCCGCCGAAACGGCGATGCGCGTCGGCGCGCGTTCGATCCAGCGGCCCAGCACCGTGTACAGGGTGTCGGCCTTGAAGGGCTTGGTGATGTGATCGTTCATGCCCGCTTCCAGGCTGCGGTCGCGATCGCCGTTCAGCGCGTGCGCGGTCATGGCAATGATGGGCAGGCTGGCCAGGCGGCTGGTGTGCCGGATTTCGCGGGTGGCGGCCAGGCCGTCGAGTTCGGGCATCTGGATATCCATCAGTACCGCGTTGTAGGGCCTGGCGTGCACTTTGGCGATGGCTTCCCGGCCGTTTTCCGCGGTTTCCACGGCAACGCCCACGGCGTCCAGCAGTTCCTCGGCGATCTGGCGATTGATCGGGTTGTCCTCGACCAGCAGCACCCGTGCGCCACGTAATTGCTGCTCGGTCTGCTGTGCCAGCGGCAGCAGGTCTGAGGGGCGCCGGCTGGGGCGATCGGCGTCGGGGTCCGTCAGGATGGTTTCCAGGCTGTCGAGCAGCACCGGTTCCAGCACCGGCTTGAGCAGCACCGCGCAGGGCTGGAGATGGGCGGGATATTGCTGGATGGCGTCGCAGCCGGCGGCATCCGTCATGAACAGCACCGGCAGGCTTTGCAGGGGGGGATGGTCGCGCAGCCGTTCCAGCAGGGCCTGGCCTTTCAGATCGGGCAGGGCATGGTCGGACAAGACCAGCGTGTAGGGGCGCTTTTCCTCGAGTGCGTCATACGCCGCCGTCACCGCCGCGTTGCCACTGGCCGCCTGGTCGACCAGCGCGCCCAGCCTTTCCAGCAGGCTGGCGACAGTGGCGCGCACCATCGCATTGTCGTCGGCCAGCAGCACGCGCTTGCCGTGCAGGGTATCGGGACGTGGCGGCGCGCTGTCCACCGGCACCACGTCGAAGGTCAGCATGAAGTCGAAGCAGCTGCCGCTGCCGGGCACGCTTTCCAGGCGGATGGTGCCGCCCATCGCCTCCACCAGTTGCCGGCAGATCGCCAGTCCCAGGCCCGTACCGCCGTAGCGGCGGGTGATCGATTCGTCGGCCTGGGCGAAGGCATCGAACAACGTTGCCTTGCGCTCGGGCGCCACGCCGATGCCCGAATCGGCCACCGCGAACAGCAGTCGCGCCTGCGTGGGCGTCTGTTCGGCGACGCTGATCAGCACCAGCACCTCGCCCTGCTCGGTGAACTTGACCGCGTTGTTGACCAGGTTAAGCAGCACCTGACCCAGGCGCAGCGGATCGCCGTACAGCAGCTTGGGGACATCCGGCGCCACGTCGAAGATCAGTTCCACCGGCTTGTCGCTGGTTTTGTAGAGCACCAGGCTGGCCAGGTTGCCCAGCACCTTGTCGAGCGAGAACACCACGTGCTCCAGCTGGAGCTTGGCGGCCTCCAGCTTGGAGAGATCGAGCACATCGTTGATCAGGCCCAGCAGGGTATCGGCGGAATAGCGGATCTTGTCCAGGTAGTCGCGTTGCTTGCGGGTCAGCGTGGTTTGCAGCGCCAGGTTGCTCATGCCGAGGATGGCATTCATCGGTGTGCGGATCTCATGGCTCATCCGCGCGAGGAAATCCGATTTGGCGCGGTCCGCCTGTTGCGCACGATGCGCGGCCTCGCGCAGCGAATGCATCCAGTAGTTGACGAAGCGATAGCCGATGAAGGCCATCGCGATGAACATGATCCCCAGCACCCAGTACACCGCCGAGGCGGAATCCTGCACCAGTGCCATCGCCTGCCGCAGCCCGTTGGGATCGGGCCCGGTGGCCAGGCCGGCGGCGGCGCGGCGGCTCAGCGCGAACGACAGTGACAGGAACAGGAACACCGCGATCACCAGGATGCAGGCGGCCGGCAGCATCCAGCGGTTGCTGCCGGTCGTGGCCGGCTTGACGCTGGCGGGGTGATAGCGCACCCGCCAGCGCACCAGCGCGGGGGCGACGGCAATCAGCAGCGGCGCGGTGATCAGCACGTTCTGAAGAAAATTGCCCAACCACCAGCCCTGCCAGATGGCGAAGGTCTGCAACGTGGTGGCGGTATTGGCGTGGGTCCAGATGAAGGCGCCGCTGGCACTGAACACCGCGCCGAAGAAGGCCAGCAGCACGAAGAACAGCCAGGCATCGAGCGAACGCAGGTCCACCCGCACCGGCAACGCGCGGTAGCACACGGCGAACACCGCCAGCCCCAGCGGGTTGGACAACGCGAACAGCGCGGCCCAGTCGGGCGACATGCCGGCGGCCAGTGACAGGCTCAGGGTAGCGAAATAGGCGGGGATCGCACCCCACCAGTAACCGAAGCAACAGGTCCAGATCACGCACAGTGTGAGCGGTGGGTAGATCGAAACGAAGGCTTCGCTACCGCCGAAGCGCAGCGGAAGGCCGGACCAGTCGGCCTGGATGGAGATCAGGCCCAGCGCGATGCACGCCACCAGCGTGAGCAGCCAGGCACCCAGCAGGAGGGTACCGCCAGGCACGGCGAAAGGATGGAGCAGATGCCGGAGGGAAAGTGGAAAGTGCGCTGCCTCGTTCTGGCCGACGGCGGAGGAGGGCGGGGCGTCTCGCATCATGAAGCGGGGGCGATGTCCTGTCTGGTCGATCGGGAACCCCGCCGCGCGGACGGGTGTGCGTACATGATTGTTCGAAGCGGGCGTTCCGGCCAGTGGATACGACGATCGGAGGGCTCAGGTGTGACGTGGACGTCAGCAATTGTGCAGTTCGGCCTGTCCAGCGCCGTGCCGATAGGCGCAAACGCGGTTGCGGCCACCCTTTTTGGCCTCGTACATCGCCGAGTCGGCGTCGTGGATCAATTGATCCAGATTCTGGGTGGCATTCAGGGTTGCCACGCCGAAACTGGCGGTGAAAGGGATGCCGGCACTGTCCGGCAATCGCAGCGGGCATGCTTCCAGCGCCGCGCGCAGGCGCTCGGCCTGGGCTGTTGCGTCGGCCAGGCTGCACGGCTGGCTCAGGATCAGGAACTCCTCGCCGCCGTGGCGGCCGATCAGATCGCTCTGGCGCACCTGTTCCTTGCAGAGCGCCGCCACCAGCGCCAGCACCTGATCGCCGACGGCGTGGCCGTACTGGTCGTTGATCTGCTTGAAATTGTCGATGTCGAACAGGATCAGGCTCAGGTCGCCAGTGCCCCGGCGCGCGGCGGCCAGCATCTGGCGTCCCACGCGCTGGGTCGCCTGGCGGTTGGCCAGGCCGGTGAGGAAATCGGTTTCCGCCTGCTGGCGCAGTTGGGAGATCAGGCGCTCGCGATCCTCCTGCAGGCTGAGCCGTTCCAGGTTGTTGGCGCGCAGCACCGCCAGCGCGTGCAGGGTTTCGCCGATCTCGTCGTGATGGTGGCGGTCGGGCAACGGCACGTTGAAATGCCCGCGCGCAAAGGCCTTGAGGGTTTCGTTGGTGTCCGCCAGGGCATTGAGCACCCGGTGGCGGAAGAAAAAGCCCACCAATAGCAGCAGCCCCAGCGTCGCCATGCTGGCGGCGACGGCGGTGTAGAACATGATCAGCGCCTGGTGCGATTGCCGCTGGATCTGCTGCCGGGCCAGTTGGAGCATGACGCTGCGCATGTTGCCCAGCGGGCCCAATCCCTGGTTGTAGACGCGCTGGAACCGTTCCTTGTCGACGATGGTGTCGCGATGCGAGATGAGCAGATCATCGACTTCGCTGAGCGCTTCGTTGAAATAACGCGTTTCGGCGCTCAGGTAGGCCTGTTCCAGCGCGGGCTGGTCGCGATACGGTCGCAGGCGCTGTACCAGCGCCTTGTGATGTTCCTCGATCTGTCCGCGCAGCCGCAGCAGTGCATCGGTCTCCGCATGCGTGATCGGACAGCCCGTGGTGAGCGCGGGGATCAACTGCATGCGTAGCTGGCGGGCGTAATGGCTGATCAGCGAAAGCTGGTTGGCGCCGGTGAGCAGTTCATAGACGCCGGGAGTGACCTGGGTGATCTGCGCCGCCTGGTCGATCATCGGCGGTTGCAGCGTGTCGATCACGGCGGTGAAGTACTGCAACGGGCCTTGCGTATCGCCGTCTTCGCAGTGTTCCTTGCCCATCGCCAGCGAATCGATGTCGGTTCTCGCCTCGTCCAGCGCGCGGCGCGTCGTGGCCAGCGACAACCTGTCGCTGCCACTCGCGTCCTGCACCGGGTCGAGCAGGATGGTCAATCGTCGCAAGGCACTATCGGTGGTTTGCCGTGCCCGGGAGAGTGCGTTGCGATGGGCGGGGGTGTCGTGGACCAGCACCATCCCGGTGGGTTCGTACTCGGCCATCACCTGGTCCGTCAAAGCGGTGGCGACCTCGTAGCGATCCAGGGCTTGCCCGGCGGTGGTGCAGGCGCGCCAGTCCTGCCACTGTGTCCTGAGGATGTAGGCCTGGGGCAGGCAGACCAGCAGCCCCATGGCGTACAGAAAACAGTTGGAAAAACTGGAAAGTTTCATGGATGCGCCGCGTGACCCCTGGGCTCAGCGCCTGGCCTGCTGCACCTGCGATTCGGCGGGGCGTTCCCGGTGGCTCAGCAGCACGGCTTCGGGCAACGATGCCGCGCTCAGCAGCAGCCGCTGACGCCATTTGTAGTAAAGGCCATCGGAGATGCCGATCATGCGCGCCGCGCGCGAAACGGTTTCGCCCAGCGCCACGGCATCCTCGATGCGTTGCAGCATGACCCGGATTTGTTCGTCGGTATATCGGCGGGGACGGCTCATGTTGATACTCCTGGAAGGGGCTGCGCCTTGGCGAGGATCGGGGTGCCGAGGGGGCGCAGCAGTTGCTTGAATTGGTCAACCGGCATGGGCCGGCCGTAGAAATAGCCTTGGGCCTCGATGCAGCCGTGGCTGGCGAGGAAATCACTCTGGACCTGCTCTTCCACGCCCTCGGCGATCACGCGCATGCGCAGGCTGGTGGCCATGGCGACGATGGCGCCGACGATGGCGCGGCCGTCCTCCGTATCGATGCGATTGACGAAAGAGCGGTCGATCTTCAGCTTGTGCACCGGGTAGCGGTACAGGTAGCTCAGGCTGGAATAGCCGGTGCCGAAGTCATCGATGGCCAGCTTGATACCCAGCGCTTTCAGGCTGTGCATCAGCGCGATGACCGATTCCGGTTGCTGGATGATCGAGCTTTCGGTCATTTCCATTTCCAGTTGACCGGCCGGGATGCGATAGCGATGCATGGTGGCGGCCACGGCGTCCAGCCATTGCGGCTCCTGGAACTGCGCGGCGGAAATATTGATGGCGATCGGCACGGGCGACTGCCCCTGGTCGCGCCAGCCGGCCCAGATCCGACAGGCTTCTTCCAGCACCCAATGCGTGATGCGGCCGATGAGGCCGTTCTTCTCGGCGATGGGAATGAAGCGGTCGGGCGGGACAAAGCCCAGTTGCGGATGCTGCCAGCGCAATAGCGCTTCGCAGCCGATCAGGCGCGGCTGTTCCTGCATCAGGACCTGCGGTTGCAGGAACAGGCTGAGTTCGCCGCGTTCGAGCGCGCCTTCGAGCGCCTGGCCGAGTGCCAGGATGTCCTGTGCTGCCTGGTCCATGCCGGCTTCGTACAGGCGGTAGGTGTTACCACCTTGTTCCTTGGCCACCCGCATCGCATTGTGGGCGCGCTGGAGCAGGATATCGGCGGTGTCGCCATGCTCGGGGTAGGTCACGATGCCCATGCTGGCGGTGACGCGTAGCGGTCGTCCATCGACCGCCAGCGGCTTGCAGATACTGTCCAGCAGTGCCCTGATCTTTGCCTCCTGGTTGCAATGGCCGTCGCAGGGCGCGATCAGGACGAATTCGTCGCCGCCGAAGCGGAACAACTGCGTGCTCGGGTCTTGCAGGCTTTCCTTCAGGCGGCTGCCCACCGCGTTGAGCAGGCTGTCGCCGCTGGCGAGGCCCATCGACTGATTGATCAGGTTGAAGCGATCCAGGCCGATCAGCGCCACATTCAGTGCCTGTGATTGATCCGAGCGCAGGGCCTTGCGCAGTGCGTCGTTCAGGCTGGCGCGGTTGGGCAGCGATGTGAGCGGGTCGTAGCGGGTCAGGTAGTCCAGCCTGGTATGGGTTTCCTTCAGGCTGCTGATATCGCTCAGGATGTGGATATAGGCGGCGATGTTCTGGTCGGTGTCCACCACGGTGGATACCGTATGCCACGTCGCGCGGATGCTGCCGTCGGCATGCCGCACGTAACGTTCGCCCTGCCAGCGGCGGTGCTCGGCGCAATGCGCCAGGATCGTGTCGTAATCGACGACGTTCAGGTTCTCGTAGGCCAGCAGGGGGCCCAGGGCATGGCCCAGCACCTGTTCCGGCCTGTGGCCGGTCAGCGCGTAGTAGGCGGCGTTGGCCTGGGTGGCGATACCGGCGAAATCGCAGGCGACGATGGCCTGGTCGGTTTCGCGATAGATATTGGCGGCAACACGCAGTTGATCCTCGGCCGAGCGGCGGGCGGTGATGTCGCGGATCAGTACGTGGACCAACGGTTGGTTTTGCAACCGTACTTCGGAAAAATTGGTTTCCGCGATGAAGCTGCTGCCGTCCTGGCGCTGGTGCAGCGCTTCGGCACAAGGCGAGGCTGCCAGCCAGTGCACGAAATCCGGGGTGTCGTTCTGTTGCTGGCATTCGGCCCGCCGTGGGCACTGCACCGCGCCGCGCGCGCTGTGTACGCTCTGGCCGGAACACAATTGGCGGAAGCGTAGCCCCAGCATGTCCTCCCGCGGGCGGCCATAGCCATGGCAGATCGCGTGGTTGACGTCGATCACCCGGCCATGGATATCGGCCAGCAGCATCATTTCCCGCGAGTTCTGGAAGATCTGCTCGAAGTTGCTGCGCAGCGTGTTCTCGCGCTGCAACGCCCGGTAGCGCTGCCCGCGCCACCAGTTGGCACCCCAGGCGGCGAGCAGGAGCAGCACCCCGACCGCGCCGATCACGCCATTGCGCACCTGGGTGTGCAGATCGGCGTAGACCTCCGAGGTGGGCAACGAGGTGGTGATGAACCAGTCGGTACTGCTGAAGCGCCGGCTGTAGCTCAGCACCTGCTCGCCGTTCAGACTGGTGCCTTCGATCAGGCGGTTGCTGCGCGATTCATCGTGGGTCAGGGCGGCCAGCCAGCGTTCGACATCCGGCGAGGTATGGGTCAGCCGGATGCGTTGGCCGCTGGGATTGACGCACTCGTATTGCGTGCCGATGCGCCGGATCAGCCAGGTGCTGCCTTTCCAGGTGGGCAGCGTATCGTGGTGCATCAACGGGAACGCGGAACGGGTGGGGTCCAGCTCGAAGCGCAGTTCGAGATCGGAGCCGCCCGAGTATTCGGTCCCCGGCAACAGGCGCCGGATCAGCCAGCGTACCGGCTCGGCACCGGATTTATGCGACATCAGCACCGGCGGGGCGGCGACCGACGTGCCGTTGCCCAGCTCGGGCAGGTTATCGGTATGGGAAAGATCGATGACTTCCATGTCGCCGTACGGCGAGCGCGGGCTATCCCTGCCCGAGACGGAAAGCAGTACCTGGTCCGTGGCGGCCGAAAGCACCAGGATGTCCTGGTAGCCATAGAACGCCTTGATGCGCTCCAGGTAGTTGCGCAACTGGCTGCGCTGGATATCGTTGGGACGGCCCTGTTGCAGCCAGTTACGCAGCGCCTGCACGAAATAGTCGTCGCCGGCCACCACGTCCAGATCGGCCTGCCGGTCCGCAAACCACGTTTCCATGCTGTGGCTGGTCAGCCCGTTGACCGCGTTCAACAGCGACTGCGCCTCATCGCGCACCGCACGCTGGGCATCGCGATACAGCACCGACGCCACCGCGCCACAGGCGATGAGGGCGGCGATGCCACTGAACAGCACCAGTGGCGTGGGGCGGCCCCAATGCGCCAGCCCCAGGCGCTCGCGGATATCCGCCCAGAGCCACCGTGGCCGACGCCTGGTCCATTGCACGGGCAGCGTCAGTGCCTGAGCAAGAACGGCGCCGCGCTGACGGAGAAAGCGATGGAGGAGCCGGCCAGGGGGCATCGATTACACCTTGTAGCGGTCGATGACCTGCTGCATTTCGCGCGCCAGGCTGTGAAGGTCGTTGCTGGCCTCGGAGGTGCGCAGCGCGGCGGCGCTGGTCTGCTCGGACATCTGCGCCACCTTCTCGATTTCCTGCGCCATCATGTTGCTGGCGCTGCTCTGCTCGCGCATCGCGGACGAAATCTGGCCCACCTCGGCCACCACGGACTCGGTGCTCTGGCGGATCTGCTGGATCGCCTGGCTGGCCTGACCCGCGTGCTCCACGCCTTCCTCCACTTCCTGCACCGCACGGCGCATCGCATCCACTGTCTGGTTGGCTTCGTGCTGGATGGCGCCGACGGTATCGGTGATCTCGGCGGTGGACGACGCGGTGCGCTCGGCCAGCTTGCGTACCTCATCGGCCACCACGGCAAAGCCACGGCCCATCTCACCGGCACGCGCGGCCTCGATGGCGGCGTTCAATGCCAGCAGGTTGGTCTGGTCGGCGATTTCCTTGATGGTGTTGACCACGCTGCTGATGTTGGCGGTACGGTCCACCAGCGAACTGATATAGGACGACGAATCCTGCACCCGGCCGGCAATGTGGTTGATGCGTTCGATGGTCTCGCCGATCACCGTGCCGCCATTGGTGGCGAACTGGCCGGCGGAGCGGGCGATCTCATCGGTGCTTTCGGCGCGATCGGCCACGTGGTTGACGCTGACGGTCACCTGTTCCACGCCGGCCGCCATGCTGGTGGTCGATTCGCTCACCATGTGCGAGGCGGAGGACAGCTCGGTGGAGGCATTGGCCACTTCGCCGGCATGGGCGCCCACCTTCTGGCCGATGCTGGACAGATCGCGCAGGCTGCTCTGCATGGTGTCGAGCAGCTGGTCGAAGGCGCGGCTGGTTTCCGCCACCTCATCGTGACCCACGTCGCCCAGGCGCTGGGTGAATTCATAGTTGCGCGCCACGTTGGCCACGAAATCGCGCAGACGGAACAATGGCGTCACCACCGAACGGGTGATGAACTCGCTGGTCAGCAGCAGCAACAGCGCGGCGGCGACGCACACCCCCAGCAGCACCGACAGCAGCGTGTTGAAACCGCTATTGATGGCGGTGTTGCAGCGCGCGGTGAGCTGGGCGTAATAGTTGGACATCACGGTCAACTGATCGAACACCTTGGTGGCCTGCGGGGCCGTCAGGCGCTTGACCATATCGGCCGCCTCGTCCTTGCGATGCTCGGCGGAGGCCTTGAGCACTTCGTCCGCAATTGCGTAGTAGGCGGTCATCTCCTTACGCGCGGCCTGCGCATACTTGCCGTCCTGCTCGTCGTAGAGCAGCTTGTCGTACTGATCCATGCCCTGGAACAACTGGTTGCGGCTGGCTTCGAACCCATCCTTGAGGGTCTTCATGCCGGCATCGTCCTTTTCCAGGATGTGCAGCAGCAGGTCGCGGCGGGTGGCGGCGAACGTGGTATTGAGATTACTCAGGATGGCCAGCGTGGGAACGATATTGGCGGTCAGATCCTGAACGGGCGTCTTGGCCCTTTCGATGTAAAACCAGGCAATGGTCGTTGTCAGCATCACCACCAACAATCCCGCTACGCCAAGCAGGCGCACCCGCATTCCTATTTTCATTTTGTTTGCCTCAAATATAAAAAGCACTGAATGAAAAACCACGTCCGTTCGTTCCGCAATTGACGCGGATTACATGCCAAAATGGGCACGAAACGCCGGAAAGGATTAATACCGGTTCGTTTCGCGTCTTTTTAGAAGGGGCACTACAGGAGCGGGTATTCGTGTCAACACGCAGTTGGATCATTCGTCGCATCTACCGAAACCTGGCTTTCAACCGGGGTGTGGCATTGCCTGCAACCGCTGGATGAACGAGGACCGTTGCATCGGCAAGGTTAAACAGGGCGAGTACCGTTAATCCCGGCAAGCGTTGTTTTCGATTTATTCCGGCTACACCAGAATATTCCTATGAGCGGCTTCCAATAAGCGAATTGACTCAATTCGGAGCATATGGAAGACGCATGAGGCGGTCAAACATTAGAAGAAGGTAATATGTAATACCACCCGTTCGGGTGGGGTCGCCCTGAAATTGCCTATTGGGTGAGGGCGATTTGCCTTAATTCGGATTAATCCGATAAAAATTTCGGCACTTAATCCAATTTAATTTGATACACATCAATTCCTTCCGATTTTTGTCGATGTTTATTTTATGTTTGGTAAGTTTTTAGTTAGGATTTGACAGCGTTTCAGTTGAGTGTGTGCTCGATAGAGCACTTTTTCTCTGGGGTAGCCCTTCCTTTTTGAAGATTACTTACGGAATTTTCTGAAAGATGAAGATGGGGTTTTCGAAAATTCGGTAGAAGGGCCATCCAAAAGTACAAGGGCTCCCATCCTGCGAAAACCAGACCCATCCCGGGAACTCGTCGCATGCCGACAACGGCGAGGGGCGCTTGCGGGGGCCGGCAGCCAGGGCACCACCGATGTCGTACCCCGGCCTGGGGCAGAGCCGGCCTTCCCCCCGCGGGTGCAGGTCGATCCGGCCCCGGGGTAGCGATGTCGCCTACACCTGATAGCGGTCGATCACCTGCTGCATCTTGCGCGCCAGGCCGTGCAGGTCGTTGCTGGCCTCGGAGGTGCGTAGCGCGGCGGCGCTGGTCTGCTCGGACATCTGCGCCACCTTCTCGATCTCCTGCGCCATCATGTTGCTGGCGGTGCTCTGCTCGCGCATCGCGGACGAAATCTGCCCCACCTCGTCGACCACCGACGCGGTGCTGTCGCGGATATGCTGGATTGCCTCGCTGGCCTGGCTGGCGTGGTTCACACCTTGCTCTACCTCGGTCACGGCCAGTTGCATGGCATCGACGGTCTGGTCGGCCTCATGCTGGATCGCATCAACCGTCTGGGTGATTTCGGCGGTGGATGACGCGGTACGTTCCGCCAGCTTGCGCACCTCGTCCGCCACCACGGCAAAGCCGCGCCCGGCTTCGCCGGCTCGCGCGGCCTCGATGGCGGCGTTCAATGCCAGCAGGTTGGTCTGGTCGGCGATTTCCCGGATGGTGTTGACCACGCTGCCGATGGTGGCGGTGCGATCGGCCAGCGACCGGATATAGCTGGACGAATCCTGCACCCGGCCGGCGATATGATTGATGCGCTCGATGGTCTCGCCGATCACCGTGCCGCCATTGGCCGCGAACTGGCCGGCGGTACGCGCGATTTCGTCGGTACTCTGGGCGCGGTCGGCCACATGGTTGACGCTGACGGTCACCTGCTGCACGCCGGCGGCCATGCTGGTGGTCGATTCGCTCACCAGGTGCGAGGCGGAGGACAGCTCGGTGGAGGCATTGGCCACTTCCCCGGCATGGGCGCCCACCTTCTGGCCGATGCTGGACAGATCGCGCAGGCTGCTCTGCATGGTATCGAGCAGCGAATCGAAGGCGCGGCTGGTTTCCGCCACTTCGTCGTGGCCGGAATCGTTCAGGCGCTGGGTGAACTGGTAGTCGCCGGCCACGTTGACCACGAAATCGCGCAGTTGGCCCAACGGCTTCACCACCGAACGGGTGATCAGCTCGCCGATCAGCAGCAACAGCAGCATCGCCGATACACAGGCAATGGTCTGGATGGTGAGCAGCGTGCCGAATTGCTCATCGATCGTGTCACCGGATTGCTGGGTGAGCTTGCCGTAGTACTGCACGATGGCGGTGCGGCGCTCGAACACCTTGTTGGCTTGCGGCGCCGTGATCGTGCGCACTTCGCGGATCGCCTCTTCCTTCTGGTGAGCGGCCGACGCGGCGATCACCTTGTGCGCCAGGTTGAAATAGGTGTCCAGCTCCTGGCGGGCCGCTTCATAGTTGGCGCGGTCGGTGTCATCGCGCACCACCTTGCCGTAGGCATCCAGCAGCTGGTAGAGCTGGGTACGCGCTTTTTCGAAGTTTTGCTGGATCTGCTTCATGCCCGCGTCGTCCGGTTCCAGGATGTGCAGCAGCAGCTCGCGACGGGAATCGGCGAAGTTCATGTCCAGTTCGCTCAGCTTGCCCAGGGTGGGGACGATGTGGTCCGACAGGGTCTGCACGGGTTCGTTGGCGCGTTCCACATATACCCAGGTCAGCAACGACGTCAGCAGGACAACCAGCAGGCCGGTGGCGCCCAGCAGGCGCACTCGCATTCCGATTTTCATCTCATACCTCGCAATCATTTTCGATTCATTTGCCCAATTTCTTTCCATTTACTGTTTTTAGCGCGCCGGGTTTGGGGGTTCGATAGGAATCATCGGGTTCGGCAATCCGGCGGCACCGAACGGACGGGCGTGGCAGCGGTGGCGTGCGCAGGTGGGGGAGGGCGCGTGGCACGCTGCCGGCCGCGGCGGTGCGGGCGATAGCCAAAGTATGGCGATCAATAATGGATGGGCATGTGCAAGATGGCCGTCCCCCCAATTGGAGGGGCGGTATGTGGATTGCACCAATGTGGGGCGCTGGGGGCTGTGCGCCAAGTGGGTTGGCACCTGACGCCGCTGCGAAGCAAACCGCTGGCGCGGACCCGGCGAACCGGGATACCCGGGAAGGCGACGGATGGTGTGGCAGGGGCGCGAGTGGCCGGGTGTCATCTTCGCGCGCGCCGGGGAACACGGGATCGCACCGACAGCGGCGGCGCGCTTCCCGTTTATCGTCGATCCCGCGTTCGTTCTAGACGCGATAGCGGTCGATCACCTGCTGCATCTCGCGCGCCAGGTTGTGAAGGTCGTTGCTGGCCTCGGAAGTGCGCAGCGCGGCGGCACTGGTCTGTTCGGACATCTGGGCCACTTTTTCGATCTCCTGCGCCATCGCCGTGCTGGCGGTGCTCTGTTCGCGCATCGCGGATGAAATCTGCCCGACTTCATCGACCACCGACTCGGTGTTCTGGCGAATCTGCTGGATGGCGCTATTGGCCTGGCCGGCATGACCCACGCCTTCCTCCACTTCCCGCACCGCGCGCTGCATGGCATCGACAGTCTGGTTGGCTTCGTGCTGGATCGCGCTTACCGTACTGGTGATTTCGGCGGTGGACGAGGCGGTGCGTTCGGCCAGCTTGCGTACCTCATCGGCCACCACGGCAAAGCCACGGCCCATCTCGCCGGCGCGTGCGGCCTCGATGGCGGCGTTCAGCGCCAGCAGGTTGGTCTGGTCGGCGATTTCCTTGATGGTATTGACCACGCTGCCGATGTTGGCGGTGCGTTCCACCAGCGAGCTGATATAGGTGGACGAATCCTGCACCCGGCCCGCGATCTGGTTGATGCGTTCGATGGTTTCGCCGATCACCGCGCCGCCGTCGCTGGCGGAGCGGCCGGCGGAGCGGGCGATCTCGTCGGTGTTCTCGGCGCGATCGGCCACATGGTTGATGCTGACCGTGACCTCTTCGATGGCGGCGGCCATGCTGGTGGTCGATTCGCTCACCCGCTGCGACGCCGTCGACAGCTCCGTGGAGGCCGTCGCCACCTCGCCGGCATTCGCGCCCACCTTGCCACCGATGCTGGACAGATCGCGCAGGCTGCTCTGCATGGTATCGAGCAACTGGTCGAAAGCGCGGCTGGTTTCGCCGACCTCGTCGTGCGCGGCCACGCCCAGGCGCCGCGTGAATTCGTACTGGTGCGCCACATGCGTGACGAAATCGCGCAGTCGCAGCAGCGGCCCGACCACCGAACGCGTGATCAACTCACTGGTGAGCAGCAGCCCGATGGCCGCCACCAGGAACACCCCCGCCAGCGTGGCGAGCAGGGTGCTGAAACTGCTGTTGATGGTCTGCTGCGAGCGATTGGTCAGCACGGTGTAGTAATCGCCCATGGCGTCCAGGCTCTCGAACACCTTGTTGGCCTGTGCGGCCCCCGGTCCCAGCGCCTGCTGCATCGCCGCCTCCTTCTGCTGGCCGCTGGAGGCCTGGATCACCTGGTGTGCGAGCACGAAATACTGGTCCAGCTCCCGGCGGAAGTTATCCGAGTTGCGCTGGTCCGTATCGTCGGAAAGGCTCTTGTTGTAAAGCGCCAAGTGCTCGTGCAGCACCTTTTCGGATTGATTGAAGCTTTGCTCGACCCGCTGCATCGCGGCGGCATCCTGGCTGAGCACGTGGACCAGCAGTTCTCGCCGCGTATTGGCGAATTCGACATTCAGTTGGGTCACCAGCTCCAGCGTGGGGATGACGTTATCGGTGAGGTTGGCCACCGGCACCCTGGCTCTTTCGATGAACAGCCATGCCGTTGCGGCGGTGATCGCCACGGCAAGCAAACCTGCGACGCCCAATGAACGTACTCGTGTGCCGATCTTCATGCTGCTCACCTTCGAGAAAGGGGCTACCGCGCCGGGATGGCGGATCGATGGCCGATTGCGGGCTGGATGCTCAACCACCGACGACGGCCATGGTCTGCGGCGCGCGATCATCCAGGTTGCGCGCGCCGGACCCATCGGTTTCCGGCGGGTGGGGCCATCGAGCCATCGTGTGTGCGAGGGCTACGTGTTCGTTGTATAGCGAGGCGTTCGAAAAAAAGCGATGCGGGACGAAGTGTTCTTGGTCGGCGGGGCACGGGCTTGCGGGATACGGCTCCCCCGCCATGAAGGGCGTGAGCGCCTGGAGCCCGAGATTCGTACCCGTACGGTGCATCGGGTGATCTGCTCCGGCGCTTCATCGCACGGCGGCTGAAGCGCCGGAGCAGGGTGGAAAAAACCGGAGCGCCAGCGTGGCGCAAACGTCGCAGAAGGGGGAGTCACGACGTGGTCCGGCGAAAGGGAGCCTGAACCGGGCGTAGCCGGGCGGCGGATGCTGTGACAGGAGGAGACGATCGCGCGTCGGGCGCGCGATCGCCCCACCGATCAGACCTTGTAGCGCTCGATCACCTGCTGCATGTCACGCGCCAGCGCATGGAGATCGTTGCTGGCCTCGGAGGTGCGCAGCGCGGCGGCACTGGTTTCCTCGGACATCTGGGCCACCTTCTCGATTTCCTGCGCCATCGCCGTGCTGGCGGTGCTTTGCTCGCGCATCGCGGACGAAATCTGCCCCACCTCGCTGACCACCGACTGCGTGCTCTGGCGAATCTGCTGGATCGCCTCGCCGGCCTGTCCGGCGTGCGCGACGCCTTCCTCCACCTCCTGCACCGCGCGTTGCATGGCATCGACGGTCTGGTTGGCTTCGTGCTGGATGGCGCTGACGGTATCAGTGATCTCGGCGGTGGACGATGCGGTGCGCTCGGCCAGCTTGCGTACTTCATCGGCCACCACGGCAAACCCACGGCCCATCTCGCCGGCACGCGCGGCCTCGATGGCGGCGTTCAATGCCAGCAGGTTGGTCTGGTCGGCGATTTCCTTGATGGTGTTGACCACGCTGCTGATGTTGGCGGTACGGTCCACCAGCGAACTGATATAGGACGACGAATCCTGCACCCGGCCGGCAATGTGGTTGATGCGCTCGATGGTTTCGCCGATCACGGTACCGCCCTCGGCAGCGGATTGCCCCGCCGAGCGGGCGATCTCATCGGTGCTTTCGGCGCGATCGGCCACGTGGTTGACGCTGACGGTCACCTGTTCCACCCCGGCCGCCATGCTGGTGGTCGATTCACTCACTTTTTGCGAAGCGGTGGACAGCTCGTTGGAGGCCGTTGCCACCTCGCCGGCATGGGCGCCCACCTTCTCGCCAATGCTCGACAGCTCGCGCAGACTGCCCTGCAAGGTATCGAGCAGCTTGTCGAAGGCACGGCTGGTCTCGGCCACTTCGTCGTGGCCGATATCGGACATCCGCCCGGTGAATTCATAGTTGCTGGCCACGTTGCCGACAAAGTTGCGCAGCCGGAACAGCGGGCCCACCACGGAGCGCGTCACCAGTTCGCCGGTGATGATCAGGATCAGCGCGGCGGCGATACAGACGCCGATCAGCGAGTACATCAACGTGGCGAAACCGCTGGTGACGTCGGCCTTGGATTGCTCGGTCAGCGTATCGTAGTGGCTGCCCATCGTATCCAGCGCCTCGAACACCTTGTTCGCCTGCGGCGTCAGTGTATTCACGGCTTGGACGGCCTCGTCCTGCCGCAGCTCGTTGGAGAGCTGGAGGATGGCGGGAATCCTGGCAAAGTAACTGTCCAGCTCCAGGCGGAGGTGATCGGAATTCTTCCGGTCCGTTTCATCGGAAAGCGTCTTGTTGTATTCGGCGATGCGCTGGATGATGGTATCGCGCAGCTTGTTCAGATTCTGCTCGTAGTTCGTCATTGCCTGCGGATCGCGGGACAGCACATGCAGCAGGATGTCCCGGCGCGCTTCGGCGTAATCCTTGTTCATGTCTCCCAGCAGATTCAAGGTGGGAATGACGTTGTCGCTCATGTTCTGCACCGGCACCCTGGCTTTTTCGATAAAGCTCCAGGTCAGGAGCAGCGCCAGCAACACCACGATCAGGCCCACCGCGCTCAGCAAGCGCACTCGTGTTCCGATTTTCATCCTGTATTTCCCCTGAAATAAATTCAAGCAATGGCTTGCAATGGTTGATCTTGCGAATATATTCGTAATTCGCTGTTTGAATGAAAAGTGCGGGAATTGAATTAAAAAGGTGCGTGGCATGGGCTGTCGCAGCCAATGCGTAGGGTATGCAAAATGAGATGGTGCCGTTAAACCACGGCCGGCCTCAAAGGCGACGCGGCTATCCGGCCCGGCGCCAGGGAATGCGCAATGGCGATCCGGCCCGGAGAGCGAATAGGCGAGGCCGGGACAACGCATCCAGGCCGCTTGCGGATACAGCCTGACTCGTCATCTGTTGGGGCGTCATCGGTTTGCAATGCATGATGCCCTCCTTGAAATCAGCCCTCTGTCAGGGCCAAAGCATCCTTATCCATTGGTGCCAAGATAATCACGTTCCCAATTTAGGGTCAATTGGCGCGCATTGCCGTTGTCGAGCGTTGCCAATGCGTTTTTTCTTCATTTGCCCAATTGGGTTGATGTGGAATAAACACTTACGCCAACGGTAGAAAGCAAATGGTTTTCAGTGGCTCGGCATGGCTCGGCGATCGACTGGATCGTGCCGCCACCGGAACCCGCGTTCCAAACAACGGATTCAACGCTTTGGGCATGAGCGGCCGAGTGTGGAAAGCCCGCCACGCCTTGTGTAACTGGCATTTCGCGTGACCTGCCCCGCGCCGTACCGGATGGTGTCGGCCACCGGTGTTCGCTATGTGCCTGCCGGCGGCATCCCCCTCATGCGGTGCCACATGAAAACCACATGATTTCACGTGTATTGAAACGAACTCATTTCTCACCCGGCGGACGGCCCGCTGCCTGGTAGGCATGACGCCCCTGGTGATCCCGACGCACGGTATCCGGCATGTCTCTGCCAGAGTCATTTTTGCTCCGTGGCTGGCCCGCGCAGTGGTGGGCCGGCCGGATGGCGCTGCGCCGCATTGTCAAATTTTGTCCGCACTTCCCCCGGCGCCACGCCGCTGGACAAGAATCCGCTCGCACTCCAATGGCATGAGCCCGGACACCGGTCAGAAAGGGCTCTATCGGGGCAAGACCGTTCGTCGCGGTTAAATGGCTAGTAAGAAAATCGTTTGCCCGGCGTCAAGTTTTGCTTGCTTTGTGCAACGCAATATTCGTGCAAATGCATTTGTGCATACCTCCGTATTTCGAGTAAATCCAATGAAACCGATCACGGCATTCGGGCTGTTCCGGCCCAGGGCGAAGGGCGCGGCTTGCCGCGGGATTCTGGCGCGGGCGGGCCTGTTGCTGGCGGGGCTGCTGCTGTCGGGGCAGGGCTGGGCCCTGTCCAACGTCCAGGTCACCTCATTCAGCGATGCGCCCGATCCGGTCAGCGCGACCGCCGAACTGACCTACACGATCACCGTGGAAAACGGTGGTGACATGCTGGCCAGCGATGTGGTGGTGACCACCGACGTCCCGACCGGCACGTCGTTCCTGTCCGTATCCGACGCGCGCTGCGCGCAGCAGGGCGCCCAGGTGAAGTGCCTGTTCGGCGCGCTGGTCGATACCGGCGGTGGTGGTGGCAGCTCGATCAGCTACTCGATCCGCCTGCGCGTCACCGCCAGCGGCGGCAGCGTGCTGAACAGCACCACCACCATCACCAGCGCCTCGCCGGACGCCAACCCTGGCAACAACAGCGCGCTTCAGGTCACCACCGTCACCAGCGGCACCGACCTCGCGATCTCCGGCGGCGGCAGCGCCACCGCGGTCGGCGGTGGCCCGGTGCAATACACGGTGAACGTGGTCAACAACGGTCCGGATGCCGCCAGCGGCGTGAGGGTGCGCTACACCCTGCCGGCCGGGGTCAGCTACGCCAGCGCCAGTGGTGGCGGCTGGAGTTGCAGCGCCGCCGGCCAGTTGATCACCTGCACCCGCGGCGGCACCGCCGCGCCGGGCGCACTGCCGCAGATCACCCTCAACGGTACCGTCACCGGCTCCACCAGCGGCACCGTCACCGCCTCGATGACCGTGGATGCCACCACACCCGATGGCCTGCCCGACAACAACACCGACACCTTCGATACCGCCATCAGCAGCGGCACCGATCTGGCGATCACCAAGAGCGCCACCAGCCCGCAGATCGGCGGCGAAGCGGTGACCTTCACCCTGCGGCCGCGCAACAACGGCCCCATTGCCGCCAGCACCGTGACGGTGACCGACAGCGTGCCTGTTGGCTATGCCATCCAGTCGGCCAGCGGGACAGGGTGGACCTGCGGCATCGCCAGCCAGGTGGTCACCTGCACCCGCGCCAGCTACGCCGTGGGCGCGACCAACGATATTGCGATCGTTGCCACCGCGCCGGCCAGCGGCAGCTACACCAATACCGCCACCATCGGTAGTGCCACCACCGACCCGGTGCCGGCCAACAACAGCGGCTCGGTCAGCGCCGCCATCGCCCAGCAGCAGTCCGACCTGGGCCTGACCAAGACCAAGACCCCCAACCCGGTGGCGGTCGGCAGCAACATGATCTCCACCATCGTGGTCAGCAATGCCGGCCCGGCGGCACGCATGGCGCCCATTGTCGTCACCGATGTGCTGGGTGCCAGCGAAACCTACGTCAGTGGCAGTGGTAGCAACTGGTCGTGTGTGCTCACGGTGGCCGTGGCGCCGCAGACGGTGACGTGTACCTACAGCCAGAACATCGCAAACGGCGGATCGGCCCCGGCGCTGACCGTCGTTACCCGCGCCAATGCGGCGGGCAGCCTGACCAACAACGCCACGGTGCTGCCGTCCGGCCTGTGCGCCACCGACGCCAGCCAGTGCGACCTGAACCTGGTGAACGACAGCGGCGCGGTCAGCGTGACCGGCACCGCGCAGATCGCCGATCTGGTGCTGGCAAAAACGATTCCGGACCCCGCCGACAACCCGCTGGTCGCGACCGACAACACCCTGACCTATCGCCTGACCGTCACCAACGAAGGCCCCGACGACAGTACCGGCATTGCGTTGCGCGACACGCTGTCGGCCTACCACGGCAGCGGTACCGGCGTGGTCGTGAGCGCCAACACCATTCCCGGCATGACCTGCGGCATTGCCGGCGCGCTGGTGTCCTGCAACAACGGCGCGTTGGCCAAGGATGCCAGCGGCTATGTCGACATCACGCTGACGCGCCCGCTGAAGGATGGCGCCATCGAGAACGTCGCCACGGTGAACTCCACCGATATCGGCGACCCCAACCGCCTGAACAACCGCGCCACGGTTTCCTCCGATATCGAACCGGTGGCGGATATCGAAGTGGTGTCCAAGACCGTCAACCCGGCCACGGTGAAGGCGGGCGTCGAGGCCACCTACGTCATCACGGTACGCAACAACGGCCCGTCTGCCGCAGCCGGCGTGGCCGCCAGCGACACCTTCAGCGTGCCCGGTGGCGATAGCGGCTTCACCTTCGTTTCCGCCGTCGCCTCCAACGGCGGCAGTTGCAGCGGCCTCACCGCCGGCGGCAGCTATGTCGGCAACCCCGCGCTGAACTGCACCTGGTCGGGCAGCGTGGCGTCCGGCGCCACCCGCACCGTCACCGTGGTGGTGCGCCCCAACTGGATGGCCGGCAGCGCGCAGCGTCAGCTTGGCAATCAGGCTGTCGCCAGCACCACCACCCACGACGCGCAGCCCGCCAACGACAGCAAGAGCGCCACGCTGCTGATCGATCCGGCCCAGGTGGACATGCTGGTGAACGTCACCGACGCGACCGCGGTCGGTGCCGGGCCGGACCCGCTCGGCTACAACCCGGTCGATCTCGGCGAGAACGTGATCGTCTATCGCGTCACCGCCACCAACAACGGCCCGTCCTACGCCAGCGGCATCACGCTGACCAATGTATTCACCCCGCCGGCCGGCAAGCGCTACACCTTCCTGTGCGACCACGACACCGCCGCCGGTGCGCGCCAGTGCTCCCCGGCGCCGGCGCAGTGCGACAACGTCGGTGGCAGCTACAACGGTGTCGCCGCCACCATCACCTGCAATGCGCCCGACGGCTTGAGCAGCGGCGAAGGCCACGTACGCTTTCTGGCGTTCCGCATCGAAACCCCACCCGGTGTCGGCGGCGATGTATATCGCCTGCAAAGCACCGTCGGCCGTAACGAAACCGATAGCAACGCCGGCAACGACAGCGCCGACGAAACCACCACCGTGCGCATTCGCGCCGACCTGGCGCTGACCAAGGTGGCATCCGCCGCGCGCGTCAGCCTGTTCGAGCCGTTTACCTGGACCATGACGGTGCACAACAAGGGCCCGGGCGACAGCCTGGCCACCACGCTGACCGACACCCTGCCGGCCGGCATGGAGTTCACCGGCGCCAACCCGGTGACGCCGTCGCAAGGCAGTTGCACCGTGACCGGCACCCAGTTCAGTTGCGACCTGGGTACTGTCGCCAACGGCGACGATGCCACCGCGACGGCGCGGGTGCGCCATACCATCTGGCCGTCCGGCGGCACCGTCACCAACACCGCACGGGTGACCACCAGCGAAGTGGACCCGACCGCGCTCGACAACACCGCCACCGGCACCGTCACCCTGATGCGTTCCTCGCTGGCCGGGCTGGTGTACTTCGACCGTGCTGGCAATGGCGTGCCCGACACCGGCACTGATCCCGGCATTGCTGGCGTGACGCTGCAACTGAGCGGTGCCGATGCCTGGGGCAACCCGGTGACGCGCAGCGCCACCACCGACGTGGACGGCAACTACCGCTTCACCGATCTGCCACCGGCCGGTGCTTCTGGCTACACCGTGACGCAGACCCAGCCGGTGGGTTACCACAGCGTGCGCAACGCAGCCGGCAGCGCGGGCGGCACCGTGGCTGGCGACACCATCACCGGCATCGTGCTGGCGGCCGAAACCGACGCCGCCGACTACCTGTTCGGCGAAACCCAGGCCACCGGCCTGTCCGGCGCGGTGTACGTCGATGGCAACGCCAACGGCCAGCGCGATCCCGGCGAGGGGGGCATTCCCGGCGTGACCATCACGCTGTCGGGCACCAGCAACAGCGGTACTCCCGTACAGTGCGCCACCGTTACCGACAGCGCCGGCAACTACGTCTTTCCCGCCGCTGGGGCCACCGGCGTGTGCGCCGCAATCCCGCCCGGCACCTACGCGGTGATCGAAACCCAGCCTGCCGGCTTCAACGACGGCGGTGCCATCGCTGGCGACGCGGGGGGCGACACCAGCGTGCCCAACGTGATCGGCAACGTAGTGCTGGCGGCCAACACCGCGGCCAGTGGCTACCTGTTCGGCGAAGTGGGCACCGGTCTGTCCGGCCAGGTGTATGTCGATCTCAACGACAACGGCCAGCGCGATGCGGGCGAGCCGCCCATCGCCGACGTGACCATCGTGCTGGAAGGCACCGACGTGCTTGGCGAGCCGGTGCGGCGCACCGCCATCACCGATGCCGCCGGCCAGTATGCCTTCCTCAACGTGCCGGGCGCCGACGCGGCCGGCTACACCCTGCGCGAAACCCAGCCCGCTGCCTGGGGCAACGGCAAGACCCGTGCCGGCAACATCGGCGGCACGGTGAATGGCGACGTCGTCAGCGCGATCCCGCTCGGCGCATCGCAATACGCCAGCGGCTACGACTTCGGCGAAGTGGGCGGCTCGCTGTCCGGCACGGTCTACCTGGATCGCAACGACAACGGCGTGCGCGACAACGGCGAAGCGCCGCTGCCCGGCGTGGTGGTCACACTGTCCGGCACCGGCGCGGACGGCAGCACCGTCAACATCACCGCCATCACGGATGCCGACGGCCGTTATGTCTTCGTCAACCTGCCCAAGGCCGGCGCGGGCGGCTACACGCTCAGCGAAACCCAGCCGGTGAACTACGGCGATGGCAAGGCCAGCGCCGGCTCGGCGGGCGGCTCGGCCAGCGTCAACAGCACGGTGGGCATTGCGCTGGCGGCCGGCGCTCACGGCACCGGCTACGACTTCGGCGACACCGTCGCGGCCACAGCCACCCTGGCCGGCAAGGTATGGATCGACTACGACCATAGCCGCGACCAGGACGGCGCGCGCACCGGCAGCGGCCAGCCCGGCTGGATGGTGGAGCTGCTGCGCGGCGACAGCGTGGTCGCCGTGACGCAGACCGACGCGCAGGGCAACTACCTGTTCGGCGATGTACTGCCCAGCGTCCACGTGCAGGACCACTATCGCCTGCGCTTCACCAGCCCCAAAGGCTATGTCTACGGTGCGCCGGTTTCGCCGCCGCCGCCGGGGCAGAGTGCATTCACGCAGTTCTCCGCGCCGCGCGAGCAGCGCGAACAGCAGGACGGCATCGTCGGCCTCTACCTGGGCGCAGGCGCCAACGTCACGCTGCAAAGCCTGCCGCTCGACCCCTCCGGCGTGGTGTACGACAGCGTGCGCCGCGTGCCGGTGGCCGGCGCCACCGTACGCCTGGACGGCCCGACCGGCTTCGATCCGGCCACGCATCTGGTCGGCGGCATCACCGCGCAGCACCAGAGCACCGACGCCAGCGGCATCTATCAGTTCCTGCTGCGGCCGGGCGCGCCAGCCGGCATCTACACACTGGCGGTCACCTCGCCCGCCGGCTACGCGCCGGGCGCCTCCACCATGATCCCCGCCTGCGCCAGCACGCTGACAGTGCTGTCCACGCCCAACCCGGCGCTGGTGCAGGACAGCATGGCGCCGCCGCAGAGCGCCGCGCCGCTGCATGCCGCCAATGCCTGCCCGGCCACGTCGCCAGGGCTGGCAAGCGGCCGTGGCGGCACGCAGTACTTCCTCTCCTTCGTGCTCACGCCAGGGCAATCGGCCAACCTGGTGAACAACCATATCCCGGTGGACCCGATCCTCAGCGGCGCACTGCTGGTGCGCAAGAGCACCCCGCTGACCAATGTGCAGATCGGCGACCTGGTGCCGTACACCATCGTGGCGCAGAACACGCTGGCGGCACGCCTGACCGACGTGGACCTGCGCGACCAGTTGCCGCCTGGTTTCAAGTACCGCGCCAACAGCGCCAGCGTGGATGGCGTACGGCATGAGCCCACGGCGGCCGGCCGCGCGTTGACGTGGTCCGGCCTGGACTTCGACGCCGGGCAGACACGTACCGTCAAGCTGCTGCTGGTGGTCGGCACCGGCGTGAACGAAGGCCAGTATGTCAACCAGGCCTGGGCGATCAACCCCCTGGTGGGCACGCAGATCTCCAACGTCGGCAGCGCCACCGTGCGCGTGGTGCCCGATCCGCTGTTCGATTGCCCCGACGTGATCGGCAAAGTGTTCGACGACCGCAACGCCAACGGCTACCAGGACGACGGCGAGCCCGGCATCCCCGCCGTGCGCGTGGCCACGCCGCGCGGCCTGCTGGTGACCACCGACGCGCAAGGCCGCTTCCACGTGCCGTGCCCGGACATCCCGAACCGCGATATCGGCAGCAACTTTGTGATGAAGCTGGACGAACGCACTCTGCCGTCGGGCTACCGGCTCACCACCGAGAACCCGCGCGACGTGCGGCTCACGCGCGGCAAGCTGGTCAAGCTGAACTTCGGCGCCACCATCCACCGCGTGGTGCGGGTGGAACTGACCGACGACGCCTTCGCCGCTGGCGACATCGCGCTGGCCCCGGCCTGGCAGGGCCAGTGGCAGGCGCTGGTGTCGCAACTTCAACCGCATCCATCGATCCTGCGTCTGGCCTATCGCCACGGCGGCGCCTCGCCCGAACTGGTCCGCCAGCGGCTGGACGCGCTGCGCCGCGACATCGTGGCCCGCTGGCACGCGCTGGGGGACGCCTACCCGCTGCGGATCGAGGAAGAACAACTGGAGGTGGTGCAATGAGCATCGCCCGCGCCATGAGCCAACCCACCCGTATTGCCACGCTGATCGGCCTGCTGTTCAGCACCGCGCCCGCCTGGGCGCTGGAGATCAACCCCACACCCGCCTGCGGCGTGGACGAACGTCCCTGCATCCGTGGCAACACCTTGCAGGATGCGTCCGTCGTCGGCCGTAACGGCGACAACCCGCCCAACAGCGAACGCGACGAGCCCGTACCCGGCATGGCCGCCAGCACGGTACGGCGGATGCTGGCGCAACCCGCGCCGGCCAGCGCCCCGGTGCTGGAGCGCGAAGTGCGCGAAGAAACGCGCAGCGACACCTCGCGCTCGCGTTTCGATTCCGGCATGGCCGAATTGCTGGATGACGACCGGGCACAACTCGATGCCCTGATCGCCGACGTGCGTGCGCAGCACAACCTGCGCTTCCTGGTGATCGGCCACACCGACAGCCAGCGCCTGTCGCCACGAGCCCGGGCGCGCTACCGCGACAACCAGGGCCTGTCCGAAGCCCGTGCACTGATGGTGGCGGATTACCTGCAACGGCAGCTCGACCTGCCGGTCGAGCGCTTCAGCGTCGAAGGCCGTGCCGAACGCGAGCCAGTGGCCAGCAACGCCACGCCCGAAGGCATGGCCCGGAACCGCCGCGTCGAAATCCGCGTGTGGTACGACGTCCAGCCTGTCGTTCCCAGCCAGCCGGCCCCGGCGGCCGCAGCCGACGCGTGCCCGGCGGTGGGCGACAGCGCTGCCCCGTTCCGCGTCACCATCGACGGCATGCCGCAGCAGGCCGGCGAGCCGGTGAACGAAGCCGACGCCCGCCGTTGCACCGACGTCGCATTGGCCAGCGCCGACCTCCAGGTCAAATACGATGACCTGGCCGCCACTCCGTCGCTCAACGGCTGGACCGACCGCCAGCGGATACCTGCTGGCGAAATGGTGCGCTTCCACAGCTACAGCAACTACGTGCGCTACCTGGACCGCGCCGAAATCCGCGTCTACCCGCGCCAGCGCGGCACCCAGGGCCAACCGCTGTGGACCCTGCCGATCCCGGTCGGTGGCGACATCGAATGGACCCCACCGGCCGACGCCCCGGCCGAACTGCTGTACGTCCTGCGGGTGTACGACACGCGTGGCCGCTACGACGAAACGGTGGCCAAACCGCTGCTGCTGGCCGGCCTGCCGATGGCCCCGGCCGCCGACGCCGACGACCCCGCGCGCGAAGCGCTGACCGGCTGGGGCGAAAACGCCCGCCAGCTCGCCGGCATCCCGGTGAACGGCGGCACGATCAGCGTCAGCGGCACCCGCCTCAGCCCCGGCCAGACCGTCACCGTCCTGGGCGCGCCGGTTCCGGTGGATCGCAACGGCCGCTTCGCCGTCCGCCAGATCGTCCCGGTTGGCGCGCAGACGGTGGACCTCACCGTCCGCGACCCCGACGGCACCGGCATCCACTACCGCCGCAACCTCACCATCCCCGACCGTGACTGGTTCCTGGTGGCGATGGGCGACCTCACCGTCGGCCAACAGCGCGTCAGCGGCCCATCGCTGCTGGCCGTCGAAGACAACCGCCGCAACGACGACGGCGCCACCTACGTCGACGGCCGGGGCGCCTTCTACCTCAAAGGCCGCCTCCACGACGACTACCTCATCACCGCCTCGCTCGACACCGGCGAACAACCGCTGGAAGACATGTTCAGCAACTTCGCCAGCAAAGACCCGCGCTACCTACTGCGCCGGCTCGACCCGGACCGCTACTACCCCACCTATGGCGACGACAGCACCCTCGTGGACGACGCCCCCACCCAGGGCAAGTTCTACGTCAAGGTCGAACAGGGCGACTCCAGCGTCATGTGGGGCGATTTCCGCACCGCCTGGACCGGCACCGAACTGACCCAATACAGCCGGGGCCTGTACGGCGCCAACCTGCAATGGTACGGCGACGACCAGTCGCCCACCGGCGGACGCACCAGCGCCGTCAACGCCTTCGCCGCGCAACCGGGCACCATGAACTCCCGCGAAGCGTTCCAGGGCACCGGCGGCTCACTGTACTACCTGCGCCACTTCGACATCACCAATGGCTCCGAACGGGTGTGGCTGGAAGTCCGCGACCGCGATAGCGGCATGGTGCTGGATCGCAAACAACTGATTGCCGGACAGGACTACGACGTCAACTACCTGCAAGGGCGCCTCACCCTGGCGCGCCCGCTGGCCTCGCACACCGACGCCGGCAGCCTGGTGCGCGCCGGCTCCCAGGCCGGCAACCCCGCCTGGCTGATCGTCAACTACGAATACACCCCCGGCCTGGATGCACTGGACGGCGACACCTACGGCCTGCGCGCCAGCCAATGGCTGGGCGAACACATCCGCCTCGGCGTCACCGGCTACCGCCAGGGCGACCCCGGCGCAGAACAACGCCTCAAAGGCGCCGACCTGTTGTTGCGCCACAGCGACGGCACCTACCTCCAGGGCGAACTGGCCGAATCCAACGGCAGCGGCAGCGGCACCCTGACCTCCATCGACGGCGGCTTCAGCTTCGGCACCCTGCGCGGCGATGGCCGCAAAGCCCAGGCCCAACGCCTGGAGGGTGCGCTCGACCTCGCCGACGTGATCGACGGCGGCGAAGGCCGCCTCAGCGCCTACTACCAGCATCGCGACCAAGGCTACTCCGGCCCCGGGCTGGACACCCTGGACGGCCAAGCCGTCACCGAACAGGGCCTCAGCGCCAGCGTACCGCTGGGCAGCGCCACCACCGTCGAGGTCAAGGCCGACCAGCGCAACGCCGACACCCAGGACTACCGCGCCGCCGAAGTGGACGTCCACCAGCAGCTCAACGCCGAATGGCGCGTCTCGGCCGGCGCCAGGCATGACCGGCGCGACGTCACCACCGCCAACGCCAGCGCCACGCTATCCGCGCCGGGCCAGCGCACCGACGCCATCGTCCGCGCCGACTACACCCCCACGGACGAAGGCCCCGATGGCGAAACGGTACCCGCCGACTGGAGCGTCTACGGCTACGGCCAGGGCACGCTGGAACGCGACGACGGCCGCGAAGCCAACAACCGCATTGGCGTCGGCGGCAGCTACCAGCTCACCGAACGCCTGCGCGCCGACGGCGAAGTCTCCGAAGGCAACGGCGGCGCCGGCGGCAAACTGGGCCTGGACTACCGCATCGCCGACCGCAGCAACGCCTACCTCCAGTTCGTCCAGGACACCGAACGCCCCGACCTCGGCTATCGCGGCCGCAGCAACAGCCTGGTCACCGGCGGCCGCTACCAGGCCTCCGAACAGATCAACGTCTATGCCGAAAACCGCGCCTCCCGCAACAGCGGCCAGGACAGCGTCACCCAGGCCTTCGGCATCGACCTCGCGCCCAACGACCGCTGGACCATCGGCGGCCAGCTCGAAGTGGGCACCGTCAGCGACGAACTCGCGGGCGACCTCGAACGCCACGCCATCAGCGGCACCGTCGCCTACAAAAAAGACCGCGAAAAATTCGCCAGCACCCTCGAATACCGCACCGAGCGCGGCGACCAGGCGGGCAAGCGCGAAACCTGGCTGACCCAGAACAGCTACGGCAACCAGCTCACCGCCGCCTGGCGGGTGATGGGCAAAGTCAATGCCTCCTACAGCCAGGCCAGCCAGGGCGCGTACTTCGACGGCAACTACGTCGAAACCGAACTGGCGGCCGCCTACCGCCCGGTGGACAACGACCGCTGGAACACCCTGCTGCGCTACCAGTTCCTGTACAGCCTGCCCTCACCGGGCCAGGTGACCGACCACGGCGGCATCGCCGACTACGCCCAGCGCAGCCACGTCGTCAGCGTGGACACCCTGTACGACCTGTGGCCGTGGCTCACGGTCGGCGGCAAATACGCCATGCGCCTGGGCGAACTCAAAGAAACGCGGGTGGATGGCGAATGGTTCAGCAGCAGCGCCAACCTGATGGTGGCGCGGGCCGACTGGCACTTCGTGCACCAGTGGGATGCCCTGCTGGAATGGCGCCGGCTGGCGGCGCGCGAAGCGGACGATGTGCGGCAAGGCGCGCTGGTGGCGGTGTACCGGCACCTGGGCAACAACGTGAAGGCGGGGGTGGGTTACAACTTCACCGACTTCTCGGATGACCTGACCGATCTGTCGTACCGCAGCCGGGGCTGGTTCATCAACGTGCTGGCGGTGTATTGAGTGTTCGACCGGCTTGCCGGCAAGCCGGTCGAACGATGTGGTGTGGTTTGCCGTACCAGCCGGCGGCCTGCCGTCGCCGCCGATCACTCGGCACTGGCCGGATCAGGGCGGGAAATTAGCGTGATGGGAAGGCAAACCGACAACCACAACAGGGAGCCGACAGATTGATTCTTCATTCTCGAAAGGACTTCACATGAAACGCTTCCTGTGCGCAATCACCCTCGGGTGCACCCCGTTCCTGGCCCACGCCACCGTGCTCGACTTGCAGGGAATGCTGCGGATCGAGCTGGATGGCAATCTGGGCATCGATGTTTCGCAGGCCAATGTGGTCCGGGATCACTACTCGTTCCTGGAAACCACGATCACGCTTCATCCGTCGGAGAACTGGACCGAGATCCTTCCCCAGGGCGACGCCGGCTTTTTCGAGATGTTGGCGTACAACGTCAACGGGTATGCCATCAGCGGCATCCATGCCACGGCCACGGGGTACAGCCTCAGCACCTATCACTATGTCCCCGCCGAACTGCATGGCTTGATCACGCACGACCGCAACGGCAGCAGGCTGCTGGAGGATTGGGGACACCTGGAATCGGAGTGGTCTCCCGATCCCTACGAGCACATCGCGTTCGGCGGCATCGCCCCCTATGACTTCACCGAACTGATCGGGTCGGCGGCGCCAGCGTCTCACCAGTTTGGCCTGACGTATTCCTATGAAGAACAGGGGTGGGCGCCACCGAATGGATGGGGCTATGCAAACGTAGCGCCTCCCACCTTGACCTTTACCTTGTATGACCCGCGCAGCCTGGTGCTTTCGCCAGTGCCCGAGCCGACCAGTTATGCACTGTTCGGCGTTGGCCTGCTGGCGCTGTGGGGCCGCCGCGCGCGTCGGAAAAAATGAGCGGCCACGTTCAGCGCCGGATGCCTCCGCACCCTGGCGCCAGGGCCGCGCGGTGAAGGCGTGGGGAGCCGCTTTGCCCGTGGGTCGGCGATCTGAGCGGCTTGTCGCACCGCAACCGGGCGGGTTCGGCCCCCCCGGCGATGATCGAAGGCACGAAATCAAAGCCCGCGATTAGCGGGCTTTTTTCAATTCGCCACATTCCCGGCAAATATCATCGAACCCTGATTTTCTTGAATTGCCGTTTCGGGTGTTTGTAAAGAAGTGTCAGCGCCATTGAATGGCGCGGTGCGCTAATTCAATTTCCGTCTGGGCGCCTATCGAGGGATGGCCACCCAAAAGTAATGGGTCTCCGAAGGTGAGGGCGACTCGCTTATACTGGCGGCCGTCGCGCCAGCCCAACCCAGGCTGGCGGCGTGTCGGCGGGCCGGACCCCACCTCGCCAGGTCGCCAGCCCCGTAACCCGGGGGCCAGATGTCGTCGCGATCCATCACCCACAAGGAATTGCATCCGTGCGTATTGCCGTACTTGATGACGATCCCGTTCATCTCGATCTCATCGCCAGCCTGGTCACCAGCCTGAAGTTCGATTGCGTGCGCTTTTCGCGTGGCGAGGAATTGAAACGCCAATTGCGCCGCGAAAGCTTCGATTTGCTGCTGCTCGATTGGGAATTGCCGGATATGAGCGGGCTGGAACTGCTGCAATGGCTTCGTCAAAACGAAGACACCGTGCCGGTGATCCTGCTGACCTGCCGCAACCAGGAACGGGATGTGGTGGCGGCACTGAACCATGGCGCCGACGATTTCATGTCCAAGCCGATCCGGCTGGCCGAACTGAAAGCCCGCCTGCAGGCCACGTTGCGCCGCATCTACCCGGAACAGGGCAAGCGCGTCCTGCACTGCGGCGGCTACGTGCTGGACCTGGACGCGCGCAGCGTGCGCTACCAGGACGAGTGGCTGGCGCTGACGCAAAAGGAATTCGACCTCGCGCATTGCCTGTTCGCCAATACCGGCCGGTTGCTGTCGCGCGGTTATCTGATCGAAGCGGTGTGGGGCACGCCCACCGACCTGCCGAGCCGCACGCTCGACACCCATGTCTCGTCGCTGCGCAACAAGCTGCGGCTACGGCCCGAACGTGGTTTCCGGCTCAGTGCCACCTACGGCCAGGGCTACCGTCTGGAAGCGCTGGTGCCGGAGCAGGCACCATGATGCCGCGCCACTGGCTGGCCGTCGCGCTGGCGGCCACACTGCTGTCAGGCACCTTGCGCGCGGCGGGCGGCGATGTCGTCCGCTATCGCGTCGTGCCCGGCGACAACCTCTATACCCTGGCCGAACGCTATCTCCAGCACCCGGCGCAATGGCGCGAACTGGCCACGCTGAACCGGGTGGCCGACCCGCTGCGCATCGCGCCCGGCACCACCCTGCGCCTGCCGGCCGCGCTGCTGCGCGGCACGCCGCAGCGCGCCACGGTG
>NZ_SUMF01000050.1 GCF_005048205.1 Chitiniphilus eburneus
TGGGCACCGTACGGCTGGTGGTCAACAGCCAGACCGGCGAAGTGAAACAGGAAATCGCCTACGACGCCTGGGGCAACCTTCTACCGGCACCAGTCCGGGCAACTTCAATGGATGATGACCAGTGAAAAGCGATGGAGGAAAAATGCTTATTGATGACGAAATTCGTGCTGCTGTGTATTTACGGATAGCGGAGCTTTTTCATGTTGATCAGTCCTTGATAGAGGATGGTTGGGTATTTGGTCGAGACTTGATTCCTTCATTTGTCTCTGATTTTAAATACAATGAGTTGGATATTTTGCATGATGACTTTTTGTATGCTGCAAATAAAAATATTAGAAAGAGAATTAACCGTGGTGAATTTTTAATTTGTTCGGTCGGAGGTTTTTGGAGATATATGGTGGAGTGCTATAAGGAATCCCCGGGGCGTGTTCACGATGTTCTAAATCTCCCCAAATAAGGCCAGGGGCCTCGGATGAGATATAGGAATTATTCTGAGATTTTGAAGTTGTAACCGCTGGGGTTATTGTGGGAAATGAAATGAAAAGAACGCAATTTTTTGTTCATAGGAAAGTCTTGTTTTTTGCGGCGCTAGGATCGGTGTTGATGACCTTATTTACAGTTTTTTGGGAAGTGTACGGGTTGAATCTATGCCATGCGCTGGGGATTGAAAAGACTTCACTGGCGGCTGCGGCGATTGCTTATTTTTGGCTGGGGGGGATTTTCTTTTATTTTTGGGGGAAGATGGTAAAGGAATTTGAAGAAATATCCAAAAGAAAGCGTGATGTCAATGCTGAATAGGCTCTGGCTTGCCAGCGCTGTATGGTATTGGCCGATGGTTGGGGGGTGATATGCAGATGCTTGAGCTTTTGATTTTTATTTTCGGGGCGGTTCTGATCGTTGGTTACTCTGTTTGGCGGCTTGTTTTCCGGTTTCGGCATGGAGAAATTTGGCTTGGTATCAAGGAATTTTTCCGAAATGTCGTATCGGCGATTTTTTGATCGCAACCACGGGCTCAAGCACATCAAGGCAAGCAATGGTTGGCCAGTATGCCAAGCCAGCCCAGTAATTTCCGCGCTTCTTTTGGTCGTTGTTTCAATGCCCGTGCAAAACAGTATAAAACTTTCCCGTGAGACTGACGCAAATGAAGATCGAGAATTACGCTGAGTTTTTTGGCTGGTGGAAGGTTTCAACTTTCCTGGTCGGGGTAATGTGGCTGCTGTGGGGGGCGTTCCATTATCAGATTTCCGATTGGGATGTGGGGGTTAGCCTGACCATGGCCGGGGTCACGTTCCTTGCAGCGGAATGGTGTGCGAAAACACTTTATTCACTCAATTGGAGGCGGTTTCCGCTGGTGATCTGGTGGACATGGCTGGCCGTGGATGGGGTTTATGTGGCGTACCACACCCTGGCGGGAAACCAGATGTTGCGCGATGCGCAGTGGCCGGCCTCGTTATGCCTTTTCTATTTGTGCGGCTTTATCTGGTTGCTGGGAAGAAAATGGCATGGGGGTCTGTTGTTCTGGAAAAAAGCGTGCCATCCCTAAGTCGCCGCCTGGGTAAGCGCTCCGGATTCGTGGTTTGAGGTTTGAAGCGCCATGGGGTGATTCTTGTAGCCATCCACGGGGCGATGGGGCTTGCGGCCAGGTGGTTGCGTAGCGCCGGTGCCATGCAGCTCGGCGCGCATCCTGGTCATTGGCGGGGCAACTGGTTTTGCGTGATGGACGGCGCGTGGCGGTCTCATTGCAAGAACGCTCATGGTGTTGCCGCTAAGGCGCATCGGGTTGGGCACTGCTGGTGCTGGTGGTTGCGCTGGGCCACAACGGGCGGCTCACCCGCCGCTTTATCTTGGCCAGCGCGGCCTAACTGCGGGAATGCATGCTCACGGGTGATCGTCCCATCGCCCGATCACCCATCGCGGGCTGGTGGGTGAAGGGTGATTATTCAGATCGCATGATCAGTCGGGCGCTGCTTTGACCTGGGCGGGATTGGCCGCCGATCGATGCTCGGCAACGGTGCGGTTTCGATCTGGCGCAACAGCGAGGGGAAGGTATGTTGACGCCATCCTGGGCACCTCGAATCATCCGTATCCGGCAGGCTGGGTTTTCCACGCGCGCGTGTTATTCGCGGCCCGATTCTCTTTCACTTTATCGTTGCCGCCAGCGTTGACGGGCACATCGGCGGAACAGGTTGAATCCATGCGTGTACTGATTCCAGGGCTGGCCGGACTGGCATTCGCGGGGGCGGCGGCGATGGGGGGCGCGGCGGAGCCGGCGTCCTGCATCTGGCATGCCGAGCGGCTGGGCATGGCGCAGGCGCGCTGGCCAGTGGGGGAGACCCGGCGCGTGGCGCCGTTGTCGCCGCAAGCCATCGTCATGGGCGGGCAGGGATGCGGCGCATGGGTGCGCGAGGGCGCGGGGCTGCGGCAGTACGACAGTGCCGGGTTGCTGCTGGGGACCATCGATCTGGCGCAACTGCGCCAGCGCCATGCGGCCGACGCGCTGGTGGCGGCGGCCATCGCCAGGCAGATCGATGCCGCCGATGCCATGCTGGCGCTGGATGCGCGCGATGGCTCGCTGTGGCTGGCCGCGGGCACGTCCCTGTTGCATCTGGACGCGGGCGGCAAGGTGCTGGCCTCGTTGTTCCATGAGCAGCCGGTGGTGCAGATCGAGGTGGACCTGCTCGGTACGCTGTGGGTACTGGATGAGGTGGGGCTGGGGCGCTATCGCGCGGATGGCTCGCTGCTGGCGCGCTATGCGCTGGGCGAGCAGTATCCGGATGTGCAGCGCGTCGCCTTCGATACCCTGGGCGGAAAACTGTGGCTGATCGCGCCACGGCGCGTGTGGCAGGTCGAGCCGACGCAACTGGCGGTGCCATTGGCGCCGCTGGCCTGGCGCGAGGGCCTGGCGTATCAGGCGGGGCAGACGGTGAGTTTTGCCGGGCATCTGTACCGGGCGCAACTGGCGCATATTGCGCCGGAGGATTCCGACTGGACGCCGGCGGCGGCGCCCGCCTTGTGGCAATACGTGGGAACGCAGCCCACGGCTTCCGTGCCGCTGCCCTGGCGCAGCGATGCCGAGTACCGCATCGGCGAAACGGTACGCTACCAGGATCGGGTCTACCGGGCGCTGGCATCGCATTCCACCTATCCCCAAACCGGCTGGACACCCGCCAATGCGCCCGCGCTGTGGCGGCTGGTGTCGGATGAGTCGCCCGACGCCCCGGTGGTGGATGAGGCCAGGGTCATCGAGGTGAGCGAGCCGCTGGCCGATGTGGCGATCAATCCGAAAAGCGGTGAGCTGTGGTTGCTGGGCCAGCACACCCTGTGGGCATATGGCTGGGATGTGCAGCAGCGCTATCAGGCCGATCTGGCTACGTGGGATATCGTGCAGCCCCAGGCGCTGCGTTTCGATGCGGCGGGAGAGACCTTCTGGCTGCACAGCGCCGGCAAGCTCACCCCTTTCGGGGTGGACGGCACCGCGCGCGATGCGCGGCCGGTCGCGGCGGACCATGCGGTGCTGGGCACAACCGCGCTGCGCATCCTGCCCACGCTGGTCCTGAAAGACCCACCGCCAAAGGATGGCGGTTCCCAGCCCACCTTTGTCTTTCAGTACGACGCGATGTGCAGTGGCCGGCCGTGCGATTTCGATCGCGCGCACTATGAGGGCTATCAGTGGCAGGTCAGCCTGGACGATGGCGCGGTTACCGGGCAACTGGTCTTCGATGCGGTGCATCACACCGCACGTTTGACGCCAACCCAGCCGCTGGCTGACGGCGTGCACCTGCTGCGTGCCTCTATCACCGACCAGTTGGGCAGCCGCAGCACACAGCTCGAACACGTCTTCAACGTCACGCCTGGCGCGCTGCCCACTAGCAATGGCGATGCGCCAGCGGGCGATCTTCCCGGCTAGGGGCTCGGTCCCTCTGCATCGCCAGGCCACTGGCTCCCCGATATCGCCCATGCCGGTGCTTGCGCCGGGTTGGGGGTAACGGGCGATCGCCAGGTCGTGCACGGGGTGCCGGGCGCTGGCGTTGTCTCGTGCACGGCACTCCTGCAATGTGCCGGCGTTTCCTCCAGCTTTGATCGATGCGTCCCCTGGCGCCAACCCTCGTCACCTGCGGCCCTGCGCCGCTTTTTTTTTGCGTCACGTTCCCGGCGCTGTCTCAGGGAAGAGAACGCGTACTCATGGGTAGGGGTAGGGAGGGGGTTGGGCGGGGCGGGTAAACGGTAGGCTTTTGGGCGGGATGGGGTTGTTTTTACAGGCCTATTTGCTTTTTTTGGGCCACTCTTTTGCGCTTGGTGGAGGGCCAACCTTCTAAGCGATAACCTTCCTGTGAGGAGTGGTTATGTTTGGGGGCACCTTGAGGTAAGTCTTTTGTGTCACGCAACCAGTCGCCGCGGCTTTGGATGTTGGCCTGGTGGCGGTGCTTGCACTTCCTTTTCCGTTGGAGTTCCAAATGTTCAAGAAACTGGCTGCCGAAGCGCTGGGGTTGAGCGATATCGGCGTCATCGTCGCGCCCGCCGATTACGACAAGGTGGATGCCGACGATTACCTGTTCCACGAAGATGGCGAGCGAATCTTCTTCCTGATCAAGTCGAAGAAGGATGAATACTGCTTCACCAACTTTGCGCTGATCCATGTCGAGGGCGATTCGGCGGTGTCTTCCCGGCGCGCGATCAAACGCTACGACTTTGCCAGCCACCGCATCGGACAGGTGTCGATCGAGACGGCGGGCACCATCGATCTGGATATCGAACTGAAGTTCACCATGGATGACGCACTGGATTTCAGTATCGACGTCCGCAAGAGTTTCCTGACTCCGCTGAAAGCAATTTACAAGGCGCTGATCACCATCGGCACGTTGCAGTACCGCGATGCGGTGGGCCGGGATAACGCTTTCCAGTGCCTGGAGGCGGTGTCGTCGCTCTACAAAGCGGGCGAGCCGGGTGAAGGTGGGGTGGCGCGGCAGTTCGATGCCTTGCTGGCGGCATTGAATGATGCGGTGCTGGTCCGTCATGCACGGCGCGATTTCAGCGCCGTGTTCGAGCAATACGTCCAGGCGTAGCGGGGTGCCATGACCAGCCATTTTTCGTCCATCGGTTTTGATACCACGCATCCGGGTGAATTCGTCGCGCAATTGCGGTCCGCGGCGGCGGAAGGGGAACACGTACCGTGTAACAAGGGCTATTACCGCCACTGGCGGTCGCAGCATGGCGCCGCGTTGTGGATCCAGTTCGACCCTCACGACGCGCTGATCGGGGTGACGCCCTGTTTCGAAGGGGGAAGCAGCCTGCGGGTGGGGCTGGTGGAACAGATGCACCGCCGGGACGATACCCCGCTGGAAGGGGCCTGCTATGGCTGGGCGGAGCCGCAGAGCCACGATCCGCAGTCGGGCATGTTCCCTTTTCTGTTCGAGCTGGCCGACGCCGGCTGCCATCCTGGGCTACCGGTGCCCAGCGTGCGCCGCGTCCACCTGAGCGCCTTTGCCGAGGAACTGTCGATCCACGATTCCGACGCGGCATTCCACGCGGCGCAACCGACCGAGGCCAGCTTCGCCATCGGTGCTTTCATCCCGTCGGGCTTGTTTGCCGATGCGGACGATGCGGCGCAAGCGCATTCCCCGTACGCGATGTTCAGTGGCTATGTGGTGCGGGCGGCCGAGTTTCTCAATCCGCTCACCGGCCACAGCTATCACTGGCTACAAGTGCATACCCAGGGCGGCGATATCGATGTGGTGGCGGATCCGGCATTGAGCCGTGAGTTGCCGCACGTGGGGGCGGTGGTGTCTGGGTTGTTCTGGTTGTGCGGGCGCCTGACCGACAATGCCGCCGAGCGGTGGATCCAGTGGCAGTTGGGCTGGGCGGAGCGCTGGCAATCGATGCAACGCAGTTGGGATGATGGCGTGGTCTGACCGGGCGTATCGGGCCTTGCGCATGGCATGCCGCGGCGCGCCGCAGCCGGGGCGCTATTTTTTCGGCGGCGGCGGCAGCAGGATCACCGGCAGGCCACCGGTCAGGTTCAGCGATTGCGCCACGCGTACGCGGCCACTCTGGGCGGCCTCCACGCTGGGGTACTGGCCCACGGCCACCACATACCAGTGCTGGCCGTCGTCCTCGGCGATGGTGATGACGCTGGCGGGCAGTTTTGCATCCTTGGCGTTGTCCATCAGCGTCTTGGCCTCACCGTAGTCTGCGCGCTGCGTGGCCTGGAGCGCGTAGACGGCCTGGGCGGGCGGGATGGCCGGCAGCACGATCTGCTCGGCGGGAATGGCGGGTGGCGCGGACGCATCCGCCGCAACGGGCGCCGCCACTGCCTTGGCGGCGGGTTTGGCCGGCAGCAGGCCGGCGGTGAGCCGGTCGCCCAGCGGCAGGTGGCTGACGGCGACCAGCGTGTCGTTGGCGTGCTTGCCCAGGCTGCTGCGCATCGTGGCGGGGGCGAACACCCCGGCCAGGAACAGCAGCAATCCGAACATCAGCACCAACACCACCAGCATCACCTTTTTCATCCTGCTCGCGGCCGCGCCGCCTCCCCAAATTTGAAACCCGTTTATAGCATGCCGGCATCATCGCGGGCATCGGCGCCCGCAACTGATCCGCAACGCATCCCGCCCTGGTCGATGGTGCCGGTGGCGTGGGTGTGAATCGAGCGGGCTGACGGGGCCGGGTACCGCTGCCTATCATGGCAGGGATGAACGATCCGCTATATCTCGAGCGCGAACGCGCGCAACTGGATGCCAAGCGCCTGCGGCTGCGGCAGGCGCGTACGGTCGCCACCTGCCTGCTGCTGGCTGCGCTGGTGCTGTACCTGGTCGCCGAATCCTTTGCCCATCGCCATCCGGTGTGGGGCTTCATCGGCGCCTTCGCCGAGGCGGCGATGATCGGTGCGCTGGCCGACTGGTTCGCGGTGACGGCGCTGTTCCGCCACCCGATGGGCATTCCGATCCCGCATACCGCCATCATTCCGCGCAATAAGCTGCGCATCGCTGATAGCCTGGGTGGTTTCATCGAAACGCACTTTCTGTCCGAGGAGCAGGTGGCGGCACGCATCGATGCGTTCAATCCGGCACGGCGGATCGCATCCTGGCTGTCGCGGCCTTCGCATGTGGAGCAGTTGGCCGAGCAGGCACAGCAATTGGCGAGCTACCTGCTGTCGGTGCTGGATGAGCCGCATGTGCGCGATGCGGCGCGACGCATCCTGCGCGAAGGCATGTCCGAGCTGGATTGGGCACGCCATGGCGGTGAGTTGCTGGCGGTGTTGCTGGCCGAGCGGCAGCACCAGCAACTGCTCGACCGGGTGCTGGACAAAGTGGGCGCACGGCTGGCGCAGCCCGATGTACAGACCCTGTTGTCGGGCATGGTGGCGCAGGAGCTGTCGTACCTGAAATGGGTGGCGCTGGACGAGGCGGGCGGGCGCTATGTGGCGCGCAAGCTGGTGGCGGCGGTGACGCATGAATTCGAGCGCGTGCGTGAGGAGCCGGAACACCCGCTGCGCCGGCTGGTGGATAACGAGCTGGATGCGCTGATCCTGCGGTTGCAGCACGACGACGCCCTGCGCCAGCGCACCCGCGCCTGGGTGGAGGAGCTGGCGGCCGCGCCGGCGTTCGAGCGCCGTTTCGACGCGCTGTGGCAAGGGCTGATGCAGGCGCTGCACGGCGATTTCAACAAGCCCGATTCCTTATTGCGGGCGCGGGTGGCCAGCGCGGCGCGGCGGCTGCGCGATCAGTTGCGCGTCGATCCCCGTCTGGCCGAGTGGGTGAACCGCAGCGTGCGCAACGCCGCCGCGCGCTCGGTGGCGCGCTATCGCCAGCAGATCGGCGCCTTCATCGCGGACCAGTTGAAAGGGTGGGACGACCGGGTGATGGTGGAGCGGCTGGAACTGAATGTCGGCGTCGATCTCCAGTTCATCCGCATCAACGGCACGCTGGTGGGTGGCCTGATCGGCGTGTTGCTGCACGCGGGGCAGTGGTTGCTGCGTTAGGGCGTGTCATCCAATGGTTCGCGGCAGCGTTCGGCGCAGTTCGGGGGCACGCCAGGCTCTGGATGCGTGGTGGTATGAGTACCGCAAGCGGCCGGCGACAACGCGCGGCGCCCGAATTGCACCGAACCCGTAGGGCTGGGCCGAAAAAACAGCATTCACCGCGTTGCGCTCCTTGCCAACAACCGGTTATTGGCGACGTCGCGCGCCTCGTGTCTGGTGCTTATTCGGCCCAGCGCTGTCGCGAACCATTGGATGGCACGCCCTGGGGTGAACCGAACGGGCCGGCCGGCGTGGCCGGTGGTGGTTCCGCCCGCATGGAATGACCCCGATCAACCGGCCCGCCTGTCCCGATGGGTGCCGAGGCCGGCTGGTGTCCCTTGCTACGGCCCCTCAGCTCACTTCGATCCCAGCCAGCCCTTGATCGGCCCCATGATGGCGGGGTCGTCCGGCGTTACCTTGGACGGGAAGGCAGTGACGGTCTTGCCGTCCGGTGCGATCAGGTACTTGTGGAAGTTCCATTTCGGCACACTGCCGCTGGCGGCGCTCAGCCGCTTGAACAGCGGGTTGGCCTCATCGCCGGTGACATGCGACGCCTCAGCCATCGGAAACTTGACCAGGTAGGTCAGCCGGCAGAAGTCGCCGATTTCCTGGTTGCTGGCCAGCTCCTGCTTGAAATCGTTCGACGGAAAGCCGATTACCAGCAGCCCTTGCTGGCGGTACTGCTGGTACAGCGCTTCCAGTTTCTCGAATTGCGGGGTGTAGCCGCACTTGCTGGCGGTGTTGACCACCAGGATGGGCTTGCCGGCGTATTGGCACAGGTCGACCGTTTCGCCCTGCAAGGTCTGGACGCGGCTGTCGAGCAAGGGCGGGCAGGCGGCGGTGGCGGCGCCTGCGGCAAGCAGGGTCAGTCCGGCCAGGATGGAAAGCGGGTGGCGCATGGTGAGGGTCCTCGGTGGCGGCCGGGTGAGCATAGCAGGCGCCCGGGAGAAGCCGGCCGATCGCCGCTCCGGGCCGCGACAGGCGTCGGCGCGTTAAAAAAAAGGCCCTCCAGTGGAGGGCCGAGTGCTTTCCAACGGGGCTTGCGCCCCGAACTCCAAGAATCAGTTGCAGGTGCCCAGATCTTCCCAGACGCCCCACTGGCCGGACTGGCTGGGGTTATCGCCCTGGGTCCACCACTTGTTCTGATAGTTGTGGCCGCTGTAGCTCACCTTGGTATTGGCGGCGGCGTACACGTTGGCGGCGGTCCAGGCCGCTGCGCAGGTGCTGCCGGCCGGCGTCGGGGTCACCGGTGCCGGGGTGGGCGTGACGGGCGCCGGGGTCGGGGTGACCGGTGCGGGCGTCGGGGTGACCGGTGCCGGGGTCGGCGTTACCGGGGTGGGCGTCGGCGCGGTACCGCTGCACAGGCCGACATCCTTCCACAGCGTGGTGCTGCTGGCCGGGTTCCAGTTGGCGCCGACATGGGCGGTATGGGTGATCAGGGCCTGGTAGTTGCGGCCGTTGTAGGTCACCAGCGTGCCGGCATTGTAGGTCTTGCCTTCGGCCCAGGCGGTGTAGCAGGCGCCGGGGGCCGGGGTGGGCGTGACCGGAACGGGCGTCGGGGTCGGCGTGACCGGTACCGGGGTCGGCGTCACGGGCACCGGCGTCGGGGTCACCGGCGTGGGCGTCGGCGTGACCGGTGTCGGGGTCGGAGTGACCGGGGTCGGCGTCGGGGTGGTGGGCGTCGGGGTCGGCGTGGTGGCGCCGGCGATGTCCACGCGGAAGGTGTAGCTGCCACCGTCACGCGAGTAGACGCGGTTGTCCTGGGTGCTCTTCACCGGCGAAACCGTACCGTTGCTGCCCAGCACGCCTACGCTGATGTAGCGCGAGGAGGCGTTCACCTGCTGCGCCAGGTAGTACGGCCAGCTTGCGGCGAGGAACATCTGGTCGCCACTGCTGGGGCTGTAGGTCATGACGACGCTGAACGTTTCCAGATCGCCGCCGTTGGCATCGAACAGGCGGAAGGTGACCTTGGTCTCGTCCTTCAGGTCCTGCGAGGAACGGATCTGGCCCAGTTCCTTGTAGTTGGACACCACGGCGGAGAAGCTGACGTCGGAGCACGAATAGAACGCTTCGGCGCTATCCGAACGTTGCCACGTGTTGTAGATCATGTGGCGGCCGGTCTTGTTCTTCGGCAGCGGGCAGGTCAGGTGGTAGCGCTTGGCGGCATCGCCGGCCACATTGCCCAGCGTGCAGAACGGTTCCAGGTCGGACCACTTCAGCGGGCGGGTCTGATCCCAGCCGTCCTTGGTCACGTAGAACACCCAGTTCTTGGTGGCGTGCTGCGCGGGTGCGTAGTAGATGAATTCGAAATTGCCGTTGGAATCGGGAGCGATCGGCGTGGTCAGCCAATCCTGGCGCGCCAGGTCGAGGCCGGCATAGTTGGATTTGCCGCCCGCGCAGAGCTGGCCGTCCGGCACGAAGGCCTGGTGGTCGCCATTGGGCAACTGGTTCACGCCGGACCAGTCGTACAGCATCTGCGGGCCGGAGAGGGCCACCGCGGCCTGGCAGGCGGCGGTCTTGGGCGATTCGGGGCCTTCGTTGTAACAGTTGAGCACGCGGCTGACCGGTACCTCCATCGAGCCGTGGCCGAACACGCTGGCAGGCAGGGCGAGTGCCATGGCCAGTGACAGATACAGCGGCTTGACCGCCAGGGGTCTGCGTTTCATGTGATCTCCTCGTTATGGTGGATTACGGCGCGGCACTGTTGTTGTTGGTCGGTGGGCGCCGGGCTGCACGGGCGCTCGCCCTTTTGCAGCGTCGCTAGCTTATTCGGGGCGATAACTGGATTCAAGGCGGGGTGCAGCATAAGACCAATCACTCGCGCGAGCGCAAGCAAGGAAACAACACGGTTTGTTAACTAATATTCGCCATTGCTTATTCGATGGCTGGCTGCGTGCCGGTGACAGGTGGCGTGGCGGGGGAGGAGGGTAAGACCAGTCGGGAGGGAAAAAACAGGCGTGTCCATAAAAAAACGCCAAGGCCGGCACCCGTGGATGCTGGCCTTGGCGCGGGTTTGCGCGTGCTTAGCGCTGCTTGCGTTGCGGCGGCAGGTCGGTGCAGACGCCCTTGGCCACTTCCGCGGCCATGCCGATCGATTCGCCCATGGTCGGGTGCGGGTGAATGGTCTTACCGATGTCCACCGCGTCCGCGCCCATTTCGATGGCGAGGCAGATTTCGCCGATCATGTCGCCCGCGTGCGGGCCGACGATGGCGCCGCCGACGATCTGGCCGTTTTCGGCGTCGAAGATCAGCTTGGTGAAGCCCTCGTCGCGGCCATTGGCAATGGCGCGGCCGGAGGCCGCCCACGGGAACACGCCCTTCAGGATCTGCTTGCCTTCCTTCTTGGCCTGATCCTCGGTCATGCCCACCCAGGCCACTTCGGGGTCGGTATAGGCCACGCCGGGGATCACGCGCGCGTCGAAGTAGGCCTTCTCGCCGGCCGCGTTCTCGGCGGCCACGTGGGCTTCATGCACCGCCTTGTGCGCCAGCATCGGCTGGCCGACGATGTCGCCGATGGCGAAGATATGCGGCACGTTGGTGCGCTGTTGCTTGTCCACGGCGATGAAGCCGCGTTCGTCCACCTGGACGCCCGCCTGGTCGGCGCCGATCTTCTTGCCGTTCGGCGCGCGGCCGGTGGCGTGCAGCACCAGGTCGTAGCGCTTGGGTTCCTTGGGGGCATTCTCGCCTTCGAAGGTGACCCAGACGCCGTCCGCCTTGGGTTCGATGGCCACGGTGCGGGTCTTGAGCATGATCTGGTCGAAGCGGTGGGCGTTCCACTTTTCCCATACCTTCACCAGATCGCGGTCGGCGCCCTGCATCAGGCCGTCGGTCATTTCCACCACGTCCAGGCGCGCGCCCAGCGTGGAGTAGACCGTGCCCATTTCCAGGCCGATGATGCCGCCGCCCAGGATCAGCATGTTACCCGGCACTTGCTTCAGTTCCAGGGCGCCGGTGGAATCGACCACGCGGGGATCGTCCGGCACGAACGGCAGCTTGAACACGCTGGAGCCGGCCGCGATGATGGCTTTCTGGAAGCGCACCACCTTCTTTTCGCCGGTGGTGGCCTTGCCTTCGCCGCTGGTGAGTTGCACTTCGATGTGGTGTGCGTCGAGGAAGGTGCCCACGCCGCGCACCACGTCCACCTTGCGGGCCTTGGCCATGCCGGCCAGCCCGGTGGTGAGCTTGCCGATCACTTTTTCCTTGTAGCCGCGCAGCGCGTCGATATCGACTTCGGGCTTGCCGAACTTGATGCCGTTGACCGCCAGGTGGGCCACTTCGTCGATGACGAAGGCGTTATGCAGCAGCGCCTTGGACGGGATGCAGCCAACGTTGAGGCAGACACCGCCCAGGGTGGCGTAGCGCTCGATCAACACGGTCTTGAGGCCCAGGTCGGCCGAGCGGAAGGCGGCGGAGTAACCGCCGGGGCCGCCACCCAGGACCATCATGTCGGTCTCGATGTCCACCGGGCCGGTGTAGCTGCCGGCCACGGCCGGGGCGGCGATAGGGGCCGGGGCGGGCGCTGCGGCGGGGGTCGGAGCGGCTTGCGGCGCGGGAGTGGCGGCGCTGGCGCTGACTTCCACCAGGGCGATCACGCTGCCTTCGGATACCTTGTCGCCAACCTTGACCTTCACTTCCTTGATGGTGCCGGCGGCGGTGGCGGGCACCTCCATGGTGGCCTTGTCGGTTTCCAGCGTGATCAGGCTTTGTTCCACTGCGACGCTGTCGCCGGCTGCGACGAAGACTTCGATCACGTCCACACCGCTGTGGTCGCCGATGTCGGGCACTTTCAGTTCGATGATGTTGCTCATGGGTTCTTCCTGTGAGGGGTGAGGGGTGAGGTGCCGGAGCACCTCAATGCGTGCGGTAGGGGCGGGGCGGATGCGCCATGCCCCTACTCACGCCTCACAAAACAAGGCGACGGATATCCGACAGCAGCTTGCCCAGGTACACCGTGAAGCGGCCGGCGGCGGCGCCATCGATCACGCGGTGATCGAATGACAGCGACAGCGGGCACAGCAGGCGCGGTTCGAACGCGCTGCCGTTCCACACCGGCTTGATCTGGCTCTTGCACACGCCGAGGATCGCCACTTCGGGGGCGTTGATGATCGGCGTGAAGCTGGTGCCGCCGATGCCGCCCAGGCTGCTGATGGTGAAGGTGGCGCCCTGCATGTCGGTGGGCTTGAGCTTGCCGTCGCGGGCCAGGCCGGACAGCTCGGTCAGTTCCTTGGCGATCTGCTTCAGGCCCTTCTGGTCGGCATCCTTGATCACCGGTACCACGAGGCCGTTCGGCGTGTCGGCGGCGAAACCGATGTGGTAGTACTGCTTGAGCACCAGGTTGTCGCCGTCCAGGCTGGCGTTGAATTCCGGGAACGCCTTCAGTGCTTCGGCGGCGGCCTTGATGATGAAGGCCAGCGGCGACAGCTTGAGGCCGCTCTTTTCCCATTCCTTGCCGATGCCCTTGCGGAAGTCTTCCAGCTCGGTGATGTCGCATTCATCGTTGAACGTGACGTGCGGGATCATCACCCAGTTGCGATGCAGGTTGGCGCCGGAAATCTTCTTGATGCGGCTGAGCGGCTTGGTTTCGATCGGGCCGAACTTGGCGAAATCCACCTTGGGCCATGGCAACACATCCAGGCCGACGCCCGAACCGCCCGCCGCGCCGGCTGCCGGCGCGGCGGTCTGGCCGGCCATCACCGATTTGACGAAGTTCTGCACGTCTTCGTGCAGGATGCGGTTGCGCGGGCCACTGCCCTTGACGCGGCCGAGGTCGACGGGCTGATCATCGAAGCCGGCGTGCACGAATTCCGCCAGTGGCTGGCGGGACGCGCACTGGTACCCACCATCCGCG
>NZ_SUMF01000051.1 GCF_005048205.1 Chitiniphilus eburneus
CCCCGCGTCGCCGCGCCCGCGTGGCGGAGGCACCGCCGGCCGACGAAGGACTGGGCCGGGTGGTCGATGCCAGCGGCGTGCGCCGCAGCGCGCGCGCCATGGCGAATGAGGCCCGGGAACACGCTGCGCTGATGGCACAGGTGCCCGATCCGGGGGCGATCCACTTCGGGCAGGATATGAGCGCCCCGGTCGCATCGGCCCAGCAGGACTATCTGCACGGGCGGCGCAGCGATGCGAACGAGCGGGAAGACCTGCGCGCCAGTATCACCGGCTCGGCCCGCCACAGCGCCGATCTGAGCCAATTGCTGCCCGGTGCGATGCGACAGCATGTGGAACAGCACTGGAGCAATCCCACGACGGTGTCCCAGGCCGATGGGCGGGTCAACCCCGAAGGCGGCGGCGCGTACGCCGGCGCGATGTTCACCAGTTCCTTCGCGCGCGGCCGTGGACCGGCGGCGGCGGGCGACGAACGCAAGCAGACGGCGGAACCACGCAGCCCCCGACCCGCCGCCGCCGACGGCCCATCGCATCGCACTCACGCTTCGCCCTATGCGATGGTCGGATCGGAGAGCAACGATGTCCGTACCGTATGGGCACGCCAGGGCGGCAACCTGATCGTCGATACCCATATCGAGCGCCAGGCACAACAAAGCCGTGATCGCGGCGATCACATGACGATGCTGCTCCGCGCGGATACCCACGACCGTTCCTCGGTGGGCGTGCTGAGCCAACCCGTGGCCAGCGGGCCATTCACCCTGCATGCGGCGCAGTACCAGCGGCGCCCCACCGCCAGCGGCGCGGCGCCCACCGGCCCGGTACCGCCCGCCGCGCCAGCAACACCCCCTGCGGGCGGCAGTGCCGGTGGCACGGTGGGTGGCCCTGCTTCGCATGCCGCGTCGGGGCCATCCGGCGGTGGGCACGGCGGTTGATCGGGGCGCTTCGTCCGCCCTGCCAGGCATGGCGGACGGAGCGCCGAGGAAGAAAAACGCCTCAGCGGGAGGATTTTTACTCACCTGTCATCGCCAGCCCCGCCGCGCACGCCAGGGAATCCGGGGGTTCGGTCGCCGGCTGGCCATTGCGGCGCACTGGCACGCATCGTGATAGTCCCCATGACCATCTCCGACGTCCGCTTCCATCATGAGCAGCAGCAAACGCGTCAAACGCGAAGAAAACACCGGCGTGCCGTCCCGGCCGACCTCGCCCCGCGATACCGACAACCGGCGCACCAGCCTGAGCGTGTCGCCGGTCGAAAACCGGACCGCTCCCCACACCACCAGCAGCAGCAGCGGCGGCCTGGCGCCACGCCTGCCGATCCGGCGCGCGACGGCCTCCGTCAGCCCGCCGACATTGTCGCCCACCGGCCCGGGCTTCATGCCATCGCTGGGTGCGTCGTCGGCCTCGTCGAGCAGTTCGCCGACGCTGCCTTTGCCCTCGGTGGCCGCCAGCAGCAGTTCGAGCGAACCCATCCTCGGGCGCGGTGCGGGTTCGGGCGGCATGGGCAGCCGGCGCCTTGCGCAGAAGAAACAGCGGGAACTGGCCATCAAGGAGGCGAACGCGCCGGACCCGGGCGCCTCGCATTTCGGTATCGACCTCAGCACCACGGTATGGTCGGCGCAGCGCCAGTACCAGGCCAAGGCCGGCGGCAGCGACAGGAACGAACGCAAGGAGGCCCACGGCGAAATCACCAAGGGCGCGCGCAGCCACGCCGACCTGAGCCAGTTGTTGCCCACCGGCATGCGCCAGCATGTCGAATCGCATCTGTCGCAGACAACGCTGCCAGTCCATCAGGCCGACCTGCGGGTGGACCCCGGCAGCAGCAGCAGCTATAGCGGTGCGCTGTTCACCAGCTCTTTTGCGCGCGAGCGGCCGGACCCCGGCACGACGAAGCGCAGCACCAAGGCCGGGGACGGCTCGCGGAAGAAATCCGCCAGGAACACCGAAAAGGTGACGCAGGAGCCGAGCAGCCCCAAGCCGCATGTCGACGACGACGGCCCTTTCCATCGCGCGCATGCGTCGCCCTTCGACGTGGTGGGCGTGGACAGCAACGACGTACGCACGGTGTGGGCTCCGCAAAGCGGCAACCTGATCGTGGACAAGCACATCGAGAGCGCCGCCATCGCCAGCAAGAAACGCGGCGACAGCGTGACGATGATCCTGCGTTCGGACACGAACGACCGCTCCTCGGTGGGCCTGCTGAGCCAGGCCACACCCGGCAGCGCCTATACGCTGGAAGCGGCACAATACCAGCGGCGCGTGCACGGTGGCGGGGCTTCGTCGTCGTCGGGCGGCGGCACGTCGTCCAGCACGACGGCCTCGTCCAGCAGCAGTACGTCCACCTCCAGCGACACAGGGAGCGGTTCGTCCGCCAGCGGCAAGCTCCGCCGTGGCCGGAAACGATAGACAGCGGGAGCCTGCATGGCCACAGGGGGGGCCGGTCTGGTGGTGGCCCCCCTATCGAGCACCCGGCACGACAGTTGCGGCAAGCGCGGCATACCACGATGCGGGCCCGCGCCGACAGCCACAGTCATTCGTCGGTCGGCGTGCTGAGTCAGCCCGCCGCGGGCGGCGACCACACCTTCCAGGGCGCCAGCTAGCGGTGACGCAGCGCCGACCCGGGCACGGCACCGTCCGGATCGGGCGCACCGGGCAGCGGCCCGCCGCCCACCGAAGGCGAGCACCCGGGGCACTGAACCACCCCGCCGCTGCACACTTTCGGTGCGCAAGGTGTACCGGCTGAAAACGGGTGGCCGTCAAGAGCACGCGCCCGGTGGGTTGATCTGTCCCAATGCCTGCCCGACCCACACGCCTACGATAACCGGCATCCCAGCGTATCCCAGCGATACAGGAGCCGACATGAACACTCTCGAGCGAGCCATCATCGCCGTGCTGCTCTGCGCGGCCACGGCCCTGCTGGGCAGTTGCGGCGGCGGCCACACCGACGATGCGACACCGGGCGGCGTCGATTACGCACAACCCGGGCACTGGCTGCACCGGCCAGCGCAAACCGATAAGGCGGTGGATGTTTTCTACCTGTATCCCAGTGCCTGGCATCGCAGCGACGGCGAGGGTGTCATCTCGGAGATCGACAGCCCGATGATGCTGCGCGATGCGCCGATCTACTACGCCGAACAGGCCAGCGTGTTCGACACCGTGGGCAATATCTACGCGCCGTTCTATCGGCAGGCGGATGTCGGCCATGCGCTCAGCCTGCCACCGGACGAGCGCGAGGCGCTGGTCAAATCGGTGCCGCTGGCCGACGCCATCGCCGCGTTCGACCACTTCATCCGGCACGACAACCAGGGCCGGCCCTTCATCCTCGCCAGCCATTCGCAGGGCTCGCAGGTGATGCAGTACCTGATGGCCGACTACTTGGCGCGGCACCCGGATGTGCGCCAGCGCATGATCGCGGCCTATCTGATCGGCTATTCGATCACCACCGATTTCCTCGCGGCGAACCCGCACCTGAAGTTTGCCGAAGGCCGCACCGATACCGGCGTCATCGTGTCCTACAACACCGAGGCACCCGGCCTGACCGGCGAGAACCCGGTGCTGCTGCCCCATGCGCTGGCGATCAACCCCATCAGTTGGACCCGTGGGCCGCAGATCGCGCCCCGGGAATCGAACCTGGGGTCGATGCTGTGGCCCGGTGGCTCGCCCGTCGGCGTCGCCCACCTGGCCGATGCGCGCGTGAATGTGGAACGTGGCGTGGTCGAATGCTCGAGCGTGGACCCCGCCACCTACTCCAGCCCCGGCATGCCGTCCGGCGTGTTCCATTCCAGCGACTACGGCTTCTATTACTTCAACCTGCGGCAGAACGCCGAGGAAAGAGCGGCGGCCTATCTGGCAGGCGCGGTCTAGGCGACGCGGCTTCGCCGCCGGCTACCGCGCCCGGAGCGCGATCAATCCAGGGCCGGGCCCGCATGGCGACGGGCGCGCCAATCGTCGGCAAAGGCGCGCGCATCCGGCAGGAAGGCCAGAAAGTCCGCTTCGAATTCGGCGTAGCGCAGCCCCAGCTCCGCGCCGCCGCCCGCCAGCGGATTGGGCTGGCGCAGGCGGCGTTCCGCCATGCGCTCCAGCGCAAGCGCCACATTGGCCGGATCGCGATAGGACAGCAGCCAGTCGTAGCGTTGCATCATCGGCAACACGGCGGCCAGCGGCTCGGGCAGCCAGCGGCTTTCGCGCGCCACCTCGGCGTAGGCGTCGCGGGTGAAATCAGCCAACGGGCCTGGCATGAAGCGCGACCAGTGGCGCGCCAGGAAATGGTCGTAGAACAGATCGACCATGATGCCGGAGACGCGCCGCCGCTCGGACGTGACGCGCGCGCGGCTGGCGCGGAACGCCGGGTGCCCCTCGGCCCAGGCATCGATGGCCCGGTGCAGCGCCACCCCATCGGCCAGCGGTTCCGGCAGGCGCCCGGGCAAGGGGCCTTTGACGAAATCGCCCATCAGGCCGCCGACGCGGTACGCCGGCGACGATCCGGCAAGGTAAAGGTGCGCGAGGTAGTTCATCGGGGGATCAGCGGTGGGGAATGAAGGCCATGATACGCCTTGCCCCTACCCTTCCTCGTCGCCCGCCACCACAACCGCGCCCGCCATCAGGCGCCGCGAGGCAAACACGAACAGCAGCAGCAACGGCACCGTGGCAATGGCGGAGCCGGCCATCAGGGCGCCCCACTGGGTATCGAGCTGGGCTTGCAGCGTGCGCAATGCCAGCGGCAGCGGGTAGCGCTCCATGCTGCGCATCACCACCAGCGGCGCAATGAAATTGTTCCACGATCCGACGAACACGATCAGGCCCAGCGCACTGAGCGCGGGCCGGCACTGCGGCAGGGCGATGGACCAGAAGAGGCGCCATTCGCCGCAGCCGTCGATACGCGCCGCTTCGATCAGGCTGCGCGGCACGGCGTGCGTGATGTAGTGGCGCATCAGGTAGACGCCGAAGGCACTGGCCGCGCCCGGCAGCCACAGCGCGCGCGGCGCATCGACCCAGCCGAGCGCATCCATCACCAGGTAGCCCGGCACCATCGCCAGGTAAGGCGGCAGCATCATGCTCGCCACCACCAGCGCGAACAGGATGCGCTGGCCCCGAAAGCGATGGACCGCGAACGCGTAGCCGGCCATCGAGCACAGCAGCAGCGCCAGCGCCGTGGTCATGCCGGCCACATACAGGCTCATGCCGACATTGCGCCAGAACGGCAGGCGCTGGGTCAGGATCGCCAGGTTGTCGCGCAGGCCGTCGCCGAACCACAGCGGCGGTGGCAACTGGAAGATGGCCGCGCGGTCGTGGGTGGCGAACACCAGCATGAACCAGAACGGCAGCAGCATCAGTGCCACGCCGCCCAGCATCACGCCCCAGGCCAGCACGCGCCTCATGCCGCATCCCCGCGCCGGAACAGCCGGTGCGCGCCCCAGCTCAGCCCGGCGATGGCCAGGAACAGCAGCCACGACATGGCGGCGGCGGTGCCGAAATCGCCGAAGTCGAAAGCGGTGCGGTACAGGTAGATGGCGGTGGTCGCCGCCGCGCCGCCACTCCCGCCACGGCCGTCCTGCGTGAGGATGTACGGTTCTTCGAACAATTGCAGGCCGCCGATCAGCGACAACGTGGCCGCGAACAGGATGGTGGGACGCAGCAACGGCAACGCCACATGACGGAACTGGCGCCACGACCCGGCGCCATCGAGCGCGGCGGCCTCGAACAAGGTGGGCGGAATGCTCTGCAACGCGGTGACATAGAGCAGCACGTTCCAGCCGACGAAGCGCCAGAACACCACCAGCGCCACCAGCGGCTTGATCAGCGCCGGATCGTGCAGCCAGTCCGGCGCCAGCGGCAGCCGGACCAGCGCGCGCAAGGCCTGGTTCACCACGCCGTATTCGGTGGAGAACAACGTGGCGAAGGTCAGCGATACCGCCACGCTGGCGGTGATGAAAGGCAGGAAATACGCACCCAGCAGCCAATGCCGCGCCCGCCCGGCATGCCGGTGCAGCCAGAACGCCAGCGGCAGCGCCACCAGGTGCTGCGGCACGCCCGCCGCCAGCGCCAGCCACAGCGTATTGCCGCACGATTGCCAGAACCAGGGGTCGGTCAGCGCGAATGCATAGTTATCCAGGCCGACGAAACGCGCGCTGGCGTAGCCACTGGCCGGGTCCCAGACAAACAGCGACATCGCGGCGGCGAACAGCGGCGGAAAGGCGCCGAACGCCAGGAACAGCAGCAGGAACGGCGCCAGGAACAGATAGGGCGCGCGCTCGCGGGCGCGGTTCACGGCCGCCGCATCCGGCGTTCGAGCAGGCGGCGCGCATCGGCCAGCGCCACGGCGATGTCCTTGCCTTCGTCCAGCACGTGATCCAGCTCGGCGTTGACCACCTCCTCGGCCAGCGGATCGAGCCGGTTCACCACCAGCGCCGGCATGCTGGCGGCGGCATCGCGCCAGTACAGCCGCGCGCGCTGCCCGCCGAGAAACGCCACCGGCTGCGCGAAGAACGGATCGTCCTGCGCCGCGCGCAGCGCGGGAAAGGCATTGAGCCGGGGCGCCTTGAACGCCGCCAGTTGCAGCGAGCGCTCCAGCGTCAGCAACTGGATCAGCTCCCACGCCAGCGCCTTGTTGCGGCTGGCGGCCGGAATGGCGTAGAACGAGCCGCCCCAGGCCGCGCCCGAGCCACCCGGCAACGGCGCCACGCGCCAGCGCCCGCTGGTGCCGGGCGCCAGCCAGTCTTCCAGATGCCCGGCCAGCCAGGCGCCACCCGGCTGACTGGCGACGCGCCCGGTGCGCAGCGCCGCGTTCCATTCGGTGGAATACGGCGTCAGCCGCGCATCCAGCCCGGCCACGCGCGCCGCGCGCGCCAGGGTGAAGGCACGCACGAAGCGCGGCGTATCCACCAGTATCTGGCCGGTGGCGCTGAAGTACAGCCCATCGCCATCCTTGAGGCCGGCGCGCACCACGATGTCCTTGATCTCGCGCGGGTGCGCCAGCAGGAAGGCCCCGGTGGTGGCCTTCAGTTTGCGGCCCGCGCCCAGGTAGCTTTCCCACGATATGGCGAGATCGGCTTCGGGAATGCCGGCGCGGCTGAACAGATCGTGCCGGTAGAACATGCCGCCCGGCCCGATGTCGGTGGGGATCGCCACGATGCGACCGCTGTTTTCGGCCTGGGCGAAGGCATAACGCACGAAGCGGTCGCGCAGTCGCCCCGCCTGGTACGGCGCGGCGGCCAGGTCGGTCAGCCCGCCCCCCGCGGCAAAACGGCCCAGATAGCTGACCTCGACCGCCATCACATCGGGCAGCCCGCTGCCGGCCGCGAGCGCGGTGGTCATCGCGTTGTGGTGATCGACATAGTTGCGGGCGATGAACCTGAGCGGCACGTCGGGGTGGCGCTGCTTCCACAATGGCGTGACCAGACGGATCGCCTCGTCCAGATTGGGGTAGACGGCCACGGTCAAAGGCTCGGCGGCCCGCGCGCAGAGCGCGGCCCCCGCCAGCACGAGCACAATCACGGTACGGAACGACATCTCACTCTCCTGCGCGACCCGAATGCCCAGGCGGATGGCCCGGCATCACGTCGCTCGCGCCCCCGGTCGGGGCACGCTCCTCTTCTTATCGTCCATCCAGTCCAATGACCCTGGCATGGCGGGTCGGCGTGGGCATCCCCTGCGCCCATCGCCATTGGCTGGCTCTTTATATCCGCCGGTTATCACTACCGGCGTAACCGATCCCTCGATCGGCACACTGCGGTTTACGTCAGCACCGCCCGCCGCTCAGGCGGGCTCGCCCGCCGAATCGCGCACGATCAGCGACATCGGCAGATCCAGCGCCGGCAGCGGCCGATTATCGATCAGGTGCAACAGCACGCGCGCGGTCAGGCGCCCCAGCTCATAGGCCGGCTGGCGCACCGTGGTGAGCGGCGGTGTGGTGTAGAGCGACCCCGGCAGGTCGTCGAACCCCACCAGCGACACATCGTCGGGCACGCGCAGGCCACGGCGATACAGCGCCAGCCGCGCGCCGACGGCGGACTGGTCGTTGGCGGCGAAGATGGCGGTGAACGACACGCGGTGGTCGAGCAGCGCGTTGACGGCATCGAGGCCGCCGTTTTCGTTGAACTGCCCGTCAACGATCAGCGCCGGGTCCTCGGCGATACCGGCTTCGGCCAGCGCGCGCCGGTAGCCGGCAAGGCGGGCGCGGGCGTCGGCATGGCCCTGTACCCCGGCCAGATGCACGATGCGCGTGTGGCCCAGGTCGATCAGATAGCGGGTGGCGGCATAGGCGCCAGCCTCGTGGTCGAGATCGATGGCAATCAGCCGGGGCGCATTCAGCGTGCGACCGGTGACGGCAACGGGCACGCGCTCGGCGGTGGCGATCAGCGCGTCGTCCGGGATCATGCCGGTCAGCACGATCACGCCATCCACCCGGCGATCCACCAGCAGCGCCACCTTGCGCGCTTCTTCCTCGGCATCCCAATGCCCGCTGACGAACAGCGGCGCATAGCCCGTGCCGGCCAGGGCCTCCTCGATGCCCTTGAGCGACTCGCTGTAGAACGGGCTGGCGATGTCCTGGGTGAGCACGCCGATGGTCAGCGAGCGCCCGCGCGCCAGGCCCTGTGCCAGGACATTGGGCCGGTAATCCAGCGCGGCAATGGCCTCCTCCACGCTGCGGCGCTTGGCCTCGCTCACCCGGGCCGTGCCGTTGAGGATGCGCGAAACGGTGCTGGGCGACACGCCTGCGGCGCGCGCGACCTGATCCAGCGTGGTGGTGGGACGATCATTCATTGCGGCATTTCGACAGCTTACGAATGCCCCGTCAAGCTTCACCGCCAGCGCCTGTGACAGCCGCGCGTACGTCGCGTCAAAAGGGCCGTACATCGCCAGATGGCCGCACCATCGTCGTGCAGCGGCTAAGTTTCCTGCGCAACATGAAAGCGCTTTCAAAATGACCGTGCACCATCGCTGACGCCTCGTCGCAGCCCGATGCGTTGCATCCCGTGCCCCCTGGCATGCAACGCATCGGGCCACGCCGGGCCCGCTGACGGACGCCGGTCGCCCCCCTGACCTTGAGGACAGCCAACCGAACAGCCCCACCCGCAACACCGCAAACAACGCAAGACCCCCTCACCCACCCACAAAGCCTCCGACTTCGCGAGGCCCCAGGGTGGCGAAGGGAAAAGTGGAATCACCCAAACGACCCCGCCGCAAAACATCGCGAGCAACGCAAGCCCCTTCACCCACCCCACAAAGCCTCGACTTCGCGCGGGCTCCAGGGTGGCGAAGGGGAAAGTGGAATCACCCAAACGGCCCCGCCACGAAGCACCACGAGCAAAGCGAGGCTCCCTCGCGGCGGCGAGGGCGGGGGGAGTGGAATCGAACAAGGGAGCGCCATGGCCGGCACTCCTGAGAAGGGACGTACCCGGCTTTGCCGGGGACCTGCCGCCCTTTGCCTTCCAACCTTGCAGGTGTGCACGAATGGCGCTCTGCGGCGAGGGCGGGGGGAGTGGAATCGAACAAGGGAGAGCCGTTGCAGGCACTCCTCCAATGGTGAGCGTCCGGCTTTGCCGGAGGCACTCCACAGTCGGCGCGCCAGCACGGGCACATAGAAACAACAAGGCTCTAGCTCTAGGAGAACACATGAAACCAGTAACATGGCGGCTGCGGGTGTGTGCCGCTGCGCTCGCCACCCTGGCACTCGCCGGATGCATTCCCGAAGAAGAACCCCCTATTACCCCACCGAGCCCGGAATTGCAGGACTGGCCCACCATCCATAGCGCGATCCCCAAGGACGCAGCCATCGAAGCCAAGGTCGAAGCCCTGCTGGCGGGCATGACGCTCGCCGAGAAGGTGGGCCAGATGACCCAGGTGGAGATCGCCGAGGTCACGCCGGATGAAATCCGGCAATACCACATCGGCTCGGTGCTCAATGGCGGCGGTTCGTTCCCCAGCCAGAACAAGGGCGCGGCGGTGACCGACTGGCTGGCGCTGGCAGACAGCCTGTGGGCGGCGTCGATGGACCCGGCCAACCCGCACCAGATTCCGCTGATCTGGGGCACCGATGCGGTGCACGGCCACAACAACGTCAAGGGCGCGACGCTGTTTCCGCACAACATCGGCCTGGGCGCCGCGCGCGATCCGGAGCTGATGCGCCGCATCGGCGAGGTCACGGCGCGCGAAGTGGCGCGCACCGGCATCGACTGGGCGTTCTCGCCCACGCTGGCCGTGGTGCGCGACGATCGCTGGGGCCGCACCTACGAGGGTTTCTCCGAGAACCCCGAGGTGGTCGAATCGTATGCCGGCAAGCTCATCCAGGGCTTGCAGGGCCAATTGGCCAAGGATGCCCGAGCCAATGAAAGAGTGGTCGCCACCGCCAAGCATTTCATCGGCGACGGCGGCACCACCCTGGGCAAGGATCAAGGCATTACCGTGGTCACCGAGAAGGAGCTGATCAATATCCACGGCCGCGGCTACTACCCGGCGCTGGATGCCGGCGCGCAGACGGTGATGGCGTCGTTCAACAGTTGGCAGGACAAGGCCGCCGGTGAAGGCGCCAAGGCCTACAAGATGCATGGCAACAAGTATCTGCTGACCGATGTGCTGAAGACCAAGATGGGCTTCGATGGTTTTGTCGTCTCCGACTGGAACGGCAACGGCCAGCTCACCACCGGCAACAGCGACACCCCGCGCAACTGCACCAACGCCGACTGCCCGCAGGCGATCAATGCCGGCATCGACATGGTGATGGTGCCCTACCGCGCGGACTGGAAGGCGTTCATCGCCAACACCATCGCCAGCGTGGGCAGCGGCGAAATCCCGCAGGCGCGCATCGACGACGCGGTACGCCGCATCCTGCGCGTGAAATACCGCGCCGGCCTGTTCGAGAAGCCCAAGCCTTCCGCCCGCCTGGTCAGCCAGGAAGTCGGCAGCGCCGAGCACCGTGCCATCGCCCGTGAGGCGGTCGCCAAATCGCTGGTGCTGCTGAAGAACAACGACAAGCTGCTGCCGCTGTCGCGCAAGGCGAAGATCCTGGTGGCCGGCAAGAGCGCCGACAGCCTGTCCAACCAGAGCGGCGGCTGGTCGCTCACCTGGCAGGGCACCAACAATGTGAACGCCGATTTTGGTGGCGGCACCACGCTGTGGGGCGCGATCCACGCCATCGTTCCGGGCGCGGTGCTCGACAGCAGCACCGACGGCGCGCTGGCCAGCCCGGACTTCGACGCGGCCATCGTGGTGATCGGCGAAACGCCGTATGCCGAGGGCCTGGGCGATATCGGCAAGAACAAGACGCTGGAACTGGCCAAGCTGCGCCCCGAGGACATCGCGCTGATCGATGCGCTGAAAACCAAGGGGGTGAAGAAGATCGTCACCGTGCTGTATTCGGGCCGGCCGCTGTACGCCAACAAGGAGCTGAACCGCTCCGATGCCTTTGTCGCCGCCTGGCTGCCGGGCACAGAGGGTGATGGCATCACCGATGTGCTGTTCCGCACCGCCAGCGGCGGCGTCAACCTGGACTTCCAGGGCAAGCTGTCCTACTCGTGGCCCGGCGCAGCGTGCCAGACGCCGGTGAATGTCGGCGATGCCGACTATGCGCCGCTGTTCGCCTACGGCTATGGCCTGAGCTACGGCCGGCCCGGCGCGGTGGGCCCGCTGGCCGAGACCAGCGCCGACGTGGGATGCGGCGTGACCGATGGCGGCGGCGTGGCCGATACCCCGCTGGCAATCTTCGACCGGGGCAACCAGGACGACTGGCTGATGAAGGTGGCCGCACCGTCGCTGTGGAGCGGCGTGGTCATCGGGCAGGCCAGCAGCGCCAGCACCTCGACCCCCAATGGCGAGGTCACCGCCACGCCGGTGGACGACCGCAACGGTATCCAGTGGGGCGCGGTGAAGGCCACCTGGAACAACGCCGAAGGCCAGCTTTACATCCAGACCAAGGTCGAGGCGGAGGGCAAGAACCTGCAAGGCTATCTGAACGCGGGCGGCGCGCTGGTGTTCGACGCCCGGCTCGGCACCGCGCCCAGCGCGCCGGTGAAGGCGCGGGTGGATTGCGTGTATCCGTGCATCGGCGAGATCGACGTCACCAGCGCCATCGCCGCGCTGCCGGTCGGCACCTGGACCGAACTGGCGATTCCGCTGCAATGCTTTGCCGACAAGGGCACCGACTTCACCAACATCAACACGCCGCTGCTGCTGTACAGCGCCGGCACGTTCGAGATCGCGGTGGGCAACGTGCGCTGGGAGCCGAATCGCGCCGGCAACGTGGCGTGCGATGGCGCGAGCAGCGAACCGGTGACGCCGGTGGCCGCCGACATGAACGTGTTCGTCGATGGCAACGGCGATCCCGCGCTGTTCGACAACCCCGGTAGCTGGTCCTACGGCGGCGGCGCCATCACGCTGGATACCACCGTGCAGGTCGGCGGCGAGAAGGTGGTGGACGTGGTGTTCAACGGCGTGACCGATGGCGGCGGCAACGGCGGCATCTTCTTCCAGTCCAGGTCGCCCAACCTGCTGGACGCCAGCGTCGCGCCCGACGGCGGCGTGGAATTCGAGATCCGCGTGCTGGACTACGGCAGCAATACGCAGGGCTTCTGGGCCAAGATGGTGTGCGAGCGCAAGCCCGACTTCTGCCGCACCGGCGATCTGAAGACCGTCGTCGGCCGGCCGCCGCTGAATACCTGGACCACCGTGCGCATCCCCTTCGTCGATGCCGGCTACGACCCGAGCTGGAACGCGGCCAAGCTGAGTTCGGTGCTGGAGCTGCTGCCCGCCTGGGATGACCAGGGTGGCATCATCCACTTCCAGATCCGCCGGCTGAAGCTGATCCACGACCTGCCGTAACCGCCGGGCGCGGCCACCCGCCGCGTCGCGACCAAAGCCAAGGGCCGGCCCCCATGAAGGGCCGGCCCTTGCCGTTGGTGCAGCCGGGGTTTGCCGGCGGTGCTCAGTCGTCCCAATACCGGCTACGACAGGCCGGCCACCCGGTCGCTGCACGGCTACGGCATCGCCTACTTCGCCGCCACCGACCTGCAACAGAGCATCCTGGAGTTCCGCGACA
>NZ_SUMF01000052.1 GCF_005048205.1 Chitiniphilus eburneus
CCTCCACCACATTGGCGTGCGTCCACGCCGACACGGGCCCGGCCAGCGCACCGGCCGAGCCGGGCGCCGCCCAGTCCGCCAGCCTGCTCGTCGGCGCGTCGGCCGCCTGCGCGGCGAACGCCAGCAGTGTATCGGCCAATTGTGCCACGGTGGCGGCGTCCAGCCGCCGCGCGGCATAGGCCAGGGTCAACGTCATGCCGTCGGTGCCAAGCAGGAAATCGACGCTCAGGTCGAAGTGCGCCTCGCCGGCCGCCGCGCCGGCCAGTTCGATCCGCAGACCGGCAACCTCGCGCAGTGTGGGCGTCGCCGCCTGCTGGGTGCATTTCACCTGGAAAAGCGGGTGCTCGCCGGCCCGGCGCTCCACCTGCAAGGCGTCGACCAGCGCGTCGAACGGCAGGTCGGGATGCTGCTGCGCCCCCAGCGCGGTGTCGCGCACGGCGGCCAGCAATTCGGCAAAGGTCATGCGCGCGTCCACCTCGCCGGCCAATACCTGCAGGTTCAGCAGGTAGCCGATCAGGCCATGCGTTTCGGCCTTTTGCCGATTGGCCATCGGCGTGCCGATGCGAATCCGTTCCTGCCCGGTAAAGCGATGCAGTGTGGCCTGCAACAGCGCAACCACCACCATGAACAGCGAGGCGCCGGAATCCTGCGCCAGTTGTTGCAGGCGCGCCGTCTGCGCCGCGGGCAGCAGCACCGTATGAGCGCCATCGCCGGCCGCGCCGTCTTGTGGGCGCGGCAGTGCCAGCGGCGCATATTCGCCATCGTCGAGGCGGCGGCGCCAGTAGTCGAGCTGGCGTTCCTTCTCGCCAGCCTCCAGCCAGTTGCGCTGCCACAGCGCGAAGTCGGCGAACTGCACCGGCAATGGCGCCAGCGACGTCGGCTGCCCGGTAGCAGCGCTCTCGTACAGCGCCAGCAGTTCGTCGATCAGGATGCCGATGGACCAGCCATCGCCAGCGATGTGGTGCAGTACCAGCCCCAGCGCGTATTGCCCGTCCGCCAGTTGCCACAGCGCGCTGCGGAACGGCGGCTCGCGGTCCAGCGCGCAAGGCATGCTGATCAGAGCCTGTTCCAGTTCGGCCAGTGTCGCGGCGCGCTCGCACTCGGGCAGGTGGCGCAGGTCGGTGAGCGGCAGCGCAGGCGCTGTCGCCGGCAGGATCTGCTGCCACGGCTCGCCATCGTCGTCGGCCGGATACACGGTACGCAGCACTTCGTGGCGCTCGACCAGCCGTCGCAATGCCTCGCCCAGCGCGACCACGTCGAGCGCGCCGGCAATGCGCAGCACGCCGCCCATGTTGTAGGCGGCGCTGTCCGGGTCCAGCCGCCAGGTCAGCCACAGGCCCCGCTGGCCGTAGGACAATGGTGGCCGGCCGTCGCGCGGCGCCGGCACAATGGGTAGTTCGGCGAAGTTCAGCCCCGCATCCTGCAGGCGGGCCAGGAAGCCACGGCGGGCTTCCGGCGTCAGCGCGGCAAAGCGATGGGCGATTTGTTGTGCATCGAGCGGCATGGATCAGACCTCGAATTCGTCGAGCAGACGGCTCATTTCGGATAAACGTTGGTGGCGGTCGCCCAGGCCGGCGGCGGCCAGCGGCTCGGCCAGCGCGGCAAGGGTGGGATGGTCAAAGAAAGCGCGTATCGGCAGCGTGGCGGCGTGGCGCTCGGCCAGCAGCGCCGCCACTTGCAGCGCCAGCAGCGAGTGCCCGCCCAGTTCGAAGAAGTTGTCGTGGCGGCCAACGCGCGCCACGCCCAGCAGTTCGGCCCAGATCGCAGCCAGCGCCGTTTCCGCCTCGCCCTGCGGCGGCACGTAGCTGGCGGCGTTGCCCAGCTCCGCCGTCGGTAGCGCCTTGCGGTCCACTTTGCCGTTGGGGTTGAGTGGCAGTGCATCCAGCACCATCAGCACGCTCGGCACCATGTAGTCGGGCAGGTGTGCCGCCAGGGCGGCACGCAATGCGGCCGACTCCAGCGACTGGCCGGATACGTAGCCCACCAGCCGCGCGCCGGCCGGGCCGTCCTGCGCCACCACCACCGCTTCGCGCACGCCGGGCTGTGCCAGCAGTTGCGCTTCCACTTCGCCCAGCTCGATACGGAAGCCGCGTATCTTCACCTGGTGATCGATACGGCCCAGGTATGCCAGTTGGCCATCGCCGTTCCAGCGCACCAGGTCGCCGGTACGGTAGAGCCGCCCGCCCTGAGGATCGAATGGATCGGCGACGAAGCGCTCCGCCGTCAGGCCCGGCCGGCCGAGGTAGCCGCGCCCGAGCCCAAGGCCGCCGAGGTACAACTCGCCCGCCACGCCTTGCGGCGCGAGGTTGAGGTCACCGTCGAGCACGTAGGTCGCGGTCTGGCTGATCGGGGCGCCAATGGGCACCGAATGGGCCGTCGCATCGGCGCGGCAGGTCCAGTGCGTGACGTCGATGGCCGCTTCGGTCGGGCCATAAAGGTTGTACAACCGCACCCACGGCAGCCGGTCGAACACGCCATGCTGCGCTTCCAGCGGCAGCGCCTCGCCGCTGCACACGATGCGGCGCAGGCCGGTGCAATCCTCGATGCCGGGGTGCGCCAGAAAGGCTTGCAGCATCGGCGGCACGAAGTGCAGCGTGGTGACCGCGTGCTGCCGGATCAACGCCACCAGCCGCGCCGGATCGCGATGATCGCCCGGCCCGGCCACTGCCAGCCGCGCGCCCACCATCAGCGGCCAGAAGAATTCCCACACCGAGACATCGAAGCTGAACGGCGTCTTTTGCAGCACGGTGTCGTCCGGCCCCAGCGCGTACGCCTGCTGCATCCACGCCAGGCGGTTGAACAGCGCGCCATGGCGGTTGCCTGCACCCTTGGGGCGGCCGGTGGAACCGGAGGTGTAGATCACGTAGGCCAGTTGTTCCAGGTGCACCGCCACGTCGGGATCGTGCGCGGGTGCGTCGGGCAGCGTCAGCGTATCGAGCGCCAGCACCGGCAGGCCGGCATCGTGTTCGATCAGTGTCGCCAGCGCGCTATGGGTCAGCAGCAACGAAAGGCCGCTGTCCGCCACCATGTAGGCAAGCCGGTCGCGCGGGTAGTCCGGGTCGAGCGGCACATAGGCGGCGCCTGCCTTGAGGATGGCCAGCAGCGCCACCACCAGTTCCACCGAGCGCTCCACCGCCACGCCGACCAGCGCTTCGCGCCCGACGCCACGCTGGATCAGGTGATGCGCCAGCCGGTTGGCACGTGCGTTCAGTTCGCCATAGCCCAGTTGCACGTCGCCGAAGCGTAGCGCGACCGCATCGGGCCGACTGCGCGCGTGTTGTTCGAACAGCCGGTGCACAGGTTGCGCGCCGACATGGCGCTTGTCATTGACGCTCCACTGGCGCAGCGTGGCGCGCTCCGTGTCGCCATGCAGCACGATGTCGCACAGCGGGCGCGTCGGCCGCACCGCCAGCGCGGCGCTCAGTTCGGCCAGCGCCGCCGCCATGTCGTCGCAGACGCGCGCGGCGCAAACCGGCCGGGCGGACTGCGCCTCCAGCACGAAGGCATCGCCCAGATCGTCGATCGACAGCGTGAGCGGATAATTGGTGCGTTCCGCCGCCGCCAGGATTTCCATGCCTTCCCATTGCCGCGCCGGCGCGGCGTCGTCGCGTGCGCTGTAGCGGTAGTTGAGCAGGCTGGAGAACAGCGGCGTGCCGCCAGGCAGCGCGCTGCATCGCTGCGCCAGCGACAGGCTGGCGTGCTCGTGCCGCAATAGCTGCGCCAGCCGCCGATGCGCCTGCGCCAGCCCTTCGGCCACGCCGGCGCGGCCGATATCCAGCCGCAGCGGCAGCGTGTTGATGAACAGCCCCAGCGCGCGCCGGGCGCCGCCGCCCTGCATGCGGCCGAACAGCACGGTGCCGAACACCACATCGCGCCGGCCGGTGGCACGCGCCAGCACCAGCGCCCACGCCAGGTGGCACAGCGTGGCGGCGGCGACACCGTGGCGCCGCGCCTGTTCGCGCATGGCGGCCGCCAGCGGGTCAGGCAGGCGCAACGCGGCGGTATCGAGATCGCCCCCGTCGCGCTGCACGTCCAGCAAGCCGAACGGCGCGGTCGGCTCGGCCAGATCGCCCAGCATGCGGCGGAAATACGCCTCGTGCTCGGCCTGGCTGACACCCAGCCGCGCCTGCGCCACGAAATCGCGGAACGGTACCGGCTCGGGCAGCCGCTCGGCCTGGCCGCGCTGGATCAGGTCGATCTCTTCGACCAGCAGTTCCAGCGTGGTGTGATCGGTGATCAGGTGATGGCACGGCAGTTGCAGCAGCCAGCGGCCGGCCGGCGCGTCGTGCACGGCGATGGCGTGGATCAGCGGCGCGCGCTGTACCTCGATGCGGTAGTGGCCGTTATCGACGTGCCGCGCCAGCCTTGCCGCCGCATCGCCGGCAGGCTCGCTGTCCAGCCATTGCAGGCGCAGTGGTGCCTTGCGGCAGACCACCTGTACCGGCTCGGGAAACCCATCCCACAGCACGGCGGTGCGCAGGATGTCGTGGCGCGCGATCACCTGCTCCAGGCTGGCGACGAAGCGCTCCAGATGCTTGCGGCTGGCGAACGACAGTGCCTGGGTGGTGACGTAGACATCGCCGCGCGTTTGCAACGCGTGGTGGAACAGGATGCCTTCCTGCAACGGCGCCAGCGGGTAGATGTCCTGGATATTGGCTGCGCCACCGGGGATCAGCGCCTCGATCCGCGCCAGTTGCGCCGGCTCCAGCGCCACCAGCGGCAGCATCTCCGGCGCAAGCGCGGTGCAGTCGGGCGGAATGCCATTGGGCGGCACCACCACGGCAGGCACGGCCTCGGTGGTGGCGATCGCGGCGGCGAGGTCGGCCAGTTGCGGATACTGGAACAGCGCGCGCACTTCCAGCGCCCAGCCACGCCGTTGCACCGCCTCCACCAGCCGCAGCGCCAGCAGCGAATGCCCGCCCAGCTCGAAGAAGTTGTCGTGGCGGCCAACACGCGCCACCCCCAGCAGCTCGGCCCAGATCGCCGCCAGCGCCGTTTCGATATCGCCCTGCGGCGGCACGTAGCCGGCGCTGGCGCTCAGCTCCGCCACCGGCAGCGCCTTGCGATCCACCTTGCCGTTGGGGTTGAGCGGTAGTGCATCCAGCAGCATCAGCACGCTCGGCACCATGTAGTCGGGCAGGCAGGTGGACAGCGCAGCGCGCAGCGCGGTGGAATCCAGCGAATGGCCCTGGTGCGCGGCCACGTAGCCCACCAGCCGCGCGCCGGCCGGGCCGTCCTGCGCCACCACCACCGCTTCGCGCACGCCGGGCTGTGCCAGCAGTTGCGCTTCCACTTCGCCCAGTTCGATGCGGAAACCACGAATCTTCACCTGGTGATCGATACGGCCCAGGTATTCCAACTGGCCGCCGCCGTTCCAGCGCACCAGATCACCAGTGCGGTAGAGCCGGCCACCTTCTTCGAACGGATCGGCGACGAAGCGCTCCGCCGTCAGGCCCGGCCGGCCGAGATAGCCGCGCCCGAGACCCAGGCCGCCAAGGTACAGCTCGCCCTCCACGCCTTGTGGCGCCAGGTTGAGATCGGTATCGAGCACGTAGGCGCTGCGCTCGCCCATGGGCCGGCCGATGGGCGCGTAGGCCGAGGCAATGCCGTGATCGGCGTCGGCCTTGAACAGCACCGGCGTCACCACCGCCTCGGTGGGGCCGTAGCCGTTGATCAGCCGCTGCGGGCGCAGATGGGCGCGCACCGCGTCATAACCTTCGCGCGGCATTGCTTCGCCACCGAAGGAGTACAGGTGCACCGTGGGGCAGTCACCGTCCTGCCGGGCACTTTCGGCCAACTGCCGCAGATAGGCGGGCGGGAAGCCGGCGTTGCTCACGTTGTGTGCCGCCAGCGCCTGCAAGGTGGTCTGTGCGCTCCACAGCGCGTCGTCGCGCAGCAGCACCGACGCGCCGCAACCCAGCGCGGTGAACAGCCGCTCGTGCGCGCCATCGAACGCAAACGACAGAAAGTGCAGCTCGCACGATTGCGGCCCCATTTCATACAGGGCCGCCGTTTCCTGGCAGTGCATGCTGAACGGGCCGTGCGCCACCGCCACGCCCTTGGGCTGGCCGGTGGAGCCGGAGGTGTAGATCACGTAGGCCAGTTGATCGGCGTGGATCGCCACGGCGGGATCGTGCACCGGCTCATCGTCCAGGCCGATCCGGTCCAGCGCCAGCACCGGCAATGCGGCCGGGCGGGGAATGTGCCCGGCCACCGCGTCGTGGGTCAGCAGCAGCGACATCCCGCTGTCGGCCACCATGTAGCCCAGGCGCTCGGCTGGATAGGCCGGATCGAGCGGAACGTATGCACCACCCGCCTTGAGCACCGCCAGCAACGCGGTCACCAGGTCGAACGAGCGCGCCATCGCGATGCCGACCCGGCTTTCCGGGCCCACGCCCAGGCGGATCAACCGGTGCGCCAGTTGATTGGCGCGGCGATTGAGTTCGGCATAGCCCAGCCGCTCCGTGCCCAGCAGCACGGCGGTGGCGTCGGGACATTCAGCGGCACGGCGTTCGACCAGCGCGTGAATGGGCTGGGCAACGGCCAGGCGGGCATGGCTGCGGCCCCAGCGTGCCAGTCGTGCCGCCTCGTCGCCCTCCGGCAACACCACATCGCCGACGGCGGTATGCGGTGCCTCGGCCAGCGCCTTCAGCAGCGCCTGGTAGTGCGCGCTCCAGCGCGCGATGGTGTCGGCATCGAACAGCTCGGCGGCGTAGTCGAAGCGCACGGTCAGCGTGCCGTCGTCGTGCTCGTGCGTGGTCAGCGTCAGTTCGAACTGCGCCGCCTGCCCGCCGAGCGGGTAGTCTTCCAGCGTCAGCCCCGGCAATTGGTTCAGCGCACGCAGATCGCCCTGCATGTGGTTGAACATCACCTGGAACAGTGGGCTGACGCCCAGCGTGCGCTCCGGTTGCAGCGCTTCGACCAGTTGCTCGAACGGCAGGTCCTGGTGCGCCTGCGCGCCCAGCGCGGCTTCGGCGGTGGCGTGCAGCAGGCGGCCGAGCGGGGTGCGGCTGTCCAGCGTGGCGCGCAGCACCTGGGTATTCACGAAAAAGCCGATCAGCCCGGCGGTTTCCTCGCGCTGGCGGTTGGCGGTGGGCACGCCGATGCTCAGGTCGGTCTGCCCGGTATAGCGGTGGAGCAGCGCCTGGAACGCCGCAAGCAGCGACATGAACACGGTGGCGCCTTCGCCCTGCGCGCGCTGGCGCAAGCGCGCCGCCAGCGCGGACGGCACGATAGCGGTATGGCTGGCGGTGCGGTAGCGGGCGCTAGGCGAGCGAGGATGGTCGGTAGGCAGTTGCAGCACGGGCTGCCCGGCGCCCAGTCGGTCGCGCCAGTAGGCGAGCTGGCGGTCGCGCTCGCCGGCTTCCAGCCAGTTGCGCTGCCACGCCGCGTAGTCCGCGTACTGGATGGCCAGCGCCGGCAGGCGGGCCGCCTCGCCAGCGCAATGCGCGCGGTAGTGCGCGACGAATTCGTCGACCAGCACCTGCATCGACCAGCCATCCGAGACGATGTGGTGCATCACCACCACCAGCACGTGATCGTCCGACGCCTGGCGGATCAGCGCCACCCGCAGCAGCGGCCCCTGGGTGAGGTCGAACGGAGTGGCATTGAAGCGCAGCGCGGCAGCACGCACTTCGGTATCGCGCTGCGCCGGCACGGTACCGCTCAGGTCGATCAACGGAATATCGAGTGGCGATGGCGGCAACACCTGTTGCGCCACGACGCCGTCTGCGCCGGGGCGAAACACCGTACGTAACGCTTCGTGGCGCCCCACCAGCGCGGCAAAGCCAGCGCCCACGGCGTCCAGCACCAGCGCGCCGCGCAGCCGGATCGCCCCGGCGATGTGATACGCGGTGTCTTGCGGTTCCAGTTGCCACAGGAACCATTGCCGCAACTGGGCGAACGACAACGGCAGCGGGTCCGCGTCGCGCGGCGCGGGCACGATGGGCAGGCGGGCGAAATCGAGGCCCTGCTGTTGCAGCGCTTGCAGGAATACGCCCTGCCTGGCGCGTGGCAGGCGGGCAAAACGCTGCGCGATGTCGTGGAGATCGAAGGTCATGTCGGGGCCTGCAATGGATGGGCGATGGAGGGCACGGCGGCGGCGGGGCGGGCGGTGGCAGATGGCGCGCGGAAAAGGACGTTCATGCCGGGTGCTCGTCTTCGAGCGTGTCGAGCAGCGCGCGCATGCGCGCCGCCGCATCGGCATCGGCGTCGCGGTCCCCCGCCCGCGCTGCCGCCAGGGTGGCGGCCAGGTCCGCCAGCCGGGGCTGGCGGAAGTAGTTCGGCAACGGCACCTTGGCGCCAAGCCGTTGCTGCACTCGGGTCTGTACCTGTAGCACGGCGAGCGAATGCCCGCCGAGCTCGAAGAAATGGTCGTCGCGCCCCACGCGCGCCAGCCCCAGCACCTCGGCCCAGATCGCGGCCAGCACCGGTTCGACGTCGCCCTGAGGCGGCGCATAGACGCGCTCGACCGCGCCCGGTTCGGGCAGCGCCTTGCGATCGACCTTGCCGTTGGCGTTCAGGGGCAGCGCATCCAGCACGACGAAGCGAGCCGGCACCATGTAATCGGGCAGCACCTGCGCCAGCGCGCCGCGCAGCATCGCCGCATCGGGCGATTGCCCGTGCTGCGGCGACATGTAGGCGACGAGTTCCAGCCCTGCCGCGCCGTCGCGCGCCAGCACCACCGCTTCGCGTACCTGCGGCTGCGCCAGCAGTTGCGCTTCGATCTCGCCCAGCTCGATGCGAAAACCGCGAATCTTCAACTGGTGATCGATGCGCCCCAAGTATTCCAGCTCGCCGGATGTGTTCCAGCGCGCCAGGTCGCCGCTACGGTAGAGCCGCCCGCCATCGCTTGCGAACGGGTCGGCGATGAAGCGCTCAGCACTCAGGGCGGGACGATCCAGGTAGCCGCGCGCTAGGCCAGCGCCGCTGACATACAGCTCGCCCGGCACGCCGACCGGCACCGGGTTGAGCGCACCATCCAGCACGCGGATGCCCAGGTCGGGAATCGCCACGCCCACGGGGCTGCGCGCTTGCCCCAGGTCGGCACGGGTGATACGGCGGAAGGTGACGTGCACCGTGGTTTCGGTGATGCCGTACATGTTGATCAGCTGCGGAGCGGCATCGCCGAAGCGGTCGAACCACGGGCGCAGGCTTTCCGGCTCCAGCGCTTCGCCGCCGAAGATCACGTGGCGCAAGCCAAGGGCGGATGAATCGCCAGCCGGCAGCGCATGAATCAGTTGCGCAAAGGCGGATGGCGTCTGGTTGAGCACGGTGATCCGTTCGCGGGCAAGCAGCGCAAGGAAATCCTCGGGCGCACGGCTGATCCAGTACGGCACCACCACCAGCCGGCCACCGGTGCACAGCGCGCCGAAGATTTCCCACACCGAGAAATCGAAGGCGTAGGAATGGAACAGCGTCCAGCTATCGTCGGGGCCAAAGGCGAACCACGGCGCGGTGGCCGACAACAACCGTGTCACGTTGTCGTGGCAAAGCTGCGCGCCCTTGGGCCGCCCGGTGGAGCCGGAGGTATAGATCACGTAGGCGAGGTTGCCGCCGTGCACCGCCACGGCGGGGTCGGTGGCCGGTTCGGCGGCAAGGTCCAGCGTATCGAGCGCCAGCACGGGCACGGCGCCGTCGCGCGCGAAACGCGATGCCAGATCATGTTGGGTGAGCAGCAGCGCGATGCCACTGTCGCCGGCCATGTAGTCCAGCCGTTCCTGCGGATAGGCCGGATCGAGCGGCACGTAGGCGCCACCCGCCTTGAGGATGGCGAGCAGCCCCACCACCAGCTCCACCGAGCGCTCGACGGCAACGCCGACGCGCACTTCCGGGCCCACGCCCAGCGCGATCAGGCGATGGGCCAGCCGGTTGGCGCGTGCATTCAGTTCGCCGTAGCTCAGCCGCGTGTCGCCGCAGGCCAGTGCCGGCGCGTCGGGCGCGTTCGCGGCATGCCGTGCGAACAGCCGGTGCAACGGCGGTTGCTCCGTACTGGTGTCGCGAGCGTCACCCCACGTCCGCAGCATGGCCGCCTCGTCGGACGCCAGCAGGTCCACGTCGTCCACCGCCTGCGCCGGCTGGTCGGCCAACGCCGCCAGCAGCCGCACATAGTGCTGCGCCCAGCGCTCGATGGTGGCGGGTTCGAACAGCTCGGCGGCGTACTTGAACTGCAACTCGACCTGGCCGGCTTCGTCCTCGAAGGTCTGAAGCGTCAGCTCGAACTGCGCGGCCGGCTGTTCCAGCTCCAGCCGTTCCACCCGTAGCGCCGGCCAGTCGGCCAGCGCCCGGCGATCGTGCCGCAGGTGGTTGAACACCACCTGGAACAGCGGCGAGACGCCCCAGATACGCGTCGGTTGCAGCGCTTCGACCAGTTGCTCGAACGGCAGGTCGGGGTGGGCCTGCGCACCCAGCGCCGCGTCGCGCGTTTTCGCCAGCAACTGCGCCAGCGTGGTACGCGCGGCCAGTTGTGCACGCAGTACCTGCGTGTTGACGAAAAAGCCGACGATGCCGGCTGTATCGGCATGGTGGCGGTTGGCGGTGGGCACGCCGATACGCAGGTCGGTCTGGCCGGTATGGCGGTACAACAATGCCTGGAAGCCAGTGAGCAGCAGCATGTACAACGTGGCGCCCTCGGCCTGCGCGCGCTCGCGCAGCGCCTGCCCCAGCGTCGCCGGCAACTGCGCGCTCACCTGCGCCTGGCGGTAGCGGCCGTCGGCGCGGCGCGGATGATCCACCGGCAGTTGCAGCACCGGCTGCGCCTCGCCCAGTTGGGCGCGCCACCACGCAAGCTGACGCTGGCGTTCGCCGTCGTCCAGCAGGCAACGCTGCCACGGCGCGTAGTCCAGGTACTGCACCCGCAGTTCGGGCAGCCGCGCGGGCCGCGCTTCGCATTCGGCGCGGTAAAGCTCGGCCAGTTCGTCCAGGATCAACTGCGTGGACCAGCCATCCGACACGATGTGGTGCATCACCACCAGCAGGCGGTGTCGGCCGGCGTCCAGCCGCAGCAGGCTCAGCCGCAGCAGCGGGCCGTGTTCAAGGTCGAACGGCGTGGCGCACAGCCGGCGCGTCTCGTCGGCCACTGCTACCTGCCGCCGCGCTTCGGGCAAGGCATCCAGGTCGATCCGGTGCAGCACGTCGGCGGCAGGCGGCAGCAGTCGCTGCGTCAGCGCGCCGGCCTCGTCCTCGGCGAACACGGTGCGCAGCGATTCGTGGCGTTCGATCAGCGCCCGCAACGCTCGCGCCAGCGCCGCCGCATCGAGCGCGCCATCGAAGTGCAAACCACCGCTCAGGTGGTAGGCAGCGCTGTCGGGGTCCATCTTCCACAACAGCCATTGCCGTTGCTGGGCGAACGATGCCGGCGCGCTGTCGCGCGCGGTGCGCCGCTCGATGCGCGCCACGGTGGGCGCCGGTGTGGCGCCACCCCGCAGCCGTTGCGCCAGCAGCGCGCGCTGGGCATCGCTCAAGCGGGCGCGTCGTTCGGATAGATCGTGCGTTTCGGACATGCGTCTTCCTCAAGGCCAGCGTCTGTCGACGCGGCGTCTCAAACCGTGGCGGGCTCGGCCGCCACGGCGTTTTCCAATTCTTCGATCAGCCGGGTTTCGATCTGCCGCGCCAGCGCCGCAACCGTGGGCGAACGGAACAGCGCGCCCGGATGCAGCTCGACGCCATAGACCTGCCTTACCCGCGCCAGCATCTGGATTGCCAGCAGCGAATCGCCCCCTAGCTCGAACAGACTGTCCTCGGCGCCGATGCCGGCGATGCCGAGGAACTCGCCCCACAACAGCGCCAGATCCGCCTCCAGCCCGGCCTCGGGCGCGATAAAGGACGTGCCCAGCGGTGGACGCGGGTGGCCGGTGCGCGCTGGCACGGGCTCGGCGCCCAGGCGCTCGGCCAGCGCCAGCGATGGCTGCGCCGTCAGCACGGCGGACAGCAGCATGGTCTCGACCGCATCGAT
>NZ_SUMF01000053.1 GCF_005048205.1 Chitiniphilus eburneus
GCATAGGCAAAGCAGGCGTGCGTCGCGGCAAAGGCGGGCGGCGCGGCAAGGCAGTGCCCGCAGCACGCCCCGCTGGGCACCGGCATGGCGCACACGGCGCAACGTGATGCGGGCAGGGTGGGCAGATCGTCGAGGCAGGCGGCGCACAGGCCATCGCGACAAGCCGCGCCGCAGCCCAGGCACGCGGTGGGCGGCCAACGGCCAACGGCGCGGAACACGCCCCACGCTGTGGTACGAATGGGATGGTTGTTCAGAAATTTCATTTTGAAAATTGACAATGCCTTGCCCGGCTGCGGACAATCCGGCCATTCCTTTCTAGACCAGCAGGGGCTTCGCATGAATCCACCGCAGACACAGACCATCGAGTTGACCCGCGCTACGCCGCACCCCGAGCAGGCGTTGTGGGACGAGGCCGGCATCGCCGCCCTGTTCGCCATGCCGTTCAACGACCTGCTGTTCCAGGCGCAGCAGGTGCATCGCGAGCACTTCGACGCCAACCGGGTACAGTTGTCCACGCTGCTGTCGGTCAAGACCGGCGGCTGTAGCGAGGACTGCGGCTATTGCCCGCAGTCGGCGCGCTACCACACCGGCGTGGAGAACCAGGGCCTGATGGCGGCGGAGGAAGTGATCGAAACCGCGCGGCTGGCCAGGGAAAACGGCGCCAGCCGCTTCTGCATGGGCGGCGCGTGGCGCGGCCCCAAGCAGCGCGATCTGGATGAACTGAAGAAGATGATCGCCGGCGTGAAGGCGCTGGGGCTGGAAACCTGTGGCACCTTCGGCATGCTCAAGGACGGCATGGCCGAACAGCTCAAGGGCGCCGGGCTGGACTACTACAACCACAACCTCGACACCGCGCCGGATAAATACGGCGACATCGTGTCCACCCGCGATTACGACGATCGGCTGGATACGCTGGGCAAGGTGCGCCGCGCCGGCCTGTCGGTATGCAGCGGTGGCATTGTCGGCATGGGCGAAACGCGCGAACAGCGCGCCGGCCTGCTGGCGCAACTGGCCAACCTCGACCCGCAGCCCGAATCGGTGCCGATCAACAACCTGGTACCGGTGCCGGGCACGCCGCTGGCCGACGCCGAGCCGCTGGACTGGACCGAATTCGTGCGCACCATCGCCGTGGCCCGTATCGTCCTGCCGCGCTCGTTCGTCCGGCTCTCCGCCGGCCGCCGCGAAATGCCGGAGGCCATGCAGGCACTGTGCTTCATGGCCGGCGCCAACTCGATCTTCTACGGCGACAAATTGCTGACCACCGGCAACCCCGATGTCGAAGGCGACCGCCGCCTGTTCGCCAAGCTGGACCTGCTGCCGTTGTAGGGGTGGGAGGGCTACCTCTGGACAAGGGCACATCTGGGAAAAGGCCACACCTGTAGACACAAAGCGCACTGAGAACACAGAGAGCACAGAGAACTACAGAACCGCGAACCATACCGATCTGGCCTGTCGGGTTCTTTCCGGTTTCTCCGTGTTCTCAGTGCGCTCTGTGTCTACAGATTTGAATTTCAGGTGGCGGAAGATTTGAACTCTTCCCATTCGGGTTATCATCGCTGGCATGTCCGCCCCGATCACCACCTCCGCCCAGACCGCCGAGCCGCTGCTCGATGTGGCGGGGCTGCATGTCGAGTTTCCCGGCCACGAGCGCGCGGCGGTGGAGGCGGTGGCGTTTACGCTGGCCGCTGGCGAGACGCTGGCGCTGGTGGGGGCGTCCGGTTCGGGCAAGAGCGTTACCGCGCGGGCCATTGCCCAGCTCGATCCGGAGGCGCGCTATGTGGGCAGCGTGCGCTTTGCCGGTGAAGAACTGATCGGAGCCAGCCAGGCCACCTTGCGCCGCATTCGCGGCGAGGGCGTGGGCATGGTGTTCCAGGAGCCGTTGTCCGCGCTGAACCCGCTGCATGCCATCGGCCGTCAGATCGGCGAGACGCTGGCGCTGCATGCCGGTATCACCGGCAAGGCGCTGCGCCATGCGGTGATCGAGTTGCTCGGCCGCGTGCATCTCAACGACGCCGAGCGGGTGCTCGGTGCCTATCCCCATCAATTGTCGGGCGGACAACGCCAGCGTGTGCTGATTGCGATGGCGCTGGCCTGCCGGCCGCGCGTGCTGATCGCAGACGAGCCGACCACCGCGCTCGATGCGCACCTGCGGGTGCAGATACTGCAATTGCTCAAGCGTATCGCCGCCGATGACGGCATGGGCCTGCTGCTGATTTCCCACGACCTGGTGATGGTGCGTGGTTTTGCTGACCGGGTAGCCGTGATGTGCGATGGCCGCATCGTTGAATCGGGCCCGGCCTGCGATGTGTTCGAGGCCCCGTCGCACGCCGCCACGCGCGCATTGCTGGCGGTGCGCCAGGCCCGGCTGGCCCAGCCGGTGGCGCCCGGGGCGCCCGCCGCGCTGTGCGTGACCGGCGTGTGCTGCGACTACACGCATCAACCCGGCATCTTCAAGCGGCCGCAGACGGTGCGGGCGCTGGCGCCGGCCGATTTCGACCTGGCACGCGGCGAAACGCTGGGCGTCGTCGGCGAATCCGGCTCGGGCAAGACCACGCTGGCGCTGGCGGTACTGCGCCTGACGCGCGAGGGGCACGGCCAGATCGTGCTGGGCGCGGGCGAGCGCGAAGCAGTGCGTTTCGATCGCCTGAGCGGCGCGGCGCTGCGCGATGCGCGCAGCCGCATGCAGGTGGTGTTGCAGGATCCGTTTTCCTCGCTGTCGCCGCGTATGACGGTGGCCGAGATCGTCGAGGAAGGCTTGCTGGTGCATCGGCCCGAGCTTGGCCCCGACCTGCGCCGGCAGGCCGCGATCGATGTGCTGGCCGAAGTGGGCCTGGGCACGGACGTACTGGAGCGTTATCCGCACTCCTTCTCGGGTGGGCAGCGGCAGCGCATCGCCATTGCCCGCGCGCTGATCCTGTCGCCGGAAGTGCTGGTGCTGGACGAACCCACATCCGCGCTGGATGCGCATATCGGCCTTCAGGTGCTCAAGCTGCTGGCCGAACTGCAACGCAGGCACGGCCTGTCTTATGTACTGATCACCCACGATCTGGCGGTGGTGCGCGCCCTGGCGCATCGCGTGATCGTGTTGCAGTCCGGCGAGGTCGTCGAACGCGGCACCGTCGAATCGGTATTCACCAGTCCGGAACATCCCTACACCCGGCAGTTGCTTGCCGCGGCGCAGTACCTGCCCGCGGCCTGATCCCCTACTTACCTACCCATTTGTACGGTATTGCGGATATCCGCGATGCCGGCGCGAGCGCTTTTTTTTAACGTCGTATATCAGTCTTTTCTAATTAAAACCACAACAATAATTTGCTTTGCCAGGAGTTACCCATGCGTCGCAACGAACCCGTCACCCAGAGAGAGGTTCGCGTCGATCCTCGCCATCCCATCGTCAGCAAGACCGATCTCAAGGGCAGGATCACCTATGCCAACCCCGCTTTCATCGCCATCTGCGGCTTCAGCCACGATGAGCTGATCGGCGCCCCGCACAATCTGGTGCGCCACCCCGACATGCCGCCGTCGGCATTCGCCGACCTGTGGCAGACGGTGCAGTCCGGCCAGCCCTGGCGCGGCATCGTCAAGAACCGTTGCAAGAATGGCGACCATTACTGGGTGGAGGCCTTTGTCACGCCGTTGTTCGAGGACGGCCGCCATGTCGGCTACATGTCGGTGCGCAATGCGCCCACCCGCGCGCAGATCGATGGCGCGGATGCGCTGTACCGCCAGGTGAACGCGGGGCAGGCTGTCCTGCCGGCCACGCGCTGGCCGCACCGGCTGGCGTTGCGCTGGCGTGTCGCGCTGGTGCTGGGCGCCACCGTGGCACCCTTGCTGGGCGCGGCCGGGGTCGATGCCGCGCGCTGGCCACTGGCGGTGTTGGGCGTGCTCGCGGCGGGTGCGGGCTGGGCCTGGATCAGCAGCGGCATCCGCATGCCGCTGGCGCGGGCGGGCCAGGTATTCGCCCAACTGGCGGAGGGCAATTTCAAGGTGCAGGTGGATACGCGGGTACCGGCCGAGTTCTCGCAACTGTTGCTGCAACTGGAAGGCATGCGCATCAATCTGCGCGCGGTGATCGCGGACGTGGTGTCGGCCGCCGAGGAAGTGGGAGGACGGGCGGGGGAGCTGTCCACCCAGTCGGGCGAACTGGCGCAACGCTCGCGCGTGCAGTCCGACCGTGTGAGCGGCGTGGCCGCGGCGCTGGAGCAACTGACGGCTTCGGTGGCGGAAATCCAGGATTCCACGCGCCACAGCGCGGAGCACGCCAGCCGGGCCTCCGAACTGACCCGCGTGGGCGGCGAGGAAATGCGCGCGGCGCAGGGCGCCACGCGGCAGGTGGCGACGGTGGTCGAAGGCGCCTGTACCACGCTGGATGAGCTGAGCGAGGCGGTGCGCGCCATCGACAGCGTGACCCAGACCATCCGCGAGATCGCCGACCAGACCAATCTGCTGGCATTGAACGCGGCCATCGAAGCGGCGCGCGCCGGCGAAGCCGGACGGGGCTTTGCCGTGGTGGCGGACGAGGTGCGCAAGCTGGCGGAGCGCACCAGTGTTTCCACCGGCACCATCACCCGGACCATCGAGGCCATTGCCGCGCGCACCGGCGTTGCCACCGACACCATGCGCCACGCGGTGGACGGGGTGCGGCACGGCGGCGAGCTGATCGATGCCTCCACCGCCACGCTGGGACAGATCGAAAACGCCAGCCAGGGCGTGGATCGCTCCGCGCGCGAAATCGACCAGATGCTGTCGCAGCAGACCCAGGCGGCGCAGGATGTGGCCGACAGCATGGAACGCATCAGCGAGCTGGCCGCGCGCAACGACGAAACGCTGGGCAGCGTGGACGAGGCCGCGCACCGGCTGGCGAACGTGGCGCGGGAGCTGCGGCTGCTGGTCAGCCAGTTCGAAAAATCGCTCTGACGGCAACACGACGAGGCCCGCCGGTTGGCGGGCCTCGTCGATGGCCAGCGCAGCCTATCCTGGGCGCAGCCATATTCGGGAAGGGCGAGGGCGAGGCGCATTGCCACGTGGCGCCGGGCTGGCGGGGGTCACCCCGCGCCCCCGGCACCCTTTGCCCGCGATCCCGGCCTTGGTCCGTGCCCGGTCATTTCGCCCTTTGGAGCCGCTGACAAAACCCAGCGCAGCGGTTCTTAGTGGGCGAACACGATGCGCCCGTTCTGCGCATCCACCCGGACCACATCCTTCGGGCCGAATTCACCGGCGAGGATTTTCTTCGCCAGCGGGTTTTCGATCTCCGCCTGGATCGCGCGCTTGAGCGGCCGCGCGCCGTACACCGGGTCGAAGCCGGCCTCGGCCACCAGATCGAGCGCCGCGTCGCTGGCGTCGAAACCGATCTCCAGTTGCGCCAGCCGCTGCGTCAGCCGCTGCAACTGGATGCGCGCGATGTTGCGGATCTGCGCGGCCTCCAGCGCGTGGAACACCACGATCTCGTCGATGCGGTTGACGAACTCGGGCCGGAAATGCATTTTCACCTCGGCCAGCACCGCCAGCTTCACCACCTGGTAGTCGTCGCCCGACATCATCTGGATTTGCTGGCTGCCCAGGTTGGATGTCATCACGATCACCGTGTTGCGGAAATCCACGGTACGGCCCTGGCCGTCGGTGAGGCGGCCATCGTCCAGCACCTGCAACAGCACGTTGAACACGTCCGGGTGCGCCTTTTCCACCTCGTCCAGCAAAATCACGCTGTACGGCTTGCGGCGCACCGCCTCGGTCAGGTAGCCGCCTTCCTCGTAGCCGACATAGCCGGGGGGCGCGCCGATCAGGCGGGCCACCGAGTGCTTCTCCATGAACTCGCTCATGTCCAGCCGTACGATCTGTTCCTCCGAATCGAACAGGAACTCGGCCAGCGCCTTGGTCAGCTCGGTCTTGCCGACGCCGGTGGGGCCGAGGAACAGGAACGAGCCATACGGCCGGTTCGGATCGGCCAGGCCGGACCGCGAGCGGCGGATCGCGTCGCTGACCAGCCGTACCGCTTCATCCTGCCCGATCACACGGCGGTGCAGCGCGTCTTCCATGCGCAGCAGCTTGTCGCGCTCGCCCTGCATCATCTTGCTGACCGGAATGCCGGTGGCGCGGCTGACCACTTCGGCGATTTCCTCCGCGCCCACCTGGGTACGCAGCAGCCGGTTGGGCCGGTCCTGGCCCTCGGCGGCCTCGGCCGCGTTCAGCTTGGCATCGAGTTCGGGCAGCTTGCCGTATTGCAGTTCGGAAGCTTTGTCCCATTCGCCGCGCCGTTGCGCCGCCTGGATGGCGTTGCGCACCTGTTCGATCTCTTCCTTGATCGACTGCGAGCCGAGCACGGCGGCCTTTTCCGCCTTCCAGATTTCCTCCAGGTCGGAGTACTCCTTGCCCAGCTTGCCGATCTCGTCCTCGATCAGCGCCAGCCGGCGTTGCGAGGCTTCGTCCTTTTCCTTCTTCACCGCCTCGCGCTCGATCTTGAGCTGGATCAGGCGGCGGTCGAGCTTGTCCATCGCCTCCGGCTTGGAGTCGATCTCCATCTTGATGCGGCTGGCGGCCTCGTCGATCAGGTCGATCGCCTTGTCCGGCAGGAAGCGATCGGTGATGTAGCGGTGGCTCAGCTCGGCGGCGGCGACGATGGCCGGGTCGGTGATGTCCACGCCGTGGTGGATTTCGTACTTTTCCTGCAGGCCGCGCAGGATGGCGATGGTGCTTTCCACGCTGGGCTCGTTCACCAGCACCTTCTGGAAGCGGCGTTCCAGCGCGGCATCCTTCTCGATGTACTTGCGGTATTCGTCCAGCGTGGTGGCGCCGATGCAGTGCAGCTCGCCGCGCGCCAGCGCCGGCTTGAGCATGTTGCCGGCATCCAGTGCGCCTTCGGCCTTGCCCGCGCCGACCAGGGTGTGGATTTCGTCGATGAAGACGATGGTGTTGCCCTCATCCTTGGCCAGCTCGTTGAGCACGGTCTTGAGGCGTTCCTCGAATTCGCCGCGATACTTGGCGCCGGCCAGCAGCGCGGCCAGGTCCAGCGTGAGCACGCGCTTGGACTTGAGCGATTCGGGCACTTCGCCGTTGACGATGCGCTGCGCCAGCCCTTCGACGATGGCGGTCTTGCCCACGCCCGGCTCGCCGATCAGCACCGGGTTGTTCTTGGTGCGGCGTTGCAGCACCTGGATGGCGCGGCGGATTTCGTCGTCGCGGCCGATCACCGGGTCCAGCTTGCCGGCACGGGCACGCTCGGTGAGGTCGATGGTGTACTTGCCCAGCGCGCCGCGTTGCGACTCCGCTTCGGCGCTCTGCACGCTTTCGCCGCCGCGCACCGCGTCGATGGCGGCCTCGATGGCATCCTTGTTGCCGCCGTGCTGCTTGAGCAGGCGGCCGGTCTCGCCCTTGTCGTCGGCCAGCGCCAGCAGGAAGAGATCGCTGCTGATGAACTGGTCGCCCCGCTTGATGGCGGCCTTGTCCACCAGGTTGAGCAGGTTGCCCAGCTCCTTGGAAACGGTGATTTCGCCGCCAGTGCCCTCCACCTTGGGCAGCCGGCCGATGGCATCCCTGAGCGCGTTCTGCAACGGCACCACGTTGACGCCGGCCCGTGCCAGCAGCGCGATGGCGCCCGAATCGGTGTCGCCCAGCAGTGCGGACAGCAGGTGTTGAGGCTCGATATACGGATTGTCGTGGCCCAGCGCCAGGCTCTGGGCGTCGGCGAAGGCTTGCTGGAACTTGGTGGTGAGTTTGTCGAAACGCATGGCTGGAAACCCTCCCGGAATCAGTGTCTTTGCACTGATAGTTGGGGAGGGCGCAGGGGTTTTCAAGCGTAAATGCGGCGGGCCGCGCCAGGGGGGCCGCAGTCGGAATGCCGTGCGGCGATTCCGGCAAGCAGTGCGCCACGCAGGCGGTGATTCACCGCCACCCGGGCCATGCAGCCGCGGGCCTAGGGCGTGTCATCCAATGTTTCGCGACAGCGTTCGGTGCAGTTCGGGATGGCACGCCCTAGTGCCGGATGACTGACGAAAACAGCGTAACGGCGCAGGCCGATGAGGTACCGGCGCCTGTGGCCACCTACCGTGCAAGGCCTGGCCGGAAGGGCGTTATGGGTTGCTTCGGTCGTAGTGCAAGGTCAGTCGCAGCATGTCGCAAAGCTGGATGCCACGCTCGAAGATTGGCTCGGGGTAGTGGGTCAGGAAGAAATCGCGCTCGATGGCGCTGACGCGAAAGCCGGCACGTTGGTAGAAAGCCAACTGGTAGCCGAAGGTGCCGGTACCCACCTCCAGCCGGCTTGCACCACTATCGCGCACCGCGTCGATCACCCACTGCAACAGCGCGGTGCCTAGCCCCTGGCATTGCTGCGTCGGGGCGACCGCGATGGCCATCAGCTCCCAGGCGCGCTCGGCAATCGGCATCACCACTCAGCGGCAGGGGCAGCGCCGACATCGCCAATGAAGCAGCGCGAGCGGCCGAGGTAGCTTTCCAGCCTGGCGCGCGAGGGGTCGGCGAGCAGCAACAGTGCCACCGGGACGGCAGCGGGGGCGACCTCGATGATGCGTATCACGGCCGTCGCGCGATCACCCGGTCGCGACCTTCGTTCTTGGCCTGATACAGCGCCTCGTCCGCGCGCTTGAGGCAATCCCCGATCGGCTCGCGCGCCAGCACGGTGACCCCGAAGCTGGCGGTCACGTGCAGGCCGCCTTCCCAGTCCAGGTTGCGCAGGTGCAGCCGGATTTTCTCGGCAAGCTGGATCGCCGAGGCCAGCGCGGTATTGGGGCAGAACAGCACGAACTCCTCGCCGCCCCAGCGCACCAGGTAGTCTTCCTTGCGGATCAGGTTGCTCACTTCGTGGGTGAACTGCTTGAGCACCAGGTCGCCGGTGTCGTGGCCGTATTCGTCGTTGACCTGCTTGAAGTGGTCCAGATCGATGAAGATCACTGCCAGCGGTCGGTCGGGTTGTGCCAGCTCGGCTTCGCGCAGCAACTCATCGCGGATGCCGGCACGATTGCGCACCCCGGTGAGCGGGTCGCGGCGGGCCAGTTCGCCAACCACTTTGTTTTCAAGTTGCAAGGTTTTGGTCAGAGAGCGCAAGTCTTCCTCGCGCCGGCGGCTATGCCGCAGCCGGCGCTGCATCTGGCGCAGGTCGTTCACCAGCACGCCGACCGCCAGCGCCACCCATAGCGCCACCAGCACCAGCGCCATCTGCTCGCGGCTGATCCATTTGCCGTGGAATTCGATGAAGCGCACGGTGATGACGTGCTCGCCGGGGTCTTTCAGGCCGGAGGTGGACAGTTGCACCATGCGCACGTGGCGCAGGTCGGGGCCGGCGTGTTCCACCGGGATGCCCAGTTCCGCCAGCCACCAGCCGGCGACATTGAAGCTGTACAGCGGGATGGTCTTCACCTCGCCGCCCACGGCGGGCACGAAGCTGAGTTCGTTGGCTTTCCAGGTGGTGTCGTCGTTGGCCTTGCCATAGGCCGGATCGAAATTACGCAGGTAAAACCGCAGGTTGCGCGTGCCCGGGGCGCGATACTCCACGCCCAGCCTGATGAATTCGAAGCGCGACAGGTCGATCCCTTCTTCCTTGGGCGTGAGCCGGATCGACATCTCGCAGAAGGGCCATTCATAGGCGGCGGACAACAGGCAGTGCAGGGCGACGGTGTCGTCGCTGCGGATCAGCCGCGCCACCGAGGCGCCGCCGGAAACGCGGTCGTCGAGCGAGGCCATCGGCAGGCCACTGCGGCCATCGATACGGATCACCCGGTTCATGCCGAAATGCTGCCAGAGGAGCAGGACACCGGACAGCAGCAGCATGACCAGCACACTTAGACGAGGGTATTTGGTGATTCGCATCTGGTGGTTCCAGAGGGCATTGGTGCGCGCCCAGTATACGGCGGTCTCTTACGCCTGGTATATAAGCAAAGCATTATTTTGTATTTTGAAAGAATTTCACTGACAAAGATTAAATTAATAGAGAAAGCCTGCTCAGCAATGCCGCCATCCCAGTTTCCCGGCCAGCCGCACCACGTCGCCGATGATGATCAGTGCCGGTGGCTTGACGCCTGAACTCGCCAGCAGTTCGGGCAGTGTCGCCAGGGTTCCGACCAACGTGCGTTGCTGCGGCAGCGTGGCTTTTTCCACGATGGCGGCGGGGGTGTCGGCCGCCCGGCCGTGCGCGATCAATTGGGCGCAAATGCGCGGCGCCTGGGCCACGCCCATGTAGACCACGATGGTTTCGCTGGCGGACGTCAGGCGCGGCCAGTCCAGCTCGATCTCCTCGCCGCGCCGATGGCCGGTGACGAAGGTGACTGACTGCGCGTAGTCGCGATGGGTGAGCGGGATGCCGGCATAGCACGATGCGCCCGCCGCCGAGGTGATGCCCGGCACCACCTGGAATTCGATGCCGGCGGCGGCCAGTTCTTCGATCTCCTCGCCGCCCCGCCCGAAGATGAACGGATCGCCGCCTTTCAGCCGCAGCACCGTCTTGCCTTCGCGCGCCAGCCGCACCAGCAACTGGTTGATGTCCTCCTGCGGCAAGGCATGGTTGCTGGCCTTCTTGCCGACATACAGGCGCTCGGCGTCACGGCGGACCAGATCGACGATCTCGGGCGAGACCAGGTTGTCATACAGCACTACGTCCGCCCGCTGCATCAGGCGCAGCGCGCGGAAGGTCAGCAGGTCCGGGTTGCCCGGGCCCGCGCCGACCAGGTACACCGCGCCGCGGGCAAGCGTGTCGGCGTCGCTGTCGGCCAGCGTGGCGTTCAGCGCTGCCTCGGCGCCCGCCACGTCGCCGGCCAGCGCGCGTTCGGCGGCCGGGC
>NZ_SUMF01000054.1 GCF_005048205.1 Chitiniphilus eburneus
CAGCAACCGCGTCATCGGGGTGGACAACCGCCTTTGCCGTGGCGCTGGGGTTGTCGTTGCTGGGGCAGCTTGGCCTGCCGGGCCAGATGGCGTGGGCGCTGGGCGGCGCGCTGACCGGCAGCGTGCTGGTGCTGCTGCTGGCGCGCGCCGGCGAAGGCGAGGCGTCGCCGCTGCGGCTGGTGCTGGCCGGCATTGCGCTCACCGCCACCTGCCACGGTCTGATGGCTTTTCTGCTGCTCAGCCGCCAGGACAGCCTGGATCAGTTCCGCTTCTGGGTCATGGGGTCGCTGGCGCGGCTGACGCCGTCGTTGTTATGGACTGGCCTGCCGGTGCTGGCGGCCGGCGCGTTGGCCTGTCTGCCGCTCCGGCGCCCGCTGGCGGCGCTGACGCTGGGCGACGATCAGGCGCGCGGGCTGGGCCTGAACCCGGAGCGCATCCGCCTGCTGGCGGTGCTGGCAGCCGGTGTGCTGGCCGGTGCCTCGGTGGCGCTGGTCGGCCCGGTGGCTTTTCTCGGCCTGGTCGCGCCGTATTTCGCCCGCGCGCTCGGCGGCATCGCCGTCGGCGTGCAACTGGTGTTCAGCGCGGTATTCGGCGCGCTGTTGCTGCTGGCGGCCGATATCGCCGCCCGCGTGCTGGTGGCGCCGTTCGAAGCGCCGGCCAGCGCGGTGCTGGCGGTGGTGGGCGCGCCGCTGGTGATCTGGATGGTGCGCAGCGATGCGTTGCTGTCGCTGACCCGGACCGGAGCGGAGGGATGAGCGCCACCCGCTCCCTGTATCTGGTTGCCCGTTATCGCGCGTGGTCGATCCGGCTGCCGCGCCGGCAGTTCGTCGCCACGCTGGCCTGCGCGGCGGCGCTGCTGGCGCTGGCGCTGGCCGCGCTCTGCCTGGGCGATACCCGTGTTGCCCCGCCCGATCTGTGGCGGGCGCTGACCGGGCAGGCGCCGGGCTGGCTGAATTTCCTGATCGGGCAGATCCGTTTGCCGCGCCTGCTGGCCGCGCTGCTGGTTGGCGCCGCGCTGGGCGTGGCGGGGCTGATGTTGCAGACCCTGGCGCGCAACCGGCTGGCCAGCCCGGACATGATGGGTATCAACGATGGTGCCTCGTTCGCGATGGCGCTGACGCTGCTGTGGAGCCCGGCCGGGCTGCTGGGGCCGTGGTGGCTGGCGCTGACCGGCGCGCTGGTCACCGTGTTGCTGATCCTGGTGGCGGCGGGCGGCATCGGTTCGCAGGGCTATCGCGTGGTGGTGGTGGGGCTGGCGCTGGCCAATCTGTTGAAAGCCGGTTTCGATCTGGTGCTGGCCACCTTGCCGGCGATGCATTCGGGCGGCCTGTTCGTCTTCAGCGTCGGCAGCTTGCTCGGGCGCGGCTATGCGGTGGCGCTGCCGGCCGCGCTGGGCCTGTTGCTGCTGCTGGGCATGCTGCTGCCGTGGGTGCGCACGCTGGGCATGCTGGGCTTGTCCGACGATCTGGCGCGCGGGCTGGGCGTGCGCCTGCCGCGCGTGCAACTGGCGGCGCTGCTGATCGCTGCGGCGATGGCGGGGCTGGCGGTCAGCGTGGCCGGCCCGATCGGTTTCGTGGCGATTGCCGCGCCCATCGTTGCGCGGGCGCTGGCGGGGCCGGCATCGCTGCCGCTGGCGGCGGCGGGCCTGATGGGCGCTTTTATGGTGCTGGCGGCCGATACGCTGGGGCGGCTGGTGGCCGCGCCGGTGGAAATCCCGGCCGGTGTCGTCACCGGCATGCTGGGCGGGCCGTTCCTGCTCTGGGTATTGCTCGGCCAGCGGGGGCGCCGTGCCTGAGCGCGAACGAGGATAAAGCATGAATCTGCACGTCGAAGGGCTGAAGGCCGATTACCGCGAGCGCCCGGTGCTGACCGGGGTGGACCTTGTCATCGCCAGCGGCGAGGTGGTGGCCATCGTCGGCGCCAATGGTTGCGGCAAATCGACGCTGCTGCGCAGCATGGCGCGGCTGCATCGCCCGGCCGCCGGCCGGGTGCTGGTGGATGGCGAGGACCTGTGGGCGATGCGCCCCGGTGACGCCGCGCGCCGCGTGGGCCTGCTGCCGCAGTTTCCACAGGCGCCGGCCGGGATCACCGTCGAGGCGCTGGTGGGCTTCGGGCGTTATCCCTATCAGGGCCTGTTCCGCCAGTGGTCGCGCGAGGACGAGGCCGCCGTGGCGCAAGCGCTGCGCGAAACCGATATGCTCGACCATGCGGCGCGGCCGCTGGAGCGCCTGTCCGGCGGGCAGCGCCAGCGCGCCTGGCTGGCCATGGTGCTGGCGCAGCAGACGCCGATCCTGATGCTGGACGAGCCGACCAGCATGCTCGATCTGGGGCATCAGGTGGAGGTGCTGCGGCTGGTGCGCGGCCTGGCCACGGCGGGGCGTACGGTGGTGATGGTGCTGCACGACCTGGCCGCCGCCGCGCGCTATGCCGATACGCTGGTGGCGTTGCACGATGGCAAGGTGCTGGCCCATGGCGCGCCGCGTTCGGTGGTGACGGCGCAACGGGTGCGCACGCTGTACGGCATCGATGCGCACGTGATCGCCGCGCCGGACGACGGGGCGCCGGTGGTGGTGCCGGTGGTGGCATAGGCCGTGGCGAGGTTCGGGCGCGGGCTATGCCGGCCCGCCGTCAGGGGTCGCTTCTGATCTTGTAGACGTTGGACGACAGTTGCAGCGTGGCGTCGAACGACACCGGCGGGCGGTGCGGATGCACCTTGAGCACAGCATCGACCCGAAAGCGCAGCAGGCGCTCGGTTTCGCGCGGCAGATCGAGCGTGATGCGCACCCGGGTCAGGCGCGGCTCGTGGCATTCGATGGCTTTGCGCACGCGCTCGCGCAGCAGCTCGCGGTCGTCCGGGTTCAGCAAGCTCAGGCCGGACAGATCGGGGATGCCGAAGGTGATCACCGAATCGGCGGCCAGCGGATGCTGCTCGAACAGTTCTTCGTGTTCCATCACCCGGGTGTTGAGCAGCGCTTCCAGGTCGCGCGCCATCGCCGCCTTGAAGTCGGGCAGTTCGAAGTAGGCCTGGCGCCCCGTCTGCGGGTTGTCCGGCGCATCGTCCAGCAGCCGGTCGAGCACCGACGGCAGCGAGACGGTCTGGCGGCGCGCGTAGCTCATCGGCGCGGCTTCCTACAGCCCGAGGAACCGATCCACCTGGTTGCCCAGCAGGATGCGGTAGGTGACGAAGATCGCCACGGCCACGATGGACAGCAGCGCGAAGTACAGCCAGAGCGGCAATTCGTTGCGCACGAAGCTCTGGAAGCGGTGCGGCAGCTTCCAGTTCGGCGAGAACTCGGCCTTGCCGCCGCGCACGTGCTGGATTTCCTGGCCGACGCGGTGGCTGAGATAGCCCAGCTTTTCGGTGCCTTCCAGCAGGTATTTGCCCTGGAAACCCAGCAACAGGCAGGTGTGGTAGACCTCCAGCGCTTCGACGTTCTTGGCCGGGTCCATGCGCAGCATTTCCAGGCGGTCGAAAAAGCCTTCGCCGGCCAGATGCTCGCCGAACAGGCGCAGTTGCAGCGGCATGCGTTCCCATTCCTCGCGCAGCGGGAACTCCGACGACAGCACGATCTCGTCCATCAGCGCGCAGAACGCATACTTGGCCTGTTCGATGGCCTCGCCCGGCTTGCCGAAGTTGCGCGCGTTCTTGTCGAACTGCGCCAGGAAGGAATCGACACGGCGATTGAATTCGGCCGACGAATTGGGCGGGTTGCCGTCGCGCAGCAGGAACAGCAGATAGATACCGTCCTCCAGCAGGTCGCGCAGCGCGGGGGCGGCGGGGGTTTCCACGGCGAGCGGATGACTGGCTTCGGCGATGGTCTGGGTCATGGCGATCTCTTGGTGCTCACATGGGGTGAGCGACTACGTTGATGAAAAGGTTCGGGCCCCGCCGACAAGGCAAGCGGGGTGCCCCCGCTACCTGAATACGGCAATCAGCTCGATCTTCAATGACGCCAGCGTCTGCGGTACATAGATGCAGACCGAACGCGATTGCAGCATGCGCTGGAAGATGTCGCCGCGCGGTTCCAGCGCGAAGTAGTGGTTGCCCACGCGCACGGGGATCGCCGACGGCGTTTGCGCCGCGTGCGACAGGCTGACGCCACGCAACGCCGAGTTGAGGATTTTCTCCACGTCGTCCGGCGCGCCGACCTTGAATTTGAACGGTACCGATTCGATCACCTGCGCCGCTGGCATGTCGCTCTGCACCGACAGGTAGAAATCGACGTTGTCCAGCAGGCGGTCGCTTTCCAGGCGGCCGATGTAGAACGATGGCTTGGGCTGGGTCAGCGGGATCACGGTGTAGCGCGCCGAGATCACGGTATCGAGCAGTTCGCGGATCTGTTCATCCAGCTTGGGCAGCGTATCGGCCAGGTTGTCGTGGCGGTACGGCGGCAGGTCGGCCAGGGTGTAGATGCTGGAAAAGGTGAGCAGTTCGCCGCAGAACTCGGCCAGCGCCATGTACAGCTCTTCCGGGTGCAGCGGGTCGGCGTGCAACAGGTGGTTCAGCCGCGCGAAGTTGCGGTTCACGGTGTGCAGCAGCCAGAACGACGCGATGTCGGTGGTGCCGTATTCCATCACGTTGCGCGCTTTTTCGCGGTGCGCGCCGGCCAGGGCTTCGCTCTTGACCAGCAGGATGTCCAGCAGGCGGCGGATCAGCCGCGTCAGCAGCGGGCTGGCGCCGACGGTGGTCATCGGCGGCAGGTAATCCTCCTGGGCGCGCCACTGGCCGGTGGCGTCCTTGGTCAGCCGCGCCACCGGCACCGAGTCGTAGCCGTCGCGGTTTTCCTCGTCCACCATCAGCCGCACGTCCATTTCCAGTGTGGTCAGATCGGCTTCCAGTGCCTGGGTATACAGGTCGGCGACGTTGGCGTGCGCGTTGCGGTAGCGCGATGGCCGGCTGGTGGCGGCGTCGCTGGCGGCGGTGTTGCCGCCGTAGGGGTTCAGGTTGGGCAGGCAGGCGTACAGCGTGGTTTCCACGCCCACCTGCGGGATGTCGTTCAGATCGCGCGACAGCGGCAGCGGCTCGCGCGCCGGGGCGGCGAACTGGGTGCCGTCGTGAAACGTCACGCTCATCTGGTCGGCGCGGATCAGCCCGCTCTTGAGCGCGGCGTGATCCAGCTCCAGTGAGCGCAGCCCCCAGGCATGCCGCCGGATCGATTGCAGCGCTTCGGCCACGGCGTTGTCGCCGAACAGAGCCTGCTGCTGAAAATGCTGCGGGCGAAGGAACATGCCTTCGCCCCACAGTACACGCTTGGCCTTGAGCATTCTTGGTGTGTACCTAAAGAGAAACCGGCGATGCGCCGGTTCGGATCGCGCCCGCCCGGACCACGCCCGGACAGGCGCCGTCGATCAACGCTTGGCGGGTTTGGCCGGCGCGATGGCCGTGCACTCCGGCTTATAGTTGGCGGACTGCCCAGGGAGCAGTGTCGGCTGCGGTTTGGTGACCTTCAGGTAACAATCCTGCACCACGAAGCTCAGCCCTTTGCTGCGCACCGCGTCGGCTTCGACCAGGAAGCGCCAGTTCTGCGCGTCCGGCTTACGGAAGTAGCCCACCACGCCCAGGTACTTCGCCTCGGGCAGCAGTTTGTCGGTGACATTCTGCGTGGCGCCCGGGATCAACTGCACTTCCGTGCGGGCGATCAGTTCGTCGCCGAACAGCTCGGCATCGGTCTTGCCACTGGCCGCGGCATCGAATGTCAGCCGGTTGAACTCGTTCTTGTCTTTCAGTTGATATAAGCGAACGACAATGGAAAGCGGGCGGCCGTTGATGTCACGGTTGATGATCGGGTCGGCTGTGCCGCTGATCGGATATTCTTTCGGTCCACTTGCGCATGCGGCAAGGCCAAACGCAATCACGGCACATAAAAACGCGTTTTTGGCGATATTTCTTACAGTGCTGGGGGTTTGATTACGCCTCATTGGCTACTCCCTTTTGATAATTGTGAGCGGATATTATACATTAGCGCCCACACGTTTCGGCAAGTGTAACGGGACTGTTAATAATCATCTGCTTATCGATGCGGATGTACACCGTTAGTTGACGCCTTCCTTTCTAAAGATTGTCTTTTGTTATGTCGCAGTTGAATATCTGGTGGGTGTTGCTGCCGATGCTGGGGGTGTTTCTCAGCCTGGGCTGGGTGGGCTGGCGCTTTTTTTACGCCGGCGGTACCGCCGTGCCCGCTGCCTCGCCACAGCCGGTGCGGATGCCCGCGCCCCCGCGCGAGCCGTGGTGGCCGAAAGTGCGCGCCGCCTTCGTTACGCCATCGCATCGCGTCAACTGGGTGGCGGTGCGCTGGCTGGCGATCGCCACCCTTTTGGTGGCGTTGATCATCCTGGTGACCTTGCGCCTGGCGGGATATCACGTGCTGCGAAACTTATCCCCGCAGGCATATGAGCGTGAGGGGCATATCCAGCTGGCGCTGGAAGACGAAAAGCTGGTGCCGCCGCCGCCTTTGCCGCCGTCGCTGTTCCTCAGTAGCGAGCGGCCGTCGCTGGCCACCGCCGACCGTGACTGGAGCAAGCTGGACCCGCGCTTTACGCAGACGGTGCTGGCGGTGATCGCGCGCCTGGAAACGCGCGGCTTTCCCATTGTGCTGATCGAAGGCTATCGCTCGCCGGACCGGCAGGATTCGCTGGCCGACGGTGGCGTGCTGGTCACCAAGGCGCGTGGCGGGCAGAGCAAGCATCAGTACGGGCTGGCGGTGGACCTGGCGCCGCTGCGCGATGGCCGCATCGTGCTGAGCGAGCGCGATCCGTGGGCCTGGGAGGCCTATCAGGCGCTGGGCGAGGAGGCGGAGGCGGCCGGGCTGACCTGGGGTGGGCGCTGGTCGTTCAAGGATTACGGGCACGTCGAGATGAAGGGCTCGGTGGCCAGGCTCGCCGCCGAGCAGGCGGGAGGCGGCCGCTGAGTGGGCCGTACGACTGCCACGCGCGCGGCGAGGCCGCGTCGCCGGGGGAGGGGAGTGGATTCGTCCGGGGGCGGTGCTGTGCCGCACTCCGGCGTGGTGAGTGCGCGGCATCGATCCGCGCGCCGGATTCGTTGATTAGACAGCGTTGAATAAAACGTAAAGCAAGGTTGTTCACATGAAACGGTGGTTGAAAAACGCGAAGGTCGCCTCGGCGATCGGCTTTTTGATCCTGATCCTGCTGATCTGGTTCATCGGGCCCTATGTCGGGCTGGAAAGCTCGGAAAAGCGTCTGTTCTGGATCTTCGGCGTGATGATGCTGTGGGTGCTGACGCTGCTGGTCGGGCAGATGCTGGCCAATCGCGCGGGCGGGCTGATCGAGAAGATGCTGCAACGGCAGGCCGACGACGCGGTGATGGGCGCCAGCGCCGACAAGCGCGCCGAGGTCAATCTGCTGCGCCAGCGCCTGCTGGGCGCCATCGATACGCTCAAGACCTCCAAGATGGGCAAGGCGCGCGGCAATGCGGCGCTGTACGAGCTGCCCTGGTACATGATCATCGGCCATCCGGCGGCGGGCAAAAGCAGTGCCATCCTGCAATCCGGCCTCACCTTTCCGTTCAGCGACAAGAACGGTGTGCAGGGCGTGGGCGGTACCCGCAACTGTGACTGGTTCTTCGCCACCGAGGGCGTGCTGCTCGATACGGCGGGGCGCTATGCCACGCAGACCGAGGATCGCGTGGAATGGCTGGAGTTCCTCAAGCTGCTCAAGCGCTATCGTTCCAAGGCGCCGGTCAACGGCATTCTGGTGGCGATCAGCCTGCCCGAGCTGGCGCAGCATCAGTCGGAAGGCTTTGCCATCTATGCGCGCCAGATTCGCGAGCGCATCCATGAGATCGAGGATATCTTCGGCTTGCAGGTGCCCATCTATCTGGTGTTCACCAAGATCGACCTGTTGGGCGGTTTCGGCCAGTTCTTCGAGGATGCGGGCGACGACGATCGCAACCGCGTGTGGGGCGCCACGCTGACCCATGATCAGGGCGCGGGCTTCAAGATCGGCCACGTGGTCGGCCAGCAGTTCGAAGTGCTGTATCGCGGCCTGCGCCAGATCGGCGAGGAGAAGCTGGGCAACAATCGTGGCAATGCCGCCAAGGCGGCGCTGTTTGCGTTCCCCATCGAGTTCCATGCGCTGAAGGATGCGATCTGCCGCTTCGTCGAGCTGCTGCACGAAGACGATCCCTACCATGCGCGCCCGCTGCTGCGCGGTTTCTATTTCAGCAGTGCCTTGCAGGAAGGCATTCCGCGCATTGCCGCCGCCACTCGCGTATCCAGCCAGTTCGATCTGGCCCGCAGCGGTTTCGAAACCCGGCAGGCCCCGGCGTCGTACAGCTATTTCCTGCGCGATCTGTTCCGCGAGGTGCTGTTCCCCGACCAGCATCTGATCGCGCGTCAGACCAAGCCCAGCGGCAGCCGCTGGCGTCTGGCCGGCATGGCGGCCGGGCTGGTGGCGCTGGCGCTGATCGCCGGCGGGCTGACCTGGTCGTTCATCGGCAACCAGAAGATGCTGGTCGCCATCGAGGGCGACCGCGCCAAGGCCACCACGCTGGTGGCCACCAATCGCCTGTACGACCAGTTGCAGGGCCTGACCCTGTTGCAGACCCGGCTGGAAGCGTTGCAGCACTACCGGCTGGAAGGCCATCCGTGGCAGGTCGGCATGGGGCTGTACCAGGGCGACAAGCTGGAGCAGTCGCTGCGCAAGCAGTATTTCGACGGCGTGCGCACGGTGATGCTGGACCCGGTGAAGACGCGCCTGGAAGCCTCGCTGGTCGAGCTGGCGCAGGCCGGCCCCGGTGTGGACAAGCCCGATCCGGTGCCGCAGGCGGCCGATGCGCCGGCGCGGCCCGAGCAGCCCGCCGCGCCG
>NZ_SUMF01000055.1 GCF_005048205.1 Chitiniphilus eburneus
TGGGCACCGTACGGCTGGTGGTCAACAGCCAGACCGGCGAAGTGAAACAGGAAATCGCCTACGACGCCTGGGGCAACGTACTCAGCGACACCAATCCAGGATTCCAACCGTTCGGGTTTGCGGGTGGGCTCTACGACAAAGACACCGGCCTGGTGCGGTTCGGGGCGCGGGATTATGACCCGCAAATCGGAAGATGGACGGCGAAGGACCCGATTGGGTTTGGTGGAGGGGATTCGAATGTTTATGGGTATGTAAAGAGCGACCCCGTTAATAATATTGACCCTTCTGGACTCGCTACTTTGCTGTGCGCGCGGGAATTGGGAAGTCCTGACAAAGCGGATATGAATCCTGCTTGGAACCCGGTGCGCCATGATTATCTTATCGTAGGAGATCAGTCTTACGGACTAACACCACATAGCAATATGATATGGAGTAAAGGGAGAATTGACAGCCCGGAGCGAAAGAATAATAAGAAATGTGAAATGATCTCAAGTGATCCGAAATTCGATGATGCAACTCGCCAAGCAATAAAAAAAATGGGTAGTCCAACCTACAATGTTGGCGCATTTCCTGGGACGTTAGGTTGGGTGCTCGGGGCTAGAAATTGTCAATCTTGGGCGGAAGAAATTCTCGAGGAAGCCAAGAAAATTTACAAGCGTTAATTGGACAATGACAATGAAACAACTGTTCATGATGATTTTTTTTGGTGGATCATTTTTGTTAACGTCTAGTGAAATAGATGTAAGGCCGGGCGTGGTTGTAGAGGTGACACCAAAAAAGCCATTGGAGGCGATTACTTCTGGGGCGTATGTAAGCATTGATGTTTCAAAAATGTTGATGCGTGAGGGGGATGATTTGTTTTCGTTGCGAAAAAAAATAGAAAAGACCTTCCCAAGCCAAAGCGTTGTGATTGACCTTGTTGCGGAGGATGGGAGTGATGTTTCCTTTGTTTTTAATGGTGGGTCTTCAATTTCTGGAGATAGTGCCAGCCTGATTTTGCGGCCTGAAAATGAAACGGTTCCATTGTCAACTAAATACAAGAAGATTTTAATAAGATCTAGTGTTCTTCTCGCCAAGGTAAAAATATTTTGGCATAACTATTCTCTATGAAATACGTACCGGAATATATGGAAAAGGTGGCAACAGCTACTCCTTATCACCGACCAACTGGGCTCCGTACGGCTAGTGGTGAATAGCCAGACCGGTGAAGTGAAACAGGAAATCGACTACGACGCCTGGGGCAATGTACTCAGCGACACCAACCCGGGATTCCAACCGTTCGGGTTTGCGGGCGGGCTCTACGACAAAGACACCGGCCTAGTGCGGTTTGGCGCGCGGGATTATGACCCACAAATCGGAAGATGGACTGCCAAGGACCCGATTGGGTTTGAGGGTGGGGATTCGAATGTTTATGGGTATGTAAACAATGACCCAATCAATTATTTCGATCCAACGGGCCTTTACTGCTTATCGAACAATGCGCTGAATGCATGGGCCGGAGCAGCGGGAGGGGCTTTCAGCGGTGCGATGGCTTTAGCTCCAATTGGGCCGTGGGGAATGGCTATTGGAGCGGTAGTTGGGGGGGGCATTTGGGGCTATATCTGGCTGGATCGGCACAAATATGTCAAGCACACAGTCGACGATTATGGGCGCTTCGGCAATGACTAGTGGAGTTAATACTCTAAAATCATCCGCGCTTGGTGGAGTCTTTGGTGCCGCTACAACGGTAGCGCTTCAGAAAGAAGGCGCTTCAGAAGGCGCGACAATTATTGCCGGAGGGGCTGTGGGTGGTGCAGTTTCTGGTATTGCATCATCTTTGGTTCAACCTAATACACTTCTCCATGGGTTAAAAGGAGGGCTAGCTGGTTTGGCTGGTGGAGCCGTTCAAGCAGGAACCTTAGCAGCATTAAGAGCTGGGAATGACTGTGGGTGTGAGAAATGACAAAAAACAATCTCCGGGATTACAAAAAGGCTTGGACATTAACATTTTTTGCAATTTCTTTAATGTTAGGAATTGCCGTGGCGTGGGAGCTATTTGGCTCTTATATCTACGAGATTTTAGGGTTGGACAAAGATTCAGAAATTACTCGGCTAGTTGTTTATATTTCTTTGATGCTTGTTGTTATTTTGCCATTTGAGTTGGTACTCAAGGAGCTAAGAAGAATTTCTAGTGAGAGTCGTGACAAAAAATAGCAATTTTCATATACGAATAGCGCTTACTGGAAACTGTCTTGATGCCGACCAACTGGGCACCGTACGGCTGGTGGTCAACAGCCAGACCGGCGAAGTGAAACAGGAAATCGCCTACGACGCCTGGGGCAACGTACTCAGCGACACCAATCCAGGATTCCAACCGTTCGGGTTTGCGGGTGGGCTCTACGACAAAGACACCGGCCTGGTGCGGTTTGGTGCGCGGGATTATGACCCGCAAATCGGAAGATGGACTGCCAAGGACCCGATTGGTTTTAACGGGGGGGATTCGAATGTTTATGGGTATGTGGGGAATGATCCCATCAATAAAATTGACCCCTTTGGATTGGAAACATGCGTATTGATTACTCGAGATAGTATGGGTTTTGGAGGGCACGCATCTCTGTACATATCACGTGGGGCTGATAACGGTGGCCCGGTAATCTATGACCCATCAGGTAGTTATTCCCGCCAATCGGAGAAAGGCGGTGCGGAGGGGCATCGTGTTTATGGAGCAAAGGCTGATATTCAGAAATATGCAAATTTCTACAAGAATTGGGATGGAGATTCTACAGAAATAACTTGCAAAAATACTTCAATAAGCGAGGAGAAGCTATTTCATGAAAAAGCTATTGAATTTGGGAGTGGAAGCAGCTTCAATTGTGCGATTTCTGTGTCGTATGTTATTGGAAATTCGTCCGCATTTCCGCATGTTGAACCAGGAACCATATTTCCCGGAAATTTGTTGCGTGATGCAAAAAAAGTTGTGAAAAAGGTTGTGAATAAATGAAGAAATTTTATTTAAATTCGATGGTTTTTGTTTTGATTTCATTGGTTCATTTTTGTTGGCTCTTGCGTTTGCCTCCAGTGAGATGTGATGGGCTAGTTGTTGCCATTTTAACTGCACTGCTTTCGTGGTTCTTTGCATTTTTTTTATTTGGAGTTATGCCAAGAAAGAGGATTTGTATTCTTTTTGGATTTTTGATTTGCATGTTATTTGGAGCAGTGGTTGCAGGAGGGGTGGTTTTAGCTTTTGAATATGTGCGCTTCCCTTTGCCTTTCATGAATTCATTGAGATTGGGAGGGCTTTCTTGGGTCTTGTTTACATTGTTCTGTTGTGCGGGTTGGGTTGTGGGATTTTTGTTCTTCTTATGGGTGGTTTTGGCAAATTACTACTTTGCGGGCATTTTTAAGGTGAAATAGAAATGTGTGAGTGCAGTGGTCAACCACTTCATCTACGCCGGCAAAGCCAACGTCCCGGAATACATGGTCAAAGGCGGGGAAACCTATCGCCTGATCACCGACCAACTGGGCTCCGTACGGCTGGTGGTGAATAGCCAGACCGGCGAAGTGAAACAGGAAATCGACTACGACGCCTGGGGCAATGTGCTCAGCGACACCAACCCGGTCGACTGGCCCTACGCCAGGAGCATCATTGTTTTTGTTGGGCCTTGGCGGAGCAATGTTACCTGGGCAATCATCGTCTGACGACTGCGAGTGCAAATGATGAATCAACGTGGATTTAATATTTTTGATCTAGTCGCTGTGCTTTCTGTCTTGATGTTTGGACTATGGGTGAAGTCACTCATAGGAGGAAATCCGATATTGTCATTCCTATTTGGTGTTTTTGGTTTGATTGCTGTGTACTTTATTATTTGGAAATGTGTTGGCTATTTGACCGTGCGTCCTATTTGTAAAAACAACAAATGCCATTCTTGGAGTTACATTAAATTAGAAAAATCGGAAGAAGGGGTTGTGTATAAATGTCGTTGTGGGGATCGCTACCTCATGTCGGGTAAAAATGAATTTCGCGTTGTTAATGAAAGAGGGCTTTCCGAATCCTATATGTATCGTGTTGGGCCTAGAGCACGATGGCAATTAAGTGATAACAAAGAAACATGATTTTTCGTAGGCCTGCATGATAGCTACGCTTCTAATTTCCAGAATTTATAGCTGCTGGAAGTGTTGGCAGCCCAGCATACAAGGCTGGGTATGTTTTCTGCGCCGTTGTGTTGGGCGCCTGAAGCTAGAGCAAGTGTTAATCGGAAAAGATAATGAAGCAACTTTTCATGATTATTTTCTTTGGCGGCTCCTTTTTGTTGACTCCTGATGAAATTCATCACCGACCAACTGGGCTCCGTACGGCTGGTGGTGAATAGCCAGACCGGCGAAGTGAAACAGCAAATCGCCTACGACGCCTGGGGCAACATACTCAGCGACACCAATCCAGGATTCCAGCCGTTCGGGTTTGCGGGCGGGCTCTACGACAAAGACACCGGCCTGGTGCGGTTTGGGGCGCGGGATTATGACCCGCAAATCGGAAGATGGACGGCGAAGGACCCGATTGGGTTTAACGGGGGGGATTCGAATGTTTATGGGTATGTGGGGAATGATCCAGAAAATTGGGTTGATGCATCTGGCTTAGCTCCAGGGGACATTTTCCCAAGTAGAGATGCTGCGGCCAGGGATGCTGGAAAATTTGCAAAAGGTTTTCCAATGCAGCGTATCGAATACGGAGGTTGGATATTTCAAGTTGCTGGTGGATATTCATACAATTTTACGAAGGGGACTCCTTTGAACGTTCCGAGGGAGAAGTTGGAAGCGTTGAAGAAGAAATGTCCTTCTAGTCCCACAGATATTTGGCACGTACACCCGGATGACGGCAATGAATTTCAGCATGAGCTAAGCCAGCAAGACAAAGCTTATGCGAAAGAACACGGGGTGCCTATATATTTAATTACGCCGAACGAAAAACTCATAGCCTATGATCCAATTTCTAAGGCCTCTAGGAGCGCAAGGTGAGGAATATATTGGGGATATGTGCATTGGCCATTTGTTTAAATGTAGGGTTTTCGCATGCCGCACGTGATCGGCAGTCCTTGGAGGCTTTTGATCTATCTTCATTGAAGATCGTGAAAATTTATCTGAATGAAAAGTGCTCACCTTTTGCCCTGGTTCGTGATCCCAATGGATATGTCCATCGTGCCTATCTTGGAGACTATGTCGGAAAAAATTTCGGTGTAGTAAAGGAAATTAACAGACGTGGATTGAGAATTATGGAATTGTATGGTGCGGGCGATGAGTGGGAAGAAAAAGAAATTTGGTTTGAAACTAATGAAAACCAATAATTTTGGTGATTTTTTCAGTGCTCCTGATGTGGTTTCATGCGAATGTTATTGAAATGAAAAATCTCTATCGTACATATCAAAATATGTCCTTAATGAAGAAACATATGTTCTTGATGAAGATTTGTGTTGTTTGCTTTTTCTTGGCCTTGCTTTTTTTTCTGGGGGCAGTGTTTTGGCGTGAAATGGGTGTGGTGATTTTGGAAAAAGTATTTGTTTTTTTGGGGCTTTCATTTTTTATTCTTGATTTTGTATTTTTCTTTTTGGGTTTTGCGAATTTATTTAAAGGAAGGAAAAGTTAAATTGGCTACTAAATCTTGAAGTAGGGCCTAGCACGTGATTTGTCATGGGCTCAGTGCCCGCCGACACCAACCCGGGATTCCAGCCATCCGGGTTTGCGGGCGGGCTCTATGACAAAGACACCGGCCTAGTGCGGTTTGGCGCGCGGGATTATGACCCGCAGGTGGGGCGGTGGACGGCGAAGGACCCGATTGGGTTTGGTGGGGGAGATGCAAACATCTACTCTTATGTAAGTGGCGACCCCGTCAATTATGTTGACTTTAATGGTTTTGGAAAATTCGGAGGGCGCGCTAAAGGGGAGAGAAATAGAACCCGAACGGCAGATGGAACTAATAATCCATGGAAGCACTATAAGGCAGACCCGAATGACCCAAAGAGTGTTTTATATAAAGATGCAGATGGGAAAACAAAGAAGAAAGCTAAGCCGCCTGGGTTTGATGATCAAAATGGATTTGTTGATCCAAGCATTTTTGAATGGCTCATGCCTTGGTGGATGATGTCCGAAGGACTAAATGAAGGAGAGGATGAGTTTATGAGGGAAATGTGGAGGGAGTGGCGGGAAAAGCAGAAGCCATGCTGGTCTTGATTTGTTTCTCGTGAACGGAGGGGTAATGAAAGAAAAAGATTATTTTTCTCTAGGAGACAAATATTTTGATTCTGGGCTTCTTAGAAAAGCATTTTTAACAGTTAAAGCAGGGGCGTATAAAGGTGATACGTCCTGTCAGCAGAACTTGGGGTACTTTTATGATGAAGGTGTTGGGACTTTTGTAAACAAAGAAAAAGCTATATATTGGTATCGAAAATCGGCTCGGTTAGGTGAATGTTCTTCGGCGTTGAATTTGGGGATTTTATATAGGGATAGGGGGTTGTTTTTTTGGCAAAAAAATGGTTTCTTCATGCAAAGAATTTAGGGCTTGAGGATGCGGAAGAAGAGCTTGATAAGCTGAAATATATACGGCAACTAAGTTATGAAAAAAGGCAGGAGTTCAACTCAAGCTCTGCTTTTTCCGCTCCTTTTCAAAGGAGACGGTCGATTTGGTGGTGATTTGTCCTGTTGTTGTTCGCTCAACGGTAGCACGCTGGGCCAGATCGCCACCAGCCAGCAATACGATGCCTACGGCCAGCTCAGCAGCTTCACCGCCAGGCATGGCGACACCGTATTGTTCCAGGAGCAATACACCCGCAACAC
>NZ_SUMF01000056.1 GCF_005048205.1 Chitiniphilus eburneus
GTTATTGGCAAGGCGTGCAACGCAGTGGATGGTGTTTTTTCGGCCCAGCCCTGCGGGTTCGGTGCATTTCGGGCGCCGCGCGGCGTCCCGAACTGCACCGAACGCTGTCGTGAAACAGGTGACGACACGCCCTAAGCATCGATCGGTATTCGCGGGGCCGATCGGGCGGACGAGCGCGGCAACCTTGGCGCGGCGTGGCAGTCTTTCTGGTTTGCACGCCGCGCCAACACAGGGAGAATCGGGGTCGGGGGGCATCCATTGCCGGCCACGGCGCCACAACCTGCGGGTTGCGGCAACGGCCGGTGGAGGAGGCATCGTGTCTGTCCGGTTTCACCGTCTTTGCTGCATCATCGCCAGCCTGTGGCTGGCCCTGCCCGCGCCAGCGGCCCACGCCACCGATGAGGCGCTCCGGCTGGCCGCCGATACGCCGCTGACGCTCGACCTGCCGTTGCGCCAGGGCGATACCCGTTATCTCGGCGGCAGCGTGGTCGCGGTCGTCCCGCCGCAGGCCGGCATCGCCACGCTCACCCGATCCAGCGTCGAGGATGCGCTGCGGCTGTCGTTCACCCCGGCGCGCGGCCATGTGGGCGAGGTCGTGATCCGCTATGCACTCCAGGCCGAGGATGGCGATATCACGCCGGCATCGCTCACCGTGGACGTGGCGCCGCGCGCCACGCCAGGCAGCGGCTCGGATGCCGAGGCACTGGTCAACAGCCAGACCGGCTTTGCCCGTCGCGCCGCCAGCGCCCAACTCGCCAACGTGAATCCGCGTCTGACGCAACTGCACCACGATCAGGCGCCGCGCGCCCGCAGCACGCTGGGCCTCTACCTGGACGGCAAGGCGTTGCCGCTGCAATCGCAACGCGCGGTGGAAGGCCTGAGCGACACCCTGCCACGCGGGCTGTCGCTCTGGAGCGCCGGCTCGGTCTATGTCGGCACCGACAGCGGCGTGGACTTCAACACCGGCGGACTCAGCCTCGGCGCCGACTACCTGCTCACACCCAGCTTCAGCGCCGGCCTCAGTGTCGGCTACGGGCGCGGCGACAACGCGGTCGGCGCGGACAGCGAGCAGCAATCGGACAATACGGCCGTCACCCTCTACGGCAGCTATCGCCCGTGGTCGTCGTTCTATCTGGATGGCGCCGTGGGCTACGGCTGGCTGCGCAACGACCCGACCCGCCTGCGCCGCGAGGACGACGCCCAGGCGGCGGCACGGCGCTACGGCAGCCAGACCTATGGCTCGCTGGCATTCGGCTACGACTACCGGATGGACCAGTTGCGCATCAACCCGTATGGCCGTTTCGACATGACGCGCTCGCAACTGGCGGCGTATGCCGAGGACAGCAGCCAGGCCGGCGCGCTGGCGGTGGGCGAGCAGGCGGTGCAGACCCGTTCCGGCACGGTGGGAATGTACCTGGACCGCCCCATCCTGCTGGAAACCGGCCGCCTCACGCCCAGCCTGCGGATGGAATACCAATACTGGCTGCGCGATACCGACGATCTGGAACTGCGCTATGCGGACCAGCAGGACAGCGCCGTCCGTCGTGTCGAAGGTGCTTCGGCGGGCAGCGCGCAGAAAGTCTACGGCCTGGGGCTGGACTGGGCGCTGCCGGACGATCTGTCGCTGGGGCTGCGCGTGGACCGCATCGACGGCGAGACCGAAACCAGCCAGCGCGGTACGTTGAATGCCCGCAAGCGGTTCTGAGACGCCGCTTCGTTTACATATTCACATGGAATAAGAAAGCAAGCACAAGAACTCGTTTGGGTGCAAGTCAGAAAAAGCTAATAGACACTGGCCAATTCCGCTGTTGCGCCCCTGCAACGGCGCTGGCCCCGCTCGCCGCGTCCCACTAGAATTGACCAAAACCCGCGGCAGACAGGTCCCCATGAAACTGATCACCTCGCTGACAAGTCCTTACGGAAGAAAAGTAAGCATCGTTCTCGCCGAGAAGCGTATCGAATGCCAGGTCACGATTGCCTCGCCCTGGGAGGAAGGCACGATCGTTACCGAGTACAACCCGCTGGGCAAGGTACCGGTGCTGATCCTGGACGACGGCAAGCCCATCTACGATTCGCGGGTCATCGTCGATTATCTGGATCAGGTATCGCCAGTGGGGCGCCTGATCCCGTCGGACCATCGGCAGGCGATCCGCGCGATGCGCTGGGAAGCACTGGCCGACGGCATCATCGACGCCGCCGCCATCGTGGTGCAGGAACGCAAGCGCCCGCCACGGCAGCAATCGGCCGACTGGATCGCCCGCCAGCAGGGCAAGATCGAGCGAGGCCTGAAGCAGTTGAGCGCCGACCTGGGCGAGCGCAAGTGGTGCATGGGCGACAACTATTGTCTCGCCGACATTGCCGTCGGTTGCCTGCTGGGCTATCTGGAATTCCGTTTTCCCAGCCATGCGTGGGCCACGGACTACCCCAACTTGGCGGCACTGTACGCGCGGCTGAACGAGCGTACCGCGTTCCAGGAAACGCGCCCGGTCGAGCCGGTCACCGCCTGATCCTCGCGCACGTCAGAACGCCGTGCGCCGGGCTGGCTTTGGCCCGCAAAGGGTGCCTTTCGGGGTGGAACGATTCAGCCGAGCGGTGGGTACTGGCGTTCGATTTCGCCGGCGGCGATCTGCGCCAGCGATTGCAGGATCAACCGCTGCTCACTATTCAGGCTACGCGGTTGGGTATCGACCACGAATACGCTGCCGATCCGCAGCCCCCCCCGCAGGATGACCGCCATCCCGGCATAAAAGCGCAGGCCGGCGTGCAGCACGGCGGGATGATCGGCGAAGCGCGGGTCGAGCGTGGCATCGTTCACTTCGAGCATCGTTTCGCGCGCGGCGACCAGGTGTGCGCAGAAGGATTCGTCGCGGGAGCCGGCCTGCATCAGCGGCATCTCGGCGGCCTTGAACCACACCGTATCCTCCGCCACCAGGCAGATGCCCGCGCCCGCCACGCCCAGCGCATGGATCACGTAGCTCACCAGTTCGTCGAACACCGCATCCGGTTCGGAATGCAGAATCCTCAGCCGCGCCAGGGCCTCGAGGCGTTTCGGTTCGTTCGCGGGCTTTGCGGGCGCTAGCATGATGAAGCTCCAGGCAGGGGCAACCTTCGGTCCGCCGAATGCCGACCAAGCAAGTCGCCCATCACTGTAATCTACGGTTGTAAGCTTACAGCCCACTCCCGCGTGCAGCAATCACCCCAGCTTCGCCATCAGACCAGCGAGCATGGCCCGGCCTTCCTGCTTGGTGACCAGCGGTTCCGATTTGCCACCCGCCAGCCGGCCGGAGACGCGGATATCCTCGGGCGGAAGTTCATGCAGGAAACGGCTGGGGTGGGTGATCTGCCATTCGCCGGCCCGGCGGCGCTTGCCGCAATAGGTAATGGTCAGCGTGCGCTGCGCGCGGGTGATGCCGACGTACATCAGGCGGCGCTCTTCCTCGACCATGTTGCCTTCGATCGAGTTGGCATGCGGCAGGATGTCCTCTTCGCAACCGATCAGGAACACGTGCGGGTACTCCAGGCCCTTGGAGGCATGCAGTGTGGTGAGCTTCACCGCATCCACCTCTTCGTCCTCGCGCCCTTCCAGCATGGTGATCAGCGCAATGGTCTGGGTGATCTCGATCAGGTCCTTGCTCTTTTCCTGCCCCTGCTTGGCCACCCAGCCGACAAAATCCTGGACGTTCTTCCACTTGGTCTCGGCGGGGCGTGGCTCATCGTTGTCGTAGAGCCAGGTTTCGTAGTCGATGCTGCCCAGCAGATCCTGCAACAGCGCGCCAGCCGCTTCACTGCGCGCACGGTATTGCAGGTTGTTGATGAAGGTGGCGAAGGTCTTGAGCGGTTCGTACTGCTGCGGCTGCACCTGGTGGATGAAGCCTTCCTCGAACACGGCGGCGAACAGCGAGATGTGCCGCTCGGACGCATAGCTGCCCAGCCGCTCCAGCGTGACGTTGCCCACGCCGCGCTTGGGCGTGGTCACCGCGCGGATAAAGGCCGGGTCGTCGTTCTCGTTGGCCATCAGCCGCAGGTAGCCCAGGATGTCCTTGATTTCGGCACGGTCGAAGAAGCTTTGTCCGCCCGAGATCACATAGGGGATGCGCTGGGTACGCAACGCGGTTTCGATGATGCGTGCCTGAAAGTTGCTGCGGTACAGGATGGCGTAGTCGTTGAACCCGGTGCCGGCCTCGAATTTGTGCGCCTGGAGCTTCATGCACACCAGTTCGGCTTCGTGTTCTTCGTTCTTGGCTTCGATGATCTGGATCGGGTCGCCCACGCCCAGATCGGACCACAGTGTCTTTTCGAACAGCTTGGGATTGTTGGCGATCACCGCATTGGCGCACTTGAGGATGCGCGCCACCGAGCGGTAGTTCTGCTCCAGCTTGATCACCTTCAGCCGGGGGAAGTCGGTCTGCAACAGGCGCAGGTTTTCCACATTGGCGCCGCGCCAGGCATAGATGCTCTGGTCGTCGTCGCCCACCGCGGTGAACTGGCCGGAGATGCCGGTCAGCATCTTCACCATCTGATATTGCGTGGTGTTGGTGTCCTGGTATTCGTCGATCAGCAGGTAACGCAGGCGCTGCTGCCATTTCTTCAGTACGTCTTCGTTGGCCTCGAACAGATCGACCGGCAGGCGGATGAGATCGTCGAAATCGACCGCCTGATAGGCCAGCAGCGTGTCCTGGTATGCGCGATAGATACGCGCCAGGTGCAGCTCGCCTTCCGAATCGGCGCGCAACAGCGCCTGATCGGGTGCGATGCGGTCGTTCTTCAGCAGCGAGATATGCGACACCGTGGCCCGCACCAACGCCTTGTCGGTGGTGGCGAGCAGGTCCGATACGATCTTGCCGGCGTCGGCGGAATCGAGAATGGAGAACTGCGGCTTGTAGCCCAGGTGGCGCGCTTCCTCGCGCAACAGGCGCATGCCGAGCGAGTGGAACGTGGATACGGTCAGCCCGCGCAGACGCGGCGCGTCCATCAGCGCGCCCACGCGCTCCTGCATCTCGCGCGCGGCCTTGTTGGTGAAGGTGATGGCGGCGATGTTGCGCGCATCCATGCCGGCGCGATCGATCAGGTAGGCGATCTTCTGCGTGATCACCCGTGTCTTGCCCGAGCCGGCGCCCGCCAGGACCAGGCACGGGCCATCCAGATAGCGGACGGCGGCTTGTTGCGGGGCATTGAGGGTATGGAGCATGGATGGCCTGTGGAAACGATCGACGGGGAGCCCGGCCGGGCGGGCGCCATTTTACCTTGCCGATCAGGCCATCATGGCTCCTACTGCACCCGCCCGGGGGCATTGGCAGGATGTCGGCGCGGCGCAAGGGGCGCCGGCGCTATACTCGCCGTTTGTCAGTCCGTTCTTCGAGGAAGCGTCATGTCCCGCCCGTTCTACCTGCTGCGCCACGGCCAGACCGAATACAACACCGTGCGCCGGCTGCAAGGCCGTTGCGATTCGCCGTTGACCGAACTCGGCCAGGCCCAGGCGCGCAACATGGGCGAGGCGCTACGCCACCGTATCGGCGACGCCACCGGCTGGCACCTGCTGGCCAGCCCGCTGCCGCGCGCCCAGCACAGCGCGCGCCTGGTGGCCGAGGCACTCGGATTGCCGGCCAGCACCATCGCCACCGACGAACGCGTGATCGAAGTGGGCTTCGGCGATTGGGAAACCTGCCTGCGCACCGATCTGGTTGCCGCCAACCCGGCGCTGGACGCCGCGCCGGACTGGCACTTCCAGGCGCCCAATGGCGAAACGCTGGACCAGGTGCTGGCCCGCATCGGCGATTTCCTGGCGGATTCCCGCCTGCCCGAAAAACTGATCGTGGTATCGCACGGTCTGTATGGCCGCCTGCTGCGTGGCGTCTACACCGGGCTGGACCGTGCCGGCATACTGAGCGGCGAGATGCCGCAAGATGCGTTCTTCCACCTGAGCGGCGGGCGGATCGAGCGCATCGATTGCGCGATGGCCGAATCCGCGTCGTAGTCCCGCGCCGCCTCGTTTGCATCGGGGTGAAAGACAAAGGCCGGAATGCGGGACAAGGCGCATCGAGTGCGTGGGGCCTTCCTCCGCCCACGAGGCCCAATGCGGCACGGCGCCCGGCCTTCCTCCTTTGCACCCCTGTCTGAAGGTCGATTCGCCCTAGGTGTTGTGTCTCAATAGGTTGTTCACCCGAACGGGTCTGGGAGACTGGAGTTACCACGCTTCAGGGTCA
>NZ_SUMF01000057.1 GCF_005048205.1 Chitiniphilus eburneus
CGCGGGTGGCCTTTTCTTTGGTTCGTTTCTTTTGGCCACGCAAAAGAAATGAACCGGCCCGCCCGGCCGCTAAGGGCATCAATCAAACCGCGCCGCAGGCGCTCAGCCTTTCAGAAGTTGCAGTTGCAGTTGCCGTGGCAACCGCCGCCGCAGCAGCAACCGCAGCGGCCATCGTCCCAGGCCTGGCCGGCGAGGCCCCCCAATGACCACCCCCGCCTACGGCACCCGCCTCAAGGACTACTTCGTCCGCGAACTCTTCGCCCTGCGCGAAGACGCGGCCGAGTTCGCCCAGGGCTACCCGCAGGTGGCGCAGGCGCTGTCGCTGTCGCGCGGGCGCAGCCAGGATCCGCATGTCGAACTGCTGATGCAGTCGTTCGCCTTCCTGGCCGGTCGATTGAACTACCAGATGGAAGTGCAGCAGGCCACGCTGCCCAACACCCTGCTGCACTTTCTGTACCCGCATCTCGAAGCACCGGTGCCGTCGATGATGGTGGCCGAGATCGAGGTCAACCCCAGTGGCGCGAATTTCGCCAAGGGCGTCACCCTGGCGCGTGATCGGCAGATGTACGTCAACGCCACCAACGACCAGGGGCGCAAGTTGCCGTGCCGGATGCGCACCTGCGCCGAAACGCCGCTGTGGCCGCTGACGGTGACCGAAGTCAAGGTCACGCCCACCGAGGAATACGACTTCCTCAAGGGCCACGGCAACGCGGCGCTGCGCGATACCCGCTCCGTACTGCGTGTCACCGTGCGGCGCCAGGGCAACGAACGCTTGCAGGACATCAACCCCGGCCGGCTGCGCTTTTACATCAACGACGAGGAAAAGCACGCCTGGCAGTTGTACGACATGCTGGCGCTGAACCTGGTCGGCGTGGCGCTGCGCGCCGGGCGCGGCGATGCGGCGCATCTGCGCAAGCTGCCGCCCGAGGCGCTGAGCTGGTGCGGCTTCGAGCGCGACGACGCCATGCTGGTCGCCAGCCCGCACACGCACCCGGGCTACCGGCTGTTGCAGGAATACTTCGCCTTCCCCGAGAAATTCCTGTTCTTCGAACTGAACGGGCTGGATTTCACCGGCGCGGACGACGAGGCCGAGCTGCTGTTCCTGTTCGACCTGCCGCCCAACAAGACCCTCACCTTCGTGCCGGGCGTGCTCAAGCTCAACTGCGTGCCGCTGGTGAACCTGTTCTCGCAGCGCATCGAGCCGCTGCCGCTGGACCAGACCCAATACGAATACCGGCTGCGCGCCGACATCCAGCACCACCGCAATGTCGAGATCTACGCCATCGAGGAACTGGTGTCGATCCGCCCCAACGCCAGCCCGCGCCCGCTGGCGCCGTACTTCGCCATGGACGAGGCGCAGAAGCTGGCGCAGCAGGATTACTTCTACGTCACCCGGCGCGAGGTCAGCCAGTTGGCGCAGGTGGCCGGTACCGAAACCTATGTGTCGCTGCTCGATACCCAGTTCGATCCCGACCAGCCCACCGACGAGGTGATCGGCGGCCGCGCGTTGTGTACCAACCGCCGCCTGCCGGAACAACTGCGCGTCGGCGATCTGCTGCAACTGGAAGGCGCTGGCCCGGTGCAGGCGATCCGCATCGTCAGCAAGCCCACCGCGCACCAGACGCCGCAACTGATCGGCGACCGGCCGTGGGCGCTGGCGTCGCAATTGGCGCTCAACCACCTGTCGCTGGCCGAGGGGCCGCTGGCGCTGTCGGCGCTGAAGGACATGCTCAGCCTGCACGTCGGGCCGATGAGCGTGAACGGGCTGAAGCAGATCGACAGCATCAAGGAAATACGTTGCCGCCCCGTGGTTCGCCACGTCGGGCGCGAAGGCTGGCGCGGTTTCGCCCAGGGCGTGCACATCGACCTGGCGCTGGATCGCAGCAATTTCGAGGAGGCGAGCGCCGTGCTGTTCGCCGAGGTGCTGCGCCGTTTCCTGGCGCTGTACGCCTCGCTCAACACCCTGGTCGAACTGTCGCTTGAAGTGCAGGACGTCAAAGGAACGCTGAAATCATGGCCACCGCTGATTGGCGCACAGCCCGTCCTCTGAGCGAGCAGTTGCGTACCGACTACGGACGTTTCAACGTCTTTCAGTTGGTGCGCCTGCTGCGCTGGAAGCCGCGTGTCGCCAATGCGCACGGCAAGCGCCCGCCGCTGGCGGTGTGGCGCATGGACGACCGCGTGCGCTTCCGTGGCGATCTGTCGGCGGCGTTCCCCGGGCGCGAAGTCACGGGCCTGGTCTGGCGCGAGCCGGCCGACCGGGGCGTGGCCGGCCATGCCGCGCGGCAGCACGACCTGCCGGCACGCATCGACCTGGCCACGCCCAACTACTGCGTGGCCGGCGAGCTTGGCCCGCTGCCCGAGCCGTACACCGAATGGGTGCGCGACCAGCAGCGTGGCGGCTCCCCGGCGTTCGCCGCCTTCCTCGATCTGTTCAACCACCGCATGAACGTGCTGCGCCACAACCTCAAGGGGCGGCAGGAAATCGCGGTCAATCACCTGTATCCATCCGAAACGCGCTATGCGCAATACCTGGGCGCGCTGATGGGCGTGGGCCTGCCCGAGCTGGCGCAGCAATTGCCGTTGCCGCAGCGCGCCTGGCTGGGGCTGGCCGGGCTGATGGCCAACTGCCGCCGTACCGGCAGCACCGTCGAACACGTGCTGTCGCTGTACCTGGGCGTACCGGTGCGGCTGACGCAGATGGTCGGTGCCTGGCGCAAGCTGGAGGATGGCGACCGCCAGTTGCTGGGGCGGCGCGGCAACCGGCTGGGCCAGACCAGCCTGCTGGGCAGCAAGGTGTGGGACCAGCAGGCGCGGGTGCGGCTGACGATCGATCCGCTGCCCTACGCCCGGGTGGCCGAATTGCTGCCGGGCGCCAGCATTGCGCCGACGCATCGCGTCGGCGAGCACCCCACGCCGGACGCCGAGGCCCGGCAGCGTGGGCAAGGGGCCGGTCACGCGGCCTTTGCCGCGCTGGTGGCCTTTCTGCTGGATCGTCGCTTCGACGCCGAAGTGGTGTTGCAGGTGGCCGACGACGCCGTGCCGCCGCGCCCGATAGTGTCCGGAGGCGGCCCCGGTGCCGGCCTGCGGCTGTCGCACACCGCCTGGTTGCCCACCCGCCGCGAACAGCAACGCGCGGGCACTGCCGGTGCCGGGCGCCTGGGCCGCGATGCCAGGCTGCTGGGGCCGAGTTCACTGCGCCCACCACGCGAAGTGCGCTTCCTGTTACCTGCCTTTGGAGCCGCCGCATGAACGATCGCGTGCTGAATGCCGACATCGGCGAGATGCAGATTCAGACCGTCGCCAATCGGGCGCCGTACCTGCATTGCGCTGTTTTCCTGCCGGGTAACAATAACTTCATCGGCGACGAGACCTTCCGCCTGACCAGCTTCTCCGGCCAGGAGGGCGTATCCGAACCGTTCGACTTCCAGCTTGAACTGCATGCCGATACCCATTCGGACAGCGACGTGCCCAAGCAGGCGCAATTCGTCGGACAGACGCGTTCGCTACGCTTTGCCGACCTGATCGGCCGCCCGGTCACCGTCGGCATCCACCTGCCGTCGCCCAGCGGGCAGGCGGCGGTGGCCGAGCGTTTCGCCCAGGCGGTGAGGGGCGGCGATCCGGGCGACGGGCTGGCGCTGTTCAACGGCATCATCACCACGCTGTCGATGGAAGACCCCGGCGTCTACCGCGCCACGATGAAGCCCGCGCTGTACAAGCTGACGTTGACCAACCGCTACCAGATTTACCCGCACCAGTGCATCCGCGACATGATCGAGACGCTGATGAAGCGCCATCGTATCGCCTACTCGGTGGCCGGCATCGGCGGCGCCGACAACCTGGCCACCGAGCGGGTGCAGGACTGGATGCAGGCCGGCGAGAGCGACTATGAACTGTTGCGCCGGCTGATGGGCAAGGCGCACATCAGCTACTACATCAGCCATAGCGCCACCGGCCACACCGTGGTGTTCCTCAACCGGCCCGACTACCCGCAGGTCTATGCCGACCGCCGTCCGCTGCGCTACACCCAGACCGCGCTGGATGAACTGGGCCTGCACGAGCCGGACCTGCTCAGCCAGTTCAGCTACCAGCAATCGATGCAGACCAGCGGCGTGACCGGCACCGCCACCCGCCAGGAGGCCGCCTGGGAGCGCGACGAAGTGGCCGTCACTACCTCGTACCGCCATGCCGCGCTGGCCGATACCGGCGAGCTGCCATTCCGCCAGTACAAGATCTACCAGTACGGTTGCAGCCACGACGAACTCCAGGAGTTCTCCGGCCGCACCCAGTTGTCGCTGACCACCGCCGGCAGCCAGTTCTCCGGCGCCGCCACCTGCCCGCTGTTCCATCCCGGGCACCAGTTCAGCGTCAGTGCCAAGCCCTGGCAGGCCAACCCGCAGCCGGTGCGGCTGTCGCTGGAAGGGCACACCTTCGTGCTGACCTCGGTCAAGCACGAGGCCAGTCTGGATGGCAGCTATCGCAACCAGTTCCAGGCGGTGGATGCCGCCGGCTCGCTGGCGCCGTTCTCGCTGGCGGATACCCAGCAGGGCGCGGTGCTGGCCACCGTGGTGCCGCCCCCGGCGCCGCCCAACTGGCGCTGGTACGACAAGCATGTCTACTCCCCCGAAACCGCCAGCCTGCTCGACGGTGAGGGCGACCAGAGAGAACTGAAGGCAATGGGCGTCTACGTGCGCTTCACGGTGGACGATGACCAGAGCCAGCCGGTGTGGGTGAAGCTGGCATCGCACATGCAGACGGTGCCGGAATACGGCGTCACCGTCACCGTGGCGCGCGCGCAGGACGAATCGGAGCTGCCCGAGATCCAGAGCATCCTGCAAAGCAATGGCAGCCAGACCATCGTGCCGTCGGGCTGGCAGGCCAGCAGCCACGTGGGCAACAGCTTTTCCACCAGCTACAGCGACGGCAAGCGCATCAGCTTCGGCGCCACCTCCCGCTACGACCTGGACAACGCGGTCAACCTGGTCACCGCCGCCTACGCGCGTGGCGTGTTCCGCGACGCGGGCTATTCGCAGGGCGGTAACTACAGCTACAACACGTCTGAGCAACGCGCCGACGGCATGCTCGGCGAATCGTGGTCGTACGGCTGCAACTACGGCAATAGCTGGGCCAAGGAGAACACGAACTTCTCTGCCACCGGCCGCAGCTTCAGCCACATGGTGCGTGGCCGGTACGACACTGGCCTGCAACTGAACGAATCGAGCTACCCCGCCGCCGCCGGCGCGGTGGACGCCAGCGTGGTGGAAACCTTCGGCAACACCTGGAACCAGAGCACCCAGACCGGCAACAGCACCGGCAGCAACACCATGATCGGCAACAGCGACAACACCTCGATCACCGTGGGTAACTCGCTGTCGGCCGCGGTGCAGGTGGGCAACACCGTCAACGCCCACATCATGACCGGCGTGGCCAGCAACACCAGTCTGCACAACGTCGATCTCAACACCTCGGTCACCGCCATGACCGGCAGCCTCAGCACCGTGGGCGTGGCCACCAGCGTCGGCATGGTGGGCATGACCAGCAACAGCAACATCACCGGCGTAGCCGAGAGCACCAGCCTTACCGGCAGTAACCAGAGCATGTCGATGACCGGCTCGCACCAGAGCGTATCGGCCACCGGCAGCGTCACCAGCATGGACGCCACCGGCATGGTCACCAGCATGAGCATGACCGGCATGCGCACCGGTACCAGCATGACGGGGATGGTGGACGACACCAGCATGACCGGGATGACCACCAGCATGGGCATGGTGGGGATGTCCACCAGCATGAATCTGGTGGGCAACAGTAGTTCGATCAGCATGACCGGCGTCAGCTCGTCGCTGAGCCTGACTGCCAGCAGCAGCTCGCTGAATGTGGTGAACGATCAGGTGGGGGCGGAAATTTATCTGGGGGGATTGAAGAGCGGGGTGGATCAGCGGGTGGAGTGTGATCTGAAGCAGATCATCGTCGAAGTGATGTCCGGCGTCCGGCTGATCATGTGAGGAGGGGAGAGATGATGATTGCTGCTTTCTTCTCCGGCGTGGTGGTTGCAACTGCAACTGCAAAGGCTTTTAAACGCCTAGCGCCTGCGGCGCGGTTGATTGATGCCCTTAGCGGCCGGGCGGGCCGGTTCATTTCTTTTGCTTCGCCAAAAGAAACGAACCAAAGAAAAGGC
>NZ_SUMF01000058.1 GCF_005048205.1 Chitiniphilus eburneus
CGTGGACGCACGCCAATGTGCTGGACGCCTGGGACGCCGCCGTGGCGCGCGTGCCCGACACCCTGGCGGTGCGCGACGAACGCCAGGCCTACAGCTATGCAGCGCTCGATGCCCAGGTGAACGCGCTGGCGGCACAGCTGCGCCAGGCGGGCGTCGGGCCCGAAGTTCGCGTTGGGCTGCATGCGCCGCGCGGCGCGGAGTTCGTGCTCGGCGTGCTGGCGGTGTTGCGCGCCGGGGGCGCCTATGTGCCGCTGGATGTGGCGTTGCCGGCCGAACGGCTGGCGTTCCTGTTGGGCGATTGCGGCGCGCGGCTGCTGCTCAGCGCCCAGCCGGAATCGGCCCCCGACACCTTGCCACTGCTGCCACTGCGTTTCGTTGCTGCGCCGGCCACGGCGAATGGCCCCTGGCCGGCAATCGCGCCGGAGCAGGCGGCCTACCTGATCTACACCTCCGGCTCCACCGGCCAGCCCAAGGGCGTGGTGATCGGTCATGGCGCGCTGGCCAACTACACCCAGGCGGTACTGGCCGCGCTCGATCTGCCCGAGACGGCACGCGAGGTGGCAATGGTGTCCACCGTATCGGCTGACCTGGGCCATACCAGCTTCTACGGCGCGCTGTGCAGCGGCCGCACGCTGCACCTGATCGACGCTGCCAGCGCCTTCGATCCCGACCGGTTCGCCCAGTACATGGGCGACCACTGCATCGATGTACTGAAGATCGTGCCCAGCCACCTGCAAGCGCTGTTGCAGGCGGCAAACCCGGCGGGCGTGCTGCCGGCGCACGCGCTGGTGGTCGGTGGCGAGGCCACGCCGTGGGCCTTGCTGGGACGCATCGCCGCGCTGAAGCCGGCGTGCCGTGTGATCAATCACTATGGCCCGACCGAAACCACGGTCGGCGTGCTGACGCAGCCGGCGGCCAGCGCCAGCCATGCCGCGGCGACGCTGCCGCTCGGCGGGCCGCTGGGCAATGTGGAAGCGTGGGTGCTCGATGCCGCGTTGAACCCGGTGCCGCAGGGCGCCAGCGGCGAGCTGTACCTGGGCGGTGCCGGCGTGGCGCGCGGCTACCAGGGTCGGCCGGGCCTGTCCGCCGAGCGCTTCGTTGCCCACCCGGCCCGCGCGGGCGAGCGCCTGTACCGTAGCGGCGACAGGGTGCGTCAACTGCGCGACGGCAGCCTGGAGTTCCTCTGCCGCGCCGACGATCAGGTGAAGATTCGCGGTTACCGCGTGGAGCTGGGCGAAGTGCGGGCCGCGCTGCTGGCCTTGCCCGGCGTGACCGATGCGCAGGTGGTCGTCGGCGAGGCCGCCGATGGTCGGGCGCAACTGCTGGCATATCTCACGCCCGACATGCTGGATATCGAAGCGCTGCGCGCCACGCTGGCCGCGCAACTGCCCGATTACCTGGTGCCCAGCGCCTTCACCGCGCTGACCGCCTTGCCGCTGACCGCCAACGGCAAGCTCGACCGCAAGGCGCTGCCCGCCCCGGTGGCGGCAGCGTCGGCGCGGCACGAAGCGCCGCAGGGCGAGGTGGAGATGGCGCTGGCCGACATCTGGACCGAGCTGCTTGGCGTTGCGCGCATCGGCCGGGACGATTCGTTCTTTGTCCTGGGCGGCGATTCCATCCTCTGCCTGAAAGCGGTCGCCCGGGCGCGCAAGCGCGGCTTCAAGCTCACCGCCAAGCAGTTCTTCGAGCACCAGACCCTATCGGCCATCGCGGCGCAGGTGCGGCCCGCGACCGAGCCGGCGCCGGGCATCCCCCGGTTATCGGACGAAAAGCGCGGCCAATGGCTGCCGCTGTCGTACGCACAGTCCCGGCTGTGGTTCCTCTGGCAACTGGAGCCCGACAGCACGGCGTATCACATCCCCGGTGCGCTACGGCTGACAGGCGCGCTGGATACTGCGGCGTTGCGCGCGGCGTTCGATGCGCTGCTGGCGCGGCACGAATCGCTGCGCACGGTGTTCCAGGCGGCCGGAGATGGGCTGGCGCAACAACGCATCCAGCCCGCGTTCGCGCTGGATATCCCGCTGACCGACCTGTCGGCGCTTGATCCCGCCCCGCGCGATGCCGAGGTGCGCCGCGCCGCGTTGGCGGTCAACGCCGCGCCGTTCGACCTGACACGCGGGCCGCTGCTGCGCGCGGCGCTGATCCGCGAGACGGCGCACTCGCACGTGCTGGTGGTGGTGATGCACCACATCGTATCGGACGGCTGGTCGATGCAATTGCTGGTCGATGAGTTCGCCGCCCACTACCTGGCGCATCGGCAGGGCCAACCGGCGGCGTTGCCGCCGCTGACCATTCAGTACGCCGACTACGCACTATGGCAGCGCGGCTGGCTGGAGGCTGGCGAACAGGCACGGCAACTGGCGTACTGGCGCGAGCATCTGGGCGAGGCGCACCCGGTGCTGCAACTGCCCGCCGATCACCCGCGCCGCCCGGATGGCCGCTATCGCGGCGCTGATCTACCGCTGAGCTTGCCGACCGACCTGGTTGCGGCCCTGCAACGCCGCGCCCAGGCGGAGGGCGCGACGTTGTTCATGGTGCTACTGGCCGCATTCCAGGTGCTGCTGCATCGCCATACCGAACAGACCGATATCCGCATCGGCGTGCCTATCGCCAACCGCCAGCGTGTGGAGACCGAAGGCGTCATCGGCTTCTTCGTCAACACGCAGGTGCTGCGTGGCCGGCTGCACGGCCGCAGCCGGTTGGGCGAGGTGCTGGCTCAGGCGCGGCAGGCGGCGCTGGGCGCGCAGGCGCACCAGGATCTGCCGTTCGAGCAACTGGTCGAGGCGTTGCAGCCGCAGCGCAGCCTGGGCAGCACGCCGTTGTTCCAGGTGATGTTCAACCATCAGCGCGGCGATCTGCGGGCGCTGGCCAGCCTGCCGGGGCTGACGCTCGATGCCTATCCGCTGGCCGAGCAGGAAGCGCAGTTCGAGTTGACGCTCAACAGCCACGAACACCCGGATGGTCGCGTCGATCTGCTGTTCAACTACGCGGCCGGGCTGTTCGACGCCGCCACGGTGGCCGGCTGGGCACGGCACCTGCTGGGTGTGCTGCATGCGCTGGCGCATACGCCGGAGCAGGCGGTCGGCGATCTGCCGCTGCTGGACGCGGCGGAGCTGGCGCAACTGCAACGCTGGGGCATCGATACCGAAGAGCATGGCGGCTTCGAGCCGGTACAGCGCCAGTTCGAACGCCAGGCCCGGCTGCGGCCCGACGCCATTGCGCTGATCTTCGGCGATACCCGGCTCAGCTATGCCGAACTGAACGCGCGCGCCAATGCCGTGGCACACCGGCTGATTGCACACGGTGTAGGGCCGGATACCCGCGTCGGCATCGCGGTGGCGCGCTCGGTGGAAATGGTGGTGGGCCTGCTGGCGATCCTGAAGGCAGGCGGTGCCTACGTGCCGCTGGACCCGGAATACCCGGCCGACCGACTGGGCTACATCATCGACGATGCCGGCATTGCGCTGCTGCTGACGCAGACCCCGGTACGGGAGCGCATCCCCGTGCCGCCCACGCTACCGGTGTTGCTGCTCGATGCGCAACCGGCTGGAACAGCCGGGGTGGATGGTGCGGCGAGCGATCCCCGCGTGGCGGTGCATACGCACAACCTGGCCTACGTGATCTACACCTCCGGCTCGACCGGCAAGCCCAAGGGCGTGGGGATTTCGCACCACGCGCTGCACCAGCACAGCCATACGGCGATTCACTTCTTCGGCCTGAGCGCGGCCGATCGCATGTTGCAGTTCTCCACGCTGAATTTCGATGGCTTCGTCGAACAACTGTTCCCGCCGCTGCTGGCCGGCGCGGTGGTGGTGCTGCGTGGCCCCGAGCTGTGGGACAGCGCCACCTTCCACCGCGAGCTGCTGGCGCGGCGCATCAGCGTGGTCGATCTGACCACAGCCTACTGGTTGGTGCTGGTGCAGGATTTTGCTCGCATGGGCATCCGCGATTATGGCGCCTTACGGCAGATGCACGCCGGCGGCGAGGCGATGCCGCCCGAAGGTCTGCGCGCATGGCAGGCTGCGGACCTGGCACACGTGACGTTGCTCAATACCTACGGCCCCACCGAGGCCACGGTCACCGCGACCGTGCTCGATTGTGCGCCGTATGTGCATGGCGAACGCGCGCTGCCACAGCAGATGCCCATCGGCCGCGTGCTGGCGGGCCGCGTGCTGCGCGTGGTGGATGCCGACTTCAACCTGGTGCCGCCGGGCGTGCCGGGCGAGTTGTGCATCGGCGGCCCGTTGCTGGCACGCGGCTATGGCGGCCGGCCGGCGCTGACGGCGGAGCGCTTCGTGGCCGATCCGTTCGATGGGGCGGCCGACCGTCAGGAGGGCGGCCGGCTGTACCGCACCGGTGATCTGGTGCGCTGGCGCAACGACGGGCAACTCGAATACCTGGGCCGGATCGACTTTCAGGTGAAGGTGCGCGGTTTCCGTATCGAGCTGGGTGAGGTCGAGGCACAACTGCTGGCGATTCCCGGCGTGCGCGAGGCGGTAGTGGTGGCGCAGGACGGCCCGGCCGGTACCCGGCTGCTGGCGTATGTGTCGCTCGACGGTGCATGCGTGCTGGATGGCCGCGCACTGCGGGCGTGCCTGGGCGAAACGCTGCCCGACTACATGGTGCCCGGCGTGGTGACGGTGCTGCCGCGCCTGCCGCTCAATCCCAATGGCAAGATCGACCGCAAGGCGCTGCCTGCGCCACTGGATACGGTGTCGGACCATGTTGCGCCGGTGGGCGAACTGGAAACCGCGCTGGCGGCGATCTGGGCGGACTTGCTGGGCCTGGCGCGCGTGGGGCGGAACGACAATTTCTTCGAACTGGGCGGGCATTCACTGCTGGCACTGCAACTGGTGCAACGCATCCATGCGCAATGGGGCGAAAACAGCGTCAGCCTGCTGGAACTGCTGCGCGCACGAGACGTGGCCGCATTGGCGCAGGCAATGGAAGCGCACGCTCAGGATGAGGATCGTGATGTGTTGATCGTGGAGCACGACGGTGGCGCGGTGCCGCTGTTCCTGTTCCCCGGCCTGTTCGTGAACACGGCGGAGTACAAGGCGCTGATCGCCGCGCTGGCCCGGCAGTGCCCGGTGTACGGCTTCGTCAGCCACGCGCTCACCGCGCGTCGCTGGTGCGATTTCACCGTGGCCGGCATGGCGGCCGAGTACGCCGACTACATCCGTCCACGCACGCGCAATGGCGTCTGCGCCGTGGCCGGCTGGTCGCTGGGTGGCGAACTGGCGCTGGAGACGGCCCGCCAACTGGAGGCCGACGGCATCCAGGTCAGCTTCGTCGGCCTGATCGACGTGGCGCAACCGCTCACACCCGACCGGCCGTCACTGACGCCAGCGCAGCATGAAGGGGTGACGCAGACGGTGGATGCCTGGCTGGAGCGATCCAGCATGCGCGAGCGCTGGCAGGCGCTGTTCGAGCGCCTGAGCCCGGCGCAACGCGAGCGCTACCGCTACGAAGTGGCCGACGTCGGCGACACCCTGCCCAGCGACGGCGCCGCCATCCACGCCGCCGAATACCAGTTGTGGGCGGAAATCAACGTCAACAACGCGGTATCGCTGCACCGCCATGGCCGCATCGCCGCGCCGCTGCACGTCTGGCACGCCGAGCAGACCGTGGCCGCCGGCAAGCGCCGTGCGTGGGATCGGCATGCCGACACGGTACGCGAAGTGGTGATCGCCGGCGCCGGCCACCTGGATATCGTGCGCGCACCGGCCTTCCTGGCCGACATCGCCCGCGCGCTGGACGAGGCATCGCTGGACCGCAGCCCGGCGTAGGGATTGGCAGCGAGGCAGAACGGCAGAAGGAAGCGGGCGGCGATGCCGCCTTCTTCCTTCTGGACATCCATGGGGTGTCTTCTGCGGTGTCGCCCGGAACCAGGCGCCGTGCTTGCGGTGTGAAACGGCCGTTCCTTACACGCACGTCGCGCGTGTACCTTTGAAAAACGCTAAAGGGGATCACCGTTCGACACCGATCAATGGCCAGTGGTCCAACAACGCTTGTCCAGATGCCCTCAGCATCTTTAACATCCTGGCTGACAAAAATTGTTGGGTAGATGACGTGGATATGTCGAACCTGCTGGCGTCCTTCGCCAGCGCCTTCACCCAGGAC
>NZ_SUMF01000059.1 GCF_005048205.1 Chitiniphilus eburneus
ATGTTTCACGACAGCGTTCGGTGCAGTTCGGGATGCCGCGCCAGGAGCTGGACGCGCGGCGGTATGGATACCGCAAGCGGCCTGCGACGCCGCGCGGCGCCCGAAATGCACCGAACCCGAAGGCTGGGCCGAAAAAACACCATCCACTGCGTTGCACGCCTTGCCAATAACCGGTTATTGGCTGCGTCGTGCGCCTGGTGTCTGGCGCTTTTTCGGCCCAGCGCTGCCGCGAAACATTGGATGACACGCCCTAGCGTGGAGGCGCCCCGCGCGATGACCGTGCCCGACGGCGAAAGCCGCCGAGCGCGCGGGCCGGCTGTTTCCCCGCGTGCCTCAACCCCGATCCTTCACGGTAACTGACCATGCGTACTTCCCCTTTCCTGGTTCAGCCCACACCGTTGCAGATCGTCATGCTCAAGGTCGCCTGCGCGCTGCTGCCGGGCATCGCGCTCTACACATGGGCGTTCGGCGTCGGCGTGCTGGTGCAGATCGTACTGGCCACCGCCGCCGCGCTGGGTACCGAGGCCGCCTGCCTCAAGCTGCGCGGCTACCCGGTCAGGCCCTTCGTCACCGACGGCTCGGCCATCGTCACCGCCTGGCTGCTGGCGCTGGCGGTGCCGCCACTGGCGCCGTGGTGGATGGTGGTGCTGGCCACGGTGATCGCCATCGGGCTGGCCAAGCACCTGTATGGCGGGCTGGGGCAGAACACCTTCAATCCGGCGATGGTGGGCTTCGCGGTGCTGATCGTCTCATTCCCGGCGCAGATGTCGCGCTGGCCGGCGCCGTTCGGCCTGGGGCACGACGAACTGAATGCGCTGGCGCAGATCGCCTACATCTTCACCGGACAGTTGCCGGGCGCGCTGGGCTTCGACGCCATCGCCTCCGCCACGCCGCTCGATACCGTGCGCACCGCGCTGGGCCAGGCGCAATCGCTGCCTCAGATCATGACCGCGCCCATCTTCGGCGATGTCGGCGGCGCCGGGTCGGAGTGGGTGGTGCTCGGCTGGTTGCTGGGTGGCCTTTTCCTCTGGCAGCAAAAGCTGATCCCGTGGCAGTTGCCGGTGGGCTTCCTCGGCGCGCTGGCCGGGATGGCGGGCGCGTTCCACCTGGCGGACCCCGCCCACTACGCCGGGCCGCTGTTCCACCTGGGCACCGGCGCCGCGATGCTGGGCGCGTTCTTCATCGTCACCGATCCGGTCACCGCGCCGACCACGCCGCTGGGGCGCCTGCTCTACGCCGCGCTGGCCGGCATGCTGACCTACCTGATCCGCGTGTTCGGCAGCTATCCGGACGGCGTGGCCTTCGCCGTGCTGATCATGAACATCGCCACGCCGCTGATCGACCAGTTGACCCAGCCGGCGGTGTTCGGGCGCAAGCGGGGGAAAGCGGCATGAAGCACGCGGCCGCCAACAGCGTACGCGGGGCATTGACCCTGCTGGTATTCGCCCTGGTATTCACCGCGTTGATGTCCGGTACCTGGTGGCTGACCCGCGATATCGTGGCGCGTAACGAGCAGGCATCGCGCGTGGCGCTGCTGGCGCAGGTACTGCCCGCCTTCGACAACGACCTGCTGGCCGACGCCATCGTGCTGCCCGCCGCCGACGCGGCGCGCGTGGGCGGCGAGCGCGTCTATCCCGCGCGGCGCAACGGGCGGGTGGTGGCATTCGCCATCGAAGCCACAGCGCCCGATGGCTACAGCGGCGCGATCAGGCTGCTGGTCGGCGTCGATCGCGACGGGCGCGTGCGGGGTGTGCGCGTGATCGCCCACAAGGAGACACCGGGCCTGGGCGACTATATCGATGCCGCCAAATCCACCTGGAGCGATCAGTTCGACGGCAAATCGCTGGATCGCCCCGCCGCCAGCGCCTGGGCGGTGAAGAAGGACGGCGGCGCGTTCGACTATATGGCCGGCGCCACGGTCAGCCCGCGCGCGGTGGTGAAGGCAATGAAGCGCGCGCTGGAACTGGTACGCGAACAGCAGGCGCAGTGGATCGCGACGAAGGAGCAACAATGATGGATCGACAACAGGCGCGCGAAATCGCCGGCAACGGGCTATGGCGTCAGAACGCCGGGCTGGTGCAGATCCTGGGGTTGTGCCCGGTGCTGGTCATCTCCAGCAACATCGTCAACGGCGTATCGCTGGGGCTGGCCACCAGCCTGGTGATGCTGGTGTCGGGGGCCGCCGTCGCCGCGTTGCGCCAGTTCGTGCCCAACGAACTGCGCAGCCCCATCTTCATCCTGATCATCGCCGCGCTGGTCACGGTGGTGGACCTGATGCTGAATGCCTATGTGCATGGCCTGTACCTGGTGCTGGGCATCTTCATCCCGCTGATCACCACCAACTGCATCGTACTGGCGCGCGCCGAGGCATTCGCGTCGCGCAACGGCGTGGCGCAATCCGCGCTCGATGGCCTGATGATGGGCCTGGGGCTGACCGGCGTGCTGGCGGTGCTGGGCGCGCTGCGCGAACTGATCGGGCACGGCACCTTGCTGTCGGGCATCGACCTGGTGTTCGGCGCGGCGGCGGCGGACTGGGTGATCCACGTGATCCCGGCCGAAGCGCATTACCAGTTCCTGCTAGCCATCCTGCCGCCCGGCGCATTCTTCGGGCTGGCCTTCCTCATCGCCGGCAAGAGCGCGCTCGATCGCCGCGCGGCACGGCGGGTTGCGGGTCCCGAGGTAATGGCCGGCTCCACGACTGTTGGACGCGGTTGAACTTCCGCGTCGACAAGCCGCGTGGACATGCATGCCAGTGCGAGCGAAGCGAGGCTCCCTCTCACCCACCCCGCAAAGTCTTCGACTTGGCGGGGGCCCCGGGGCGGCGAGGGCGGGAGTGGGATCAATCGAGGATGAGTCGTGGCTTGCAGATCGCTCATGTTGTGCGTCCGGCCCTGCCGGGGCGCTTGATGAGGCAGAATTTTTCAATGGAAAAGGCAGTTTCCAGATAGGCTCATGAATAAAGAAACCCGCCGTACCTTCTACCAACGCCTGGCCGAACTGGAGCCGGCGCCGACCACCGAGCTGGAATACACCACGCCGTTCGAGTTGCTGACCGCCGTGCTGCTGTCCGCGCAGGCCACCGACGTGGGCGTCAACAAAGCCACGCGGCGACTGTTCCCGGTGGCGAACACGCCGGCGCAGATACTGGCATTGGGGCAGGAGGGCCTGGAAGCCTATATCGCCACCATCGGCCTCTATCGCAGCAAGGCCAAGCACCTGCTGGAAACCTGTCGCATGCTGATCGAGCGTCACGGCGGCGAGGTGCCGCGCGAGCGCGAGGCGCTGGAAGCGCTGCCCGGCGTGGGGCGCAAGACCGCCAATGTGGTGATGAACACGGCCTTCGGCGAGCCGACCATTGCGGTCGATACGCATATCTTCCGCGTCGCCAACCGCACCGGGCTTGCGCCGGGCAAGGACGTGCGCGCGGTCGAGGACAAGCTGCTCAAGGTGACGCCGCCCGAATTCCGCCACGACGCGCACCACTGGCTGATCCTGCACGGGCGCTACATCTGCAAGGCGCGCCGGCCCGAGTGCTGGCGCTGCGTGGTCAACGACGTATGCGATTACCGCCCGAAGGAACTGGTGCCGCCCAAGGGGCGCTAGCGCGAATCCACCTTCGCACGTGGCATGCGTTGGCTGTGGGCTGGGGGGCGCGAAGCACGGTGCCGCGAAGCGTTTTTCTCTGTGCACGCCGACACCGAGGAGGCCGCCCCGAGGACTGACCCGAACATAAGGACGAAGGCCGGGCGTTGCCGTGTTGTGCCGCGTTCGCGTCAGCAAGCCCCGCTACCAGCGGGGCTTTTGCTTGTTTTCCGCCTGTCTGGTGTTGTTGGGTGCTTGAAAAAACACGCATGCAAGTTTATCCTTTCTTCAATATGGTTTTGTAATCTGATTATAAAATTCGGTGGCGTTTCCGATGAATAGACGAATTGGATGGATTTGCTCGTTATTGCTAATAGTCGGGTTGTCTGGCTGCTACGACCCCTATGACATAAAGTTGCCGGGGGATGGCATTCTCACAGCGGGTGAGGTCGATTACATTGGAAATAGATTGAACGCGGCTGATCGGGCCACGTTCCGCCAATGGGCCGCACGTATGGAAAAGGGCGAATCCCTGGGTGGGGAGCTGACTGCGTGGACAGTCAAGGATGCGATATTCAATCAGCAGCGGTTTAACGTCATTCAGGCGGAAAAGGCCGCAGAAAGAAACAAGCAGGAGGCCGAGAAACAGGCCGTCATCGATGCGCAGAAAGAAGAAGAACGCCAGCGGGTTCTGGCTGCGGAACGCGACGCCGAGACTCGCTCGAAGATCGATGCCGCGATCCGCCAGCAATTTGCGGTGACCGTGGCGGGATACCGCTTCGAGCCATTGTTTGGTCGAAACGGCGTGGAGTATGCGCGGGAGTGGCATTTTGCCCTGGATTTATCCAATCACACCAAACGCGCGGTGGCCGGGTTTGCCGGATTGGTGACCATTTACGATGTTTTCAATAAAGAGCTGGGCACTTATCCGGTCAGGGTGGAGGAGGATATCGGCCCTCTGTCCAAGAAGAAGATTCTTGCCATCATGCCGCATAACAAGAACGATGCCGGGCATATACAGATGACGCGCTCATCCAGTTTGAGAGTTCAGTTCTTCTTCGAAAGCCTGGCGTTTTCCGATGGCCAGAACCTCGATATCGGCATCCTTGACGAACCCACCCACAGGCAGAAGGCCTCTTACTGATTGCAACGAGCCGGGTTGTGCGATGCTCGCTCCTGGTCCATGAATCGACCGGATGGGTTTGTTCCTGGCGCCCCGCATGAGCGGGGCGCTGTCGTTCGTACCTTCCAGGCCCTACCCACACCGGGCAACCACGCCGCGCGCCTGGCGACGAACCGTGCCGGGATAGGCTGTTGCAACGCGACACTGGGCGCACCCCCGGTGGATAGCCCGCCATCGTTGCCGGGCACCAATGCGGAGAAACGGCGCCTAATGCCCTTCCGAGCAAGCAGGAGCTTGTCATGTTATTGCGCAAGATCGACTGGCAGCACGACCACGTTGCGTTGCTGGATTTCGATGCTGGCTACAGCACCGAACTCATCTATCGGGTGGATACCGACGGCCTGAGCTTCGCCCTGTGCGAGCAGATGCTGAGCCAGCCGTTCCGTAAGTGCTACGACCTGGAAGAACTGGCCGACGACGTAGTCGATGCCGATTGCGCATGGCTGGTGGAGTCGCCCGCCGGCGGCATCGATGGCTTCGTCACCGCGCATTACGAAGCGTGGAACCGCAGCATGGAACTGACCGGGTTGTTCGTGCGCCCCGGCCGGCGCCGGCAGGGCCTGGGCCGGCTGCTGCTGGACAAGGTGGTCGATGTGGCGCTGGGCACGCCGGCGCGGCAGCTCTGGCTGGAAACGCAGAACACCAACCTGCCGGGGATTCGCTTCTACCTGTCGCGTGGCTTCACGGTCTGCGGGCTGGATACCTCGCTCTACGACCCGAACGAAGTCATGGAGGGCGAGGCGGCGGTGTTCATGGCGCGGCCGATAGGTTAGGGCATGTCATCCAATGTTTCACGACAGCGTTCGGTGCAGTTCGGGATGCCGTGCAAGGAGCTGGACGCGCGGCGGTATGGATACCGCAAGCGGCCGGCGACGCCGCGTGGCGCCCGAAATGCACCGAACCCGCAGGGCTGGGCCGAAAAAACACCATCCACTGCGTTGCACGCCTTGCCAATAACCGGTTATTGGCTGCGTCATGCGCCTGGTGGCTGGTGCTTTTTCGGCCCAGCGCTGCCGCGAAACATTGGATGACATGCCCTAGGTGTCGAGTTGCAATAGGTTGTTCCCGCCAAGCCTGGAGGCTGGAGGTTTTTGGCCGAGGGCTGAGTGTG
>NZ_SUMF01000006.1 GCF_005048205.1 Chitiniphilus eburneus
GACGCCGCGCTGGACGCGCTGACCCACACCAATGCGGCGGTGCGGCGCGAAGCGGTGGGCGTGCTCGGCTGGCTCAAGCTGGCCACCGCAGTGCCCGCACTGGCGCGGCTGGCACAGACCGACCCGGATGCCGAGGTACGCCGCATCGCCAGCGGCGCGCTGGGTTTCGCCGATGGGGCCGCCATACTGCCGGCCCTGTTGGCGGCGCTGGCCGACCCACAGTGGGCGGTGCGCGAGGAGGCCGCCACCACCTTGGGCAAACTGCGCCTGCGCCCGGCCGCGCCGGCATTGATCGACAGCCTGTACGGCGACATCTGGCAGGTACGGATCAAGGCAGCCCGCGCGCTGGGCCTGATCGGCGACGCCACCGCCATGCCCGCACTGATCGCCAGCCTGGGCCATGCCGCCGGCAACCTGCGCAAGGAAGCCGCCATCGCCCTGGGCGAGATCGGCGACGCCACGGCGGAACCCGCGCTGCGCCTGGCCGAATCCGACCCCGACCCCGAAGTACGCAAAGCCGCGCGGCTGGGCCTGGCCGGATTGCGCCGCGAAGACCAGCCATGACCCCGCATCACGTCACCCTCACTGCCGATGCCCTGGCGCTGACCTGGCCCGACGGCGACATCACGCTCCCCGCCCCGCTGCTGCGCCACGCCTGCCGCTGCGCCGACTGCCGCGCGCTGACGCTGCGCGGCATGTCACCGCAGGCGCCGGCCGCGATCCGCCTGCAAGGCGCCGAGCCCATTGGGCACTACGCTCTGCAACTGCGCTTCGACGATGGGCACCAACGCGGCATCTACCCTTGGGAATACCTGCGGCAGATGGCGGGGCTGGATTGAAACGCAGCGCCCGCATCGCTTCACCCCAGCGCCCGACAGCCGGGCAAAGGGCGCGGCGGGACGCCGGTGCAACGGCGTGGGAAACCGCGCTCGGCGCTGGGTGGAGCCCCTCGGTGGCGGCGCGGCAGCCACTTTCGCTATCGGAATAATCTGTCTGGCATTTTCACACCAACGGCGCCGGCCACCGGCGCATGGCGGCGTCCCGCCAAGCATCCGCCGTGCCCGGGCCGCGCCGCAAGCGGCGATCTGACTGGAAAGCAGCGCGGCCGGCCACGAATTCGCCACGCGCCGCGCCCCCCGATCCATGTGCATGTCGTGCCACGCCCGGCGCTCCGGGCGCCGGTGGCGTTTGTGCGAGATCAAATTTTTCCCGTACCGGCGATTTCAGTATCGGCGCATCGCCGCCACCGGATCGCCGTCATGAGACGCCTCACCCTCGACCAGAAGTTTCAACTATGCTCGCTGGTCATCGTGCTGATCACCGCAGCCCTGGCCGGGCAGTTGATCTACCACAGCTACCGGGAATTCCGGCTGAACCAGAAAAGCCTGGAAAACCTGTCGCTGTATCACGCAGTACTGGATGCCGCCAATGTGCTGGCGGCCGAGCGAGGCGAAACCTTTCGGCTGATCAGCGATCTGCGAGTCCACAATTACCCGCAGCGCCGCGCGGTGGCGCAGGCCCGTCAGCGCAGCGATGGCGAGCTGAAGCAGATCGCGGCCCTGATCAAGCGGCATCAGGAGGATTTCGTGGTGTCGATCCAGGCCGTGGACCATGCGCGGCGGGATCTAACCAGGGCCCGTGAGCTGGCCGACTCGGTGGCTGACAAGCCGCTGGCTCGACGCGGCGGCACGGAAATCACGCAGGTCATTGACGAACTGTATTACGTCGCCAACGACCTGCGCCCGGCCATTATCGAGACGGGAATGCACTCAGTTGAAACGGATCGACGAATTTCCTATGCGGTGGTGATGTCGCGGATGCTGGGACTTGCCCGCGAACACGCCGGGCGCGTGGGTGCGCAACTGATGGTGCCATTGATCAAACGCGAGGCCATCGGCGCGGATCGGCAACAACGTATCGGGAACTTCCGCGAGCGCCTGAACGATATGGCCGAAGGGTTCAAACAGCAAATGAGCAACTACCGGATGCAGTCGGGTCTGCAGCAGGCGCGCGAGGCCATGGAACGGGACTACTTCGGCGAGGGCTATCGGCTGCTCGACGAGGTGTTGCAGCAAGGCAGCCACTCAGGGGATCGGCTGCCATCGGTGATGGCCTTTACCGAACGCTACACGCACGCCATGCGCTCGGTCGAGCAGATGCAGGAGCGGCTCATCCAGGCGGCCGCCGAGCAGTCGCAGCAGGGCGTGGTGAACGCCAAGCGCGAAGCGGTGCAGGTGCTGTTGCTGTGCGGCGCGCTGATCGGGGTGCTGATCGCGCTGCTGTACACCAGCCGGCGCCGGCTGCTGCTGCCGTTGCTCCAGGCGCGCCACGGCATCATCGAGCTGGCCGAGGGCAATCTGATGCCACTGCGCCGCCCCCGCAGCGGCCCCGAGGTGGAAAAGCTGTTCGACGCCCTCGACACCCTGCGCTCCAGCCAGGAAAAGCGCGTCCAGGCCGAGCAGCGTCTGAGCCAACTGACCCAGCAACTGAAGCGCCAGGCCGAGACCGATGTGCTGACCGGCGTGCACAACCGCCGCGCTCTGGAGGATATCGGCGAGCAGTTGCTGACCCATGCCGCGCTGGGCGACTGGCGGGTCGGGCTGGTGATGTTCGATATCGATCACTTCAAGAAGGTCAACGACGTCCACGGCCACCCGGTGGGCGACCTGGTGCTGAAGATGGTGGCGCAGACGGTGCTGGAAACCTGTCGCAACGAAGACAACGTGGGACGGTTCGGCGGCGAGGAATTCATCGTGCTGGTGCCGCTGGCGGATGCCAAGGCGGTGCGGGCGGTGGCGGAAAAACTGCGCCGCGTGATCGCTGGCGCCAGCGTGCAGTTGCCGGGAGGCCGCACCCTGAGTGTGACCGCCAGCTTCGGCGTCTCGCTCAGTTGTGCCCGCTCGACCTGGGGTGACCTGGTATCCGAGGCCGACACGGCGCTGTACCAGGCCAAGCACTCGGGCCGCAATTGCGTGGTGGGCCTGGAACCGGCGGAAAACAGCGCGAGCGCCGCGTGACGGCTAGGCGGGCCAAACGCAATCGCTGTAGATACCGAGGACACGGAGAAAACCCACGAGATGAACAGTCTTTCCCTGGGGGCTTTCTCTCCTCGGTGCTCGCGGTGTCCACACCAGTGCCTTATCATAACGCCCTCTTCCAAATATTGCATTTTGTTATTTTGAAATAGTTTTATATTCCTTTTTATATACAAATACTGCTTGTTAGATTGCCTCCATCGACCGCTGCCTTCGCGGCGGCAACCTGGAGCACAACACGATGAGCACGCTTGATCGCACCACCCGCTGGCTGTCCGCCCTGGCCTTGACCGGCACAGCCTTTGCCGTCCATGCCGCCGACGTCACCATCGCCTACCAGACCACCGTCGAGCCGGCCAAAGTGGCCCAGGCCGACGGCGCCTACGAAAAAGCGAGCGGCGCCAAGATCGATTGGCGCAAGTTCGAGAGCGGCGCCGAGGTGATCACGGCGGTGGCGTCGGGCGATGTGCAGATCGGCTATGTGGGTTCCAGCCCGCTGGCGGCGGCAGCCAGCCGTTCGCTGCCGATCCAGACCTTCCTGATCGCGGCGCAGATCGGTTCGGCCGAGGCGCTGGTGGTGCGCAACGGCGCCGGCATCGCCAAGCCGGCCGATCTCGCCGGCAAGAAGATCGCCGTGCCGTTCGTTTCGACCACCCATTACAGCCTGCTGGCCGCGCTCAAACACTGGAAGATCGATCCATCCAAGGTGCAGATCGTCAACCTGCGGCCGTCCGAAATCACTGCGGCATGGCAACGCGGCGACATCGATGCCGCCTACGTGTGGGACCCGGCGCTGGGCAAGGCCAAGGAGAACGGCAAGGTGCTGGTGAGTTCCACCGATGTGGCCAAATGGGGCGCGCCCACCTTCGATGCCTGGATCGTGCGCAAGGATTTCGCCGAGAAGAACCCCAGGTTCGTCGAGCAGTTTGCCCGCGTCACGCTCAAGGCATATGCCGACTATGCCGCTAACCCCAAGGCGTTCGCAGCCAAGGCGGCCAATGTGGAGAAGATCGCCCGCGTTACCGGCTCCAAGCCGGAGGAAGTGGCCGGGCTGCTGACGGGCAACCGCTACCCGCTGGCGGACGAGCAGGCCAGGTTGCTGGCCGACGCCACCACCAAGGCACTGACCGATACCTCGGCCTTCCTCAAGGACCAGGGCAAAGTGGACGCGCTGCAACCGAGCTACGCCAGCTACGTGAGCAACCGCTACGCCAAGGCCGCGCTGAAGTAAACGCCGCCACCGCCGCAACCCTGGCGCAGCCGGCCCGCCCCGACGTGGCATACGGCAGGCAAGGCCCGGCGCCTTGCCTGCCGCCGCCGCAAGGCCTGGTCGGCAGCGCTTGCTGGAGCCCCTCATGTCTTCGCTGATCGTCGATCGTGTCTCAGTGCGCTATGCCGGTGCCACCGGCCTGGCGTTGTCCGAGGTTTCGCTGACCGTGCCACCGGAAAGCCTGGTGGTGGCACTGGGACCGTCCGGCTGCGGCAAGACCACCCTGCTCAACCTGATCGCGGGCTTCATCGCGCCGGACCACGGCAGCGTCATGCTCGACGGCAAGGCGGTGAGCGGCCCCGGCGCCGAGCGCGGCGTGGTGTTCCAGCACGACGCACTGCTGCCATGGCTGGACGTGGCGGACAACGTGGCATTCGGCCTGCGTCTGCGCGGCGTGCCGGCACGCGAGCGGCAAGCGCGGGCGCGGCAGGTGCTGCGACTGGTGGACCTGGACGGCTACGCCGGCCACCGCGTATGGCAGTTGTCCGGGGGCATGCGCCAGCGCGTCGGCTTGGCACGGGCGCTGGCGGCCGATCCGCGCGTATTGCTGATGGACGAACCGTTCGGCGCGCTGGATGCCTTCATCCGCGAGCAGATGCAGTCGCTATTGCTGCGTCTCTGGCGCGAAACCGGCAAGCGAGTGTTCCTGATCACCCACGACATCGAGGAGGCAGTGTTCCTCGCCACCGAACTGGTGCTGATGTCGCCGGGGCCCGGGCGCATCGTCGAGCGGCTGTCGCTGGATTTCGGTCGCCGCCACGCCGCCGGCGAGCCGGTGCGCGAGATCAAATCCGACCCCGCCTTCATCGCCGTGCGCGAACATGTGCTGGCACGCGTGTTCGCACACCGCGCCAGCCAGGCCGACGTATCGCAAGGAGTGATCGCATGAACGCCGCCGACCTCGCACTGGGCGAACATGAATTTCCCGTGGCCGAACAGGCCGAGCCGCAACGCCCGCCCCGACGCGGCACGCTGCGCCTGGGCGTGACCACGGTGGCAACGCTGCTGGCACTGTGGTGGGCCGTCAGCGCCAGTGGCCTGATACCGCCGTTGTTCCTGCCACCGCCACAGGCGGTATTGGCCAAGCTGTGGCTGACTGCCACCCAGGGCTATATGGACGCCACGCTGTGGCAGCATCTGGGCGCCAGCGCCCTGCGCATCGTGCTGGCGCTGATCGCCGCCATGCTGTTCGCGGTACCGGTGGGCATCGCCATCGGCCTGTCGCGCACCGCGCGCGGCGTGCTCGATCCGCTGATCGAGTTTTACCGGCCCATCCCGCCGCTGGCCTACCTGCCGCTGATCGTGATCTGGTTCGGCATCGGCGAATTGTCGAAAGTACTGTTGATCTACCTGGCGATCTTTGCCCCGATTGCCATCGCCACCGCCACCGGCGTGCGCGGGGTGGACCCGGCGCGGGTGCGCGCCGCCCAATCGCTGGGCGCCAGCCGCTGGCAGTTGATCCGCCACGTGATCGTGCCTTCCGCGCTGCCCGACATCCTCACCGGCGTGCGCATCGGGCTGGGAACCGGCTGGTCCACCCTGGTGGCCGCCGAACTGGTGGCCGCCACGCGTGGGCTGGGCTTCATGGTGCAGTCGGCGGCACAGTTCCTGGTGACCGACGTAGTGGTGCTGGGCATCCTGGTCATCGCCGTGATCGCCTTCGCGCTGGAGCTGGGCCTGCGCGCGCTGCAACGCCGGCTGGTGCCCTGGCAGGGCCAACCCCACTGAAACGGGACTGCGTTGTACGACCCGACAGCACCGCAGCGCCGGGTCTTGCCCACCGCTCCCGGCAATCCGAGAACCCTCATGCCTTCGATCGAGATCACCTCCCTCAGCCCCGCCCTCGGCGCCGTCGTCAGCGGCCTCTCGCTGGACGAACCACTGGACAAGGCACGCCACGCCCTGCTGCACGAGGCACTGCTGCGCCATCAGGTACTGTTCTTTCGCGACCAGCCGCTCACCCCGGCGCGGCAGCGCGATTTCGCACGCCACTTCGGCGACCTGCACGTGCACCCGATCTACCCCAACGTGCCAGAGACACCGCAGATCCTGGTGCTGGACACCCACGCCGATAACCTGCCGGACAACGACAACTGGCACACCGACGTGACCTTCATCGCCACCCCGCCCCTGGGCGCGGTGCTGGCCGCCAAGCAGTTGCCGGCCACCGGTGGCGACACGCTATGGTCCAGCGGCACGGCGGCGTTCGATGCGCTGTCGCCCCGGTTGCAGGCGCTGCTGGATGGGCTGACCGCGACGCATGACTTCGCCAAGTCGTTCCCCGCCAGCCGCCACGGCATCTCCGACGCCGGTCGCGCGCAATGGGAAGCCACCCGCGCCAGGCATCCACCGCTGTCGCACCCGGTGATCCGCACCCACCCGGAAACCGGACGCAAGGCGATCTTCGTCAACGAAGGCTTCACCCTGCGCATCGATCAACTGCCGCCGCCCGAATCGGACGCGCTGCTGGCCTTTCTCTACGCCCACATCGCCCGACCGGAATTCACCGTGCGCTGGCGCTGGCAGGTGAACGACGTAGCGTTCTGGGACAACCGCGTCACCCAGCACTACGCCGTGGCCGACTACCTGCCGGCCCGCCGAGTGATGCACCGCGCGACGATCCTCGGAGATGTGCCGGTCTGAGGGGGCAAACCGGACCCCAAGTCTTGAAGTTCAAGATGTGGCGGTTGCTTCAAGACCTGGGGCTGTCCTGCCGTGAAAAACCGCCTCGATGTTGTAGCCATCCGGGTCGAACACGAAAGCGGCGTAGTAGCCGGCGTGGTAATGCGGGCGCGGGCCGGGTGCGCCGTTGTCGCGCGCGCCGGCAGCCAGCGCGGCCGCGTGGAAGGCGGCCACCTGTTCGACGCTGGTAGCGCGGAAAGCGATATGGCTGCGCGGGGTATGGGGCTCGCCCTGGCTGATCCAGAAATCCCCGCCCGGATCGTCGCCAGCCTCGGCGTCGCCATCGCCAAACCCCACCGCCACGCCAAAATCGAGACGAATCGTATAGCCCAGCGTGGCAAGCACGGTCTGATAGAACTGCCTGCTTTGCAGAAGATTGGAAACATTGATGCCAGTGTGGTCGATCATGGCGGGCTCCTGAGTTGAAATGGCTACACTAAAGCCCCGTCGCAGGTATTGCGCCATGACGGTGGCCTACCTTGCGCGGACCTCGGCAAGGCCGGCAAACCGTCGACGGCCTGCCGCGCAACGACGGGGTTGACCCTGTAGCCGCTACAGGGTGTGTACTGGGTATATGTCCCCACGAGGTAATCGACATGGCCCGCTGCTGCAACCACGACCATCACCCCGGCCCAGCGCCCTCGCAAGCCCCCGTCCACTCGCACGACCCTGGGCACGACCACTGCTGCGATCACGATACGCCCGCGCCGCAGGCCAGTGCCGCCGCGCTGGATGCCGCCGCCGGCACCCGCAGCGCGATCCGCATCACGCAGATGGACTGCCCCACCGAAGAAGCGCTGATCCGCAACAAGCTGGGAGCGATGGAGGGGATTGCCGCGCTGGATTTCAACCTGATGCAACGCGTGCTCACCGTGGTGCACGCACCGGAACAGTTGCCGCGCATTCTCGCCGCGATCCGCACGCTGGACTTCGAGCCGGAACTGCTTGGCGACGATGCGTCATCGCAACCGGCCGCGCCGCCCGCACCGACCCGCTGGTGGCCGCTGGCACTGGCGGGCGCCGCCGCGCTGGGCGCCGAGGCAGTGGACTGGCTGGCCGGCCCGGTGTGGCTGGCCGCTGCGCTCGCCATCACCGCCGTGGCGCTGAGCGGCCTGACCACCTATCGCAAGGGCTGGGTGGCGATCCGCAACGGCAACCTCAACATCAACGCACTGATGAGCATTGCCGTAACCGGCGCACTGCTGCTGGGACAGTGGCCGGAGGCCGCCATGGTGATGGTGCTGTTCACCGTGGCCGAGCTGATCGAAGCCCGCTCGCTGGACCGCGCGCGCAACGCCATCGCCGGCCTGTTGCAACTGGCGCCCGAGCAGGCCACGGTGCGCCAGCCCGACGGTGGCTGGCTGGCAATGGACGCCACCGCGATCGCGCCCGACAGCACGGTGCGGGTGCGCCCCGGCGAGCGGCTGGCGCTGGATGGCGTGATCGTCGCCGGGCGCTCGACGCTGGATCAGTCGCCGATCACCGGCGAAAGCCTGCCAGTGGACAAGGCCGAGGGCGATGCCGTATTCGCCGGCACCATCAACCAGGCCGGCTCGTTCGAATACAGCGTCACCGCCGCCGCCGGCAACAGCACGCTGGCGCGCATCATCCACGCCGTCGAGGCCGCCCAGGGCGCGCGCGCGCCGACCCAGCGCTTCGTCGACCGCTTCGCCCGCGTCTACACCCCGCTGGTGTTCGCGCTGGCGCTGGCGGTTGCCGTGGTGCCGCCGCTAGTGCTGGGCGGCGGCTGGTACGATTGGGTCTATAAGGCGCTGGTGCTGCTGGTGATCGCCTGCCCCTGCGCGCTGGTGATCTCCACCCCGGTGACCATCGTCAGCGGGCTGGCCACCGCGGCGCGGCGCGGTATCCTGATCAAGGGCGGCGTCTACCTGGAGCAAGGCCGTACCCTGCGCTGGCTGGCGCTGGACAAGACCGGCACCCTCACCCACGGCAAACCGGTGCAGACCGACTTCGAGCCACGCGCCGACCTGCCGGCCGCCACCTGCCGCGCGCTGGCGGCCAGCCTGGCCAGACGCTCCGACCACCCGGTGTCGCTGGCCATCGCCCAGGCCGCCGACGCCGATGGTGTGCCGCGCCACGAAGTGGACGCCTTCGCCGCCCTGGCCGGACGTGGCGTCCAAGGCCGTATCGACAACGCCGACTACTGGCTGGGCAATCACCGACTGATCGAAGAACTGGGTCGCTGCTCGCCCGAGCTGGAAGCACGGCTGGATGCGCTGGAGCGCCAGGGCCGCAGCGTGGTGGCGCTGCTGGACGCGCAACGCGTGCTGGCGTTGTTCGCCGTCGCCGACACCGTCAAGGACAGCAGCCGCGCCGCCGTGGCCGAACTGCACGCGCTGGGCGTGAACACCGTGATGCTCACCGGCGACAATCCGCACACCGCCCAGGCCATCGCCGACCAGGTCGGCATCGACCAGGCCCGCGGCAACCTGCTGCCCGACGACAAGCGCGCCGCCGTGGAAAGCCTGAGCGCACAAGGCACCGTCGGCATGGTCGGCGACGGCATCAACGACGCACCCGCCCTGGCCCGCGCCGACATCGGCTTCGCCATGGGCGCGATGGGCACCGACACCGCCATCGAAACCGCCGACGTAGCGCTGATGGACGACGACCTGCGCAAGGTGGCCGCCTTCGTGCGCCTCTCCCGCCGCACCCACGCCGTGCTGGTGCAGAACATCACCCTGGCACTGGGCATCAAGGCCGTGTTCCTGCTGCTGACACTGGCCGGGCTGGGCACCATGTGGATGGCGGTATTCGCCGACGTGGGCGCAAGCCTGCTGGTGGTGGGAAATGGGTTGAGGCTGTTGCGGCAAGGAAAGGCAAACTGATTGCTGCTCGGATGGCAGGAAAAACCGTCGCCATCACAGCCGTAACCTGTCGAATCGACCTGCCACCTCCACGCCAGCCTCGCCTCCAAGCGGGGTTGTGCGCAATGCGCAGTCTTTTTCCCCGTTACGCGGATCGATGCCGCAAATGAATCAACGGATAAGGCCGCCCCTGCCCGTCCAGCGCCGAGCGGCCGATGCGCTCGAAGCCCAGTTTTTCGTAGAAACCAGCCGCCTGCGGGTTCTGCTCGTTCACGTCGGTGCAAAGACCCGGATGGCGCTGGAGCGCGGCCTGCACCAGCAGGCGGCCCACACCGGCGCCGTGGTGATCCGGGTCGACGAACAGCGCTTCCAGCCGGCCCGCATCGAGCAGCATGAAAGCGATGGGGCGATCCGCGTCGTCCACCGCCAGCTCCAGCGGCGCCACGGGCAGGAAGGCGGCCACCTCGGCGTCGATGTCGCGGCGATCCTGGGCGGTGAGAAAGTGATGCGTGGCATCCACGGCGCGGCGCCAGATGTCGATGATGCTCGGGCCGTCCGCGGGGGTGGAAGGTCGAAGTCGGATCATGGGTGTCCTGTGGGGCGCGCCGCCAAACCGGCAAGCCAGTCGATCAGTCGAGCATGGTATGGCGATCGGGCTACGGCCGGGGGTTTTCCGTCCAGTCGAACTCCATCTGCCGCGCGGTGCGGACGGCCAGTTCGCGGCTGTGCAGGCGCTCCACCAGATGCAGGCTCATGTCGATGCCCGCCGAGATGCCGGCCGAACTGACCAGCGCGCCCTGGTCCACCCACCGCACGCCGCGCTGCACCTGCACGGCGGGGAACATGCGTTGCAGATCGTCCAGATCCTCCCAGTGGGTGGTGGCGCGCTTGCCGTCGAGCAGTCCGGCGCGGGCCAGCAGGAAGGCGCCGGTGCACACAGAGGCCACCAGCGGCACCCGGCCGGCCTGGGCGGCGATCCAGGCGATCACATCCGGCTTGTCCAGTTCGGCGCTGACCACGCCGCCGGGCACGATCAGGCAATCGATGGCGGGATGGTCAGCCAGGGTATGATCGGGCTCCATCTTCAATCCAGCCCTTGCCTTCACCGCGTCACGGTTGCGGCCAATGGTGAAGACACGAAAACGCGGTAGCGCGCCAGCGTGGTCACGGCCGTGTACCCGGGCGGCGGTGGTGAACACTTCGTATGGCCCGGCGAAATCCAGTGCCTCGACGTCGTCGAACACGTAGATACCGATGGCAAGGCTGGAAGGGCTGGCTGCGTCCATATGCGATCCACTCGGCTGGGCGGGCCAGTTTAGGACAGCGACATGGCGCGACGACAGCAACAGTTGCCCCCGCCCACCGCCGCAACAGTCACCCGCCGATACGCCGCGCCGGTTGCGCCAGCAACCCCTGGCAGACCGCGCAACCTACGCGCGCCATATTCCTTCTGGTTGACGATCGCGCAGGCTATAGAATCAGCGTTTTCCATGCTGCGCCGATTCCGATGATCGAGCTTGTTGGCAACACCGTCCTGCTGCGCGAACTGCGCACCACCGACGCCACGGCGCTGGTCGAGGCCGCGACCGACGGCGAATTGTGGCAGTCACCGGTGACGGTGATTCCCAGCGCCGCCACCGTCGAGGCATACATCGACCGGGCATTGCAGGGACAGCGGGCGGGCACGGTGTTGCCATTCGTGACCGTGGCGCGTGCCAGCGGCCGGGTGATCGGCTCCACCCGTTTCTGGAAGATCGACCACGAACACCGGCGGCTGGAGATCGGCAGTACCTGGCTGGCGCGGTCGTGGCAACGCACCGCGGCCAATACCGAGGCCAAGTTCCTGATGTTGCAACATGCCTTCGAGGCCTGGCACTGCGTGCGGGTGCAGTTCACCACCGACGTGCGCAACATGGCATCTCGCGCGGCCATCCTGCGGCTGGGCGCGGTGGAGGAAGGCGTGATCCGCAACGAGCGCATCATGCCGGACGGCCGCAAGCGCAATTCGGTGCGCTTCAGCATCATCGACGACGAATGGCCAGCGGTGCGGCAGCGCTTGCTGGAACGGCTGGAACACCGCACGCAACAATAGATTGCCGTGGGGATGGGTACCCTTTCCGGGCCCAGGCGCTCGCGGTCGAGTCCCGCAACGGAATCGGGCCGCCGGCATGGCCCCCCTCCTCCTCGAACACCCCTGTGCCCCCCATGACGCATCCCCGCGTCGGCAGCGCCACCCGGGCGTTTGCGCTACAGGCCCTTCTCCACCATATCCAGCAGCCGCTGACCGATCATCATGCGTTGCGGTTCGGGCATGCCATGCAAGGGGCCTTCGCTCAGCAACAGCGCCAGGCCATGCACGGCGGACCAGGCCAGGTACTCGGCGCCCAGCCGGCGTTCCGGCGGCAGGCCGCCCGCATCGGCCAGCCGGTTCAAGGCCATGCTCAGCAACTGGAACGGGTTCATGCCGCTGTCGCCCGCCCGGGTCGGATCGTTGTCGCCCTCGACACCTTCATGGGAGGAGAACGCCGTCTTGAACAGGCCCGGCTCGGCATGGGCGAACCGCAGGTAACCGGTACCGATCGCGCGCACGCTGTCCTGGGCCCAGCGCAGCGCCCCTGCGGCGGGGTCCAGCCCGGCCAGTTCCGCTTCCATCGCGCGCGCCACTTGCGACAACGCGTAGGAACGCACCGCCTGTAATAAATCGTCCCGATTGGCGAAATGCCGGTACGCCGCGTTCGGGACCACGCCCGCCTGTCGGGTTGCTTCCCGCAGCACCACGGCATCCGGACCGCCGGCCCTGGCCAGCGCGATGCCCGCTTCCAGCAAGGCATTGCGCAGGTCGCCATGGCGGTAAGTGGTGCGCCTGCGCGGTGAAGAGGGGGTGTCGCTCATCGTCGATCCTATGTGTACACCGTCCATTATCTCATGCTAGGTTATGTGTACCGTGTACACATGTGTTTGACGCGGCTTGCGACAACTCAATCAATGACAACCAATGGAGATCGACAATGGACCAACGACTCAGCCCCTACATCACCTTCAACGGCAACTGCGCCGAAGCCATGCGGTTCTATGAAAGCGTACTGGACGGCACGCTGCGCCTGCTGAAGCTGGCGGATTCGCCTGCCGCCGAGCATCTGCCCAATACCGACGGCAACCTCATCATGCACGCCTGCCTGGAACTGCCTGGCGGCAGGGTGATGGCTTCGGACCATATGGAAGGTTGCGGCGGCACCTTCGAAGGCATCAAGGGCATTTCCCTGGCGATCACCTATCCCACCGTGGAAGAAGCCACGCGGCGCTTCAATGCGCTGAGCGAAGGCGGCAAGATCACGATGGCGCTGCAACAGACCTTCTGGGCGGAAACCTTCGGCGTGGCCGTGGACCGATATGGCATCACCTGGCTGGTGAACGGCGGCGAAATGCAGGGTTGAGGATCACCCCCCGTGTACGATGCACAGGCTGCTGCAAGCCCCGGCCTGCTGCCACCGACGACAACGCCTCGCGATTGCGGGGCGTTGTCGTCACCGTTTCCTTCATCGCGAGGCCTGCCGCATGCCTGAACCGCCCGATCCACTGGCAGCCATCCTCGCCGCCTATCAGGCGGCGGTGCTGGCCAAGGATGTGGATGCCTTTGCCGCGCTGTACGACGACGACGTATACGTTTTCGATATGTGGGACACCTGGTCGCTGCAGGGTATCGCTGCGTGGCGCGGGATAGCGGGCGCATGGTTTTCGTCGCTCGGCGCGGAACAGGTGTACGTCCGCATCCGCGAAGCGCGATGCATCGTGGCCGATACCCTGGCGGTCGGGCACGCGATCCTCACCTACACCGCATGCTCGGCCGAAGGGCGCCCGCTGCGCTCGCTCGACAATCGCATCACGCTGGGTTTGCAGCGCCGTGGCACGGTCTGGAAAATCGTGCATGAGCACACTTCGGCACCGATCGACCATCGCTCGCTGCACGCCACGCTGACCTGCCCTCAGCCCGCGAGCAACCCGGAAAACCCGACGTAGCGATGCCCATACCGCAACCTCAACGCCCGTCGAAGCGCGCGGCCAGGCCTTTTTCGCGAAAGGCTTCGACGATGAAGTCGACGAATACCCGCGTCTTGGGCGGCAGCAGCCTGCGGTTGGGGTAATACAGGCAGATCGACCCGAGTTCGGCATACCAGCCGGGCAGCAGCCGGATCAGGTCGCCACGCGCCAGCCAGCGGACAGCATGCGCCATCGGCAGCAGTGCGATGCCATGGCCGAGCATGGCGGCATGCGCCATCGCATCGGGGTCGTCGAAAATCAGGCGCGCCCGGTAGTCGGCGGCCACCTGCTCACCCGCCCCGTTGCGCAAGGTCCACGCATATTGACGTCCAGTGGCGCCGGATCGTCGGGCAATGCCTTCCAGTTGCGCCAGATCGGCAGGATGCATCGGCATCGACCGCGTGGCCATATAGGCCGGCGATGCCACGACGATCACATGGGCGGGGGCCAGTTCGCGCAATACCACGCCTTGATTCAATGCAATGCCGCCGCCGATGGCGGCGTCGAAACCGCCACCCACCAGATCCACCGGGCGATTGTCGAACTGCCAGTCCGGCACGATGGCGGGATACCGCCGCAGGAACTCATCCAGCAGCGGCACCAGGTACTCGCGGCCGAATGCCACCCCCATGCTGACCTTGAGCACGCCGGCAGGCTGGCCATCGTCCTCCGCCGCACGCGAGAACGCGGCCTGCAATTGGGCATAAGGCTCGCCCGCCTCGTGCAGGAACTGCTCGCCACGATCGGTCAGGGTAAGACGGCGCGTGCTGCGATGGAACAGGCGTACGCCAAGCTGCGCCTCCAATCGGGCGACATTCTTGCTCACCGCCGCCGGCGTCAGCCCCAGTCGCCGCGCGGCGGCGGAGAAACTACCCGCCTGCGCGCTGACGATAAAGGCATCGAACAGGTTCAGGGCATCCATGCGGCTGTTACTTCCAGTTGAAATTGATGATCCCGATTATGACCTACCGCATGGTGAATCGGCTGGCGATACTGCATGCACCTTTCCCCCGGAGCACTGCAATGACCACAGGATTCACAGGCAGGATTGCCTTCATCACCGGCGGCTCGCGCGGCATCGGCGCCGCCATCGTCCGCCGTCTGGCGCGCGACGGCGCAGCGGTGGCGTTCACTTACCAGAACTCGGCGCCCCAGGCCCAGGCACTGGTCGCCGAGATCGAAACCACGGGTGGCAAGGCGTTCGCCATTCAGGCCGATGCCGCCGACGCCGCCGCGCTGACCCGGGCCATCGATGATGCGGCACGCCACTTTGGCCGGATCGATATCCTGGTCAACAACGCCGGCGTGGCGGTACTGGGCGCGGTGGATGCCATTGCGCTGGCAGACTTCGACCGCACCCTGGCGGTAAACGTACGTGCAGTGTTCGTCGCATCGCAGGCGGTACTGCCACACATGGGCCAGGGCGGGCGCATCATCAACATCAGCAGTTGCAATGCCGAACGTGTCCCCTTCACCGGCGCGGCCGTCTATGCCATGAGCAAATCCGCGCTGCTGGGGCTGGTCCAGGGCATGGCGCGCGATCTCGGGCCGCGCGGCATTACCGTCAACAACGTGCAACCCGGCCCCACCAATACCGACATGAACCCGGAATCGGGCGATTTCGCCAAGCTCATGCACGACCTCATGGCGCTGCCCCGCCATGCCCACCCGGATGAGATCGCCGGCATGGTGGCGTATCTGGCCAGTGCCGAGGCAGCGTTCGTAACCGGTGCCAGCCTGACCATCGATGGTGGCTTCAACGCCTGACGATACGATCCGGCCAGCCTAGGGCGTGTCATCCAATGTTTCACGACAGCGTTCGGTGCAGTTCGGGATGCCGTGCAAGGAGCTGGACGCGCCGCGGTATGGATACCGCAAGCGGCCGGCGACGCCGCGCGGCGCCCGAAATGCACCGAACCCGCAGGGCTGGGCCGAAAAAACACCATCCACTGCGTTGCACTCCTTGCCAATAACCGGTTATTGGCTGCGTCGTGCGCCTGGTGCCTGGCGCTTTTTCGGCCCAGCGCTGCCGCGAAACATTGGATGACACGCCCTGGCCGCCATCAAAGAAAAGGCCCCGGGAGAAACGGGGCCTTTATCGTTCGGGAGCCAATCGTCAGGCATGGCACCCTACTAGGGTGAATCGACCTTCAAACATGGGATGCGTTGGTCCGTGGGCCGGGTGGCTGCGCGAAGCGCGGCGCCGCAGAGAGCCCTCCTCTCTGCAAGCCGTGCGACAAAGCAGACACCGGCCCACGGACCAACCCGCAGGGAAGGATGAAGGCCGGGCGCATGGCTGTGTTGTGCCTCGCTCGTGGGGATCACCCCACTTCGCTCGGCACGCCTTGCCCTGCATCCGGCCTTCCTCCTTCGCACCCACGTTTGAATGTCGATTTACCCTAGGACTCCGGGTACCCCGCGTGAGTGGGCAGCCCACCGTCGGGGCAACCCCAAGGCGTTTTCGAAGCCCAGAAGATGTGGTCAGTCGGCGTGATCGGCGGCACGGTATCCAGCGCGCCGGCCGGGATGATCATCATCGCCCCACCGCGCGCCAGTCGTGGCACCGGGCAGCCGCAATGCCCGCAAAACCATTTGCTGAAACGCTTGGCGCTCGGCAAATCGTATTGCCGGATCGCGGCCTCGCCCGACAGCCAGCGAAACTGCCCGGGATCGACCGTCAGATTGGTTGCATGACCCGTTCCGCTGCTTTTGCGACACCTCGAACAATGGCAGTGGATCATTTTCTGAAACGGAGCATCCGCTTCAAAGGTTATCGCGCCGCAAAGACAACTGCCTTGAATTTTCGATTCATGCATTCAGGTGCCACTCCGTGCTCAGAAAGAACCCCATCAATCAAAGATTGCATCCATTTTACAAATGGATTCGACATTCAAACATGATCGATTATTTGAAATTTCGATTCGCTCGCGCCATGGCGGCGCACCCGCTGACGAAGCAGGTAGCGGGCTGCGCGGCAACCCCCGCCACATTTTTGATGCGGTAGCCGGATCGGCTTGCACGGGGCGGCAACACTGGCCTTTTTTTCCGTGCACAAGAATGTCACATTATTTTGACAAATCTAGACAGCAAAATAAAGATATGCAAACATCATGACTGAGTAGCAGCTTACTCATCGATGCGGTATTGCTGCCATCACCTCCACCTTGGCAGCAATGCAGCATGGTCAATACATCATCATTTATCTCACAGGAATAGCCATGAAGCGACTTGCACTGGGTGTACTGTTGTCCAGCATCATGATGAATGCTTTTGCCTATGAAGTTCGTTACTTCACGCTTCCCAATACCACCACGGTGGATGGTCAGACCTATTGCGACGCTGCGTGGCCGGGCTCGCAGTACTTTGGCATCCGCATGGGCAACTATCAGTATTACTATATTGCCTGCAAGCAATAAAAAACCCCCTCATGGATTTTTGAAATATCAGGCATGGATATTTCAAAAACCAGCCTCACGCAAATAAAATGGCCCAGCAATGCTGGGCCGTTTTATTTCACGCGCGAAGCACTCAGAGCACAGGCGCTGATCTGGCGCGCAGCAAGCCCGCCAGCAGCGAACCCGCCCCCAGCATCAGCAGCACGCCAGCCAGCCCGGCGAGCGCCGTGGAAATGGCCGAATCGCCCAGGCCGGGAACCGCGTAATCAGCCAGGGGTGCCACGAACAACGGCGCGCTTTCCTTCAGGAAGCCGTACTGGTGTGCCACCCATTCCAGGCCATCGGGATACCCGCTGGCAAACGGGCTCAGCATGGTGCCGATCAGCAACGCGGCCAGGCAAGGCGCGGCAAATTGCCACGAGCCCGACATGGCGCGCTTGCTGTTCAACGCATTGACCAGCAGCAGCGTGATCAATGCCTCACCGATGCCGATGAGCGCATGTACGCCCAGCATCGCGGGCAGAACCTTGCCCGCCGTGATGGTGCCGCTGAGGGCCAGCTCCACGCTGCAGGCCGTTGCGGCCAACATGATCGAAGCCCAGCCCGCCAGCAGCAGCGACAGATTGCGGCCCATGCCTCGCTTGAGCAGGAACGCATGCAGCAAGCCGCCCGCCCCTGCACCCAGCAACGCCATGTTGAATACGTTCACCCCCAGAACCAGCAAGCCGCCATCGGCGAACACAAGGGATTGAACAGCCACGACCAGCGCCAGGGCGAGCACGCCGAACGGCACCCCGAGCATGGCCGAAGCAAGCACGCCGCCCAGCAGGTGGCCCGACGTACCGTCCTGCACCGGAAAGTTGATCATCTGCCCGGCAAAGATCAGGGCGGCAACCGCGGCAAAGCGCAGAGCGCCGGGTTTGTTGACCGACCTGATGGCAAAGCGCGCGGCCAAAACAATGCCTGCCACCGCCACTGCCGCACTGACAGGACAGATGGAGCCATTGAGCATTTCGTTGGGAATGTGCATCGAGTTCTCCTGTAATCCGAACAAAGTACCCGGCCATTTTTGTCGCTCAGCCGGGCGGCCTGTTTGACTTCGCGCAACGTTCCCGGCAGGTGGAACGCTAAACTCGTTCATAAAAATAGTTCAAATTCCGAGTGTGTTCAGCGATAACCAACGCTTTGAACACTTCTCCGATATTACAAAAATACAATGGAAGAGCGCAGGTCGCTGCATAAGCATTTCACGAATCCACGACAAACGGCTCAAGCAATAATTCCGGATTCGCTTCGTGCCCGGGCCGCCGCTGCGGCGGCCTGCTGTGTGCTTCAATCCCGCCCCGTTCTTTCGGCACGTATTGCAAAAATTTGATTAACCGCAACAAATCGACCAGGAACTGGTTATGCAGCGGAGTACAACGTGCTGAGTGACGTTTTCACGGCCGACGGCATCGCGCCAAAAGCGGCCGCAATGCTGATCGACATCAGTATTGGCGTCGTTTTCAGGTTTTTCCCAATCAGGCTGACGCCGCGTTCGAATATATTCGATATCGATACGCCGATTGCAATCGAGAAAGAATCTTATTTCACCATGGTGAGGCTGGCGTCGCGCAATCGCCACGGCCTTGTCAAACAGAACAAATTCGAAGGCGGCGAAATTTCGTCCGCCTTTTTCATTTCCTGCAATGTCGCTGCGTGAAACGAAAGGCTCGTGGACTTATGAAACTCATGAACTACAAGGCGTGCGTGTGCAATCTCTGTGGCACGGGGTGCGGACAGTTCCTGAAGACGGACGGCAAGAAAGTCTTTGGCGTGGCGCCGCTCATCGCCCACCCGGTCAGCAAGGGCAAGCTCTGTATCCGGGGGTGGCATTCCAACGAACTGCTGAGTACCAACGACCGGATCACGCAGCCAATGATCCGCGAGAACGGGCAACTGCGTGAGGCCAGCTACGACGAAGCGATCGCCCTCGTCGTCGAGCGCATGAAGCAGTTCGACGGCGCGGCAGGCGAAATCGGCATTCTCGCCTCGGCCCGCTCGTCGAACGAGGATGGCTTTACCCTTGGCCGGCTGGCGCACCAGGTGTTCGGCACCCGTATCCAGGGCATCGGCGCCGAAGCCGGGCATCGCAAGAGCATGGCCGCGCTCGAGCACGCTTTCGGTTACCCCGGAGCCCACGGCAGCCTGACCAGCATCGACAAGGCCGACTACATCCTGGTGATCGGTACCGACATCACCCGCCAGAACCCGATCATCGGCGGCAACATCCATGCCGCCCAGCGGCGCGGTGCGCGCGTGGTGACACTGTCCAGCTCCCATACCCAGATCGCCAAGCTATCGACGCGGCATTTCCGGCAAAAGCCCGGCACCAAGGGGTTGCTGGTCAACGCGCTGGCCAAGGCCCTGCTCGCCATCCGCACCGCCAATCGCGAGCGCCGGGCGGATGTGGACCAGATGCCCGGCTATCCCGAGTACGTCGCATCGCTGCGCAGCATCTCTTCCGTGGCTCTCGAGCGCGCCAGTGGCATCCGCTACGAGGATATCGAGGAGGAAGCCAAGTTCCTGGAACAGGCCCGGTCCATCGTCTTCCTGTTCTCCAGCGGCATTTCCGGCCTCGACCGGCCGACCATCGACGCGATCACCAACCTGGCGCTGCTCACCGACCGCATGGATCACGAGGATTCGGCCGTGATTCCGGTCGCGGGCATCAGCAATCTGCAGGGCAGCTTCGACATGGGCGTTTCAGGCGAGCCCGGCAACAGCGTGTTCAAGGCGCTGGCCGAACCCGATTCGCCCATTCGCGCACTGTTCGTGGTCGATCACGACGACGGCATCATTCGCGACAAGGAGCGCATCTCCAGGCTGGATTTCGTCGCGTACGCCTGTGCCTACAAGAACGCCTTCATGGATCTGGCGCAGGTGGTCTTCCCATTGCCGGCGTACAACGAAACCGACGGCACCTACACCGCAGCCGACCGGCGTGTCCAGATCACCCACAAGAATGTCGACAACCCGCACGGCGTGCTGCCGGGCTGGGCGCTGTTCCAGCAGATCGCCGGAAAAATGGGGCAATCCTGGGGTTACCAGGATGCCGCCGGGGTGTTTGCCGATATCGCGGCCACCGTTCCCGGATATGCCGACCTGAGCCATGCGCAATTGAGCAAGGGATTCGGCCAGCACTGGAACCCCAAGGCATTCCCCAATTCGCGCCAGCGTAAATTCAACGCAATCAACATCGAATACTGGGAATCGCCGACCACGCCGGAATTCCCGTTTGCGCTGATGATCGGCAAGGCGCAGCACTATTGGCACCAGAACAATCTGATGCGCAAGACCATCGTGCCGCGCCGGGAATACGACCAGACGCTATGGCTGTATCCGCAAGGCTATATCGAGATTTCCCCGGAAGACGCCGCGCACCTGAAGGTGCGTGACAAGTGGCTGGTGAACGTCTGCTCCAGCACCGGCACCTGCATGAAGATCGCCGTGAAGATATCGCCGGATGTGCAGAACGGCACCGCTTATATCCCGTATTTCATCAAGAACATGATTTCCGATTTCCTGATCCCTTACGAGAACGCGTATGCGGCCGGCGAGGAAAGCGTGATTCCCATCAAAATCCAAGAAGCCTGAACAGCGAGGCGCTCACCATGTCCATGTACATCCTGTCTTCACATGAGATCAAGCAACTGGCCGAAGAGCTTCGCGCTTCTCACGATGTCTACGGCCCGCAGGTCGACCCGCAAACCCAGCAGGTGTTTTTCGACCAGCTTGGCGATGTCGATGCACTGAATCTGGAAGCCCCGATTCCGTCGATGCCGGTGAAGGAAATCCTGTTCCCGCAAATGGAGCAGGTACTCAAATACAAATACGATGCCGAGACGCAAAACGTCGAAATGGCCAAACCGTATGTCGAAAAGCCGAAAGTGCTGTTTGGCCTGCGGCCTTGCGATCTGTCGGGCATCCAGGTACTCGACCGCTTCTTTCTCGGCCAGGAATTCGTTGACGATGTTTACCTGACTCATCGCCGCCAGTGCCTGCTCATCAGCAACACCTGCCTGAATCCCTTTCCGCAGTGTTTCTGTGTCTGCACGCACTCCGGCCCCGATGCCGACGAAGGCTACGATCTCGACCTGACCAAATTGCAGGATGGCTACCTGGTCAAGGTCGGTAGCGAAAAGGGCCAGGCGCTGGCCGATGCGCACGACTGGAAGCCAGCGCAGGCGCATCACCTGTCCGAACAGAAGGCGGTGGTCGATCGCTGCATCGACCTGTTCCCGGAAATGGCCACCGACAACAAGGCCTGGGTTGCCCGCGTGATGAACCGGATCACCACCGGCTTCGTCAAGAGCGAGACCTGGGAATACATCGGCGATCAGTGCTTCGAATGCGGCGCCTGTTCCTTCGTCTGCCCGACCTGTAGTTGCTTCAACGTCGAGGACGCCAGGATGTGCGACGGCGAATGCGAACGGTTGCGCACTCACGATTCCTGTTCCTTCGAGGGCTATGCGCGCATGGCCGGCGACCACAATCCGCGCCAGCCGGTGGAGGATCGTCGCAACAAGCGCTTTTTCTGCAAGCTCTCGTATCCCCAATCGAAGAAATACCTGCGCCCCGGATGCGTCGGCTGTGGCCGCTGCCAGTGGGTCTGCCCGGGCGATATCGGGCTGCCGAATGTCGTTCAGTACATTCGCCGCGAAATTACAGAATAAGGGGAGCGTTCAATGTCCAACTGCCACGGCAGCCATGCCCACGGAAATTGCAAACCGACCGGCCTTTGCCCGATCGTCACTTTTCCGGAGGTCGTCAATATCGATGAGATCCGGGACGAGGCGCCCGAGGTCAAGACGTTCTACATGTCCTTCCTGAACAAGGATGTCGAGCGCGAATTCCGCATCAAATCGGGCCAGTTCATCATGTGCACGGTGTTCGGCGCCGGCGAATTCGCCGTGTCGTTGCCCCCCAGCCCCGAGAACGACCGCTTCCACATCTCGGTGCGCGCCGTCGGCAAGGTCACCCATGCACTGCATGCGCTGAAACCGGGCGACAAGCTGGGCGTGCGCGGCCCCTTCGGCAACGGCTTTCCCTTCGAGGAAATCAAGGGCAAGAACATCATCTACGTGGCGGGCGGCATCGGCCTGATCCCGCTGCGCAGCTCGATCGTCCATGCCCTGCAACATCGGGAAGACTTCGGCCGCATCATCCTGCTCTACGGCGCCCGCAGCTCGCGCGACCTGATGTACCAGCCCGATATCCAGATCTGGAAGCAGAACGCCGGCTTCGAGACCTTCATCACCATCGACCGCCCGGAGGCGGGCTGGGATGGCGAAGTCGGCTACGTGCACCAGTTGATCGACAAGGCCAACGTGCCGATCGACAACAGCGTCGCCTTCGTCTGCGGCCCGCCCGTCATGTTCAACAGCGTCATCGGCGAGTTCCTCAAGCGCGGCATGAGCGAGGACGCCATCGTCTCGACGCTGGAACGGCAGATGAAATGCGGCATCGGCAAATGCCAGCACTGCGCCATCGGCCGCACGCTCGTCTGTACCGATGGCCCGGTCTACACCTATCGCCAGATCAAGACCCTGGGCGAGCAGATATGACCTTCGCGCGCGACCTCGCACAGATCCTGTCGCACCCGACGTGCATCGTCGGCGTCGGCAACATGCTGCGCAACGACGACGCAGTCGGCGCCCTCATCGCCGACCGGCTCGAGGCCGAGTTGCCGGCCACCAGCGGGCACTTTGTCGTCAATGCGGAAGACGTCATCGAAAACCATGTGTTCCGGATCGCCGAAAGCGCCGCCCACAACGTGCTGGTGATCGACGCGGTGCAGGGCACCGGTGGCGAAACCGGCTCGCTGGTGCTGGGCAAGCTGACGGAGATGGAGGTCGGCGGCGGGTATTCCACCCACAAGCTGGCCCTCTCCATGGCCGCCAGCCTGTTCGAACAGCATGGCAAGCAGGTTTATCTGCTCGGGATCGCCGCGCAGGACATCGATTTCGGAACAACGGTAAGCAGCGCAATTCTGGATAGCGCCGAAACAGTGATCGACCTGGTTCTCGGGCGAATCGCAAGGAGTAATTGAAGATGGATTTCAACATTTATAACGGCCTGATGATGGGGGTGCTGCTGCTGGTGGCATCCGCCATCGTCATCCCCCTCTTCGCCAGGCACCGGAAACTCGCGGGCGGGCTGAACTTCGTGGTCTGCCTTGTCGCCGGGGTGATCTTCACCGGCGTCGCCTGCCAGGTGCTGACCGGCGCCGCCGCCCCCGCAACCTTCGATCTGCACCTTGGTGGCTGGGCCGTTCCCCTCATGATCGACGGCGTTTCCGCCGTGTTCATGGCGCTGATTTCGCTGATGGCCGCCGTCACGGCCTTCTACTGCGTCGGCTACATGGAAATGGATCATTACCGCCACTACAGCCTGCGCGGCTTTTTCTTCTGCTACCCGGTCTTCGTCGCCGGCATGATCGGCATCGTGACGGTGGACGACCTGACCACCGGCTTCACCATCGCCTGGCAGATGATGACGATCGCGTCGTTCTTCCTGATCCGCTTCGATCACCATGACAAGGTCATCGTCCGCAGCGCCAACAAATACCTGCTCCTGATGGAGCTGGCCTGGGTCGCCATCCTCGCGGTCGGACTGATGGTGCCGGGCTGTACCTGGGGCTCCTCGCTGCACCAGATCGCCGGGCAGCTCGGCCTGGTCGATCCGGGCCTGCGCACGCTGCTGCTGGCGCTGACGCTGCTCGGCTTCGGCATGAAGGCCGGCATGTTCCCGCTGGGTCAGCTCTGGCTGCCGGATGCCCACTCGGTCGCCCCCTCCCCGATCAGCGCGATGCTGTCGGGCGTGATGATCAAGACCGGTATCTACGGCATCCTGCGCACGCTGTTCTGGATGACGCCGGACAACATGCCGACGCAAGAGCTACAGCACTGGGGCATGGTGGTCGCGCTGGTCGGCGTGGTGACGTTGTTCATCGGCACCTCGCAGGCCGTCAAGCAGGTGGATGCCAAGCGGCTGCATGCCTATAGCTCCATCGGCCAGATCGGCTACATCATCATGGCCATCGGCTGCGCCCGTTACTTCCTCGGCCCGGAGGTCGGCCTGCACGCGCTGGCGCTGCTGGCCCTCTTCGGCGCGCTCTGCCATACGCTGAACCACGCGGTGTTCAAGGGCCTGTTGTTCCTGTGCACCGGCAGCGTCCAGTACACCACCGGCACCAAGGATCTAGACAAGCTCGGCGGCCTGTTCGGCCTGATGCCGGTGACCGCGGTCGTCGCCGGTATCGCGGCCATCGCCGTGTCGGGTGTTCCGGCCTTCTCCGGCTTCACCAGCAAGTGGGCCATCGTCGGCTCGGCGCTGCTGTCCGGCAAGGCCGTGGGCATCTTTGTCATCTTCGGCATCATCGCGCTCGTCACCAGCGCCATGACCCTGGCGACCTACGTCAAGTTCTACGGCATGACCTTCACGTCGGTGGGCGTGGAATGGAACGAGAAGAACGACATCCACGAAGTGAGCGCCAGCATGCTCGCCCCCAAGCTGCTGCTGGCTGCCGTCTGCCTGGTGCAGGGCCTCTTCCCCTTCCTGTTCGTCCAGCTTTTCGGCCGCGTGCTCGCGACCTCCGAAAGCGCGATGACCCGGGTGCTGGGCACGCCGGAAATGCTCTCGTCGCTGGCGCAATCGTATGCCGGCGTCACCTTCCGGCTGGGCGATTCGCCCGTGGCGTTCTCACTGCCGCTGGTGATGATCGCCATGCTGGTCGTCGCCCTGCTGTTCGCGCTCTGGCTGCGCAAGGCCGGTGGCGCCGAGGAGCGCACCGCACCGGTCTGGCTGTGCGGCTACCAGACACTCAACAGCGCCAACCGTTACCTGAGCAGCCACATCTTCGACGCCTTCAAAAAGTTCACGAAGTGGACGGGTGGCAATGTGCGTGGCGCCTGATTGACCAAGAATTCCTGGGGTTGAAACATGAGAAAAGAACTAGAAGCAAAGTTGATTGCGCGCCTGCGTGACGACGTGGTCTGCGTCGAGAAGACCGACGAGCGGACCATCTTCGTCGACGTCAAGCGCGCCGGTTTCCGCGAGGCGACCCAGATCATCTGCGGCGTCGGTGCCCGTTATCTGTGCAGCGTGGGCTACGACAACATCGATCGCGACGGCACGCTGGCGATGGTGCATACCTTCGCCCTCGACGACCGCAACCAGTTCGTCTGCTGCCGCACCGCCGCGCCGGTCGACGATCCGGTGATCGAATCGATCACGCCCGACCTGCCCTCCGCCGGCTGGTCCGAGCGCGAAGTCACCGACCTGCTCGGCCTGCGGTTTGCCGGCCATCCCAAGCCGAAAAAGCTGGTGCTGGCCGATGACTGGCCGGAAGGCATCTACCCCTTGCGCAAGGACGTGCCGCACGACCTGGTACCGCAGGGCGCCGAAGACGTGGCCTACCAGCTCGACGAAGCACCACCGGGCACCAAGATCGTCCCGGTCGGCCCGTTCCATCCCAGCCTGCACGAGCCAGAGCACTTCGCCGTGTACGTGGATGGCGAAACCATCAAGGGCTGCGACTACCGCGGCTTCATGACCCATCGCGGCATCGAGAAGCTGTGCCAGACCCAGGTCAGCTACAACGAGGTGCCGTTCATTGCGGAGCGCATCTGCGGCATTTGCGGCTCGGTACACGCCACCGCCTTTTCGCAGGCGGTCGAATCCGCCGCCGGCCTCGTCATTCCGCGCCGCGCCGAGTTCATCCGCACGCTGATGCTCGAAATCGAGCGCATCCACTCCAACCTGCTATGGCTGGGGGTGGCCGGGCACCTGATCGGCTTCGACACCGTATTCATGCAGGCGTGGCGCGTACGCGAGCAGATCATGTGGCTGTGCGAGCGCCTGACCGGCAACCGCAAGACCTACGGCATGATCCTTGTCGGCGGCGTCCGCCGCGACATCACGCCGGAAATCGCCCAGGACATCCTCACCGTCGTCAAGAAGATCGAGGAAGAACTGATGGTGATCTACCGCGCCGTCGAGAAGGACACCTCGATCCACAAACGGACCAAGGGCGTCGGAACGATCACCCGCCAGCAGGCCATCGACTGGAACCTGATCGGCCCGGTGGCGCGCGCGCGCGGCGTCGATATCGACGCCCGTCGCGATCACCCCTATGCCGCCTACGACGAAGTCAAGTTCGAAGTGCCGGTGCTCGACAGTTGCGACGTGTGGGCCACCCTGGTCGTGCGCGTCGTCGAAACCTTCGAAGCGATCAAGATCATCCGGCAGTGCCTGGACAAGATGCCGGGCGGCGAAATCTTCGTCGAGATGAAGGACAAGATCCCCGCACAGCGCCACGCGATCACCGTGGTGGAGGCGCCGCGCGGCGAATCGGTGCACTACGTGATCACCGGCGAAGAAAACCGTCCGGAACGCTGGCGCGTGCGTGCGCCCACCTTCACCAACCTGCAAGCGGTCCCGCTGATGCTGCTCGACGAGCAGTTCGCCGACTTCCCCATCGTCATGGGCAGCATCGACCCGTGCTTCTCCTGCACCGACCGGGTCGCGGTGGTCGATCTCCAGACCGGCAACGCCAGCTCGGTTTCCAAGGCGGAGCTGGACGCCATGTCGAGAAAACATCAGGAAAGAGTCAAAAAATGAGCCCAATGCCCGAACTTCTCATGGGGATCCTGCTGGTCATCGCCAACCTGGTGCTGTTCCTCGCGCTGGCCCCGTTCTTCGACGGTATCGTGCGGCGGGTCATGGCGCGCGTGCAAAGCCGCCAGGGGCCGCCGCTGGCGCAGTCGTATTACGACCTGCTCAAGCTGCTCGGCAAGGAAAACATCGATTCGACCGGCATCCTGCCGTTCCGCCTGGCGCCGCTGGTGGCGTTCGCGTCGATGCTCTGCGTGATCGCCATCCTGCCGGTCGCCGGCCGCGCCACCGCGCTGACGCCCTACGCGGACGCGATCTCGCTGGTCTACCTGCTCACCCTGGGCGGCGTGGCGGTGCTGCTCGGCGCCTTCGCCAGCAAGAACATCTATGCCCTGATCGGCGCCAGTCGGGAAATGACCACCATGATCATGGTCGAGCCGATCCTGTTCATGATCCTGATGATGGGCGTGCTCAAGACCGGCAGCCTGGACCTGACCGCTGTCATCTACGGCACACCGTCGGCCGGGTTCGGCTGGCCGGGCGTGGTGATGATCGTCGTCAGCCTGTTTGCCTTGCAGGCTTTCGTTGCGCGCCAGCCGTTCGATATCGCCGAGGCCGAGCAGGAACTGCTGGGTGGCCCGTTCATCGAGTACAGCGGCCCGAATTACGCGCTGTTCAAGTACTACATGATGCTCAAGCAGATGTTCTACGCCTATCTGCCGATCGCGATGTTCGTGCCGCTGATCCACTCCGGCTACTTCATCGCCGACCTAGCAGTACAGATGCTGCTGACGGCGCTGGTGTTCCTGCTGATCGGGCTGCTGTCGGCGACACATCCGCGCTACCGGATCGACCAGGCGATCAGGTACTTCGCCGTGCTCTTCGTCATCGCCCTCTGCGCGATCGGCGCGGCAGTGATCTTCTAACGACCTCAAGGAGAACTGCCATGTGGCTCACCAGCAAAATCAAACAGATCCTGATGGTCATGAAACCGGGGGTCGTCACGCTGAACTACCCCGCGGAGCGCCCACCGGTTCCCAAGAACCTGCGCGGCCAGCCGGTCTGGGATCACCAGAAGTGCATCGGCTGCGGCGGCTGTTCCGACCATTGCCCGTCGCGCTGCATCCTGACCCGCGACGTCTGCCAGGAACTGCGCGTGATGCTCTACGACGGTTCGCGCTGCACCTATTGCGGCCGCTGCGCCGACGTGTGCCCGGAAGGCGCGATCACGATGAGCAACAGCTTCGAGATCGCCTGCGACAACAAGGAAGACATCACCACCCGGCTCGAGCTGTTCATGATGACCTGCCAGCGATGCGGCCGCTGCTACGAGATGGAAAAGACCAACGCCATCGACCGCATCAACCTGAAGGGCTTCCGCTACGACAACCTTGAGCAGCGCGCCATGGTCCGCAAGACCACCGAGACCTTCTCGCCGGACATGCTCAAGGAGTCCGACAACTACCAGCGCCCGAGCGAAAAATAGGGGTAGGACATGCTGAAAAAACTGTGCAAGAAAATGTTCTCGAAATCCATCTGGGTCTACCACTGCAACACCGGGGCCTGCAACGGATGCGATATCGAAATCCTGAACATCCTGACGCCGTTCTACGACGTGGAACGCTTCGGCATCAAGCTGGTGGCATCGCCGCGCCATGCCGATGCCATGCTGATCTCCGGCGCGGTCACCCGCCCGACCCTGCCGCTGGTCAAGCGCGCCTACGAGGCGATTCCGAACCCCAAACTGGTGTTCGCCATCGGCTCCTGCGCCACCGGCGGCGGCGCCTGGTTCGACACCTATAACGTCACCGGAGGCGTCGACAAGGTGCTTTCTTCGGTCAACTACTACATTCCCGGTTGCCCGCCGCGCCCCGAAGCCATCCTGTACGGCGTCGCCCTGGCACTTGGTCTGGTCGACAAGCAGGCGGCGCCCGTGGAACTCAAGCAGATGGAGTTCCCGATCGACATGTACGAACGCAACGAAGCCTGGGAAAAGCGCAACGTGATCTACGAACTGCTGAAGTAACAACGGTTCGCCACACCCGACATAGCGTTTCCGGCAAGGGGCGCGAAACACAGACAGTACATGGGGGACGGCAAGCATGCGCGACATCGCCGAAAAGGCCTTGCCGCCCCGCCAAGGCCGCCCGATAGGAATACCAATGAAAAAAGTCCTGCTGATCGACAAAGACTCCGCCTTGTGCGACAGCCTCGCCGAGCAACTCGCCGTACACGGCTACACGGTGCGTTGCGCGCATTCATCGGTCGAAGGCCGCAAACTCGCATTGCAGGAAAAGCCCGACGCGATCATTACCGAAGCGATGCTCGAAACCGACACCGCCGGCTTCGAGCTGGTCTACCAGATCCGCGACGACCGTCCGGATTCGCGCTACGCGGCGATCCGCGACACACCGATCCTGCTGCTGACGGCAATCGACCAGCTCACGCATTTCCGCTTTTCGCTGAACGAAAAGCAGAGCTATCTGCCGACGATCAGCGGCATGCTGAGCAAACCGGCACAGATCGAAACGCTGTTGGGCAAATTGAACGAAATGGTCGAATAGGCGCCGCGCGCCAAGCCCTGCTGGCGGCTTGCTGCTCACCGGCCGTACCCTTGGTACTGTCCACGTTGCGCGCTATTTGCCAGTACCGGAACCGCTGCGCTGGATTTTGCCAGCGGCTCCAAAATGAAACAGGCCGGCGAATGCCGGCCTGTTTCATTGCAGCAACTGCATTCCGGCCTGCGGGTCAGGCCGGCACCTTGGGCAGCCGCGCCAGCGCCGCGACGATGGCCTCTTCCGGGTAGGCATAGTCTTCGAGTTCACCCTGGAAGTACTTGTCGTAGCTCGCCATGTCGAAATGGCCGTGGCCGGACAGGTTGAAGAACAGCACCTTCGGCTCGCCCGTCTCCTTGCAACGCACGGCTTCATCGATGCAGGCACGGATCGCGTGGCAGGATTCCGGCGCGGGGATGATCCCCTCCGCGCGGGCAAAGGTCACCCCGGCGTCGAAGGTGGACAGTTGCGGCACCGCCACGGCTTCGATCAGCTTTTCGTGGTAGAGCTGGCTGACCAGCGTGCTGGCGCCGTGGTAGCGCAACCCGCCCGCGTGGATCGACGGCGGCATGAAATCGTGGCCCAGCGTGTACTGCTTCATCAGCGGGGTGAGGCCGACGGTATCGCCGAAGTCATAGGCGTAATGGCCACGCGTCAGGCTGGGGCACGAAGCGGGTTCGACCGCCACCAGGCGCACGTTCTTGCCGGCCGCCTTGTCGGCCAGGAAGGGGAAGGCCACACCACCGAAGTTCGAGCCGCCACCGCACGGTGCGAAAATCATGTCCGGATACTCGCCGGCCATGGCGAACTGCCTTTGCGCCTCCAGGCCGATCACCGTCTGGTGCAGCAGCACGTGGTTGAGCACCGAACCGAGACCGTAATTGGTATCCGGACGCGATGCGGCTTCTTCCACCGCCTCGGCAATCGCCAGCCCCAGCGAGCCGGGGTTGTTGGCATCCTTGGCCAGCGCATCGCGGCCGCTGGCCGTTTCCATGCTCGGGCTGGCGAATACGTTGGCGCCCCAGGTCTGCATCATCGAGCGGCGGAAGGGCTTTTGCTCGTAGCTCACCTTCACCATATAGACACGCACATCGATGCCGAACATCTCCCCGGCAAGCGCCAGCGAGCAACCCCATTGCCCGGCGCCGGTTTCGGTCGTCATGCGGGTGACGCCTTCCTGCTTGTTGTAATACGCCTGCGCAATCGCCGAATTGAGCTTGTGCGAGCCGGCCGGGCTGGCGCCTTCGTACTTGTAATAGATGTGCGCCGGCGTACCGAGCGCGGCTTCGAGGCGGTGCGCGCGCACCAGTGCCGTCGGACGCCAGAGCTGATAGATCTCGCGCACCGGCTCGGGAATCGGAATCCAGCGTTCACGGCTGACTTCCTGCTCGATCACCGCATTCGGGAAGATCGCCGACAGCGCATCCGGGCTGATCGGCTGGCCATCCGGTCCCAGCACCGGCGCGGGCGGGTTGGGCATATCCGCGACGATGTTGTACCAGTGCGTCGGGATATCGGATTCGGGTAGCCAGAACTTGGTTTGCTGCATGGGGTAGCGCCTCTGCAAATGTTGAAAAAACCGATCTTATCCGGGAAAAAGCAGCGATGCATTGACTGCCCATAGGGTCGATGCCGCCGGATCGGGCATCAGGCCATCAACGGCCCGGATCGGCCGCCCCGCCCCTTTTGCCAACCCTTCCGGGCCGCCTGCGGCGAGTGCGGCCAGCAACCCTTACAGCGCAACCCATCAGCAGATTCGCGGCAACTGCTCGCCGTTGAGCCAATCCACCATACGCCGTCCGCCGAACGCGGTGCGCATCTGCACGAAGGCATGTTCGTCGGCGATCACCTCACCGATGATTGCCGCATCGCGCCCCAGCGGATGCGCACGCATCACGTCGAGCAGCGTCTCGGCGTCCTGCCCTGCGCAGAACGCCACCAGCTTGCCCTCATTGGCCACGTAAAGCGGGTCCAGCCCCAGCAGCTCGCAGGCGGCAGCCACTTCGCTACGCACCGGGATGGCCTTCTCATGGATCAACATACCGTGCCCGCTGGCCTTGGCGAATTCGTTCAGCACGGTGGCCAACCCGCCCCGGGTCGGGTCGCGCAGCACATGCAGGTCGGGCACGGCGTCGAGCATCGTCGCCACCAACCCGTGCAGCGCGGCGGTGTCGGACTGGATGGTGGTCTCGAAAGTCAGGTTCTCACGATGCGACATGATTGCCACCCCGTGATCGCCCAGCATGCCCGACACCAGGATGCGATCGCCCACGGCGATCCGGCCGGCGTTCAAGGCCACGCCCTGCGGGACCAGACCAATGCCGGTGGTGGTGATGAACACGCCATCGCCCTTGCCCGCCTCCACCACCTTGGTGTCGCCGGTGACGATGGCAACGCCGACCTCGCGCGCGGCCTGCGCCATCGACTTGACGATGCGTAGCAGGTCCGCGAGCGGGTAGCCCTCTTCCAGAATAAAGCTGGCGCTCAGGTACAAGGGTCGCGCGCCCATCATCGCCACATCATTGACCGTGCCATGTACCGCCAGCGCACCGATGTCGCCGCCGGGGAAAAACAGCGGCGACACCACGTGGCTGTCAGTGGCCATCACCATCCGCCCGGCCCCTGTCGGTAGCGCAAAGCACGCGCCATCGCCCTGCTCGGCAAGCAGGTCGTTGGCGAAATGACGAACGAACAATTCATCGATCAATTGCGCCATCGCCCGGCCACCGCTGCCATGGGACATATCGACACGGCCACGTTTGAAATCGATGGGGCGGGTATAAGTCGTCATGAATGGCCTGTGGTGAAAGTGTGGATTCAATAGTTAGCGCCGGAGCATGCGTTCATCGCACCCGACGCCTCAGCGTGTTTCCCTGAATCGCCCATACGTGTAATGCGCCGCGCAAGCACCTTCGGACGACACCATGCAGGCGCCAATCGGGTGGTCGGGCGTGCAGACCGTGCCGAATACCTTGCAATCGGCCGGACGTTTATGGCCGCGCAGGATGGCGGCGCATTCACAGGCCTTGTGGTCCGGCACCTGCCGGTAGGCAATGCCATAACGCAATTCGGCATCGAATCGGGCGTATTCGGCGCGTATCTTCAATGCGCTATGAGGCACTTCGCCCAAACCGCGCCAATCGAAGGAATCGCGCATTTCGAATACCTGCGCGCAGATCGCCTGGGCCTTGCGATTACCCTCCCGCGTGACGGCACGGGTAAATTCGTTTTCGACCTCGGCACGGCCGGCATTGATCTGTTGCACCAGCATCAGGATGGACTGGATCACATCCAGCGGCTCGAACCCCGCGATCACCACCGGGCGCCCATAGCGCGCAACGAACGCCTCGTATGGCGCGGAACCGATCACCGTGCTGACATGCGCCGGGCCGACGAAGCCATCGATCTTCACCGCCGCGGGGTCGCGTTCCGATTCCATGATGTGCACCATCGCGGCCGGAGTCAGCACGTGATTGCAGAACACGCTGAACTTGGCAAGTTCGAGCCGCGCAGCCTGCAAGACGATGGCCGCGGTGGGCGGCGTGGTGGTTTCGAAACCGATGGCGAAAAACACGACCTCACGTTGCGGGTTGTCCTGCGCGATGCGCAACGCATCGTCCGCCGAATACACCATGCGGATATCCGCGCCTTGTGCCTTGGCCTTCAACAGCGACAACCCCTCGCTCGCCGGCACGCGCATCGTATCGGCGTAAGTGCACAGGATGACGTCATGCTCGGTCGCCAGCGCGATCGCGCTGTCGATCCGCCCGATCGGCAGCACACAGACTGGACAGCCCGGACCGTGGATCATGCGCACATTGGCAGGCAGCAGATCGAGCAAGCCATAGCGCGAGATCGCATGCGTATGCCCGCCACAGAACTCCATCAGCCGGTAGTCGCGCGCCGGATCGGCCACCTCGGCAATCGCATTGGCCAGCCCGCGCGCCAGCTCGCCATCGCGAAATTCGTCGATGTATTTCATCGCGGCGCTCACAGGTAGGGAGTCGGATTGGTCGGATCGGCCCTGGCCATCGTGGCGAACAGCGCCAGCGTCTGTTCGGCCTCTTCCGGGTCGAGCTTGCCGATGGCGTAGCCGACATGGACGATCAGGTAGTCGCCGACCGCGACCTCCTCGACCAACGCGATCGACACCACTTTGTGCACGCCGCCCAGCTCGATGCGGGCCTGATCGCCCTCGAGTAATTCAGTGACGCGCGCGGGGATTGCCAGACACATGGGAATTCCTTTCCAACACTAATCAAATTCAACAGCCAAAGTACTTCAAGCGCATGCCACCGTCCGTTGCGCCACCCAGGCCTGCCCCAACGCCAGGCCACCATCGCCACAGGGCACGCCCTGGCTGGTGTAGAACGCCAGACCACGCCGGGCGAGGGCATCCTGCAAACCGCCGCGCAACAGGGCGTTCAGGAAACACCCACCGCCGCCCGCCACCGTGCGCACACCGCTCCGCGCCGCGGCCACGTCCAGCCAGTTCGCCAGCGCATCGACCAGCACGGCATGGAACAGCGCCGCGCCATAAGCCGGATCGCCGCAATCGGCCAACCGCGCCAGCAGGGGCGACAGGTCCAGTTGCATCCGTTCATCGATGCGGTACAAATCGTCTTCCGGAGGGCAGGCACCGTATTGCGCGGCCAACCCTTCGAGTTGCATCGCCGCCTGCGCGTCAAAGCTCATCACCGACGCGATACCGAGCAACCCTGCTGCGGCATCGAAATAACGCCCCATGCTGCTGGTCAGCGGTTGCGGGCGTGCCAGCAGGTGCGCGATCAGCGGTGCGCCCTTTTGCGCGGCGAAACGCGTGGCAATTTCATCGCCGCGCCCCAGCATGGCCAGCGCTGCGGCCCCCATGCGCCAGGGCTCGCGCGCGGCCTGGTCCGCGCCCGGCATGGCGATGGGCCGCAAGTGCCCCAGCCGTTGGCAATCGGCCCCATCCACGCGCAATAGCTCGCCCCCCCACGCCGTGCCGTCGTCGCCCAGCCCCACGCCATCGAGTGCCAGACCCAATACCGGCCCAGCCAGGCGATGCTCGGCCAGGACCGCCGCGATATGAGCGTGATGGTGCTGCACGGCAATACAGGGCACCTGCCATTGCGCCGCCAGCCGCAGCGCCAGTTGGGTACTGAAAAAATCGGGATGTCTATCGTGCGCGACGATTTGTGGCTGGACGTTCAGCAAATGCATCAGATGCGCGGCGGCGGCTTCCAGCGCCCGGCAATTGGTAACGCGATCCATATCGCCAATGTACTGCGATAGAAACGCCTGGTCGCCACGGGTAAGGCACAGCGCATTCTTGAAAAAGCTGCCCAGCGCCAAGGCCGGCGCAGCGGTAATCGCCAGCGGCACGGCGCGCGGCGTATACCCGCGCGCGCGGCGGATGAATTGCGGCGTGCCCTGCGCATCCACGCGCAATACGCTGTCGTCGCAGCGAATCACGATGTCGCGCTGATGAATCAAAAACGCGTCGGCGATACCCGCCAGCTCGGTCAGCGCTTCATCGTTGCCGATCACCAACGGCTCGCCATGCGGATTGGCGCTGGTCATCACCAGTGCCAGCGATTGAGGCTGCGCCAGCCAGGCCGTTCCGGCCGGGCGGCCGGCGGCTTCGTGAAACAGCAGGTAATGAATGGGGGTATAGGGCAACAGAGCGCCAATCGACGCCAGTTGCGGTGCAATGCCCGCTAGCTGCCTGTCCGTACTGGCTGTTTTCTTGAGCAGCACGATCGGTCTGGCCGCGCTCTCCAGCCACTCCCGCTCCGCCGTGCCCACCTCGGCGAGATCGGCCAGCGATGCCGTATTGGCCACCATCACCGCCAGTGGCTTTTCTTCGCGGTCTTTGCGGGCCCGCAGGGTGGCAACCGCCGTGGCATTGCGCGCGTCGCACACCAGATGAAAACCACCCAGCCCTTTGATCGCGACAATGCCGCCCTGTCCGATCAGCGCCAGCGTTTGCGCAATCGCATCGCCGGCAATCGGCACGCCGGCCGCGTCGAGCAATTGCAGGCACGGCCCGCAATCGGGGCAGGCATTGGGCTCGGCATGAAAGCGCCGATGCATGGGATCGGCATATTCGGATTGGCAGCACGCGCACTGGATAAAAGGCGCCATGCTGGTATTGGCCCGGTCGTACGGCAGGCGCGATACCAGTGAATAGCGCGGGCCGCAGTCGGTGCAATTGGTGAAGGCGTAGCGATAACGGCGATTGGCCGGATCGAAAAGCTCCGCGAGGCAGGCCGGGCAGATACAGCTATCGGCACCGATGGCCGCCTCGCTTCCCGCCATCTCGCTGTGCAGAATCCGGAAGTCCACGAACGGTTGGCTTGCGGCAATGGCGATGGCATCGAGGTGATCGATGCGCGCCAGCGGCGGCGCGTCGCTGCGCAGACGATGGCCGAACTGCGCCAGACAGGCTGGCGCGCCTTCAACTTCCAGCGTGACCCCCCGCCCGTCGTTGCGCACCCAGCCGTTCAAAGCCAGCTCATGCGCCAGCCGGTACACAAAGGGGCGGAAACCCACCCCCTGTACCACCCCGCGCACGGTCAGGCGCTGGCGCTGCATGGTCATTCACGCGGCTCGGCGGCGCGTTGTGCCTGGCCGCAACCGGCCTTGAGCCAGCCCAGCCACTCATCCATCCCCGCCCCGGTCTTGACCGACAGGCAGATCACCGGCAAGCCGGGTCGTACCTGGCGCGCCATGCGGATGGCCGCCTCGACATCGAAATCCAGGTACGGCAACAGATCGGTCTTGCTCAGGATCATCAGATCGGCCGCGCGGAACATATCGGGATACTTGAGCGGCTTGTCCTCACCCTCGGTCACCGACAGGATCGCCACCTTGTGCGCCTCACCCAGATCGAACGCCGCCGGGCACACCAGATTGCCCACGTTCTCGATCAACAACAGGCTGTCGGAGGCCAGCGCACCGTCACCCCGCAAGGTATCCAGCGCCTGTGCCACCATGTGCGCATCCAGGTGGCACCCCTTGCCAGTGTTGATCTGCACCGCCGGCACGCCGGTCGCGCGGATGCGATCCGCATCGTTCGCCGTCTGCTGATCGCCCTCGATCACGGCAACGGCGGTATGCTGCTGCCAGTGGCGGATGGTTTCCACCAGCAACGTGGTCTTGCCAGAGCCCGGGCTGGAAACCAGATTCAGCGCAAAGATGCCTTGTGCAGCCAGCCGCGCACGGTTCCGATCGGCCAACGCATCATTGCTGGCCAGGATGTCGTGCTCCAGCCGCAAAGTGCGTTCCGGATCCACCTCCGGCGCATGCACCGCACCCAGCGGCCCGGCCACCGGCTCGTGCTCGTGCTCGTGCTCGTGCTCGCCGGGCAAGCGATAACCATGGGCCGCGCTGGCAACACGCTTGCGGCGCACCGGGCTGATGCCATTGATAGTGGTTTCGCCGTGACCGCAACCGCAGGTAGTGCACATTTCAAACTCCTCGCATCGCTCGATCCGATGCATTGACCATAGGCCTCGCAGCGCCGACTTTCGCCTTGCACCGGCAAAGCTCGCCGACACGAGTCGACCCCACAATACGAATTGAAACCGGATATCGACCGCCAGATTCGCCTATCCCAGAATCAGGCCACGACGATTTCCAGCACCTGCATTTCCTCGCCGGCCGTCACCAGCAGATCGAATCCGCCGCATTGCGGGCAAGGCAGACCGATCCGCTCCAGCGCAACGTCCTGCCCGCAACCGTTGCAATGCGCACGCCCCGGCATCCGCTCCACCTCGAACACCGCGTCGGCCAGCATGGTTTGCCGGGCCGCCAACCCGCAGCAGAATTGCAGCGTCTCGGCCTCGACATGCGCCAACGCCCCCACGCCCAGCCGAACCCGGCTGATGCGCCGCGCCCGCGCCTGCTGCGCGGCGGCTTCCACGATGCGAATCACGTTTTCCGCCAGGGAGAGTTCATGCATGCCTTGCCTTCCTTCGCGCAGCCCGCGCGCTGGCAACCAGCCTAGTCGCTTTTCCCCGGCTTGCCGTTGAGACAAGTCAGGAATGAGGGCTGGATATTGAGTGGAGTGCCAGGATTGGTATTAAGTTGTTCAGACAGGGCTTCGGGAAGGATTGTGCTAGCAACGTCTTGACGGCTAACGAGCCCGACTGCCGTGATCCGGCTAAACCTTAGATGACAGCTTGGAAGAAAGCGTCAACCGAATGCCCTCAATGAAATTGGGGGTTTTGGGAATAAAGATACAACTTTCAAATCGACCCAACCCAAAAAAAGGCGACACACCATTGAACGGCTTAAAACTTTTCTGCCAAATTTGGACCAGTTGTAATTTCAAAAAAATAGCCCCGCACTTGCGGGGCCTTTTCTAAAACACAATGAAAAATCATCTATCTTCGGGTGAAGAATCATGCGTCGTAAATGAAAAACCATCTGTCGCCCGGCCGTCGGGCGACAGATAATTTTTCATTCTCACACGAGATAAATCAATCACTTACATTCAGGAACGACATGTACACCCGCGTGATGGCGACACATAATTTTTCATTTCTGGCAGAAAACGACGCATAATTTCTCACTCACGCATACAGCAGCCGCCGTGCCGGCCAAATTCGGCCATGCGGCCGGGACTGGACGACTAGGCAGCCGCACTCGCGTTAGATGGTCCAGCGTCATCCAAAGACTATTAGAGCCCGCATCGATCCCTAGGCGAGTCAGTCACCCTAAAGGTATAGGCATGCGATAACTAGGGGCCATCCTCCGAAGCATCTTCCCGATGTGGTCTTTTCAACCACTTCGCACGAAGCAAATGCATCAGTAGCACTGCCCGATGTGCTGCCGAGACGCCACCCATCCAGACGACGTCGGCTATACGAACAGTAATCTTTGAAATAACCGATAAGGCACTACCCGCAAGCCTGATAAGCCTGTTGCGCTCACTTTCATCGCGCTTATCAATTGCTACAAGCTTCGTCGTAGTGTTCGCAATCTTTCCACCTGCGATGGCGGAGAAAATAATGAAATATAGCCACCGATAATGGCGACTACGCTCACCCTCTTCTACGCGCTCAGCAAGAACTTTTTGATCTTTAGTCAAGGCCACCAATGTTGGGACAATGTGCTCATTGTCGATTGCGTAATCAATGAAATTTTCAATCGCGTGATTATTTCCATTTAAAGGTTCCGGGAAAGAACTGGCATACTCCCCTGGTGTATCTTTGCAATCCCCGCGCGAGCCTGTTGACCAAGACCAACCGTTTCCTGCGTGCTTTACCGGGCAGACTAATTTGTTGTAGGCGATTAGCTCTGTTCTTATCGCTGCGACTTCGGCATTCTGACCATTCTCCGACTTATAGTATATTGGGTATAAGTCTCTGGTGCTTCGCGGCCCCAATGTCGGATAAAGCTTTTCATCGTATGTTGAATAATTGAGTAGCGTCTGCTGCACATTCGCTGCCCATTTGCATGAGCTAAGAGATGCAGTAGAACCACGCCTACACAATGCGTAGTACGTTTGCGCCTGCCGAAGCAGATATGAGCTCGCCTCTCGGCTAGTCCGATTGGCTTTACTCAATGACTCGCGGTCCGTATTAGCTTGGTTGTCCGCGACGAAGAATACGCCAGCAATTATCGCGGAGCCATACCAAAGATGATCAAAGGAAAGACGATACCGCTCCTCTAGATTAAACACATCGTAGGATATTATTGCAAGAGACCAGCCACTTAGTAGTGCAATACTAACAATTGCCACCATACCCCGTACATTTCCCAATGTACCTAGGCCACCAAAATAGTACACATGCGGCATCAGTGAAATGGAAGGCCACATGTGTGCTTCGGACAGGATTCCGGGAAGTAGTAACAATATCGTAGATATCAAGGTGCCTTTGCGTCTACCCAAGACATAGGCTGCCGTGATGACAAGACACCCGACTAGTAAAATTACAAGCGTTAAGACGAACAGAAGTAGTCTTATGGTTGGTGCGGCATCAAATACCGTTGTTGCTAGCGCCCCTGAAGATGGAGAGGAATATTGCGATGAAACGAGCCCTAAGCCATCAATCGTTTGGCTGATTTGCCATGCCATACCATTGAGCAGCTCAACATATGGAACAAAAAAGCGCGGGATGTCATGCATATGTCTCATCTCTTTCGTGAGCGTAACATTGCAATTCATATATTTAGTACGACACCCTATGTTTCGCAAGCCCTATAGATGAAAAATGACGCAGACCCTACTCACGCGTATACTCCTTAGCGGATTGACCAAAGCAATTTGCGCTAGAGCGATTCAGTAGATCGACCCTGAGGCATAAAAACAAGATACAGGAACCTAGAAAATTAAAAGCCTCGAAATTCGAGGCTTTTAATTTTTAACAGTGTAAGATTTTGTGTCGTCGAGTGACAGATAATTTTTCAATCGCACGTGATAAGAATCAGTCCCTTGGTTACAAGAACGACATTCACATCTGTTCGATGGCGACACACAATTTTTCATTAGCAGCAGAATACGGCGCATGATTTTTCACTCGCATCGCCGTCTTCTACATTATGTGCCGCCACTTTCCGCTCAAGCAGTTATCGCTCGAATTGCGGCCTCCAGTCGTGGGCGACTAGCTGCCCGTAGTTTCATGAGCCCAAGCTGTCTGGCCATCTGCACCAGCGTCCACTCCTCACCTTTGGTCGGATCAAACACTAAGGCGGCTAGAGATCGAAGCTCTTCGGCGCAAACCTCGTCAATCGCTCGCTGCTGCTCGTTCGCTGGTGGTCGCCAGGATACTGCCGAGCCGGGGGCAATTGCTTCTGGCCAGTAGAAGGTACCAACCTCTTCTTCAGATGTTCGGCAGCACTTGCGGGCAACCTCCTCTACGCGCTCCACGATCCTGCTTCCCGTGCGCTGCCATCCATGAGCTCTACTGATCCGGCGCGCCAACACCGCATCAAGAACTGGCCCCTCTGTCGCAACAATCAGCGCGATCATCTCGGCCAATACAGACTCGTATGACAGCTCAAAAAATGCATCCGCGTTCGCAGTTGTTGCGAAATGAGAAAGGTCTGTCTCTACAAATGACATCTGTGGCTGGCTCGCACTTCCTACCGCTTGTGCAACCGCATTGCGAGCATACTGTTCTTCTGCATGAAGCTCTCCCAAGGGCAGCTGACCTGTAGTGGGATCGCCTGATGCCGGCTTCTGTGCGTCGCGGGGAACAGAGGGGCTGTTTGCCTTCGCGATTGCGGCGTCAGCAGCCTGTTTTGCGACTTCTCTTTCGGCTTCGAGTGCACGCCTTGCCCGGCTCGACTCCAGCAGTGTCTTCAACTGCTGATCCAAACGATCTAGCGTGCCCGGTCTATCCACCCACCAATCCGTCGACCATACGCGCAAGATCTCCCAGCCAAGACCTCTTAGGACTTGCTCTCGCAATTTGTCTCGGTCTCTGGCTGTGGCGGAGCGGTGGTAAGTTGCGCCATCACACTCAATACCCGTCAAGTACGTGCCACGCGCATCTGGATGAACCACCCCGAGATCAACACGGAACGCAGATGCCCCGACTTGGGTATGCAATTCCCAACCTCGCGCGGCCAGCGCTGCTGCTACGGCCTCCTCAAAGGGGCTCTCAAAGTCTCCCAAGCTACCGCGTGTAACTTCTGCCAGCGCTCGGGGCCCCCTCTCTGCAAACTCAAGGAAGTGCTTCAAGTCTCGGACACCGTGCGCCTGAGTGCGGGACAGATCCATCTGCTCCGACTTGAGGCTGGAGAACACTCGCAGTTCTTGGCGAGCTCGTGTGATAGCTACGTTCAAACGGCGCTCACCGCCATCACGGTTCATCGGGCCAAAATTCATTGACACCGCACCGCTCGGGTCTGGCCCGTATGTAATCGAGAAGTACATGATGTCCCGCTCATCACCTTGAACACTTTCCAAATTCTTGACGAACAAAGGTTCAAGCTCAGCTTCCGAGAAATACGGCTCTAGAGAGGGATCCTTCCGCCGCTCTTCATCAAGTAAATCTTCGATGAGCTTTTGTTGCTCGGTATTAAACGTCACGACCCCGATAGTCAGCTCAGATTCACGGAATCCGGGAGACTTAAGGCGCGCGACAATGTCAGCAACCAGCGCCTTAGCTTCCGGTTTGTTGACTCTCGCGCCACCCTTCTCATACACCCCGTTGGTGAAATGGAAATTCACCGCACGATCTTCAGTTACTGGTGATGGGAACGTGACCAAGCCACCGCCGTAGTAGCGATGGTTTGAGAATGCAATAAGGCTTTCATTACGGCTTCGGTAATGCCACGACAAATTGAGAGTTGGCAAGTTGGCACCAAGGCACTCATCGAGAATGCTCTCCATCTCGCCTTCAACATCTTCATCATCGACGGAAGATTCCGCCCTATCGAAGAAAGCGGTGGGGGGCAATTGCTTGGGATCACCCACCATCACCACTTGCTTACCACGAGCAATGGCACCAATTGCATCCCAGACTGCGATCTGAGAGGCCTCGTCGAATACCACGACATCAAATTGCTCAGTATCTGGCGCGAGGAACTGGGCGATTGAGAGCGGGCTCATCAACAAGCAAGGAGTGAGCTTGGTCAGTGCAGATGGAATGCCACTGATGAGTTCGCGCAGTGGCAAATGTCCGCGCTTCTTGGTGATCTCTCGGCGCAGCAAGCCCCACTCAGAATTTCGCGTGACATCGTCTTGAGAAGGAAGACCAGAACACAAACTCGCACGCACCCAGGCTCGGGTTAACTCAGTGAACTTCTCATCAAGGCGACGGAAATCAGCGATACGTTTCTCATGCTCCGCAGAAACGAAGGTTCGAATTACCGGTTCATTGTCCACGACGGCATTCAACCACCAACGGCAGTAGTTCGTCTCAAAAGCGGCACGAATAGCGCCGAGCTCTACCCTTTTAGCTTCTATGCTGGCTACCAAAGGCTCTAAGCCAATAGAAACCGCTTGTTGCCTGACTTTCCTCCATGCACACCACGCATTCAGCTTTGTTTCCTGCTGGAGAATCGCATTGCAATGAGTAAGCAAGGAGGCAAGATCGGTCTCACTAAAATCAGCATGCCCTTGCTCTGAAAAACTACCTTGCTGTGCTAGTTGATCGATAGCCGGCTGAAGCTTGGACCAAGCGACCATGTACTTCTGACCAGCCGCCACGACGCGACCGTCGTGATCGAGCAGTGCATTACCATCAACGACCAGATGTTGAAGCGCTGAAGAGATGCTCGGAATGTCTGCAGGGCCTGCCGCGAGATTAGCAATCGCTGTAGCGATTGCTCCCTGAAAACTAACAGCTTTATCCACCTCCTGGATATCCGTTTCAAGGTCGTGCCAGAGCCCGCTTGTTGTGTCTTTTAGCTCTGCAAACGCGTTGAGTTTACTTTCGACTGAAGCGCGGTGGCGTAATGTCGTGTGGTCTTGGTAAAAGCGCTCACCACACACACCCTGTGCAACTTCGGGGATATCCTCTTCCAAATAACCACATGGACGAATCACTTCCAGTCGCTTGGCAAACTGAAGCGCCGCCTGCAAGGCAGATGCGTTGGTATCAAGACCTTTCCAAAGCCCTTCCGTCTGCGTTTCCAGTCCGGTGAATTCATTGATTGCTTGATCGAGCTCGACCAACTTTCTAAGCTTTTGCACTTCAAGTGCAAGTCCCTCGCCCGCTCGTCCTGCAGCCAGTACGTCCAAACCGTCGTCGGACCATGCACCACGTTCACGGGCCGCTTTCAACGCATCTTGAAGCTTTAAAGCGGCACGCAAATGCTCAGGTCTGGATTTCAATCCCTGCCATAGTCCAACTACTTCAGGACCAATATCTAGTTTTGCAATCTCACTCCGGGTATCTCGGATACCAACAAGCGTAGCCAAGTCATCCGAGATATTTGGCTCGCCTTGTCCTGCGACCAATGCCTCAAGCGCTTGCCGCACCTTCCGCTTCCCGAGCCAAGACATTGGCCAAAGAGACTGCTCAGCCTTTGCGAATTCGCGCTGCAGTTGATACACATTTAGCTGCTCAATACCGTCCGTGTAACGTACGGATAGTCTTTTCTCCAGCTTGCCAATCTGTTCAAACAGGTCAATGCCTCTACGTAGACCATCTTGTGTTTCGCGAGGCCAAGGTAATGCGAGCGCGCTATGGACTTCACGTCGATGAGCCAACACGCCCAGCGCCACTTCCACATTTGCAGTTAACGTAACTGGCCACCCAGAGGACAGTTGCTTTGTCAGTACATCGTGCTCTACGAGTAGTTTGCTCCCCTCCTGAAGTCGCTCTGAAATCACCTTTGCGTCAGGTCGGAATACAAATCTCCAATCTTTCCCTGCTGCTTGGGGCAAAGCACGAGAGAGCGCCGCCAATGCAGCACGCGGCCGCTTGGTTAGGACCACTGCAGAAAGGCCAATGACGTCGAGAAAACTCTGCGCGGCCGAACGGACGTTTTCGGCAACGGGAATCACCGCCTTTGCTGCATCGATCAGTGCCTGCTGCCACGTTGGCGACCAGTCGCCGTTCTGAATCGGCGAGAGCGGCCCCGATGCCAACGCTTGTTGACCAACAGCCGAAGCGTTGACCTCAAGGCGATCTACCACGTCTCTTAATGTGTCAGTGTCCTTCACGCTATGCGCTGCGTGAGACGACCAGGAAAGTCCTACGACGGGGACATCAACACCCTCAACGACAATACCGATGGCCTCATAGATGCTACGACCATTGCTATGCCGATGATGCAGGCGCTCAACATAACCATTCAGCTGTTCGCGCAAGGTCTTCAGGCGCTCGGCCTCTGCCTTCCAGGCATCAGCATCGATCACGCCTTGCGCCTCCCACGCTGTTTTTAGCTGAGCCAAGACGTCAAGTTTTCGGGCTTTGCTGGAATGCAGCTCTAGGCAGAACTCACCCAATTTCACCTCACGAAGTCGTCGATACACCACGTCCAGTGCGGCAATCTTCTCCGAGACAAATAGAACCCGTTTACCTTCTGCAAGGCATTGGGCGATGAGATTGGAAATCGTCTGGCTTTTACCCGTACCAGGTGGACCAATAAGGACGAAGTCTTTGCCTCTAGCAGCCGCCATTACTGCCGAGAGCTGAGAGGAGTCAGCGGGCAAGGGGCAGAAGGTGTGCTCCGGGCCAAAATCACGATCCAAAGTTTTCGGGCTCGGGAAACTGGCATGTCCCGCATAGGGGTCACGGGGCGTATCGATGAGATGCTTGACGACAGGGTTGAGCCTTAGCTGATCAGTGCGCTGTACCAGGTCAACCCACATCAGGTATTTGGCAAACGAGAACATGGATAGCACCACGTCCTCTGAAACCTCCCAACCCTTGATATCTTTAATGGCTGCGGAAACGGTTCGCCAAATCTTGGCGATATCCAATCCCGATTCATCACGATCTAGCTCTCCCTCTTTGATGCCGAGCTCGAGCTTGAAGTCTTGTCGCAACATCTCGACGAGAGTTGGGTTAAAGCGAGGCTCGTCGTCGTGAAGTGTCAGGGTAAATCCAGATCGGACACTTTTACGTTGCAGCGTAACGGGAATAAGAATGAGGGGCGCCCGGTACTTGTGATCCGGTTTGTCATCCCGAGTCCAGTTCAGGAAGCCGAGCGCCAGGAATAGCGTGTTTGCGCCACCCTCTTGCAAAGTAGTTCTTGCTGCCCGAAACAGCTCAACCAGACGAACATCCAGCTCTTCCTGAGCAAGTCCGACAAAAACCTCTCGCCGTTTAAGTGCATCCAGTGCATGTGCCCTGCGAAGATTTTCACGCTCGCGACTTTCATGGATGGCTTGGTCTCGAAGGTCGGAGCCGTCCATCAGATCGGGGCGAGTCAGTAACTTAATTTCTTTCCCATCTGCGACCAAATCCTCAAGCGCGCCAGGGTCCGGGGCCTCCAGCTTCAAGGATTTCTTGCCGGCCCTAAAATTCAGCAGATTGTTACGGAGAGAGAGATCAAGCAGTTTGCGTTGCCAGCGCGCCAAACGATCCTTGGGATCCAAGGACGCAACATCCTGAATATCATCATCCTCATCCGGCAGTTCCGGCGCCTCCTCGAAAGGCGCCTCCCCACTTGATTCAGGTGCATCTGTCTGTGCTGCGACAACTTGAGCGTCGGTACTTGCAAGGGGCTTGATACGTTGGAGTCGCGCTCGACGAACATCAACCGCCAGCTCAAAAGACTCTGCTTTTTCCTCTGCGATCTGGCCTGCGCCATGCTCAGTGGCGTACAGAAAACTTACGGGTGGACGCTGCGTAACGAGCGTCGTCTCGAAAAGCACTAACTCCTTAAGCTTTACCCGTTTACGCAATGCGGTCACATCATCAACGACCGCTGTTGAGAACTCTTCCGCCTTTAACCATACGCCGGCAAAAGCGTGTCCTCGCGTAAATATGAGAATGGGGTTTAGCCCTGCCTGCTCGATGGCGGAGCAAAACAGCAACGCAAGATCGAGACAGGTGGCAAGCCCAGAGTCGGCAATCTGCCCAGAAGAACGAATCTTCTGACCAGTGTGCTCAAAGCTTGCTGGCGGCAGCGCATAGTCGAGCTTCATGGCCACAACCGCACCCCAAATCGCCGATGCAAGCTCCCAGGCTCGCTTTGCCCCCCCCTTGTATCCATCCAGGGCGGCATCTTTTCCGTGCTCTCTCAGTACGTCAGCCGCCTTCTTCAACAGACGGTCAATCGCAGGCTCGTTCGGCTGGACGAATGCCGCAACCATATCCGGCATGTATGCAATGCCACCCCATTGATTTCGGGGCAACAGCTCTACCACCTTGCTCACCGTGACAGGCTGATCAGGGGCTTCAGCCTCAACGTGCCGGAGGGTGATTGTTACCGTTGCCTGCTCAGCCTCGGTCAAGTGACTAAACAAAACACCATCTAGCTGAACATCTAGATCTTGTAGTCGATAGGTCTGGCCTGCGCCGACCGAATCCAAGCGCCAAGTTCGTGGCCTTACAAAGGCGGGGATCGCTTCGAGAACGACTTCGAGCGCTTTCGAATCCTGCTCCAACGTGCTGACGACGCGAAGTTCTCGGATGAGGGGGACAGCGTTTTGGAAATCAGCCAAGTTCAGCTTGGCCGCGAGTGTTGCCTCGATTTTCAGTTCACGAACGACCTCTTGCTGAGCCGCTTCTGATTGCTCTTCGACTGGTTTCCCTTGGGAATCCATTGCGATTTCTGCCATGCGCATACCCCTGACGTCATTTCTACACGGGCCGTCTGGGGCCCTCCTCAAGTGCGACTTATAAGTTTTCACCTTAAGTCAGTCTTCTAATGCTTAGAACCAGTGTATTCAAGCACCTTGCATCAGCAAAGCCCAATATATCTGGAAGCCCCATCATTGCGACGCGCCACCTTCATTCGACGCTGTTTTTGCGGTGAATGGCTTGCCTACGCGGTAAATGACCACCATAATCACCGCATGAATAGCGGCGATTATCTCTACATTTGGCAGGCTTCCGACTGGCCCCGCTGGCGCTACGATCTCGCAGCGTTGGCTGAGCCAATGGCGCGGGTCAGTCATGCTCAAGGGCTGCTCTTAGGTCGATTAGCCGACATAGGCTTTGGTCTGCGCGACGAGGCCTGCTTGGCTGCGCTGACGGATGACGTCCTCAAAACCAGCGAGATCGAGGGCGAACACCTGAACGTCGCTTCGGTACGTTCTTCCATCGCTCGCCGTCTAGGGGTGGACATCGGCTCTCTCGCACCCGTTGATCGCCACGTTGAGGGTGTCGTGGATATGGTGCTCGACGCCACGAGCAACAGTGCTCGCCCACTCACCACAGAACGCCTCTTCGCATGGCATGCGGCGCTGTTTCCAACTGGGTATTCCGGTCTTAGCAAGATCAGCACCGGTATATGGCGGGATGACGCCCATGGGCCTATGCAAGTGGTGTCAGGTCCAGTCGGGCGCCAAAAGGTGCATTACGAAGCGCCGCCTGCGGAGTACCTTGCATCAGAAATGGAGCGCTTTCTATCCTGGATGAATGACCCCAAGGCCACGGAGCCGGCCTTGATCCGCGCCGGACTGGGCCATCTGTGGTTTGTTACCTTGCATCCGTTTGATGATGGCAACGGCCGCATTGCCCGTGCTATTGGTGATCTGCTGCTGGCCCGTGCTGATGGCAGCCCACAGCGGTTCTATAGCTTGTCCGCGCAGATCCAGCGCGAGCGCAAGGCTTACTACGATATGCTGGAACGCACGCAGAAAGGCACGCTGGATGTCACCGAGTGGCTGCTGTGGTTCTTCCAGATGCTGCACGAAGCGGTAAACCACGCCCAAGGGATGCTGGACGTCGTACTGGTAAAGGCCCGGTTCTGGCGGCGGCAGCAAGGCACCCCCTTGAACGCACGCCAGATCAAGGTGCTCAACCGCCTGCTGGATGGGTTTGAAGGCAAGCTCACCACCAGCAAGTGGGCCGCGCTAGCGAAATGCTCCTCCGATACTGCGCTGCGAGATATCAACGAGCTGCTTGAGCGAGGTGTCCTGCAACGCTCTAATTCGGGGGGAAGAAGTACCAGCTATGAGTTGAAAACCGACTGAGGCAGTACAAAGCACTTTGCTTGCAATGGTTAGACAGCAAACGGTCGCAGTACAGTTTAACCGGGGGCCTTGTCATGACCATGTTGATGCAGCCACTCCTGAGGCACGGCATTTTCTGCTTCCAGTATCAACTGCCAGAGACGCTGAATGTCAGAATTGGTCGTAGCCCCTATGGAATCAATGGAACTAGCCAGTTGATCAGTATAGCGATCATGGAATCTGGACTGCCGGAGTAAGCTACGCAAGACCTCATCATGCGGTGCCAACACCCCGGTCAAATGAGGCAGCCTTGATGCGATGGCGAGCCCAGACGGATCGTAGTCTGGTGCGGACCATACGGGACGCCCGTAGGCCTCCAGAAAGCGTACAGAGGCTCCGGCACTGGCTATGCCGTGTCCGCCCCGCCAAAGCACCAGAGGGTTAGACGACACGCGGCTCAAATCGACCTGCAGGGTATCAATCACCTCGAAGGTCTCCCAGTTTTCCACGACCACCACATCCTGATGTTGCAAGGAGGTCAGTGCCTGCTGTGTGGACCATTCTAGATTGGCCCCGGGTGGGAGTAGTAGCGACGTCCCATTCGCCATCAACGGGCGACCCTGGAATGTCTTGATGGAAATCCGATCGCATCGTACGCCGGTACCGGACCATTTTTCATCTGGGCCCAGCATCAGTGCCTCGGATCGACTGACATGGTCCCAGGAGTCAGATGAGGCATCCGGGTCCACTTTTTCGGCGATCAGCCATTTGCGGATCCGGACTTTATGGGACTCACTGAAAATGATCTTCCGGCCGCTGAGCACGCCAATGCCGCTGTCTTCAACAAATTGCTTGAGCACCTTCGAGCTATCGAACTCATTACGGCTAGGCTGCTGGATGACCCTCAACAGGCTGATCGCGGTCGCCTTGCTTATCATGCATGAATCCTTGAAAGCAGGATGTCGGATAAGGGGATGTTGCCGCACCAATGCGGAGTCAGCTCCGTGACATGCTCAAACCGGATATCCGCATTGCGCTCCAGATCGTTCTCCTGTTCCCGCAACAAGCACAGCAGCCAGATGTCATCATCAATTCCTGCCAACTCAGTTTGGCCTGCCTTCCAGCTCACCGCAGAGACTGGCTCCATACCGAGCCCATTGATCAATGACAGGATAGCCATCTCCCAGGGCTGGATGGCCATAACACCTTCATCGGGCTCCAAGGCGGTGTCGGGCAGCAATGAGCCCAAACGGGGCGGCGGGATCTCCTTCAGTTTGACCTCAGGGATGCTCCTAGCAATTTTGAGGAGATCCTCATCAAATTCGGGATTCTGGACATCAGCATGAGCTCTCAGCGGCAGTGGGCGGGCCCGCTTTGCCCATTCAGGGATCGCCATAGTGTCATCGAGCTCTCCAGGCGAATAACTTGGATTCCGCTTCAGATAGAGTTCAAATGCCCGCATCCGTTTGGCCACCAGCTCAATGTGGCGGGTCTTGTGCAGATAAGCCTGCAGGATGGCCGTAATGTCCAGTAATTGAGCGCGCCACTCCGGTAGGTGCTTGGCGATCTGTGACTGATAGACCTCCAGCATGCGGCTACCTTCTGGCAGGGACTCCAGATTATGGGAGAGGTTGCCGGAGTGAATCGCACTCAGGGTCTCGCTGATCCGGGTTGCCCGCTCAAGGTAGAACTCGTTTTGCTTCCGCTTTTCAGTCAGCGTACTTACGTTCGCAAAATTGTTGTCGCACTGGAATCGGAGGGTCAACAGGGCGCCCTGCACGCTATCGGCGATCTCGAAGACCTTGATGTCGAACTCATCGATGTACAGGTCGACATCATCGCTGCGGCCCTCGTAAGCGGCATCCGCAACCATATTCGAGATGTCGGGCAACCGTTCAGCGAGATCCGCCAGATCGGCACCGGATGAAGAATACAGGCGCTCCTTTTGCAGGGTTTCGTCCAGGTGCCGCATCAGCGACGACGTCAAACGGTAAGTGCCCTCACTGCGAGGAAGCAGAATGCCGGCTTGGCGCAGGGCATCAATACCCCGGCCGCCGGCGGGATCATCAGAGCTATCTACGACGCCATGATGGTAAGCAGCAGCCACCAGGCCGCGGTACTTTGACAGCGTCTCCAGATGGAGCAGTACGAGATCAGATTTGGTCGCCATGGAATTAGAACAACGAACCTGTGGGATCTTCGTGATCCACCGTGTCATCGGAGATATTGCTGGTGGTCATCAGGTATTGCGCCACCTCAGTCAGATACTCGACTTTCCCCGTCACCTGGTAGATCTCACGTTCGGCATTGGCCACCACCAGGTACCCATCGCTCACCAGCTCCTTGAAGCAGAGCGCCAGCAAAGAACGCAGCTTCCCGTCACCGGTGCTGCCGCCCGTCAATCTGCTAAGGCTCTGAAACTCTGCGCGCAGGCCGGGATTGCCATCTACCGCCGCCATCAAGGCATGGAACTCGATTTTGTCGCCACGGGAGTAGTACTCTTCCTTATTGGAGGCCCGCATGGCTTTACCAAAGAATTCCACCAGAAAGCGAGTCCGTTGCCACATCTTTGTGAACTCCGCTTTGATGAACCGGCGCTCTTCATCCCCGATGGCTGCATAGGACACGTACCAGGCGCCACCTAACTCGGTGCGGGAGAGCGTCCGTCCTATCCGTGTCAGGTAAGCAATGCAATCCTTCTGGTTGGCGTCGCCGGCGAGGTATCGGAAGGCTTCTGGATACCGGACTTCACAGATGAATTCCCCGGACAGCAATAACGTCATAGCCTGATCAAACATGCTGCACCTCTTTCACCTGCGCGGTATCCATTGGCCAGCCGGCCTGCGTGCGTGGCTCATAAATCCGCCGATCCGCACTGATCGCGCGCCGGTGCTTGAAGGTAGCCAGTACATCAGGCTTGGGGTCGGGACAGGCGGTGACCAGTGTGATGTTGTTGCGCTTAAGGATGTTGACCAGGGTCACGGTATTCCCGGTGTCCAGCGACCCGATTTCATCCAGGGACCAAACGATATTCACAGAGGCCGTGCCGCGGACCCGATTGATGAAGGCCATGAAGAGCAGCACCATGACGATATACGAGAGACCATTCGATGAAATGTGTTCCAGATCCTCGGCCTTCTTGAATGGCCGGCGCTTTCCGTTCTCAATGACTTCACCCTGGATACGGACAAGACTGGATAGCTCCGCCTGAATCCCATCCCGGAGTTGCCAGTGATCCAGCAGCTCCCTTAGCGCCATGGAGAACGCCGGGGGAGGGAGTTCAGCCAGATCACCGGCCATCCATTCGAGGCGGGATTCCGCCACCTTCTCCACCGTGGCCCAGTACTCCAGCTCGCGGATTGAAGAGACGATCTCGACGGTCAGGCCGCCAATGCTTTTGAAGCCCTGATTCGCATTGATGTTGTCCTGCAGCTCACGATTGAACTGCTGAACCTTGTGATGAAACACCGTCATGCGATCACGGAAGTCCCCCACGGCATCCGCAATGGTACGGGCCTCAATAAGCAGGATGCGGCGAAAATCCTTGTGCGCCACTTGATACCAATCCTTGAAGACTGGAACCCACTCGCGCGGGGAGTCGGCACGATCCGGGCCCATCGCCTTGCGCTGGGCTTCGAAATACTGGTCAGGCGGGGATTGACGACGGTCGGTAAAGGCACGCTTCAAGGCCGTGATTTCATCACGAAGCGCAGCCTCGCATTTATCCAGGCCTCGAAGTTGGCTCATGGCCAGATCGACCAGCACGGTAAGTTTCCATGCCTCGCTATACGCCGGGAGATCGTCCATATTCGGCGGGAATGCCAGCAGGACCTGGCGCTGGCTGGTGATGTGGTGCTGCTCCTTATCAATCGCGGTAAGGTCCTGCGTCAACCGATGAAGCTGCGCCTTGTAACGCTCGGACTTGTCGAACCAGTCCTTATCCAGCCGCTCCTTGTCTGTGAGGATCGTTGATTTATTGCGCTCTGACTGCGCCAGCCGCATCTCAAGATCGCCCTTTTGCGACCATTCTGACCCCAGCCATACCCGCCATTGGGCAACAAGGTTGCGGGAGGTCGTGATTTTGCTCAGCTTGATTCCAAGTGCGCTGATCTGTTGCTCCAACTCCGTCAGCACCGCGGTATCTACGCCACTTTCCTGCAGCTTGGCCAGGCGCTCGTTATCGATTGCGCTGCACTGGCTAGCGTAGTGCGCCTTGGCTTCATCCTCGGCGGCCTTTATAAGGGCCAGTTGTTCGTTCAGAGCACCCAGCAGCTCACGTTTCATTGCCTGGAAGCGGATCTGGATGGCCTGCAATTCGACCTTCAGCTTGCCGCGGTGTGCATTCAGCGCCAGGCGTGCTGTTTCGGCAGCCTGATTGGCATCAGTAAGCCGCGCCCTGGCGGCAGCGCCGGCGGTGTCTCGGCTTTGCTTTACATCGCGCCGGGCGCTCTGCAACACGATGTTCTCGGAATCCAACGCCTTTGCTGCCACTGAGGTCAGAGCAGACAATTCATCGCGCCGTCCCTCTGCCGCTTTGAGTTGGCGGCTGGCGGTTGCAAGCTCGCCCTCCTGCTGAACGACCCGGGCATTCAGTTCCCGCAATACGGTCTGGGCCTGATCAACGGCGGACTGGAGCGCGATTTCATCGGCGGCCAGGGGCGTACTCAAGGCCTCCAAATCGATCTGCAATCCATAGATGCTGTCATTGAGGGTGACCAGGGCCGGGGAAAGGTCTGGGCGGGCGAGCAAATCCTCGCGTATCACCTTGGCAATATCCTGCGCCCAGTCGGTGCGATTGGTGCGAAGGAAATGAAGCAGACTTCGCTCATCGGGGCAGGCCTGTTTGACCAGAGCATCAACCCGGTCGGATTCATCCGCTGCCTGCTTGCGCATCCCGGAAAGCAGCTGCTCCGCCTTATTGTATTCCTGCTTTGCTTCACCAAGCGCCTTCCTGGCCTCTTCCTCTTGCGCCTGAGCATTCAGGTGCCGGCCACGGCAGGCCTCCACTTTGTCCTCCTGAGCCTCAAGTGCAGCGACCAGGGCTGGATCTGGCTGGGGATTGTTGGCCTGCGCGCGCGCAGCACCAATGGCTTCGTTGGCTGAGGCGATATCCTGCTCAAGTGGCGCCTCGGACGCATCTGACTGTGCCCGGGCTGCAGCTTCTTCTTCATGGGTAGATTGCTGCAGATCGCTCAATCGACCCTGGTAGCCCGAGTTGGCCGTTGAGCGCTCCCGATCAAACTGATGCAACACCTCCTGGTGGGCCAGCTTCATCGTGTCGAGGATCTTCCGGTATTCGTCCTCAATATTGGACTGCTGATCCAGTAATGCACTGCGCCGGCTTGTCAGCTGCTGCTGCTCCTGCAGAAGCACGGTTTCCTGATCGAGCAACTTGGCCAGCCCGACCAGATCCTGCTTCTCGTAGTCGGCATGCTTTTGCCGCAAGGCATTGAGCTTGACCTGACAATCCCCAATCTCCCTGTCGATTTCGGCCAGTGACTCGGTAATGGCCAACTTGGCTGACTTGAAGGCGGACTCGTCTTGCTCTTTGGCGGCGGTAATATCCAGTAGCGCACCATTTTTCTCTGATTTGCGTTCATCCAAGGCAAGGCTGAATGAGACAAACCGGCCGTGGATATTTCGGAGCTCTTGCTCAGTGCCCATTATCCCGTCATACGCATCCTGCACATTGGCCATACGGGTGGCCTCATCCATCACAGCTAGGTAGCTGTCACATGAATCAGGCCAGGCATCAATTTTCTTGCGCTCGGCGCCAAGCGAAATGTTGGCATTCGTATCCGTTACCGTGGAGACGATCATCCGCTGAAGATCGGTGAAATTCGATTTGCGGGCGAACATACCGAACACGATCCGCTCAATGTGGGGGAGGGGGTGTGCGCTGGGACAGAAGGCATAGTCAGCCAAATCCCGCCTGTGCTGCTTGAGGTCGGAACCGTGCGCCCGCTTACCCTGGATAATGGCCCGGTACTGGTCCAGTGGCATTTTTCGGGTGAAGTCGAGCCCATGCTGCTTCAGGCGCTCCGGCAGGTTATTGCTGGCAATCAGGCTGGCACTATCATCCAGAACGAACCACTCTCGCTGATAGCCCCCCCGGACGAACCGGTATTCAACGCCCTCACCGGTAGGATCCGATGTCAGCACGGCACAGCATAAAGCCTGATCGCGCCGGTATTCGAAAATGACATAGGAAGTCGAGCGCGGAAGGTAGTACTTGGCAAAACTGCCCTGGTTACTCACCGGCTTTACGATCCGGTCTGGACGTTCCCCGAAGAATGCCGGTATCAGCTGCAGCAGCGAGGTCTTACCCCGGCCGTTACCACTGACCAGTGCGGTGCCGCCTTCGATAGGCAGCTCAGTAATTCTGCCCTCGGTGTAGGAGTCAACCAGAATGAGGCGGATCAACGCATAGCGTGCAAGGCCGTCATTCGAGTCATGATTGCTCGACTGTTCCATTCCTACCCCCAAGATCGTTTATGTTGATTTTGACAATATATAGCAATAAGCTACCTGTAGCTAAAAGTAACGTTTACTCCTACACTTGTCAACGCGACAAGCACACCGCGCCTCGGGGATCAGGGGCAGGACCCCCGTCAGTGACTATCAAGAAAACGCCGAAGGCCATCCCGGACGACAAGGAATGGTCGACCACTGTATTGAAGAGAATGCAGCACATTGAGCGCTGCCTTTTCTGGCGTGGTGAGCTCAAGCGCGCAGATCTGATCGAAGAGTTCGGGATCAACCCGATTCAGGCTGCCAAGGATTTCAAAGCCTATATGGAGCGCTTTCCTAACGCGATGGAGTACCGGAAGTCCCTCAAACGGTACGTACCGCTCCCCCATTTCAAGCCGTCATTGATCTCACCAACTTCCATCGATGACTTCAGTCATATGGCGTCGAAATCCGTGCCATTGGCGACCTGGCCATTGCCGGCAAGGGTGGCAGCACCATCGGTGCTCCAGGTGATGGTCTCAGCCACCAGGGAGCGCCAGGATGTAGAAGTGAGGTACCAATCCATGACCGGCGAGCAGTCAAAATGGCGCTGGTTGGCACCCCACGCTTTTGCCTCCGATGACGAACGCTGGCATGTGAGGGCTTATTGCCATATCCGCAATGATTTTCGAGATTTTGTGTTGGGCCGAATTATCGAGACCCGTGGTACGAGGGATTCAAAAGTCAGCAGTAGCGCGGATCATGACTGGAATACCATGGTCGACGTGTTGATCATGCCCAATCCAAGTCTTGAGCCTGGTCAGCGCCAGGCAATTGCGGCGGAGTATCGGATGCCTCCAGATCGCATGGAGCTTATCCTGAAAGTACGGAAATCCATGGTGTTCTATCTGAAGGCTAAATTTGATGGGGAGCCAACCGGGAATCCGGCCGCTCAGCAACTGTTTGTGACCGTTCTAGGCTAAAAGTCAGCTATCGTAACCGGCGTGGTTCTGACAATGCCGGCTTTTCCCGCGCTGGCACCAAGCACAAACCGGCCCCAGCAACTTCTACGCTACAAACTTGCAGGCTTTCCCATATTATTTGGATTAACCCGTGAGTCCCTCGGTCATCACTTGAAGCGCCTGCGGCTTCCCGCGTTCAATTAGCCGGGCTTGCATACCTATCCGCGTAGGCCCGGCAAAATCTGCCTCGACTGAATCCCCCACAAAAAGCGCCTCTTCAGCTGCACAGCCCAGCTGCTGCACCACATAGGCATAGATTCTTGGATCAGGCTTGATCGCCCCTACATTAAAGCTCCATGCGTAGCAGTCGAGAGGTCGGTCAAGCTGAGCCACGATTGGCGCAGCGTAAGGCTCTGCGAGGTTTGAGCACAGCGCAAGCTTGAGTCCACGGTCACGCAGCGTCGCCAAGGTGCCGTTGACGTCATCGAACAATCGAATGCTCGATAGCTCAGCCTGCAGGTCAGCTTCCAACAGCTGATACAACGCTTCCGGCAGGGAAACGCCGAGTCGGGCCGCCACCTCTGGGAGACCGCCACGCTGTGCCATGACCAGCGCGGCATCATCAGCCTGCGGCTTCCGTCCCTGTTCCTCGGCATAGCGTAGCAGCCGCTTGAATGGAGCACGGCGATCCCGAATTTCCGCCAGGGTGCCATAGACATCGAACACTACCGCCCGAATGGGCTTCAGTACGGTCGCCATACTGGCTTTCTCTCATCGCTGAGTAATCGGTCGCCGGTGATCCACGGCAGCATTCGGGCGATGTTGAGTGCATCGTCCAAGGCGCGATGATGCGCGCCTTCTAACTCCAGCCCGCAGATCGTCAGCGCGCGCGACATGCCGACTTCCTTGCCCACGCGCTGAAGCTTGGTGAACTGCTTTTTGGCATTAATGTGCGGCAAGGCAATTGGGTTGGGGATGCCATGACGGGCGATCTCAAGATCGATCTGCTTGCGATCATAGGCTCCCCAGCTCATCCACACCGATTCGGCTTGGGCGTGTCGCAAAACAAATGCCTGCAACGTCTCGCTGATCTCGGCAAAGGTCGGCGCGGCATCGATGTCCTGCTGCCGGATACCGGTCAGATGAGTGCAGAACTCCGTGAGCACCGGGCGTTCTATGGGGCGCACGAAGGACTGGAACTGGTCAATGACGCGGCCATTCGCGTCGGCGCAGCACGCACCGATCTCGATGATCTCCATCGCATGCGGCGGTATCGCCCCATCGTTACTGCATGTTGCTTCCAGGTCGATCACCAAGATCACATTCAGCCCCCTCTTCTTCTGGCGATTGCATTTATGCGCTCAGCCATTGCCAGACGATTGCGCCCATCAAAAAGAAAATCCCCACCACCACTAGCAGGGCCACCAAAGCCACGATCAACTTGCGGAAGGTGTAGCCGAGGCAGAACAGAATCAGCCCGGACAGCAGATAAATCACCTTGGCTGTTGTGGTGTGCACCATGAAGTACGCCATCGGGCTGAGCCAGCCATGTAGGAAATAGATGCCGATTGCCGTCACCACGGCCGGCACCAGGATGTTCATGGTGGATTCGTTATGCGCGCGCAGCTCCTCGTCGGAGTAAACCGAATCGCCGATGCGATGGAAAGCCATACCTCATCCTCCTGGGGTCAAATCGTCCAAATATCCTATTTTGGGATATTTTAGACTGAATGATCCCATGCGTGGATGAAGTCCATCCACGATCCGCGCTACCGGCAGTTTATCGAGCAGCTTATTGCGCTGCGGGAGTCGCGCGGCACGACCCAGACCCAGCTTGCCGATCTGCTCGACAAGCCGCAGTCCTATGTCGCCAAGGTGGAAAACCTCGACCGCCGTCTGGACGTGGTTGAGCTGGCTGACTGGTTGCATGCGCTGAATACACCGCCGCATCAGTTCATGACCCAGCTGGCTTGGTGGCAGGTCTAGCTTCAGCAGCTTGCACTGCGGGCTCGACTTCCTCCCAGCCCTCCAGCTTTCCCTCCCAGAATGACTCCCACGTCAAACGCGGTGGTCCGCCGTTTACAGCGTCCTCATCGGGTAATGGCAGCCAGTCGTGCCGGTTTTTCGGGAGCGGCGTAGGTTTTTCCGGAGAGGATTTCTCTGCCCGGCCATCAGGAGCCGCTCGCTCTTGCCGCACCAGCTCGCGTACCGCGTCACGCTCATAGAGACGTAACTGCCTGTTCTTACCGAACCGCAGTGGTTGCACCAGCCCCTGCTTCTCCAGGTTGAGCATGTGCGTGCGGTGCATGCCCAGCATCCGTCCAGCTTCTGTCGCCGTGAAATACCGCCCGCGCAGCTGCCTCACCGTCTCGACATCGTCGCGGGTCACGAAACGCCAAATGCCCAGATCGATCACCTTGATGATGCCGGTGATGACCCAGTTCGACCGGAACCGCGGCACACCCACGCCGAGGAGCTCGGCTGCGGCATCGATAGACAGCAGATCATCACGCTGCAGGGTCCGCGCGAGCTTCCAGTAGGAATCCCGCTCGACACGGGCTGGACGATGGATCTTCGCCGTCCGCTTTAACACCCCGCGTCGCAGCAGTACCGCGACCTGTTGGATACTGATCCCTAGCAGCTCCGCGACCTCTGCCGTCGCGATCCCGTCGGATTGGGCTTTGCACTGATGGTCTGCTTTACGCTTGCGGCCGGTACGGGTGGGGTATTGCGTAATGGCCTGCAGCATCTCCGCGTTTACGCCAGCCACATCGGCTCGCTTGAACAGCGAAGTGAGCACCCGATCAATGCCGGGGCCAGCGATGGCTTTGATACCCAGGCTTTTAAGTTTCTCCGCGAGATTGGTGGCATTGACACCCCACTCCCGCGCCAAGGTGCCGACCAACGCAAACTGCTGCTCGAAGGTACTGGTCTCATCGAGTGAGACCATCATCTTGCGGCAGCGGTTAACGGTGCGATTCCGGCCAGGGAGCCATTTCGCCGCAATCAGTGAGCGGATCACCTCCGGGTGCACCTGCCAGCGCGATCCCAGCATGGTCACATCAAGCCAGCCGTCGTCGGCAACGGGCTCGCTTTGATCGCTTCGAACATCCGGCTGAACATCGGATACGCGTTGGCGATCCAAATAGGCCTCGATCTGGCCGAGCGGAATTTTGGGTTGTCGCCCACCTGCAGCCGGCCAGGGCAGCGCGCCAGTTCGGATCAGGGTCGCCAGTTCCGCCGTTGAGACGCGCAGCACGGCGCACACTTCCCGCTTGGTCAGCGCCCCTGTGACAGATCGACCGGGGGTGTGTTGCCATTCCGCGCCCGACACCCTATCCAATACCTGCTCTGCCCACTCGGCGATGGCCGGATCCGCCGTCAAAAAAGGCAGCATCCGGATGCGAGGATGCGTTGTCTTGTCTTGGGCTAATTGATCCGCAAGCTGGTCAACGACGGTAGGACTGTCGCTGAACCAGGCGACCGCCATCACAAGCTGGTCAAATGCCACTTGCGGTGCGTCGCCCCGGCCGTCGAACTGGCGCAACGCTTCCCAGAAACTCAGCACACTGGCGACCGCAGCAGCGTTGTTCTGTTCAAACAGCGATTCCAGGGCAAACAAGGGGAATGGCTTGATCCGAGCGGCCTTCATCGTGGTCAGCGATGCTTGGCAGTGATTGCAGCGTCGCAAGCAGCCACGGCCGGGACTCAAGCCTTTGCCGCAAGCCATACACCGGTCCAACAGCAGGCAACGGTGAGCAATGCAGCCGGCGAAGGGCAAGATGGACCATTGCCGCCGCCAATACGGCGATTCACCCAAGCACAGCGGGCAGAATCGGGTGCCGTCGAGCACGAACAGCGAATCCGTGACGGGTAGCGACCTGAACAGTCTTGGGCTACGCGAGGTAGGCCCGGCGCGCAGCCAAGCCAAATCAGCTGCCTGCTCGCCAAGCCCAAGGGCCTGCACTAACTGGCGATACCGTTTGGGATCAGCCCAGTGTGCGATCAACGCCTCCTCGCCGGAGACAGTGCAGATTTGCGAGAGCAACTGATAGACCGAAGCATGGCCGTTGGCCTCAGCGGCACGGATCAGCAGGCTGGCCGGCGACTCGTCTTCGTAGGGAAGCGGTCGAACCGGGATGGGGTGAATTTTCATCTACCCTCCCGCAGCACGGCTGCAAGCGTCGCCGGTGAACCCTTGAACGGATTGTCCCGGCTCAGACTGGCTTTCGCCGTGACGCCGGCATCCCAAGCCAAGACAAAATCCTCCAGCGTGAGCCGGTTGGATTGCGCGTCCAGTGCAAAGCGCACGGCCTCCTTGACCAGGGCCATGACGAACGCCGGGGAGCCGCCCGTTGCGGCATAGATTTGCAGGGCAATATCGTGCCGATCCAGATGCGGCACAGCTTGAAATTGCAGCTTGTGCAGCAGGGTGTGCTTGATCTGGGCGAGGAAGAGCAGCAACGCCCCAGGTTCGGCTGTCGTCCCAACCCGTAGGGGTGGTAGCGAAAATTCCAGTGGAAAACGTCGCGCAAGCTGGCTGTCGCACGCAAGGATTGGCGCGAACTGAGGCAAGCCGACCAAGCAAAATGTCACCCTGGTTTGATTGACCACGGACTTGATCCAGTTGCAAACGTTCGTGTTGACCCTCGCGCCTGTTTTACGGATATCGAACAGATGGTGAAACTCATCCAGAAGCACCAGCTTCGTTTCACACTCAGCCAGCAGCTTGCAGAGGCGTTGGGTCATCTGGCCGGTATTCCCAGCCTGCGGGCTGGGGTCGTTCAGTTTGGCCAGCAAACTGGCGGCGACACTTTTGACGGTGGCCGGCGACGGCACCTCCGCATAAAAGGCCGGGATAAGGGTCTTTTCCAGCCGCTGTTCGACTTTGGTCGTGTGGGGCATCTGCGCCAGAATGGCCCGGCAGACCGTGGTTTTGCCCATGCCGCCGTCGGCCAAAAGCAGGCTGCCCACCGGCTCGCGATAGACCTCGGATTTTGCGACGCAGTCCTGAACGCCCTGCATAGCCCGTTCCCAAGCCGGATGGGGGACAACAACCTTATCGAGCAGCGCAACGCGTTGGAGTGTGGTGACGGTTTGCATGCTCACCACTCCAGCTCAAACGCGGTATACGGCACATCAGTTGTGTCCGCTACAACGAGGTGGGCGGTCTCGGGGCTGGGCAATGCGGGCGTTGCGATGACGGGACTGGGCGCTGCCATAGCTGGACGGCTTGGTTTTGCTTCTGCCATATGAGTCTGTTGTTGCAGCGCATTGGCCTCGCGCCCCTGGCCATTGGTGAGCTTGCGCAGGCGCTTTTTGCCGATTTGGCTGGCGCTACGGATGTCCTCCAGCAATCGAGCGCGAGCCAGGGCATTCGCGTTAAGGCCAAGCTTTTTGAGATCGGCCTGTGAGAACGACTTTTTGATGCGCATCGACTCGGCGTGCATGTAGCAATCGAGCCCAACCGTGTATTCCGGATCGGTCGATTCGGCGAGGATGAAAGTGTCTTTTTCGGTGGGATGCTGAATCAACACAGTGTGCAGATTCAGATCGTTGACCAGCACGGTCACCCGGTCGATGCCTTGGGCCTGCAACGTCGCTAGCGCATGCGAAAAGTATTCAATGCCATCGACCTGCACGCGGCCATGCTGAATGGTCCGCATCACCGGGCGGCGTGCCAGGGCATCGACATCCTCAGCCGACAGCGAGAGGGGCGCGATCTCCTTGGCCAGTTCTTCCCAAGCCAGAATCGGTGCCCGCCCAGTGCGGCTATGGACGGTCTGGTGATACACCTCATTGACCCATTGTTCGATCAGGTCAGCCACTTGGTTCAGCGTCAGGCAAGCGTGCTTGGCCGAGTCGTAGTCACCCCGTGCAACCGGGTTTGAGAAGGTCGTCCCCGCCAGCTTCTGCACCAACCCTCGGGTCAGGATGTAGAAGAAGCGCTCGATGTGCGCCTTGCCGTTCGGGTCTCTGATTTGTGCTGGCGAAATGATGATGGCCAGCGCTTCACACACCCTGATGAATGCGCTGTTTTTAAACTCGATGCCGTTGTCTGGAATGATGAGGATGGCAACACCGCCCGGCAGGCCGCGATTCGGCCGGGTCAACATGTCGCACAGCGCGGCCAAGGCCGTCGCAGCGCTCGGCGGGTAAAGGCTGATGTGCATACCCACCACGGCGCGTGTGCACACATCAAACAGGCAAGTCAGGTACGGCCGCCCCAACACCTCGCCCGTATCTGGATCGACGACCTGGATGTCCAAAAAGTGCGTATCCATCTCGACCACGGATAGCAGCGCGCCCGCTCGCCGCGTTCTGCCTGCCGCACGGGCTATCCGGTTCGCGGCAAGCTCACCACGTTGAGCGCGGGCGACGACATAGGGGTCAAGCTGCTTGAGCCGGCGCTGAATCGAGCGCAACGTCGGTACGCGAATGTCGTTGTGGAATGCAGAGCACAGACCCGACTCAGCCAATTTGCCGACCACATAGCTGCGAATATCGACGGCACTGGAGCGCTCAGGCTTGAGGTAAATCTGCTGTATTGCCTCATTGATGAGCAGCTCGACCTCGGGATCAAACTGCAAGGCGTAGTTGCCCGAGCCTCTCTTCCTGAGCAAACCTTGTTCGCCGCGCAACTCAAAGGCGCGGAGCCAATAAATGACTGCCCTGTCGGTCGGTGGGGCCGGATCATTCAGCTCAGCAGCAACCTGTTGGATCACGGCATTGAGGGCTTTGCGCGCTGTCGGATGTGGCAGTTGACGCAGGACCGCCTCCACATAGCGATGCTTGCGAACCAATGCCGGCGCGTTGTGCTCGTGGACGGTACGCCGCGCCGACTCACTCTTCACCGCGATCTTGTGAGTGCGCACAAGCTCGGCGAAATCAGCGAGAGGCATCTTGTGCTGGCGACCACCTGCCGTGGCCGCATAGCGCACCATGCCTCGGGCCACGAAGACGACTTCAAACTCGGCACCATGTAACTCGAAGCGCAGGCCGACCTGAGGGTCGATGACAGTGGCGGTCATAGCATGCCCTCCAGCTCGACTTCCTCCGGCGCGTGCCAGTGACGATGGAAGGCCAAGTAATCCGCCAACTGCGCCGAAAATCCGGCTTGGGTGAGATGGCGATGGGCCTGGGCAAGCGAGGCCGGCTGAAATGCAGCCAGCACTTCTGCACCCAACTGGACTTGGGCACCCGTCCACACCTGGAGATGCCCGCGCACGTAGCGCTGCAACAGCCATTCCAAGTGCTTCCGATTTGGCAGTTGCGCCGTATCGACCAGCCGAAAAGGCACCTGCGCTGGTTGCAACACGCTGCGGATCAGCTCACACCGGTCCAGATACGCTCGGGATAGGTGGGCTATCGATGGCTTCACCTCGTGCAGCTCAAAGCAACCATCCATCAACTCAACCAGAAAATCGGGGAAAGCCGATTGGCCGGCCGGTAATGCGATGTGAACTGCCTGGGTGCGATAGCGCAGTACCGCTGGCGAGCGTTCCAGCACGACCGCGTAGGCCAGCTCCAGCTTGCTTTCGAGCGGAATCGCACCGCCCGATTTGCGGCTGGGGAACAGCGAGGTGCTCCGACCTCGTGCACCTTGGTGGATACGCCGCACTCCATGCAGGGTATTGGCGACGGAGGGGGAATGCCGGAATGCGGCATCAATCTGGGCCAGAATGGGCCGGACAGCCTCGTCCGAGGCGTGAAGTAACTGCTGGCAAGGTATGCCAGCACCGTGCTGCAAAAGCATGGTGTCTCCCGAAGAAAACGCGCCAAAGCACGGCCAGACAAGGCATCTGGAGGACGTGCATCAGCGCGCCCCGCCCGAAGTACGGGCGTGACTTGACGACGGGCTGCGTTCGGAAGACACTTCAGGTGCCACCCCGTTGTAGTGTCTTCAGATACCGCAACCGCAGACGGACCCGAAAGGGTCCGTTTGTGTTTATGGGTTTAGTTCAGTGTTTGATCTGCTTCTTGTCGTGTCCCCTTACTGAGCAACCTGGTTCATCAGGCTCAGGTCCTGTTCTAAAAAGCCCTTCTTCATTCCCAACGCGACGGCAATACGGTGGCTCTGTCCCCGTGTCGGGACATGCTTTTCTCGTAAAACTTGGTAGACCAAGGTCGGGTTAAAACCGTTGTGACGCGCCCACTGCGCCACGGAGATGCCGCGCAGGCGGAACTCTTCAAGTACGTCGGTCGCAGTCCGAAGCATGTGCACACTCATAGGTTACGAAGGCCATCCCGAAACCTACCGCAGCGCCAACACTTGCTCAAGTGCCTGATCTTGTTAGATTTTTGTCGTTATGCGATTTGTTCAAACCGCGAGAAAGTGCACCTTTTGCATATCTTCAGTGGCTGATTCCTAACATGCAGAATGCCGCCAAGTGGCTGATGCAGTACATAAAAGCGATGCCATATCCAAGGGGAGGATAGGCAACAAATGCGACATACTACTTATCCGATCATGGGATTTTTCTTATACTGAACACGATTTAGGACGACTTAAGCACATCACGTGGATTTGCCACAATGACATCTGAACCGTGGGTCACCGCAGAAGACGTTGCGCAACATCTGGGCGTCGTTAAGGACACCGTGTACCGCTGGCGTGAAAAGCGAGCACTGCCTGCACACAAGATTGGCCGGTTGTGGAAATTTCAGTTATCCGAAGTGGATAAGTGGGTCCGCGATGGCGGCGCAGATGATGACAAGTCGGGGGAGTAAGTGGACAAGACGCTGCTCAGCGAACGCGACATTTGCACTAAGTTCATCACGCCGGCCATTCAGCAAGCCGGGTGGCAACAGCACCAGTTTCGTGAAGAGGTAAACCTCACCGACGGCCGGGTCATGGTGCGGGGCAAGCTCGCAGCGCGGGTCAAAAACCCTGACGCTAAGGGAGGTCCGAAACGAGCTGACTTCGTCCTCTACGCACGCCCCAACATCCCGATCGCAGTAGTCGAAGCTAAGCAGGCCAAATTTTCCATGGGCCACGGCATGCAGCAAGCGCTGGCTTATGCCGAGATGCTTGATGCCCCCTTTGCTATCAGCAGCAATGGCAACGGTTTCCTGCTGCACGACCGCACCGGACTAACTCAGCCAGTCGAACGTGAGCTCTCACTGACCGAGTTCCCCACGCTCGACGATCTCTGGCCGCTTTATCAGCAATGGAAAGGTCTTGCCGAACCCACGGCCGTAAAACTCATCGAGCAGCCGTTTTACGCCGACGGTAGCGGTAAGGAGCCGCGTTATTACCAGCGTGTCGCCATCAATCGCGCTATTGAGGCCATCGCTAAAGGCCAGCAACGTGTGTTGCTCGTAATGGCTACCGGCACTGGTAAAACCTATACCGCTTTCCAGATCATTTGGCGACTGTGGAAAGCCAAGGCAAAAAAGCGCGTACTGTTTTTGGCTGACCGCAACATCTTGGTTGACCAGACCATGCAGCAAGACTTTGCGCCATTCGGTGAGGTGATGCACAAAGTCACCAATCGTGAGGTCAAGAAAAACTACGAAATCTATCTGGCTCTCTATCAGGCCGTAACCGGCCGAGAAGAGTGGAAGCAAATATATCGCCAGTTTCCCGCAGATTTTTTCGACCTGGTAGTCATCGATGAGTGCCATCGTGGCAGCGCCGCTGATGATTCCGCGTGGCGTGACGTCCTGGAATACTTCAGCAGCGCCACTCACTTGGGTCTAACGGCAACGCCCAAAGAAACCAAGGATGTCAGCAATATCAACTACTTTGGTGATCCGGTTTACACATATTCGCTCAAGCAAGGCATCGAGGACGGTTTCCTCGCCCCGTACAAGGTCATTCGCATCGCCACTGATGTCGACGCCGTCGGCTACACACCGACGAAGGGCAAGGTCGACAAGCTTGGGCAGGTAGTGGAACAGCGCCAGTACAACACCAAAGACTTTGATCGCAACCTTGTTCTGGAAAAGCGCACCAAGCTAGTTGCCAGCAAGGTATGGGAATACCTCAAGGCTACTGATCCGAAGGCTAAGACTATCGTTTTCTGCGATGACCAGGATCATGCTGAGCGCATGCGGCAGGAGCTTGTGAAGCTAATTCCCGCGGCCGCAAGCAACCGCCGCTATGTGATGCGTATTACCGGCGACGATAACGAAGGTAAGGCGCAGCTCTCCTACTTCATCGACAACGACGAGCTCTATCCAGTCATCGCCACCACCTCCAAGCTGCTAACCACCGGCGTGGATGCCAAGACCTGCAAGCTCATCGTGTTGGACCAGAACATCAACTCGATGACAGAGTTCAAGCAGATCATCGGCCGCGGCACCCGCCTGCGCGAGGATTATCAGAAGCTTTATTTCACCATCATGGATTTTAAGGGCGCAACGCGCCTGTTCGCTGATCCCGACTTCGACGGCGAACCCGTGATGATTTACGAACCCAAGCCCGACGACCCTGTGGTGCCGCCGGAAACTCCCGAAGTGCCAGACACTGGCGAACCCGAGCCGCCACCTTATGACCCGGTACCGACCGGTGGTGATGACACATCACCCGGCGGCGATGCGGGAGGTGGCGGCGGGGGTGGTGAAGGCCGCATCAAATACGTGATCGACGATGTCAATGTGCGCGTAGCGGTCGAGCGATCTCAGTATCTGGATGCCGATGGCAAACTCATCACCGAGGACTACCGAGTCCTGCTCAAGGACGACATCAAGAAAACGCTACAGGCCGAGTTCGGTACCATGACCGACTTCCTGCGCCGCTGGAATAGCGCCGAGCGCAAGCAGGCCATATTAGAAGAGCTTGCCGAACACGGTGTGCCGCTCGAAATCCTCCAACAGGCCGTGGCCAATGGCAGCGAGTTAGATGTGTTTGATCTAGTCGCTCACGTCGCCTTTGACCAAAAACCGCTCACCCGCCGCGAACGAGCAAACAACGTCAAGAAACGCGATGTGTTCGGCAAATATGGTGAGCAAGCCCGGGCTGTGCTCGAAGCGCTGCTTGATAAATTCGCCGACCACGGCGTGCAAGATATTGAAGACGCCAAGGTGCTAGAGCTCCCCCCCTTCGACCAATTCGGCAGCAAAACGCAGATTCGTCGCGGTATCTTCGGCAGCATCGAGCAATACACTCAAGCGGTGCAGGAGCTGGAGCAAGCGCTCTACGACGCACCCGAACAAAAACAGGCCTGAGCACTTGGCTCCGCCCACACACGCAGAAAAGTAAGCAATGAATCTCAGCAGCACGATCAAATCCATTCAGGACATTATGCGCAAGGACGATGGCGTCGACGGCGACGCCCAGCGCCTTGGTCAGCTCACCTGGATGCTCTTCCTCAAGGTCTTCGATCAGCGCGAACGCGAGTGGGAAGACGACGCCAAAGACCAGCGCAAGCAATACACATCGCCCTTGCCCGAAGAATTTCGTTGGCGAAACTGGGCAGAGTATGTGCCGGGCAAAGACGGCAAGAAGCAGCCACAGATCGCGGGCAGCGAGATCATCAGCTTCGTCAACAACCGGCTTTTCCCCCAGCTCAAAGACTTGGACGCCACCAAAGGCGCTCAACATGCGGTGATCCGCAGCGTCTTTGAAGACGCCAACAACTACATGAAGTCCGGCACTCAGTTGCTCGCCGTGATCGAAAAACTTGAAGAGGCCATTCACTTCGACGACTTCAGGGAGCGCGCGCAACTTGGCGACGTGTACGAGCAGCTGCTTAACGATCTGCGCGGCGCGGGCAACGCGGGAGAGTTCTACACGCCACGCGCCATCACGCAGTTCATGGTCGAACGCGTCAATCCGCGACTCGATGCCAACGAAAAAGTGCTGGACCCGGCCTGCGGCACGGGCGGCTTTCTCACAGCAGCTATCGACCACTTCGCCAAACAGATCAGCACCAAATCCAAAGCCAACGACAAGAAGAAAATCGAAACGCTGATTCGTGGCTTCGAGAAAAAGCAGCTTCCCCACCTGCTGTGCACCACCAACATGCTGCTGCACGGCATCGACGTGCCCAGCCAGATCGAGCATCGCAACACCCTCGGTCGCCCCTGGAACGACTGGGGCGCGCACGAAAAAGTGATGTGTCTCATCACCAACCCGCCTTTCGGCGGCTACGAAGATGATGGTGTGGGCAGCGACTACCCGGCGAACTTGCGCACGCGCGAAACCGCCGACATGTTCATGGCGCTGATCATCAAAAAGCTCCTGCACGAAAACGGCCGTGCAGCGGTCGTGCTGCCCGACGGTTTCCTGTTTGGCGAGGGCATCAAGGGCACGCTCAAAGAGATGCTGCTGCGCGACTGCAATCTGCACACCATCATCCGCCTACCCAAGGGCGTGTTCGCGCCCTACACCACCATCAAGACCAATCTGCTCTTCTTCACCAAGGGTGCAGCGGTTGATGGTGACGGCGATCACTTCCACACCGACACCATCTGGTTCTACGAGCACCGTTACCCCAAGGGCTACAAGAGCTATTCCAAGACCAAGCCTATCCAGCTCGAAGAGTTCGCGCCTATCAAGGAGTGGTGGGGTAGTGAAGCTGATAACTTCGCAGCGCGCGAAGCCTACGATGCCGACGCCGAGATCACCGACAAGAAAGCCTGGAAGTACGAGTTTGGCAAGGCGCGTAAACAGGCCGTCGCCGCAGCGCAACCGCATTGGCAGCGCGCAGAGCAGCTGAACAACGAAGCCAGTGCGCTCGAAAATCGCGTACGTGATCTGCGCGAGTCCATCAAGGGTATCGTCGATCAAGCCCAGCGCCGCCCGGTGGAAGACGAAATTGACATGCTGCGGCCGCAGATCGAAGGCCTGCGCCTGCAAGCCCGCGACGCCCAGTCCGCCGGCGACCGCATCTACTGGCCCATCTACAACCTCGATTACTACGGCAAGAACCCCTACGCAGCCGAAGAAGAAACCCACGACCCCGACGTGCTGCTGGAAAAATACAGAACCCTGCTCGGCCAGATCGAGGAAACCGAGAACCAGCTCAAAAGCGAACTGGCTGCCGCGCTGGCGCACCACTTCACGGTGGAGGCCGCAGAAGAATGAGCCCCAGCCACAAAGCATCTAAAGTACCCAAAGAACCGCCAGCCATCGTCGAACGCATGGCGCAAAACGAGTTGCTGTGCGATATCCGCAGCCTCATCGAGCAAGGCCGCCAGCAGCTCGCCAGCGTCGTCAACAGCGCGCTCACCGTGCTGTACTGGCACATCGGCCAACGCATCCGCCGCGAACTGCTTGAAGGCGAGCGTGCCACCTACGGCGAGCAGATTGCCTCTGCAGTATCGAGACAATTGGAGGCTGACTACGGCCGGGGCTTCTCCGAGAAAAATCTGCGCCACATGCTGCGCTTTGCCGAGGCCTTTCCCGACGCGGCGATTGTCTCCGCAGCGCAGAGACAATTGAGCTGGACGCACTTCAAGGCCCTCATCTACATCGACGACCCGCTCAAGCGCGACTTCTACCTGCAGATGTGTCAGCAAGAAGGCTGGAGCACCCGCACCCTGCAAGAGCGGCTCGACTCCCGGCTCTTCGAGCGCACAGCCCTCTCGCGCCAGTCCGACGCCCTGCTCGCCCAGGAGCTCGCCAAACACGAGCAAGCGCTCGGCGAAGCGCCGCCGCTGGGCATCATCCTGTGCAGCGGCAAAAAGCAGGAACAGATCGAACTGCTGGAGCTCGGCGCCAGCGGCATCCACGTCGCCGAATACCTCACCGCCCTGCCACCCAAGGAAGTGCTGCAAGCCAAGCTGCACGAAGCCATTGCGCACTCGCGTGTGCGGCTCGACAACCGCAGCGGGGAGGACGCTTAATGGACACGCAACAATTTCTGGCCGAGTTCGGGCATATCGCGAATGCGCCGGGAGGGATGGCGCAGTTGCGGGAGTTGGTGTTGCATCTGGCCGTATCCGGAGACTTGATTCGAACCGAATCGCCGATCGACGCTTTGCCCTTAATCGCCACTATTGAAGCTCAGAAGCAAGCTCATCCTGAGCGAAAAAAGGTAATCGCCAAACAGGCACCAATCTCGCGTGCCGAATTCAAGGTGCCACCGCATTGGGCCATTTGCCGTTTAGGTGATCTCGCTTTGACTATCACTGGAGGTGGGACACCATCAAAAACGCATTCTACATACTGGGGCGGTGATATTCCTTGGGCCAGTGTCAAAGACATGAAGGAACACAAGTTTCTTGATGACACGGAAGATCACATAACTGAGGAAGGACTAAAGAACAGTTCTTCGAATCTCATCCAGCCCGGCCGGGTCATTGTCTGCACGCGTATGGGGTTGGGCAAGGTCGCTATCAACCGCGTAGCTATGGCGATTAACCAAGATCTGAAAGCGTTGGAGTTGCCGCCAGAGGTGAGTCCAGACTATTTCCTGATTCTCTACAGGACGAGAAAAATCAGGGGAACTGGTACGACTGTTTCCGGCATCAAGCAAGACCAGCTCTTGGCCTTGCCAGCGGTATTGCCACCTTTCGAGGAGCAACTTCGCATCGTCACCAAAGTCGATGAGCTGATGGCGCTGTGCGACAAGCTGGAGGACGAGCAGCAGAAACGCTGCAAGCTACAGAACACCCTGCGCGAAGCCACCCTGCAAGCCGTCGCCAAAGCCCAAAGCCCGCACGAACTGCAAGCGAGTTGGGCACGGCTGGAAGTGAACTTCGGCCGCTTGTTCAGCGCGCCGGAGGATGTCGACGAAGCCATCGCAGAACTCAAGAATCTTGCGGTACGCGGCTTGTTGGCTAAGAGCATGGCGCAGGACCTCGATATCGAAAGAATCAAAAGCGATTGCCAAGCCTTGCGCAACCAGTACAACGCGTCAGGATTGATGCGTAAGCAAAAGCTTGTCGCGATGGCAGAGCCGGAAACAAGTTATCCGCCGCATTGGGTGACAGTGGCATTTGACGAAGTGGCCATTGTGATCGGTGGAGTGACCAAGGGGCGCGATCTGCGCGGGCGTGAGACGCTTATCCGCCAATACTTGTCCGTCGCGAATGTGCAGCGGGGTTACTTCAAACTCGACGAACTGAAGACGATCCAGATCGCCAAGAACGAGCTTGAGAAGTACAAAGTTGCCAAGGGCGACCTCCTGATAACCGAGGGCGGTGACTGGGACAAAGTAGGCCGTACCGCAATCTGGCCTGGAAGCATTGATGACTGTCTGCACCAGAATCATGTTTTCAAGGCGCGTGTGCCTAGCGACCTGCTGCTCAACGAATGGGTCGAGTTGGTTTTCAACTCAGGTATCGGGCGGGACTACTTCGCCGGAGCATCGAAGCAGACCACCAATCTTGCATCGATCAACATGACGCAGTTGCGCAGTTTCCCTCTGCCGATTCCGCCTATAGCAGAGCAGCGGGCGATATTGAACAGGCTCTCCGAGCTGACACAGCTGTGCGTTGAGTGGCGCAAGCTCATCGTACGGCGGCAACAGATAGGTTCTTTGTTGGCTCAAGCGACGGTTGCGTCTTTGACAGGTATCGATCTGGTGACAGAGGAGGAAGCAGTGAAAGTCCCACAAACCGAATTGATTTCTAGGCTGCGTCTGGGCCAAACGCCCAGCATTAAGGACCAAGCGCCGCTGGCCGGTATCCTCGCCAGGCACAAAGGCGAACTTGCGACCCAAGACCTGTGGCAACGCTCCACGCTGGAGATCGACGCCTTCTACACGCAGCTGAAAATCGAGGTGGCGCACGGCTGGATCGAGGAGCCTGCGGTGGCTGAAGTGCGTGAGAAACCCTCGGAGCGTGCGGAGGCCTGATGCAACTGCGCTATCTCTCGATCCCACGATTCCGCAATCTGCGTAATGCCGAGCTGACGTTCGCGACGCAACTGGAGGCCACGCCGGGCCGCCCGAATGAGGCGTCCCGGCCCATCCGCAGCCATGCGCTGATCGGCCAGAACGGCACGGGCAAGTCCAACCTGATCGAAGCGCTGATCACCATCTTTCGCAATATCGATTTGAACCTGCCCAGCGAGACGCTCGACAAGCAACCATTGGATTACACGCTGGAATATGAGATTCGCGGACATATCGTGCGCATTCAGGCGGACACCCAAAAACAGCGGCTTCCGTACGTTTGGGTTGATGGAGAGCAGGTCAAACAGGAGTACCTGAACAAGAATGATCCTGACAGCAAGGACGAGCGTCGCGGCCCACGTCTGCTGCCGAGTCATGTGTTTGCCTACTACTCCGGACGCAATGAACGGGTCGAGCTTCTATTTCAAGAGCATCTACGGCGCTTCAATGAACGACAAGAGATCACAACAGACGAGGTGATTTCACGCCGACGACTTGAAGAGTTTCCCGCCGATAAAGAGATCGCCAAGCTTGAAGCCAGACTGCGTGTCTTTAAAGAAGAAAACCTGACAGAAGAGCAACGCATCGAGTCGCAAGAAATTTTGCAGGCTCTTGCTCCCCTGCAAAATGAAAAAGCACGCTGGTTGAGTGCATCTGAACGCCAGCGGGAAACCCGACTAGCCAAGATTGGTGATGATCGTTTGCGTCGGCTTTTCTATTGCCGCGGCGGACATAGCCAACTGGTTCTGCTGGCTTGCCTGCTATTCGTTGCAGAAGACCCGGTGTTCCAGAAGGTATTGAAGAATCTGCACATCGAATCGCTGGAGTCTGCCCTGTTTGTGCTGAAAGAGCCGCACAAGCTGCGCGAAAAACGACTGGGGAGCAAGTTTGAAGAGAACGAGCTCAACGAAGGTGATCCGCGCTTCTGGTATGCGCGCGGCAATGTGGTGAGCGAGTTTCTCGACAAGCTGTGGCAAGTGGCCTGGGCACCAATTGCGCAGGAGGTGAAGAAGCAAATCGACTTCCGTGGCCGCACCGAGAAGCAACGCCAGCTCTACCTCTACGTGCCCAACCAGGCCAAGCTCAAGCAATTGGGCGAGCTGGTGGGCGGCACCGACAGATTCTTCCGCTACGCCGAAGGCGCCTACATCGGCGACCTGATCGAGGAAGTGCGCATTACGGTGAAGAAAAAGGACGACCAAGGTGGCAAGGTCAGCTTCACTCAGCTCTCGGAAGGCGAGCTGCAGATGCTCACCGTGCTGGGCCTGATGCGCATCACGCGTGATGACCACTGCCTGTTCCTGCTCGATGAGCCGGATACGCACATGAACCCGATCTGGAAGCTGCGCCTGTTTGATGAAATCAAGGCCGCAATGGAAGATGAGCAGGGCTTGGGTGCCTCGGGTGAGTCGCAAGTGCTGCTGACCACGCACGACCCCATCCTGCTTGGCGGTCTCAAGCGCGAGCAGGTGCATGTCATTCAACAACTGGCGTCGCACACGGAAATCGAATCGCCCGCGATTCACCCGCAGGGTATGGGTGTTACAGGGCTGCTGAAGAGCGAGCTGTTTGGCTTGTCGTCGACACTGGATATCGAAACCGAGCGCCGCCTGAAGCGCCGTAACGATCTGTTCGTCAAATCTCCGCGCACAGCGGATGAGGAAGCAGAGCTCACCTGCCTGTCGACCGAGCTGGCCGACCTTGGATTTTCCAACGCGGATTTTCGCGACCCGGACTACGCGCTGTTCGTGCGCAAGCTGGCCGAGCACCGCAAGCTGCGCCGCCCGAACCTGACGGCGGAAGAGATTGCGGAGCAGGACAAGATTGCCGAGCAGATCATCAACGAGATCCTGAGCGAGGAGGAAAACGACCAATGATATGGATCGACCTCGAAAACCGCTTGCCGACGGATACGGACATTCCGGGTTGGACGGCCTGGAGCCAAGAGAAGTGGGATGCCTGGCTGAAACGCTCGCAGGAATTGGTGAGTGAGCTTGCCGAACTCGAAGCAGCAGGCCAGCGCGAAGCACGCAATGCGCTGATCGACGCAAACAGCTGGCATTGGGCCGAGCTGAAGCCCTGGCTGCTAGCTCTGTCTCACGGCAAGTGCTGGTTCTCGGAAGCGCGCGAGCTGTATTCGCACTACGATGTTGAGCACTTCCGCCCGAAGAAGCAGGCCAAGGCACTCGAAGGTGACGAGCGCGATGGCTACTGGTGGCTAGCCTTCAACTACATGAATTTCCGCGCCTGCGGCAACGTGGGCAACCGCAAGAAAGGCGGCTGGTTTCCGCTGCGCACCGGTTCGATGTGCTCCACGTATGCGGCGCAATGCGAAGAGTCTGAAGCGCCTTATCTGATTGACCCAATCGACGAAGACGACGTGCAGCTCCTCGCATTCAATGAAGAAGGCAATGCGATACCGCGACCGGGCTGTTCGGATTGGGATCGCCAGCGCGTTGAAGAGACGGTGAAGCGCCTGAAGCTCAATGAGCACCCCGCCTTGTCAGATGAGCGCCGCAAGGTGTGGCAGCAGGTTGATAACCTGATCGAGCAGTACAACAAAGCAAAGGCGCGCAATGACCTCGCAGCGAATCCAGCGGCCAAGGAGAAGCTCAAACATATTCGCCAGCAGATGCGTGCGCTCATCAGTCCCAAGGCCGAACTGTCCTCGGTTGCGAAATGGTGTGTAAAGCTTCGGAACGACCAGCAGCTACTCCATTTGATTGCCTGAAGCTTATACAGAAAGAGTCGCGATGCCCATCCACCATGCCATCTGGCGCGTCGGCGAGACGCCCACCCTGCTGAACACCACTCGCCTGAACAACGAGCAGCAGCTCGAAGCCATGATCGTGCGCGATCCGCGCATTCTCTCCAGCGAGTGGATGTTGATCGGACGACAGGAGCGCACCAACGACGGTGGGCGCATCGATCTGCTGGCGATTGCTCCAGATGGCTCCTTGGTCTTAATAGAGCTAAAGCGGGATCGCACACCTCGTGAAATAGTAGCTCAAGCCCTTGATTATGCCTCCTGGGTTTCCGAGTTAACGGCTGATCGCATAGCTCAGATATACCGCCGATTCTCTAACGGCGGCCGTTTAGATGAGGCCTTTTTACAGCGTTTCTATACCCCTTTAGATGAAGAGGCTTTGAATCAATCACATCAGATTATCTTGGTCGCATCAGAGCTCGACCCATCTACTGAAAGAATTGTTACTTATTTGAACGCGCGCGACATCCCAATTAATGTGCTCTTCTTTCAGGTCTTCCAATTTGGCGAAGAAAAACTGCTGAGCCGGGCTTGGTTGCTGGACCCCGGCGAGACTCAGGTTAACGCAGCGCAATCAGCAACAGGCATAGGCAATGACCCTAAAGAACCTTGGAATGGTGAGTTTTATGTTTCTTTCGGTGACGAGAGCAGCAGAAGTTGGGAAGATGCTCGCCGATACGGATTCATTAGTGCTGGCGGAGGAGCTTGGTATAGCCAAACATTGAAACTGCTCGCCCCTGGCGATCGAGTCTGGGTGAAAATTCCAGGAAAAGGCTATGTAGGCGTTGGACGAGTTATTGAACCAATTCAATCTGTGAATGATTTCAAAATCAACACGCCAGAAGGCGAGAAAGCCGCATTGGATGTGCTTGAGCATCGAGAAATTTATCGCGCCGAGGCAACTGACCCAGAAAAGGCTGAATACTTTGTTCGAGTAAAGTGGCTAGATGTAAAAGACAGTCAGAGTGCCATCAATGAAATTGGGCTTTTCGGAAATAAAAATACAGTTTGTAAGCCCACCACCCCAAAATGGCGACATACTATTGAGCGACTTAAAGCTCGCCTGCCAAATTGGGACCAGCCGTAATCTTGCATAAGAGAAAAGCCCCGCACTTGCGGGGCTTTTCTCTTATGCCACAATGAAATATTGTGTGTCGTCGGGTGAAAAATTATGCGTCGTAAATGAAAAATTATCTGTCGCCCGACGCCGGCGCTCAGTCCCAGCTCAACGCCCCACCACTCTGATACTCGATCACGCGGGTTTCGAAGAAGTTCTTTTCCTTCTTCAGATCGATCATTTCGCTCATCCACGGAAATGGGTTGGTCACGCCGGGGAATAGCGGTTCCAGGCCAATCTGTTGCAGGCGGCGGTTGGCGATGAAGCGCAGGTATTCCTTGAATTGGCTGGCGTTCAGGCCCAGCACGCCGCGCGGCATGGTGTCTTCGGCGTAGGCGTATTCCAGTTCCACCGCCTTTTTGAAGAGTTCGTAGATCTCGGCCTTGAAAGTGTCGGTCCAGAGTTGTGGGTTTTCCAGCTTGATGGTGTTGATCAGATCAATACCGAAATTGCAGTGCATCGATTCGTCGCGAAGGATGTACTGATACTGCTCGGCAGCGCCGGTCATCTTGTTCTGGCGACCCAGCGCCAGAATCTGCACGAAGCCCACGTAGAAGAACAGGCCTTCCATGATGCAGGCGAACACGATCACGGATTTCAGCAGGCGTTGGTCGGCCTCAAGCGTGCCGGTCTTGAAGTTGGGGTCGGTCAGCGCGTCGATGAAGGGGATGAGGAATTCATCCTTGTTCCGGATGCTGGCCACTTCGTGATAGGCGTTGAACACTTCACCTTCGTCCAGGCCCAGGCTTTCCACGATGTACTGGTAGGCGTGGGTGTGGATGGCTTCTTCGAATGCCTGGCGCAGCAGGAACTGGCGGCATTCGGGCGCGGTGATGTGGCGGTAGGTACCGAGCACGATGTTGTTGGCGGCCAGGCTGTCGGCGGTAACGAAGAAGCCCAGGTTGCGCTTCACCAGCCGGCGTTCGTCTTCGGTCAGGCCATTGGGGTTCTTCCACAGCTCGATGTCGCGCTGCATGTTCACTTCCTGCGGCATCCAGTGGTTGGCGCAGGTTGCCAGATACTTTTCCCATGCCCACTTGTACTTGAACGGCACCAGTTGGTTGACGTCGGTGGTGCCGTTGATGATGCGCTTGTCCACCACGTTGACGCGGCCGTTGGCTGCGGCGGCAACCGGGGCGGCCGGCGCCGCGCCGGCCTGGGGCGCGGTGGGCTGCGGTGCGGCGGGGGTGATGATGTCGTCGTCGAAACTCAACATGGAACGATCCTTTTGCTTGCTTGTTCAGTGCCCGCGCCAACGAGTCGGTGGCGCGGGCAGATCCAGGGTGTCAGGGTTGGGCCGCGCTGGAGAGCGGCCGGAAATCGATGTTGCGGGTGTCGGTCACGCCCCACAGCACCTGGGCGTGATTCAGGTCGCGTGCCCGGGTATCACTGGTCTGGGCATCGGGCCGGTAGTTCAGGTTGATGTGCATCTGCCCGAGGTAGACCACCCGCCCGGCATCGACATGGAAGGGGTCGTTGCGGGGCACGGTGACGTATTCGCGATAGCGCCAGCCGCCAATTTCCTGCATCCAGCTTCCGTTGGCCTCGGTGATGCGGTAATCGCCCGCCGGCAGGTTGATCAGGAACAGGCGCCCCTTGCCATCGGGTTCGTCGCCGGGCGCACGGATGTAATCGGTGTACTGCTGTGCCTGCACATAGATGTTGCCGCCGACGCCATTGATGACTACGCCGGCCTGTGCGGTATCGGGATCGAAGCTGGTCATGGTAACGGCGATCAACGCGGCGCCCTGCCCTGGCTGAACGGCAAACTGACCGTTTTCCACCTTGGGGCGGAATGCCGCGCAGGCCGACAATGCCAGCGCCGCGATGATGATGATGACTCTACGCATGACCCTGCTCCTGGCCAGACCGCAAAAAGATAGGACTCCTGTCGCTGCGGAAGGTTGTGCCGGCCGCCCTGGCAGCCGGCACACTTCGCTCAATAGGGATAGGGCAAGCCGGACGGTTGCGGCAAGCGCAATTGCAGGTTGCTCATATCGTTGATTTCATCCTGCTGCGCCAGTGCGTAGAAGTCGCGAGCGCGCAGGTCGGAGACCACTGCCACCGGCGTACCGTCGAGCACCACGTGCAGATTGCCCAGGTAGACCACCTCATTGGGCGCCACGGTGTAGCGGTGCCCCAGCGGTATCCAGAATTCACGGCGTTTGTCCGCATCCTTGGGCTGATAGCTGCCGTAGACATAGCGCATCAGGTAAGGGCCCGGCGGCACGGTCAGTTGCAGCAGCTTGCCCACACCCGGCGGCTGGCCGGCAAAGTTCACCACGCGGTCCCGCGCCTTCACGCTCACCTGTTTCACACCGCCCGGCCCTTCGTAGACCAGGATCGCATAAGCGTCGCTGGCGCCCGGCGGGGCATCGAAAGTCAGACTGCTGATCGTCACGGCGCGCCCTTCCGGGGCGCTCAGGCGTTTCAGTTCCACTGGTGGCGCCGGGGGGGCCTTGGGCTCGGCTGCCGCCTCGGCCGGTGCCGATGCCGACGCGGCGGCGGGTGCGTCTTCGGCCTGGGCGTGCATGGCCAGCAACGCAGCCATGGCGCAGGCGATGAGCGATCGATTCATAGTTACTCCTGCCATCTTGTTGTTATGAAATCTTTGCACTACCCGGCACCGCCCCTCCCCGGTGCCCATCGCCACCAGCGTGGCATCGCCACCCACCAGTCACGCACGCGGCGTAGCGAGCGGGCGGCGCGTCCCCGGTGCCGGGCCATCTCCGCCCGGGGCGGAGCCGACTCGGCGTCAGCGGGGACCTCGGCCTCCAGGAGTCACTGGCAGGCTTCGCACTCGGGATCGTCGATGCTGCAAAACTTGGCACCTTCCGCCGCGCCATCGCCCGCCCCCACCTGAGGCGCCGCGGCGATCACCGGGGCCGGCGCGGCCGGGCCGCTGGACAGCCCGCCGGAAGACGGCACCGCGTTCAGCTCACCGCCACGCCCGGTGGATTTCTCGGCGCTGGTAGCGGCCAGGGTACGCAGATAGTAGGTGGTCTTCAGGCCGCGAATCCAGGCGTGCTTGTACAGTTCGTCCAGCTTCTTGCCGCTGGCGCCGCCCATGTAGATGTTCAGCGATTGCGCCTGATCGATCCATTTCTGGCGACGCGATGCGCATTCCACCAGCCAGGCGGGTTCCATTTCGAACGCGGTGGCGTACAGCGCGCGCAGGTCTTCCGGGATGCGGTCGATGCGGGCCACGGAGCCGTCGAAGTACTTCAGGTCCGAGATCATCACTTCATCCCACAGGCCGCGTTCCTTCAGATCGCGCACCAGGTATTCGTTGATGACGGTGAACTCGCCAGACAGGTTCGATTTGACGAACAGGTTCTGGTAGGTCGGCTCGATACTGGCCGAAACACCAACGATGTTGGCGATGGTGGCGGTCGGCGCGATCGCCAGGCAGTTACTGTTGCGCATGCCGTAGCTGGCGATGCGTGCACGCAGCGCGGCCCAGTCCAGGCGCTCGGTGGTGTCCACGTCCAGGTAGCCGCCGCGCTCCTCCGCCAGCAGCTTGAGCGAATCCTGCGGCAGGATGCCACGATCCCACAGGCTGCCCTTGAAGCTCGGGTAGGTACCGCGTTCCTGCGCCAGCTCGGTGCTGGCCCAGTAGGCGTGATAGGCGATCAGTTCCATCGACTGGTCGGCGAACTCCACGGCGGCATCACTGGCGTACGGCGTGCGCAGGCTGTACAGCGCATCCTGGAAGCCCATGATGCCCAGGCCGACCGGGCGATGCTTCAGGTTGGAATTGCGCGCCTTGCGCACCGGGTAGTAGTTGATGTCAATGACGTTGTCGAGCATGCGCATCGCCGTCTTCACGGTACGCGCCAGCTTTTCGGAATCGAGCTGGCCGTCCTTCAGATGGTTCACCAGGTTCACCGAACCCAGGTTGCAGACTGCGATTTCGTTGTCGTTGGTGTTCAGCGTGATTTCGGTGCACAGGTTGGAGCTATGCACCACGCCCACATGCTGCTGCGGGCTGCGGATGTTGCACGGGTCCTTGAAGGTGAACCAAGGGTGACCGGTTTCGAACAGCATGGTCAGCATCTTGCGCCACAGCGTCAGCGCCGGCAGCTTCTTGGCCACGCGCAGCTCGCCGCGTGCAGCCTTGCCCTCATAGCGCAGGTAGGCTTCCTCGAACTTCTTGCCATACAGGTCGTGCAGGTCCGGCGCTTCGCTGGGCGACAGCAGCGTCCAGTCGCCCCCTTCCATCACGCGCTTCATGAACAGATCGGGAATCCAGTTCGCGGTGTTCATGTCGTGGGTGCGGCGGCGATCGTCACCGGTGTTCTTGCGCAGCTCCAGGAATTCCTCGATGTCGGCGTGCCAGGTTTCCAGGTACGCGCAGACCGCGCCCTTGCGCTTGCCTCCCTGGTTCACCGCCACGGCGGTATCGTTCACTACCTTGAGGAACGGCACGATGCCTTGCGATTTGCCGTTGGTGCCCTTGATATGGCTGCCCAGCGCGCGGACCGGGGTCCAGTCGTTGCCCAGGCCGCCAGCGTACTTGGACAGCAGCGCGTTTTCCTTCAGCGCCTCATAGATGCCGTCCAGATCGTCGGCCACCGTGGTCAGGTAGCAGCTCGAAAGCTGGCTGCGACGGGTGCCGGAGTTGAACAGCGTCGGCGTGCTGGACATGAAGTCGAAGGTGGACAGCACGTTGTAGAACTCGATGGCGCGCGCTTCGCGGTCCACTTCATTCAGCGCCAGGCCCATCGCCACGCGCATGTAAAACGCCTGCGGCAGCTCGATGCGCTCGCCGTGTACGTGTAGGAAATAACGGTCGAACAGCGTTTGCAGGCCCAGGTAACCGAACTGGTAGTCGCGGTCATGCTTGAGCGCGGCGCCCAGGCGGGCCAAATCGTACTGGGCCAGCTTTTCGTCCAGCAGCTCGGCTTCGATGCCGCGCTTGATGAAGCGGGGGAAATACTCGGCATAACGCTCGGCCATCTCTTCGTGCGTAGCCTCTTCACCCAGCACCTCGCGGCGCAGGATGTTCAGCAACAGGCGCGCGGTGACGAAACTGTAGGCGGGCTCCTGCTCGATCAGGGCACGGGCGGACAGCACGGCGGATTTACGCACTTCCTCGGCCGGCACGCCGTCATACAGGTTCTTCAGCGTTTCAGCCAGAATCAGGCCCTGGTCGGTCACCCCGTCGAAGCCGCTGCAGGCAGAGGCGATCAGCCCCTTCAGGCGGCCAAGATCCAGCGGGCGCGACGTGCCGTCCTCGTATTTCACATTCAGCGTCATCAACGCTTCGCCGGCGTGATCCTCGCCCTTGGCAGCACGTTCGGCCGCGCGGCGTTCACGGTAGATCACATAGGCGCGGGCAACGTCGTGCTCGCCGCCACGCATCAGGGCCAGTTCAACCTGGTCCTGGATGTCTTCGATATGGATGGCGCCACCTTCCGGCTTGCGACGCATCAGCGCGCTCACCACCGATTCGGTCAGCGCGGCCACGCGCTCGCGCACGGCGGAAGACGACGCAGCATGGCTGCCCTGCACCGCGATGAACGCCTTGGTCACGGCAACCGAGATCTTGCTCGGTTCGAACGACACCACCGAGCCATTGCGGCGGATGGTCTTGTAGGCGGCGTAGCGGCTGTCTTGCAGATGGGTGGTGTTGAGATCGGTCATACGGCTTCCAGTGGGGCTCTCCAGCTCGGCGTACATGCACGGCTCCTTTTTAAGGATGTTCTGGGGACAAGGATGTGAACAAGCTGTGAATGGCCTGTGAACAAACACAAGATATTGTGTCCAGGGCATCCGGTTGCCACAAATACTAGGGGAAACGTCTGACCTAGCGCAATACGGAAAACGTATGCTATGCCGACCGACGGCCGCCCGCGCGCGAGGTTTTCAGGCGGGGCGCGGGTTTGCGCGGTGTGGCTTTTTTGTACAGCCCAGCGCCATGGAAAAAGAGAGAAAAGTCGGCTGTAAATAGGGTTGCCCGATGCGAAGCCAGTAGGGGCTAAACGAAAAAAACCGCCGACCTCGATAGTCGGCGGCTTTGATTGCACCCACCCAGGAACGAGAAGGTCGGTTTCGTTTGTTAACCCAGCGCTGCGACTTAACGCACGAAGAGTCCGGCAAGCGGCACATCGCCGCTCGTTCCCCATTGCACCACCAAATCCGGCTGGCCTGAGGAGTAGCGGATCTGCCAGGTGCCGGTGTTCGGGTTCCAGATGGCGAGATCGGCTTTGCCATCCGCATCGTACTGGCCAGGCACCGGAACGCCACCGTATTGGCCGCCGAAGTACTCCTGCTTGATCGCACCCGTCGTACTGAGCCGGATCAGCCACAAACCAGTGCTGGGTTGCCATACCGCCACGTCGGTCTTGCCGTCGCCATCGTAATCGGCGGGTGCGCGGAGGTCGCTGCTGCTGCCAAGCACAAAGGTGCTGCTGATGGCGGGAATGCCACTGCTGTTGCGGATCAACCATTCTCCGGTGCTGGGCCGCCATACCGCGTAATCGGCTTTGCCGTCCCCATCGAAGTCGCCCATTACCGGCTTGTCGCCGGTTGCACCCCAATAGGGGCCGAGCGTGCCGCCATCGCTGCTGCGGATATGGAACCACTGCCCGGTAGAGGAGCGCCACACGGCGTAATCAGCTTTGCCGTCACCGTCATAGTCGGCTGGAACCGGCATGTCACCAACCGCTTGCGATCCCCAATTGCGGCTCGCCGTCGTACCGTTGCTGCTGTAGGTCACATACCAATTGCCAGTGCCAGGACGCCAGTAGGCAAGGTCTGCAATCCCGTCACCGTCAAAATCGGCCGGAGCAGCAAGATCCCCCTGCTGTGTGGTCCAGGCCTGGGCGGTGTAGGGGCCGTAACGCAGCAGTTGCCCAGTGGATGGCCGCCAGACCGCGACGTCGGTCATGCGATCGCCGGTGGTATCGAACGGTGCACTGCCAGGCTGACGCGGAGTCGGGCTGACCCACATATTGGTCGATTCTTGCCAGTAGCCGGAGTAGGAGCCTTGGGTCACCGTATAGAAATGATCCCGCCCGTTGTAATAGCGGTATAGCGGCACGGTACCTGGCTTGGCGCTGTTATAGGCATATGCAACCACCCCTTCATAGCGATAGCTGCCGCGGCCACTGCCCAACTCGCTCCAGTCCGTGGTGTAGAAATGGTCGGTGCCATTGTAGTAGCGGTGGATGGGCACCGTACCAGCCTGACCGGAGGCCCAGACATAAGCCTCCAGGCCTTCCAACAGGTACACGCCGGCGCCGGTTCCCAGGTCGTCGTAACGGGCGGAATAGAAATGATCGCCGGAGCCGTAGTAACGCAGCCACGGCTGTACATAGGTACCCTGCAACGGGGAGTAGAAACGGAGCTCGGCGACCTGCAGCACTGTCGCACCGTTGTTGGCGGTGATCTTGAGCCGGTACTTCACCGCGTACTTCGGGAAAGGCACCTTGAAGGAAACAGCCTGGTTCACCGACCAGCTACTTTGGTTGCTGCGCTGATCGAGCGTGATCCATTTGATGCCGTCGAACCCTTCCAGGGTCCAGTCCTTCGGTGCGGTCGGCAGCGTGGATGATGGCGTGATCTGGTACTCGTCCACCAATTGGTAGGTGTCGAACGTCATCCCGAGATAGCCGGTCTTGTCCCAGATGGTTTCATAGGAACAACCCTGGCCGGAGCCGCAGGAGTCGTGGTTCTCGCCAGCGCTGTGCCAATAAGTGCCGTTGTTCTGATCGAAAGCCTTGCTGGGCGCATAGAAGTTGGGGTTCGGTACGAAGTTATAGGTGCAGTCGAACGGCGAAGTGGCTGCACCGCATTGATTGGTCGGCTGCGGCGATAACCGCGCGGAAAACGGCGAGCCGCCGGTGATGGCGTAGCCGCCAAATGCCGACCCGGCGGCAAGTAAAGCCAGCGCGGCAAGTACATGCCGCCCCCTGGTTAAGTTCCACATCTGTTCATCCTCCAGTATCGTTTTTGATTGAGAAGCGCTGGTCATGCTTGGCAATGCCGGCGGTACTGCAAGCGGCGTTCAGTTCATGCGCGCCATGACAATGGCATGAATGTCGGCAACAGCAAACCCCTCGCAGATTGGCGAGGGCAATCAAGGAAAATAGCGTGGAGCAAGCGGCTGTTTATGGGCGACCCACGGCCTAATGGAGCACGCGCCCGACGAGGAGCAACCTGGATTGATCAGCCAGGATCAAGTTATGCAGTCCCCTCTCCCCCCCAAGGAGCGCGAGATATCGCGGTGCTTGATACACCGTTCGTTCCACCCATGCAGCTAGCTTCCATTCACCATGACTTGCCAGTCGATCATCCATGCCCAAACGTTGAAAGTGACTGGCAGCCAGCGCAGCAGGGAGAAGGCAAATCGCAGCCCTGGGTTGTCCGATCGACTGAAACATCAGGGCTGTGAGGGCTCACACTTCCTCCTGACATACCTTGACTTTCCAACTGGCATGTTTAAGTGCGATTTGAAATTCAGGAAAACCTTCGACATCCTGGAAAAACTCGGCAAGAGACGGGTAATCGAATGCCCATTGGTTTCGCTCCAGTGGCGAGAGCGCAGGCGTTGGCTTCGACGTAAACTCAATATGCAGTTGTTCCATGTGGTCATACTCGCCCTCGTCGTAGAACGAGAACTGACGCACAAAATCGAGATAACAGAGCTTTTCTCCGGTGAAATCATGGCAACCGAGTTGCCACAGAAATCCATCGTCAACACCCTCGACAGGAATTATTGCAAAGCTCTTGAACACTGACCAAGCCAGCGATGGATCGGGATGCGTGAAGTCAAACCCTTCAGCAACCAGCAAATCTTTCAATTTTTGTTCGGCATTAAGCGGTGCCATATCAGCCCTAGGGTTGGAAGTAACGGGCCAGCGTTAGCTGGCCCCGGTTGACTGAAGTGTTGGCGGTTCATCAATGTGCTCTGGGCTATAACCCTGGATGGTTCAATCGTGCCGGCCGGGGCTTTTGCAAAGCTTCGTTAGGTGACTACCACTCGCGCCATTCTTCGGTAATGTCATAGGTTGATGAAATCAAGCCCGCTAAAGTAGCTGAATTTATGATGAGTTCACAAATACCCTCACGCTGATCCGTCTCAATGAGGCCATGCTCGCATTCTTTATTTAGCACATTGAGAGAAGCAACTACGTCCTTTACCAATGCCATTATTTTTTCTGAATCACCGTACAAGGCAGGATCTGAAACTGAAATCAAATAATCCGCAAGAATGGCATCGCATTTATCGACATCTTCCCTGGTGTAGCCCGCATCGAAATCATCGTCGGCGTCATCCCCTTCCATGTAGTCAATCATGCCACAGATGATTTCGTTTTTGAGTTTGAGCATTTCTTCCGGAATATCATTTTTCACAATTCACTCCTGATCAATCGGCTGATGGAAACTCATCAAATATCACGCCAGGAGCGGTATAAGCAGCGGCATGAACAGACCCAAAACCGCAGCAGCAAGCACAGCGGAATGCGCCAATTATTATGTGCCATGCACGCTACATTACTTACTTGCATACATCAATGTTTTTTCATGAACCTTTGGTTTGCACCATGCAAATACTGAGCTGCTTGTGAAGGGGTCACAGATGGGCTCACCAGCATCGCCCATGCGATGCGTCGCGCCCTTATCGGCCGGAACAAAACCAGAAGCTCGAAGAATCAATCGGGCAAGGCGGCAAGGCAAGGGGCTGTGGCGCCCCCACCCTCCGGCCTCACGCCGATAGCAACACTGGCCGGAACAACAGCTCGCAGCCCAGCAGGCGGATACCATCCGGGCTGCTTTCCAACAGCCGGCGCTCACCGTCTGCGATCTGTAGTTCGATCCGGTAGCCATCGTCCGCGCCCAGGCGTGCGGTAATGTCCTTCACCGCCTCCAGCGCGCCGGGCGTGCTGGATTCGAAGTGGCCCAGGAGCCGGCCATGACGATGGATGATGAGTCGATAGGTATCCATGGCGATCACTCCATCCTGCCAGCGTGTATCGCCGGGGGCAGCAGCAGTTCAGCGCACTGTGCGTGGTAGGTGCGGCGCAGCGCGAGGACGACCTGTTCGCAGGCGCGCGCGGCCGCTTCGGCCACCGGCGCACCGCATAGCAGATGCCCGGTGAGCGTGGCGCTGAACAGATCGCCGGTGCCCTTGGGCGCGATATCGATGTGCGGATGGCGCAGCCATTGCACCCGCTCCCGCTCGACCACCGCCACGCGCATTTCGCCGGGTGCCCAGGCCTCTGGCGCGGCGCTGGTCACCACCACCCACTCGGTGCGGCCGGTCAGCAGCGATCTCGCGGCGGCCACCACCGCTTCGGCATCGTTGCCGGGTAGGCCGGTCAGGCATTCCAGCTCGAAGCCATTGGGCGTCAGGCCATGCGCCAGCGGCAACAGGTGCCGCCGGTAGGCGTCGATCATAGCCGGATCGACATAGATGCCATGGTCGTGATCGCCGATCACCGGATCGACGATCACCCGCATCGCCGGGTGTGTCGGCTGAAGCTCGCCCAGCCAGCGCGCCAGCGATGCGGCCTGCGCCGGACCGCCCAGGTAGCCGACCAGCACCGCCTGCGTCTGCCGGAGCGCGTCGCGGTCGATCAGGTCGCTCAGGTAGCCCTCGAACCAGTCGATGGGCAATGCGCCACCGTGGACAGTCGGGTAATGCGGGGTATTGCCGAACGCGACCGTCGGCACCGCAGCCACCAGCAGGCCCAGTGCCTGCAATGCGGGCATCGCCACGTTGTTGCCGACGCTGCCGTACACCACCTGCGATTGCACCGATATCACATCGATGGGCAATGGTATGGCGGCAGGCTTTCGGTCGGCACGGCCCGGCGCAGTTTCGATACCGTCGAGCCAGGCGGAGAACACGGCGCGCGCCGCTGTGGTCAGGCGCTCTCCGTGCTCGCGCGCCTGCGCGCGCAGTGTTCGCGGGTCGATGCCGGCCTGGGCGAGTTCGCTGGCATGGCCAACCAGCCAGCGCTCCAACCGGACCGGGTCGGCCTCCAGGTGGCACTGTATCCCCAGTACCCGCGTACCCAGCGCGAAGGCCTGGTTGGCGCAGACCGCCGTGCTGGCCAGGCGCGCGGCGCCGGGCGGGATGTCGAACTGGTCGCCATGCCAGTGCAGCACCGGCACCTCGCCCAGCGCGGACAGCGCGTGACGCTCGCCATCGTCGCTCAGCATCAGCGGCCCGAAGCCGATTTCCTTCACCCCCATGGCGTACACCCGGGCGCCCAGCGCGCGGGCGATCAACTGCGCGCCCAGGCAGATGCCCAGCACCGGCCCGCCACTCGCCAGGCGCCGCCGCACCAACGCCAGCTCGTCGGCCAGGAAAGGATGGGCATCGTCGTCGAATGCGCCGATCGGCCCGCCCAGCACCACCAGCAGATCGGGTGACTGCGCATCCAGCGTGGCGAGATCGTCCACCACCGCATCGATGTAGCGCACCGCGTAACCGCGCTCGCGCAGCAGTGGCTCCAGCGTGCCGAGGTCTTCGAAATGCAGATGGCGGATGGCGAGGGCGGTTTTCATGGGCAGTCCAGGTCGGTGGGTTGAATGGGCGATCAAGGGGTGGGCGCCAGGGCGAATCGACCTTCAAACGTGGGTGCGAAGGAAGAAGGCCGGATGCAGGGCAAGGCGTGCCGAGCGAAGTGGGGTGATCCCCGCGAGCGAGGCACAACGCACCCCATGTTTGAAGGTCGATTCACCCTAGCCAATAGTGGCTGTCGGGCAAGGCGCGTGCACCAAAGATGGCCTGCCCCACCCGCACCACGGTGGCGCCCTCCTCGACCGCGATCTCGAAGTCGCCCGACATGCCCATCGACAGCTCGCCCAGCGCAACACTCGCCGGCATGTCCTGGCGCAGACGGTCGCGCAGCGTACGCAGGCGGATGAAGCACTCGCGCACGCGCGCGGCATCGCCGGACAGCACGGCCAGCGTCATCAGCCCGCGCACCCGCAGCGCGGAAAACGCCGGCAGCGCGTGCAGGAACGCCGGCACGTCATCCGGATGCAGGCCGTACTTGCTGGCCTCGGCCGAGGTATTCACCTGCACGAACACGTCCAGCGAACGCCCCTCCGCCTGCAGGTGCCGATCCAGCGCCTCGGCCACGCGCAGGCTGTCCAGTGCCTGGAACTCACTGGCGAAGCAGGCCACCCGCCGCGCCTTGTTGGTCTGCAGGTGGCCAATCACGGACCAGCGCAGATCGGGCAGGTCGGCCAGTGTCTCCCATTTGCGCTGGGCTTCCTGCACCTTGTTCTCGCCGAGCATGCGACATCCGGCGGCGTGAGCCAGGCGGATGCGTGCCTCATCGACGGTCTTGCTGACCGGCAGCAGGCGCACTCCAGCCGGGTCGCGCCCCACGCGCCCGCAGGCATCGGCGATCCGGGTCTGGATGGCGGCCAGATTGCGGTGAAAGTCCTCCACGGTCCTGGCCTCGGGATAGGGCTGTTGCACGAGGGAAAGCGGATCGTCCACGATGGTTGCTCAGGCTGGTGAGGTGGGGTGCGCGTATCGGCGCAGCCATGTAAAATTGATCTGTTGCAAAGTATATATTGTCATAGGTCAAAATGAAAATAGCCGGCAAGACCGCAGCGGAAATCTTCGACAGCGTGCGCCTGCTGGCGCAGTCGGGCGGGCTGGCGCCGGGGCAGGCGCTGCCCCCGGTGCGCGAGCTGGCGGTGGCGCTGGATGTCAATCGCAATACGGTGGCCACGGCCTATCGACGGCTGGTGCATGCCGGCATCGCACTATCGCAAGGACGGCTCGGCACGCTGATCCGGCCGCAGGAAAGCCCGGTCGAACAGGAAGGCAGCCTGCCGGGCTCACCCCTTGCCGACCTGGCCAGTGGCAACCCGGCCACGGCCTGGCTGCCCGATCTGCCCGCCGCCCTGGCACGGCGGGCATACCGGCCGCGGCTGTATGGCGAAGCGCCGGTCAACCCGGGACTCGAAGCCTATGCGCGAGCGTGGCTCGGCGCGGATTGTGCCGACGATTGTTGCATCGACCTGACCCACGGCGCGGTGGATGCCATCGAGCGGCTGCTGGCGGCCCATCTGGTGCCCGGCGACAAGGTGGCGGTGGAGCACCCCTGCTTTCTCAGCAGCATCAGCACGCTGCGCGTCGCCGGATTGCAGGCGGTGGGCGTACCGGTGGACGCCGAAGGCATGCGACCGGAGGCGCTGGAAGACGCCCTTGCCCAAGGCGTACAGGCGGTGATCGTGACGCCGCGCGCACACAATCCCACCGGATGTAGCCTCAGCACCCGGCGCGCACGTGCCTTGCGGCAATTGCTGGCGCGCCATCCCCACGTGCTGGTCATCGTGGACGACCATTTCGCGATGTTGTCCGAGGTGCCGTACCACACGGTGATCCCCGCGTCCGCCCAGCGCTGGGCGCTGATCCGCTCGCTGTCGAAGGCACTTGGGCCCGACCTGCGGCTGGCCTTCGTCGCCAGCGACGCGCAGACTTCGCGCCGGCTGCGACTGCGGCTGGCCTGCGGCACCCACTGGGTCAGCCACCTGTTGCAGGACATCGTCGAAGCCTGCCTTGTCGCGCCGGATTTCACCGCGCGCATTGCCCAGGCGCGACACGACTACACGCGCCGGCGCGAAGCACTGGCAACGGCACTGGCCAGGCAAGGAATCGCGCCCCTTCCCGGCGCGGACGGCCTCAACCTGTGGCTGCCCTTGCAGCGGGATGGTCAGCCGGTTGCCTATGCGCTGGCCCGGCTCGGCTGGCTGGTGCGCAACGGCGAGGCCTTTGGCGTGCAAACCCCGGCGCAGGGGCTGCGCATCACCACCGCCACGCTCGACGAGGATCAGGCGCAGCGCCTGGCGCTGGATCTGAAGCGCTGCCTGGGCTGAACGCGCGGGCCGTTCAGCCAGCCGGCGCGCCCTTCGCCACCGGCGTCACCGCCTCGCCCGCCACCCATACCCCGCGCAGGCAGAGCGCACGATCGAACTGCACCACATCCGCCACCGCATCCACCGCCAGCCGTCCGCGTTCGGACAGCCCCAGGTAGTCGGCCGGATTGCGCGACAGGCATGCCGAGGCACCCGCCAGCGTCAGCCCGATCCCGACCAGATTGCGCAGCGCCTGATCCATCGTCAGCGCGCTACCGGCCAGGCGGCCATCGGCCAGCCGCACCCCGCCCAGGCATTTGTGCACGGCGCGCGGACCATCGCCGTACTGGCCATCGGGCAGGCCTGCGAGCGATGTGGCATCGGTCACGCAATACAACCGTGGAATCGCCCGCAGCGCGGCCCGCATCGCGCCGGGATGGACATGGATCAGGTCCGGGATCAGTTCGCTGAATTCGGCGTGTGCCAAGGCCGCGCCAACCATGCCCGGCGCGCGATGATGCAAGGGGCTCATCGCGTTGAAGAGATGGGTGAAGCCCGCCGCCCCCTGCGCCAGCGCGGCGACGGCCGCTTCGTAGCTACCCTGCCCGTGGCCCAGTTGCACCCGGATACCGCGCTGCACCAGCTCGCCGATCAGTGTGTCGTGGCCCGGTATCTCCGGCGCCAGCGTGATCACCCGCACGGGCGCCAGCGCACGATAGCGATCCACCTCGGCCAGCGTGGCGGCGCGCGTTTCGTCGGGCAAGGCGCCCAGGCTGTGCGGGCTGACATAGGGGCCTTCCAGATGGATGCCCAGCACCTCGGCCGCGCCGACGGGGCGCTGGCGACAGACATTGCCCAGTTGCGGCAACAGCGCGCGAAGCAAGGCATCGTCGGCGCAGACAGTGGTCGCCAGCAAGGCAGTGGTGCCATGGCCGGCATGCTTGCGCGCCACCCGCGCCAGCGCCTCGGCGCCATCCATCACGTCGGCCCCGTCGCCGCCATGCACATGCAGGTCGATGAAGCCCGGCAACAGGTAGGGATCGTCGTTCCCCGCCGGGTCGGCGGGCGAGGCGTCGATGCCGACAATCCGCTCGCCATCGAACAGCAGGTGTCCATGCTGCCAGCCCCGTTCGGTCAGGATATTGCCGTACAAGCGGGTCATCACACAGTCCTCGGTCAACAAGATAGCGGGATTATCCCGCCATCATGCATCGGCGACGCAAACCCTGCCCCGAAACGCAACCCCAGCCAACGCAAGCGATTTCGGTTAAAACATGGGGATTACGATAATCTGTCACCCCGCCCTGTTTCCCGGATATCCCGATGAGCCTGACCAGCCAGATCGCCGTCTTTCTGTGTGCCGCCGTGGTGATGGTGCCGCTCTTCAGGCGTGCCGGCCTGGGCGCCATCCTGGGCTATCTGGCCGGTGGTGTGCTGATCGGGCCGTGGGGGCTGGGTCTGGTCGCCAATGTGGAAAACATCCTGCATTTTTCGGAACTGGGGGTGGTGCTGCTGCTGTTCGTGATCGGGCTGGAATTGCAGCCATCGCGGCTGTGGGTGCTGCGGCGCGCGGTGTTCGGACTGGGGGGCGCGCAAGTGGGCGTGACCGCGCTGGCAATCGGCGGCGCACTGATGCTGATGGGCACGCCGCTGGCGGCGGCCATCGTCGCCGGCCTGGGGCTGGCGTTGTCATCCACCGCCTTCGTATTGCAGATGCTGGCCGAAAAAAAGCAACTGACCACGCGCCACGGCCGCGACGCCTTCGCCATCCTGCTGTTCCAGGATCTGGCGGTGATCCCGATGCTGGCCTTTCTGCCGCTGCTGTCCGGCGGCGAATTGCCGGGCTGGGCAGGCGTGTTCAAAGCGGTCGGGGTAGTGATTGCCGTGGTGGTGGGCGGCCACTGGCTGTTGCGTCCGGCACTGCGGCTGGTGGCGCGCTTCGGCAGCCCGGAGGTGTTCGCCGCCGCCGCGCTGCTGCTGGTGTTGAGCACGGCAATGCTCATGGAAGAAGTGGGGTTGTCCATGTCGCTGGGCGCCTTTCTCGCCGGCGTGCTACTGGCCGACTCGGAATACCGCCACGAACTGGAAGCCACCATCGAACCGTTCAAGGGGCTGCTGCTGGGACTGTTCTTCATCGCGGTGGGCATGTCGGCCAACCTGGGCCTCGTCGGCAGCATTCCAGGCACGCTGGTGGCGTGGGTGCTGGGGCTGATGGCGATCAAGTTCGCCGTACTGTTCGGCCTGGGCCGGCTGACCGGCGCCACCGCCACCACGTCGCGCCACCTGGGCGTGGCGCTGGCGCAAGGCGGCGAATTCGCCTTCGTGCTGTTCAGCCTGGCCATCGTGCACGGCGTGATGGCGCGACCGCTGGCCGATACGCTGGTGCTGGTGGTCACGCTGTCGATGGCGGCCACACCGCTGGTGTCGCTGGTGCACGAACGCTGGATCGCCCCGTGGCTGGCGCCGCGCCGCACCCGCGAGTTCGATACCATCGAGCCGACCGAGGGCAGCCGGGTGATCATTGCGGGCTTTGGCCGCTTCGGCCAGATCGTCGGCCGTACATTGCGCATGCGCAGGATTCCGTTCACCGCGCTGGAAGTCAGTCCGGACCAGGTGGACTTCGTGCGTCGCTTCGGTAACCAGGTGTTCTACGGCGACGCATCGCGGCTGGAGTTGCTGCGCGCTGCGCGTGCCGATCAGGCCGAGGTGCTGATCCTGGCCATCGACGATGTCGAAGCCTCGGTAAGAACCGCCGAAACGGTGCGCATGCATTTTCCCAAGCTGAAGATCTTTGCCCGCGCCCGTAACCGCGCGCATGCCTATCGCCTGATGGACCTGGGCGTGACCGCCATCGAGCGCGAAACCTACCATTCCAGCCTGGAAATGGCCAAGGGCGCATTGCAGGCGCTGGGCCTGACCAGCGCCGACGCCATCGCCACCGTTGCCGCCTTCCGTGATTACGACGAGCGCCTGCTGCTGCGCCAGCAGGCCGCGTATCACGACGAAAGCCAGTTGATCCAGACCTCGCAGGAAGCGATGCGCGAGCTGGAAAACCTGTTCGAATCGGACAGCACGCAAGCTGATCGGCCGCCGGCCTGAGCATCGGCCGGCCTGCTCCGTCGCGGCCCGACGACAAGGGATATCCGCGGCCCCCGGCGCTGGCGGGCGGAATGGCCAGTGCCCGGGGTTGTTGGCAAGTGATCGCCGCCGACTACAATCAGGAGCGTTCTCCCGGCCGGCGCGCCCACCATGAATCTCGAAAAAATCATCTTCGGCTTCTTCATCCTGCTGGCGTTCACCCTGAACTTCGGCTTTTTCCTCGGCGAGATCGACGTTCCCCACCAGCACGAGGTATTCGAACTATTCGCCGCCATCGTGGTGAACCTGATCGCCACCGTGCTCAAGTTCGGCGATCGTACCCAGCTCGGCGCCCTGCACCTGGCCACCAGCCTGGTGGCGGACCTGCAACTGATCGCCGCCGCCGGGGTATGGGGCTACAACCTGTACGTCAGCGGCGTCGGCACCACCCCGACGGTGATGTCCAGCATCGTGTCGCTGTCGGGCGGCGCGCTGGCGGCCAATGTGGTGTCGGTGGTGCTGCTGATCGGCGAAACGCTTTCGCCGCGTCGGTGAGGTTTTGATTTATGGACTGGTCAAGTGCCTGTCGCAACAAGCCCCCGGCAAAGCCGGGTGCGAGAGGTCAGTGGTCTGCGAGTAACCGGCGCTTCTTGATCGAATCCACTCCCCCCGCCCTCGCCGCCGCGAGGGAGCCTCGCTTTGCTCGCTGTGGCATCGGCCCGCGTTGCGTAACAGCGTCGGTGGGGGTTTGGTTTGAACGTCGGTTATGTGCCAACGGCAGCAAGCACTGGGCGGAATGGGGTGCGCGAGGTTTTTTGTCTGCCGGTAACCGGCGCTTCTTGATCGAACCCACTCCCCCCGCCCTCGCCGCCCCGGGTTCCCCGCGAAGTCGAAGACTTTGTGGGGTGGCTGAGAGGGAGCCTCGCTCTGCTCGCTGTGGCATCGGCCCGCGTTGCGTAACGGCGTCGGTGGGGGTTTGGTTTGAACGTCGGTTATGTGCCAACGGCAGCAAGCACTGGGCGGAATGGGGGGCGCGAGGCTTTTTGTCTGCCGGTAACCGGCGCTTCTTGATCGAACCCACTCCTCCCGCCCTCGCCGCCCCGGGGTCCCCGCGAAGTCGAAGACTTTGTGGGGTGGCTGAGAGGGAGCCTCGCTTTGCTCGCGGTGGTATCGGGCAGAGGCGATTCGGGGTGGGGTCGATCTCGATCGGCCTTCGTGGCACGCCATGACCAGCGCGCCCCAGCAGCCCATGGGTGGGTCGATGCCCAATATCTTCTTCCTGGTGTTGCGGCGCATGCGCGCGCCGTTGATCACGCTGATCCTGATCTATTCGATGTCGGTCCTGGGTCTGGTGCTGATCCCGGGCGTGGATGAGCACGGCCAGCCTTATCGCATGGATTTTTTCCATGCGTTCTATTTCGTCAGCTACACCGCGACCACCATCGGTTTCGGCGAGGTGCCACACGCCTTTACCTACCTGCAAAGAATGTGGGTGGTGGTATGTATCTACATGTCGGTGGTGGGCTGGGCCTACACCATCGGCAGTACGTTCGCCATCGTGCAGGACAAGAGCTTCCTGCAAGCGCTGCAATTGGCGCGGTTCAGCGGGCGGGTGCGGCGGCTGGCCGATCCATTCATCCTGGTCTGCGGCTACGGGCAGACGGCGCGGCTGCTGTGCAAGGCGCTCGACCGCCAGGGCTTGCGCTTCGTGGTGCTGGACCTGCGCGAAGAACGCGTGCTGGATGTGATCTTCGCCGACTACCGGTTCGACGTGCCGGCCTATGCCGGCAATGCCGCCAACCCGCAGTTGCTGACCTATGCCGGGCTCACCCATCCGCGCTGCCAGGGCATTCTCGCCATCACCGGCGACGAGGAGGCCAATCTGGCCGTCGCCATCGCCGCCTATGTGTTGCGGCCGAAGTTGTTGTCGGTCTGCCGTTCCAAGACCCACGCGGTGGCCGAGAACATGGCGTCGTTCGGCGCCAACCGGGTGATCAACATGTTCGACGCGGTGGGCGCACAATTTCGCCGCGCGCTGCATGCGCCGCACACCAGCCGGTTGTGGGACACGCTATCGGAGTTCCCCGGCAACCCGCTGCCGCCGCTGATCAAGCCGCCACGCGGCCACTGGGTGATCGTGGGCTACGGCCGCTTCGGGCAGGCGGTGAAACAGGCCCTCGATTGCGAGGGCGCCACGGTATCGGTGATCGATCCCGAGCCGCAACCCAGCATCGATCCGGCGCAGTTCACGCTGGCGCTGGGGGTGGACAATGCGTCGCTACGCGCGGCCGGCATCGCGCATGCGGTGGGGCTGGTCGCCTGCCACGATCAGGATGCGAGCAATCTGTCGGCCATCGCCACCGCGCGCGCCATCAAGCCCGACCTGTTCGTGGTGGCGCGGCAGAATATGGCCAACAACAGCCTGCTGTTCACCGCATTCAAACCGGATCTGGCCGTGGTGCGCGCACGGGTGATGTCGCACGAATGCCTGCGGACCTTGAACACGCCCACGCTGGCGCGTTTTCTGGAACTGATCCAGACCCGCAGCGAAATCTGGGCGGCGGCGCTGATGCGCGAACTGGAACAGCTTTGCCGGGGCGACGTGCCACAGACCTGGGTGGTGGAACTCAATGCCGGCAACGAAGCGGCCATCTACGCACTGCTGGCCAACCCAACACCGCCGCTGGAAATGCGCCATCTCCAGACCAACCCGCACAATGTGGAGTTGCCGCTGCGTTGCCTGCCGCTGCTGTTTATGCACGGTGGCAGGGAGATTCTGCTGCCACCGCCGGAAAGCACCCTGTCCTTCGGCGACCGTATCCTTTTCGCCGGAACACGGGGTTCATACCACGCGCAGCAGGCTGCCTTGTCGCACCGGGCGACGATGGATTATGTCCGTACCGGCGTCGAGCAACCCGATAGCTGGCTGTTCCGCAAGATCGCGCAATGGCGCCGCGATCGTTGAGCCTCAGGCCGCGATCCGATGGTTTTTTACGACAAACCGCTGTCAACCCATGGTGGTCTTTTTCACGGTCGCGCATTCGCTTCACCTGGCTCGCCGGGGATGCGACACCAGGTGACCCGCCCGATCAACCATGGATGGAGGGCCATACCCATGCATTATCACCGCCACTTAGGGTTGACAGCAGGAAGCTTTAGCAAATATCTGAATATTAAGCGTTATTTTTAACATGCAAATTCGGACACACTTATCGCCTATCAATTCGTGTTTTCTCGCAAATTGATCCAGGTCATGCCTGGGGCATGCGGAAAGACGTCCAATTACCTTAATTTCTTCCTGCGATCCAAAGGCAAACGTCATGAGTCGCTGAGTCAGGCACCGATCCCGTGATGTAGTCCACGCGGCCGATTCCCGATCCCAGCGCGATAGCCCCACCGACCTTTCCACCGATCGCATGCGGAACCTGGCGCCGCCCCCGCGCGGCAATCCGACGGCATGATCGAGGAGGTCATCATGAGAACGGTGCTGATCCCGGTGGACGGCTCGCCCCAATCCACCATGGCGGTGGCAACCCTGCTGCGTTTCGCCGACTACGAACGAATCGGGCAAGTCTGCCTGCTCAACGTGCAACCCGAACTCCACCCCGGTTACCGCGCGTTGGATGCCGCCGAAATCGCAGCGCTGACACTGCAACAGGGCGAACGCGCGCTCATCGATGGTGTCCGCCTGCTGGAAGAGGCAGGCATACCCTTTCAGATCCGGATCGAGACCGGTGCCGTCGCCCCCACCATTGCCCGGGTCGCCGAGGAAACCGGCGCCGAGCAGATTTTCATGGGCAGCCAGGGGCGCGGCGCCATTGCCGCCTTCGTGCTGGGTTCCGTCGCAATCAAAACGCTCAGCCTGACTTCGCTGCCCATCACCCTGGTGCGCTGAAAGACGCCGTACAAGGAGCAAGCCATGTTGAAGATCCTGGTTCCCGTCGATGGCTCGGAGAACGCCAAACGCGCGCTGGCGCACGTGATCGAACTGACGCAAAGCGGCCTGCCGCTGCAAGTGCACCTGCTGAACGTGCAATCGCCGCTGCAAAGCAAAATCAGCCTGAACGCCATTGCCTCGCAAGCCACGCTGGACGCCTATTTCCACGAGCTGGGCGACGAAGCGCTGGCTGCCGGGCTGGCATTGCTGAACCAGGCCCGCGTGCCTTACCAGTACAGCGTCGAATTCGGCCCGCCAGCCAAGACCATCGTCGACGAAGCGCAGAAGCGCGGCTGCCACCGGATCGTGATGGGAACCCGGGGGTTCGGGCTGATCTCGAACCTGGTGGTCGGCTCCATCGCCTACCAGGTGGTTCATCTTTCCACCCTGCCAGTCACCCTGGTGCAGTAGTTCGACACTAGCTCAGCACCCTCGCGGTGCTGCGCAACCCGATTACAACGCCCGCCGACGCGCCATCCGGCGGGCTCGATCGCCATCCCGGACCCGGCCCGCCTTGCGGGCCAGCACACCCGGTGACGGCTTCCGCCACGCCCCCGGCGTGGCCCACCCCGGCGCCCTGACCGTCGGACCTTCATCCACCCCCGATAAGAACCACCTGGATTCGAGCAAACCGGACTACGGCACCCTTCTCCGCCACGAGCGAAGCAACGGCCCGGCAGCCAGAGCGAAGCCAGCACCGGTTCGGAGGCCCCCCGTCATGACACGACCCGTTCCCGACCCGAACGCCCCACCCACCTGGCACCAACTGGACATCCCCATCACGCTGACCGCGCTGGAGACCTCGGCCCACGGCCTGTCCGCCGCCGAAGCCGCAGCGAGGCTGGCGCGGCACGGCCCCAATGTCCTGCCCGAACAGGCGCGCCGCCCTGGCTGGCTACGCTTCCTGCTGCACTTCAACGACGTGCTGATCTATATCCTGCTCGGCGCCTGCGTGGTGACCGGCGCGATGGGCCATTGGGTGGATACCATGGTCATTCTCGGCGTGGCCGTCATCAATGCGCTGATCGGCTTCATCCAGGAAAACAGCGCGGAAAAATCGCTGCAAAGCATTCGCGACATGCTTTCCAGCCAGACGCTGGCGCTACGCGACGGCAAGACCCGCGTGGTGGCCACCGCCGATCTCGTGCCCGGCGACGTGGTATCGCTGCGCCCCGGCGACAAGATTCCGGCCGATCTGCGCCTGCTGCAAACCCACAGCCTGCGTGTCGAGGAAGCCATCCTCACCGGCGAATCGTCGGTGGTGGAAAAACACATTGCCGCCATTCCGGGCGACGCCTTGCTGGGCGACCGCCGCAACATGGCGTTTTCCGGTACCACGGTCAGCGCCGGCAACGCGCTGGGCATCGTGGTGGCCACGGCCGGCGACACCGAGCTGGGCCACATCAACCGCATGATCTCCACCGTCAGCCCGATCCAGACACCGCTGCTGCAACAGACGAAACGGCTGGGTCAGGTCATTTTCATCATGATCCTGGCGATGATGGCCGTATTGTTCTTCTGGGGCTGGCTGGCGCATGACATGCCCTTCGGCCAGCTACTGCTGGCGCTGATCAGCCTGGCCGTAGCCGCGGTGCCCGAGGGCCTGCCGGCGGTGATCTCGATCATCCTGTCGCTGGGCGTGCAGAAGATGGCGCGCAGCAAGGCCATCATCCGCAAGCTGCCCACGGTGGAAACGCTGGGCGCGATGACCATCGTCTGCTCGGACAAGACCGGCACGCTCACCATGAACGAAATGACGGTGAAGTCGGTGGTGCTGGGCGATCGCGCCTATACCGTGGCCGGCGAAAGCTACGAGCCGGTGGGCGAAATCCGTGAAGTCGGCGGGCAGGCCGTGGGCGGCATCGATCCCGCCACGCCGTTGGGCCTGTTCATCACCGCGGTGGACCTGTGCAACGACACCCGCCTGCGCCGCGACAGCCACGGTCGCTGGCAGGTGGTGGGCGCCCCCACCGCCGGTGCGCTCAAGGTGCTGGCGGCCAAAGCCGGCATCCAGCACGACGGGGCGAAGCAGCACGGCAAGATTCCATTCGACTCCGCCTACAAGTACCAGGCCACGCATCACGAACTGAACGGCCGCCATTACCTGTTCATGATCGGCGCGCCCGACGTGATCGCCGCGCGCTGCGCCACCGAACTGCATGACGATGGCCAGCGCCCGTTCGCGGCCGCCTATTGGGAAGACGCCATGGCGCGCCAATCCGAAGGGGGCCTGCGGATGCTGGCGGCGGCGTATCGGGAAATCCCGGCCGGCTTTCCCGAACTGGACCACCCGCACCTGGAACAGGGCCTGGTGTTCCTGGGCTTCGCCGGCATGATGGACCCGCCGCGCCCCGAAGCCACCGAAGCCATCGCGCTATGCCGTACCGCCGGCATCCGCGTAAAGATGATCACGGGCGATCACCCCGGCACCGCGATGGCCATCGGCGCGATGATGGGGATCGGCAACGGCCAGGACGTCGTGACCGGCCAGCAACTGGAGGCGCTGGACGACGAAGCGCTGGTGGACGTGGCCGACCGTTGCGATATCTTTGCCCGCACCAGCCCCGAACACAAACTACGGCTGGTCCGCGCGCTACAGCGGCGTGGCAATGTGGTCGGCATGACCGGTGACGGCGTGAACGACGCACCGGCGCTCAAGCAGGCCGATGTCGGCATCGCCATGGGCATCAAGGGCACCGAGGTCACGCGCGAGGCGGCCGACATGGTGCTGGCAGACGACAACTTCGCCACCATTGCGCGCGCGGTGAAGGAAGGCCGCCGCGTCTACGACAATCTGAAGAAAACCATCCACTTCATCCTGCCCACCAACCTGGGGCAAGGGCTGCTGGTCGTGGTTGCCCTCCTCACCGGCGCGGTGATCCCGCTGACGCCGTTGCAAATCCTGTGGATGAACATGGCCACCTCGACCACGCTGTCGTTCGGCCTGGCCTTCGAGCCGGCGGAGCCCGGCCTGATGCACCGCCGCCCGCGCGATCCGGCCCGCTCCATCCTGGATGGCTACGCCATCTGGCGCGTGGCCCTGGTCGGCACGCTGCTGGCCGCCAGCGCATTCATCCTGGAAAGCCAGTTGCTCGCGCTGGGCAAAGACACCGACTTCGTGCGCACCGTGCTGCTTCAGACGCTGGTCGCGACGCAGTGGGTCTACATGTTCAACTGCCGCATCCAGGATCGCTTCTCGCTGGACCTGGCGATGTTCCGCAGCAAGGGCCTGTGGCTGGCCACCGGTGTCCTGGCGGCGCTTCAACTCGCCATCGTCCACCTGCCGTTCATGAACGACATCTTCGGCACCACGCCACTGCCGTTCCTATATTGGTTGCTCAGCCTGAAGATCGCCCTGCTGATCTTTGCGGTGATCGAGCTGGAAAAATGGATCACCCGGCAAATCCGCGCCCGCCGTCGGCCTTGAAGGCGCTGCGCGCATCAAACCGCGCGGATCGATGAAAATGCCGGATGCAAGGCGCCAGACGCGCCCACGCATCCGGCATCTCGATAGCGTCGATTCGCCCTAGAACGAAAACGACACCCCGCCATAAACGCCGTTCGCCAATTCGGCCGACGGTTGCCCCTCCTCGCCTTCCACCTTCACGTATCGATAGCCGAGATCGGCGCCGATCTGTCTGGTCAGGTTGTAGCGTACGCCGGCCATGGCTTCGGTGTAGGCTCCAACACCGCTTGCCAGCGATTCGGGCGCATACCAGGCGCCACCCAGCAGCTTGAAGTGCTCGCCCAACGGCCATTGCACGGTCCCCCCCATCGCCAGCGCGCCACCGGTGTCGCCCGAATCCAGATCCACATACATCGCCTTGCCACCCAGCGTGACCAGCACCGAACCCAGCGGCACGCCCAGACCCAACCCCAGGCCGGCGACATAGCCGAGGTCATCGTGATACAACCAGTCTGCGGTCAGCCCGAGACCGCCGGCATTGAGTCCCGCGTTGGCGGAAACGAAATCCTCGCCCGCGGCGGCGGTCAGGTCCATTGCATTGGCGCAAGCCGCCGACCATGAAAAAACCATTGCCAGCACGGCGGAATATGAATGCTTCATTTCAGGGATCCGATTGGAAAAAAGTGCGGGCATCTCATCACCCGCCCCCTGTCCCCACCAACGGGATATTCACGCTCATGCAGCGGTAGCAGTGCCACGCGCGGCCATCGAATCTTGATTTAACCGGGGCAAAATCGCATGCCTTCACCATGGAATCCGGCCCGGTTCCGCTCAACGATTCATGACGCCGTGTTGCCACGGCATTGCCCATCCAGGACAACGCAATAAGAGCCGCTGACAAAGCCCAGCGCAGCGGTTCTGGCAAGGCGCGCGAAACGCCCTGAAAGGCAATAAACCGGACTTCCTTCGGTCGCAGGCAGTACAAGGCGTACGGCAAGTGAGGCTCGGCGCCCCCGCGCGACATCGCCAGAAGGGCTTTGTTGGCGACTCTAAAAAAAGGCCGCGCAATCCGCGCGGCCATATCGGCACGATCGATCCCGGCCGGATCAGCCGGCCAGTGTGCGCTGGCGCCGGGTTTCGGCCAGGACGATGCCGGTGGCGACGGATGCGTTCAGGCTTTCCACCGAACCGAACATCGGGATCGACACCAGCACGTCGCAATGCTCGCGCGTCAGCCGGCGCATGCCCTCACCTTCGTTACCCAGCACCCAGGCGATGGGGCCGGTGCCGCCGGTGAAGTGGTGCAGGTCCACATCGGCATCGGCGGCGGTGCCGGCGATCCAGATTTCGCGGTCCTTCAGTTCGCGCAACGTGCGCGCCAGATTGGTCACCATCACGTAGGGCACGGTTTCGGCCGCGCCGCACGCCACCTTGGACACAGTAGCGGTCAGGCCCACCGATTTGTCCTTGGGCGCGATCACGGCATGCACCCCCATGGCGTCGGCCACGCGCAGGCAGGCGCCCAGATTGTGCGGATCGGTGATGCCGTCGAGCACCAGCAGGAAGGCCGGCTCGGCCAGATCGTCCAGCACGTCCTCCAGCGCCACGTACGACTTGCCGGCGTCGATCAGCGCAGCGACCCCCTGGTGGCGCGCATCGCCGGTCAGCCCATTCAGGCGCTTGTCGTCCACATGCAGCAGCTTCACGCCCTGGGCCTGCGCCAGTTGCGTCAGGTCGCGCGCGCGCGCGTCGTGGCGCGAGGCGTCGAGGTAGATTTCGAGCACGCTGTCGGGAAAGCGCTTCAGGCGCGCGGCGACGGCATGAAAGCCGTGGAGGGTTTTTTTCTGCATGGGAGCCGGGAATTCGAGAGAGGGCGATCCGGCAAGGCGCCGGGGCGCGGGCTGCGCGTCACTTGGCCGGGCTGGCATCCACCGGGCCGGCCGCCGCGTAACCTTCGCGCGCAAGGTAGCGCAGCAGGCCATCCGCGTCCAGCGGCATGGCGTACAGGTAGCCCTGCACCGCGTGGCAGCCGCTGCGCCGCATGAACAGCATCTGCTGGATCGTTTCCACGCCTTCGGCCACCACCTTGAGCCGCAGCTTCTTGGCCATGGCGACGATGGCCTCGGCGATGGCGGCGCTATCCTCATCCTCGGGCACGCCGACAATGAAGGAGCGGTCGATCTTCAGCGTATCGAGCGGGAAATGCTTGAGGTTGGACAGCGACGAATAGCCGGTGCCGAAATCGTCGATCGCCAGTTTCACCCCCATGGCGCGCAACTCGCCCAGCACGCTGACCGCGCGCTGGGGGTTCTGCATGATCATGCTCTCGGTGATTTCCAGTTCCAGCCGTTGCGGCGCAATGTCATGGCTGGCCAGCGTGGCCGCCACCTGCTGCGGCAACTGCTCGCGCAGGAACTGCCGCGCCGACAGATTGATCGCCAGCCGTGGAATGGCATAACCCGCCACCTGCCACAGCTTGAGCATACGACAGGCCTCCTGGAGCACCCAATCGCCGATGGGCACGATCAGGCCGTTCTCCTCGGCCAGCGGAATGAAGCTGCTGGGCGGGATCAGGCCCAGCTCGGGGTGTTCCCAGCGGATCAGCGCTTCCACGCCTTCCAGCTCGCCAGACACGATATCGATCTGCGGCTGGAAGTGCAGGATCAGCTCGCGGCGCTCCAGCGCATAGCGCAGGCTGTTTTCCAGGACCAGGTGCTCGAACGCGCGCGCGTTCATGTCGGGCGAGAAGAACTGGTAGTTGTTCTTGCCCAGTTCCTTGGCGCGATACATCGCCACGTCGGCGTTCTTCAACAGTTGCGCGGGCAGCAGCCCGTCGCTGGGATACAGGCTGATGCCGATGGAACAGGTGACGAACAGTTCCTGCCCCTGGATCACGATGGGGCGGCACAGCTCGGTCAGCAATCGCTCGCCGATGTGCGCCACGTCGTCCACCTGCTGCACGTTGTCCAGCAGCACGGTGAACTCGTCACCGCCCAGCCGCGCGATCAGATCGGTATCCTTCAGGCTGGATTTCAGGCGCTGGGCGATCACCTTGAGCAATTCATCGCCCACGTCGTGGCCCAGCGTATCGTTGATCGCCTTGAAGCGGTCCAGGTCGATGAACAGCACCGCCAGTTGCCGCTGCTCCTCGCCGGCGCGCCCCACCGCCAGCCCCAGCGCCTCGTGCATCGCGGTGCGGTTGTACAGCTTGGTCAACGCATCGTGATTGGCCAGGAAATGCAACCGCTGCTCGGCTTCCTTGCGGTTGGTGTAGTCCGAAAACACACCGACATAATTGGAAATCTCGCCCACTTCATCGCGCACCGCGCTGATCGACAGCCACGCCGGATACGCCTCGCCATTCTTGCGCCGGTCCAGCATCTCGCCCTGCCAGTAGCTTTCCTGCGCCAGCTTTTCCAACATCTCGCGGTTGGCCACGCGTTGCCGTCCCCGGCTACCGAACATGCGCGAGATGCGGCCGATGGCCTCGGCACGCGAATAGCCGGTGATGCGCGTAAAGGCCGGGTTCACCGCCACCACCCGCGCATCGGCATCGGTGATCAGGATGCCTTCCGAAGCGTTCTGGAACACCTGCCCGGCCAGCCGCGATTCGCGCGCTGCGGCGGCGCCTTCGCGGTTGGACAGTGACAGCAGCAGGCCGGTGATCGACACCGCCACCAGCAGCGTCACCATCGGTACCGCTGCCAGCACCGGGGTCTGGTTCAGGTGCAGCGCCAGCGCGGCGGCCAGCGTAGTGATCAGCCCGGCCAGCCCCACGCCGAACAGGCGCAGCCGCAAGGCCGCCCAGACCATCAGCGGGAACAGGAGGAATTGCAGGTCACCCAGCCCCGGCCAGGGCGGGAAATAGACGAGTGTGGATACCCCCACCGCGGCGGCCACCAGCAGCGCCAGCTCCAGCCCGGCACGCGGATCGCGGCGACGGTAGGCCAGGCCGAAATACACTGCCAGCGCCACCAGCATGGCCTGCGCGTCGGACCACCACCACAACAGCCATTGCGCCCACAGCGGCGCGTCGCCCCGGGCCTGGAACAGATACAGCACCAGCACGCCCAGGCTGGCGGCGGCACCGGCGCCGATCAGCGGACCAACCGCCAGGAAGCGCAAACCATCGTGCACGCGCAGCTCGCCGCCACGGCCGAACTGCGGCAGGAAGCGCGCCACCGCGACGGCCTGGGCAAACTGGAGCGCGGCCAGCGGCAGCAACAACGGCAGGCCGACACGCGACAACAGCGGCCACAGACAGGCACCGATGGCGGCGCCGGCCCACGCGGCGCGGCCATAGCGCAGCAGCAGCACCAGCATCACGCCGGTTCCCAGCGCCGGCATGGCGGCATACTGCCCCGGCAGGCGCAGCGTCCAGGCGAGCGCCTGCGCCGCACAACAGGCCAGCGCGGTCGGCCAGAAGCCAGGCGGGAAACGCTTTATCATCGTTGTCGTCGGAAAAGGTGGCCGTCGCGGGCCTGCTTTTTTTTCGTACCCCGTCAGTCGGGAACCGACGGCGCAAAAGGGCGTGCCGAATCATTCGGCATGGCCCGCGAAATTGCAAGTCGGCATGGCCGGCCGTCCGGCGGGGGATCGGTATAATGGCGTTTTTGCTGCCTCCGCCCGCTACCCGTGTCCGCCCTTCCCCGCCCCGGCGAGCGCCTGACGCTCCCCACACCCCATGGCTCCGCCGACAGCCTGTTGCTCGCGCGCTACGCGGCGCAATCCCGCCCGCTGGTGGTGCTGGCGGATAGCGCAGCCACCGCCACGCGCCTGAAGGACGAACTGGCGTTCTGGCTGCCGCAGAACCGCATCGTGCTGCTGCCCGACTGGGAAACGCTGCCCTACGACCACTTCAGCCCGCACCAGGACCTGATCTCCGAACGGCTGGCCACGCTGTGGCAGATCCGCCAGGACGAGGCCGACGTGGTGATCGTGCCGATGCAGACCGCGCTGGGCCGGCTGGCGCCGGTGGAGTTCCTCGCCGGCTACACCTTCATGCTCAAGAAGGGGCAGAAGTTCGACCCGGACAAACTGCGCGCCGACCTCACCTTCGCCGGCTACAGCCACGTCACGCAGGTCTATAGCCCCGGCGAGTACTCGATTCGCGGCGGCCTGATCGATCTGTACCCGATGGGCTCGCCCCTGCCGTACCGGCTCGACCTGTTCGACGACGAAATCGAAAGCATCCGCACCTTCGACGTGGACAGCCAGCGCAGCCTGTATCCGGTGCCGGAAATCCGCCTGTTGCCGGCGCGCGAGTTCCCGCTGGATGACCAGGGCCGCACCAAATTCCGCCAGCGCTTTCGCGAGGTGTTCGAGGGCGACCCGAGCAAAAGCCGGCTGTACAAGGACATCAGCAGCGGCCTGACCCCGGCCGGCATCGAGTACTACCTGCCGCTGTTCTTCGACACCACCGCCACCGTGTTCGACTATCTGCCGTCCAGCGCGCTGCTGGTGCTGCATGGCGATGTGCACGCCGCGGCGGATCGCTTCTGGGCCGACACGCAGGATCGCTACCGCAACCTGTCCGGCGAGAAGGATCGCCCCATCCTGGCGCCCCGGGTGCTGTACCTGCCGCCCGACGAGTTCTTCGCCCGCGTCAAGGACTACCCCCGCCTGGCCTTCACCGCCGAACGCGACGAACAGACGATGCCGCTGCCCGCGCTGGACGTGGATCGCCGCGCCGACAACCCTATCGTGCGGCTGACCGACTTCACCCGCAGCCACCCCGGTCGCATCCTGATCACGGCCGAGAGCCTGGGTCGGCGCGAGACGATGGCGCAGTTCTTTGCCGAGTACGGCCTGAAGCCGGCGCTGGCCGAGGACTGGCAGGCATTCCTGGCATCCGGCGAACGCGTGATGCTGGCGGCGGCGCCGCTCCATGCCGGCTTCGCACTGGCCGACCCGGCCATCGCCGTGGTCACCGAAGCCAACCTGTACGTCTCGGTGGCCCAGACACGCGGCAAGAAGCAACAGAAGCGCAGCAACACCGACGCCATGCTGCGCGATCTGTCCGAACTCAAGATCGGCGACGCCGTGGTGCACGAAGCACACGGCATCGGCCGCTACCAGGGCCTGGTCTCGATGGACCTGGGCGAAGGCGAAACCGAGTTACTGCTGCTGGAATACGCCGGCGGCGACAAGCTGTACGTGCCGGTGAGCCAGCTACACGTCATCAGCCGTTATTCCGGCGGCGCGGCCGACGCCGCCCCCATGCACAAGCTGGGTTCGGGCGCGTGGGACAAGGCCAAGCGCCGAGCCGCCGAACAGGTGCGCGACACCGCCGCCGAACTGCTCAACCTGTACGCGCGCCGCGCCGCGCGCGAGGGCCACGCCTTCGACTGGAGCCACCACGATTACGAAGCCTTCGCCGCCGGCTTCGGCTTCGACGAAACCGCCGACCAGGCCGCCGCGATCGAAGCGGTGCTGGTGGACATGCGCATCGGCCGACCGATGGATCGGCTGGTATGCGGCGACGTGGGCTTTGGCAAGACCGAGGTCGCGCTGCGCGCAGCCTTTGCCGCCGTGGCGGGCGGCAAGCAGGTGGCCGTGCTGGTGCCGACCACACTGCTCGCCGAGCAACATTTCCAGACTTTCTCCGACCGCTTTTCCGACTGGCCGATCAAGCTGGCCGAATTGAGCCGCTTCCGCTCCACCAAGGAAGTGGGCGTGGCGATCAAGGGGCTGGCCGAAGGCGCCATCGACATCGTGATCGGCACGCACAAGCTGGTGCAGCCCGACGTGCAGTTCAAGAACCTGGGCCTCGTCATCATCGACGAAGAACACCGCTTCGGCGTGCGGCAGAAAGAGCAGCTCAAGGCACTGCGCGCCAATGTGGACGTGCTGACGCTGACCGCCACGCCGATCCCGCGCACGCTGGCGATGAGCCTGGAAGGCATCCGCGATTTCTCGGTGATCGCCACCGCGCCGTCCAAGCGGCTGTCGGTGAAGACCTTCGTCGCCAAGTATTCCGACGGCGTGATCCGCGAAGCGGTGCTGCGCGAACTGAAGCGCGGCGGGCAGGTGTTCTTCCTGCATAACGAAGTGGATACCATCGAAAACATGCGCGAACGGCTGACGGCGCTGTTGCCCGAGGCGCGTATCGGCGTGGCGCATGGCCAGATGCGCGAACGCGAGCTGGAACACGTGATGCGCGACTTCCACGCGCAACGCTTCAACCTGCTGTTGTGCACCACCATCATCGAAACCGGCATCGACATCCCCAACGCCAACACCATCGTGATGAACCGCGCCGACAAGTTCGGTCTGGCGCAGTTGCACCAGATGCGCGGCCGTGTCGGCCGCAGCCACCACCAGGCGTATGCCTACCTGCTGGTACCGGACCTGGAAGGCCTGACCGCCGACGCCCGCAAGCGGCTGGAGGCGATCCAGGCGATGGAGGAACTGGGCAGCGGTTTCTATCTGGCCATGCACGACCTGGAAATCCGTGGCGCCGGCGAAGTGCTGGGCGAATCGCAGTCCGGCGAGATGCAGGAAATCGGCTTCTCGCTCTACAGCCAGATGCTGAACGAAGCAGTGAAGGCATTGAAGAAAGGCCAGGAGCCCGACCTCAGCCAGCCGCTGGGCGTCACCACCGAGATCAACCTGCACGCGCCCGCGCTGCTGCCCAACGAATACTGCCCCGATGTGCACGAACGGCTCAGCCTGTACAAGCGGCTGGCCAATTGCGAAACGCCGGACGATCTGGACACGCTGATGCAGGAGCTGATCGACCGCTTCGGCCTGCTGCCGGATGCCGGCCGCGTACTGCTGGAATGCCACCGCCTGCGCATGCAGGCCAAGCCGATGGGCATCCAGAAAATCGACGCCGCCGATGCCGCCATCGTCGTCACCTTCGCCCGCAACACCGTGGTGGAACCGTTCAAGATCATCCAGTTGGTGCAGAGCAAAAAGCACTACAAGATGGTGCCGCCGGATCGCCTGCGCATCGAAGGCAACTGGCCCGAAGCGATGCTGCGCGCGGTGCGGGTGAAGGAACTGCTGGCGGAGTTGAAGCAATGACGCCATCGACCCGCCTGACCGGCATTGCATCGGACACCGCGCCTCCATCACAGACCTGGCCGACCGAGCGACGCGCGGCCAGCCAGGACATCCCTCGCAACGCCGCGCAGCATGGCGTTCCCCATCACGGCTGGCGTGAAACATTGGATGACACGCCCTAGACCCCAGCCCGCGAATCCGATCAGACCCAAAGGACACCCATGTCACTCGCCCCCCTTACCGACGAAGAACTGCAAGACCTGGACGACTTCCTGATGTCGCCACGCACCCCCGACGAAACCATGGACGTGGAAATGCTCGACGGTTTTCTGGTCGCGCTGACCACCGGCCCCGTGGACGTGCCGGAGGAAGAATGGCTGCCGCAGGTATTCGCCGGCACGCCGCCCGAGTTTGCCGACCAGCAGGAAGCGGATGAAATCCTGGGCGCGCTGCGCCGCCATGCCGCCACCATCGCCGACGCATTCTCGGTGAAGCGGCGCAGCAACGTCGGCGACGATCCGCTGTACTACCCGCTGATCCTCTCCGACGAAGGCGTGGATGAAAAATGGCAGGAATCGCTGGGCGCCTACTGGGCGTCCGGCTTCCGCCTGGGCATGCTGGCGCACGAGGAACAATGGCAGGCGGCACTCGACAACGATGAGGCGTTCTACGACACCATCGCCGACATCCTCACGCTGGAAGCCGGCCATCACCCCGAGGACGAAGCGCAGGTGATGAACGTGGCGCAACGCGAAGAACGCATCGCGGAGCTGCCGTGGCTGGTCGAGGATGTGATGTTCTACTGGCTGGAAGCGCGCTACGGCAAAGTGGAAACCGTGACCCGCGACGGCGACAAGGTGGGCCGCAACGACCCCTGCCCCTGCGGCTCGGGCAAGAAATACAAGAAGTGCCACGGCGCCTGAGCCACGACAGGCCGGCGCCCGTGATCAAGCAGCGACGCATCGCGGGTGCCGGATGAGCTGGTTTCTCTACGTGATCGAATGCCGCGACGGCAGCCTCTACACCGGCATCGCCACCGACGTGGCACGGCGCTGGGCCGAGCATGTGGCGGGGCGCGGCGCGCGCTATACCCGCGCCCATCCCCCCTTGCGCCTGCTCGCCGTCGCGCCCTACCCCGACCGCTCGACGGCCTCCCGGGCCGAATACGCGCTCAAGCAACTGAAACCCACCGCCAAACGCCACTTCTGCCAGACCAACCCGGCGCCGCTGGATTTGCTGGCTGTCCTGGCGTGCGAAGCGGGATCGGTGGGAAACCCCGAGTCTTAGGATTGAGGTTTTTCGCTCCCCACCGCCTCATCCCGCAACAGCCGCGTGGTCGGCCGGGCCAGTTCCGCGCCGTGGCGGGCGATGATGGCCATCACCTCGAACAGCACTTTCTCCTTGACCGCATGGAACTCCACCCAGACGGTGGTGCGGGTGAAGGTGTAGATGAAGAAATCGAGCGACGACGGTCCGACGCCGTTGAAATTGACGATCAGCGTCTGTTCGTTGTCCAGTTCGGGATGCGACGCCAGCATGGTGCGCACGTCGGCGACGATGGCGGGCAGCTTGTCGCTGTCCTCGATGCGGATGCCCAGCGTTTCGAAGATGCGCCGATTGCGCATGCGCGAGGGGTTTTCCACCGAGATGGTGGCGAACGCCGAGTTGGGCACGTAAAGCGGGCGCTTGTCGAAGGTGCGGATGGTGGTCAGGCGCCAGCCGATATGCTCCACCGTGCCTTCGATGTTGCGGTCCGGCGAGCGGATCCATTCGCCCACCACGAACGGGCGGTCTAGGTAGATCATCAGCCCGCCGAAGAAGTTGGCCAGCAGATCCTTGGCGGCAAAGCCGACCGCGATCCCGCCCACGCCGCCGAATGCCAGCACGCCGGAAATCGAGAACCCCAGCGACTGCGCCGCCACCAGCGCGGCGGTGACGATCACCGAGATGCGCAACAACCGGCTGATCGCGGTGGCCGTGGTCACGTCCACCGGAGTATGGCCTTCGCGCGGCTGCACCAGCGCATGGGCCACGTTGTTGATGAAGCCCACCAGGAACCACACCACCAGCACGATGATCGCCAGCCGCCGCGCCGGATCGACGAAATCGAACAACTCCGAGCGCGCATCCGGCGCCACCAGTTCCGCCGCCACCGATAGCCCGATCACCCATACCAGCCAGGTCAGCGGCCGGCGCGCGGCATGGATCAGCGCGTCGTCCCAATAGGTGGCGGTGCGCGCAAGCTGCACGGCCAGGCGATTGAGCAGGTAACGCGCCAGCGCGCTGGCGAACACCGTGAGCAGCACCACGGTGAAGACCTGGTAGATCCAGGCATCGGTGCGATAGAGCGATTGGAACCAATCGGATATCTGGGCAATGGACATGGCCTCTCCTTGGGCACCGCGCAGTGAGGAAGCATCGGGATATTCGCGCCAGCGCCGGGAGCGGCAGGCATCGGGATGGCGACGGGAACGACGCGGTGGGGGTGCGGGGAACGACGCGGGCACGGCGGCCGCGCCCGGCCCCAGATGGTAAACCAGCGGCCGCGTCGGGAAAAACCGCAATCTTGCAGCCCGGTTCGATGCGCGTTAGGGCGAATCAACCTTCAAACGTGGGGTGCGAAGGACGATTCGCCCTAAAGCGCCCCGTGCCGTTCCAGGCTATCGCGGATCGCCTCGGCCAGGACACGGTAACCGTCGGCATTGGGATGCACCGTGTCGCTCTTGAGCGTGCGCTGCGACAGGATATCGCCCAGTGCTTCATCCTCCAGCGGCAGCTTGAACTCGTCGGCCAGTTCGGCATACAGCGGCGCGGTGGTCAGCCGCAACCCCGGTTGCGGCACGCCGACCAGCAGCACCGCAATCTTGCGCCGCCGCAGTTCCTCCAGCATCGCGCGCAGGTTGGCGGCGGTTTCGCCGGGCGGCAGCCGTTGCAGGAAATCGTTGCCGCCCAGACACAGGATCACCAGCGCGGGCCGGGTTTCGTCCAGCACCTCCGCCAGCCGCTCGCGCCCCTGCGCACTGGTCTCGCCCGGCGCGCCTTCGTTGATCACCGTGCGGCCGATCAGCCCGGCCAGAACCGCCGGATAAGCCTGCCGCTCATTGGCGCCGGTGCCGTAGGTGAGGCTGTCGCCAAACGCCAGCACGGTGGCGTCGGGCGCCAGGCGGGGCAAGGTCGGGCGCGAACAGGCGACGCACAGCAGGATCAACAGGCAAGGCAGCCAGGCGGGCAGACGGCGCATCGGGTTCCTCCGGTTCAGGGCGGGCGTAGGTGCAAGCCTATCGTATCGAGGGAGGGCTGTGAGGGCTGAGCGGGAGGGGGAACGCAAAGTCTGGGGCGGCTTTGGCGGGGGGGCCTGCTAAAATCGGCCCATTCCGTTGCTCACGAGTTCACATGCTGCCCGCCTGGCTTCCCAATTTCATCGACAAGATCTTCCTGCGCGATCTCGCCGCCTCGCTGGTATTCATCGTCATCCTGCTGGTGCTGCGTTCGCTGATCCGCCACGGCATCCTCAAGCGCGACGATTTCAGCCCGGATGTGAAGCGTCGCTGGTTGATCAACCTGCGCAACGTGGTGCTGGTGGTGTTCATGCTCGGCATGGCGCTGATCTGGGCCAACGAGATCGAAACGCTGGCGGTATCGCTGGTCGCCATCGCCGCCGCCATCGTGCTGGCCACCAAGGAAATGATCCTGTGCATGATGGGCGCGATCTATCGCACCAGCACGCATGCCTATTCGGTGGGCGACCGCATCGAGATCGCCGGCCTCAAGGGCCAGGTGATCGACATCAACCTGCTGTCGACAACGTTGCTGGAATCCAGCCAGGCCGTGGCGCGCAAGGGCACGGTGGGGCGCGGTATCACCTTTCCCAACAGCCTGGTGCTGTCGCAACCGGTATTCAACGAAACCATGCTGGGCAGCTATGTGCTGCACACGGTCCACGTGAACATCAACCGGGGCGAGGACTGGCAGGGCGGCGAGAGCGCGATGCTGGCCGAGGCGCGCGCGGTGGTGGAGGAGTACGCGGCAGATCTCGCCAAGCACGCGCGCGAACTGCAACGGGGCCAGGCGCTGGAAAGCGCGGCGCTGGAGCCGCGCCTGCGGCTGTCGCTGGACGACCGTGAATCGGTGGGCCTGCATCTGCAACTGCCGGTGCCGCTGGGCCAGCGCGCGCGTATCGAGCAACGCATCCTGCGCGCCTTTCTCGGCGCCGTACCATGCGGCCCGGCCCCCGCGCCGGACGAAGGCACCGAGCCGGCCCTGCCCGCCGCGCCCGATCCAGCACCCACGGCGTGAGCCACGTTGCCCCCGGCAGCCGGCACAGCCGCAGCCCTGCCACCCCGCTTCACGCGCGGCGGACTTCGCCCGACATGAGGCGCATTGGCTACAATGCGCCTCGCAGCCATTCCGGAACCCGACCATGACCCAGCCCACGGATCAACCCGCCCTCGCCGCCAAACCCTGCTCGAAATGCGGCTCGCCGGGCGAGGTGACCAAATCCGGCTCCAACCGCTACTGGGTGCAGTGCGCCAAATTCGGCCGCAACGGCAATTGCAGCGCCATCGGCCAACAGGCGTCCAGCCGCAAGGAAGCGATCCGCAACTGGAACGCCCAGCACTGACGGTCATTGGCGCCGCCCGAAAAAAAGCCGCCCCGGAGGGCGGCTTTTCGTTGCGGCCCGGCGATCAGGCCACGGTCACGCGGGCGAACTTGCGCTTGCCCACCTGCAACACCACGGTGTCGCCCCGGGCGATCAGCAGGCCCTTGTCGGCCACCTTTTCACCGTTGAGCTTGACCGCGCCGGCCTGGATATCGCGCATCGCCTGGCTGGTGGACGGCACCAGTTGCGCCTCCTTCAGCACGGCGGTGACCGGCAGGCCATCGCCTTCGGCGTTCAGCGTGAACTCGGGCATTTCGTCCGGGATCGCGCCTTTCTGGAAACGCGCCTCGAAATCGGCCAGCGCCGCCTCGGCCGCGGCCTGGCCATGGAAACGCGCCACCAACTCCTGCGCCAGCATCACCTTGACGTCGCGCGGATTGCGCCCACCTTCGATGTCCTGCCGGAACTGGCCGATCTCGCTCATCGGGCGGAACGACAGCAGCTCGTAATACCGCCACATCAGCGTGTCGGACACGCTCATCACCTTGCCGAAAATCTCGTTGGCCGGTTCGTCGATGCCGATGTAGTTGCCCAGCGACTTGGACATCTTGTTCACACCGTCCAGCCCTTCGAGCAGCGGCATCATCAGCACCACCTGCGGCGCCTGACCATGCTGCTGCTGCAACATGCGGCCCATCAGCAGGTTGAATTTCTGGTCGGTGCCACCCAGCTCCATGTCGCATTGCATCGCCACCGAGTCGTAGCCCTGAAGCAGCGGGTACATGAATTCGTGCACGGCGATCGGCTGGTTACCGGCAAAGCGCTTGGCGAAATCATCGCGCTCCAGCATGCGCGCCACGGTGATGCTGGCCGCCAGCTTCAGCATGCCCGCGGCACCCAGGTCGGACAGCCATGCGCTGTTGAACAGCACGTCGGTGCGCTCGCGGTCGAGAATCTTGAACACCTGGCGTTCGTAGGTCTCGGCGTTACGCTTGACGTCTTCCTCGGTCAGCGGCGGACGGGTGGTGTTCTTGCCGGTCGGGTCGCCGATTCGACCGGTGAAATCGCCGATGAGGAACTGAGCGGTGTGACCGAGGTCTTGCAGTTGCCGCATCTTGTTGATGAGCACGGTGTGGCCCAGATGCAGGTCCGGCGCGGTCGGATCGAAGCCGGCCTTGATCTTCAGCGGCACGCCCGTAACGCGGCTCTTCTCAAGCTTACGGATCAGTTCTTCTTCGGGAATCAGTTCTTCCACGCCACGCTTGATGACAGCAAGCGCGGCGACGGTTTCCGGGTGCAGTGGGGTTTGTTCTTGTTCGGCCATGGAGATCAGCGGCTGGTAAGCCTATGGAAATTAAGGAATTTATGATGAAGTCGATTTGGCAGGCACTACAACTTTTTGTTACGCTAGCCGCGCACCAGGAAGCCTGAACAACACGATGTACGAAAACCAAATTCTATCCGAAAAGCCCGCCCACTCCCAAGGCAGCGCCCGCGCTGGCTGGCTCGCGGCGGCAGTGGCCCTGCCGCTGATGGTGACTTTCGCCGCCTATGGCGTCGCCGAATTCGGCCCCCGGGAATCCATCCACGTCACGCCCGTCACCACCACGCTGGAAGCGCCGGAGCTGGTTGCGCGCATTGCCGACACGCCGTTCTGGCGCGAGGAAGTCATCCGTTCCGGCGATACGCTGGGCGCGCTGATTGCCCGCCTGGGCGTGGACGACGACGCGGCGAAGGATTTCATCCGCACCGATACCGCCGCCAAGCCGTTGTACGAGCTGCATCCAGGCCGGGTGATCCGCGCGCAGACCACCACCGACGGGCATCTGCTGCAACTGAGCTACGTGACCGCCGCCGGCAACCAGATCACGGTGCGCCCGGCGGGCAGCGGCTTTCGCGTGAACCAGGCGCCAGCCGAAATGGCGCGCGGCACCTCGTTCAAATCCGGTGTGATCCATAGCTCGCTGTTCGCCGCCACCGACCGCGCCGAACTGCCGGACGAAGTCACGCGGCAACTGATTTCCATCTTCGAAGGCGAGATCGACTTCCATCGTCGCCTGCGCAAGGGCGACCGTTTCGGCGTCGTCTACGAAACCTATACCCTCGATGGCCAGGAACAGAAAACCGGCCGTATCCTCGCCGCCGAATTCGTCAACGCCGGGCGCAAGCTGTCGGCGGTGTGGTACGAATCGCGCCCCGGCGACGGCGCCTATTACTCGCTCAAGGGCGAAAGCCTGAAGAAGAGCTTTTTGCAGACCCCGGTGGAGTTCTCCCGCGTGTCGTCGGGCTTTTCGATGCGCTTCCATCCCATCCTCAAGGAATGGCGCGCCCACAAGGGGATCGACTATGCCGCCCCCACCGGCACGCGCGTGCGCGCCGCATCGGACGGCACCGTCACCTTCGTCGGCCGCAAGGGCGCCTACGGCAACGCCATCGAGATCAAGCACCAGGGTGCCTACAGCACGCTCTACGGCCATCTGAACGGCTTCGCGTCGGGCCTGAGGGCCGGCCAGCGCGTCAGCCAGGGCGACATCATCGGCTTTGTCGGCAGCACCGGACGCGCCACCGGTCCGCACCTGCACTACGAATTCAAGATCGCCGGCAACCAGGTCGATCCGTCCAAACTGAACCTGCCCAAGTCGCGCACGCTGGACCCGCGCGAGTTCGCACGCTTCCGCCCGTATTCGGACCAGATGCAGGCGCAACTGAACCTGCTGGCCCGTGTGGAACTCGCCCGCGCCGACTGATCCAAGCGTTCTGGCCGGTTCGGCACACCGTCCACCCATGACACCCCGTCGTCCATCGACGGGGTGCGTGCTTCCAGCCTCCCCTGCTTCCCTGCCCTTCCTTACAACCGCTACACTGGCATGCCCTTCATTACCCCGTGCGCGCCATGAACCAGCCGTATTTCATCGGATTGATGACCGGAACCAGCCTGGATGGCGTGGACGCCGTCCTGGTGGATGTCTCCGGCCCGACCCCCATCCTCGTCGCCGCACAGGGACGGCCATTGCCCGGCGGCCTGCGAGACACGCTGCTGTCGCTCCAGGCCAGCGGGCCGGATGAAATCGACCGCGCCTGGCGCGCAGGCATCCAGCTCGCCGAATGCTATGCCGAGGCAGTGCTGGCCTTGCTGCTGCGTGCAGCCGTTCCCGCCGAGCAGGTGGCGGCCATCGGCAATCACGGGCAGACGGTGCGGCATCGCCCTGAACGCGGCTACACCGTGCAGCTCGGCGATCACGCGCGGCTGGCGGAGCTGACCGGCATCACCGTGGTGGGCGACTTCCGCTCGCGCGATGTCGCCGCTGGCGGCCAGGGCGCCCCGCTGGTGCCCGCCTTCCATCAGGCCGTGTTCGCCGATTCGCGCCGGCATCGCGTGATCGTCAATATCGGTGGCATCGCCAACCTGACCGATCTGCCGCCCGGCGGCGACGTGGTGGGCTTCGATACCGGCCCGGGCAACGTACTGCTCGACGCGTGGATCGCTCAGCACCAGGGCCAGCGCTACGACACCAGCGGCCAGTGGGCCGCCACCGGCAAGGTACTGCCCGACCTGCTCGATCTGTTGCTCGCCGAATCCTATTTCGCGATGCCCTCGCCCAAGAGCACCGGGCGCGACCTGTTCCATGCCGGCTGGCTGGCGCGGCGGCTGACCGGCCGCAGCGATGCGCCGCAGGACGTACAGGCCACGCTGGCGGCGCTCACGGTCCAGAGCATTGCCGATGCCATCCTGTTGCAGGCGCCCGGCGTGGACGAGGTCTATATCTGCGGTGGCGGCGCGCACAACACGCACCTGATGCATGCGCTGGGCCGCGCGCTGCCCGGCGTGGCGCTGGCCAGCACCGCCGAGCTGGGCATCGACCCGGACTGGGTAGAGGCCTACGCCTTCGCCTGGCTGGCGCAGCGCTGCCTGTCGCGCCAGCCCGGCAACCTGCCGCAGGTGACCGGCGCGCAAGGGCCGCGCATTCTCGGCGCGATCTGGCCCAACTGATCCTTCCAGATGCCCGTCGCGGGCGATCCCATTGCCGGCAGCCATCGCGCTGCCGGTTTCATTTTGCGTATAGGGCCGTCAGCGATAACCAGTGTAAATCACGCTTGTGGTACGACAGCTTGTAAGAAATTTCCTAACCCTTAGCATTGCCCTCCACTTTTTACCAAAGTACCCCGCATCGACGCGCCAATCGCCTCCGCACTGGGCCCAGCGATGCACCACCGCATTTTTCCGATAAAAAACCAACCTGAAAATATTATAATAAATAGATAGTTACATTAATGATTCGCTCGCCGGGCCAGCCAGACAGCTCGGCTTTTTCGCCTTCCTACCGCCCATCCTCTCCATGCCAGAAAGGCCTTTCATTTGCCATTTGTCGGGACACTTTTTCCATATTGCTGACTTATAAAGAGGTTCTGAATTTCACTCTTGGCAACAGGAGAGATTCCAATGGCATTTCAGCAACGTCCGATCGGGCAGCAGATACTCGTACTCGGGGTTATCGTCTGTGTTCTCGTCTTTGGCGTACTCATCGTCTTCACCAGCTATACGGTGCAAAGCACCGCGCTACGCCTGGCCACCAATGAGCTGGATAGCCAGATCAATCTGGTAAAAAACAGCCTGCAAGTGGCGTACAACGGAGCGCTCGCCCGCTCCCAGGGCACGGTCGACCTGTTTCCGCGCCATCTGCCCGGCACGCTGACGGTGACCGATGACGTGGTCCAGACCGGCGCCGCGATGGCGCCCGTGGTCAAGGCCGGCGATACGCCCATCAATGGCCGCGTCGATCTGCTGGAAGCCTACAAGCATCAGACCAACGCGGAGCCGGCCATCGTCGCGCGCGACGCGCAAGGCCGCTGGCTGCGCGTGAACACCTTGCTCAAGGGCAAGGATGGCAAGCCGCAACTGGGGTCCGAGGTCAAAGCGGATGAAGAGATCACCAAGACCATCGCCTCCGGCAAGCCCTATACCGGATTGGTGCTGCGCAATGGCGACTACTATCTGACCCGTGCCCAGCCGATCAAGAACAGCGCCGGCAAGGTGGCGGGCTGGTACCAGGTGCGGATCGGCCTGAGCGAGGAAATCAAGGGTCTGCGCGACATGCTCAAGACCGTGGTGGTGGGCAAGACCGGCTACCTGTACGTGCTGGCGCCCACGCACGACGACAAGATCGCCCAATTCATCGTCCACCCCCGGGAAGAAGGCAAGCTGGCCGGCGAGGTGCTCCAGGGCCAGGAACGCCAGGTGATCGAAACGCTGGTCAAGCAGCGTAACGGCACCATGGAATACGAATGGCCGGACAAGGACGGCAACATGCGGATGAAGACCGTGGCCTTCGCCGAAGTGCCGTCGTGGGGCTGGATCGTCGGCACCGGCAGCTATATCGACGAATTCACCGCCGAGGGGACCGCGCTACGCAACCGCCTGGTGATCCTGAGCGTGGTACTGGCCGTGGTGATGCTGGCCTTGTTGCACCTGGGCCTGCGCCGTCAGTTGCACCCGCTCAAGCATCTCACCGAGATGGTCGGTCGTTTCGGGGCCGGCGATCTGACCGTCCGCATGAACGGCACCACCGATCCGCACAGCCGCAACGAAATCGACCAGGTCGCGGTGAGCTTCAATACCGCGGTGGCCAAGCTGGAAGAAATGGTGGGCGAAACGCTGCAAACCGCATCCCGGCTGGAAAACACCGCCACCGAGTTGCAGAACTCCAGCGATCTGATGAGCGACGCCAGCTCGCGCCAGAGCAACGCGGCATCGTCGATGGCCGCCACCGTGCAGCAGATTTCCACGGGGATCTCGCATATCGCCGACAACGCGCAGGAAGCCACCAACGCCAGTCAGTCCACGCTGAGCGTGGTGGGCGACGGCCGCCGCAAGGTGGCGCAGATGCTGGACGAAATGCGCGGCATCGCCGAGGCCACGCAGCGCGCGGCACAACGCATCACCGAACTGGGCGAACGCTCGGGCGAGATTCGCCAGATCGTCGCAGTCATCAAGGAAATCGCCGAGCAGACCAACCTGCTGGCACTGAATGCGGCCATCGAAGCGGCACGCGCGGGCGAACAGGGCCGGGGCTTCGCGGTGGTGGCCGACGAAGTGCGCAAGCTGGCGGAACGCACCACGCATTCCACACAGGAGATCGGTGATCTCATCGGTGGCATCGTCAACGAAACGCAGCAGATGGCCGGCGAGATCGTCAACGTGTCCACCCGCATGGATGGGGGCGTCAAGGTCGCGTCCGACACCGACAGCATGCTCGACACTATCCACCACCACGCCGGCCAGGTGACGGTCGCCGTCACCGATATCGCCCACGCCACCCGCGAGCAGTCGCAAGCCGGGCAGCAGTTGGCGCAAGGCGTGGAAAGCGTGGCGCAGATGGCGGAAGAGAACAATCAGATCGCTGGTACCAACCGGCACGCCACGCACGATCTGCACCTGCAATCGGCCACCATGCGCACCAAGCTGGCGGTGTTCCGTATCTGATTGGCGCGATCGCCAACCTCAACGCGACAGCCGGCCCTGCAGGGCCGGCTGTTTCATCATGAAGGCCAACGGCCTGGCCCCTGCACTGGCAAATCCCATGGCCTGCCCGACAGGCACGCCATAAAACAAAAGAAAAGCACTGCCCTGCGGGTAATGCCGCATGCGAGCGGATTCGAGGCACCGCCCAAAAGTAGGGTCATACCAGCCTGGCGAAGCCTCAACTTTCACCATGCAGCGATAAGCCTCTGGTGCCACACCCGTTTTTCCTCCATTCCCCACGCGACCCGTGCCACGGTCCAGGCCCTTCCTGCCAGGGCCGTCCGGTAGCCCCCAACTTTCCACGGCAATTCAACCAGCATGCACATCCGGTCAGCCAGAACCGGAAAAATGTGTGTCCTCAGGCACACTCCTTCAACGGCAAAAGGATAGCCCTCCTCATATTTTTGCCGAAATACCCTTTTTGCATTCCATTCCTTACAAATTCACAACACCCGAATTGTCAGGTTTTGCTCCATTTGCGGCCATGAATTGCGCGCTCCGGGGCCCTCTCGATAACCGACATATCCCATAGGCAAACCACAGGCTATCTGGCTCCACCGTCTGCCACGGCGCTAAATGAAAACATCGGCTGAACCGAGGAAGGGGGGATCAAAAATGAACAAATTCCGACAATTGCCCATCGGCTATCAAATCCTGAGCCTGGCGCTGATAACCTGTCTGGCGATCTTCGCCACGTTGATCGTTTACACCAGTGCCAGCATCCAGAAAAACGCGCTGGAAAAAGTGAAATCGGAACTCGCCGCGCAGGTGAATCTGGTCAGCGGCACCATGGACATGACCTACCGTGCCGCGGCCAGCGACGCGCAAGAGGCGGCCAAACGGTTTCGCGAGTTCCTGCCCGGGCCGTTGACGATCGGCAGCGAAATCGACCCTGCCGGCGAGTTCAACGTGCCACGCCTGAACTCGGGCGGCGAAGCGATGGCCGGCAGGAACGATCTGCTGGAACGCTTCAAGCGGCAATCCGGCGACGACACACTGTTCGTGGTGCGCGACACCAAAGGACGCTGGATTCGCGTCACCACCATGCAAACCGGCGCCGAAGGCCCCTGGACCGAAATCCCCGCCACCGATCCGGTGGTGCAGTCGATGACCGCGGGCAAGCCCTACCTGGGCGTAGCCATACGGAACGGGCAGTACTCCATGATCGCGGCCGACCCCATCAGCGACAGCGCCGGCAAGGTGGTCGCGTATTTCGCCGTACTGGTCAGCATGCAGTCGGAAATGGACCTGCTGCGCGACACACTGAAGAACGTGCCCGTCGGCAAGACCGGCTACGTCTACGTGATCGCCCCCACCGGCGACGCCAACATCGCGCGCATCGTCATCCACGGCAATCCCGACCTGGCCGGCAAGCTGGTGGGCGAAGCACTGCAAGGCCCGGCGCTGGAGGTCTTCAAGTATCTGGCCGAAAAGCGCAAGGGCGAATATCAGTACCTCTGGCCCGACAGCAGCGGCACGGAGCGCATGAAGATCGCTACCTTCACCGAGGCACCGGGCTGGAACTGGGTCATCGCCAGCGGCAGCTTCATCGACGAATACACCGAGGACAGCGTAGCGCTGAGCCAGCGGCTGATCTTCGCCTGTGTCGGCTTGTGCCTGCTGCTGTTGGCGGTGTTGTACTTCGCCCTGCGCTTCCAGTTGAAGCCACTGGGCATGGTGGTGGACCTGATGGATCGCTTCGGCAGCGGTGACCTCACCGCGCAGATCGATCGCGACGCCTCCCCCGGCAGCCGTAACGAAATCGACCGGGTGGCGCTGAGCTTCAATGGCGCGGCCAGTCGGCTGCGCCAGGTGGTCGGGCAGATTCGTGCCACCGCCGGCACGGTGGACCACACTGCCGCCGGCCTGGAAGACGCCAGCAACCAGATGTTCGACGCCAGCAAGACGCAGAGCGAATCGGCCTCGGCCATGGCGGCGACGGTGGAGCAGATTTCGGTCAGCATCACCCACATCGCCGACAACGCCAGCGACGCCGAGCGGCGTTGCCAGCAGGCGATGTCCAGCGTGCACGAAGGGCGGGAGAAAGTGCAGCAGATGGTGGAAGAACTGAAGACCATCTCGACCACCACGCAGCAGGCGGCGGAACGTATCGCCGACCTGGGCGAGCGCTCCAGCGAAATCACCAAGATCGTCAGCGTGATCAAGGAAATCGCCGAGCAGACCAACCTGCTGGCGCTGAATGCCGCCATCGAAGCGGCACGCGCGGGCGAACAGGGCCGGGGCTTCGCGGTGGTGGCCGACGAAGTACGCAAGCTGGCAGAACGCACCACGCATTCCACGCAGGAAATCGGCGACCTGATCGGCGGGATCGTCAGCGAAACCCAGCAAATGGCGCACCAGATCGTCGAGGTATCGCGGCACATGGGCGATGGCGTGACCCGGGCCGCCGCCACCAACACCATGCTCGATGCGATTCATCATCAGACCGAACGCGTCACCGGCGCGGTCAGCGATATTGCCGGCGCCACCCGTGAGCAATCGACCGCCAGCACCCAACTGGCGCAGGGCGTGGAAAGCGTGGCGCAACTGGCCGAGGAAAACAGCAGCATCGTCGCCAGCAACCGCGATGCCACGCTGGCACTGCGAGACCAAGCGGTATCGCTGCGCGACGAAGTGGCGGCGTTCCGCACCTGAGCGTCATTGCCGCGCACTTGCGCGGTTCATGCGGCCATCGACCCGATGGCCGCTTTTTTTGCGCGCGCACCCGTCACGGGGTTCCGCTAGACTAGCCGCGACCCCATGTCCCGACCGCCGTCATGCACAAACCCAACCAGTTCGACCTGTTTGCCAGCCGGCGCTTCCTGCCGCTGTTCGTCACCCAGTTCTTCGGGGCCTTCAACGACAACCTGTTCAAGAACGCCTTCCTGGTGCTGATCACCTTCTATGGGCTGAGCGCGGCCGGGCTGGACGCCAAGACGCTGGTCAACGCCGCCGCGGGTATCTTCATCCTGCCGTTCTTCCTGTTCTCGGCGCTGGCCGGGCAACTGGCCGAAAAGTACGACAAGTCGCGGCTGGCGCAATGGATCAAGCTGCTGGAAATCGCGATCATGCTGCTGGCCGGCCTGGGCTTCTACCAGAAGAACGCCACCATCCTGTTCTGCTGCCTGTTCCTGATGGGCATCCATTCCACGCTGTTCGGCCCGCTGAAGTACTCGGTGCTGCCACAGTACCTGAAGGAAGAAGAACTGCTGGGCGGCAACGGCCTGATCGAAGCCGGCACCTTCATCGCCATCCTGGTCGGGCAGATCGCGGGCACGCTGATCGTGCAACATCAGCCGCATGGCGAAACCCTGATCATCTACGCCTGCGTCGGCGTGGCGGTGCTGGGTTATTTTTCCAGCCGCGCCATGCCCAGCGCCGCGCCGCCCGCCCCCGACCTGAAGATCAACTGGAATGTCTTCGGCGAAACGTGGCACATCATCCGTCACGTCAGCCACAACCGCACCGTGTTCCACAGCCTGATGGGCATTTCGTGGTTCTGGTTCTTCGGCTCGGTGTATCTCACCCAGTTGCCTGATCTTTCCCGCAACGTGCTCAACGGCGACCCCGGTGTCTATACGCTGCTGATCACGCTGTTCTCGGCTGGCGTGGGCCTGGGCTCCGCATTGTGCGAAAAGTTGTCCGGACGCCGGGTAGAGCTGGGCCTGGTGCCGTTCGGCTCCATCGGCATGAGCGTATTCGGCATCGACCTCTACTTTGCCCTGAACGCCGCGCCCGCCGCCGCGCACTACGATATCTGGGGCTTCATCGCCGATCCCAGCCACTGGCGCGTGATGCTGGACGTTGCCGCCATGGGTGCCTTCGGCGGCCTGTTCATCGTGCCGCTGTACGCCCTGGTGCAGACCCGTACCGAAAAAGCCTTCGTCTCACGCGCCATCGCCGCCAACAACATTCTCAACTCGCTGTTCATGGTGGTGGCCGCCGGCATGAGCATCGCGCTGCTCAAGGCCGGGCTGACCGTGCCGGGGCTGCTGTTGACCGTGGCACTGATGAACATCGCGGTCGCGCTGTACATCTACACACTGATCCCCGAATTCCTGATGCGCTTCCTGGTCTGGATCGGCGTGCACACGCTATACCGCGTGCGTTGCGAAGGGCTGGACCACATCCCCGAGGAAGGCCCCTGCGTGCTGATCTGCAACCACGTCAGCTTCATGGATGCGCTGGTGATCGCCGGCATGGTGCGCCGGCCGATCCGCTTCGTGATGGATCACCGCATCTTCAGGGTGCCGGTGCTCAACTTCATCTTCCGCACCGCGGGCGCCATCCCCATCGCCCCCGCCCGGGAAAACGCCTCTCTCAAGGACCAGGCGTTCGACCGCGTGGCGCAGTACCTGGAGGCCGGCGAAGTGGTGTGCATCTTCCCCGAGGGCGCCATCACCCGCGACGGCGAAATCCAGGCCTTCCGCCCCGGCATCGAGGAAATCATCCGCCGCACGCCGGTGCCGGTGGTGCCGCTGGCGCTGCAAGGCCTGTGGGGCAGCTTTTTCAGCCGCAAGGATGGCGCGGCGATGATGAAGGTGCCGCGCAGGATCTGGTCGAAGATCGGCCTCGTCGCCGGCGCGCCGGTGCCGGCCGCGAACGCCGACCGCCGCGTGCTGGAGCAGCAGGTGCGCGATCTGCGTGGCAACTGGCGCTGAGCATCGACCTGGGGTGAATCGACCTTCAAACGTGGGATGCGTTGGTTCGTGGGCCGGGTGGCTGCGCGAAGCGCGGTGCCGCAGAGAGCCTTCCTCTCTGCAAGCCGTGCGACAAAGCAGACACCGGCTCACGGGCCAACCCGAAGGGAAGGAGGAAGGCCGGGCGCATGGCTGCGTTGCGCCTCGCTCGTGGGGATCACCCCACCCCATTCGGCACGCCTTGCCCGGCCTTCCTCCTTCGCACCCACGTTTGAAGGTCGATTCACCCCGGTGCCGCCGGGCCTGGCCTGGCGGTGCGCTGCGCGAGGCCATTGCGCCACGCGATGGCACTCACCGGCATTTGACTCCAAACCCCTGCCCTCGTAGTGTTTCCTGACAGCCAGCGGTTGGCGCCTGCCACCGGGCAACATAGCGATGCCGCCACCCAGGCGGCGCAGGGGAACACCATGGAAAACACGTCCGGCCAAGGCCCGCACGCCGCCGTCCCGCCCGAGATCGACCGCTGGAACTGGGGCGCCTTTCTGCTCAACTGGATCTGGGGCATCGGCAACAACACGCCGTTGGCGTTGCTGATGTTCGTCCCCTTCGTCAATCTCGTGATGCCATTCGTACTCGGCGTGAAAGGCAGCGCCTGGGCCTGGCGGCACAAGCGCTGGGAGAGCATTGCCGCCTTCCGTGCCACGCAGCGCCGCTGGGCCTGGTGGGGCCTGGGCATACTGGTGGCGAGCATCACGATCGTCGCCGGCGGGATCGCGCTGATGACCTGGAGCATCGGCAGCGCCATGGCACACACCGATGCCTATCGCCTCGGTGTCGAGCGGGTGAGCAACCACCCCGCCGCCGTCGCCGCCCTGGGCAAACCGATCACGGCATCCCGGCCTTCCGGCAGCTTCGTCGTCGACGATACGGGCGGGTCGGCCGAATTCACCTTCGACGTGGCCGGCAGCAAGCAGCGCGGCGTGATCTACCTGGAAGCCACGCGGCATGGCACTCGCTGGGCGCTGGACCGGATCGAACTGGATATCGACGAAACCGGCGAGCAGATCGACCTGAACCGGCTCGACCTGTAGGGCGTGTCGTCACCTGTTTCACGACAGCGTTCGGTGCAGTTCGGGATGCCGCGCCAGGAGCTGGATGCGCCGCGGTATGGATACCGCAAGCGGCCAGCGACACCGCGCGGCGCCCGAAATGCACCGAACCCGCAGGGCTGGGCCGAAAAAACACCATCCACCGCGTTGCACTCCTTGCCAATAACCAGTTGTTGCCTGCGTCGTGCGCCTGGCGCTTTTTCGGCCCAGCGCTGCCGCGAAACAGGTGACGACACGCCCTAGCACGCCCCGGCCCACGCCGAGGCGGCGCCGCCTCACGTCGCGCCAGGTTCGCCCAGCGGCTCGCCCAGGCCCAGCAACGCCACCAGCCGCGCGGCGTCGAACGGTGCCTTCACCTTGATGTCGTTGTCGAAGTAACAGAACACATCCCGCGAGGCGCGTCGGGGCGGCACACGTTCGACGATCAGTCTGGCATCGTCCGGCTGACCGCCATGCCGCCAGGCCTCGATACGCGCCGCCCAGCTTTTCAGCGCCGCGTCGCCATAGCCGCTGGCGTACAGCACCTGGTCGCCGTGCAGGCGCACGTAGACGAAATCACTGGTCACATCCTCGCGATCCGGCCATTTGCCAGCGGTATCGGCCACCACCAGCGCCACCTTGTAACGCCGCAGCAGATCGGCAAATTCACGGGTGACGAAGCTCTGGTTGCGAATCTCCACCGCATGTCGCAGCGCCCCGCGATACCGCCCGCTCACCGCCACCCGCCCTGCCATCCGCGCTTCGTGCTGTGCCGCCACAGCGCGCGCGGCAGTGAAATCGTGTGGTAGCCGCTGGAGAAAAGCATCGAACAGTTCGGCATCGAAACGCATGCTGGGCGGAAACTGCCACAGGATCGGCCCCAGCTTTCCCTTCAGCTCCAACACGCCTGACGCCAGGAAATTGGCCAGCGGCCCATCGATATCGCGCAAGCGCCGGATATGCGTGATATAGCGTGGCGCCTTCACGCTGAAGATGAAATCGTCCGGCGTATCGGCATACCAGTTGGCGTAGCGCTCGGGCGTCTGTAATGCATAGAAGGAGCCGTTGATCTCGATGCTCGACAACGCGCGCGACGCGAAATGCAGTTCCTGCTTCTGCGGCAGCCCTTGGGGATAGAACACCCCGCGCCACGGCGGGTAACGCCAACCCGAAATCCCGATCCTCACCTCAGCCACGTGCCCTCCTGGTCGCGTTTTACATGCGGTGGTGCAGCAATTACACGCAAAGATCCGGCAAATCCGGCCGAGCGGCCGCCACAGTCGCCTTTTCATGCCGATCGACCAGGCACGCCAATTGCAACCGGGCACGGGCCACTACAGCCAGCCTTCGCTGAGCTGCGCGGCATCGACAAACCGAAGGAGATCCATCATGCGCCACATCGTCACCCTGCTTGCCTCCACCGCCATCGCATTCTCGGCCACCGCCTTTGCCGGCAATGCCGGCGATTCGCACAGCGATCCGTCCAATTCCGCCGCCAGCGCGCCGCACAGCAAGAAGCACTCAAGCAAGAAGGACACCACCGGCAAGACCGACACCCGCAAGAAGGCAGCGGATACCGATGCGGGCGGCACCACGGATGGCGGAGCCCAATAGCAGAAAGCAAACCAGCAAGGCCAGCCGGCCTGCTCACATCAAAAACCCGCCAATTGGCGGGTTTTTATCAAAACATCTGCGAACCATCGTTTCTTTCCATTCGAAGCGCCGCCTGCGTAACAATGAAATTCACGCGAAACAGCCCTTCCAGATGGGCAGATACAAATACCTTACCAATAAGCAGCCCACTCAACAGTGCCACGGCAAACAAAAAGAAGTTACCCTCGACCAACCAACCCTGGATTGCCGTGATGCCGTGCAATATATTGCCGGAGAACAAGTCACGCCCCTTGTTAAATACATAGAAAATCGACGGCACAATTCCAATCAGGATCGTTCCCGTTTTCCCTCGCGCCTCCAACCGCTTGATTTCTCGTTCCAGATGAACGGACATCAGCGACAAAACCGTGGGCGAGTAGCCAAGCAATGTAGCGATGGCCTGCTCATCCTTGTCGATTCGAAATTGCAAATCCGGAACGAACCCTCTTTTCTTTCGATCCCTCAATCTGATATAAAGCGGAGCCAGAAAATAGGCGAACATGAAGACAAGGCTCACCACCTGCCCCAGGCAAAACAAAATCAACCCCAATTGAAAAAACTTCAACCATAGCAAAGGAATTACGACAAGAAGTGTGACCCCATAGGAAATCAGAAAAAACTTCCTTAACTTCGCCACCCACAAAGGGTCGGAAGGAACATCCGAGCTTTTGCGAATTTCGTTGATTTTCCTCAGCAAAGAGGAAGTGATTTTTTCATCGTTCATATAGACCACCCTTAAAAATAGCCACCACGATACTGTTTTTTTACGCCAGAATAAAAACAAGCCCGCCAATTGGCGGGCTTGTCTGTTAAAACAAAAATCAATCAAAAGCTTTCTTAATCCACCTCCAGCGGCTTCTGCTCATCGCCACCCAGCGCCTTGAAGGCCTCCGCCGTGACGGCAAGGCGAGCGCGGGCGGCGTCGATCAGGGCCTGCTGCGACAGGTATTGCGCGCGCTGAGCGTCCAGCACGTCCAGATAGCCGACAAGGCCAGCGTCGTAGCGCGATTGCGCCACACCCAGCCGTTCGGTCTGGCGTGCGACGGCGCGTTCCAGCGCTTCGACGTATTCCTGCTGGCCCTGCTGATCCGACAGCACGTCCGACACTTCGCGGAACGCGGTCTGCACGGTGCGCTCGTATTCGGCCACCGCAATCACCTTGCGCGCTTCGGTCAGGTCCAGATTGGCCTTGTTGCGACCGCTGTCGAAGATCGGCAGCGTGATCTGCGGGGCGAAGCTCCAGGCACCGCTGCCGCTGCCGAACAGGTCGGACAACTGCGCGCTGGCACTGCCTGCGTTGGCGGTCAGCGTGATGGTGGGGAAGAACGCAGCGCGCGCGGCGCCGATATTGGCATTGGCGGCACGCAGTTCGTACTCCGCCTGACGCACGTCCGGACGCGCCAGCAGCACGTCGGAGAGCAGGCCTTCCGGCACGCGGGTATCGGGCAGCGTGGCCACCAGCCGGGCTTCGGTTTCCGGCACGTTCACCACGGTGCCGACCAGCAGTTGCAGGGCGTTGCGGGCATTGCGCGCCTGGCGTTCCAGATTGGCCTGGCTGGCGCGCGCCTCTTCGACCGCTGCGGTGGCCTGTAGTGCGTCGAGCTTGTTGGCGAGCCCCGTTTCCAGGCGCCGGCCAATCACACGGTCGCTTTCCGACAGGCTCTGCACCGTCTTGCGCGCCAGTTCGGCACGCTCTTCGAACGAACGCAGGTTCCAGTAGGCATTGGCCACTTCGGCGATCAGCGAGACGCGCACGGCGCGTTGCGCTTCCTCGGTGGCGAGGTAGCGGTTGCGCGCGGCGTCGGACAGGCTCTTCACGCGTCCCCAGAAATCCAGTTCGAACGCGGTGAAGCTCAGGTTGGCGTCGTAACGCCGGCCCACGGTGGCTTCGCCGCCGGTCACGGTCCGGGGCGTACGCGCGGCCTGTTCGCCGCCGCCCAGCGCCAGCGTGGGCAGGCGGTCGGCATTGGTGATGCCGTACAGCGCACGGGCTTCCTGAATGCGTGCCACGGCGATGCGCAGGTCACGGTTGTTATCCAGCGCCTGGGCAATCAGCCCCTTGAGCGCGGGATCGCTGAAATAATCCTGCCAGCCAGGCAGCGCGGCCTGGGTGCTTGCCTGGCCCGCCCCCATCTGGACAGGTACCGGCGAAGCCGGCCGCTCATAATGGGGCGCCATCGAGCACGCCCCGAGCAGCGCCACCAGGGGCAGCAGGGTAAAGATGCGTTGTTGCATGGCAAATCCTTATCGAGTACCGCGCGTCCCACCGGGGCCGCGCGGCGCAATCTGTTCATCCGGGCAATCACGAAATCGCCCCGGAATCCGGCTCAAAGCCCGGGCCAAACACACGGTCGCGGTCGTGGAACCGGGGGATGGCCCCATCACGGGCAGGCCGTCACCAGCCCCCCGCGAGGGCCTGGCCACCGGCTTGGCCGGAGACCAGGTTGCCCATTCACCCATCGCCCACGCCTGCGTGTTCATCCGGCGCTCAACGGTGGTCATCGGCCGGTTGGTCGTCCATGCCCGCGACATGCTTGCTCTTGTCGGGGAAGAACCGCCGCACCACCACAAAGAACACCGGCACCAGGAACACCGCCAGCAGCGTCGCCGCGATCATGCCCCCGACCACGCCGGTACCCAGCGCGTGCCGGCTGGCCGCGCCCGCGCCGGAACTGATCGCCAGCGGCATCACGCCCGCGATGAAGGCGATCGAGGTCATCAGGATCGGGCGGAACCGCAAACGGCACGCTTCGAGGGTGGCATCCACCACGTTCATGCCGTGCCGCTGCATCTCACGAGCGAACTCGATGATCAGGATGGCGTTCTTGGCGGATAGACCAATGATGGCGATCAGGCCCACCTTGAAGTACACGTCGTTGGGCAGCCCGCGCAGCGTCATCGCCAGCACCGCGCCGAAGATGCCCAGCGGCACCACCCACAGCACGGCAAACGGGATGGACCAGCTTTCGTACAGCGCGGCCAGGCAGAGGAACACCACCAGGATCGACAGGGCGAACAGCATCGGCGCCTGGCTGCCGGACAGCCGTTCCTCGTACGAGGTACCGGACCATTCGAAGCCCACGCCCGCCGGCAGCTTGGCCGCCATGTCTTCCATCGCGTTCATCGCGTCGCCTGAACTCTTGCCCGGCGCCGGGCCGCCCGCGATCTTGTACGACGGCACGCCGTTGTAGCGATCGAGCTTGGCCTCGCCCACCACCCAGCGGGTGGTGGCGATTTCGGAGAACGGCACCAGCGAGCCGTCGCGCTTCTTCAGTTGCAGCCGCAGCAGGTCCTCGGGCTGGGTGCGGGCATCCGGAGCGGCCTGCATCAGCACGCGCAGCACGCGCCCTTCGCGCACGAAGTCATTGGCGTAGGCGGAGCCGAGCGCAATCGCCAGGGTGCTGTTCAGCTCGCCCATATCGATGCCCAACTGGCTGGCCTTGACCTTGTCCACGTCCAGGTAGAGCTGGGGACCGAGTTCCTGGCCCTCGGGGCGCACGCCCGCCAGGTTGCCGTTCTGCCCGGCCATGCCCAGCAGCATGTTGCGCGCCTGGAGCAACTGCTCGCGGCCGATCCCGCCCCGATCCTGCAAGCGGAAGTCGAAGCCGCCCACCGACGCCAGTTCGGGAATCGGCGGCACGTTGGTGGAGAAGATGAACGCCTGCTTGATGCGGAACAGCATCATGTTGGCCTGCCCCACCAGCGAATCCACCTGCGTTTCCGCCGTATGGCGCTCATCCCAGTCCTTCAGCGTGACGAAGGCCAGCGCGGCGTTCTGACCACGACCGAAGAAGCTGAAGCCCACCACCGACACCACGCGCGCCACGGCCGGCTGCGACATGAAGTGCTGCTCCACCTGCTGCATCACCTCCAGCGTGCGCTCGCGGGTGGCGCCCGCCGGCAACTGCACGATGTTGATGAAGTAGCCCTGATCCTCTTCCGGCAGGAAGGAGGTCGGCAGCTTGGTGAACAGCCAGCCGGTGGCCGCCAGGATCAGCGCGAAGAACACCAGCGCCAGGCCGGCGCGGCGCAGGATGCGCGCCACCCAGCTCTGGTAGCCGTTGGTCATGGTGGCGAACTTGCGGTTGAACCAGCCGAAGAAGCCCTTGCTGCCGTGGCCATCCTCGCCCTTCTTCACCGGCTTGAGCAGCGTGGCGCACAAGGCCGGGGTCAGCGTCAGCGCCATCAGCGCCGAGAAGAACATCGTCAGCACCAGCGTGACCGAGAACTGGCGGTAGATCGCGCCCACCGAGCCGCTGAAGAACGCCATCGGAATGAACACCGCGGTCAGCACCAGCGTGATCGCAATGATGGCGCTCACGATCTGGCCCATGGCCTTCTGCGTGGCCTCGCGCGGCGCCAGACCTTCCTCGGTCATGATCCGCTCGACGTTCTCGATCACCACGATGGCGTCGTCCACCAGGATACCGATGGCCAATACCATGGCAAACATGGTCAGCACGTTGATCGAGTAATCGAACAGGTACAGGCCCAGCAGCGCGCCGGTCAGCGCAATCGGCACCACGATGGTGGGGATCAGCGTGGCCCGCAGGTTGCCCAGGAACAGGTACATCACGATGAACACCAGCGCGATGGCTTCGGCCAGGGTCTTCAACACCTCCTTGATGGAGATATCGATGAACTTGGAGGTGTCGTACGGGATTTCCCAGGCGACCTGGTTCTTGGGGAAGTAGCGCGACAGCTCGGTCATCTTGGCGCGGATGGCGGCGGCGGTCTGCACCGCGTTGCCGTCCGGCGACAGCTTCATGCCGATGGCGGCGATGGGCTTGCCGTTCAGGCGCGCCTCGACGTCATAGCTGGCGGCGCCCAGTTCCACGCGCGCCACGTCCTTCAGCCGCACTAGCGCGCCGTTCCCGCCTTCGCGCAGCACGATGTCGCCGAACTCCTCGGGCGTGACGAAGCGGCCCTGGGTCACGACGGTGGCGGTGAACTGCTGGCCCTTGGGCGCGGGCAACTGGCCGATCTCACCGGTGGCGAGCTGCACGTTCTGCGCACGCACGGCGGCCAGCGCCTCGGACGGGCTCATGTGGTAGCCCGCCAGCTTGGCCGGGTCCAGCCAGATACGCATGGCGTATTCCGAACCGAACAACTGCGCCTCGCCCACGCCCGGCACGCGCCGCAGCGCGTCGATGACGTTGGCATTGACGTAGCTGCCCAGCGCGGTTTCGTCGTACGAGCCGTCGGGTGAGAACAACGTGATGAACAACAGGAAGTTGTCGCGCGACTTGAGCACCTGCACGCCCTGCTGGCGCACTTCCTCGGGCAGACGCGCCTCGACGCGCTTGACCCGGTTCTGTGCCTCCACCGAGGCGATGTCCAGGTTGGTGCCGGTCTGGAAGGTGAGCGAGATGCTCATGTTGCCGGAGCTGTCGCTCTCGGAGGACATGTACAGCAGATTCTCGATCCCGTTCATTTCCTGCTCGATGAGCGAGGTGACGGTTTCCTCGACCACCTTGGCGCTGGCGCCCGGATAGCTGGTGCTGATCGTGAGTCCGGGCGGGGCCACTTCGGGGTACTGCGCAACCGGCAGCCCCCGTAGCGCCAGCACGCCGGCCAGCACGATGATGATGGCGATCACCCATGCAAAGATGGGACGATCGATAAAGAAACGGGCAAACATATGCTCGTGCTCCTGGTTTTATTGTTTTGCGGCGCTGGCGACTTTCTTGGGCTGCTGCGGGGCCGCCGGGGCTGCTGCGCCCTCTTCGACCGGCGTCACGGGCGCACCGGGGCCAACCTTCTGCAAGCCATCCACGATCACCCGCTCACCGGCCTTGAGCCCGGTGGTGACGATCCAGTCCTGCCCGGAGAAGCCGCCGGTCTTCACCGGACGCACCGCCACCTTCTTGTCGGCAGCGACCACGTAGACGAACTGGCCTTGCGGGTTGGCCATCACCGCGCGTTGCGGCACCTTGATCGCACCGCCGAGCGCGCCCTGGGCGAAACGCACCGTGGCGAACATGCCCGGCAGCAGCAGGCGATCGGGATTGGCGAATTCGGCGCGCAAGGTCACCGCGCCGGTTTCGGGATCGACCGTCTGCTCGGCAAACAGCAGCTTGCCTTTCTGTGCGTAGGTGCTGCCGTCTTCCAGCACGATTTCCACCGGCACCTGGGCGGCCTTCATCTTGCCTTCCAGCAGCGCCTTCTTCAGGCGCAGCAGATCGGCGCCGGACTGGGTGAAATCGACATAGATCGGATCGAGCTGTTCGATGGTGGCCAGGTGCGTGGCTTCGCCCTTGCCCACCAGCGCGCCTTCGGTGACGAAGGCGCGGCCGATGCGGCCGGAGATCGGCGCCTCGACGCCGGCATGGCCGAGGTCGATCGTGGCCTGTTTCACCGCCGCCTGCGCGCTGGCCACATCGGCCTGCGCCTGCTTGAGCTGTGCTTCGGCCTGGTCGAGTTCCTGCTTGGAAACGCCCTGGTCGTCGATCAGCACGCGGTAGCGCTCCGCCGTCTGACGCGCGATGGCGGCATTGGCATTGGCCTTGGCCAGCCCGGCCTGCGCCGAGGCGGCGGCGGCTTCGAGCGTGCCGCGATCGATCTGGAACAGCGACTGGCCGGCACGGACTTCACCGCCTTCGGTGAACAGCCGTTTTTCCAGAATGCCTTCCACCCGCGCGCGGACTTCAGCGGTACGGAAGGCGGTGATGCGGCCGGTGAGGTCGCGGGTAACGGCGGCATCGCCGGAACGGGCGGTGGCCACCACCACCTCGGCGGGCGGCATCTGCGCGCCAGGGCCGCCCGCCTGTTGTTCGGTCTTGCCGCAGGCACCCAGCGCCAGAACGACGCCCAGCAGGGGGCCCAGCTTTCGGGAAAGCGTATGCATCGTGTAACTCCTGTCTCTCTGTGATTTGGATTTCTAGAGCCGCTAACACAATCCTCCTGCCCCCGCTGGCCGCCCGGGCCCTCGATGTCCGGGAAAACCGGTCCATCGCGCTCGGTACGTGCCGCGAGTCCTGCCAGGACTGCCGTACTGGATTGTGTTAACGGCTCGGAACGCCGGGTTCACCGACCCGGTCGCTTGCTACTCACGCCACCGGCCCACTCGCCGGTCACATCAAACCCGACTACTTTATTGCCGCGACTTCCCCACCCGGAAGCCGCGTCGGTGACTCATCTTGCCGATCCGACAGCCGTAGGTTTTCACTCGACGCCGGTCTCGATGGCTACCTGGCGCACGCCAGGGCGATCAGGCGGGCCGCTCCGGCGCCGCCGGCGCGTAGGTGCGCAGGAACAGCTCCAGCGCGCGGTTGACCTTCTGTTCTTCCAGCGCCGGGTCCATCGCCGTACAGCCAAACACCAGCAAGGTGTGGTCATGGCTGACCAGCATGTCCATCAGGATGTGCGCGGCTTCCAGCGGGTCTTCGTTACGCAGCACGCCGGCATCCATGGCGTTCCGCAACACCGCCGCCATCTGCTGCCGGCTGTAGACGAAACAGCTTTCGTACAGGCTCTTTGCCAGCTCCGGAAACCGCGAGGCCTCGCTGATCAGCAGCTTGTGCATGTTGATCGCATCCGGTGCCAGTACCCGCTGGCGAAAACGCATGCCAAAGTTGAACAGGCGTGCGCGATAATCGCCCTCGTCGGTGGCCAGCGCGGTGAACACTTCCTTCACCGCGCGGGTCAATGCCACGCAGAACAACGCTTCCTTGTTGCCGAAATGGTTGTAGATCGTCTGCCGCGCCACCTGGGCGCGCGCAGCCACCGCGTCGATGCTGCTGCGATAACCGCTTTCGCAGAACACCTCGAGCGCCGCGTCGAGCACGCGCGCCGCGCAATCGCCATGGCAGGGAGAAACTGGGGACATGGAACGTTCGACGGTTAGATTGGACGGTACAGTCTAATGCGAAATGCGAATCGTCGTAAATCCTCACATACGAAAATGACAAGGCTGGCATCAACACCATTCCGGGTGGCCATCTTCCGATCACCCGGGTATGAAAAACGGCTGCCACAGGCAGCCGTTGCAAAGGTGGGCACCAGCGCGGCCCAGGACGAATCGACCTTCAAACAAGGGATGCGTTGGTCCGTGGGCCGGTGCCTGCTTTGTCACACGGCTTTCAGATAGGAAGGCTATCTGCGGCGCTGCGCTTCGCGCAGCCACCCAGCCCACGAACCAACCCGAAGGGAAGGAGGAAAGCCGGGCACAACGCAGCCATGCGCCCGGCCTTCCTCCTTCGCACCCACGTTTGAAGATCGATCCGCCCTAGCAGGGGCAGCGGCCCCCGCCGGCGCCATCGGCGCTGGGAAAACGCGCCTCCAGGCAGTGACGGTAGAACTCGGCGCGGCTCATGGGCTCGGCATCCGGATGACGCTCGCGCATATGCGCGAGGTAGTACTCGTAATCGTGGATGCCAACCATCAGCCGGCAGGTCTGCACCACTTTGCGTGCGGCGTCCTTCAGCCCGCCCAGCCAGTCCGAACCCAGGCTGTAACGCTCGAATGTCTCGCGGCTCATCGGTTCGCCGCGCCGGTGCTGGGCGCGATGCTCCGCCAGGTAGCGCGCGTAATCGTCCTCCGGCGCCTGCGGCGGCGGCGCTTGCCGGCCGCCGTTCAGAAAGGAAAGGTCAAGCATTGGCGGGTACCTCGCGCAACTGGATGGACGTTTCCTGCGCAGTGGCTTCGCGGCTGGCCAAGGCACGGCGGATGGCGAAGAACGCCGCCACCAGCATCACCACCGCCACCAGCATGAAGAAACCGCACAGCACGGCATTCACCTGGTTGTTGAAAGCGATGCGCTGCATGTCGGCAATGCTCTTGGCCGGGGCCAGCAAGGTGCCCTCGGCGGCGGCCGCGTTGAATTTGTCCGCAATGGCCAGGAAGCCGATCTTGGGGTTCTCGTGGAAAATCTTCTGCCAGCCGGCGGTCATCGACGTGATGAACAGCCACGCGGTCGGCAGCACGGTCACCCAGGCGTAGCGCTCTTTCTTCATCTTGAACAGCACTACGGTACCCAGGATCAACGCCATCGACGCCAGCATCTGGTTGCCGATGCCGAACAACGGCCACAGGGTATTGATGCCGCCCAGCGGGTCGGTCACGCCCTGGTACACGAAGTAGCCCCATCCCGCGACCGCCACGGTGGTGCCGACGAGGTTGCCGAACCAGCTACGGCTGCGCGCCAGGCCGGGAATCGCCACGCCGGCCAGATCCTGCACCATGAAGCGGCAGGCACGCGTACCGGCATCGACGGCGGTCAGGATGAACAGCGCTTCGAACAGGATGGCGAAGTGGTACCAGAACGCCATCATCGCGGTGCTGTTGAAAATCTCCGAGATGATGTGTGCCATGCCGACGGCGAAGGTGGGCGCGCCGCCCGCCCGCGACAGGATGGAATGCTCGCCCACGTCGCGCGCGATCTGCGTCAGCACGTCCGGGCCGATGGCAAAGCCCCAGCCGTTGATCGCGGCGGAGGCCGATTCCACCGTGGTGCCGATCAGCGCGGCCGGCGAGTTCATCGCGAAGTACACGCCCGGATCGAGCACGCTGGCGCAGATCAGCGCCATGATCGCGACGAACGACTCCATCAGCATGCCGCCGTAACCGATCATGCGCATGTGGCTTTCGCGCTCGACCAGCTTGGGCGTGGTGCCGGACGCCACCAGCGCATGGAAGCCCGAGATCGCGCCGCAGGCGATGGTGATGAACAGGAACGGGAACAAGGCGCCGGAGAACACCGGGCCGCTGCCGTCGATGAATCGCGACACCGCCGGCATCTTCAGGTCGGGCGCGGCGAACACGATGCCCACCGCCAGGCCTGCGATCACGCCGATCTTGAGGAAGGTGGAAAGATAATCACGCGGTGCCAGCAACAGCCACACCGGCAGCACCGAGGCAACGAAGCCATAGCCCACCAGCACCAGCGTCAGTTGCGGGCCGGTCAGCGTGAAGAACGGCCCCCAGGTGGGGCTCTGGGCGATGTTCTCGCCGTAGATGATGGCCAGCATCATCAGCACGAAGCCCACCACCGAAATCTCACCGATGCGCCCCGGGCGGATATAGCGCATGTAGACGCCCATGAAGATGGCGATGGGAATGGTGGCGGCGATGGTGAACGTGCCCCACGGGCTTTCCGCCAGGGCCTTGACCACCACCAGCGCCAGCGCGGACAGGATGATGATCATCACGCCCAGCGCCCCCAGCATCACGATCACGCCGGCAAACGGACCAAGCTCCTGCTTGGCCATCTCGCCCAGCGAGCGCCCGTCGCGGCGGGTGGAGATGAACAGCACCAGGAAATCCTGCACCGCGCCGGCCAGCATCACGCCGACCAGAATCCACAAGGTGCCGGGCAGGTAGCCCATCTGCGCCGCCAGGATCGGCCCCACCAGCGGCCCCGCGCCGGCAATGGCCGCGAAGTGGTGGCCGAACAGCACCCACTTGTTGGTCGGAACGTAATCCAGCCCGTCGTTGCGCCGTTCCGCCGGCGTCATGCGGCGGTCGTCCAGCTCGAATACCTTGCTGGCGATGAAGCGGCTGTAGAAGCGGTAGGCGACGCTGTAGCAGGCAACCGCCGCCACCACCAGCCAGACCGCATTGACGTGCTCCCCCCGGCTGAGCGCGAGCATGGCGAAGGCGAACGCCCCCACCAAGGCCACCGCCAGCCATGTCAGCCCCGATTTCAGATTCATGCAGCTCCCCTTTTTCGTTGAGACGTAGTCGCATTTGAACCACTACGAACCGGCGAATGATCCGCCGCCGTGGCTGTGATCAGGATAGGGTTTTTCCCCAAGCTGACAGGAGGATTTATCCAACGAGCATGAAACCAATGAAAAACGCCGCCGAAAGGCGGCGGCGGGACGGCGGAAGGCGCCCGGCAATGCGGGCGCCAACAGGGTTCATCGGTGTTCAGGCGGATGGCGGCGGCATGAATGCCGCGCCGAACCCGGCACGCCTCGCACGCGGATCAGGCGAGCTTGAGGCCGATGATGCCGGCGAGGATCAGCCCGACCGACCCCAGGCGCCACGCCGTGGCGGGCTCGCCCAGCCAGATGATGCCCAGGATCACCGTGCCGACGGCGCCGATGCCGGTCCATACCGCATAGGCGGTGCCGATGGGCAGCGATTTCATCGCCAGCGCAAGGAAATACATGCTGGCGATGGCGGAGACCCCGAACACCAGCGAAGGCGTGAGGCGACTGAAGCCATGGGACGATTTGAGCGCGAGCGCCCAGACCACTTCGAGCAGTCCGGCGATCAACAGGTAAGTCCAGGGAATGACAGTGGGGCTCATGGCCTTGCTCCGTTTCGATTGATGGGTTGTCGAATGGATGGGGCCGTCCCCGATGACATGACGGTGCGCGGTCGTCCACGCACCCTTGGTGCTGCCGGCTTGGCAGGCGAACCACAGGATACCGGCCTTCCCCCTGGCCGGCCAGGCAGCAAGTCACTTGCCCAGCGCGTATCGACCTTCAAACGTGGAATGCGTCTGGAGGTCGATGCACCCTGAGCCAGGGGAATGGATCAGTTCAGCCCGCGCTGTAGATCGGCGATCAGGTCGTCGATATCCTCCAGCCCGACCGAAATGCGGATCAGCCCTTCGCGGATACCTGCGGCGGCGCGGGCCTCGGGCGTGATGCGGCCATGCGTGGTACTGGCGGGATGGGTGATGGTGCTGCGCACGTCGCCCAGGTTGGCGGTACGGCTGATCAACTGCACGGCATCCACCACGCGCCATGCCGCCTCGCGGCCCCCCTTCACTTCGAACGAAACGATGCCGCCCCCCCCTTTCTGCTGGCGCGCGGCCAGCGCGTGCTGCGGGTGCGAAGACAGGCCGGGATAGAACACCCGCTCGACCTGGCCCTGCTCCTGCAACCATTGCGCCAGCTTGAGCGCATTGTCGCAATGCGCGCGCATGCGGATCGGCAGCGTCTCCATGCCTTTGAGCAGTACCCAGGCGTTGAAGGGGCTAAGGCTGGGGCCCGCGGTACGCAGGAACAGATAAACCGGTTCGAGCAACGCCTTGCTGCCGACCACCGCGCCACCCAGCACCCTGCCCTGGCCATCCAGGTACTTGGTCGCCGAATGCACGACGAAATCGGCGCCCAGCTTCAGCGGCTGTTGCAGGATCGGCGTGCAGAAGCAGTTGTCCACCGCCAGCAATGCCCCATTGGCGTGGGCTACTTCCGCGATGGCGGCGATATCGGCCACCTCGGTCAGCGGATTGGACGGGGTTTCGAGGAAAAACAGCTTGGTGTTGGGTCGCACCGCCGTGGCCCAGGCGGCCGGATCGGTGGGCGCGGCATAGCTGACTTCCACGCCGAAACGGGTGAAATAGGTGTTGAACATCTGGATGGTGGCACCGAACAGGCCATTGGACGCCACCACGTGGTCGCCGGCTTTCAGGTGCGCCATGCCCAGCGCCAGGATGGCGCTCATGCCACTGGCGGTGGCCACGGCGCGCTCGGCGCCCTCCAGCGCGGCCAGCCGCGTTTCGAACGCTTCCACCGTGGGATTGGTGAAGCGCGAGTAGATATGGCCGGGAATCTGGTTGGTGAACTTGAGCGAGGCTTCCTCCGCGCTGCCGACACAAAAGCTGGAAGTCAGGTACATCGCGTCCGAATGTTCGCCGAATTCGGTGCGCAGGGTACCGGCGCGAATCGCCAGCGTATCGGGATGCAGCTCGTCGAAGTCTTGCATGGATGCCTCGGCAAATAAAACAGGGGTAAGAACCCCCTGTTATATCCCAATTTGCACCAGCGGGATGGTAACAGTTCTCGATATCTCAACCGGGAACAGCGCCCCATTTGCGAGGACGAATCGAACTTGGACACCGGGGTGCAACAGGGCGATGCGCCTCAGGCCGCCGACCAAGGCCAGCGAGGCACCCCGCCTGGTCAGCCCCCTTAATCCCGCTCCGCCATACTGGCCACCTTCGCCTTGGGCGAGCTGTCGCGCTCCGACGCCTGATAGGCGAGATAGAAGCGGTTGACCGACGATACATAGTCGAGCAGCCGCTGCCCCACCATGCGGCGGGCGACGATCTCGACATTGCCGCCCCAGCGATTCGGGTCCAGCCCTTCCTTGGCGGCCTGCCGCCGCATCTGCTGCACCCGCCCCTCGCCCGCGTTATAGGCGGCGAGCATGAAATACAGCTGGTCGTCCTCGGCGATCTCGCTCCGCGTGAACATCTTGCGCAGGTACGACAGATAACGTGCGGCGGCGGTGATGTTGCCCTCGTTGCCGTGCGGGTCCTTGACGCCCATCTTGCGCGCGGTGCTGGGGTTGACCTGCATGACGCCGGTGGGGCCGTTCTGCCGCGTGACGCCCTTGAGCTTGGATTCGCGCTGCCCGATGGCGGCGAGCAACAGCCAGTCCATATCGTTGGCCGCCGCCACCACCTGGAACACCGGCGCCAGCACCGCCAGCCGGTCCAGGCCACCCTCGGCGCTTTCCGGCAGGTCGGCGCGGCCGTCGGCCGGCAGGAAGCGCTGGGTCTGCGTGGCGGCCTGGCTCGCCAGCCTGGCGCCCTTGGTGGCGATGAAGCGGTTCAATTCGGCCAGCAACTGCGGATGCTGCGGCGCAACCGCCCACGATACATTCACCGCGTTGTCGATACAGCCATCCTGCCGCAGATTCGGCAGGCGTTTTTGCCAGAGCTTGAACACGTACTGGCTGGCCAGCGTCACCGCGTCGCTGCCGCCATTGATCGACACCAGCAGGCTTTCGGTGCTGGCGCCCTCGGCCGCGTCCATGATGCGCAGGCCGGGCTGGCTGGCGGCGACCCGCCGCGCGAAGCTGGCCTTGGGCAAGGTCAGCGATTCGCCGTCCAGCGCGGCCAGATCGGGCACCGCCGCGCGGCTGCGATGGCGCACCAGGCACCAGCGGTCATCGAGATAGGGTGAGGAATATTCCACCAGTTGGCCAACGCCGGGAATCACCGGCATCAGGCCGGCGGCCACGTCGCCACGCCCCGCCATCAGCGCCGGAATCAGTTCACCCGGCTCCACCGGCACATACAGCAGCCGTGTCGGTGCGCGGCTGGCGGGCCGGTTGCGATTGAGGAACAACTCGAGCTGGTACAGCATGGCGTGCTCCACGCCATGTGGAGCGCCATTGCGGAAAAAGAACGTACTGGCGCCCTTGGCCACCAGCACACGCACCCGCCGCGGCGGATTGGCCGGATCGTAGTCGCTATCCGCCAGTTCGGTGGGCGAATCGAGCTGGGGATGCTCGCTATCGGCCGCCGCCACCTTGGGCTTGGCCGCCTGGGCGGTCGCCGTCATGGCCAGCGCCAGACAGCAGGCGATGCCTATGGAATAAAAAATGCGCATCAGCCGATTCTAGCCAGAAAACCGCCCGATCGTCCCGCGCCAGATCGTGCATGGGCACTATTTGCCACCGGGGAACACCCGCGCAACAGCCTGATCTGCCGGATACCGCAAGCCGGGCCGACGATCGCGCCGATAGGTATAATCGCCCGACTCCGCAACTGATTACCCATCCCCCAATGCCCCTGCTGCTCGTCGAACAAGCCTCCCTCGCCTTCGGTCACTGGCCGTTGCTGGACAACGCTACGCTGTCGGTGGAGCCCGGCGAGCGCGTCGGCCTGATCGGGCGCAACGGCCAGGGCAAGTCATCGTTGCTCAAGGCCATCGCCGGCGTGGTCCGGCTGGACGACGGCGAAATCCGCGTCACGCAGGATGCCCAGGTGGCCTATGTGGCGCAGGAACCCCAGTTCACGCCGGGCGCGACGGTGTTCGAAGCGGTGGCCGACGGCCTGGGCGAATTGCGGCAACTGCTCACCGACTATCACCACGCCGCGCAGCACCAGGATGGCAGCGAGGCGGCGATGGCGCGCCTGAACGAATTGCAGCACGCGCTGGAAGCCCGTGACGGCTGGCAGTTCGACGCGCTGATCGCCACCACGCTGTCGCACCTTGACCTGGCACCGGACTTGCTGGTGGACGAGCTTTCCGGCGGCTGGAAAAAGCGCGTGGCGCTGGCCCGCGCGCTGGTGGCACAACCGCAGTTGCTGCTGCTGGACGAGCCCACCAACCACCTGGACGTCTCGGCCATCGAATGGCTGGAAGGCCTGCTCAACAATTTCGCCGGCAGCGTGCTGTTCGTCACGCACGATCGCCGCTTTCTCGACAACGTGGCCACCCGCATCGTCGAACTGGATCGCGGCCGCCTGACCAGCTTCCCCGGCAATTTCAGCACCTACGAAACGCGCAAGGCCGAACTGATCGCGCAGGAAGAAACCGTCAACCGCAAGTTCGACAAGGTGCTGGCGCAGGAAGAAGTGTGGATTCGCAAGGGTATCGAGGCACGGCGCACACGCAACGAAGGGCGCGTACGCCGGCTGGAAGCGCTGCGGCGCGAACGCACGGCGCGCCGCGAGCGCGTGGGCAACGTCGGCTTCCAGCTCGACGCGGGCGAACGCTCGGGCAAACTGGTGGCCGAGTTCGAGCACGTGGGTAAATCGTTCCGCGACGCGGCCGGTAACGACAAAGTGATCGTGCGCGATTTCACCACCCGCCTGATGCGCGGCGACCGTATCGGCCTGATCGGGCCCAATGGCGCCGGCAAGACCACCCTGCTCAAGCTGATCCTGGGCGAGATCGAGCCGGACAGCGGCGTGGTCAAGCGCGGCACCAATCTGCAAGTGGCGTATTTCGACCAGTTCCGCGAACAGCTCGACGAGGAAGCCGCGCTGGTCGATGTGGTGAGCCAGGGCAACGAATACGTGGAAATCGGCGGCGCCCGCAAGCACGTGATGGGCTATCTGGAAGAGTTCCTGTTCGCGCCGGAGCGCGCGCGCAGCCCGGTGAAATCGCTGTCCGGCGGCGAGCGCAATCGCCTGCTGCTGGCGCGCCTGTTCACCCGCCCCGCCAACGTGCTGGTGCTGGACGAGCCCACCAACGACCTGGACATCGATACGCTCGACCTGCTGGAACAACTGCTGGCCGATTACCCCGGCACAGTGTTCCTGGTCAGCCACGACCGCGCCTTTCTCGACAATGTGGTCACGCAGACCATCGCCTTCGAAGGCGATGGCGTGCTGATGGAAAACGCCGGTGGCTACAGCGATTACCAGACCGCCCGCGCGCGCGCCATCGCCAGCCGCGCCGCCACGGCCAGAAAGGCCGAACCCGCCGCCAAGCCGGTGGAGCGCGCCAAACCGCGCCAGCAGAAGCTTGGGTTCAACGAACAACGGGAACTGGAACGGCTGCCCGGCGACATCAAGGCCCTGGAGACCGAGCAAGCCGAATTACAGCAAGGCCTGCTCGACCCGGAGCTGTACCGCGCCGCGCCGCTGAAGGCCAAGGAAATGCAGGCCCGGATCGAGGCCATCGAACTGGAACTGCTGGACAAGCTGGAACGCTGGGAAGCCCTGGAGGCGCGCCGCTAGGCGCATGCCCATCATGAACCGGCTGTTCCGCCTCCGCCCTTCCGCCACGCCGCAGCCTTCGCTCAGGCCGCTGCGGACCGGGCTGATCGTCTTCTACTGCATCCTGCTGCTGGCGGTGGCCGCCAGCGTGACCTGGATGACGTTCCGCGATTACGACGAGACGATGGACAACCTGGAGCGCCAGCAACTATCGCTGGCGCGCTCGCTGGACGAACACGCCACGCGCACGTTCATCTCGGTCGAGCAGGGCATGCAGAACATCGTGGAAAGCCTGCAAGGGCTGGGCGGGGTGGACCGGGCCGAGGAATACCGGATGCACATCCTGCTGCGCGACAAAACGCAGCTCACGCCGCAGACACGCGGCCTGATCACCATCGACGACCACGGCTACATCCGCGCCCACGGCCTGGAGTACCCGGTGCGCCGCGTCAACCTGGCCGACCGCGACTATTTCGTCTACCACCGCGCTTTCGACGACCTGCGCCTGCGCATGGATACGCCGGTGATCAGCCGTACCGACAACCTGTGGCTGATTCCGGTCACCCGGCGCATCGACCGCCCGGACGGCAGCTTCGGCGGCCTGGTGCTGGCGGGGGTGGAACCGGAGTATTTCCTGCGCTTCTATCAATCGCTCAAGCTGACCCCTTCCACCCGTATCGAGCTGATGCGCGCCGACGGCATGGTGCTGCTGAACTTCCCGTTCCAGCCCGCCGAACTCGGCCGCAGCCTGCGCGAACGCGCGCCGCTGGAATTCGAAGCGCGCCGCCTGCGCCACGCTTCGGCCTACCGCGAGCCGGATGCCAGCGGACGCGGCGAGCGACTGGTGGTGTTCCACACCACGACCAGCGACCTGCCGCTGATCGTGCGCGTCTCCATCGACCTGGGCAGCGCGCTGACCAAGTTCCGCAGCGACCTGCTGACCCGCGCCATCGCCGCCGTCGGCCTGATCCTGGTGGTGACGGTATTGCTCTACCTGCTGCTGCGCCAGTTGCGGCACGTGGAGGAAATCGAATCGCGGCTCTACCTCACGCAGTTCACCGTCGATCAATCGCCCGACGTGGTGCTGTGGGCCGATCACCTGTCCTACCTGCGTTATGCCAACCACGCCGCCGAGCGCAATACCGGGCTGGCCAACGACGAACTGCTGGCGTCACGCCTGACCGACCTGTTCCCGGACATGGGCCAGTCGCAGTGGGAGGAAATCTGGACACGCCTGCACATCGACAAGCGCATGATCCTGAACACGCATCTGCGTGACCATGGTGGCCATCTGCTGCCGGTGGAAATCACCTTCAGCCATATCGAATTCAATACCGACGCCTACGCCTGCTGCACGGTGCGCGACATCACCGAACAACAGAACACCGAACGCGAACTGCGCCGCCACCGTGACCATCTCCAGGATCTGGTGCTGGAGCGTACCGCCGAGATCCGCACCGTGCTGGACGCCAGTCCGCTGGCGATCATGTTGTCGGTAAAGAACTCGGTACGGCTGGTGAACCCGGTATTCGAAACGCTGTTCGGCTACGAAGGCAGCGAGATCATCGGTCTGCCCACGCACGCCCTGTTCGCCTCGCCCACGCGCTTCGAGGAGATCATGCAGACAGTGTGGACACGCGTCTCGGCGGGTGGGGTGTTCCGGGGCGAAGTGGAGCTGTACCGGCGTGACCATTCCAGCTTCTGGGCCATGGTCTACGCCAAAGCGCTGGTGCCGGGCGACGTCACCAAGGGTGTGATCTGCGTGATCGAGGACGTCACTTCGCAACGCATCGCCGCGCAGGCTCTGCGCCAGTCCGAGCGACTGAAGCGCACCATCATCGACACCACCGCCGACGGCTACATCCTGATCGACGACGGCCGCCATATCGTCGATGTGAACCAGGCGTTCTGCCTGCTGCTGGGCTATCGACGCGAGGAACTGATCGGACAGCAGGCCACCCTGCTGTGGGGCGAGGCCGCCGAGCAGATATTCCCGGCCGATCTGGCCGACCGCGACACCATGCGCAACCACATCGAGGAAGTGACGCTGCGTTCGCTGGATGGCCAGCCGATGCCGTTCCTGGTGAACTCGGCGGCGATCCACGACGACAATCGCAAGCTGGAATACGCCTTCGCCTTCCTGACCAATATCTCCGACCTGAAGGAGATCGAGAAGAACCTGCTCGACGCCAAGGAGGCGGCCGAAGCCGCCAACGTCGCCAAATCAGCGTTCCTGGCCAACATGTCGCACGAATTGCGTACGCCGATGCACGCCATCCTCTCATTCTCCGAGATGGGGCTGTCCAAATCCGGCCGCACCGAGCCGACCAACCTGGCGCGCTATTTCGAGCGCATCCACTCCAGCGGCAACCGCCTGCTGGTGCTGCTGAACGATCTGCTGGACATGTCGCGGCTGGAAGCCAACCGCATGACCTACGACAAGACCCGCAATCACCTGCAACAGACCGTGCTGGGCGCGGCGCAGGAAATCGCGCCGCTGTTGCAGACACGGCGCCTGCGCCTGGAAGTCGACGAAACCACACCGGCGCTATACGCGGTATTCGACCGCGCGCGGCTGACGCAGGTGGTGGTCAATCTACTGTCGAATGCGATCAAGTTCAGCCCCGTCGATGGCACGATCGAAATCCGTTACCTGGAAACGGCCACCCTGTGCGACGGCCAGCCCGCCGTCGGCCTGACCGTCCGCGACCGGGGGCCCGGCATCCCGGCCGGCGAGGAAGAGCTGATCTTCGATAAATTCATCCAGAGCAGCCGCATGCGGGAAACCGGCGGCGGCACCGGCCTGGGTCTCGCGATCAGCCGCCAGATCATGGAAGACCATGGCGGCGAAATTTTCGCCGCATCCCACCCCGAAGGCGGCGCGCTGTTCACCCTGTTGCTGCCAACCAGCCTGCGCTAGGGGGAGCCTCGGGTTCTTGCAGGCCGTGGCGAGAATTCATCGGCGCCGAGCCTTGGGGCCTTGCAGGCAGTGGCGAAAATTCATCGGCGCCGAGCCTTGGAGCCTTGCAGGCAGCGGCGAAAATTCATCGGCAACAAGCTCCCGGCAAAGCCGGGCGCATAACGTCATCGGCCTGCCTGCAACGGCTCTTCCTGGTTTATTCCACTCCCCCCGCCCTCGCCGCCGCGAGGGAGCCTCGCTGCGGCGAGCCTGTATGTCTTTGCACACGGTAACGCGAAACCAACCGGCATCAAGCCCCCGGCAAAGCCGGGCGCATAACGTCATCGGCCTGTCTGCAACGGCTCTTCCTGGTTTATTCCACTTCCCCGCCCTCGCCGCCGCGAGGGAGCCTCGCTGTGCTCGTGGGAGGTGCTGTCAGGTTTGGTGGTTGCTTTTGTCTGATTTGCGCCGGGGCGGGGCGCGGGGGTTTGCCGCCAGCGTTCAGCCGGGCGGCCAAAGTGGCGGCGAATCGGGTACAATCGCGCCCTTTTCCCAATCCATTCAATACCATGACCGAGATCGCCCGCGAAGTGGGCCGCCGCCGCACCTTCGCCATCATCTCCCACCCCGACGCGGGTAAGACCACGCTGACCGAGAAGCTGCTGTACTTCTCGGGTGCGATCCAGCTCGCCGGGACCGTCAAGGGCAAGAAGGGCGGCAAGTTCGCCACCTCCGACTGGATGGAGATCGAAAAGCAGCGCGGCATTTCGGTGGCGTCCAGCGTGATGCAGTTCGACTACCGCGATCACGTGGTGAACCTGCTCGACACCCCGGGCCACCAGGATTTCTCCGAAGACACCTACCGCGTGCTGACCGCCGTCGATTCGGCGCTGATGGTGATCGATGCCGCCAAGGGTGTGGAAGAGCAGACCATCAAGCTGCTCAATGTCTGCCGCCTGCGCAATACGCCCATCGTCACCTTCATGAACAAGTACGACCGCGAGGTGCGCGATTCACTGGAACTGCTGGACGAGGTGGAAAGCGTTCTCAAGATCCGTTGCGCGCCGATCACGTGGCCGGTGGGCATGGGCAAGACCTTCCGTGGCGTGTACCACATCCTTCGGGACCAGGTGCTGCTGTTCAAGCCGGGCCAGGGCCCGCTGGACGAAGTGGAAGTGATCGAAGGCATCGACAACCCGCGGCTGGACGAACTGTTTCCGCTGGAAATCGAGCAGACCCGGATGGAACTGGAACTGGTGCGCGGCGCGTCGCACCCGTTCGTGCTGGAGGAGTTCGTCGCCGGCGACCTGACCCCGGTGTTCTTCGGCTCGGCGATCAACAACTTCGGCGTGCGCGAGATTCTGAACGCGCTGGTGGATTGGGCGCCGGCGCCCGGCGAGCGCGACGCCACCAGCCGCGCGGTGGACCCCACCGAGGAAAAATTCTCGGCCTTCGTGTTCAAGATCCAGGCCAATATGGACCCGCGCCACCGCGACCGTATCGCCTTCCTGCGCGTATGCTCCGGCCGCTTCGAGCGCGGCATGAAGTTCAAGCACCTGCGACTGGGCCGCGACATTGCCGCCAACTCGGTCGTCACCTTCATGGCGCAGGGGCGCGAGCAGGTCGAGGAAGCCTTTGCCGGCGACATCATCGGCCTGCCCAACCACGGCAATATCCAGATCGGCGATTCGTTCAGCGATGGCGAAGCGCTGGTCTTCACCGGCATCCCCTACTTTGCACCCGAGCTGTTCCGCATCGCGCGGATCAAAAACCCGCTCAAAATCAAGCAATTGCAAAAAGGGCTGCAACAACTGGGCGAGGAAGGCGCGGTCCAGGTGTTCAAGCCACTCAACGGCAGCGACCTGATCCTCGGCGCCGTCGGCGTGCTGCAATTCGAAGTGGTCGCCAGCCGGCTGGCCAACGAATACGGCGTGGAGGCGGTGTTCGAATCGACCACCATCCATACCGCGCGCTGGGTGACGTGCGACGACGCGCGCATGCTGGCCGATTTCGAGAAGCAACTGGTGAACAACCTGGCGCGCGATGCCGCCGACAGCCTGGCTTACCTGGCCACCAGCCGCGTCAACCTGGAACTGACCCGCGAACGCTGGCCCAAGCTGGTCTTCCACGCCACCCGCGAGCACGCTGTAACGCTGTAACGCGGCGGCGAGCGCTCACCCCACCGTGCGCGCCGTAGCGTGCGGTGCGTGGTGCAAGGCGTCGCCCTCGCCCGCTCGCCCCGGCGGGGTCAGCGGGCGCCCAGCACCAGCAGGGCGAGCTGGAGTCGATCCGCCACGCCCAGCTTGGCGAGAATGGCGGTGAGATGCGCCTTGACCGTGCGCTCGGTGATCCCCAACTGGGTGGCAATCACCTTGTTCGGCAGACCATGCACCGCCAGTTGCGCCACTTCCAGCTCGCGCTCCGAGAGCCTGGCCTGCCACGCCGTATCGGGATTGGGTGTCGGTTGTGCCTCGTGCAAGGCATCCAGCAGCCGCTGCATCACGTCCGTACCGATCCAGAAGCCCCCCGCCGCCGCCGTTTCGACGATATGTCGCCAGTCCGCGTGCGAGGCATAGGCATGGGCATAACCACGAAACCCGGCATTCAGCACCGCGACGTGGCGCTCCGGGGACGGCACGCTGTCCGCGCCCAGCAGCTTGCGGTCGCCCGTCCAGGCCAGCCAGCGCGGGTCATCCAGCGGCGGCAGGCCGGGCAAGGCCAAGTCGCAGACGGCGATGCCGTCGGGGGGCAATTCGTCCAGGTCCTGCGGACTATCGCCCAGGACGACCTGATATCCGTCGGCAAAGCCGCGCCAATGCGCACAAAGCGACAGATCACGGGAAAGAAGAAGTAATGTGCTCATCGTTCGGTCAACGCCGTGGCTTTGGCGCGTAGCACCGGTTTCAACAGGTACGACAGGATCGTCTTCTTACCGGTGAGGATGTCCACCTCGGCCACCATGCCCGGAATGATCGGTCGCTTCTCGTCGCCCAGGAATGCGGTCTTGGTACGCACCTTGACCACATAGAAGGCATTGCCTTTCTCATCGGTCACGCTGTCGGCGGAAATCTGCTCCAGCGTGGCATCCAGGCCACCGTAGGTGGCGAAATCATAGGCGGTGAACTTGACCAGCACCGGTTGCCCGGGGCGCAGGAAAGCGATATCGCGCGGCAGGATGCGCGCCTCGAGCAGCAGGGCATCGTCGGTCGGCACGATCTGCACCAGCTCCTTGCCCGGCTGCACCACGCCGCCCTCGGTATTGACCAGCAGTTGCTTGACCGTGCCGCGTACCGGCGAACGCACTTCGGACAGCTTCACCCGATCGGCCAGCGCCACGCGCCCCTCGCTGAGGCTGGCCAGCTTGCCCATGGTCTCGGACAACTCGCTGCTGGCCTGATTGCGGAAGGTCAGTTCCACTTCCTGAATCTTGCGATTGGATTCGGCGATCGACGCCTGGATGCGCGGCAGTTGCGCGGCGGAAGCATCCCGCTCGCCGCGATAGCGCGCGATATCGCGCTCCAGGCGCAGTACGTCGACATCCGAAACCGCGCCGCTCTTGAGCAACGGCCGTGTTGCATCCAGCTCACGCTGGGTCAGCACCAGGCTTTGCGCCGCCTGATCGCGCCGCGCGCGCACTTCGTTCATTTCCTGGCTGCGTTGCGACACCTGTTGCCGCACCACACCCAGCGAGGCGTCCAGCTCGGCCACGCGGGAGCTGTAGAGCAGTTGCTCCTGCGCGGCGATATCGGGCGCTTCCTGGAGCACTTCTTCGGGCAGCTCGAACCGCTTGCCACTCGCCAGCGCGGACAGGCGCGCGGCCTTGGCCTTGAGCGACAGCGCCTGCGCCTGGTTTTCGTTCAGCGACGAGACAAACCGCGTCGGGTCGATGCGCAGCAGCAATTGCCCCGCCTTCACCTGCTGGCCTTCGCGCACCATGATCTTCTGCACGATGCCGCCATCCAGGCTTTGCACGATCTGGATCTGCGAGGACGGGATCACCTTGCCCTCGCCCCGTGTCACTTCGTCCACCTTCGCCAGCGCCGCCCACACCAGCAGGGCCAGCAAGCTGCACGCGGTCAGCCATACCAGGATGCGCGCGCCTCGCGGGTTCTGCTCCACGATGGCCCAGTCGGCCTCGCTGACGAAGTCGATATCGCCGGAGGGATCGCGCTTTTCGCTGGCGAACAGATAGCGGTCGAACAACGCCGAGCTGTGGGCGGTGATGGCCCACCAGCGACGTCGCCAGAATCCCGCGGGCTTTTGGATTTCGATTTTCATGCGCGCCCCACCTGCCCTTGTTGCAGGGCTTCGATGACGAGGGCCTTCGGGCCGTCGGCGACGATCTGGCCGCGATCGAGCACGATCATGCGGTCCACCAGATCGAGCAGCGACGTACGGTGGGTGACCAGCAGCACGGTCTTGCCCACCAGCAGGGTGCGCATCTGCTTTTTCAGGCGCTCTTCGGACTGGTGATCCATCGAACTGGTGGGTTCGTCCAGCACCACCATCGGTGGATCGTTGACCAGGGCGCGGGCAATGGAAACAGCCTGGCGCTGCCCGCCCGACAGCGACTCGCCCCGCTCGCCGACCAACATTTCGAAGCCGCGCGGATGTGCGTCGGCGAACTCCTTGACGCCGGATACGGCGGCGGCGGCCAGCACCATGGCATCGTCGGCGAACGGCGCACCCAGGGTGATGTTGTCGCGCAGCGTCCCGTAGAACAGCAGGGGCTCCTGCGGCACATAGCCCACCGCGCGGCGCAATTCCGCCGGATAGATCTGCCGGGTATCGATGCCATCGATCAGCACCGCGCCCTCCGAGGGGTGGTACAGGCCGAGCAGCAGCTTCTCGATGGTGGACTTGCCCGAGCCGACGCGGCCGATGATGGCCACCCGCTCGCCAGCCTTGAGCCGGAACGAGACATGCTTGAGCGTCTGCTGGTGTTCGTCATAGCCGAAGCTGACATTCTTGAACTCGATGTCACCCTTGAAGCTGCGCCGGTGCAGGAAATTGCTGTCCGCCGGCAGTTCCACCGGCAGCGTCATCTGCGACTCCAGCCCCGCCAGCGAGGTCCGCGCATTCTGGTACTGCATCAATATGCCGGCGACTTGGCCGAATGGCGCCAGCGCCCGTCCGGTGAGCATCGACGCCGCAATGATGCCGCCCAGCGTGACCTTGGCATCGGTCAGCAGGTAGACCCCGACGATGATGGTGACCACGCTGACCAGTTGCTGGATGAACAACGCGAAGTTGACGGTGGTCGTGGAAAGCAGCCGCAGCCGGGCGCCAACCTGGGCCAGGAAGATGGTGGCCTGCTCCCAGCGGCGCTGGAACCGGCTCTCGGCGCACATCGCCTTGATGGTCTCGATGCCGACCATGCTTTCCACCAGCGTGGCATTGCGCTGCGAAGCGGCGCGCTGCGTCAGCTCGACCATCTGGTGCATCTTGTCCTGCGCCAGCAGCGTGAAGCAGACGATCAGCAGCATGCCGGTCAGCGGCGCGACCACGAACCAGGGCGACAGCCACAGCAGCACCAGCACGAACAGAAAAACGAAGGGCAGGTCGATCAGCGTGGTGGCCGACGCCGAGGTGATGAAATCGCGCACCGACTCGAAGGCACGCAGATTGGCCGCGAACGCGCCAACGGAGGCCGGGCGGTGGACCATGCGGATGCCCAGCACCCGTTCCATGATCAGGGCGGACAACTTGATGTCCACGCGCTTGGAGGCCACATCGATGATGTGCGCGCGCACCGTGCGCATGGCGAAATCGAAACCGAGCACCAGCACGGCGCCAATCGCCAGCACCCACAGTGTTTCGACCGCATGGTTGGGCACCACCCGGTCGTATACGTTCATGGTGAACAGCGGCAAGGCCAGTGCGAACACATTGATGAGAAATGCCGCCAGCAGCGTATCGCGATAAAGGCGCCAGTTCTCGAATACCACGCCCCAGAACCAGTGACGGCCCCGGATATTGCCCAGTTCCGGCGCACGGGCTTCGAAACGGAAACGGGGCCGGACGAAAATGGCGATGCCGGTATAACGGGTTTCCAGCTCGCGCCGACTCATTTCCTCGCCGTCTTCGCCGCCTTCGGGAAAGCGCACGCGCACCCGGTCGCCCGGCATGTGCTCCAGCAGCACGCACGCCTGGCGGTTGTCGAGCAGCAGGATCATCGGCATCAGGCGCGTGGGCAGATCCCGCAACACCCGCCGGACGACGCGCGCGCTGTAGCCCGCGCGCGCAGCCGCGCGCGGCACCAGCGAGGGCGTCATCACGTTGTTGGAGAGCGGCAACCCCGCCGACAACGCCTCGTGCGTCCACAACGCACCATGGATGCGGGTGATTTCGACCAGGCAATCGAGCAATGGATCGAAGTGGGCATGCGGGCCGCCCAGGTTCCAATCGGAATGCTCGTGTTCAGAGGGGGAGGAAGTCATCGGGGGATGGATTCGTGTAGGAATTTTCTGGAAATAACAAATAGTTATCTCAGTATCGTATAGCGAGGCGGAAATTGGATTGGGAAATAACTGAAATATGACCGCCCCTATTGGGGGCCATCCGGACAGTGGGCGGAAGATCAAACCCGGCGGGAATGACTGGCCAATCCCGCCGTAGCAATTTGCAGTGGCGGGTAAAATATCCTGAAAAGCCGTCCATCGGCCCCGCTCAGATCGGGGGCAATCCGCCGAGTCAGCCTAGGCCGTGTCATCCAATGTTCGCGGCAGCGCTGGGCCGAAAAAGCACCAGGCACCAGGCGCACGACGCAGGCAATAACCGGTTATTGGCAAGGAGTGCAGTGCGGCGGATGGTGTTTTTTTGGCCCAGCCCTGCAGGTTCGGTGCATTTCGGGCGCCACGCGGCGTCACAGGCCGCTTGCGGTATCCATACCGCCGCGCGTCCAGCGCCTGGCACGGCATCCCGAACTGAACCGAACGCTGCCGTGAAACACTGGATGACACGCCCTAGGCAGACCACCGTTCCATGCGCGATGCCGACAGGGCCGCATCCGCCACGCTAGATGACATCGTCGTTACCCAGCAGGAGGGTCGGCGAGTGCAGGTCGGCGCGCAGGCGCCGACGCGCCAGCAACTTGGCCTGGGCCTGCTCCGGCAGGTCGGTCAGTTTGAGGATGTTTTTCTGGGTGAGCACATCGATCAAATCCTCCAGCACGCGGACAAAATCGACGTCCAGCGCATCGAACGATTCACGCCCACCGGGCAAGCCCAGAAACTGAAGGATCTCGGGCGCCGCATGTGGCACGAATTCCTGGGCATCGGCTTCGGGTTGCTCGAACAGGGCAACGAGATGCCCCGCCGCATTACGTCTGACATAAGGCATGGGAACCCCGGACTGAGTGGGCGAATGCCTTGAATCTAGCATGCACCCCGCCTCAATGCGCTGGCCCCCTCCAAAACGGAACCTGGGGTTGCGGCGGGCCAGGCGCCCTGCCCGGCCGCTCCGTGATCCATCCCATCAATCGGCGATCGGAACGATGTCGTAGCCGCGCTGGGTCGCCGCGCTCTGCAAACGATTGATGAACTCCCCTTGGCTGGCGCCATCCACATCGGTCGGCCAGCTTTCGCCCAGGATGGCTTGCGCCAGCGTGCGGGCGATATGCCCGGCCTCGCCCTTTTCGCCATTCCACTGCTTGATCGCGTCATGCAGACCCTGTGCCTCGCGCAACAATCTGTCCAGTTGCTCGTGGCTGAGCTTGATGCCTGAAATGGACTGGATATGGGCGATGGCACGATATGCCTTTTCTTCGTTCATAGGGGCTTCCCGGTAAAAATCCCATGGCGGGTGCAGCGCATCTTAGGGCCCACCCGCCTTTATTCGGGTTGCATAATTGCCATGGCGGAACGGTCACCATGCAGGCAGGACCACGCAATCGATGACAAACACCGCTGCCCGCCGAGGGCGAATCGACCTCGATATCCGGCCCACGCACCAGCACCTCCCACGCTTGCAGGTCGATTCGCCCTAGGAATCAGGCTCGTCGAGCTCGGGGTAGTGACGGAAGATGCCCTCCTCACTGAACGGCAACCTGCGGGCGCTGGCCAGATAGGCCGCCAGCCTGGGATGGGTGGCGATCGACGCGCACAAGGCATTCACCCTGGGCGTATCTGCCAGCACTTGCGCCGCCCGACGGGGAAACGCGTAGCGTAGCCCGGAAACAAACTGGAACAGCGAGAGATCGGCATAGCTGATGTCGCTCCCCGCCAGCCAGTGGCCACCTGCCGGATTGCGCACCAGCACCCGCTCGAACCAGTTCAGGAACAGCGGCATGCGCGTGGCGCGAAAGTCCGCGGCCCGCTGCATCGCCTCCGTCCGCTGGTCCTCGTAGTACAGATTGCTGCTGATGGGGTGATGCGTATCGTGGGCCTCGACGACGGCATCGGCGATGGTCAGTTGCAATTGATGAGTCCAGAGGCGGATGGCCTCATCGCTCGCCACCAACCCCAGGCGCGGTCCCAGATACATCAGGATAGCCGCCGTCTGCCCGACCGTGACATCGCCATCGCGCAAGCACGGCACCGCAAACGGCGCGTGGGCATCCTCCCCTTCGAGCAGTTCATTCATGGCCTGCATGCCGAAACCGGCACCATCCGGTTCACGCGCGACATCCACGTAGTCGGCGCCCGCGTACTCCAGCGCAAGCCGTACGAACTCGCCACGCCCGGGGATGGTGGGCCAATAGTAGAGTTGGTAAGCCATGGCAGCCTCGAATCGTCATCCCTGATACACCATCTTAGGCGGCGCTCCGCTTTGATTGGCAAAAACCAGGAAACGAAACCGGATGGCAAACCCTTGCCCGGCGATGCCGGCGCGGCCTTGCCAAATCGGGCTAGGACAAAATCCGACAAGGCGAAAGTCAGCCACCTACAGCACAATCGGCCCGCCTCAAATGCCCCATGGGATGGAAGACTCGCACACTCGATCTGGCACGATCACAACCGCCCGAGTCCGATATGAATCTGCCGGAGCTTCAACAAAAGACTTTTCTGTTACTCCTGCTACTGGTCACGCTGGCATTCGGCTGGATATTGCTACCGTTCTACGGCGCCATATTCTGGGGAGCAACGCTGGCGCTGCTGTTTCATCCGCTGCACCGCCGCCTTCTGGCGTTATGGGGGCCGCGCCCCAATCAGGCCGCGCTGGCGACCACCCTGACCTGCCTGGTGCTGGTCATCATCCCCATTGGCTTGCTGAGCGGCGCACTGATCGAGGAAGGCGCCGCACTCTACAAGAAACTGCAATCCGGGGAGCCGGATTTCGGCCGCTATTTCCAGCAGGGTCTGAATGCACTGCCCGGCTGGCTCTGGCGCATGCTCGGCTATTTCGATCTGACCGATGCTTCCGCCATACAGCAGAAGCTTTCCAGTTGGGCGGGGCAAGGCAGCCAGTTCCTCGCCACGCAGGCACTCAATCTCGGACAGAACACCTTTCAGTTTTTCGTCAGTTTTTTCGTCATGCTTTATCTGCTTTTCTTCTTATTGCGAGATGGCGTTTTATTGGCGGAAAAAATCAAGCGCGCCATTCCTTTGGGCAGCGAACAAAAGCGCTATCTCCTGGATAAATTCACCACCGTCGTTCGCGCCACGGTAAAAGGCAATCTGATCGTCGCGATCGTACAAGGCGCCCTGGGTGGGCTGGCCTTCTGGTGCCTGGATATTCATGGCGCATTGCTCTGGAGCGTAGCCATGGCATTCCTGTCGCTGCTGCCAGCGGTGGGCGCAGCATTGATCTGGGGGCCGGTAGCGATCTATTTCCTGCTCACCGGCGCCACCTGGCAGGGGCTGGGCCTGATGGTCTTCGGCATCCTCGTCATCGGCCTTGTCGATAACCTGTTACGCCCCATCCTGGTGGGCAAGGACACCCGCATGCCCGATTACATTGTGCTGATTTCCACGCTGGGCGGCATGGCGATCTTCGGCCTGAACGGCTTCGTGATCGGCCCGGCGATCGCCGCCCTGTTCATTGCCACGTGGGATCTGTTCACCCAGGCCCGCATCGTCACGGAGCAACCCTAGGGCGTGTCATCCAATGTTTCACGACAGCGTTCGGTGCAGTTCGGGATGCCGTGCAAGGAGCTGGACGCGCGGCGGTATGGATACCGCAAGCGGCCGGCGACGCCGCGTGGCGCCCGAAATGCCCCGAACCCGCAGGGCTGGGCCGAAAAAACACCATCCACTGCGTTGCACTCCTTGGCAATAACCGGTTATTGCCTGCGTCGTGCGTCTGGTGCCTGGTGTTTTTTCGGCCCAGCGCTGCCGCGAAACATTGGATGACACGCCCTAGCCCTGCCATCTGCCGGCCATTGCCGAATCGTCGCCGTCACGGCAAAACACAGCGGCGCGGCGCCAAAGCAAAAACCCCCGAGCCTTGCGGTCTCGGGGGTCTGCATAAGGTGTCTGGCGATGACCTACTTTCACACGGG
>NZ_SUMF01000060.1 GCF_005048205.1 Chitiniphilus eburneus
GCGAAACGAAGAGTTTAGCAGGTTTCAAAAGCGCAGTGTCCGAAGCAACCGATCTTTAACAAATTACAGCCGATGCGTGTGAGTGCTTGGTCTTCGACGACAAGTGCTCATGCGATTGAAAAAGAACCAGAGATGGTTTCTTTGAGAAAGTACGAGCCAAAGTACGAAATAGCACAGAGATTGAACGAAAGAGTTTGATCCTGGCTCAGATTGAACGCTGGCGGCATGCTTTACACATGCAAGTCGAACGGTAACGCGGGCTTCGGCCTGGCGACGAGTGGCGAACGGGTGAGTAATGCATCGGAACGTGCCTGATAGTGGGGGATAGCCCGGCGAAAGCCGGATTAATACCGCATACGACCTGAGGGTGAAAGTGGGGGACCGTAAGGCCTCACGCTATCAGAGCGGCCGATGTCGGATTAGCTAGTTGGTGGGGTAAGAGCCCACCAAGGCGACGATCCGTAGCGGGTCTGAGAGGACGACCCGCCACACTGGGACTGAGACACGGCCCAGACTCCTACGGGAGGCAGCAGTGGGGAATCTTGGACAATGGGCGCAAGCCTGATCCAGCAATGCCGCGTGGGTGAAGAAGGCCTTCGGGTTGTAAAGCCCTTTTGTCAGGGAGCAAATCCTTGGTGTGAATAGCGCCTGGGGATGAGAGTACCTGAAGAATAAGGACCGGCTAACTACGTGCCAGCAGCCGCGGTAATACGTAGGGTCCAAGCGTTAATCGGAATTACTGGGCGTAAAGCGTGCGCAGGTGGCTTGTTAAGACCGATGTGAAATCCCCGGGCTCAACCTGGGAACTGCATTGGTGACTGGCTCGCTAGAGTGCGGCAGAGGGGGGTGGAATTCCACGTGTAGCAGTGAAATGCGTAGAGATGTGGAGGAACACCGATGGCGAAGGCAACCCCCTGGGCTGACACTGACACTCATGCACGAAAGCGTGGGGAGCAAACAGGATTAGATACCCTGGTAGTCCACGCCCTAAACGATGTCTACTAGTTGTTGGGGTTTTCGAACCTTAGTAACGCAGCTAACGCGGGAAGTAGACCGCCTGGGGAGTACGGCCGCAAGGTTAAAACTCAAAGGAATTGACGGGGGCCCGCACAAGCGGTGGATGATGTGGATTAATTCGATGCAACGCGAAAAACCTTACCTAGCCTTGACATGTACGGAACCCTTTAGAGATAGAGGGGTGCCTTCGGGAGCCGTAACACAGGTGCTGCATGGCTGTCGTCAGCTCGTGTCGTGAGATGTTGGGTTAAGTCCCGCAACGAGCGCAACCCTTGCCACTAGTTGCTACCATTCAGTTGAGCACTTTAGTGGGACTGCCGGTGACAAACCGGAGGAAGGTGGGGATGACGTCAAGTCCTCATGGCCCTTATGGCTAGGGCTTCACACGTCATACAATGGTCGGTACAGAGGGCCGCGAAGCCGCGAGGTGGAGCCAATCCCATAAAACCGATCGTAGTCCGGATTGCACTCTGCAACTCGAGTGCATGAAGTCGGAATCGCTAGTAATCGCGGATCAGCATGTCGCGGTGAATACGTTCCCGGGCCTTGTACACACCGCCCGTCACACCATGGGAGTGGGTTCTACCAGAAGTAGCTAGGCTAACCCTCGGGAGGCCGGTTACCACGGTAGGATTCATGACTGGGGTGAAGTCGTAACAAGGTAGCCGTAGGGGAACCTGCGGCTGGATCACCTCCTTTCAGAGATAGTCTTAGGTCAAGCATTCACACTCATCGGCTGTAGGTTAAGGATACGGAGAACTGGGTCATGGACTTGGGTGGCGTAATTATTTGATTACGGCAACTGAGTAAGTGAACCGGGGAAGGAACTGGGTCAGTAGCTCAGACGGCGTAGATTATCTAATTGGGTGATTTACGGTGACTGGGTGGATGAGCCGGGAGAAGGAACTGGGTCAGTAGCTCAGTCGGTTAGAGCACCGTCTTGATAAGGCGGGGGTCATAGGTTCGATTCCTATCTGACCCACCATTGGTATTTGGATGGGAAGCCAGTTTTATCCGATGGGGGCATAGCTCAGTTGGGAGAGCACCTGCTTTGCAAGCAGGGGGTCGTCGGTTCGATCCCGTCTGCCTCCACACGCCTCGCGGCGAGCAAGCTGGAAGGACTCAGAATCAAATGCGTTCGATCGACAGGTCGAGCGGATTTCATTCTGACTGCTTCAGTTGGACGAGTAAAACACTCTGTATCTGATCTTTAACAAGATAGAAGAAGCAAGACTCAAATTTAGTTTTAAATTGGGTTTGATTGTATCGAGACTGGATTCTGTAACAGGAAAACAGCGTCGCAAACATGCTTATAGCCTGAAACACATCGTGTTTGAGGTTATAGGATCAAGCGAATAAGTGCATCTGGTGGATGCCTTGGCGATCACAGGCGATGAAGGACGTGGCAGCCTACGAAAAGCTGCGGGGAGCTGGCAAACGAGCTTTGATCCGCAGATGTCCGAATGGGGAAACCCACCTCTATTGAGGTATCCGCACCTGAATACATAGGGTGTGCGAAGCGAACCGGGAGAACTGAAACATCTAAGTACCCCGAGGAAAAGAAATCAACCGAGATTCCCAAAGTAGTGGCGAGCGAAATGGGAAGAGCCTGTACGTGATAGCGGTAGTCTTAATAGAACGGTATGGAAAGGCCGGCCATAGCGGGTGATAGCCCCGTATATGAAAAGACCATCGTGGTACTAAGCGTACGACAAGTAAGGCGGGACACGAGAAATCCTGTCCGAAGATGGGGGGACCATCCTCCAAGGCTAAATACTCGTGATCGACCGATAGTGAACCAGTACCGTGAGGGAAAGGCGAAAAGAACCCCGGGAGGGGAGTGAAATAGAACCTGAAACCGGATGCATACAAACAGTGGGAGCCTCCTCGTGGGGTGACTGCGTACCTTTTGTATAATGGGTCAGCGACTTACGTTCAGTAGCGAGCTTAACCGAATAGGGGAGGCGTAGGGAAACCGAGTCCGAATAGGGCGAACAGTTGCTGGGCGTAGACCCGAAACCGAGTGATCTATCCATGGCCAGGATGAAGGTGCGGTAACACGCACTGGAGGTCCGAACCCACTAGTGTTGCAAAACTAGGGGATGAGCTGTGGATAGGGGTGAAAGGCTAAACAAACTCGGAAATAGCTGGTTCTCCCCGAAAACTATTTAGGTAGTGCCTCAAGTATCACTTGCGGGGGTAAAGCACTGTTATGGCTAGGGGGTCATCGCGACTTACCAAACCATTGCAAACTCTGAATACCGCAAAGTGCGAGCTTGGGAGACAGACATCGGGTGCTAACGTCCGGTGTCAAGAGGGAAACAACCCAGACCGCCGTCTAAGGTCCCAAATGATCAATTAAGTGGAAAACGAGGTGGGAAGGCACAGACAGCCAGGATGTTGGCTTAGAAGCAGCCATCATTTAAAGAAAGCGTAATAGCTCACTGGTCGAGTCGTCCTGCGCGGAAGATGTAACGGGGCTCAAATTGATAACCGAAGACGCGGATATGTGTTTACACATATGGTAGGGGAGCGTTCCGTAGGCCTGTGAAGGTGTGGTGTGAACCATGCTGGAGGTATCGGAAGTGCGAATGCTGACATGAGTAGCGTTAAAACGAGTGAAAAGCTCGTTCACCGAAAGCCCAAGGTTTCCTACGCAACGTTAATCGGCGTAGGGTGAGTCGGCCCCTAAGGCGAGGCTGAAAAGCGTAGTCGATGGGAAACAGGTTAATATTCCTGTACCGATTCTGAGTGCGATGTGGGGACGGAGAAGGGTAGGTCAGCCGGGTGTTGGATGTCCCGGTTCAAGCGTGTAGGTGGGGGATTTAGGCAAATCCGGATCCCTGTTAACACTGAGGCGTGATAACGAGGGCCCATTGGGCCTGAAGTGATTGATCCCATGCTTCCAGGAAAAGCCACTAAGCTTCAGCTCAGAATTGACCGTACCGCAAACCGACACTGGTGGGCAGGATGAGAATTCTAAGGTGCTTGAGAGAACTCAGGAGAAGGAACTCGGCAAATTGACACCGTAACTTCGGGAGAAGGTGTGCCGCAGTAGCGTGAAGCGACTAGCTCGTGGAGCGTGACGCGGTTGCAGTGAAAAGGTGGCTGCGACTGTTTATCAAAAACACAGCACTCTGCCAAGACGAAAGTCGACGTATAGGGTGTGACGCCTGCCCGGTGCCGGAAGGTTAAGTGATGGGGTGCAAGCTCTTGATCGAAGCCCCGGTAAACGGCGGCCGTAACTATAACGGTCCTAAGGTAGCGAAATTCCTTGTCGGGTAAGTTCCGACCCGCACGAATGGCGTAACGATGGCCACACTGTCTCCTCCTGAGACTCAGCGAAGTTGAAGTGTTTGTGAAGATGCAATCTCCCCGCTGCTAGACGGAAAGACCCCGTGAACCTTTACTGTAGCTTTGCATTGGACTTTGAACGGACTTGTGTAGGATAGGTGGGAGGCTTTGAAGCGTGGACGCTAGTCTGCGTGGAGCCGTCCTTGAAATACCACCCTGGTGCGTTTGAGGTTCTAACCTAGGTCCATCAACTGGATCGGGGACCGTGCATGGTAGGCAGTTTGACTGGGGCGGTCTCCTCCCAAAGTGTAACGGAGGAGCTCGAAGGTCACCTAGGTACGGTCGGACATCGTACTGATAGTGTAATGGCACAAGGTGGCTTGACTGCGAGACCGACAAGTCGAGCAGGTGCGAAAGCAGGACATAGTGATCCGGTGGTTCTGTATGGAAGGGCCATCGCTCAACGGATAAAAGGTACTCCGGGGATAACAGGCTGATTCCGCCCAAGAGTTCACATCGACGGCGGAGTTTGGCACCTCGATGTCGGCTCATCACATCCTGGGGCTGTAGCCGGTCCCAAGGGTATGGCTGTTCGCCATTTAAAGTGGTACGTGAGCTGGGTTCAAAACGTCGTGAGACAGTTTGGTCCCTATCTGCAGTGGGCGTTGGAAGTTTGAGGGGGGCTGCTCCTAGTACGAGAGGACCGGAGTGGACGCACCTCTGGTGTACCGGTTGTCACGCCAGTGGCATCGCCGGGTAGCTAAGTGCGGAAGAGATAACCGCTGAAAGCATCTAAGCGGGAAACTTGCCTCAAGATGAGACTTCCCTGGGGATTTAATCCTCCTGAAGGGTCGTTCGAGACCAGGACGTTGATAGGTCGGGTGTGGAAGCGCAGTAATGCGTTAAGCTAACCGATACTAATTGCCCGTGAGGCTTGATCCTATAACCTGAGCCACGATGGTTTGGGTGTGTGATGGGTGTGTGAGCACCGATCGATGAATCGAATCCAAGAGTTAAGACAGATTTGAGTGGGTGGCGCGAGCGCGGCCTGCATTGCTTCTTCTATCGAATTGTGAGTTATGACGAAATACAGTCGTGACTTCAGAGTTACGTCTGGCGACCATAGCGAGTTGGCCCCACGCCTTCCCATCCCGAACAGGACCGTGAAACGACTTAGCGCCGATGATAGTGCGGGTTCCCGTGTGAAAGTAGGTCATCGCCAGACACCTTATGCAGACCCCCGAGACCGCAAGGCTCGGGGGTTTTTGCTTTGG
>NZ_SUMF01000061.1 GCF_005048205.1 Chitiniphilus eburneus
GGCAAACAGATTGCCCTGCGAATGCGGCACCAGCAGCACCTTGTCGGCCTCAGCGGTGGCACGGCGGATATCGCGCAGGATTTCGCCTTCCTCATCCAGCGTCAGTTGCGCCAGGGCAGCCTGCTCGGCCTTGGCCTGGTAATAGCGGATCGCCGCTTCGGCCACGCGGGCATCCATGCCTTCGGGCGCATTGCCGTAGAGCAGCGCCTCAGCGATTTGTTCGGGAGCGGTATCGGGGTTCTGTTGGCTGAGCTGGTAGAAGGTCTGGGCGATGTCGGCGAAGAAGCCGTGGGTTTGGTTGTAGGCAAGGTCGGTTTGAACGGAGTGGCCAAGCTTTTGTTCCAAAGCAAGCTGGATCATATCTTTACTTTTTCTTGCTTCAGCACGCGGGGTAGTTATGCCGTTGATATGAACCACGACAGGAATTTGATCACATTGATTTAATTCTGCCCAAGAATTGCCTGCAAAAAACAATCCGACAACTAGAATTTTGGCTTTCATATCCTCTCCTTAATCGCACTGATAGCGAAGCGGGGAGCGAAACATCATTCCGCCAATTAACTCGTCCCCCTTTTTATTTGCAGCCATACGTTCAGGGGTATTTGAATGTAAAGCGGACAATTTTTTATGGAACTTCAGCCTCCATTCATATTCTTTTGTTGGGCCATAAGTCCTTTCAAAGCAGCTTGATGGCATATCTCCTTGTTTAAAGAGGTCTCTTGCCTTTTCTCGATCATTTCCGCTCGCGGCCAAAATTTCCTGTTGGGTTATCCGTGCGGATTCCATCGCATACTTGAACCGCGCCGGGTGCTGGCCCACTTCCTGCGCTAAAAAGCGCTGTACGTCATCGCGTACGCCGTCGTGGTCGGCGTCGATGCCGGCCAGCGTTTTGCGGCCGGCCGCGCCGGGATCGGGCGGGACTTTGATGCCGTTGATGGTGTCGGTGTTGCCCGGTGGGATCGGGGTGACGGCTTCGCATTGTTGGATTGGTTGCCACAGTGCTGGCACGCGCGGCGGCTGCCATTCGGTGCCTTTGTGGGCGGTATGCGCCTGGCGGGCGCGGTAGTAGTCGCCTTCGAAACGAATCTGGTCGCCCAGGGCGTAGCTGTAGCCGGCTTGCCAGGGGGCGCAGCGTTGTACCGGGCCGTGGTGCAGTTGCCATAGCGCGGGGGTGGATGCGGGGTTCCAGTTGGCGCCTTTTTGCGCGGTGTGCGATTGCAGTGCGCGGTAGGTCTGGCCTTGGTATTGCACGACCACGCCGATCAGGTAGCCGTCGCTTTCGCGCCATTCGGGCAGCGGTGGGGTGGCCCACGCCAGGGGGGTAAGCAGGCAGGCGGTGAGCAGGGGGATGGCGGTACGGTGCATCGGTCGATCTCCTGGGTCGATGCCAAGGCATCGCGACATGTACGGTCGTGTTCCCAGTGGTGCCGCTGTCCTGTGCCGGTCAGTCGGAAGCGCCGACTATACCCGTGCTTTTTTACACACACCAAAAAATTTTTATAGAAAAACCACCTAAATTTCTTACAAATATAATTTGACAGTTTACCCCAAGGTAGGGTTTGGATGCGTCGGCAGGCATCGGGGCGTAAGTCGTCTCACCCTACCCCGCTCGCCGCTTCGCCAGGCACGGCGCCCCTTTTGCGGGCCGAACGCCGCCGAGTGCAATCGGCAAATCAGGGCACGCTCACGCGTGAGGCGCGCAACGGGGCATCAACGCGGCCATTGCGGGATAGGTAAGAAGCAGCCACAAAAAGTCAGCATTAAGAAAGAAATCTGCCGCCGATTTTCAAGAGGATGTCGCGTCTTCCCGGTACTGCGCCAGCCATTCGCCGATGGCACGATCTTCAGAAAGCCGGTTGATCCACCACTTGTGCGCGCGGCCCAGGCCGGTGGTACGCCAGGCGGCGTACAGCACGGCGGGTTCTTTGTGTTCCTCCACCGTCAGCGCCACCAGGCTGCCAGCCTCGATGTAGGGCATGGCCAGGCAGCGCGGCAGGTAGCCGCAGCCCAGGCCGGCGATCTGCGCCGATAGCTTGGCCTGGATATCGGGCACGGTGAAGATTTCCTGGCCGCTGAGAATGCCAACGTTGCGCGGCAGCAAGGTGCGAGAGGTATCGGCCATCGCCACCACGCGGTGCTGCTGAATCTGGTTGGCGGACAACGGCTGCTTCGCCTGCGCCAGCGGGTGGCCCGGCGCGACGGCGAATACGAAGTCCACCTCGCCCAGCGCGCGGGTGGCATAGCCGCCGCCATGCGGGCCTTCGCCGGATACGCCCACCGCCAGGTCGGCGCGATGGTCCAGTAGTGCGTCCCACATGCCAGCCAGCACTTCGCGCGAGAAGCGCAGCCGGGTGCCGGAATCGAGCAAGTCGAAATCGCGCACGATGGGGTGCAGCAGTTCCATCGGCAGCAGGCCGTCCAGCGCTACGTTCAGTTCGGTTTCCCACCCGGTGGCCACGCGCCGCACCCGGCATTCCAGGTCGCCCGCCGCACGCAGCAGGTGGCGGCCCTCGTCCAGCAGCGTCTGCCCGGCTTCGGTCAGCTTGGCGCGGTGACCGCTGCGGTCGAACAACTGCACGCCCAGTTCGTCCTCCAGCTTCTTGACCATGTAGGTCACAGCGGAAGGCACGCGGTGCACTTCGTCGGCGGCGGCGGCAAAGCTGCCCTTGCGCACGATGGCATCCAGGATTTCCAGGGCTTCCAGGTTCAGCCTGAGCATGTCGATAACCTTCAACCGATTTGAACGAGTAATTGCAAACTGTTCGCTATCAATCGCAAATACCAAGGAATATCATCGCTTTACAGATAGCAAACAACAGAAGGAGATTATGATGCGTTACCTGCGCAAAGCCAACGATCGCGGTGCCGCCGACCACGGCTGGTTGCAATCGCGGCACAGTTTTTCCTTCGCCGATTACCACGATCCCGCCCATATGCAGTTCGGCGCGCTGCGTGTGATCAACGAGGACCGGGTACAAGCGGGCATGGGCTTCGGCACGCATTCGCACCGTGACATGGAAATCATCAGCTACGTGCTGTCCGGGCAATTGCAGCACCGCGACAGCATGGGCAACACCTCCGTGATCGGGCCGGGCAATGTGCAGCGCATGAGTGCGGGGACCGGCGTGACGCACTCCGAGTTCAACCCGTCGAATAGCGACCCGGTGCACTTCCTCCAGATATGGATCATTCCCGAGGCACGCGGTCTGGCGCCGTCGTATGAGGAAAAGATCTTCGACGAGGCGGAAAAGCGTGGCCGGCTGCGGCTGGTGGCCAGCCCGGACGGCGCCGACGGCTCGGTGCGGCTGCACCAGGACGCGCGGCTCTACATTGGCCTGTTCGACGGCGACGAGCACGTGCAGTACGTGATGCAGCCGGGGCGCGGCGTCTACCTGCACGTGGCGCGCGGCGAGATCGAGGTCGATGGCCAGCGGCTGCAAGCCGGCGATGCGCTGATGGTGGAAGAGGAAAGCAGTCTGGAACTGCGCCAAGGCAGGCAGGCCGAGGTGCTGCTGTTCGACCTGGCCTGAGCGCAGTCGAGGCGGCATAGCCGGCACCTCAGGTGCTGACAGCCGATACCTGTGAAAAGGGCGTGCCTTGCGGCACGCCCTTTTCACACATAGAGGGCACGGATGAAGCGGTGGTCGATCATGCCCGCCTCGTCCGGCAGCGCGGCGCGGCGCGGCGCGGCGCGTGCCTAGCCCAGGTGGGCGAAGCACGCCAGCGCCACCGCATTGTCAGCCGCCACGCTGGCCTCCCCCTACCGTGGATCAAGCCCTCGCACTGCATACTTGGCCGCAGGTTCGACTCTCGCCGCCGCACCCCGCGCTACTGCGCCGCGCCGACGCCCGCCACCACCACTTCCACCCGGTCGAAACGCCCGCCTCCGTCCAGCGCGGTCAGCCGAACACGGCCGTTCTGCTTGAACTCCAGCCGCAGCGGGCGCCCCGGCGCGCTGTCACCGGCCAGTTCGCCGTCGCGCAGCCAGTACACGGTGCCGGCCGCACCCAGCGTGCCAACGTCCACGATGGCGCTCTGCCGGCCCGCTGCCGGGCGCAGCACGCTGCCCGGATCGACGCCGACGATGCGCAACGAGGTAGTGGCACCGGCCGGGGCGCAACCGGGGGCCCAGCGCGGCGGGGCGTAACGCGCGGCCACGGCCGGGTCCAGCCACGGTTCCAGCCACAACGGCCAGCGCGCGATACGTTGCGATACGGCGTTCGCCGCGCAGGCGGGCGTGACGCGCAGCTTGCGTTCTGGATCGAGCCAGATCGTTTCCACCAGCCCGCCGGAGCGGGCACGATCCGGCAGCGTTGGCGGCGCGGTGCCGGCCAGCAACCACGCGGTGCGCTTTTCGTGGCAGAACGCGGGCGGCGTGTCGGCGGCCAGTTGTCCCAGCGGCCAGCAGATCGCCGCCGGCGTGACGCTGGTCGGGCGCGGCGCGCGGCGGGCGCCGGGCACAGTGGGCAATGCAGCGGCCAGGTCCTTGAGCAAGGGCGCAGCAATGTTGGCGCCGAAGAAGCCGGGATTGGGCGTGCCGTCGGGACGGCCGACCCACACGCCGATGGTGTAGCCATCGGTGACGCCCACCGCCCAGGCATCGCGAAAACCGAAGCTGGTGCCGGTCTTCCACGCCAGTTGCAGCGGGCCGGACTGGAACGGCCGATCCGGCCGGCCGCCGCTTTCCAGGATATCGCGTACGATCCACGCCGCACCGGGGCTCATCAACCGTGCTTCGCGCCGTGGCGCGTCGGGGCTGAGCCGGGGGATGCCGGCCATGCCGCCGGCCGCCAGCGCGCGATAGCCGCCGACCAGTTCTTCCAGCGTGGTGCCGCCGCCGCCCAGGATCAGGCTGAGATTGGGCGCCGCGCCGCGCTGCATACGCAGCTTGACGCCCCCTTTTGCCAGTTGCGTGGCAAACGCCTGCGGCCCCACGTGGTCAAGCAGATCCACCGCCGGCACGTTGAGCGAGCGTTGCAGCGCGTCCGCCACGCTGACCGGGCCGCTGAACGCCGCCTGGAAGTTGCCCGGCTGGTAGCCGCCGAACGATTGCGGCGCGTCGGTGAGCAGGCTTTCGGAATGCACCAGCCCCTGGTCCAGCGCCATCGCGTAGAGGAAGGGCTTGAGCGTGGAACCGGGCGAGCGGATGCCGCGCACCATGTCCACGTGGGCGAAGCGCTTGTTGTCGGCGAAGTCGGCCGATCCGGCGTAGCCGCGCACCGCCAGGCTGGTGTTCTCCATCACCAGCACCGCCATCGACACCTTGGGCGGCAACTGGCCCAGCCGATCCAGCAGCATGCGCTCGACCGTGGCCTGGATGTCGGCGTCCAGCGTACTGACGATCACGCGGCGCTTGCCCGGCTGGCGCGCACCGCGCCGCGCCGCCTGCCGCAGCCGCTCGGCC
>NZ_SUMF01000062.1 GCF_005048205.1 Chitiniphilus eburneus
ATCGAAGCGGCAGCGGAAACGCAGCACTACGCCGAAACGCAAAAGCAGAAACAGTCCGGGCTGAGCATCGGGCTGGGTGGTGGCGTGGTCGACATGGCCAAACAGGTTGTCAACAACGTTGAACAGGCCAGCGCAGCCGAGGACGGCCGCCTGGCTGCCGTCAAAGCATTGCAAGCGGGCGCGACGGCCTATCAGGTTGGCGAGTCGATCCAGAACGGCGACCTGCAAAACATGGGTGTCCAACTTCAGATCAGCGTGGGCAGCAGCAAAAGCGAATTCAACCTGGAACAGGACCAGCAGACCGCCCATGCCAGCAGCGTCAAAGCCGGCGGCGACCTCACCATCGTGGCACGCGGCGACGGCGAAACCGGCCAGGGCAACCTGATCGTGCTGGGCAGCGAACTGGTGGGCAAAAATGTCACCTTGGACGCCGCCAACGACCTGACGCTGCAAAGCGCCGAAGAACTGGCGCGCGAACGCAGCGACAACAAGAGCAGTGGCTGGAAAGTGGGCGTCGGCATCGGCGCCAGCGGCAACGGCGTGGGCTTCAGCATCTTCGGCAGCGCCAACAAAGCCAAAGGCAACACCGAAGGTGACGCCACCACCTACCAAGAAACCACCGTCACCGCCGGCGAAACGCTCACCCTCAAAAGCGGTGGCGACACCAGCCTGATCGGCGCCCAGGCCACCGGCAAAACCGTGATTGCCAATATCGGTGGCGACCTACTGATCCAAAGCCAACAGGACGACATCGACTACCACGCCAAACAGACCAGCAGCGGCATCAGCGGCAGCTTCACCTTCGGCAGCATGACCGGCAGCGCCAGTGCCAACTTCAGCAAGAGCAAGACCGACAGCGACTACCTCTCCGTGCAGGAACAAAGCGGCCTGTTTGCCGGCGAAGGCGGCTTCAACGTTTACGTCGAAGGCCACACCCAGCTCAACGGCGGCGTGATTGCCAGCACTGCCGACCCGGCCAAAAACAAACTGGACACCGGCACCCTCGGCTTCAGCGACCTGCAGAACGAAGCCGAATACAAAGCCACCAGCGTCGGCATCAGCCTGGGCACGGCGGGTGGCAAGGGGATCGATACCACAGCCAGCTTCGCGCCCAAGGGTAGCCAGCAGAGCGGCGACGCCAGCGGCACCACTCAAGCCGCCGTGAGTGAAGGCAGCATCACGATCCGCGACCAGGAGAACCAAAAGCAGGATGTGGCCGACCTGAGCCGCGACACCAGCAACGCCAATGGCGCCATCGACCAAATCTTCGACAAAGAAAAAATCGCCGAAACCCAGATGCTGGTGGACAGCCTGGGCGAACTGGCCAACCAAACCACCCAGATCATCGTCGCGCAACAGTTCAACGGATTGGAGAAAGGCACCCCCGAATACGAAGCTGCCCAGAAACAATGGGGAACCGGCAGCGACTTCCAGCGCGCCATGCAAGCCATTACCGCCGCCCTGCAAGGCCTGGCGGGGGGCAACATCGGCGAAGCCCTGAGTGGCGCCGCCGCACCGTACCTGGCGCAAGCGATCAAAGACGCAACCGGCGACAACACCGCCGCCAACCTGATGGCGCACGCCGTACTGGGTGCCGCGACCGCCTACCTGCAAGGCAACAACGCCGGCGCAGGCGCAGCAGGCGCGCTGGCGGGCGAAGGCATGGCCCGGCTACTGACCGAACAGCTTTACCCCGGCGTAGACCCGAGCGAACTGACCGAAACGCAAAAGCAGACCATCGTCGCGCTGAGCGGGGTTGCGGCGGGCCTTGCCGGAGGCGTGGTCGGGGATAGCGGGCTGAACGTAGCGGCGGGTGGGCAGGCTGGGCAGAATGCAGTAAGAAATAACTACCTCAGCGCTGATGAAGGCTTGGCCTTGGATAAGGAGTTGGCAACGTGTACGGCCAAAGGCAATTGCGACGCTGTTTGGGAAAAGTACACCCAGCTTAGTGAGAAGAATCGAGAGGAATTGGCTGAGACGTGTAAAAAAGACCCGATGGTATGTGCTGCGCTGAGAAAGGCTGAAATCGAAGGCGGCATCGCAGCCGCAGAACGTCCAAGCTGGCTGTATCAATCGATGACGATGCAGGAGGCCAAAGACTTCATTCTTCAGGAGAATGGTAAAGATCTGGCGATGATTGACCAGAATTCGCCGGGCTGGATGAAGTTTGTGACATTTGTTTCTGACCCTGAGAATCAGGTATTGCTTGTATCACTTGGGGCGGGAGCGAAAAGCCTTGTGCAGTGGGCAAAGGCAGCAATTAAGGGAGGGCAAGCTGCTAGTTCTGCACAAGTTGCATCGTTAGCTCAGACACAAAAGTCTCTTTCAAATCAAATTGCTGATTTGCGTGCAACTTTGTCTGGAAGTGCCAAAAGTGGGGGAAATATGGGGGTGGCTCAAGTTGATATTCCTGGAGTGCCAGCTAACATGGCTGCATCAAGCCGAATAGCAAACCCTACTGCGGAACAGCAGGCTTTAGGTTTTGTTGGAGAGGTGCCAGAGATTTTTCAAAGCACTATTGTTCCCACATCAGGGGCCAATCCTTACCCATTGCTTCGAAGTGTGGATTCTGAAGCTAAAATACTCAACAATATTGCTACATATTTGGGTGATAATCCCGCAGCGAAGGGAGTTGTTAATTTGCTGACAGAGCGCGCACCCTGCGCGAGTTGCTCGAATGTTATTCGCCAGTTCAAAGAAAAATACCCAAATATTACTATCAATATTCTTGATAATGGCGGTGTTATACCGCCTACGAAAGGAGTGGTGAAGTGATACATGATCAAAGGGTTCTATATTCAAAAATCAAGGAGTGGGCACTTGATTCATATTTTGATGGGTGTCGAGATCATGCAGTAATGCAAGGGTGGCCCCATGAGCAAATAATGGGATATGTGACTGCCACTTTTGAAGATGGTTTTGAACGGCCAATAGAAAATATTATGTGGCAGGTGGTTTTATTGGTTTTGTCGGGGGGGTGGTACCCAGATAAAATGAAGACTGCTCGAGTGAATATTGCTAGCTTTATTAGAGCTAACGACCTTAATGACCTGTTGAAAGATGTTCCATTGGATGAGGCGAATTTGTTTTTGCATGATTTGAAAATATTAAATTTAATTGATCCATGAGTATTTGGCGATATGGGCTCAATGTTGCTGTGTGGTAGAAGTAATGGAAAAGTGTCAGAATTTGGTGACAAAAATAAAAGCCGCTAGACCCAAAAGCCAGCGGCTTTCTTTTGCCTAATATCATCAGAGCCACCAAGCCCTTCCTCATCGGTAGTCACGGCATTACCTTGTCGTTTGGCAAGCGTTTCCTTGAATCCCATTTACAACGGCCCCCGTTCGGCCTATGCTCCCGCCGTCGCGTTCGATCTACGCGGCCGGGATTGGTCTCCCGAATTTGAGAGCGGCGCAAGCCGCATTGCTTGTCCATGCGGCTTTTTTGCGCTGGGTACGTCCTTTTATGGGCGGCCGGGCGAGAGGAGCCGCAAGGCTCGCCGGGTGCTCTCAACCGGTAGACCAACTCTCGTTTCGGCTGCCCACCTCAATTGGTCTTGGGGTGGCGGTCTCAACTTTCATTGAGAGTGCCTACCATGCCCCATCTCACCCCCAACCCCGCTGTCCCCACCACCACACCCTGGCTTTCTTGCATCAGTTCGCTTGACCAAGCCATCGACCAAGCTTGCCAAGCCCGACAGGGTTTTATCGAGCTGGCCGCGCTGTTCCGCGCCATTGCCGAGCTTTCCACCGTCCATGCCAACGCCCATGACTTAGCGGGGATCGGCAGTCGCATGGCCGAAGATTGGGCCAACTTGTGCGATGTGGAGCGTGAAGAACTCGAACTCTGCTGCAAGGCACTGCAAGCGCCTGTGCGGGGCTGATCCCGCTGCTGAGCATTGATCAAAAAACCGGGGCGTGTGTTACACGCCCCGGTTTTTGTTGGTCTGCTGCCTGTCTGCTGCGGTGCTAACTGCTCGGTTCTTCACCGTCCGCCGCTTCGGCCTTGGCTTCTGTCCTGGCACTCTTGGCCGTGGTGGCTTGATGCTTCATCTGCCGAAACCCCGTCAACGCTTGTGCCGCGATGCGCGCAACGTTGTCATCCCCATCGGGTGTTTCTGTAGACGAGGCCCCACTATTCAGCCAGTTTTCCTTGGTCACGATCGCTTCTTGTGTCAATGAGATGCCCCAGTTTAAAGAAAACAGAATCTGCTTCAATCATTTGCGAGCGCCCATTGGTCACCGATTTTCGGGGCATAAAAATAGTGTGGCACCAATGGGTTATCGATGAAGTTGCAAATGGACGTCGAATTATTACCCCAAGGTCAGTGATTGTCCGGTGCAATCAAACCGATCTTGCTTTCATCGATCCAATTGAATTTGGATTTGGCGTATATTGAGCTGCGCCAGTAAACGCCATCCCCCTTGATGCGGCCGATTCGACACACCATTTCACTTTTCGTTGCCTGCCTGCTGTGGTGGTCCGGTATTGCGCCAGCAATGCCGGAATCAAACCCTTGGCAGGTCGCGCGCGACCTGCTGCACACCGGCCTGCAAACCATCCGCGTTCCCTCACCGACGCTGACGCTGCCCACCAACCAGCTTTACCAGACCCACATCGAACCGGGCCACGCCTACCTGATCGAAACCGACCCGCGTTTCCTGGGCGGCAAAGCCTGGCTCAGCTCCGACGCG
>NZ_SUMF01000063.1 GCF_005048205.1 Chitiniphilus eburneus
GGGTCGAGCGCGCCGGTGCGCAACGCCGCCGAGGTCACCCCGGCGCGGACCAGCGCTTCGGGCGAGCCGGCCAGCGCGGCGGTCGGCGCGGCACCCGCCGCCGCCGCTGCCGCCGCGGCAAGCTGCGCGCCCACGACATCCTGCGCGCCCGTCGTCGCAATGTCGGTCGCCGCCTGGGCCGCGCGGGCCGTCACGCCATTGGCGGCGCGGCTCTCGGCAAATCCAAGGCTGGATACATTGAAGGGATCGTCGAACGGCCCCGGCACGCGCAGGCGCAAAGGATCGGCCTTGCTCGCCGCCACGCTGGCGGCACCGATTTCGTCCACCAGCCGCGTCACCTCGGTGCCGCGCCCATCCTCATCCACCGGCGTGACCAGCAGCGGCAACGGCTCCGCCGTCCGGACCGCGCCAGGCTGGGTTGCCGCGGGCAACACCACCGGCGGCACCACATTCGGGGAAACGGCTGCAATCGGGTCGATGGCCATGAGCATCTCCTGAAGCGGGTTGCCGCGACCGGCCAGCACACACAGGGGGCCTGGTACGCGGGAGCCATTCGTTAGAATGCCCGGCCCGCGTAAAAGTGCCCGGCGCCCGCCCACGTTCCGACCAGCGTTCATCCATAGCGGCACCGGCAGACCGCAGCATTCACGCCCATTAGCTGACAACCGGTCGGTGGCAGCGCCATTTCATGGTGATAAGCTGACGGCACAAATCGAGCAGCACCCTCATATAAAGGCAGGCAGCAGGCTAGGCCGAGTTGTCGCCCCTCCCCCGCAAGACCACACAAAGTGGCTTCCATACAAGGCTTTACGCAAATTTTCGCGTCATCGCCTCATGCCGATCATCGCTACGGCCAGCGTTGACTGTCAGTTTTCAGTCAACGATAATATTTCTAATATTGAAAGCATAGCGCGTTGCCACCGCAGGCAGACATGACGCATGCCTGTAGGCGCGCTCCGTCCTCCAACGAGGTTTTGCATGTTATCCAGACTTCTTCGCAACAAGACACTGCTGGCCGGCGTGGCCGTGCTGGTGATCGGCGCCGCATCCTGGTACGGCTGGCAACAACACCGGGATTCCGCGCAACAACAGGCCCTGGCGGCCAGCACCCTGCCGCAGACGGCACAGGCGATGCGTGAGCAGCCGGACGCCTGGTTCGCCGCCGAGCGCGATCTCTCCACCCTGGCGCGCGACCTGGACGCCGACCGCGTTGCCGCCCTGGGGCTGGCGCGCAACAGCGTACTGGTCAGCACCCGTGCCGGCGCGCGCTATTTCGTACAGGACGGGCGCGGCACGCCAGTAGCCCAATGGGCACTGGATCGCTACCGCGACCATGCCACCCCGTTCCAGGTGGTGATGCTCAACAACGTCAGTTACGACGGCGCCGGCAATGACGCCGGCAGCGCGCTGGAGCTGGTCGGGCGCAGTCTGAACATCACCCTGATGCTGGGCCTGCTGGGCGTCATGGTCTGGATGGTGCGCGGCGGCGGGGTCGGCGGACGCCAGTACGACCTGAATCTCAAAGTGGAAACCACGTTCGACGACGTGATCGGCGCCAAGGAGGCCAAACATGCGTTGCAGGATATCGCCGCCTTCCTCAAGACCCCGGAATCGTTCGCCGCGCTTGGCGCGCGGCCGTCGGCGGGCGTGCTGATGTCGGGCCCGCCCGGCACCGGCAAGACCTTGCTGGCGCGCGCGCTGGCCGGCGAATGCGGCGTGTCGTTCATTGCCGCATCCGGCAGCGATTTCACCTCCAAGTTCTACGGCGTGGGGCCGATGAAAGTGAAGGCCCTGTTCAAGGCCGCGCGCAAGCATGCGCCGTGCATCCTGTTCATCGACGAGATCGACGGCATCGGCAAGCGCACCAGCAGCGGCAACGGCCCGGCCGAAAGCGAGGGCAACCGCATCATCAACCAGGTGCTGGTCGAGATGGACGGCTTCGCACCCGGCGACGGTGTGATCGTGGTCGGCGCCACCAACCTGGTGGACAACGTCGATGAAGCCCTGCTGCGCGAGGGCCGGTTCGACCGCCGCGTGCATGTGAAGCTGCCCGACGTGATCGACCGCGAAGGCATCTTCCGCCTGTACGCCGACCGCGTGAAAACCGAGGCCGGCATCGATTACGAACAACTGGCACGCCTGACCACCGGGCTGTCGCCGGCAGCGGTGGCATCGATCGTCAACCAGGCAACGCTGCTGGCGGCCAAGGCCGGCAAGGATGCCGTGGGCCAGCGCGAATTCCAGGAAGCCATCGAGATTTCGCGCATGGGCGAGATCAATGGCGCCGTGCGCGCGCTGACCACCGAGGAGCGCGAGCGCGTGGCGGTGCACGAGGCCGGCCACGCCGTGATCGCGCAACTGCTGAACGTGGGCCGGGTGGAAAAGGTCACCATCCTGCCGCGCGGTGGCGCGCTGGGGGTGACGCTGGTTTCCCCGCCCGAGGATCGCCACCTGCATCGCAAGTCCGAACTGGAAAACCGCATCGTCATGTTGCTGGGCGGCCGCTGCGCCGAACTGCTCACCTATGGCGAAGCATCGACCGGCGCCGCACACGATCTACAGGAAGCCTCCCGCATTGCGCTGGCGATGGTGGCACAGTACGGCTTCGGCGGCAGCGGCTCGCTGTTCAACCTGGCCGCCATCGAGAACCCTGCGCTGGTGCAGCCGGAAATGGGTAACGCCATCGAAGAAGCGAAGCAGTTGCTGTCGCGGCTCGAAGAACAATGCACGGCGCACCTCACCAGCCACGCTGGCGCGCTACGCCATATCGTGGCGGAGTTGCTGGATAAGGAAACGGTGCCCGGCAACGTCGTGGAACAGGCTGTGGCCAGTATATCGCCCGAATTGCGGGCGGCCTGAACGCAGGCCGGATCGGCCTTGCGACATCGACCCGGAGCGATAGAATCCGGGCGTCACATAGCGCGAACGCTGTGTCGGGGGGCGCAGCGGGATCGCGAATGGCTTCGGACGGGCTGCAAAGCCAGGGCGGGAGGGGGAGCTACCGCCACTTCATCGTCCAGAAGCGACGCGTCGCCGCGTCATTGAGTGCCGGCCCAAGGGCCGGTTTTTTTTTGCCTCGCGGGCGGGCACGGTGCCCTGCCCCGGCATGGCTCGACGCTACAAAGCCTTGCCGGGCGCGTGGACGCCTACTTGCGATCCAGCACCCAACGCGCCAGTGCGGCGGCCTCGGCCTCCGAAACGCCGGGGTTGGCCGGCATCGGCAGTTGCCCCCAGTGTCCTTTGCCGCCCTTGCGGATGATCCGGGCCAGCTCGCCGGGGGCTTTGGCGTCACCCCGGTAGCGGTCGGCGATCTCCTTGAACGACGGCCCGACGATGCGCGCCGCCGGCGCATGGCAGGAAAGGCAGGCGCGGCTGGCGGCCAGCCGCGCGGGATCGGCGGCCGACGCGGGCCAGGAACACAGCAGGCATAACAGCGCCACGATGCGCTGTGGTGGAATGGATGACATGGGGGCTCCGAAAGGCGGGACAGCCGCCTGGCGATCCGGCCATCGCGTGCATCGATGCGATGATGAAAGCCAAAGGATAGCGGCAGTCCTTACAATAACGACGATGACGCGTCCGCTGGCGCGTCCTTTCAAGCTCATTGATAACGGTCAAGAATCACACCTCATGGACTATTTTCCGCTGTTTCTCGATCTGCGCGCCCAACCCTGTCTGCTGGTGGGGGGCGGCGAGGTCGCGCTGCGCAAGGCCCAGTTGCTGCTGGCTGCTGGCGGCCACCTGACCGTGGTGGCGCCCGCCCTGTGCGAGGGGCTGGCCGCGCTGCGGGAACAGAACCGGCTCGTGCATCGGGCGCGCCGCTGGCAACCCGACGACCTCCAGGGTATGCGCCTGGCGATCGCCGCCACCGACGACACCGCGATCAACGCCGACGTGCACCACCATTGCGAGGCGGCGGGCATCCTGGTCAACGTGGTGGACGATCCGGCGCGCTGCCGTTTCATCACCCCCTCCATCGTCGATCGCTCGCCGCTGATGATCGCCATTTCCAGCGGCGGCAACGCACCGGTGCTGGCGCGGCTGATCCGCGCCCGCATCGAGGCCTGGCTGCCACATGGCTACGGCGCGCTGGCGCAGTTGGCCGGGCGCCTGCGCGACCGGGTGAAGGCGCGGTTCGGGCACGATGACCGCGCGCGGCGCCGCTTCTGGGAACAGGCGCTGGACGGCCCG
>NZ_SUMF01000064.1 GCF_005048205.1 Chitiniphilus eburneus
CGCCTTCGCCGCCGTGCTGGCCGCCTGTGTGCTGGTGTTCGCCAGTTACGGCGGCGCGGCGGAACGCCCCGCCGATGGCTTGCGGCTGGCGGTGGGCGAACTCGAAACCGTTCCCGCGCCGGGGCTGAGCCGGGTGGCGGTGGCCGACCCCAAGGTGGCCGACGTGCAGCTCACCCGTGGCGGCGACACGGTACTGGTGGAAGGCCGCGCGCCCGGCGATACGCAACTGCTGCTGTGGTACGGCAAGCGCGACACGCCGCAACGGCTGAAAATCCGGGTGGATGCCGAAGCGCCCCGGGTGCTGTCCAGCGGCGCCCGCCTCGGCGCCGATGGCGCGCAGCGCACGCTGGATGGCGAGGTGGCCGATGCCGCGCGCCATGCCGCCACGCTGACGGCGCTGGGGGCGGGCGTGGACGACCGCACCCTGCTGGCCAGCGGTGGCGCGGTGCAGGTGGACATCAAGGTGGTCGAGTATTCGCGTAGCGAAATGAAGCAGGCCGGGCTGAACCTGTTCTTCCGCAACCTCAACTCCGGGTTTTCCTTCGCCTCGTTCACCCCCGGCTCGCTCAGCAAATTCAACCTGGGCGACACGCTGACCAGCGAAGGCAGCTCGCCGTTCGCGCAGGCGTTCAACCTGCTGGCGCTGTACAACCGCGCCAGCTACTCCATCGGCACCGTGCTCAGCCTGCTGGAAAGCAACGGCCAGATCCAGGTGCTGGCCGAGCCCAGCCTGGTGGCGCTGTCCGGCCAGACCGCCACCTTCCTCGCCGGGGGCGAGTTGCCGGTGCCGGTGCCGCAATCGTTCGGCAACGTCACCATCGAGTGGAAGAAATTCGGCATCGGGCTGGCGATCTCGCCCACGGTGATCGACGCCCGGCGCATCGCGCTGAAGGTGGCGCCAGAGGCCAGCGAGCTGGACTACACGCGCGGCGTGCAACTGAACGGCACCGTGGTGCCCAGCGTCACCACCCGCCGTGCCGACACCACGGTGGAACTGGGCGATGGCGAAAGCTTCGTCATCGGCGGGCTGGTGTCGCGCAACCTGCGCAACAACGTGGACAAGGTGCCCGGCATCGGCTCGGTGCCCATCCTGGGGGCGTTCTTCAAGCGGGTGGAAAGCCAGCGCGAAGACCGCGAACTGATGATCGTGGTGACGCCGCACCTGGTGTCGCCGCTGGCGCGCGACGCCGCGCGCCCGCCGCTGCCGGGCGAATCGATGACGCAACAGCGCTCGATCTGGTCGCAATGGCTGCTGGGCGGCGAGCACGGCGACAACCTGACGGGGCTTTCGCAATGAACGAACAACTCACTCCCAACGGCAGCGTGGTCACCCATACCTTCCTGCTGTACTCCGACGACGACATCCTGGCGCGCCAGCTCGATCGCTCGCTGGCCATCCTGGGCGTGGTGGTCTCGCGCGGCGGGCCGGTGGACGAACTGATGCAGGAGGTGGGCATCCTCGCCCCCAATGGCGTGATCGTCGAATTCGGCGACGGCCGTGGCGCGCGTGCGCACGACGCCGCGCGCCAGTTGCGCGAGCTTTATCCCGAGATGGCGATCCTCGGCATCGGCCGCGCCAACGAGGCCAATCTGCGGATGGCGATGCGCGCCGGGGTGGAGGAATTCATCGACACCGCCAACCTCACGCTGGCGTCCGACATCGTGCGCGAGGCGCTGTTCCGCCACGACGTGAAGCCGCGCTTCGCCGGTGGCCCGGTGATCGCCGTGCTGGGCGGGCGCCCTGGCGTCGGCGCCACCAGCGTGGCCGGCACTTTCGCGCAACTGCTGCGCCAGCGCCTGCCGGACGACGACGTGCTGCTGATGGACTTCGGCCACCCGGCGCAGGATGCCTGCCTCTACCTGGGGCTGGAGCCGGAGCTGGATGTGCTGGCCGCGGTGCAGAACCTGCAACGCTTCGACAAGATGATGCTGGAATCGTCGTTCGCCCGGCACGAAAGCGGGCTGGCGGTGCTGCCGCTGCCGCAATACGCCTCGGATCGCCACGAGATCGGCACCGCCGACACGCTGCGCCTGATGCGCGTGCTGCGCGCCCACTTCGCCGCCGTGGTGCTCGATCTGGGCGGCAGCGAAGACCTGGCGTTCACGCAGCACCTGGTCCGCACCGCCGACCGTGTGCTGCTGGTGTGCGACCAGGGCATCGGTGCGCTGCGCTCCACTTTGCAGATGCTGGCCGGCTACGAGGAACTGGGTCTGTCCACCGCCGGCTGGCGGCTGGTGGTGAACCGCTTCGAAAGCGACCGTGCCGTCACACCCAACCACCTGGCGCACCGCATCGGCCTGCCGCTGGCCGGCATCCTGCCCGCCGACCCGGTGACGCTGTGCGATGCGCAAAGCTTCGGCCGCCCGGTGCCCGGCAACAGCCGCTTCGCCCGCGCGCTGAACGGCCTGCTGGACAAAGCGGTGCAGGATCTCAGCCTGCACGGCGGCGGGCGCGCCGCCAACGACGAATCGCTGGGCGCGCGGCTGAGCCGGCTGTTCCGTAACGAGGCCGCCTGATGAGCGCCACCCGCCCCATCCCGCCCCGCCCCGAAGCGGATACCGAGCTGGAGCGTGTCCAGAGCGGCGTGCAGGCCTGGCTGATCGATCGCTTCACCGAGCAGGGGGTGTTTTCCGACAACCTGCCGCGCGCGCGCATGGCCAGCCTGATCCGCCAGGAAGTGGTCACCTACGTGCAGAACCGCCGCATCCCGGTGAACGAGCTGGAAGTGGCGCTGATGGTCGATGCGCTGACCAAGGAGCTGGTTGGCTACGGCCCCATCGAAGACCTGCTGGCCGACCCGGCGGTGGAGGACATCCTGATCAATGGCCCGCGCGGCGTGTTCGTCTCGCGCCAGGGCGTGCTGGAACGCACGGCGATCCGGTTTCGCGACAACGGCCACCTGCTCAACTTTTTGCGCCGGCTGCTGGCGCCGCTGGGACGGCGGCTGGACGAATCCAGCCCCATGGTCGATGCGCGCCTGCCGGATGGTGGCCGGCTGAACGCGGTGATCCCGCCGCTGGCGGTGGATGGGGTGTCGGTGTCGATCCGCAAGTTCCATCGCCAGTTCTACCAGGGCGAACGCATGCTGGCGCTGGGCACGCTGTCGCCCATCGTGCTGTCGCTGCTGGCGCACGCGGTGCGGGGGCGCTGCAACGTGCTGGTGATCGGCGGCACCAGCAGTGGCAAGACCTCGCTGCTCAACGTATTGAGCAACTATATCCCGCCCGCCGAGCGCATCGTCACCATCGAGGATACGGCAGAGCTGGACCTGCAACACCCCCACGTGGTGCGGCTGGAAAGCCGGCCCGGGGGCTACGACGGCGCCGGGCTCGTCACCCAGCGCGACCTGATCCGCAACAGCCTGCGCATGCGGCCGGATCGCATCCTGGTCGGCGAAGTGCGGGGCGCCGAAGTGCTGGAGATGTTGCAGGCGATGAGCACCGGCCACGACGGATCGATGGGCACGCTGCACGCCAGCTCGCCGCGCGACGCGGTCTATCGTCTGGAGATGCTGGCGGGCTTCGGCGGCTTTGCCGGCAGCGACCTCAGCCTGCGCCGCCAGATCGCCAGCGCCATCGACCTGATCGTCGAAGTCGGCCGGCTGGCCGACGGCCGCCGCCGCGTGCTCGGCGTCACCGAGGTCACCGGCATGCACGATGACGTGATCGCGATGCAGGACGTCTTCCGCTTCGTCGAGCGCGACGGCGCCGAAAGCTGGCGGGCGGGCGGCGCGCGTTCGCTCAACCCCAAGCTGGCCGACTGGCGGGAGGAACCCTGATGAACCTGCCGCTGCTACTGCTCGGGCTGGCATTGCTGGTGGCCGGTGGCGTGCTCGCGCTGCGCGCGCGGCAACGCGACGCCGCACTGGCGCGCGCACTGGATCGCGGCCTGCACACGCCCCCAAGCCCGGCCGCCGTGCTGCCGCAATGGCTGATCAGGCTGAGCGGCCCCCTGGCCGAACTGGGCCCGCGCTGGCGCCATGCCGGGCTGTTGCCGCTGCTGTTGGGCGTGCTTGCC
>NZ_SUMF01000065.1 GCF_005048205.1 Chitiniphilus eburneus
TGATTGATGCCCTTAGCGGCCGGGCGGGCCGGTTCATTTCTTTTGCTTCGCCAAAAGAAACGAACCAAAGAAAAGGCGACCCTGCATACGCGCCCCGGAAAGCCGGGGTGCCCTCGCTCCAGACAATCGAGCGGTGGCTGCGGAACTCGCTCGCTGCGCTCGCTCAGACAGTCCTCGCCGAATTCCCGCCCGCTTGTCTTCCGCTCGGCGCTGCTGAAGGGGACCCGGTAGCCCATCCTCACCCCCAGCCCCTCCCCTTGAAGGGAAGGGGTGACGCGTGCGAGTGCCTGTGGGTGAAAGTTGATGGTTTTGATACCCGTAGGCATACAAGCCGTATTGGCCTTTTCCAATATGCGCTGGCATTCAACGGCCTTTCCCCCCGTTACGTAGCGCCGAGGAGTGGAGCGAGACCCAGGCTCGCGACCGACGTAGGGAACCCCGGAGGGGCGCAGATGGCGGTGCCGCCAAAGCTTAGCGGCTTGCCGCTTAGCGACGCGCCATGCAGAGCGAAGCGTCGCACGGCCTTTTCTTTGGTTCGTTTCTTTTGGCCACGCAAAAGAAATGAACCGGCCCGCCCGGCCGCTAAGGGCATCAATCAACCCGCGCCGCAGGCGCTCAGCCTTTCAGAAGTTGCTGTTGCTGTTGCAGTTGCAGCAGCAACCGCCGCCGCAACCACTGTTGCCCCAATCCCGCCCCGCGCCGGAGGCGCCCAATGAACAAGCTCCTGCCTCTGCTGCTGAGCCTGGCGCTGCTTGCCGGCTGCGGCACCGTCAAGAAATGGGTCTACGGCGACCCGCCGCGTACCGATCTGCGCGGCCTGCGCGTGCTGGTCGATACCGACGCCAACAACAACACCGCCACCGCCATGGACATCGTGCTGGTCTACAGCGCCAACGGCATCGCCATGCTGCCCAAGACCGGGCCGGACTGGTTCACGCAGAAGACCGCGCTGCTGGCCACCCTCGGGCCGAAGGTGGATGTCGTCTCGCTGCAACTGCCGCCGGCCGCGGTGGTGGACCCGGTGCTGCTACCCAAGCGCTATCGCGACGCGGTGGGGATCTATGCCTTTCCCAATTACATCGACGCCAAGGGCCAGCCGGTGCTGGATCTCACCTGGTTCAACAAACCCACGCTGCGCCTGCGGGCCGCCGACATCCAGGCCAGTGAAGGGAGCCCCTGATGAACCCGCATGCCGTCGCGCCCCATCACTGGATACAGCGCCCCGGCCAGACCGGGTGCGGACCGCTGGCCGGCTGCCGGCAGCGGGGTCTGTCGCCTTCTTCCACTTCCCCCGCCCGCGCTGTGGCGAGGGGCCTTGCGTTGCCCGTGCGAACCAGCGCGCACGCAGATAACCGCCCTTGAGGAACGAACATCATGGAACACACGACCGACGCCATCCTCCTGCCCGACGCGCTGCAATGGTTCGAAGGCCAGTTGCTGTCGCCGCAGCACCTGCAACAGCACGATATTTTCTGGCACAAGCAGATGACCCACCGCCTGCTGTGCCGCAACCCCAACTTCTGGGGGCTGCGCGAGCTGCGGCTGGATACCAAGCGCATCGAGGGCGGCACGTTGTCGGTGCTGTCGCTCGATTGCCTGCTGCCGGACGGCCTGGCGGTGATCTTCCCCGGTAACTACGGCCATGCCGCGCTGGAGGTGGATCTGAAAAAGCCGCTGGAAAACCATGCCGGGCCGCTGAAGGTATGGCTGGCGGTGCCGGCACGGCTGGATACCGCCGCCACGCTGGGCAGCGCGATCCAACGCTTCGACCCGGTGGCGGGCGAACTGGCCGCCGACGAGAACACCGGCGAGGGCGCGGTGGAGATCAACCGCCTGCGCCCGCGCCTGACGCTGATCGTGGCCAACGAGGTGCCGGCGCGCTACGTGGCCTGCCCGATTGCCGAGGTGGAGCGTAGCGACAAGGGCCTGATCCGGCTCACCGACTATCACCCGCCGCTGCTGCGCATGGGCGGCAGCGCCTTTCTCGACGACGCGGGCCTGGATGCGCAGTTGCGGTTGCTGGCGGGGCAGTTGTGGAACAAGGTGCGCACGCTGGCGGGGGATCGCAGCGACCGGCGCGATGCGCAGCACGACGAGCCGGCGGGCGACGAGCGCCGCGCGGTGATGGCGGCGCGCCATCTGGCGTTGGGCCTGCCGGCGCTGGAAGTGGCGGTCGCCAGCGGCGACACCCATCCGGAGCAGCTCTACGCCACGCTGATGCACGTGGTTGGCGCGGCGGCGTCGATCGGCGCCAATCCGGTACCGCCGATCCCGGATCGCTACCAGCATGTCGACTGCAAGCCGCAGTTCGACCGGGCGATGCAGTACATCCGCGACAAGATCGCGCTGATCGATACCCGCTACGACAGTGATCCGTTCCTGCACCAGGGCGAGGGCGGCTTCAGCCATCGCCTGCCCAAGCTGGCCGGCGAGGTGTTGATCGAACTCAAGCCGCGCAGCGGGCAGACGCTGACCGACATGGCGCGCTGGCTGACCGAATGCCGCATCGGCCGCGAGGCGCTGATGCCGGTGCTGAAGGCACGCCGCCTGACCGGCGCCTCGGTGCAGGCGCTGTCGTCGTCCGAGGTGGTGCTGCGCAAGCTGCCGCCGGGTGGCGCGTTCTTCCTGGTGAAGAACGAGCCAATCGACGTGAACGGTGTGATGGAGAACGCCTGCCAGCCGGGCGAGAAGCTGGTGATCCTGGGCACCGCCGATCGTGGCGAGCCGGCGGCGATCCTGCTCTACCGCAACAAGGCCGAGCAGCCTGCCGCGCCGGTGAAGGGCGGTGCGGCGGCCGTGGAGCAAGTCCATGGCTAGTCGCGCGCGCGCTGCGCACTTCCTGCTCGGGCTGTTCGCCGAGTTCTACGAGGAGGTGGCGACCATCAAGCTGGCGGTGCGCGAAGGCAAGCTGCCCAGCCTGCTGGCGGTGGGCGACGAAACGCCGCCCACGCGCGGTGCCGAGTTGGCCGCGCGGGTCAGCGCGCGCCTTACCGCCATCCTCGCCAGCCAGGTGCGGCGGGTGAAGGACAACGGTTCCGATGCCGATCTGCGCGCCTACAACATTGCGCGCTACGTGATGGTGGCGCTGGCGGACGAGGTGTTCATCCTGGAACTCGACTGGCCCGGCCGCGAGCCGTGGTTGCAGGTGTTGCTGGAATACAAGCTGTTCCATACCCGTTGCGCCGGCCGGCGTTTCTTCGAGTTGTCGGAGCGTCTGTTGCAGACCCAGGCCGGTGCGCGCAACGACCTGCATCGCGATCTGGCGGCGGTGTTCCTGCTGGCGTTGCAACTGGGGTTCAAGGGTTATTACCGGGGCCGTCACTGGGACGAGCGGCTGCGTCATGAGCGGATGGCGTTGCATGCCTTCGTGCAGAGCCGCGATCAGGATCGCGATGACCGTCAGTTGTTCTGGCAGGCGTATGCGCCGGAGCACCGCAAGCGCGGGGAGGGCAAGGGCGAGCGCCTGGCGCCGCTGACGCCGTGGCTGGTGGCGGGGGGGATTGTGTTGTTGATCTATCTGTTGGTCGGCAAGGCGATCTGGTACGCGGCGTTGTCGCCGTTGAAGGATGTGATCACGTTGTGAGTGGGGCGATGATGAGTCTGGGTGTGGCGATGGGATCGCTGGGCGTTGATGTTGCAACTGCGACTGCGACTGCAACTGCAACTGCAACTGCAACTGCAACTGCAACTGCAACTGCAACTGCAACTGCAACTGCAACTGCAACTGC
>NZ_SUMF01000066.1 GCF_005048205.1 Chitiniphilus eburneus
ATGCCCGCAGTGGTCAGCCGGCGCGCGATGGCGTGCGCATGGCCCCGCGCACGCACCAGCACTGCGATGCTGCGCTCGCCGTCGGCCCGCGCCTGCCGCACCAGCCGCAGCACGATGTCTTCCTCGCGCTCGGCCGGCGCCGCGCCCTCGCTGCGCCATGCCGGGTGGAACACAACTGCCGGGCCGTCCAGCGCGGCGTTGAACGCGGTGGACGCGGCGTAGGCGATGGCGCTGCGCTCGCCGTCGTCGCGCTCGGGAAACAGACGGATGAAGGTGTGATTCACCCAGTCCACCACACCGGCCTGCGAGCGGAAGTTGTCCTGCAATGCCAGGAAATCCGGCGCGATCTCGCCAATGCCCCGGTCACGCGCGGCGAGGAACAGGCCAACTTCCGCCTTGCGGAAGCGGTAGATCGATTGCATCGGGTCGCCGACCAGGAACAGCGTGCGGCCGTCGCCCCCGCTGGCATCCTGCTGGCCCCAGCCGGAGGTCAGCCGCGCCAGCAGTTCGATCTGCGGCTGGCTCGTATCCTGGAATTCGTCGATCAGCAGGTGGCGGATGCGCGCATCCAGCCGCAGCAGCAACTCGCTGGGGTCGTCCGCCGCGCCCAGCGCATCGATGGCGCGCAGCGCGATCTCGGTGAAATCGACCTCGCCGGCTGCGGCGAACACCATCGTCAGTTGCGCGGCGGCAAGGCGCAGCGTGGTGAGCAGCGCTTCCAGGATGCGCCATTGCGCATCGCTGTAGCGCACGGGCGGCAGCTCGGCCACTTCGGCCAGCCGCGCGATCCACTCGGCGTCCGGCAGGTGACGCCCCAGCCATTCGGCCATCGGCGCCTTGTGCGCGCACTGCGCGGGAAAGCCAATGTTCTTGTTCAGTTGCTTGCGCAGGCCACCGGTGGCGGTGAGCAGCAGCGCTGCCAGCGCGCGCCATTGCGGCAGGGCGTCGGGCGTGGCGGGCAGCGGGCCGTCCCATTCGAGCAGCGGCGTCAGCAGGCCGGGCGCGTCGGCCTCCAGGCATTGCGCGGCGGTACGCGCCAGCGGCGGCAATTCGTGCTGCCAGCCCAGCGGCATGGCGGCGGCGAGCGCTCGCAATTCGTCGCCGACCACGGTGGCCAGATTGGCTTCCAGCGTGGCGCGATCGGCGCCGTGCAGCAGGCCCAGCCATTGATCGCGACTGGCCAGCATGCCGGCCAGCAGTTCTTCGGTCTTGGCGAGGTTCACATCCAGGTGGGCCAGCAACGCGGTCACCGCAGCACCAAACTGCGCGTTGCCCGCCAGTGCCAGCGTTTCACGCGCGGCCAGCGCGTAATGCGGGCGGGCATCGTCCACGGTGGCGGGCATGCCGCCCAATTGCGACAGGTACGGCATGCGCCGCACCAGGCTGGCGCAGAACGAATCGATGGTCTGGATCGCCAGCCGGCCGGGGTGATCGAGCAGATGCCAGCCCAGTTCGGCATCGCGCTCCAGCGCGGCGCGGGCCAGGCGCCAGCTTTGCCGGCGATTGGCCTGTTCGGGCTCCGGCCCCCGCGCGGCCAGCAGCTTCTGCATCACCCGCGCGTGCATTTCCGCCGCGGCCTTGCGGGTAAAGGTGATGGCAACGATTTCCTCCGGGCGCGCCACGGTGGGCAGCAGCGCCAGGATGCGGTCGGTCAACAGCTCGGTCTTGCCAGAGCCGGCTGGCGCCTGCACCAGGAACGAGCGGGCCGGGTCCAGCGCGGCCTGGCGCGCGGCAAGGTCGGAAGGCACGCGTTCGCTCATGCGTCATCCTCCCGGTCCAGGGCCACCCGCAGGAAGGGCAACACGTCGCAGTAGTCGAGGTCGGCCGGTACCAGCGTGACATTGGGTGCCCGGCCCGCGGCAAATTCGTCGGCCAGCGATTCGATGGCGCCACGCCAGCGCGCCAGGATGTCGCTCCAGCCCATGCCCGCCAGCGGGTCGTTATCGTTCAACTGGTCGGGCGTGTGCACACCGGGCACGCCGATGTCGGCGGCGGCCAGCCCCTTGGCCGCCACTTCGCGGGCGTTCAGCCGCGCCAGCAGCAGGCCGTCCACCGACTGCCCGAGCACGGCGGCGTATAGCGGCAGTTGCAGGTTGATCGGGCGCTCACGCGCCCAGCCGCTGGTGTCGAGCGCGTTGCCGGTCTTGTAGTCGACGATGACCTGGCCGCCGTCGGCCAGGGTGTCGAGCCGGTCCAGCCGCAGCTTCAGACTGAGCGGGCCGTGGCGCCAGTTGTGCGGTGCTTCGAGCTCGGCGATGGCGAACGGCGCGCGGGTAGCCTCCAGCGCCAGCCAGTCGGCCAGCACGCGCACGGCGCGCTCGGCCTCCAGGGTGCGGATCGCGGATGGCAGTTCGCCCAGCGTCTGTGCCGCCGCCTGCGTCACCGCCTGGACGATGCGTTCCTCCAGGTCACCGCCGTCGCGCGCAGCGAGCAGGCCGGCCTGGTCGGCGAGATCGCGCCACGCCAGTTCCATCGCGCAATGGAGGAAGCGGCCGCGTACCGGCGCTGCGATCTGTTCGGCGTGGGCCGGTAGTTGCTGCGCACCCAGGCGGTAGCGCACGAAGGCCCACAGCGGATTCTTGGCCTGCGCCTCCAGGATCTGGGTACCCCCCGCGACATGGTCGCGCTCGCTCAGCGGCGGGCCGGCCGGGTCGTCCAGCAACGCCAGTGCAATGGCCGGCGCCGCCGTGGCCGGCATCGGCCGCCAGTCGGCTTCGGGCAGCGACGCGATCAACGGCGACGGGCGCAATTCACGCTCGCCGTCGCGCTCGGCATGGCTGACGATCACCGTCGGCGCGCATTGCACCAGCGCGGCGAACAACGCGCGGGCATAGTCGAGCTCGCGTTCCGGCGTGGCGCGCGGCGCACCGGCCTGCTTGAGCGCGGACAACGGCAGCAGCGGGTTGGGCCGTGCCGGCGCCGGCAATACGTCGTCGCTCAGGCCCAGCAGCCAGATGCCATCCCAGCGCCCGCCTTCGGCTTCCAGCAGGCCCAGTACGTCCAGCCGTGCGCTTTGCGCGCGCTCCGGCTGGAACGGGGTGTCCTGCGCCAGCCGCGCCAGCAGTTGCACCGCCGCGGCGGCGTCGAGCGTGCCGGCCGGTGCCGCCAGCGCGGCGAAGCGCGCCAGCAGTGCGCTGAAGGCGTCGATCACCTGGTACGCGGCACTGTCGAGGCCCCGGTCACCCGGGAAGCCCAGTGCCGTGAGCGCGGCGGCGAAACGTTGCGCCCAGGTGTCGCAGCGTACGGCGCGCCCACCCAGCGCCGCCTGCGCCGCACCCCAGGCATTGGATAGCCGGGGGCAGGAAAACAGTTCTCGCAGCCAGTCGGATTGCGACAGCGAGAGCACGCCGCGCTCTACCGCAACCGCTTTTCCTGCCAGCGCAAGGTGGTGCCGTGGCTGCCGGGGCGCGGTTTCAACAGCACC
>NZ_SUMF01000067.1 GCF_005048205.1 Chitiniphilus eburneus
AGGATGAAATTGTGCTTGCCGGTGGTATAGCCGCCACGGATCAGATATTGGTCCACCGTGGTCTTGTCGGCGCCGGCTCGCGCTGGCACCCCGCCTGGGCGCCAGCGGCACGCTGTACGGCGCCTTCGCGGTACTCGACGCGCTGGCCGATACCCGCGTGGCGCCGGGCGAACTGATGCTGGTGTTGCAAGGCGGCGACCACGCGCCGTGCGCCGCGCTGCTGTTGCAGAAACACCAGGGCCTGATGGCATGAATCCGCTGACAGAACCCACGCTGGGCGCCGCCTGGGCGCGGCGCGTGTGCGATACACCCGACCGCACCGCGCTGATCTTCGACGACCGCCCGTGGCGTTACCGCGATCTGGCCGTGGCGGCCGATGGCATCGCCACTACGCTGGCGGGGCGCGGTGTTGGCGTGGGGGCGCGCGTGATCCTGCTGCTCGACAACGGCCCCACCTTCATCGCCGCCTTTCTCGCGTGCCAGTTGCTGGGCGCGATTCCGGTGCCGGCGTCGCCGCGTGGCAATGCCGAACGCATGACCTACCTGTGCCACGACAGTGGCGCAATGCTGATCTTGATCGAACCGGCACTGGCCGAACGCCACCGCGCGCTGCATAGCGCGCAGCCCTATTCCGCGCTGCTGCTGGAAGTGACCGCCGCCCCTGACCACCCGCCATGCGCGGTGACGCCGGCCGATTGTGGCGAGTGTGCCTTCATCCAGTACACGTCCGGCTCCACCGGCCATGCCAAGGGCGTGATGATCAGCCACGCCGCCGTGCTGGAGAACATCCGCGCCTTTACCGAGCGCATGGCGCTGGGCGAGGCCGATGTGTTTGCCTCGCTGCTGCCGCTGTTCCACGACATGGGCCTGGTCTGCTTCGCGCTGGCGCCGCTGCTGCTGGGTCATCCGCTGGTGCTGTACCGCCAGGACGCCACCAGCCTGTATGCCTGGCTGACCGGTATCGGCCGTTACGGTGCCACTGTCACCGGCGCGCCGGACAGCCTGTTGCAGATTGCCAACCGCGTGGTGACCGATCCCGCCGACTACCCGCTGCACAGCCTGCGGCTGCTGATCTGCGGCTCCGAACCGGTGCGGCGCGACAGCGTAGATACGTTCGGCGCGCGCTTCGGCATCGGCCACGCCATCAAGCCGGCATACGGCATGGCCGAGTTGACGCTGTGCGCCACGCTGACGCCGCATGATGCCGCTTACCGCGTCGATGCCGCGGGACGTGTCGCCTCCGGCCGCGCGGTGCCCGGTGTCGGCATCTGGGTGCGCGGCGCCGACGGCATCCCGACACAAACGCCCGGCGTCACCGGCGAGATCCTGGTGGAATCCCCCGCGCGCATGCTGGGCTACTGGAACCGCCCCGACGCCAGCGCCGCCGCGCTCAGCGCCGGCCGCGTCGCCACCGGCGACGTCGGCTGCCTGGACAACGAGGGCTGGCTCTACGTGATCGGCCGCAGCAAGAACCTGCTGGTGCGCGGCGGTGAGAAATACAACCCGCACGATATCGAGGATGCCGCGCAAGGCTTTGCCGCCATCCGTCGTGCCGGCGTGGTGCAGCAGGACCATGGCCGTATCGTCGCCGTGCTGGAAACCGACCGCCTGCTGCTGGGCGATGCCCCCACGCTGCGCGAGCTGGCCGCCGCCATCCGCCGCGCCGCGCACGCCCGCGCCGGCATCGCGCCCGACGCCTGCTGGTTCATCGGCGCCGGCCGCATTCCGCTGACCGAAAACGGCAAGATGCAGCACGCTGTGCTGCGCCGCCTGATCGACAGCGGCACGCTGGCACCGGTCTGGAGCGACACCCCGCTGGAGGCCGCCGATGCTGCATGAGCTGCTCGACCTCGCCGTCACTGGCGCGCCGACGCTGGGCACCGGTCCGGCCGATCCCGCCGTCGCCGAACTATGTCGCAGGCTGGAAAGGCTGGCCGTGCCACTGCGCGCCGATCCCGACCCCGATCCGGCACTGGACGAGGCGGTGCTTGCCGACGGCTTTGCGCATGGCCTGTTTTCGCTCACCGTGCCGCGTGAGTCGGGCGGGCTGGGTGGCAGCCTGCGCGATTTCGTCGAGGCGATCGAACGCGTGGCGCAACTCGGGCCGGCCTATGCCATCACTGCCGTGCCGCATCTGTGCGCTGGCGTCAAAGCCATCGCCACGCTGTGCCCGCCCGATACGGCGCGCGACATCCTGACCGGTATCCCGCGCGATCGCCGCCTGCTGGCGTTCGCCATCACCGAGGAAACCGGCTCCGACGTCGCCACCGTCCACACCCGGCTTACCCGCGCGCCCGACGGCACGCTGCGGCTGAACGGGCGCAAGCAATGGATCACCAACCTGGAGCGCGCCAGCCATGTCGTGGTGGTGGCGCGCAGCCCCGCGCACCCGGTGCCGGGTGCCACGCAGTTCGTCTGCGTACCGCTGGGTCAGCCCGGCGTATCGGTGGCGCCGGCCTGGGACAAGCATTGCGCCAATGGCTCGGATACCGCCGACCTGTTCTTCGACAATGTCGAGATCGCGCCCTGGCAACTGCTGGGCGAACCCGGCAAGGGCATGGCGTATTTCAATCACATGGTGCAGTCGGGCCGACTGGGCGCCGCCGCCGCCTGCGTCGGGCTGGCGCGCGATGCGGTGGCGCTGGCCGCCGCCGACCCTGTGCCGCCGCTATCGGCCGGGCATGCCGCCGCGCTGGCCGCTGGCGTGGACGTACTCGGCCGCATGCTGCGGCTGACCGCCCGGCTGGGCGACGATCACCATCCGCAGTTCGCCGCGCTGACCTCGCTGGCCAAGCATATCTGCTCGCTGGAAGCGCAGCGCGCGCTGACCGATATCGATACCGCCTACGCCTGCCAAGGGCGTGCCTCGCCGCCATCTGTCTCGCGCGCGGTGCGGGCCATGGGCCTGCTGCGCCTGCTGAAAGGCCCCGGCGAAGTGCTGGCGCAACAGGCCGTCGCCGCCTGGCTGTGGCAAGGCAAGGGCGGTGAGCCGAATCCGGCGTGGCCCTATCCGCTGCGCGCCGCCTGCCGCGCGCTGGCGCACTGGTATGCCGACCTGGCGGCGCAAGGCGGTCCCAGCGCCCGGCCCGGCGCGGTGGCATCGTTGGGCGAAGCCACCGGCGCGGCGTG
>NZ_SUMF01000068.1 GCF_005048205.1 Chitiniphilus eburneus
GTGGTCGATGCACTGCGTACCTTGCTCGACTCGATGCCACTGCCGCCGCCGTCGGTGAAGTTCGAAGGCGACCAGGCTGCCAGCGACGCGCCGCTGCGCGTGCTGCTGACTTCGTCCGAGCAGTACACGTCGATCGTGCGCTCGGGCAATTTCCGCACCTGGCAGGCCAATGCCATGGCGCGCGCCCAACTGGCCAAGCAGCACCCGTTGTTCATGGGTGAGGCAGGGCTGTGGAACGGCATCCTGGTGGTGAAGATGCCCAAGCCGATTCGCTTCTACGCTGGCAACTCGCTGAACTGGTGCCAATCCGTGAGTTCCGCCACGGAGCAAACGGATCTCGTGCCTGCCAGCTTCGGCACCCAATACGCGGTGGACCGCGCATTGCTGCTGGGCGGCCAGGCGCTGGCCGAGGCGTTTGGCAAGGCGCGCCAGACGGGTAACCCGTACTTCTGGAGCGAAAAGGAGCTGGACCATGGCGACAAGCTGGAAATCCTGGTCGGCATGATCAGCGGCAAATCCAAGGTGCGCTTCGAGATCGACCACGGCACGCAGAAGGAAATCACCGACTTCGGCGTGATGGCGATCGACACTGCGGTCAAGCTCGCCGCCTAAACCTTCCTCATCCTGGCCGGGCATGTCCGGCCCATCTGGAGAATCCCATGGCTACTGTCACGCTGCCCGGCTTGCGCCGGGCTATTTCCCATGCCGCGCCGTATGGCAACGCCTGGAAGCAACGCTTCACCCTCACCACCAACAGTGCCGGTGTGGTCGCCGGTTCGGACCAGGCGACCGCCTTGGCCATTGGCGACGTGGTGCGCATCGGCTGGCTGCCCGCCGGCATCGAACTGCACGACAGCTTGTCCATCGTGCCGACCGCGTTCAAGGCATCGACCACCATCAAGCTGGGCTTCCTTTATGAGGATGGTATCGACGTCACCGATGTGCCGCAGGACGACGACTACTTCCACGCTGCGCTCAACGTCGCTGCTGCCGGCCGCAATCGTGCCAACAACACGGCCGTGTTGCCGGTGCGTCTGCCCAAGGCTGCGTACCTCGTCGTCACCATCGCTGGCGCCGCGCAGGACGCTGCCGCGCGCCTGGAGGTGGTGATCGAGGGGCTGAACCAGGGCAATCCGTAACCCGCTCAAGGGGCGCCGCAGGGCGCCCCGCCAAGGAGTCAACATGAACCGCGAACAGATCGCCCGGGTGGCGCATGAAGTGAACCGCGCCTATTGCGCGTCCCTGGGCGACCACACCCAGCCCGACTGGGCCCATGCACCGGATTGGCAGCAGGCGTCGGCCTTGGCCGGCGTGGAGATACACCTGACCAACCCCGACGCCACCCCCGAGCAATCGCATGAATCGTGGCTTGCGCAAAAGCTGGCCGAAGGTTGGATTTATGGCGAGGTAAAGGATGCCGAGCTGAAGCTGCACCCGTGCTGCCGCCCCTACGCGGAACTGCCGCAGGAGCAGCGCGCCAAGGATTTCCTGTTCCGCGCGGTGGTGCACGCCATGGCAGCCATCCCGGCGCCCGCGCCGGTCCCAGCTCAACCCATCGTCGCCGCTGCCATTGCTACGAACGGCCTGGTGCCGGTGGTCTACATCGGTCATCGCGCACAGCACATCGACGGCACCTACGGCAGCCATATGCAATTTCCGCGTGGCATTGCGGTGCCATGCCCGCCTGAGTTGGCTGCCAAGTTGCTACGGCATGCCGATGTGTTCCAGTCCGCGCCGTCGCAGCCCCAGCAGGAAGACCAGCCGAGCACAGCGGAACTCGTGGCCGCGTCCATTGCGCCGCCTTTCGCCATCTCGCAGCCCCAGCAGGAAGACCAGCAGGAGCAGCAGGACCAGGATGTGCGCGACACCATCGGCTTCATGGATAAGGGCGCGCTCAGCAACTTTGCCAAGACGTACTTCAAGGTCGATCTCGATCAGCGCAAGGGCGTGGACAAACTGCGCCGCGAAGTCACCGGCTTGTTCGACCAGTTCGGGATCGCGTGATGAATCTCGCCGAACTGCGCGCAGCCTTTCGCCGCGATGCCATGGACCAGGCGGAACCCTACGGCTGGGCCAATAAGGATGTCGATGCTTGGCTGAATGAAGCGGTGGAGGAGGCATGCATCCGCGCGCGACTGCTGCGCTTCACCGACGAGTATTCAATGCTGCCCGGCGATGAGAGCGCGGAAATCGACCACCGCTGTTTCGAGATCACCCGGGCGCTGTGGTGTGAGGCGGATGGCCGCCAGCGCGAGCTGGATCAATTGGACATCCTGGAGCGCGATGCGAACCGGCGTGCTGTCGCCGATGGTCCGCGCGCTTTCGTGCATCGGGATGGTTTACTTGATCTCGACTTCCCTGTGTCCACGACGGCCACCCTCAGGTTGGAAGGCTATCGGCTGGCATGCCCGATGCGCGTGGAAACCGACCGTCCGGAGATCGACCGGCTCCACCACCGTCACCTGGTGGATTGGGCGCTGGCGTGCGCCTACCGCATCCCCGATATCGAACTGGAGGATGCATCGAGGGCGCTGGCGGCCGAGGCGCGCTTCGAGCGCCACTTCGGCCCATCGCCAGGTGCCAGGCTGCGCCGGGCGCAAACTGCCAACACGCC
>NZ_SUMF01000069.1 GCF_005048205.1 Chitiniphilus eburneus
GTGGTCGATGCGCTGCGCACCTTGTTCGACTCGATGCCGCTGCCGCCGCCGTCGGTGAAGTTCGAAGGCGACCAGGCCGCCAGCGACGCGCCGCTGCGCGTGCTGCTTACTTCGTCCGAGCAGTACACGTCGATCGTGCGCTCGGGCAATTTCCGCACCTGGCAGGCCAATGCCATGGCACGTGCCCAGGTTGCGAAGATGCACCCGCTGTTCCTGGGCGAAGCCGGGCTGTGGAACGGCATCCTGGTGGTGAAGATGCCCAAGCCGATCCGCTTCTACGCCGGCGATTCGCTGAACTGGTGCCCCTCGGTCACCTCTGCCGCCGAACAGTCGGACCGGGTGCCGGCCAGCTTTGGCAAGCAGTTCGCGGTGGACCGCGCATTGCTGCTGGGCGGCCAGGCGCTGGCCGAGGCGTTTGGCAAGGCGCGCCAGACGGGTAACCCGTACTTCTGGAGCGAAAAGGAGCTGGACCACGGCGACAAGCTGGAAATCCTGGTCGGCATGATCAGCGGCAAATCCAAGGTCCGCTTCGAGATCGACCACGGCACGCAGAAGGAAATCACCGACTTCGGCGTGATGGCGATCGACACCGCGGTCAAGCTCGCCGCCTAAACCTTCCTCACCCCGGCCGGGCATGCCCGGCCCATCTGGAGCACCTTCATGGCTACCGTTACGCTACCCGGCCTGCGCCGGGCCAACTCTCATGCCGCGCCGTATGGCAACGCCTGGGCACAACGCTTCACTTTGATCATCAACGGCGCGGGCTGCGTCGCCGGTTCGGACCAGGCCACCGTACTGGCCATCGGCGATGTGGTACGCATCGGCTGGCTGCCGGCTGGTATCGAGCTGCACGACTGCCTGTGCTTTGTATCCACCGCGTTCAAGGCATCGACCACCCTGAAACTGGGCTTTCTGTATGAAGACGGCGCCGATTCGGTGGAGGTACCGCAGGACGACGATTACTTCCACGCCGCGCTCGATGCCGCTACCACCGGCCGCCAGCGCGCCGACAACACTGCGGTGATTCCGGTGCGCCTGCCCCGGCCCGCTTACCTCGTCGCCACTGTCGGCGGCGCTGCGCAGGATGCTGCCGCGCGCCTGGATGTGGTGGTGCAGGGCCTGAATCACGGCAACCCGTAAACCCGTCGCGGGGCGCCGGGAGGCGCCCCGCCGAGGAGCCAATATGAATCGCGAACAGATCGCCAGGGTGGCGCACGAAGTCAACCGCGCCTACTGTGCGTCGCTGGGCGACAGCACGCAGCCTGACTGGGATCAGGCGCCCGAGTGGCAGCAGGCGTCGGCACTGGCCGACGTGGCCCTGCATCTTGCCAACCCCGCCGCCACGCCCGAGCAATCGCACGAATCGTGGCTTGCGCAAAAGCTGGCGGAGGGCTGGTCCTGCGGCGAGGTGAAGGATGCGAACGCGAAGCGACACCCGTGCTGCCGCCCCTATGCCGAGTTGTCGCAGGAACAGAAATCCAGAGGTTTCCTGTTCCGCGCGGTGGTGCATGCGGTGGCGGCCATCACGCCGCCTGTGCCGGCGAAGCCCGCCGCCCTCGCAACCGCCGTGACGGCGAATGGCCTGGTGCCGGTGGTGTACGTCGGCCACCGCGCGCAGCACATCGATGGCACCTATGGCAGTCACATGCGCTTCCCGCGCGGCGTGGCGGTGCCGTGCCCGGCCGATCTGGCCGGCAAGCTGCTGCGACATGCCGACGTGTTCCAGGCGACCGCGCTTCAGCCGGGACTGGCTGGCATGCCGGTCGCCATGGCCCAGGCGCCGGTTCCGCTGCACGAGGAGGAAGACCCGCAGGAGCAGGGGCTGCGCGACACCATTGCTTTCATGGACAAAGGGGCGCTGGGTGCCTTCGCCAAAACGCATTTCAAGGTCGATCTCGATCAGCGCAAGGGCGTGGACAAGCTGCGCCGCGAAGTGACCGGGCTGTTCGATCGGTTCGGGGTCGCCTGATGACCCTTGCCGAACTGCGCGCGGCCTTTCGCCGCGATGCCGGGGATCAGGCGGAGCCCTATGGCTGGGCGACGAAGGACGTCGATGGCTGGCTGAACGAGGCGGTAGAAGCGGCGTGCATCCGCGCGCGGTTGCTGCGCTTCGCTGACGAGCTGACGGTCCTGGCGGGGGAGGATGCCGTCGAGATCGACCACTGCCATTTCGAGATCACCCGGGCGCTGTGGTGTGAGGAGGATGGCCGCCAGCGCGAGCTGGATCAACTGGACATCCTGGAGCGCGATGCGAACCGGCATGCTGTCGCGGATGGCCCGCGCGGCTTCGTGCATCGGGATGGCGTGCTTGACCTTGATGCCCCGGCGCGTGAAGCGGCCACCCTCAAGCTGGAAGGCTACCGGCTGGCGTGCCCGATGCGCGCCGAGACCGACCGACCCGAGATCGACCGGCTTCACCACCGCCACCTGGTGGATTGGGCGCTGGCGTGCGCCTATCGCATCCCCGATGTCGAACTGGAGGATGCATCGAGGGCGCTGGCAGCCGAGGCGCGCTTCGAGCGCCACTTCGGCCCATCGCCAGGTGCCAGGCTGCGCCGGGCGCAAACCGCCAACACGCC
>NZ_SUMF01000007.1 GCF_005048205.1 Chitiniphilus eburneus
AGCGTCGTATCTTCCTGCACCGTGCCGGTGCCGGTGGTTGCCGTTTCATTGGTACCGGCAATGGTCACGGTGATGACATGGGTGGTGCCGTCCGCGCTGGTCACGGTGATCGGCCGCACCAGGCTTTCGCCTTCCTTGAGCACCTGCACCGCCGGATCGGCGTTGTTCAGGGTGTAGGTCCAGTTACCGGCCGCATCGATGGTCAGCGAGCCATACACGCCATCCTGGATGGTGCCGGCGTTGAATACCGCCTGCCCCGCATCCGGGTCGGTCACGTCCAGCTTGCCGCCCACGGTCAGGATGACGTCTTCCTTCACCAGCCCCGCATCCGCGCCCGGGGTGTGCGGCACGATGATCGCGCCGTCATCCAGGCCCAGCACGTTGATGGTCACGGTAGTGGTGACGCCATCGTCCAGGGTGACAGTGAATGTCTCCACCTTGGTCTCGCCCGTCACCAGCGCCTGCACCACCGGGTCCGCGTTGTTCAGCGTGTAGGTCCAGTGGCCGTTGGCATCGACGCTCAGCGAGCCGTAGGTGCCGTTCTGCGTGGTCGGCACGAAGGTGGCGACCCCGGTGGCGACCAGCGTGCCGTCCGCCGTCAGCGTCGTATCTTCCTGCACCGTGCCGGTGCCGGTGGTTGCCGTTTCGTCGGTACCGGCAATGGTCACGGTGATGACGTGGGTGGTGCCATCGACACTGGTCACGGTGATCGACCGCACCAGGCTCTCGCCTTCCTTGAGCACCTGCACCGCCGGATCGTCGTTGTTCAGGGTATAGGTCCAGTTACCGGCCGCGTCGATGGTCAGCGAACCGTACACGCCATCCTGGATGGTGCCGGCGGTGAACATCGCTTCGCCTTCGTCCGGGTCGGTGATCTCCAGCTTGCCGGACGCGGCCAGCGTGACGTCTTCCTTCACCGCGCCGCTATCCTGCCCGGTGATGATGGCAGGATCCTGCACGGGAGTGATATCGATGGTGATCACCACCGTGGTGGTGCCGCCACGCCCGTCGGACACTTCGACCAGGAAGCGGTCGCTGCCGTTGTAGTCCTGGTTCGGGGTGTAGACATAGGTGCCGTCCGGGCTGAGCAACACCGTGCCATGGGTCGGCATGCCCTGGCTCACCAGCGTATAGCTCAGCGGATCGCCATTGGGGTCGCGGGCGACGATGTGCCCGGTGACGGAAGTATCTTCTTCGATGACGTGGTGCGCGTCCGTGCCCACGGGTGGCGCGTTGGCCAATGTATCGGCAACGCCCAGCGTCGCGCCGGTCAAGTCAATGTCCGGTGGTATTTCAGAGGTATTCAGGCCGAAGTTGAACGCAGCCGGCTCAACCGATTCGACCACGCGCATCAGTCGTATGAACGAGTGCCCGGATTCCTCGCCACCACCGGTCAGACCGGCCGCCGCAGGGTCGAGCAGTTCAGAAATGTCGCCGCCATCGGCAAGCACCTGCGCCACCTGCGCGGTTTCCTGGTCTACCTGGGCCAGCGCCGCATCCAGCGGATCGGCCGGCGTGGTGCCGAGGAAGGCCGCGTCGATCAACAGCGATCGGTCCTCGCCGATGGCGACCTGTTCGCCATTCGGTAGTTGCAAGACCATGCTGCCATCAGGACCGGTGACGACAACCTGGTTTTCATTGACGTGATCGCCCGGCTTGAGCGCGGTGAGCTTGCCGGTAGCATCACGCAGGTAAGCATCGCCCAGGACATGGACGATGGTGGCTTGAGCGGGTGTGGCCATGATCGTGCTCCTGCATGCAACCAATGACGGTTGTTAACAATTTATGAGCACGGCGATAACCAGGCCATTGTACCGCGGTACACCAGACGGCCCTTTTGTTTGATCTGGCGCAAAAAAAGGGCAGCCAGCCGGCTGCCCTTCCCTGTGGTGCCCGGACGCTTACTTCTTGGTCAGGCCCTGGTAAACGGTATCGACCAGTTCACCTTCGGTGTCGCCCACCAGATCCCAGGCCATGATGCCGCCCAGGTTCTGCTTCTTGACGAACTCAACCTTGTCCTTGATGGCCTGCACGTCGTCGTATACCCACATCACGTCGCCGTCCAGCTTCCACACCGCGCGGGACTTCTCGTCGCGGAACACCTTGCCCGGCATGGCCTTGATGTCGGTATAACCGGCCGCGCCCTCGTCATAGGTGCCCTTGGCCTTGCCCTTGACCGGCTGGCCCATGCCGTTGTTGTCGGTCTTGCTCAGAACCCAGCCGTAGCCGTAGAACGGCACACCGACCAGCAGCTTCTGCGGCGGCACGCCCCCTTCCACGAACTCCTTGAGCGCACCGGCGGTGGTCACTTCGGCGGACGAGCCATACAACGTGGCCAGGTGACCGGACTTGTTCGACCACGGGCCGTTGAAGTCATAGGTCATCACGCTGATCCAGTTCAGCGGCTTGTGGATCTTGTCCAGCTCCATGCCGGCCAGGATATTGGACGGCGCGCCCGATGCGATCGTCAGCAGGTAACCCGGCTTGGCGGCATCCAATTGCTTGCGGAACTCGTTCAACAGCGCGGTGAAGTTCTGCTTGTCCTCTGGGCGGACGATATTGCCCGGCGCGCCCTGGCTGGCAGGGTATTCCCAGTCGATATCGACGCCGTCGAACACACCAGCGGCCAGGCCCGGCACCACCTTGCCGTTCTTGTCCGGCACGTTGCCCTTGATGTAGGCATCGATGCACGACTTGACGAAGGCTTCGCGATTGGCCGGCAGCGCGGCATCGGAGAAGTTCTTCGACCATGTCCAGCCGCCCAGGCTGATGACGAACTTCAGGTTGGGGTGCTTCTTCTTCAGTTGCTTGATCTGGTTCCAGTGCCCGAACAGACCGTTGTCACCCTTGTCTTCCTTGCCGTCGAGCGTGTGCTCGGTCGGGATCGGGTTCCAGTAGTCGAGGCCGGCGCTACCGACACCTTCCTTCTCCACGCCCACCGAGCACTTGTTGTCGACCACGTTGCCGAAGGCATACTGGATGACGGTGGCCTTGTCGGCGGTGCCGCTGGTTTCGATGTTCTTCACCCAGTAGCCACGGCTGTTGCCCCAACTGGTGAAGTAGTAAACCATCTGCGGGCCCTTGCCGGCCGGCGCGTCGCCCGCCGCCACGGTGGCGATCACCGGCGCGGCGGCTTCCTTCAGCTTGCCGTCGCCATCACCCTTCTGGATCAGCTTGATGTTGTCGAAATAGACGTCGCCACCGGCGCCGTTGGATTGCACCCATTGCTCGAGCGCGAGGTGGAAGTCGAAGCGGCCCTTGAAGTCGAAGTCATAGGACTGCCACTTGCCGGTGTCCTTGATACGCTCCGGGAAGCCGGAACTGGCCGTGCCGGCCACCCAGTAGTCGCGGCCGGGGAACTCGGCGGTAATGCCGATCACGCCGCCGCAGTTGCTCTTGCAGGTGCCCAGGTAGTCGAAGGTGAGCTTGTACTTGCCTTCGGGGAATTTTTCCTTGGTGAAGATATCGCCGCCGAAGACCGGCTTGTCGAAACGCAATACCTTGTTGCCGGGGCGCAGCGGGTCGTCGACGATGGTGGCATTCATCGGCACGGTACCGTCGCCGTTCTGGCCAACCCAGAGGGTATTCAGGTCGCCATCGAATTTTTCATCCACGACCACCTTGTCGGCATGGGCGAATGCCGCCACCAACAGCAGGGGCAGGAACAGCTTCTTCATCTTTTTTCCTCCTGGGCACCGGTCGGAATGACCGATGTTGTTATCAGCACCGGCGACGATCCATCCACACGTGCTTCGCCGCGCCAAGCATCGTATATAGCATGGCGCTCCGGCGCTGTCAGGCGTCTTGCAGCGGTCGTGCCAGACGCGCAACGGCCGGCGTGCAATGCAGCGCCGGCCGTTTCAGGGTTTGCGGCAGCGGTTGGCCCGCCATCCGGGCGAGGCACCCCGCAACGCCTGCAAAATGGCGATTTATTTCTCTGACTTGGTCAGCAATTCGGCCGCGATGAGATTGATCAGGGTTTGCTTACGATCGGCGGTAATTTCCCAGTACATCGCGCCGCCCAGCCCCTTGGATTTGATGTAATCCAGCTTGATCTTCAGGGCCTGCGGGTCTTCATAGGTCACGAACTCCCCGCTCTCGGCGTTGTAAAGGAAGGCGGCCTTGGCGGTATCGTTCCAGTACCGCTTGAACCCTTTCTTGTCGAGCAGGTTCTTTTCGATATCACGGAAATCCAGGTTGCCGTCTTCCCAGGTGCCACGCCCCTTGCCGTTGCAATCCTGGTATTCGCCGTTGCTGTCGCCGGCGGCGCAACCTTTCCAGCTATAGCCATACAACGGCACGCCCACCACCAGCTTGTCCGCCGGCACCCCTGCCTTCAGATAGGCCTCGACCGACGACACCACGTTGAAAGTCTTGGCGATGCCCGGCTTGTCGTAGGCCGGATCGTTGGCAAACGGCGCGTTATGGCCGGAGAACTTGTTCCAGGTGCCGTTGAAGTCGTATGTCATCACGTTGATGAAGTCGAAATCGCGGCTCACCTTGTCCATCTCGGTGTTGGCGACGAACTTGTCGTTGCCCCAGACCGCCGTGGTCAGTTCGTAGTACTTGCCATCGGCCTTGCCTGCCGCGTCCAGCGCCTGGCGCAGCGCGGCGGTCAGCAGCGTGTAGTTCTGCTTGTCCTCGGGGCGGTGCTTCATGTTTTCCGCGCCGCCTTCCACCGGGAATTCCCAATCGATGTCCACGCCGTCGAAGCCGTGATCGCGGATGAATTCCACCGCGCTGTCGGCGAAGACCTTGCGCGACCCGGGCGTGGCCGCCGCATCCGAGAAGCCGCTGGACCAGCTCCAGCCACCCACCGAGATCAAGGTACGCACATGCGGGTTCTTCTTCTTGGCCTTGCGCAGCGCGGCAAAGTTGTTCTTGCCGCCATCATCCACGCCGGAATCCCCCACCACCACGCGACCATCCTTGATATTGGCGAAGGCGTAATTGATATGGGTGACCTTGCTGTAGTCGATGTCGGACGGGAAATAGGAGCGGCCGTAAGCGCCCCAGGAAATGTAATACGCCACCACGCGGTAGGGTTTGCTGGCCTGGGGCGTGGCAGCCACGGGCTTGGCCTCTGCGGCGGCGTCGGCGGCATGGCCGAGCAGTGGCATCAGGCTGGCAGCCAGCGATGCGGCCAGAAGGTGCTTGCGCATGGAAATCTCCTCTCGTGTTATGGAATGCACCGGTATCGGTGAACGGCCATGCTAGCAGCATTTTGCCGCTTTCGATTTGTCCTGGATTGTGGCGAGTCAGCCGCCTTTTTGCTGCTTTTGCTGCCTTCGCCGTTCGGCAAAGAAGCCTGAAAGCTGGGCGGCCGCTTCATCGGCCAGCAGCCCGCCCACCACGGCGGTGTGATGATTGAGGCGACGATCCGCGAACGGATCGATCACGCTGCCGGCCGCGCCAGTCTTGGGGTCACGCGTGGCGTAGACCAGCCGGGCCACCCGGGCGTGCATCATCGCCCCGGCGCACATGATGCAGGGCTCCAGCGTGACGTAGAGCGCGCATTCGGGCAGGCGATAGTTGCCCAGGCGGCGGGCGGCCTGGCGCAAGGCCAGCATTTCGGCATGCGCGCTGGGATCGTGCCGCGCGATCGGCGCATTGCAGCCGCGTCCCACGATCAGGCCCTGATGCACCACCACCGCGCCCACCGGCACCTCGCCACGCGATGCGGCGCGCGCGGCCAGTTGCAGCGCCACCCGCATGAAACGGTATTCCTCTTCCCGCCACTCGGGCGGCATCGCCGGATCAGTCATGGCCCAGCAGTTCCGCCGCGTGGCGGCGCGTCGTCTCGGTGATTTCCACGCCGCCCAGCATGCGGGCGATTTCCTCGACCCGCTGCGCGGGCGCCAGCGGAGTGACAGCGCTGACGATGCCATCGGCGCCGTTGTGCTTGCTGACCACAAAGTGGTGACTGCCGCAGGCGGCGACTTGGGGCAGATGGGTGATGCACAACACCTGGCGTGATTGACCCAGCCCGGCCAGCAACCGGCCGACGATCTCCGCCACGCGCCCGCCGATGCCGACGTCCACTTCGTCGAATACCAGCGTGGGCACGCCCGACAGGTTGCTCACGATCACCTGCAAGGCCAGGCTGATGCGCGACAGCTCGCCCCCGGAAACGATCCTTGCCATGTCGCGCGCCGGCGCGGCGCCATGCGCGACGCGGAATTCCACGCTTTCCAGCCCGTGCGCGCCGGCATCGCCGGGAATCAGCGCGATGTCGAAGCGGCTGTCCGCCAGCGCCAGCGGCCGCATCTCCTGCGTCACGGCATCAGCCAGCCTGGCGGCGTGCGCACCACGTCGGGCGGACAGCGCCTCGGCAGCCGTCCGGTACAACCCTTCCGCCGTCGCCACGCGCTGGCGCAACGCAGCCAGGCCGCCGCCACCGGCGATGGATTCCAGCCGCTCCTGCCAGTCGCCCAAGAGTTGCGGCAGCCGTTCCGGCTCCACCCGGTACTTGCGCGCGGTACGCCAGATGGCGTCCATCCGCGCCTCGACCTCGGCCAGCCGCGCCGGGTCCAGTTCCAGCCGGTCGGCATAACGTTGCAGCGCGTGCACCGCTTCGGACAGGCTGGCCTCCGCCGCGCCGAGCAATTCGCCGACCTCGCCCAGTGCCGCGTCGTAATCGATCAGTTCACCCACGCGGCTGATCACGCCAGACAACCATCCCTGGAGGTTGTCGTCGCCTTCGGACAACGCCAGCAGCGCGCGTTGCACGCCGTCGATCAGCCCGGCGGCGTGGTGCAACCGCGCATGCTCGGCAGAGAGGGTCGGCCATTCCTCGGCGGCAAACGACAAGGCCGCAACCTCATCCACCTGCCATTGCAACCGTTCGGCCTCGGCGGCATAGGCGGCGGCATTGCGTTCCGCGTCGTCCAGCTCCGCGGCGGCGGCACGCCAGCCGCGCCAGGCCAGCGCCACCTGCCCCGCCAGTTCGGCGGCGCCAGCGTAATCGTCGAGCAACGCACGTTGGGTTTCCGGCCGCAGCAACTGCTGATGGGCGTGCTGACCGTGGATATCCACCAGCGTTTCGCCCAGCGCCTTCAGTTGCGCCAGCGTGGCGGGCGCGCCATTGATGAACGCCTTGCTCTTGCCGGCGGCATCCAGCGTGCGACGCAGGATCAGCGCCTCGGCATCGTCGCCTTGCAGTTCGTTTTCCACCAGCCACTCGCACGCGGCGGGCACCGCGCTCAGGTCGAACTCGGCGGCCAGTTCGGCACGATCGGTGCCGTGGCGCAACATCGCGGCGTCGGCGCGATCGCCCAGCAGCAGGCCCAGCGCGTCGAGCACGATGGATTTACCCGCGCCGGTTTCGCCGGTAAGCACCGACAGGCCGTCGCCAAAGGCCAGGGCAAGCTCGTCCACGATGACGAAGTTCTTGAGGCGTAGGGTGCTGAGCATGGGTGGATTCTGGTCCCGTCGAATGGATCGGCGTGGGCGCTCAATGCAGGCGCGCGCCCCAGTGCAGCTTGAGGCGCAGGGTGTCGTAATAGTCGTAACCGGTGGGATGCAGGATACGCAGCGTGTTGCGGTAGCGGCGGATCAGCACCCGGTCCTGCTCGCGCAGTTCGCAGTCGGACTGGTTGTCGAAATAGACGCGCGCGTCGTGACCACGAGTGAGGAAGAACTCGATCTCACAGGTATCGTTGATCACGATGGGGCGGTTGGACAGCGACTGCGGGCAGATCGGCACCAGCGCCAGCGCCGGCAGGCTGGGATGCATGATCGGGCCGCCCGATGCCAGCGAATACGCGGTGGATCCGGTCGGCGTGGAGACGATCAGGCCATCCGAGCGCTGGCTGTAGACAAACTTGCGGTCGATGAACACTTCGAACTCCACCATCGCGCCGGTGGAGCCCCGGCTGAACACCACGTCGTTGAACGCCAGCGCCTGCGCGATCTCGACGTTATCGCGCCAGACGGAGGTCTCCAGCAGGATGCGCTCCTCGGGCTCGAACGCGCCGCCCAGCATCTCGCGCACCATCCGCTCCATTTCGCCCAGCGGCAGGTCGGTGAGAAAGCCCAGCTTGCCCTGGTTCACGCCGATCAGCGGCGTGCGATAGGGCGCCAGCAGGCGCGCGACGCCCAGCATGGTGCCATCGCCCCCCAGCACGATGGCAAGATCGGCCACCTTGCCGATGTCCTCGCGATCCACCAGGTCGAAGCCGTCCAGGCCGTGCTCTTTTGCCGACTCGGTCTCGATCATCACGCGCACGCCTTCGTCGACCAGCATCTTCGCCAGGCGCCTGATGGGCTCGCCGATGGCTGGGGTGTTATGGCGCGGGACCAGGGCAATGGTCTTGAACAGGCTGGGCATGGGCTTTCCGAAAGGCGGCGCGCAACCATCGGTCGCGCTTCGATTCGCATTTAACCATACGCCGCGCGGGGTGCGCACGACGCGGCACGCACGCTACAATCGGCCCATGTTAAGCGAACGCGCGCAAATCCTGCTTCGAACACTGGTCGAGCGTTATATCGCCGACGGCCAGCCTGTCGGCTCCAAGGCATTGACCCACTACTCCGGGCTGGACGTCAGTTCAGCCACCATCCGCAATGTCATGGCGGATCTGGAAGAGCTGGGTTTTGTCGCCAGCCCGCATACGTCGGCCGGGCGGATTCCCACCGCGCGCGGCTACCGGTTCTTCGTGGACAGCTATCTGTCGGTCAACCCGCTGGAACGCCTGTCCACCGACGACATCCTGCGCGCGCACCCCGGCAGCATGCTGTCCGACAACCCGCAGCGCGCGGTGATGTCGGCGTCGCAACTACTGTCGCAACTGACCAACTTCGCCGGCGTGGTGCTGTCGCCCAAGCGGCAGGACGTGCGTCTCAAGCAGGTGGAGTTCCTCAAGCTGTCGGACAAGCGCGTGCTGCTGATCCTGGTCACCACCGACGGCGATGTGCAGAACCGCATCCTCCATATCGATACCGACCTGGACGCCGGCCAGTTGCTGGAGGCGTCCAACTTCCTGAATGCGCATTGCGCCGGCCGCACGCTCGGCTCGCTGCGCGGCATCGTGGAAGCCGAAATCCACCAGTTGCGCGGCGAGCTGGTCGGGTTGCTGAATGCCGCGCTGGCCCAGTCGCCCGGCGACGAAGGCGCCGGTGTGCTGATTTCCGGTGAACACCATCTGTTGGGGAGCGCCGAACTGGCCGCCAACATGGGGCGCCTGAAGCAACTGTTCGAGCTGTTCGAACGCAAGGCCTCGCTGCTGCAACTGCTGGAAAGCGGCTGCGCCGCCGAAGGCGTGCAGATCTTCATCGGCGGCGAATCCGGCCTGGCACCGCTGGACGAATGCTCGGTCATCACCGCGCCCTATCACCTGGACGGCCAGGTGGTCGGCACCCTGGGCGTGATCGGCCCCACCCGCATGGCTTACGAACGCGTCATTCCCATCGTCGATGTCACGGCGCGTCTGTTGTCCAACGCGCTGTCGTCCTAGCGGCCGCCTGCGACGTCGATGCTTAACCTCACCCACCTCCGGATGGACGTGCCTGACCGCACCCATTGAATCAAATCGCCGAATCCCGTTCCAACAGCCTTTTCATCCCACGCGGGTTCGCCCGCGCCCAACCGGACTCCGCATGCCTTCGATCCGCCCGCTCCTGCTCTGCCTCGCCCTGCTCGCCCCCGCCGCCCATGCCGATGAAGCGCTGCTCCAGCGCGACGACGTGCGCCAGTACCTGGATACGGTGGCCGTCGAGCAGAACATGGATCGCGCCGCACTGGATGCATTGTTCCTGCGTGTGACGCCGCAGCCGGCGATCCTGCCGATCTTCGACCGTCCCGGCACCAGCCGGCCGTGGTACCAGTTCCGCGAGGGTTTTCTTTCCGATTCCCGCATCGTCGGCGGCGCGCGCTTCATGCGGCGCTACCCCGAAATCCTGGATGCCGTGCAACAGCGCTATGGCGTGCCGGCGGAGCTGATCACCGCCATCGTCGGCGTGGAGACCAACTACGGCCGCCTCACCGGCAACTACCGGGTCCTGGACGTGCTGACCACCATGGCGTTCGACTACCCGCGTCGCGCCGACTTCTTCCGCAAGGAACTCACCGAGTTCCTGCTGCTGGCACGCGAGGAGGAAAGCGACCCGCTCAGCTTCATGGGGTCCTATGCCGGCGCAATGGGCTGGCCGCAATTCATGCCTTCCAGTTTCCGTGCCTATGCGGTGGACTGGAACGGCGACCACCATCGCGACATCTGGGGTACACCCGAAGACGTGATCGCCAGCGTGGCGCACTACCTGGAACTGCACGGCTGGCAGCGGCATGGCGACAGCTACCAGCCGGTGAACGTGCGCGAGGACAACACGCTGGCCGAGGTGATGGAAAAACCGTTCGATCTCACCCACAGCGTGGCGGAGCTGATGCAGCGCGGCGCCATGCCGCTGGAGGAACTCGACACCGCGCAACCTGCCGTGCTGTTCACGCTGGAAACCGAGCCGGGCGTGGAACGCTATTACCTGGGCCTGACCAACTTCTACGTCGTCACCCGCTACAACCGCAGCAAGCACTATGCGACCGCCGTGTTCGAACTGGCCTCGGCGATCCGTGGCGCCTATGAAAACGGCGTCGATCTGGCCCCGCCGCCCGCGCCGAAGAAACCCGCCAGGACCTCCGGCAAATGGAAGAAAGCCAAATGAAGCCCGCCCGCACACCGCTTCGAATGCTGGCCGTCGCAACCGCGCTGCTGGCCTCATCCGTCGTCGCCAGCGATCTGAGCATCTGCCTGGGCTTCAAGCCCGACGACAAGGTGCTGGTGGTCAACGCCGATGATGTCGGCATGCATCCCGACCTGGACCGCGCCGCCTTCGCGCTGATCGACGGCAAGAAGATCCAGTCGCTGTCGCTGATGCCGCCCACCCCCAATTTCAAGCAAGCGGCGCAGATGGCCGTGGCACGCAAGCTGCCGGTCGGCGTGCACCTGACGCTGACCAACGAATGGCAGGCGGCACAGCCCTGGGGCGCGGTGCTGCCGCAATCCGAAGTGCCGTCGCTTTACAACCCGCAAGGCCGGCTATGGGCGACCACGCAGGAAGTGGCGCGCCATGCCAAGCCCGAAGAGGCGAAGAAGGAACTGCTGGCCCAGATCGCCCGGGCCCGCGCCGCGGGGCTGACCATCACCCATCTCGATGCGCACATGGTGTTCTGGGGGGCAAGCCCCGAACTGCTCTGGCTCTATGTCGGCCTGCCCGCCGAGACCGGCATTCCCGTGGTGATGCAGGGCAACTTCATGCCCCTGGACAAGCAGATGGCGGCGGCCCGCGAACTCCAGGGCGGCGGCGCGCTCACTCCGGACGCTTTCTTCATGCAGTACAAGCCGGCACAGCGGCACGAAGGCAAGCGGTATGCCGGTTACGACGGATTGTTCGCGCAACTGCCGGCGGGCATCAGCCACCTGGCGATCCATCCAGCCCGGGACAGCGCCTCGGCCCGCGCGGCAATTGCCGACCTGACGCTGCGGCTGTCCGATTTCGAGGCATGGAATGACGCCAACCTGGGCAAGCTGGGCCAGGGCGTGAAACGCACCGACTACCGTGCCCTGAAAGCCTTGCAGGAGAAGATCAACACCGGTGATGAGCACTGTCTGAAATAGCACGCGAAGAAACCACCACCTTCCTGCGCGCGGATGGCCATTCCGCCTACATATCGGCGTCCAGCCACTGGTTAGCATGAACCCTGGAAATCGCGGCCATTGCCCGCGATGGCATAACGCCAGGAGGAATGCACATGTCCGACGAACGCGAAATCACATCCGAAAACCGCGACCCCATCACCGGGGAAAAGGAATTCCATCCGGCAGGCACCGGTACCGGCGCGGTACTGGGCGGCGCGGCGGGTATCGGCGCTGCCGTGGCCACGGGCGCGGCGCTCGGCACGGCGGCGGGGCCGGTGGGTACCGTGGCCGGTGCCGCCATCGGCGCCGTCCTGGGTGGCCTGGCCGGCAAGGCGCTGGCCGAGGAATACAACCCGACCGAGGAAGACGCCTACTGGCGCGAAAACTACGCCAATCAGTCGTACTACGAGGCCGGCCGCCAGTACCAGGATTACGAAGGCGCCTATCGCACCGGCTATGAAGGCCGTGCCCGGCTGCTGAATCAGGAGTTCGACGAAGCGGAGCCGGTGCTGCGGGTGGACTACGAGCGCAATCGCGGCGGTTCGTCGCTGGACTGGGAGCGGGCGCGCAGCGCGGCGCAGGCCTCCTGGGATCGGGTGAACCATCGTTACATCGATCGTCGCTGAGTCACCCCGACAAAAAGCCCCGGCCATGCCGGGGCTTTTTGTCGGGGTCGGCGTCGCTCAGCGTGCGCCAGTCTGCAGCGCTTCGATGCGCTGTTTGATGCTGGGGTGGCTGGCGAACAGGGCCATCAGGCCATGCGCGCCACCGGCAATGCCCGAAGCAGCCATATTGGACGGCAATGCACCCGCCTCCAGGCCGCCCAGACGGCGCAGCGCGTTGATCATCGGCTGCGGCGTGTTCAGGTAACGCGCGGCGCCCTCGTCGGCCCGGTATTCGCGATGGCGCGAAAAGAACGCGACGATGACGCTGGCCAGGATACCGAACACGATTTCACAGACGATCACGGTCAGGAAGAAACCAATGCCCTGCCCCGGTTGCGCGTTGTCGTCGTTGCGCTTGAGAAAGGAATCGACGAAGTAGCCGACCACGCGCGCCAGGAAGAACACGAAGGTGTTCACCACGCCCTGGATCAGCGTCAGCGTAACCATGTCACCATTGGCGACGTGCGCCACCTCGTGCGCCAGCACCGCCTCCACTTCCTCCTTGTTCATGGTCTGCAACAGGCCGGTGGAAACGGCGACCAGCGAGTTGTTCTTGCTGGGGCCGGTGGCGAAGGCATTGGGCGCGCCGTCGTAGATGGCCACTTCGGGCATCGCGATCTGAGCGCGTTGCGCCAGTTTGGCCACGGTATCGACCAGCCAGCGCTCAGTGGGGTTGCCAGGGGTTTTGATCACCTGCGCGCCGGTGCTCCACTTGGCCATCATCTTGGACATGAACAGCGAGATGAAGGCACCGCCGAAGCCGAAAATGCCGGCCAGCACCAGCAGCGCGCCCAGGTTCAGGCCATTGGCGGTGAGATAGCGGTTCACCCCCAGCAGGCTGGCCACGATGCTGAGCACCAGCATCACCGCAAGGTTGGTGGCAATGAACAGAACGACTCGTTTCATGATCCTCTCTCGTCTTTATCGAAGGTGCACGCGATTGCCCGCGTCTGGATGGATGTATGGATACACGGCATGAATTCAAGGGGGGCCGTCAAGGTGGCTCACCCCGGGGCGGAAGCGGAATCGCCACCGCCCCGGGGCTGGATATCAAGCCGTCCCAGGGTGTGTTGTCACCTACACCCTAGGAGCCTGTGACCGACTCGCCCGCGGGTGGTTCATCGGTGGCGAGCACGATGCGGCTGGCGAGCACCTTGTCGATGCGCTTGCCATCCATGTCGACCACTTCCAGGCGCCAGTTTTCCCAGGTGGCGATATCCGCGGTATGCGGCAGCCGGCCGAGCAGCAGCATCATCATCCCGGACAGCGTGTGATAGCGACCCTTGTCTTCCTCGGGCACGGTATCGAGTTCCAGCTTGTCCTTCAGCTCGGGAATGGGGATCAGGCCGTCGAGCAGCCATGAGCCATCCTCGCGTTCCACCGCCCAGGCGTTCTCGGTGTCGTGCGGCATGAATTCGCCGGTGATCACTTCCAGTACGTCCTGCAAGGTCACCAGGCCCTGCACCTCACCGTATTCGTCGACGACGAAGATCATTTCCACGCCCGACGCGCGAATCTGCTCCAGCAGCTCCATGCCGGTCAGCGTTTCCGGCACGAACACCGCCGGGCGCAGCGGCATCACGGTCAGGTCGAACGGCTTGCCGCCCAGCGTCTGTTGCAGCAGATCCTTGGCGCTGACGATCCCCAGCACATTGCTCAGCCCGCCCCGGCAGACAGGGAAGCGGGTGTAATCGGCCTCGGCCACCTTGGCCAGGTTGATCGACGGATCGTCCTCCAGGTCGAGGTAGACCATGTCGGAGCGCGGGATCATCAGCGAGGCGATCTGACGGTCGTCCAGGCGGAACACGTTGCGCAACAGCGCGTGTTCGTTCTGTTCGATCACACCGGCTTCGGAGCCTTCCTCCAGCATGGCGTGGATTTCGTCCTCGGTCACCGACGGGCCACCCGTGTTCTTCACACCGAGCGCGCGCAGGACGGTTTTGGTGGAGAACGTCAGCAGGATCACGAACGGCCGGGCCAGGAACGCTAGCCCTTCCATCGGCCGCGACACCAGCCGCGCGATCGCCTCCGGGTTGATCTGGCCGACGCGCTTGGGCACCAGTTCGCCCAGTACGATGGAGAAATACGTCACCACCGCCACCACGATCACCGTGGCGCCGGTTTCGCTGATCCGGGCGGATACGCCCAGCGATTCCAGCCAGACAGCAAAGGGCTGGGCCAGCGCGGCCTCGCCCATGATCCCGGACAGCACGCCGATGGAGGTGATGCCGATCTGGATGGTGGAAAGGAAACGGGTGGGGTCTTCGCCCAGTTTGATGGCGGCGGCGGCCGACACGTCGCCGTTTTCCGCCAGCTTGGCCAGACGGGCGCGGCGGGCGGTGACCAGCGCGATCTCGGACATGGCGAACACGCCATTGAGCAGGATCAGGCCAAGAAGAATCAGGATTTCCACGACGACTCCCCATGGGTTGGGCGAGCGCCGCGTAGCGGGAGGAACCAGGTCGCTATCGGGCAGGGGATCACGGACGGAATGGCCGCGTGATCGCGGGCGGAGGCGGGCTGACGCCCGGGTTGCGCGTCATAGCGGCAAGATCGAGGTTGACTCATATGCGGGGACAAGGGTGGCCCCGTTACTCCTTGGATGGATGAATGACTTTGCGAATCTACCGTAATTCCACGGTGCTGTCTGCCGTTATAGCCGCTGCGCAAAACCCTTGCTTCAAGCGATTCCGCGCGGTTGTCGGCGCCAGGCGGCGCCCCTGGAAACGGTGCCGCCCGATGGCTGTCAGGTGGGCAAATCCGGCAACGGCGACGCATCGTCATCGCGCTGTTCGTGCAATTGCAGCGCCCACAATCGCGCATAGGCACCCTCGGCGGCCAGCAACGCGCGATGCGTGCCGCGCTCCACCACGCGCCCGCCATCCAGCACGATGATCTCGTCGGCATCGGCCACCGTGGACAACCGGTGCGCGATGACCAGCGTGGTGCGGTTGGCCGAGATTTCCCGCAGCTCGGCCTGGATGGCCTTTTCGGTGCGGGAGTCGAGCGCGCTGGTGGCCTCGTCGAAGATCAGGATCGGCGGGTTCTTCAGGATGGTGCGCGCAATCGCCACCCGCTGCTTCTCACCGCCGGACAACTTCAGCCCACGCTCGCCGACCGTGGTATCGAAACCATCGGGCAGGCGCATCACGAAGTCGTAGATATGCGCCGACCTGGCCGCCTCGATCACCTCCTCGCGTGTGGCGCCCGGCTGGCCGTAGGCGATGTTGTAATAGATGGTGTCGTTGAACAGCACCGTATCCTGCGGCACGATGCCGATATGGGCGCGCAGCGACTCCTGCGTCACCTGCCGCAGATCCTGCCCATTGATGGTGATGCGGCCGCTCCACGCGTCGTAGAAGCGGAACATCAGCCGCGACAGCGTCGATTTGCCCGCGCCGCTCGCCCCCACCACCGCCAGCGTACGCCCGGCCGGAATGGTGAAGCTCACGTCGTGCAGGATCTGGCGGTTGCGGTCATAGCCGAAATCGACGTGCTCGAACGCTACCTGCGCCTCGGCGGCATGCAGCGCCTGCGCGCCCGGTTCGTCGCGAACTTCGGCATGCTGGTGCAGCAACGTGAACATGCGCTCCATGTCGGCCAGCGAATGCTTGATCTCGCGGTAGACGAAACCCAGGAAGTTGAGCGGCGCATACAGTTGCAGCAGGAACGCGTTCACCAGCACCAGATCGCCCAGCGTCATCCGCCCGGTCACCACCTGATGGGCCGCCAGCCAGACCAGCGCCGTCACCCCGGCGGCGATGATCACCGCCTGCCCCGCGTTCAGCAGCGACAGCGATACCTGGTTCTTCACCGCCGCCGCCTCGTATTGCGCCATGCTGGCGTCGAAACGCTCGGATTCCCAGCGCTCGTTGCCGAAATACTTCACCGTCTCGTAGTTGAGCAGGCTGTCGATGGCCTTGGTATTGGCCTTGGAATCCATGTCGTTCATTTCCCGCCGGAACGCCATGCGCCATTCGGTCACACCCAGCGTGAAGCCGATGTAGATCACGATGGTGCCGAAGGTGATCGCGGCGAAGTACCAGTCGTAGCGTTGCAGCAGGATCACCGCCACCAGCACGATTTCCACCAGCGTCGGCAGGATGTTGAACAGCATGAAGTTCAACAGGAAGGAAATGCCCTTGGTGCCACGGTCGATGTCGCGGCTCATGCCCCCGGTCTGTCGCTCCAGGTGGAAGCGCAGGCTGAGCGCGTGCAGGTGCTCGAAGACCTCCAGCGCCACCTTGCGGATCGCCCCCTGCGATACCTTGGCAAATACCGCATCGCGCAATTCGCCGAACACCGACGAGAACATGCGCAACGCGCCGTAGGCCAGCACCAGCGCCAGCGGCAGCACCAGCGCGCCCTTGCTGCCGTCCAGGGCATCGACGATATCCTTGAGCACCAGCGGCACCGCCACATTGGCGAACTTGGCCGCGATCAGCAGCGACAGCGCCAGCAGGACACGGTTCTTGTAACGCCACAGATAGGGAAACAGCGTGCGCAGCGTGTTCCAGTCGTTGCGGCGGGCGGGGGCTTCGGCCATGAGTGGGGTCCGTCGGGGGAATCGGGAGGGGCGCCTGTCCAGGTGCGGCTCGCGAGAGCGTTCGAACAGGCTGCCCAGGGCGTGTCGTCACCTGTATCGCGGCAGCGCGGGGCCGAAAAAGCACCCGCCATCAGGCGCGCGACGCAACCAATAACCAGTTATTAGTTAGCAAGGAGCGCAACGCAGTGGAGGGTGTTTTTTCGGCCCAGCCCTGCGGGTTCGGTGCATTTCAGGCGCCGCGCAGCGTCGCAGGCCGCTTGCGGTATTCATACCGCCGCGCGTCCAGCTCCTGGCGCGGCATCCCGAACTGCGCCGAACGCTGTCGCGATACAAGTGACGACACGCCCTAAGATGTGGTCGCGATGCGCACATTGCAAGCCGTCGCATCGCGTGCAACGGTCACCCTGGATACATCACGGGGATGCGCTCAGTGCAGCGTGCGCGGAATGGAAAGGACAAACTCGGGGATATCGGTTTCGAACTCGGTGCCATCCACCGCGCGCATCTGGTAGCTGCCGCGCATGATGCCCACCGGCGTTTCGAGGGTGGCGCCGCTCATGTATTCGAACGACTGGCCCGGCTCCAGCACCGGCTGCTCGCCGATCACGCCCAGGCCGCGCACTTCCTGCACCTTGTCGTGCATGTCGCGGATCACCCAGTGGCGCGAGACTAGTTGCACCGTAGCACTGCCGACATTGGTGATGGTGATGTGATAGGCGAAAACGTAGCGGTCGCCCTCTTCGTCCGATTGCTCGGCCATATACATCGCACGCGGGTCCACCGCCACGCGATACTTTTCCAGTTCTTCGTCCTCGCCTGCCATCGCCAGCGCCTCCGGTGTTTGAGTCTGCGCAATCTTAACAGGCGGTGCCCGCAACCGCCCGGCCACAGCGGCTACAATCCAGGGATCGCCAACCTTCGGGAACGCCCATGCATAGCCATCGCATCGCCCCCAGCATCCTCTCCGCCGACTTCGCCCGCCTGGGCGACGAAGTGAAAAACGTGATCGCCGCGGGCGCCGACCTGATCCACTTCGACGTGATGGACAACCATTACGTGCCCAACCTGACCATCGGCCCGCTGGTCTGCGAGGCGATCAAGCCCTACGCCACCGTACCCATCGACGTGCACCTGATGGTGAAGCCGGTGGACCGTATCGCCCCCGATTTCGCCAAGGCCGGCGCCAGCATCATCACCTTCCACCCCGAAGCCTCCGAGCATGTGGACCGCACACTGGGCCTGATCCGCGATCACGGCTGCCAGGCCGGGCTGGTCTTCAACCCGGCCACGCCGCTCGATTACCTGGACTACGTGCTGGACAAGGTGGACATGGTGCTGCTGATGTCGGTGAACCCCGGCTTCGGCGGTCAATCGTTCATCCCCGCGATGCTGGACAAGGCCCGCGCCTGCCGCGCCCGGCTGGACGCCTACAAGGAAAGGACCGGCCGCCACATCCACCTGGAAATCGACGGTGGCGTGAAGGTGGAGAACATCGGCGAGATCGCCGCCGCCGGGGTCGATACCTTTGTCGCCGGCTCGGCCATCTTTGGCCACCCGGACTACAAGGTCATCATCGACCAGATGCGCGAGGAGATCGCCAAGGCGATCTGAGCGCCACGCGCATAGCGAAAGCCGGCCTTCGTGGCCGGCTTTTTGTTTTGAAGCTTACTAAATTCAAATAAAAACTTGCACCAAAGCACGATTGGTCACACCATCCGCATACTTCCTCCGACAACAAAACCAATAACAGTCCCGCCATCATGACGCTCTACGATCTCAAGCCCCGCTTCCAGGCGCTATTGCGCCCCGTGCTGCGCGGGCTGGCCCATGCGGGCTTGACCGCCAATCAGGTGACCTTGCTGGCATTGCTGCTCTCGCTGGCGCTGGGGCTGGCCCTGGTGTTGCATCCCAGCCCCCTGCTGTTCCTGCTGCTGCCCCCGTTCCTGTTCATCCGCATGGCGCTCAACGCCATCGACGGCCTGCTCGCCCGTGAATTCAACCAGCAATCGCGCCTGGGCGCCGTGCTGAACGAGGTGGGCGACGTCGTATCCGACGCCGCGCTCTACCTGCCGTTCGCGCTGCTGCCCGGCGCCGACCCGATGGCGGTGGTGGTGATGGTGCTGCTGGCCAACCTCACCGAGTTCGTCGGCGTCACCACCCAGGCCATCGGCGCCGGTCGTCGCTACGACGGCCCGCTGGGCAAGAGCGACCGCGCGTTCGTACTCGGCGCCTATGCCCTGGCGGTCGGCCTGTACGCACCCGCGCTGGCCTGGAGCGCCTGGCTGTTCTGGGTGCTGGCCGCGCTCTCCGCCCTGACCTGCCTCAATCGCGTCCGCCGCGCACTGAAGGAATCGCGATGAACCCCTTCCCCATCACCGACACGCTGTTCTATGCGTTGTCGGTCATCCTGTTGGTGCTGCTCTTCGCCAGCGCCAGCGTAGCGCTTCTGGGCTGGCGCTTTCCACAGAAAGACTGGCTGGAGCTGCGCCAGCGTGTACGCACCTGGTGGTGGATCGTCGCAGTGTTCGTCCTGGCGATCTCGTTCAATCACACCGTATCGCTGCTGGTGCTCGGTTTCGTCAGCTTCCTGGCGTTCAAGGAATACCTCACCCTGGTGCCGACACGCCGCGCCGATCACCTGCCGCTGCTGTGGGCCTACCTGGCGATTCCCATCCAGTACTACTGGATCTGGGATGGCTGGTACGGCATGTTCATCATCTTCATCCCGGTCTACGCCTTCCTGTTCCTGCCGATGCGCATGGTGCTGGTGGGCGATACGCAGGGCTTCCTGCGCGCCGCGTCCACGCTGCACTGGGGCCTGATGACCACGGTGTTCAGCCTGTCGCACATGGCCTATCTGCTGGTATTGCCCAGTGACGTCACCGGCAGCATGAAGGGCGACGGCGCGCTGCTGGTGTTGTTCCTGGTGGTGCTCACCCAGTTCAACGACGTGGCGCAGTACCTGTGGGGCAAGAGCCTGGGCCGGGTCAAGGTGATTCCCAAGGTCAGCCCAAACAAGACGGTGGCCGGCTTTCTCGGCGGCGTAGCCACCACCACGCTGCTCGGCTGGTTGCTGGGGCCGGTGCTGACGCCAATGAACCCGGCGCACGCGGCACTGGCCGGGCTGTTGATCGGCGTGACCGGCTTTGTCGGCGACGTGGTGATGTCCGCCGTCAAGCGCGACCTGGGCGTCAAGGACAGTGGCGATCTGCTGCCCGGTCACGGCGGCATCCTGGACCGGCTGGATTCGCTGACCTATACCGCGCCGCTGTTCTTCCATTACCTGCGTTACCTCTACTATTGAGTGCCGGGTTTATATGCGCGCGTTGCAGACGGATAAGTGGAAGCAGGCCCCCGGCAAAACCGGGTGTCCAGCATCCGTGGAATGCCGGCACCGGCGCTCCCTGATTCATCCCACTCCCCCCGCCCTCGCCGCCGCGAGGGAGCCTCGCTTTGCTCGCAACAACGGTTCGCCGCGCAGGCTGTTGTGGATCGGGCAAGGAAAACAAGCTTCCAGCCTGCCGGGTTGCTGGCTGTGGGGCTTGTCGGGAAGCACGCATGGCTGACCGGCCTTCACCTTTGTTGCGTCTGTGGCACGCGCTGTTGCGGCTGGCCTTCGTGGTTGGCGTTGCGTGGCCGGTGACGCTGGTGTGGCTGGGGCTGGCGATCCGTCATCGCGAGCGGTTGCCGTTGCGCGGGCCGGCCATCGTCGTGGCCAACCACAACAGCCATCTGGACATCCTCACGCTGTACACCCTGTTCCCGTTGTCGCAGGTACTGAACGTGCGTCCGGCCGCGGCGGCGGATTACTTCCTGCGCAACCGAGCCATGGCGTGGTTCGCCACCCGCGTGGTCGGCATCATCCCGGTGATTCGCGGCGGTGCCAGCAAGAGTGTGGACCCGCTCGCCGGTTGCTACGACGCGCTGGCCGCCGGGCGGATTCTGGTGCTGTTTCCCGAAGGCACGCGTGGCGAGCCGGAGCGGCTGTCCGAGGTCAAATCCGGACTGTGGTTCCTGGGCCGCCGCTTTCCCGAGGTGCCGATCGTGCCGGTCTACATGCATGGCCTGGGCCGGTCCATGGGCAAGGGCGCGCGGATACCGGTGCCGTTTTTCGTCGATGTCCATATCGACCGGCCCTTGCCGTGGCAGGAAGACAAGGCCGCGTTCAAGGCCGGCGTGCAGCGCCGTTTTGCGGTGCTGCAAAAGAAAGCGGCCGGGCTTGCCGACGACGATCCCACCCCATAGCCAGCCGCACCCGTGCGCCACAATGCGGCGCATGGCAAGTGATGTGCCCCCTTGCCGGCACGATGCGCCGGCGATTTGATGCTGCGTGAAATCCACGCCAAGGAGTCGATCCATGCGCCAAGCCGAAGAACGTCAGTTCCAGACCTTCGACCAGCAGACCCTGTTCTATCGCCACTGGCCGGCCACACCTGGCACGGTGCCCAGCCGCGCCATCGTGCTGTTCCACCGGGGCCACGAGCATTCCGGTCGCTTGCAGCACGTGGTGGACGAACTGGAACTGCCAGGGGTGCCGATGTTCGCCTGGGATGCCCGCGGCCATGGCCGCTCGCCGGGCGAACGTGGCTTCAGCCCCAGCCTGGCGGCATCGGTACGCGATGTGGACGACTTCGTGCGCCATGCGTCCGAGGTATCCGGCGTCCCCATCGACCAGATCACGGTGATCGCGCAGAGCGTGGGCGCGGTGCTGGTTTCCGCCTGGGTGCACGATTACGCGCCGAAGATACGCGGCATGGTGCTGGCGTCGCCGGCGTTCCAGGTCAAGCTGTACGTGCCGCTGGCGCGCCCCGGCCTGAGGGCGCTGGAAAAGCTGCGCGGCCGGTTCTTCGTCAACAGCTACGTCAAGGCGAAATTCCTCACGCACGACCCGGAACGCATCGCCTCCTACGACAGCGATCCGCTGATTACGCGGCCCATCGCATCGCACATCCTGCTGGCGCTGTACGAAGCCGCCGAGCGCGTGGTGGCCGACGCGGGCGCGATCACCGTACCGACGCAACTGCTCATCTCCGGCGCCGACTGGGTGGTACACCACGCGCCGCAGCACGCGTTCTTCGACCGCCTGGGCAGCGCAGTCAAGGAAAAGCACGTACTGGAAGGCTTCTACCATGACACGCTGGGCGAACTGGACCGCAAGCAAGCGTTCGATCTGATCCGTGGCTTCCTGGACCGGCTCTACGCCACCCCCGCGCCGCAACCGGACTACGCAATCGCCGACCGCCACGGCTATACCGCGCACGAATACCGCACGCTGCAACAGACCTTGCCGCCGCTGTCGCCCAAGGCGATCTACTACGGCCTGACCCGGCTCAACATGCGCTCGCTGGGCAGCCTGTCGCATGGCATCAAACTGGGGCTGGAAACCGGCTTCGATTCCGGCAGCACGCTGGATTATGTGTATCGCAACCAGGTGCAGGGCCACACACCGCTGGGCCGGCTGGCGGACCGTATCTACCTGGACAGCATCGGCTGGCGCGGCATCCGCGTGCGCAAGCAGCACCTGGAGCAACTGATCCAGGACGCCGCCGCGCGGCTGAAGGAAAGCGGCGAATCGATCCGCGTGGTGGACATCGCCGCCGGGCACGGCCGCTACGTACTGGATGCGCTGGCGAAAGTGCCCGATGCAGAGCAGATCCTGCTGCGCGACTACAGCCCGATCAACGTCGAAGCCGGTGGCCGGCTGATCGCCGAGCGCGGGCTGGGGCACAAGGTCAGCTTCGTTCAGGGCGATGCGTTCGATCGCGCCAGCCTGTCCACGCTGGCGCCGCGCCCCACGCTGGCCATCGTTTCCGGCCTGTATGAGCTGTTCCCCGACAATCCGCCGATCCTGGCCTCGCTCAAGGGCCTGGCCGACGCCGTGCCACCGGGCGGTTACCTGGTCTACACCAACCAGCCGTGGCACCCGCAACTGGAAATGATCGCCCGCGCGCTGACCAGCCACCGCGACGGCAAGCCCTGGATCATGCGCCGCCGCACGCAGGCCGAGATGGATGCACTGGTGGAGGCCGCCGGCTTTCGCAAGCTGGCCCAGCGTATCGACCAGTGGGGGATTTTCAGCGTGGCGCTGGCGCAGCGCGCCTAGTGCCTGAATACCCACACATGACAAGCCACTTGGAGCAAGCCCCCGGCAAAGCCGGGTGCTCGGCATCCTTGGAATGCCGGCACCGGCGCTCCTTGTTTCATCCCACTCCCCCCGCACGCGCCGGCAAGGATGGGCAACCATTGCCGGTAGGCCATCTGGAGCAAGCCCCCGGCAAAGCCGGGTGCTCGGCATCCGTGGAATGCCGGCTCCGGCGCTCCTTGTTTCATCCCACTCCCCCCGCGCGCGCCGGCAAGGATGAGCAACCATTGCCGGTAGGCCATCTGGAGCAAGCCCCCGGCAAAGCCGGGTGCTCGGCATCCGTGGAATGCCGGCTCCGGCGCTGCTTGTTTCATCCCACTCCCCCCGCCCTCGCCGCCGCGAGGGAGCCTCGCTTTGCTCGGGGGTTCGGAATGAGCCCATGGCTGATACATGAGCCATCCAGAACAGGCCATGGCGAAGGCGGAGGTAAAACGGTGCTGTGCATGCAATGGGGCTTCCTGATCGATTCCACTGACTCCGCTCTTACCATCGCGAAGAGGATGCGCTTTGCCGGGACATATCCGATCCATGTCTGCTGATCCGTTGATGCAAACCCCGCCGCTTGCGGCATCGGCCGCTGCCCGGCAGTGGCGGCGTGCGTTGTTGTGGCTGCTGTTCCTCGGGCCGTTCTTTTTCGGCGCCTATGGCTTTGCCAACTGGTACACCGCGCAATTGCCGCAGGTATCCAGCCTGGTCTACGGCTGGGAGCGGCATATCCCGTTCTGGCCGTGGACCATCGTGCCGTACTGGAGCATCGACCTGCTGTATGCGGCTTCGCTATTCCTGTGCCTGGACCGGCGCGAACTCGATACCCACGCGCTGCGGCTGGCGGCGGCGACCGCCGTGTCGGTGGCCGGCTTCCTGCTGTTTCCGCTGCGCTTCTCCTTTGTCCGCCCCGATACCCACGGGGTATTCGGCGCACTGTTCGACTCACTGGCCACGTTCGATCTGCCGTACAACCAGGCACCGTCGCTGCATATCTCGCTGCTCTGGCTGTTGTGGCTGCGCTATGCCGCACACACCCCGGCGCGCTGGCGACCGTTGCTGCATGGCTGGTTCTTCCTGATCGGGCTATCGGTGCTGACCACCTGGCAACATCACTTCATCGACGTGGTCAGCGGGCTGGTCGTCGGCGTGATCATTGCCTATGCCCTGCCGATGGTGCCGCATGGCTGGCCGCGCTGGCAGAGCGCCGACGTCGCCCGGGCGCGCCTGCTGGGCGCCTGCTATGCCGGTGGCGCGGCGGTGCTGTGCCTGCCCGCGCTGCTCTGGGGCGGCTGGAACTGGCTGCTGTCCTGGCCTTCGCTGGCGCTGGCGTTGCTGGCAGCGGGCTATCTGCACGCCGGCCCGGCGATATTCCAGAAGGATGCGAATGGGTGCCAGACGCTGGCGGCGTGGCTGCTGCTGACACCGCACCGGCTGGCCGCCTGGCTGTCGTTCCGCCTGTATCGGCCCCGCCTGACACGGCTGGCGCGCGTCACCGACGATGTCTGGCTCGGCTGCCACCCCGACGCCGCCGCGCTGGCCCAGGCCGGCAGCGTACTCGACGTGTGCGGCGAACTGTCACGCAGCCGCGCCGTGGCCGGTCGGCCATACGCCGCCGTGCCGCTGCTCGACCTGTTGCCGCCCAACCCGGCCGAACTGGCGCAGGCAGTGGCCCAGCTCGAACGGATGCGACAGGCGCAGGGTCCGGTACTGGTCCATTGCGCGCTCGGGCTATCGCGCAGTGCCACGGTGGTGGCGGCATGGCTGGTGGCCAGCGGCCGCGCCGCCAACATCACGCAAGCGGTACGCGACTTGCGCGCCTGCCATCCCGCCGTCGTACTCCATCCCACCCACCTCGGCGTGCTGGAACAGGCCACGCCGGCCATCGCCGCACGAGATATCGCATGAACGATGCCGCCCAGGCGCATCCCACCGCCGGCCAGGTGCTGATCGCGCTGCTGGCCACCTGCGCCCGGCTAGGCTGGCTGACGCTGGCGTTGACCCTGCACGCCGGCTGGCTGCTGGGCACGGCAACGCCCGGCCCGTTGCGCGGCACAATGAGCGTGGTGCTGGTGCTTGGCCTGGGTGCCCAGTATCTGGCGGCACGCCTTGCCCTCGACGCCCGGCTGTTCCGCGCCCTGTATCGGCCCGAAGCGGATGCGGCGATATTCGATCAGGCGCTGGCCGAGCTGTTCGGCCGGCCGCTGCCCGAATCCGGCGTGCGCCCCCTCGCCGAACGCTGGCACGGCACGCGCCGGCTGATCCGGCGCTTCATGGTGCTGTGCGCCGTACAGGCAGCGCTCTGGAGCATCGGCCTGCTGCTCCATGCCTGGATGTAGAACACCTGACCAATGCGCCCATGCTGCCGGAAAAAGCCGCCCACTTGCACACCGCGCAAGCCTTGTTGCGCGCATCCGCTATCATGGCGACTGTCGCCCCACGGAACCCCACCATGACCATCCGCGCCTTTGCCTTCGACCTCGATGGCACCCTTGTCGATTCGATTGCCGACCTTGCCCGTGCCGCCAACGCCGCCCGCGCCGACCTGGGGCTGCCACCGCTGGCCGAGGAAGTCGTCCAGGGCTTCGTCGGCGACGGCGCCGCCAGCCTGGTCGCGCGGACGCTGGCCGGCGAGCACGATGCCAACTGGCACGGCACGCCACAACAACAGCAGGCGATGGAACGTTTCGACGTGCACTACAAGGCCGGCCTGACCATCGCCACCCGTTTCTATCCCGAAGTGCAGGAAACGCTGCATTCGCTGCACGAGCTGGAATACCCGCTGGCCATCGTGACCAACAAGCCGGAGCGCTACACCCTGCCGCTGTTGCGCGAGCTGGGTATTTCCGAGCGCTTCGACGTGATCGTCGCCGGCGACACGCTGGCGGAGAAAAAGCCATCGCCGCTGCCGTTGCAACACGTGCTGGACAAGCTGGGCCTGGCGCCCGCGCAGTTACTGATGGTGGGCGATTCGAAGAACGACGTGCTGGCCGCCAAGGCTGCGGGCGCACCCTCGGTGCTGGTCAGCTACGGCTACGGCCAGGACGTGCACGAGATGGGCGCGGATCACGTGATCCGTTTCTTCTCGGAAGTGCTGGAATTCATCGATTGAGCCGGTTGGCTCATCCATCCCCGGGGGGCAAAAGGCGCGGTAAACCACCGCGCCAGTCCCTCACCTGCCTTAGCCCCGAACGCCGCCTGCCAGCGACGCCACGCACCTAGGGCGAATCGACCTTCAAACATGGGATGCGTTGGTTAGTGGGCCGGGTGGCTGCACGAAGCGCGGTGCCGCAGAGAGCCTTCCTCTCTGCAAGCCGTGCGACAAAGCAGACATCGGCCCACGGGCCAACCCGAAGGGAAGGAAGAAGGCCGGCGCAGCGCTGCGTTGTGCCTCGCTCGTGGGGATCACCCCACTTCCCTCGGCACGCCTTGCCCTGCATCCGGCCTTCTTCCTTTGCACCCACGTTTAAAGGTCGATTCGCCCTAGGTCCGGCCTCAGAAAGCAAACGGTCGCGGTGTTCCAGCCAGTTGCTCGCGCGCCTCGGCAACAATCTCGAACGAGCGCAGCCGCGCCGCGTGATCGTGGATCTGGCCAGTGACCATCAACTCGTCGGCGCCGGTGTCGGCGATGAAATCGGCCAGACCCTGGCGGACCGTCTCCGGCGAGCCGACCACGGCGCAGGCCAGCGCGTGCGCCACGCCGGCGCGTTCGGCCTCCGACCAGTCGGCGGGATCGCAGTCGGACGGTGCCCGCAGCGGGCCCGGCTGGCCGCGCCGCAGGTTGATGAACTGCTGTTGCAGCGACAGGAACAACCGTTGCGCCTCGTCGTCACTGTCGGCGGCGAACACGTTGATGCCCAGCATCACATGGGGCTTCGGCCACGCGGCGGAGGGCCGGAACTGGCCACGATACATGTCGATCGCCGCCATCAGGTAGTCCGGTGCAAAGTGCGAGGCAAAAGCGAACGGCATCCCGAGCGATGCGGCAAGCTGCGCGCTGAACAGGCTGGAGCCGAGCAGCCAGATCGGCACGTCCAGCCCGGCCCCGGGTACGGCGCGCACCGCCTGCCCCGGCGCGGCCGGCGCGAAATAACCCTGCAACTCCAGCACATCCTGCGGAAACGTCTCCGCGCTCATCGTCATTTCGCGGCGCAGCGCACGCGCGGTACGCTGGTCGGTGCCGGGCGCGCGGCCCAGGCCCAGATCGATCCGGCCGGGGTACAACGACGCCAGCGTGCCGAATTGCTCGGCCACCACCAGCGGCGCGTGGTTGGGCAGCATCACGCCACCCGAGCCGACGCGGATGGTGGATGTGCCACCCGCCACGTGACCGATCAGCACCGCGGTGGCCGAACTGCCGATGCCGCTCATATTGTGGTGCTCGGCCAGCCAGAAGCGCCGGTAACCCAGACTTTCCACATGGCGCGCCAAGTCCAGCGTGTTGCGGAATGCCTGGGCGGCATCGCCCCCGGCAACGATGGGGGCAAGGTCGAGAACGGAAAACGGGATCATGGCGGCTCCTGGCCGGGTGCGCGCCGGCCAGGGCCGGGCGCGGCGGAAATCGGGATGACGGACGGGCGGCGCGCCAATGACGATGCCGACACCGGGGGCGTATCGGTCAGATGCGCGCGACGCGGCCGATTTCAACGACCACGCGGCGATCGGGAGACCATCAGGCGGGCTGCCGCCGATAGGTGACGAAGGCATAGCGCACGCCGTCGGGCTGCTGATGCGCTTCGCGACTTTCCTCGTGCCACTCGCGGGTGGAGAACTCCGGAAACCAGGCATCGCCTTCGGGAGCGAGTTCGACTTCGGTGAGATGCAAGGTATCGGCCAGCGGCAATGCCTGGCGATAGATTTCACCGCCGCCGATCACGAAGACCATGCCATCGCCCGCCGCCGCCAGCGCGGCGGCAATATCGGGAAACACTTCCGCCCCCGGCGCCGACCAGCCGGGATTGCGGCTGACCACCAGATGGCGCCGGCCGGGCAGCAGGCCCGGCAGCGATTCGAAGGTCTTGCGCCCCATCAGCATCGGCGAGCCCATGGTCAGCGCCTTGAAGCGCTTCAGGTCGTCCGGCAGGCGCCACGGCAGGCGGTTGTCCACCCCGATGACGCGGTTGCTGCCCACGGCGGCGATCAAGGCCAGCGGCATCAGCCGCGTGCCGCGAGGAAAGCGGCGACGGCGCGATCCAGCCGCGCCAGGCCTTCGTCCATGTCGGCATCCGTCACCACCAGCGACGGCGCCAGCCGGATCACGTTGGGGCCAGCCATCAGCACCATCAAGCCCTGCAAGGCGGCCTGGGCCAGGATTTCGCGCGCCTGCCCGGCGTATTCCGCCTTGAGTTCGGCGCCGATCAGCAGCCCCCGGCCACGCATTTCGGCAAATACGCCATGACGGGCGTTGATGGCCTCCAGGCCCGCGATCACCCGGTCATGCTGGCGCAGCACGCCGCCGAGCACCTCGGGGGTGTTGATGGTGGCCACCGCCGCGCTGGCCACGGCGCACGCCAGCGGGTTGCCGCCATAGGTGGTGCCGTGCGTGCCCACCGCCAGGTATTTGGCCAGCGCGCTCGTGGTAAGCATGGCGCCGATCGGGAAGCCCCCGCCCAGACTCTTGGCACTGGTCAGGATGTCCGGCACCACGCCGTATTCCATGTAAGCATACAGGTGGCCGGTGCGCCCCATGCCGGTCTGCACCTCGTCGAAAATCAGGTAGGCACCGTGCTTGTCGCACAACTGGCGCGCACCGAGCAGGAACTCGCGCGAGGCCGGCAGCACGCCGCTTTCGCCCTGGATCGGCTCGATGATGACCGCGGCGGTGTCGTCGTCGATCAGCGCGGCCAGGCTGTCGAGGTCGTTGTAGTCGAAATGCTCGATACCGGCCGGGCGCGGGCCGAAGCCATCGGAATACTTGGGCTGGCCGCCGACGCACACGGTGAAGAAGGTACGGCCATGGAAGCTGTTATAGGCGGATAGCACCTTGTGCTTGCGCTCGCCATGCAGTTCGATGGCGGCGCGGCGCGCCAGCTTGAGCGCGGCCTCGTTGGCTTCGGCGCCGGAATTGCAGAAGAACGCGCGCTCGGCGAAGGTGGCATCGACCAGTTGCTCCGCCAGCGCCAGCGCCGGCTCGTTGGTGAACACGTTGGACACGTGCCACAGGGTATTGCCTTGCTCGGTCAGCGCCTTGACCAGCACCGGATGGCAATGCCCCAGCGCGTTGACGGCGATGCCGCCCGCCAGGTCGATGTACTCGCGCCCCTCCTGGTCCCAGACGCGGCTGCCCGCGCCACGCACCGGCACGAAGGCGGCGGGAGCGTAGTTGGGCACCATGTACTGATCGAAATCGGAGCGGGAGAGCGACATTGCGGGTCCTTTCTGGGCGGGCGGTCGGAAAACCCGAATCTTAAAACAAGGCTGGCGCGCTGGATATCGCATCCGCCCTGCGTTCGGCGGCCTGTGGCGGCGCACGCCGGGGCCGAACGTGAAAACGGACCGGAGCCTGCGCGCCGGTCCGCCACGAAGCCGTCACCGGATCAGCGCGACTGGCCGGCCAGGTACAGCCAGGTTTCCACCACGGTGTCGGGGTTGAGCGAGATGGTCTCGATGCCCTCTTCCACCAGCCATTGCGCAAAATCGGGATGATCGCTCGGCCCCTGGCCGCAGATGCCGATGTATTTGCCCTGGGCGCGGCAGGCGCGGATCGACATCGACAGCATGGCCTTCACCGCATCGTTGCGCTCATCGAAGCTGACCGACACCGGGCCGCCGGAATCGCGGTCGATCCCCAGCGTGAGTTGTGTCATGTCGTTGGAGCCGATCGAGAAGCCGTCGAAGTGTTGCAGGAACTGCTCGGCCAGCACCGCGTTGGCGGGAATCTCGCACATCATGATCACGCGCAGGCCGTTTTCGCCCCGCTTCAGACCATTGGCCGCCAGCAGGTCGATCACGTCGGACGCTTCTTTCACGGTGCGCACGAACGGGATCATCACCTCCACGTTGACCAGCCCCATGCCGTCGCGCACTTTTTTCATGGCGCGGCATTCCAGTTCGAAGCAGTCGCGGAAGCTGGCATCCACGTATCGCGAAGCGCCACGGAACCCGATCATGGGGTTCTCCTCATGCGGCTCGTACATCGGCCCGCCCAGCAGGTTGGCGTACTCGTTCGACTTGAAGTCCGACAGCCGCACGATCACCTTCTTGGGCCAGAATGCGGCCGCCAGCGTGGCAATGCCCTCGGCCAGCTTGTCGACATAGAAATCGACCGCCGAGCGATACCCCGCCATGCGGTCCTCGACCTGGCCCTTCAGCTCGGCCGGCAAGTTCGGATACGCCAGCAACGCCTTGGGGTGGACGCCAATCATGCGGTTGATGATGAATTCCAGCCGCGCCAGCCCCACGCCCTCGCTGGGCAACTGGCAGAACTCGAACGCCAGTTCCGGGTTGCCGACGTTCATCATCAGCTTGACCGGCGACGGCGGCATCTTTTCCAGCGCCACATCCTGGCGCTCGAACGCCAGCAGCCCCGCATACACATTGCCGGTATCGCCCTCGGCGCACGACACGGTGACTTCCTGGCCGTCATGCAGCAGGCGGGTGGCGTCGCCACAGCCGACCACCGCCGGGATGCCCAGCTCCCGCGCGATGATGGCCGCGTGGCAGGTACGTCCACCGCGATTGGTGACGATGGCCGACGCGCGCTTCATCACCGGCTCCCAGTCGGGGTCGGTCATGTCGGACACCAGCACGTCGCCAGGGGCCACCTTGTCCATTTCCGACACGTCGCGGATCACCCGCACCTTGCCCTGGCCGATCTTCTGGCCGATGGCACGGCCGGTGGTCAGCACGTCGCCGCGTTCCTTCAGGCGGAACTTGGACAATTTCTCGGCCGAGCTTTCCTGTGACTTCACCGTTTCCGGCCGCGCCTGCAGGATGTAGAGCTTGCCATCGACGCCGTCGCGGCCCCATTCGATGTCCATCGGGCGCTGGTAGTGCGCCTCGATGATCAGCGCATAGCGCGCCAGCTCCTCGACCTCGGCGTCGGTGATCGAGAACTGCCGGCGCTGATCCAGCGGCACGTCCACTGTCCTGACCGACCGCCCGGCACGCGCCTCGGTATCGAACTCCATCTTGAGCGCCTTGCCGCCCAGGTGCTTGCGCACCAGTGCCGGCCGGCCCGCCTCGAGCGTGGGCTTGTGTACGTAGAACTCATCCGGGTTGACGGCGCCCTGCACCACCGTCTCGCCCAGGCCGTACGAAGCAGTGACGAACACCACCTGGTCGAAGCCGGTTTCTGTATCCATCGAGAACATCACGCCGGCCGCGCCCAGGTCGGAGCGCACCATGCGCTGCACACCGGCCGACAGCGCCACCAGCTTGTGATCGAAACCCTTGTGCACCCGGTAGGCGATGGCACGGTCGTTGTAGAGCGAGGCGAATACTTCCTTGATCGCGTGCAGCACATTCTCGATGCCGACGATGTTGAGGAAGGTTTCCTGCTGGCCGGCGAACGAAGCGTCCGGCAGATCCTCGGCAGTCGCCGACGAGCGCACCGCCACGGTGGAATCGCCGCCCAGCAACGCATAGTGCGCGCGGATTTCCGCCTCCAGCGCGGGTGGAAACGGCGTAGCGACGATCTGCTCGCGAATCAGCCGGCCGGCCTGCGCCAGCGCCTTTACGTCTTCGACGTCCAGATTGGACAGGACGTCGTCGATCCGGCGCGCCAGGTTGCCGTGGGCCAGGAACTCGCGATAGCCGTCCGCCGTGGTGGCAAAGCCACCAGGCACCCGCACGCCCTTGGCGTCGAGCTGGGAAATCATCTCGCCCAGGGAAGCATTCTTGCCCCCGACGCGCTCCACATCGGTCATGCGCAGGTGGGAAAATTCGATTACGTATTGTTCGCTGAGTGTCGGGCTCATTACAGGGCCTCTGTTGCGTTGCAAAAAGATGGTTACCCCATTCTAGGCGGTGAACGGGGAGCGCATAGTGGGGTAATCCTCTATGAATCGAAGCAGATCACGGAATTTGAGCGCATCGCGCAAAACCAGTACCGGCGCGCCATTGCGCGGTGACGACCGGAATAGCGCACACCCTTTTCCGGCAATCCGCGCCAAAGGTGAATCGTTCACGCGGGCGATACCCGGCCCAAACGGTAGGATCGGGGATTTCCCGCTATTGGCAGCCCCGCGACCACCCCTTTATGCTGCCGCGATTGTGCAGCGCAAACACGCACGGAGTGACGCATGCCTCGCACCGCCTTCTTTGTCTCCGACCGAACCGGCATCACGTCGGAAATGCTGGGCCATACCCTGCTCACCCAGTTCGAGGACGTGCAATTCCACCGCGTGACGCTACCCTTCGTCGATACGCTGGACAAGGCGCGCGAGGCCGTGGAGCAGATCCGCCAGCAGGCAAGGCTGGACCAGTGCCGCCCACTGGTGTTCTGCACCATGATCGACGAGGACCTGCGCGCGGCCTTCCAGATCGAAGAAGCCTTCACCCTGAATTTCTTCGAGGCCTTCATCGGCCCGCTGGAACACGAACTGAGGCGCAAATCGTCGCACACCGTGGGCAAGTCGCACGGCATCGCCAATTTCGAGGAATACAAGACGCGGATCGATGCGGTGAATTACGCCATGATCCATGACGACGGCGTGATGCCGCGCGACCTGAGCGATGCCGACATCATCCTGATCGGCGTATCGCGCGCCGCCAAGACGCCCACCTGTCTTTACCTGGCGCTGCAATACGGCATCAAGGCCGCCAATTACCCGCTGACGCCGGAAGACTTCGGCCAGCACACACTGCCACGCCTGCTGCTGCCCTATCGCAACAAGCTCTTCGGCCTGACCATCGACCCCGAGCGTCTGGCGCAGATCCGCGAGGAACGCAAACCGGGCAGCAAGTATGCATCGCTCGACAACTGCCAGTTCGAGGTGAACGAAGCCGAAGCGCTGATGCGGCACGTGGGCGTGCCCTACCTGGCCTCGACCACGCGTTCGATCGAGGAACTGGCGACCACGATCATGCATCGCGCGGGGCTGACCCGCCGGAATTATTGAGCGCCGGATGGCCCATCAAGCATCGATCGAAGGCCATCTGCAAGCCGGCCAGCGGCCAGGCCGCACGCTTCGCCTTGCGCGGCGCGGTGGTTCATGGGAAGCGGTTTAAAAGACAACTGAATTCCGGACAACTGCACCACAGACAGGCCTGCGGTTGTCCTTCACTGGAGTGGTTACATGCCCCGCACCGCGTTCTTCGTTTCCGGTCGTACCGGTATCACCGCCGAGATGCTCGGCCATAGCCTGATCAGCCAGTTCGACGACGAAGTGAATTTCCGCCGCATCACCATTCCCTACATCGATACGCCGGAAAAAGTGGAAACCGCGCTGGCGCAGATTCGCGAGCAGGCGCGGACCGACGGTTGCAAACCCGTGGTGTTTTCCACCTTCATCAATGAAGAGACGCGCAAGCGCTTCTTCATCCCCGAGGCAATCACGCTGGACATGTTCGAATCGTTCATCCAGCCGCTGGAAGACGGCCTGGGCGTGCAATCGTCACATACTGCCGGGCGCGCGCACCGCATCAGCAATTTCGAGGAATACCAGAACCGGCTGGACGCGGTGAATTACTCGATGAGCCACGACGACGGCGGCATCTCCCGCAACCTGGGCGATGCCGACATCATCCTGATCGGGGTATCGCGCGCCGGCAAAACGCCCACCTGCCTTTACCTGGCACTGCAATACGGCATCAAGGCCGCCAATTATCCGATCACGCCCGAGGACTTCGCCGCGCACACGCTGCCGCGCGCGCTGATGCCGCATCGCAACAGGCTGTTCGGCATTTCGATCGGCCCCGAGCGGCTGGCGCAGATCCGCCATGCGCGCAAGCCCGATAGCCAGTATGCATCGCTGGACATCTGCCGACGCGAGGTGGAAGAGGCCGAATCGCTGATGCGCCAGGCCGGCATTCCGTTCCTGAACACCACCACCCTGTCGATCGAAGAACTGGCGACCACCATCATGCATCGCACCGGCATGAAGCGGCGGGTGTACTGAAACTGCGCGCCGACGCCCTGGCGGCGCTTTCGTCGCCCCTTGCCAGCCTGTAAACTGCCGGTTTTGCTCCCGCGTTCCGCCGATCCAATGTCGCTTCAAATTCCCGCCGATACGCCGGTCGCGTTCGAATTCAAGAGCCTGTCGCTCAAGCTGCTGTCGTTCGTGCCCGCCACGCTGGACGCCGCGCGCCTGGAAGCGGCGCTGCGCGACAAGCTGGGCGATGGCGAACACATGCTCAGCGGCGAGCAGCTCGCCATCGATTTCGACAGCCTGCCCACGCTGCCCAGCGCAATGGAGATCGCAGCACTGATGCAGTTGCTGCGCCAGTTCGGCCTGAAGCCGGTCGCCGCCCGCGGCGGCAACGACGACCAGCAGGCCGCCGCGCGCGAAGCCGGGCTGGTGGTGTTGTCCGACGAAGCGACGGCCGTGGTGCCGCCCGCCAAACAGGTGGAAAAGCCGGTCCCGGCAATGATCGTGAGCCGGCCGGTCCGTACCGGCCAGCAGGTCTATGCGCGCGGTGGCGACCTGGTGGTGCTGGCGCTGGTCTCGGCCGGCGCCGAGGTGATCGCGGACGGTAACATCCATGTTTACGCGCCGTTGCGCGGCCGCGCCCTGGCCGGCGCGCGCGGCGACGTCAGTGCCCGGATCTTCACCACCTGTCTGGAGGCTGAACTGGTCTCCATCGGCGGTGTGTACCGTACGCTCGACGACGCATTGCCGACATCGCTCAAATCCAAGCCCGCGCAAGTGCTGCTCGACCAGGAAAAACTGGTGATCGAAGCTCTGGCCGGCTGATCTCACGCGGCGGCGCCCGATGGGCGCCGACCAATCCAAGAACCTAGGGGATTCATCAAGTGGCGAAAATCATCGTCGTAACTTCGGGCAAGGGTGGCGTCGGCAAGACCACCACCAGCGCGAGCTTCGCATCCGGCCTGGCCCTGCGCGGCTTCAAGACCGCCGTGATCGACTTCGACGTCGGCCTGCGCAATCTGGACCTGATCATGGGCTGCGAGCGGCGCGTGGTCTACGACTTCGTCAACGTGATCCACGGCGAAGCGTCGCTGAAGCAGGCGCTGATCAAGGACAAGCACTGCGACAACCTGTTCATCCTTCCCGCCTCGCAAACGCGCGACAAGGATGCGCTCAGCCGCGAAGGCGTGGAAAAGGTGATCAAGGACCTGATCCACGACGGCTTCGACTACATCGTGTGCGACAGCCCGGCCGGCATCGAGACCGGCGCGCTGATGGCCGCCTATTTCGCCGACGAGGCCATCGTCGTCACCAACCCCGAAGTCAGTTCGGTTCGCGATTCGGACCGCATCATCGGCATTCTCGACGCCAAGTCGCGCAAGGCCGAGGAAGGCGGCACGGTGAAGACCCACCTGCTGATCACCCGTTATTCGCCCAAGCGCGTCGATACCGGCGAGATGCTGTCGCTGGACGACGTACAGCACCTGCTGCGCATCCCGCTGATCGGTGTCGTGCCCGAATCGGAAACGGTGCTCCAGGCATCGAACTCCGGTACCCCGGCCATTCACCTCGCCAACAGCGATGTGTCGGAGGCCTACAAGGATGTCGTGGCCCGGTTCCTCGGCGAAGAAAAACCCCTGCGCTTCATCGAAGCGCCGAAGCAGCCGTTATGGAAGCGGCTGTTCGGAGGCTGATCCATGTCTATTCTGAATTACTTTTTTGGTGAAAAGAAAAAGAGCGCGTCGGTTGCCCGCGAGCGCCTGCAGATCATCCTCGCCCACGAGCGCGCCGGCCGGCACACCCCGGATTACCTGCCGCAGTTGCAGAAAGAACTGATCGAAGTGATCTCCAAATACGTCGCCATCAATCCGGACGACATCAAGGTGCAGCTCGACAAGAAGGACGACTTCGAAGTACTGGAAGTGAATATCGTTTTGCCTGAAGCGGCAAAGCGTTAAAATCCTGACTGACTGCATAGATCCAAAGAGAGGCGCAGCCTCTCTTTGTCATTTTCGGGGAGCCTCATGCCCATCACGATCAAGACCAACGAAGATATTGCCAAGATGCGCATCGCCGGCCGGCTGGCCTCCGAAGTGCTCGACTACATCACGCCGCACGTCGTGCCCGGTGTCACCACCGCCGAACTCAACCGCCTGTGCCACGATTACATGATCAACGTACAGGGCACTGTTCCCGCGCCGCTCAACTATGCCCCGCCGGGCTACACGCCCTATCCAGCGGCGGTCTGCACCTCGGTCAACCAGGTGGTGTGCCACGGTATCCCCAGCGACAAGCCGCTCAAGACCGGCGACGTGCTGAACATCGATGTCACGGTGATCAAGGACGGCTACCACGGCGATACCAGCCGCATGTTCAATATCGGCGAAGTGGCCAACCACGCCAAACGCCTGGCGCGCGTTACCTTCGACTGCATGTGGATCGGCATCGACCAGGTGAAGCCGGGCGCCCATCTGGGCGACATCGGCGCCGCCATCCAGAAGTACGCAGAGAACGCCGGCTACTCGGTGGTGCGCGAGTTCTGCGGCCACGGCATCGGCCAGGTATTCCACGAAGAACCACAGGTGCTGCACTATGGCCGCGCCGGCACCGGGCCGGAACTGAAGCCGGGCATGATCTTCACCATCGAGCCGATGATCAACGCCGGTCGCCGCGAGATCAAAGGCCTGGCGGATGGCTGGACCATCGTCACCAAGGATCGCTCGTTGTCCGCGCAGTGGGAGCACACCGTGCTGGTCACCGAAACCGGCTACGAGATCCTGACCCTGTCGGAAGGCACGCCGCCGCGCCCCGAAAGCTGGCTGCTCGGTTGATTGCCACGGGCCGGGCGCCAGCCTGGCCCTTTTGTCCTGACGGCCCGCCCGGGAAACCCGATGCCGACCTCGCCCGCCCACCCGTCCAGCCCGCTCGCCGCCCTGCGTACCACCCATGCGGAAGGCAAGCAGGCCTTGCTGGATAGCTGTGCCAATCCGCGCCTGTCGGCACCGCTGCTGCGCCGGCTGGCAAGGCTGACCGACCGCACGCTGCAAGCGCTGTGGGCGCAACATGACTTCCCCGACGACACGCTGCTGGTCGCCGTGGGTGGCTACGGCCGGGGCGAGTTGTACCCGTATTCCGACATCGATCTGCTGATCCTGTTGCCCGACGACGCGCCACCCGCGTTGCTGTCGCAACTGGAGGCACTGATCGGCGAACTGTGGGACATCGGCCTGGAAGTGGGCCACGCGGTCCGCACCATCGCCGAATGCCTGGCCGAAGCGAAGGACATCACGGTACAGACCGCGCTGATCGAAGCACGGCGGCTGGCCGGCGATGCCGAGCGCTTCGCCGGATTCCAGGCCGCGGTGTTCCAGCACGTCGATCCCAAGGATTTCTTCGAAGCCAAGCTGCTGGAGCAACAGGCGCGCTATGGCCGGTTTCAGAACGCCACCTACAAGCTGGAACCGCACATCAAGGAAGCACCGGGCGGCTTGCGCGATCTGCACCTGGTGGGCTGGATCGCCGCCGCGCTGGGGCTGGGGCACGATTGGCGCGCACTGGCGGCGCAGGGCATGCTCACCCGCGAGGAAAGCCACAAGCTGCGCCGCGCGGAACGCGTGCTGCGCACGATGCGTATCCAGTTGCACCGGCTGGCGCGCCGCCGCGAGGATCGCATCCTGTTCGACTACCAGAACCGGCTCGCCAGCGATTTCGGCTTCAGCGACGATCACTTCAACCGCGCCAGCGAACAATTGATGGCGCACTACTACCGCGCGGCACGTGTGGTCGGGCAACTGGTGCCATTGCTGGTGCAGGCGCTGCGCGCGCGCATCTACTCGCAGGTAGGCATCGAGCTGGTGGCGCTGAACCCCCGCTTCAACCTGCGTGGCAGCGTACTGGAAATCGCCACGCCCGATCTGTTCCAGCGCCAGCCGTCCGCCATCCTGGAGTTGTTCCTGCTCACCGAGCGCGAGCGCGCCATCACCGATATCGCACCGGAGACCCTGCGCGCGCTGTGGCATGCGCGGCCGCTGATCGACGAAGCCTTCCGCAACGATCCGCACAACCACGCGCTGTTCATCCAGATGTTCCAGGAACCGCGCGGCCTGACGCGCGCCCTGCGGCGGATGAACCAGTACGGCGTGCTCGGACGCTATATCCCCGAGTTCGGCCAGGTGGTGGGGCGGATGCAGCACGACCTGTTCCACGTCTACACCGTGGACGAACATACGCTGATGGTGTTGCGCAACATGCGACGCTTCGCAGTGCCCGCCTTCACCCACGAATACCCGCTGTGCTCGCGCCTGATCGAGGAATTCGAGCGCCCGGAAGCGCTCTACCTCGCCGCGCTGTTCCATGACATCGGCAAGGGACGCGGCGGCGACCATTCAAAGCTGGGTGCCGAGATCGCCACGCGCTTCTGCACGAACCACCCGCTACACCCCGACGACGTCGAACTGGTGCCCTGGCTGGTCATGCACCACCTGACCATGTCACACGTCGCGCAGAAGCAGGACGTCTACGACCCGGCGGTCGTGATGGAATTCGCCGCGCTGGTCGGCAACGTGCGGCGCCTGTCGGCGTTGTACCTGCTGACCGTGGCCGATATCCGTGGCACCAGCCCCAAGGTATGGAACGCCTGGAAGGCCAAGCTGCTGGAAGACCTGTATCACGCCACGCTGCGGTCCCTGCGGGAACAGAATGTCGATGCCCGCTCCTGGCTGGGAGAACGCAAGGAAGAGGCGCTGCGCCTGCTGCGCCTCTACGGCCTGCGCCCCGACGCGCACGAAGCGCTATGGCAGCAATTCGACACGGTGTATTTCCTGCGGCACGAAGCGCGGGAGATCGCATGGCACACGCGTCAGCTCTATGGACGGGTCAACACGCCCCATCCGGTGGTGCGCGCCAAGCTGTCGGATTCGGGTGAAGGCTTGCAGGTACTGGTCTACGCCCGCGACGTGCCCGACCTGTTCGCGCGGATCTGCGGCTTTTTCGAGCGCGCCGGCTACACCATCTTCGATGCCCACCTGCACTCGACGCGGCACGGTTACGCGCTGGACAGCTTCTATGTCTACATCCCCGACGAGCGCGTAGGCAGCTATCGCGACCTGACCGGCTTCGTGGAATACGAACTCGCGGCCGCCATCGCCCAGAGCAGCCCGCAAACGCCGCCGACCCAAGCGCGTATCTCGCGCCAGCAACGGCATTTCCCGGTGACCCCGCACGTACTGATCCGCGCCGACGAGCGCGGACGCCACGTGCTGGCGATCACGGCAGGCGATCGCACCGGCCTGCTGTCCAGCATCGCACGGGTGCTGGCCGCGCATCATATCGACATCCACTCCGCCAAGATCATGACGCTGGGCGAGCGTGCGGAAGACAACTTCCTGGTCAGCGGCGACCTGCTGGACGACGAACAGGCCTCGCTGCAACTGGAAAGCGCGCTGCTCCAGGCGGTGCAGCCGTAGAAGCGGGCCGGACTCAAGGGCGGGAGGATCAGGAACTGTCGCAAGACGGCAAAACCGCCCAGGTCTGGCCAAGCAGCACCTGGATCGACCTCGCCACGATGTGACTTGCCATGCGGCAACACCGGCCGACAAGGCGCGACGGCACCACCGCTTCAGTGCCCCCGGGGCATGAGACCCTTCCCGGAAACCGAGGCATTGTCAGCCAGCGTATCTGCCCTGCCCCGGCCCAAAGCACCAGCCCCTGGATGACACCGTACCGTTCCTGTCTGTAAAAATCATGAGGGCAGATGCCTATCCACCGTCAAATTGGCTTTCGGTGTCCAGACCTTCGCTCAGGCGCCCCCATGTCGATCCGGGCTAGATGAGGTTTTGCTCCGCCACGCCGATATTCATGTCCAGCAACCGTGCATCGCCATCCGGATCCTTGAACTTGTTGGACAGCGGCGACAGGCGCTTGGCTTCCAGCTCGTCCAGGTAGGCGTCGGTGATGTCGCCGGTGATGTAGTTGCCGTCGAAGCAGGAGGTTTCGAATTCGACGATGCGCCCGCCGCTGGCGTCGGTGCAGGCCGCCTTCAGTGCATCCAGCTCCTGGTAGATCACCGCATCGGCGCCGATCTCCTCCGCGATGTCGGCATCGGTGCGTCCGGTGGCGATCAGTTCGGCACGCGTCGGCATGTCGATGCCGTAGACGTGCGGGAACTTCACCGGTGGCGCGGCGGATGCGAGATATACCTTACGTGCGCCGCAGTCGCGCACCATCTGCACGATCTGTTGCGAGGTGGTGCCGCGCACGATGGAGTCGTCCACCAGCAGCACATTCTTGCCACGGAACTCGACCGCGATGGGGTTGAGCTTCTGCCGTACCGATTTCTTGCGGCTGGCCTGCCCCGGCATGATGAAGGTGCGGCCGATGTAGCGATTCTTGATGAAGCCCTCGCGGTACGGCAGCCCCAGCACGTTGGCCAGTTGCAGCGCCGAGTCGCGGCTGGTGTCCGGGATAGGGATCACCACATCGATATCGAGCGCGGGCACCATGCTGCGCACCTTGTCAGCCAGGCGCTCGCCCATGTTCAGCCGTGCTTCGTGTACCGAGATGCCGTCGATCACGCTGTCGGGCCGGGCAAAGTAGACGTGTTCGAAGATACAGGGTGCCAGCTTGGCGTCCGGATGGCATTGGCGATTATGGAACTCGCCCTCGAAGGTGACGTAGATGGCCTCGCCCGGCGCAACGTCGCGCTCCAGCTTGAAGCCCATCGTATCCACCACCACCGATTCGCTGGCAACGAGGTACTCGGTGCCTTCGGGGGTTTCGTGCGTACCCAGCGCCAGCGGGCGGATGCCGTGAGGATCGCGGAACGCCACCATGCCGAAGCCGGCGATCATCGCCACCACGGCGTAGGCGCCACGCACGCGCTGGTGCACGGCGGTCACGGCGTCGAACACGATTTCCGGTGTCAGGCGGGGGCCCTGGACACGACGGCTCAGTTCGTGCGCCAGCACGTTGAGCAGCGCTTCGGAATCGCTGTTGGTGTTGATGTGCCGCAGGTCGGTGCGGTACATCTCGCTCTTCAGTTGCTTGTCGTTGGTCAGGTTGCCGTTGTGCGCCAGCACGATGCCGAACGGGCTGTTGACGTAGAACGGCTGCGATTCGGCCAGGCTGGAAGCCGAGCCGGCGGTGGGATAGCGCACATGGCCGATCCCGGCATTGCCGAGCAGCGAGCGCATGTTGCGGGTGCGAAAGACATCGCGCACCAGCCCCTGGCCCTTGTGCATATGGAAGACCAGCCCCTCCCCGGTGACGATGCCTGCGGCGTCCTGGCCACGGTGTTGCAGGACCAGCAGCCCATCGTAGAGCAGTTGGTTAACGGGGGTTTTGGCGACAACGCCGACAATGCCACACATCGAAGCTAGCCTCTCGACTCAGAACATCAACAAAGACAATCACTATTCGTAGCGCACGCGTTCCGACAAGGCCTTCGGCAGCCAGGGCAAAACCAGGCGGGCGGAGGCTTCGAACAACGGGCTGAACATCGCATCCTGCCAGGCGCGACTCTTGGGCACCGGGGTCAAACCGGCGCCGATCACGATCAGCATGACGAACAACAGGCCGCGCACCAGACCAAAGGCGCCGCCGAATACACGGTCCAGCGGCTTGAGGCCGGTGGCTTTCAGGAATTGATTCAACGTAATGCGCAACAGCGTGGCCAGCAGCCACACCGCGAAAAACAGGCCGGCGAATGCAGCCAGATAGCGTAGCTCGGCGGTGGGCAGGCCAGCGGGCACATAGGCGGCGGCTTCATCGGCATAGTTCAGCGCGACCCAGGCCGCGATGATCCAGGCGATCAACGCCATCAGTTCCTGGGCCAACCCCCGCATCACCGACAACAGCACCGACAACCCCAGGATCACGAGTACGACGTAATCGAATGCGGTCACTTGCTCACCAGCTGCGGCGCATAACCCAGCTCCGTGGCTTTCTTGCGTACGGTTTGCGCCTGCCCTTCCGACATGGGGCCGATCCGCACCCGCGTCAATGCCACGCCCTTGACGTTCACCGGCTCGCCGCGCGCCGCAAGGCCAGCGGCCTTGAGCTTGCCGACGATCTCGGCCGCCTTGGCCGCATCGCCATAGGCGCCGATCTGGACATAAACCGGATGGGTGCTGGCTGCCGCAGGCTGGGCCTCGGCATCGTCGAAGCCTTCGAGGATACGCTTGGGATCGGGGGTGGGCCTGGGCTTGGGCGTCGGGGTTGGCCTGGGCGTTGGTTCGGGGCGCGGTGTCGCGGCCGGCTCCGCCTGCGGCACGGGCGTCGGCGCGGCGGCCGGCGGGATGGGCTCGCGTTCGACCTGCTGGTTCACCAGCTTGCCCGGCAAGGCGGCCAGTGCGGCACTGGCCGTGGTCGGCGCGGGAGCGGCGGCGGGCTTGCCAGAGGCAACGCTGGGCGCGCTGGCCTCGATCACCACCGGCTGGCTGGCCTGCACCAGATTCTGCGGGGGGGCCGCATCCATCACCGTCCACAGGACGATGAGTGCGAACAGGACCAATGCAATGGCCCCCACCAAGCGGCGCCGCGCGCGTTTACGCAGCTCCAGCAATTCTTCGCTGACGTTATCTCGTGCCATGCTCACCGTTCACGCGCAGCCATGACCTCAGCCACGGTGTAGAAGGATCCGAAGACCAGGATTCTATCAGCTTCACCCGCTGCCTCACAGGCGGTACGGTAGGCGTCGCCGACGGTCGAATAGGAAGAGGTCCGGGCACGGGGCGCGGCCTGGCGCACCGTCTCTGCCAGAACGTCGGCACTGGCGGCGCGGGCGATGTCCGGCGCGGCCAGATGCCAGTGGTCGATGCGATCGGCCAGGATGGCCACCACGCCGGCGATATCCTTGTCGGCCATGGCGCCGAACACCGCATGGGTGTCGGCGGCATAACCCATGCCGTCGAGCGCCTGGCGCAGCGCGCGAGCGGCATGCGGGTTGTGCGCGACATCCAGCACCGTCTGCGGTCGTCCCGGCAGCACCTGGCAACGCGCCGGCCACTCCACCTCCAGCAAGCCGCGCTTGATGTGCCCCAGGCCGACCGGCAGGCGCTCGCGGAGGTTGTCCAGCATGGCGATGGCCAATGCCGCGTTACCCAACTGGTAAGGGCCACGCAGGGCCGGCAATGGCAGCGCATGGCGCTTGCCCGTGCGCGTGGCGCACATCCACTGGTTGCCCTCGCCTTCCTTCTGCCATTCGAAATCGCGCCCGATCAGCTGGAGGTCTGCTCCCTGCTGCGCAGCCACATCCAGTAACGCCTGCGGCGGGTTTGGGTCTGCACAGAGCGCAGGCTTGCCTGGCCGGAAGATCCCAGCTTTCTCAAACGCGATTTTTTCACGGGTGTTACCCAGATAGGATTGGTGGTCGAGATCGACATTGACGACGGCGGCAACGTCCGGAGCAAAGACATTGACCGCATCCAGTCGCCCGCCCAACCCCACCTCCATCACAGCGACATCCACGCCGGCGTCGATGAATTGCTTCATCGCGGCCAGCGTGCCGAACTCGAAATACGTCAGCGATACCTCGCCCCGCGCCGCTTCGACGGCGGCCAACGCGGCAACGATGTCGGCATCGGCCGCGGGGATCAGGTCGATACGCACGCGCTCGTTGTAATGCAGCAGGTGCGGCGAGGTGTAGGTACCCACTTTGAAGCCGGCCGCGCGCAGCATGGCGGTAAGCATGGCGCATACCGACCCCTTGCCGTTGGTGCCGCCTACGGTGAGGACGGGAAAAGTGGGAAGCAGGCCCAGCGCGTCACGCACGCGGGCCACGCGCTCCAGCCCCATGTCGATCGCGCTGGGGTGGAGTTGCTCGAGATGGCGCAGCCATTCGTCGAGCGTGTCGGCGGAAAACATCGATGGAAAACTCAGACGGAAACGGCGGGCTGTTTGATCAGCAGCGTGAGCAACTGGGCGATCTGCAGGCGTAACTCGCGGCGGTCCACCACCATGTCGATGGCGCCCTTCTCCAGCAGGAACTCGGCACGCTGGAAGCCTTCCGGCAGCGTTTCGCGCACGGTCTGCTCGATCACGCGCGGGCCGGCAAAGCCGATCAACGCACCGGGTTCGCCCATGACCACGTCGCCCAGGAAGGCAAACGATGCCGAGACGCCGCCCATGGTGGGATCGGTGAGCAACGAAATGAACGGCAGGCGTTTCTCCGCCAGCTTGGTCAGGATGGCACTGGTCTTGGCCATCTGCATCAGCGAGGTCAGGCCTTCCTGCATCCGCGCGCCGCCAGAGGCCGAGACACAGATGAAGGGCACGCCGTTCTCGATGGCGACCTGCACGCCGCGCACGAAGCGCTCGCCCACCACGGACCCCATCGAGCCGTTGACGAAGCCGTACTCGAAGACCGCCACCACCACCGGCACCGAGTGGATGGCGCCCTGCATCACCACCATGGCGTCGTCTTCGCCGACGCTTTCCTTGAAGCTGTCGAGCTGGTCGCTATAGCGCTTGACGGCCTTGAACTTGAGGATGTCCACCGGCCGCACTTCCGCGCCGATCTCGAAACGCCCTTCCGCGTCCAGCATCAGATCCAGGCGGCGACGCGCGGAGATGCGGTTGTGGAAATTGCACTTCGGACAGACGTCGAGGTTGTTTTCCAGATCGGTGCGATACAGCACCGAGCCGCAAGCGGAACACTTGTGCCACAGGCCTTCCGGCACGGCGGACTTGGTTCCCGGCTCACGACTTTTGATCTTGGGCGGCAGCAATTTTTGCAACCAGCTCATGGTTCTCTCCTTGGAGCCTGTCTTGTTGGGTCTTGGCGTCGCGATGGCCGCATGGCCCGGTCGCGCCGCTGTTCAGCGCCTGCGTGCCAACGCATGCAGGATGAACCGAATCAGGCGCGCGCGGTATCCATCGCGGCGCGTACGCTGGCCAGGAAGGCGGTCAGGCGCTCGGCCAGGCCCTCCTCGCCCGCTTCCACTTCCTGCACCAGCCGCGAGCCGATCACCACGGCGTCGGCCACCTGGGCCACGCGGCGCGCCGAATCGGCATCGCGAATACCGAAGCCCACGCCGATCGGCAGCGACAGATGCTGCTTGAGCATGGCCAGCTTGCTCGCCACGCTGTCGATATCCAGGTTGGCCGAACCGGTGACGCCCTTGAGCGATACGTAATACACATAACCGCTGGCCAGCCGCGCCGCGGCCTTGAGGCGCGACTCCGGCGTGGTCGGCGCCAGCAGGAAAATCTGGTCCAGCCCATGCGCGCGCAGCACGCCGCTGCATTCCTCGGCCTCTTCGGGCGGCAGATCCACGGTCAGCACGCCATCGACCCCGGCCGCCTTCGCCGCGACGGCAAACGCCTCGTAGCCCATCGCCTCGACCGGGTTGGCGTAACCCATCAGCACCACCGGGGTATCGGCGTCGCGCTGGCGGAACTCGGCCACCATGGCCAGCACCTGACGCAGCGACACCTTGTGCGCGAGCGCACGTTCGCTGGCGCGCTGGATCACCGGGCCATCGGCCATCGGATCGGAAAACGGCACCCCAAGTTCAAGGATGTCGGCACCGCCGGCGACCAACGCGTGCATCAGTGCCACGGTCAGCCCCGGGCGGGGGTCGCCCGCGGTGATGAACGGGATCAGCGCCTGGCGCTGCTGCGACGCCAACTGCGAAAAGACTTTCTGGATTCTGGACATGGGTCTGGTTCTGATATGCGACGAGGGCGCATGCGCCCTCCGTCCGATTGATTAGAGCTGGATGCCTTCCATGCGCGCGATGGTGGGAATGTCCTTGTCGCCACGACCGGACAGGTTGACCAGGATGATCTGATCGCTCGGCAACGTGGCCGCCAGCTTGCTGGCATGCGCCAGGGCGTGGCTGGATTCCAGCGCGGGAATGATGCCCTCGTAGCGGCACAGGTCATGGAAAGCCGCGAGTGCCTCGGCATCGGTTGCCGCCACGTACTCGGCGCGCTCGATGTCCTTGAGGTAGCTGTGCTCCGGGCCCACGCCGGGGTAATCCAGGCCGGCGGAGATGGAATGGGTTTCGATGATCTGGCCGTCCGGGTCCTGCATCAGGTAGGTACGGTTGCCGTGCAGCACGCCCGGCTTGGCATTGGCGGTCAGTGGAGCGGCATGGCGGCCGGTTTCCAGCCCGTCGCCACCGGCTTCGACGCCGATCAGCCGCACACCCGGAACATCGATGTAGGGATGGAAGATGCCGATGGCATTCGAGCCACCGCCGACACATGCCACGACGGCATCCGGCTGGCGACCGATCAGGTCGATCATCTGCGTCTTGCATTCTTCGCCGATCACGCACTGGAAATCGCGCACCAGCATGGGATACGGGTGCGGCCCGGCACACGTGCCGATGATGTAGTAGGTGCTGTCGACATTGGTCACCCAGTCGCGCATCGCCTCGTTCATCGCATCCTTCAAGGTCTTGGAACCCGACGACACGGCGACGACCTGCGCGCCCAGCAGCTTCATGCGGAACACATTGGGCGATTGCCGCGCCACGTCTTCCGCGCCCATGTAGACCACGCATTCCAGGCCGTAGCGCGCCGCCACGGTGGCGGATGCCACGCCATGCTGGCCGGCACCCGTTTCGGCGATCACCCGCTTCTTGCCCATGCGGCGCGCCAGCAGCGCCTGGCCAATGGTGTTGTTCACCTTGTGCGCGCCAGTGTGGTTGAGGTCTTCGCGCTTCAGATAGATCTGCGCGCCGCCGATCTCTTCGGACCAGCGCTTGGCGTGATAGATCGGGCTGGGGCGGCCGACGTAATGCTTGAGTTCGTAGCGGAACTCCGCCATGAAATCCGCGTCGTTGATGGCCTTTTCGTATTCGATGCGCAGCTCGTCGAGCGCGGGCATCAGCGTCTCGGCCACGTAGATGCCGCCGAACTGGCCAAAGTGGCCACGCGGGTCCGGCTGGTCGTAACGCAGGAAATCGTTCATGTCTTTCACTCCATCAGGCCGCGCGCACCGCATCGATGAACGCCGCAATCCGTTCCAAATCCTTGACACCCTTCGCCGACTCCACACCGCTGGAAACGTCCACGGCCCATGGGCTCACGCGGTTGACCGCATTGCGCACATTGTCGGGATCAAGACCGCCGGAGAGCACCAGCGGCAGCGGTAGATCGGGGGGCAACAACCGCCAGTCGAAGGCTTCGCCGGTACCGCCGGGCACGCCGTCCACGAAGGCATCGACCAGCAGACCACGCGCATCGGCATAGCGAGCCGCGTATTCTAACAAATTTACATCCGGTTTTACCCGCACGGCTTTCAGGTACGGTCGCGAGAACGCGCGGCAGTAAGCGGGCGCTTCGTCGCCATGAAACTGCAGCAAATCCAGCGGGACGCTCGCCAGCACCTCGCGCACGAAGGCCGGTTCGGCATTCACGAACAGCCCCACGCTACTGACGAAAGGCGGCAAGGCGGCGCATACCGCCGCCGCGGTGGCGATATCGACATTGCGGGGGCTGGGGCCATAGAACACCAGCCCGATCGCATCGGCGCCCAGTCGGGCGGCCTGGCGCGCCGTGGCGGCATCACGCAGGCCGCAAATCTTGATTCGTGCAGTCATGAGGGGTCCGGAGCTGGATCAGATCATGCCGTGACGGGGATCGGGCTCGCCCGGCAAGCCAAACTCGGCGGGGTAGCTCACCCCGGCCAGATAGAGGCCGTCGGGCATGAAGGTGGGTGGCGCGATACTGCGATCACGCGCGGCAAGCAGTTCGTCCATCCATTGCGGCGGACGATTGCCTTTTGCCACGTGGAGCAGCGCGCCCATGATATTGCGCACCATGTGGTGCAGGAAAGCATTGGCGGAGAAATCCAGTACCACCATCCGCCCGTCGGCATGGAGGTCGAGCTTGTGCAATGTCTTGACCGGCGTCCTGGCCTGGCATTCCGCGGCACGGAAGCTGGAAAAATCGTGGGTTCCCAACAAGCGCTGCGCGGCCTCGCGCATGGCCTCCAGATCCAGCGCCTGATGTGTCCAGCCGACACGCCCGGCCATCAGCGCGGGCCGCACCGGATGATTCAGCAACAGATAGCGATAATGGCGTGCCATGGCGGAAAAACGGGCATGGAACGAATCCGGGACTTCCCTTGCCCACAGCACCGCCACCGCCGGCGGCAGAAAGCTGTTCACGCCACGCACCCAGGCTGTCAACGGTCGCGAAGCATCGGTTTCGAAGTGGGCGATCTGGCGGGTGGCGTGCACGCCGGCATCGGTACGCCCCGCCGCATGCAACCGCACCGCATGCCCTGCCATGCGCGACAATGCACCCTCCAGCGCGATCTGAACCGTGGGCTGATCCGGCTGAATCTGCCAGCCGGCAAAAGCACGACCATCGTATTCGATGGCGATCGCGTATTTCATCTGTTTGGACTAGCGCAGCATCAAGACCAGCGTGGCAATCACCCCCAGCAGGATCGCGCTCAGCAGCGCGCGTTGCCGGGGCCCGAGGGCGGAAGGCGGCCATTGTAAGGCAAGGGGCACTCCGGCGTCCCACTCCCGGTCGTCGGACAATGCCCGCCACAAGCGACGCCACCCCGGGCGTTCGTCGAGGAAGCGGTCGGCATACGCCAGCGTGAGCGCCAGCCGCAACGCGGCCCGGCGCCGATCCAACCCCAGAAACGACAATGGCGCGGCCAGAACATGCATGCCTTCGAACAAGGCCTCTCGCGCCATCCCACCAAGCAGCCATTGCAGGCTGAGCACGATACCCACCAGGCGCAATGCCTGGATACCCCCGGCCAGCAACCCTTCCTGCGTCGGCGACCAGCCATGAGGCCACAGATACTGGCCTGGCACACTCCAGCCATACACCAGGACCAGCGCGAGCAGCAGCATCCGCATTCGACGCAACGCGTGCAGCAGCCGATGCGGTGAACGCCATGCCAGCCACGCCGCACAGGCTGCGACCCCAAAGCAAAGTGGCGTGGGCCGCATCCACTGCACGCCACACGCCACCCAGAACCAGCACAGCATGCGCTGGGCCGGATGGGCCCAGGCGCCGCCGCTTTTCATCACAGCGAATCGAGCAGGCTGCGGGCCTCCCCTTGCTGCATTGCATTTCCTTCCGCCAGCGCTTCCTGAAGGATTTCCCGTGCGCCTTCCACATCGCCCATGTCGATATAGGCGCGCGCCAGATCGATCTTGGTCTGAACCGGGTCCTCGGCCGAGAAGTCGAGTTCGTTGACCGTATCCTGATCCAGGTTGATCGGTGTGGGTGCTGGCGTTTGGGTAGCAGTCGGCACGGAGGTATCGTCCAGGTTGAAATCAAAGTCGAGGTCGATGCCTTCGCTGCCTGCCGGCGCCTGCTCAACGGGGGACAAGGCGGAAAGATCCAGATCGAAGTCGCCAGCCGTGGCCGGCGCAGCGGCTGTTTCGGCCACCGGGTCGGCCAACGTCGGACGATCCAGGTCCAGGTTGAAGTCAAGGTCGTTGAATGCATCCGGCTCGGCGGCGGGCTCCGGAGCCGGGGCGGCCAGATCCAGCGGCTCCTCCAGCGCATCCGGAGCGAATTGTGCTTCCGGTGCGGCCGGCGCGGCCACCTCCGGCACCACGAAGGCATCCAGATCGAAGTCGAGATCGGCAGCCTTCGCGGGCGCCGGCTCTGGCGCGGCAACCTGCTGTGGCTGCGCGGGTTCGTCGAAGCCCAGGTCCAGATCCAGCGCTGCCGCCGATGCGGCGGCAGCGGCTGTCCCCGCTGCTGCCGGCGCAAAGCTGGCAGCAGGCGTGGTATCGACAAAGCCCTGTGCATCCGCCCCGCCATGGCCGTCCTTGCGGGCATAGAGCGGGTTTTCCGGATCGATGTTGCGACCCAGGTAAGACGCTTGCTCCCAGACCGGGCCATGGCCATTGGTATTGGCAAACAGATCGGCGGCGATTTCCTCGAACGAGGTCCGATCCTTGCGCGCGGAGTAGATTTCCAGCAGCTTCATGCGGATTTCGTTGCGCGACGGATCCTTGGACAACGCATCTTTGAGGATTTCCTCCGCCTGGGTATCGCGACCATAGGCCATGTAGACCTCGGCCTCGGCAATCGGGTCGACCTCATCGGTATCGATGGTGCCCAAACCCTGGCGGCTGAAGTCGGTCAGGAAGGAATTCTCGGTCGGCTGGGTGCTGATCACCGCGCCGCCGGTATTGCCCAGCACCGTGTTCGGCTTGAGGTCGCCACCGGTGATGATGCTGTCCTCGAACACCGCCGGACGACGGCGGCGTGCCCAGATCAGGCCACCAACACCGAGCGCCAGCACGGCAATGCCGCCCACCAGCAGCATCGAGTTGCTCAGCAGGCTGTCGAGGAAGGATTCCTCTTCCGCCGGCGCCTCGATCTGCACCGGGGCGCGGCGTCGCTTCTTCGGCGCCGAGGCGGGCTCGCTTGCCACCGGGGCCACGACGGCTGCCGAAGCGGCCGACGCGGTCACTGCCGCAGCGCTGGATGCCACCACCGGCGTCGGCTCGGGGGTCGGGACAGCAGTCGGTGTCGGCGTTGGCACAGACGTCGGGGTCGGAGTCGGTTTGGCGGCAGCCGGTGTCGACACTGCCTTGCCCTGGCCCTTCAGCGCCAGCATCTTCTCCATGTCGCGAACCGTCTTTTCCAGTTCGCCAACGCGCTGATTGGCCTCGGTCAAGGCCTTCTGCCTTGCCACGGCCTCTTCTTCAAGACTGCGGATGCGGGCCTGGGCATCGCCCTTGCCACCCTTGTCGACCCCCTTCGAAAGCCGCAAGGTGTCGCGATTTTCGGCCTGGGCGGCGCCCTTGTCTTCGACCTGGGCGGAAATCTTGCCCGATGCGCTCTGGCCTTGCTCGGCGCTCGGGCCGGTGGTTGCGGCATCGGCGACGCGCTGGCGATAGGCGCGCCAGTTTTCGGCCTGCAACCGGATTTCCTTCGCGGCTTCGGCGCGGGGAACGGCCTCGATCTCTTCGCGGCCCGGCACGCGCAGGATCTTCCCGCGCTTGAGCCGATTCATGTTGCCGGCAAAAGCATCCTGATTATTGCGGTAGAGCGCGACTAGCACCTGATCGAGGTTGACGCCCTCGGGGCGGACCGCGCCGGCGATCGACGACAAGGTATCCCCGGCCTTGACGCGATATTGGTCGGCGCCTGCCTGCTCGCCGGCACTGGCTTGCGGCGCCGCAGTGGCGCGCGAGGAGCGGGTGGGCTCTGCGGCGGGGCGCGCGGCGGCCGCAGGTGCGGGAGTTGCACCGGCCTTGCCGGACAATCGGCCGGGCAACGCGGTCGGCGCGGTGGCACGCGCGGCGCTGTAATCGACCGGGTCGATCAGCGCGGTGTATTCACGCTGGATATGCCCGTTGGCCCAATTGAGCTCCACCAGCAGGTCCAGGAACGGCTCGCTGATGGGTTGAGCCGAGCTGACCGCAACGTAGTACTGTCCACCCGCCCGCTTTTCGATATTCAGGCGCAGGCCCAGCGATGGTGGCGGGTACTGGATCTGAGCGGTGGAAAATGCCGCCGGCGAAGCCAGGCTGACGACCAGCGAGTCGGCCTCTTCAGCCGCAACGGACACGAGGTCGATTTCCCCACGAAACGGCTGCCCCAGGCCGGACTGCACGTTCAGCCGACCCAGCCCTGCCGCATTCAAATAAAACGGCGTGGCCAGCATCATGGCCAAAACGCAGGCCTTGATCTTTGGTTTGCTCAGCACGATTTCCCCCAGTTGGCTCATTTATTACGGCCGATATACGCAGCTTACATCGGGTGGTGAACATATCATCTGCCACAACGGCCACGCAAGGCAGAGCAAGGGCTCGGCGCGCGGTGTTGCAGATATGGCAAAGACCCTCAATTTCGACAGGGCAACCCCCAACAACACAACAATTACTTAGTCAAGCACGACCAATCCGAAAAGAATACCGAACATCTGCTAATTAGCATTCAATTTGCCGTCGGGAAGGAACAGATTGCAGTTGCCAGTGGGAAAACGCCCAGTCCCAGCAGTCGGCGGCACTTGCCCGTATCAACGTAACCGGCGGTCGCTGCCCCAGCAGCACCAACACTCTATATAGCGTCTCGCTCACCCGATCCGGGTCCAAAGGTGCAGCCAGGGTCTGCTTGCTGAGTTTCTCACCGGCTTCATTGACCAGCACGGGGATATGCGCATAGTGCGGCTGCGGGAAACCCAGCAGACGCTGCAAGTGGATTTGTCGCGGCGTGGAATCCAGCAGATCGGCACCCCGCACCACGGCGTTGACTCCCTGCTCGGCATCATCGACCACCACTGCCAATTGATAGGCAAACAGTCCATCGCCGCGGCGTACGACGAAATCCCCGACATCGCTTTGCAGACGCTGGCCGCATTCGCCCTGCACCGCATCGGGGAAAACGACCGGCTCGTCGTCGACCCGCACCCGCCAGGCCCGCAATGGCCGGCCTGGCGCCATCCCGGTACGACAGGTGCCAGGATAGACCGGCCCCTCTATGCCGGCATGGGCAATCGCCGCCACCTCCTTGCGCGAGCAACTGCATGGATACACGGCCCCGGATGCCATCAGGCGTGCCAGCGCCGCTTCGTATCGATCAATGCGGTCGCTTTGCCGGATGGGCTCCTCATCCCACTGAAAGCCATACTGCTCCAGCACGGCGATGATGCCGGCCGCGGCACCCGCCATCATCCTGGGCGGATCGAGGTCCTCGATGCGCAGCAACCAATCGCCCCCTCGCACCTTTGCCTCCAGATAACTGGCGACCGCGGCCATCAGCGAACCAAGATGCAGTGCACCGGTGGGACTGGGCGCAAAACGGCCTCGATAGCGCGGCATGTGACTCGAAACGGAACTGGCTCCCACGTTGTTACTCTTGTTGCGGCAGGCTTTGATAAAATAGCGGGCTATTTTCCGGCATTCGCCCGTTCTTCAGAAAGGATTTCCTTCATGACCTACGTAGTCACCGACGCCTGTGTGAAGTGCAAGTACACCGATTGCGTGGATGTCTGTCCCGTCGATTGCTTTCACGAAGGCCCCAATTTTCTGGTGATCGATCCGGACGAATGCATCGATTGCACGCTGTGCGTCGCGGAATGCCCGGTCGAGGCGATCTACGCGGAGGACGACGTGCCTGAGAACATGCTCGACTATATCCCGCTGAACGCCGAGCTTGCCAAGGAATGGCCCACCATCGTCGAGAAGAAGGATCCGCTCGCCGACCACGAGGAATGGTCGGGGGTGACCGGCAAGATTCACCTGGTGGAACGCTGATCCCGCCGGCAAACCGCCCCGGGCCACGGCACCGCGCCATGAATCTGGCCCCCACTTGAGGCGGCTCGCGAAAACGTACTATACTCGCGGGCTTACTTCCCTTGCCTGACCGGCGTCGCTGACGGCAGGCTGTAACCCACAAGGAGCATCCATGCGACATTACGAAATCGTGTTCATCGTACACCCCGATCAAAGCGAGCAAGTGCCCGCCATGATCGATCGCTACAAGGCCATCATCACCGCCGGCAACGGCAGCGTGCATCGCCTGGAAGACTGGGGCCGCCGCCAACTGGCCTACCCGATCCAGAAGATCCACAAGGCCCATTACGTGCTGATGAACATCGAGATCGGCCAGGAAACCCTGGACGAACTCGAACACGCATTCAAGTTCAACGACGCAGTACTTCGCCACCTGACCATCAAGATGGAACACGCCGTGACCGACGCGTCCCCGATGATGAAGGAAGAAAAGTCCAAGTCGCTGACGTCCCCGGCCCTGGAAGGTCAGGTCGCGGCCTAAGTGCTGTCACGCAACCGAGTGGTTCTGGGCGGCACGCTGAGCGATTTGCCTGCCCTGCGTTATACCCCGGCCGGCGTTGCGATCCAGGAACTGGCGATCAGCCATGAATCGCAGCAGCAGGAAAACGGCGCCGAGCGCCGGGTTCTGGCAACGGTAAAGGCTGTAGCGGTCGGACAGACGGGCATGGCGCTCAGTCGTCTGAAACCAGGTCAGGCATTGGTCGTGAAAGGCTTTCTGGCCGCATTCAGCCAGCGCTACCCGGACCGTATCGTGTTGCACATCGACGAATACGAATTGTTGAATTGAGGTAATTACCATGTCTCGCAATCTCTTCAAGCGGAAAAAATTCTGCCGCTTCACCGCCGAAGGCATCAAGGAAATCGACTACAAGGACATCGGTATCCTGAAGGATTTCATTGCTGAAAACGGCAAGATCATCCCGGCCCGCATCACCGGCACCAAGGCTCGCTATCAGCGCCAGCTTTCCGCCGCCATCAAGCGCGCCCGTTTCCTGGCCCTGCTGCCGTACACCGACCTGCACTGATCCGGGGAGAACAAGAACATGCAAATCATTCTGCTCGAGAAAGTAGCCAACCTGGGTTCCCTGGGCGACGTGGTCAAGGTCAAGGACGGCTTTGCCCGCAACTTCCTGATCCCCCAAGGCAAGGCCAAGCGTGCCAACGAAGCCAACCTGAAGGAATTCGAAGCTCGCCGCGCCGAGCTGGAAGCCCGTCAGGGCGATATCCTCGCTGCTGCCCAGGCCCGTGCTGAAAAGCTGCAGGACGCCGAGATCACCATTTCGCAAAAAGCGGGTGTCGATGGCCGTCTGTTCGGCTCGGTGACCACCGCCGACATCGCCGAAGCAGTGACCGCGTCCGGCGTGGCCGTGAAGAAGTTCGAAGTGCGTTTGCCCGAAGGCCCGCTGAAGGCCATCGGCGAATACAACATCACCCTGTCGCTGCATCACGACGTCAACGTCGAAGTGCGCGTGGTGGTGGTTGGCGAAGCCTGATCCAGATCGGTTATCGCTGCTGCACCACCCGAAACGGAGGAGTCCCTGGACTCCTCCGTTTTTTTATTGACGCACGCGGCAGCGCGACGCCACGGCCCTATAATCAACGGCTAAAGCATCAAAAATCCCACATCGCCGCCCGCAATGCCTACACAAAGCAATCCAACCGAAATCGCCCGCGAGACGCTCAAGCAGCTTGCGATGCGTCGCATGGTGCCCACGCCGGATCATTACGGGGAGATCTACCACGCGATCGCCGGCACCCCGGAAGCGGAACGGCTGCATCCCTTGCTGCCTTCGCTGGAGAAAATGCTGCTCGCCCTGCCCCGCCAGACGCCCGAACTGCGGCGCTGCATGGACGCAATGCGCGAAGCCACTCGCGAAGGCAACTGGGACAAGGTGCCCGAACTGCTGCTTCGCGCCATGCAGCAGCAGAATGGGCAAGCGCATCTGGCACGGGGGTGGGCGGATCTGATCCGTGAACTGATCCGGCAATGGGATGCGCGCAGCGGGGGCTATACGCTCGGGCAGAAGCGCGAGTCGCTGCAACGGGTGCTGATCAACTTCAGTAACAACGCCGAGGATTTGAACGAAAAGCTGGATAGCCTGGTTCAGGCCTGGAGCCAGTCTACCCCGGACAGCAGTTTTTCCGAGGCGCTGGGTGGCCCCATGATGGGCGGTGGCGCCGACATGGTGCCCGAAGGCAGCATTGCCTGGGCGGACTGGCGCGATGCCCTGGCGGGTACGCTGGAAATCGGCGTAGCCGGCCGGCTGACCGCCTATCCCGATCTCGCAGCCGAAACGCTGACCCTGGCCAACGAAAACCGCGCCGTGGCCAGCGAGGCCGACCTGCAATTGCTGTTACCGCGGCTGAAGAAATTCTGGTTGCGGCTGGAACTGGCCAACGATCAGGAGCAACGCCTGTGCGATGGCCTGCTCAGCCTGTTGCGGCTGCTGGCCGACAACATGGGCGAACTGGTGGTCGAGGATGACTGGCTGCGGGGCCAGATCGCGGTGTTGCAGCACATCATGGCCCGCCCGCTCGACATGAACCTGATCTACGACGCCGAAATCGGGTTGAAGGAAGTGATCTACAAGCAGAGCCTGCTCAAGCAGAACCTGCTGGAAGCCCAAAGCGCGCTCAAGAGCATGATCGCCACCTTCGTCGATCGGCTGGGGTTTCTTTCCGATTCCACCAGCCAGTACCACAGCCGTATCAGCGGCTATGCCGAAGAAATCCAGCAGGCCAAGAATCTCTCCAGCCTGCGCAACGTGATGGAGCATCTGATCCAGGATACCCGCTCGATGCAACTGGACGTGCAGCGCAGCCGGGACGAACTGTTGCTGGCCCGGCAGCAGGCGGATCAATCGGAGGCACGCGCCAAGGAACTGGAGCGTGAACTGCGCCGGATCAGCGAGCAGGTCCGCGCCGACCAGTTGACCGGCGCCCTGAACCGGCGTGGCCTGGAGGAGAGCTTCGAAGTGGAGGCTGCGCGCATCGAGCGCACCGGCAGCCCGCTCGCGGTGGCGTTGCTGGATCTGGACAACTTCAAGCAGCTCAACGACGTACAGGGCCACGCAGCGGGCGACAGCGCGCTGGTGCACCTGGTGCGCGTCATCACCGACATGCTACGCCCCACCGATATCGTGGCACGTTATGGTGGCGAGGAATTCGTGCTGTTGCTGCCCGATACCGACCTCGACGCCGCCGTACAGGTGTTGCAACGCCTGCAACGCGAGCTGACGCGTCGCTTTTTCCTGCACGAAAACCGCAAGCTGCTGATCACCTTCAGCGCGGGCGTGACGCTCGCCAAACCGGGCGAGGACCGCTTCAAGGTCATCACCCGCGCCGACGAAGCAATGTATCGGGCCAAGCAGGCCGGCAAGAACCGGGTGGAAGTGGGCGCCTGAAACCATCCAGAAAAAACCGGGCCACACATGGCCCGGCTTTGTCTTGCTGAACGCGCATCGGCAGCCGGGCATTCAGGCGAACAGTTCTTCCGGATGAACCACCGCCGTGCCGAGCTTGCCGACGACGATGCCCGCAGCGCGATTGGACCACTCCATTGCAGCCGGCAGATCCAGCCCCGCCGCCAGCATCAGCCCCAGGGTTCCGATCACGGTATCGCCCGCGCCCGACACGTCGTATACCTCGCGCGCCACGGTGGGGATGTGATGGTCCGCCTGCGCGGCGAACAGGCTCATCCCCTCCTCGCTACGGGTCACCAGCAGGGCATCGAGTTGGAGCTCGTTTCGCAACGCGCGCGCGCGGCTGGCGAAATCGGCATCGTCACGCCATTGTCCGGCAACCTGCCGGAACTCGGCCCGATTCGGCGTCAGCAAGGTGGCACCACGGTAGTGCCCGTAGTCGTCCCCTTTCGGATCGACCAGCACCGGTTTACCGGCCTCGCGCGCCGCCGCGATCATCGCCTCCACATGCTTCAACCCGCCCTTGCCGTAATCCGACAGGATCACCACATCGGTCGTGGCCAGTTGCTGGCGAAACTCATCCAGCTTGCTGGCCAGCACCTCATGGCTGGGCATCTCCTCGAAGTCGATGCGCAGCAACTGTTGTTGCCTGGCCAGGACGCGCAGCTTGACCGTCGTCGCGATCTGCGGATCGCGATGCAGATGGGTCGTCACCCCGTTCTCGCGCAACAGCCGCTCCAGGCTCGATGCCGGCTCGTCATCGCCGACCACCGCCAGCAGCGTCGCCCGGCCGCCCAGCGCCGCGATATTGCGAGCAACGTTGGCCGCGCCACCGGCCCGCTCTTCGGTGCGCCGGATACGCGCCACCGGCACCGGCGCCTCTGGCGAAATGCGCTCCACATCACCGAACCAGTAACGATCCAGCATCACATCGCCCACCACCAGCACGCGAGCGCCGGCGATGGACTGCTTCAGGTTGGCAAGCTCAGTGGCGTCCAATGGCGTCATAGTCGATTCCGTATGCCTTGACCGTTTGCGGGTCGAACAGATTGCGCCCGTCGATGATGACGGGTTGCTTCAACAACGATTTGACACGCTCGAAGTCGGGCGCCTGGAACTCCTTCCATTCGGTCACCACCAGCAATGCATCCGCGTTGTCGAGGGCAGCCATCGGGCTGGCCGCGTAGTCGATGCGTTCGCCCAGGATGCGGCGCGCTTCCTTCATCGCGACCGGATCGAATGCGCACACCGTGGCGCCGCGCGACAACAGTTCCTGCACGATCACCAGGCTGGGTGCTTCACGCATGTCGTCGGTGCGCGGCTTGAATGCCAGCCCCCACAGTGCAAAACGCTTGCCCGTCAGGTCATCGCCAAAGCGCGCCACCACCTTCTGCACCAGACGCAACTTCTGCGCATCGTTCGCGGCCTCCACGGCCGTGAGCACCTGCAGATCCATGCCGTTTTCCTGTGCCGAGCGACACAGCGCCTTCACGTCCTTGGGGAAGCAGGACCCACCGTAGCCCACCCCGGGATACAGGAAGCTGTAGCCGATGCGCGGATCGGAGCCGATCCCGCGCCGGACCAGCTCGATATCCGCACCCAGCACTTCGGCGAGATTGGCCAGCTCGTTCATAAAGGAAATACGCGTGGCCAGCATCGCATTGGCCGCGTATTTGGTCAGTTCGGCCGAACGTACATCCATCACCAGCGTGCGATCATGGTTGCGCTGGAACGGCTGGTAGATGGCGCGCATCGCGTGGATCGCGCGTTCGTCGTCGGCACCGACCACGATGCGGTCGGGCTTCATGAAATCTTCGACCGCCGCACCTTCCTTGAGAAATTCGGGATTCGACACCACGCTGAACGGCAGTTCGACACCACGCTCGCGCAGCGTCTCGCCGATGGCGGCCTTCACCTTGTCGGCGGTACCGACCGGTACCGTGGATTTATCCACCACCACCTTGTAATCGGTCATGTATCGCGCGATGTTGCGCGCCGCCGCCAGCACGTATTGCAGGTCGGCCGAGCCGTCCTCGTCCGGTGGCGTGCCCACTGCGATGAACTGCACGGTACCATGCGCAACCGATTCCACGATGTCGGTGGTAAAACGCAGCCGGCCGGCGGCGGCGTTGCGCTGCACGATCTCTTCCAGGCCCGGCTCGTAGATGGGAATCTCTCCGCGCTGCAACATCTCGATCTTGCGCGGGTCCAGATCCAGGCAGAGTACGTCGTTGCCGTGCTCGGACAGGCAGGCGCCGGTCACCAGGCCGACATAGCCCGATCCGATGATGGTGATTTTCATGCTGTGGCCTCGATAGATTGTCGAATCCGTTGCAACGTGGCGACCGGGTCGTCACTACGGGTAATGGGACGGCCGATGACCAGGTAATCGGCGCCGGCCGCGACCGCCGCCTGCGGCGTCATCACGCGCGATTGATCGTCCAGGCTGGCATCGGCCGGGCGGATGCCCGGGGTGACCAGTTTGAAGTCCTGCCCGCAGGCGGCCTTGAGCAGTCCCGCTTCCTGCGCCGAGCACACCACGCCATCCAGGCCACAATCGCGCGTGAGACGCGCCAGGCGCTCGACCTGGACTTCCGGCGCCGGCAAGCCGATCTCGGCAAGCTGGGCCGCGTCCATGCTCGTCAGCACCGTCACCGCGATCAACAGCGGACGCTGCGGCAGCGCTTCGAGCGCCTCGCGCGTGGTCTCCATCATCCTGCGTCCGCCCGAGGCGTGGACATTGACCATCCACACGCCCAACGCCGCCGCAGCCTTGCAGGCCTGGGCCACCGTGTTGGGGATATCGTGGAACTTGAGGTCGAGAAATACCTCGAAGCCGCGCGCAACCAGTTGCTCCACCAGTTGCGGCCCGGCGACGGTGAACAGCTCCTTGCCGACCTTGAGCCGGCACAGCGCCGGCGATACGCGCGCGGCAAAAACGAGCGCGCCGGCAGCGTCCGGGTAATCCAGCGCAACGACGATGCGCGAATCGGAAACGGTCATGGGTGTGTGACTCGGAAAAGGGAAATCAGGCGGCACCGCGATTCTTGCGGCCGCGCACCGGCGGGTAGGTTTCCCACTCGGAGCAGGCCGGGCAGTGCCAGAAGTACTGGCGGGCCTTGAAGCCGCAGGTGCTGCAATAGTAGAGGGTCTGTTCGCGCGTGGCTTCGGTCAGCAGCTTGCCGATGATTTCCAGCTCGTACTTCTGCTCGTCGGGCGCGACCAGCAGATGCGCTTCCAGCACTTTGCGCAGCCCCGGCATGGTCGGGTGCGCCTTGAGCTGTTCGCGTACGAACTCATAGGCCGCATCCATGCCACGCTGCGCCATCAGGCGCTCGTAAACCAGATCGAGCACGTCCAGCTCCGGATACTGCTGGAGCAGGCGCATCAGCAGTTGCGTACCCTCCTCGTTCTTTCCCAGCGCGTCGTAGGCCGACAGCAGCTTGCGGGCAACCAGCGCCAGCGCCAGCACGTCCTGGCTCTCGATCTCCAGCCAGAGCCGGATCGCGTCGTCCACCTTGCCGGCCGCCTGTGCGATCTCGCCCAGCAACAGCTTGGCACGCGCGCATTGGCGGTTTTCGGCCAGCGCCGCCTCCAGGTGTTCGAGCGCCGGTTCCGGCAGGGAACGGGCAAATGCCTGTTCCGCCAGTTCGCAATGGAACTGGGCGATTTCATGCTGGTAACTGTGGCTTTCATCGCGCATCTGCTGCGCGATGTCGATCGCCTTCTGCCAATCCTTTTCCTGCTGGTATACCGCCAGCAGTTCGCTGCGCGCCTGCCGCGCATATTCGGTGTTCTGCAACTCGGTCAACAGCGATTCGGCGCGGTCGAACAGGCCGGCCTTCAGGAAATCCTTGGCCAGCTCGAACTGCGCCGATTGCTTTTGCGTATCGGTCAGATCACGTCGCGCCAGCAATTTCTGGTGCATGCGGATCGCGCGTTCCAGCTCGCCCCGTCGGCGGAACAGATGGCCCAGGGTGAATTGCAGGTCAACGGTTTCGGCGTGATGGCGGGCGATATCCACATAGACATCCACCGCCTGGTTGGTCTGCCCGTTGAGCAGGAAATTGAGGCCCTTGAAATAAGCGGCGGGCAGCGAGCGCGTCTCGGAAAGAACGTGCTTGATGTCGATGCGCGCAGCCAGCCAGCCCAGGCCAAAAAAGACAGGCAGGGCGATCAGCCACCAGTAGGGAAAATCGGACATGTCGAAGCGTCGGTTGTTGCGCGATCAGACGGCGTCGCGCGGCTGTTCGAGCAGAGGATCGGGTGCTGCGGGGTGAATGGGCGCCGCCCGGTTGCGCAGTTCCTTGCGCAGGGCGACCAGCTCGCGCCGCTGGCGCACCACCTGGCCGAGCGCTGCGGTCAGCCCCAGCAGGGCGCCGAGGATGAAGAAGGCCAGCAGGACCAGGGCCAACGGCGCCTCCCAGCTATACCCCAGGAGGAACTTCAAGGCGACCGGCTCGGCGTTGTGCATGGCGAAAACGAACAGCACGACGAACAGCAGAAACTTGATCAGCCAGAGCAGATAGCGCATGGGCGGGCTCGCATGGTTCCAGGTGCCGCCATTGTAGCCGATTCGTCAGGTTACAGCCCATGCGGGAAGGCGCGGCTTTACGAATCGCAGGTAACGCCTTTTGCCGGCGCCATGGGTGCGCAGGTAAAAAAAACGGCACGCTTACGCGTGCCGTCTGTTCTCCAGCCTGCCGGGCTACAGCAGCGCGTCGACGCGCTCCCGCAGCTCCTTGCCGGCCTTGAAGTGAGGGACGAACTTCTCCGGAACCTCGACTTTGCTGCCGGATTTCGGATTGCGCCCCGTCCGTGGAGGACGATAGTTGAGGTCGAAGCTGCCGAAGCCGCGAATCTCGATGCGACGGCCTTGAGCCAGGCTCTTGCCCATCGCATCCAGAATGGTCTTGACGGCCAACTCAGCATCTTTTGCCACCAACTGCGGATAGCGGTCGGTGAGCTTGGCGATGAGTTCGGACTTGGTCACGACAACGATCCCTTATTCGGCGGAGCCGGAAAGCTTGGCTTTCAGCAACGCGCCCAGGTTGGTCGTGCCGGCGGTGGCGTCGGACGACAGCTGGCTGATGGCAGCCTTCTCTTCGCCCAGGTCCTTGGCCTTGATCGACAGGTTGATCGAACGGTTCTTGCGATCAACGTTGATGATCATGGCTTCGACTTCGTCGCCTTCCTTCAGCACGGTGCGGATGTCTTCCACGCGGTCGCGGGAAACCTCGGTTGCGCGCAGGTAGCCTTCCACGTCGTCGGTCAGGGCAATCACGGCACCCTTGGCGTCCATCGACTTGACGGTACCCTTGACGATGGCACCCTTGTCGCTGGTCGAGACGAAGTTGTTGTACGGATCGCCTTCCAGTTGCTTGATGCCCAGGCTGATGCGTTCCTTGTCGGTATCGATCGACAGGACCAGCGCCTCGACTTCGTCGCCCTTCTTGAACTGGCGCACGGCTTCTTCGCCGGCCACGTGCCACGACAGGTCGGACAGGTGAACCAGGCCGTCGATGCCGCCCGGCAGGCCGACGAACACGCCGAAGTCGGTGATCGACTTGATCGCGCCCTTCAGCTTGTCGCCCTTCTTGAAGTTCTCGGCAAACTCGTCCCACGGGTTGGCCAGGCATTGCTTCATGCCCAGGCTGATACGACGCTTTTCTTCGTCGATGTCGAGGATCATCACTTCGACTTCGTCACCCAGCGACACCACCTTGGACGGATGGACGTTCTTGTTGGTCCAATCCATTTCGGAGACGTGCACCAGGCCTTCGATGCCTTGTTCGATCTCGACGAACGCGCCGTAGTCGGTCAGGTTGGTGACCTTGCCGAACAGGCGGGTGCCTTGCGGGTAGCGGCGCGACAGGCCCACCCACGGATCTTCGCCCAGTTGCTTCAGGCCCAGCGAAACGCGGTTCTTTTCCTGGTCGAACTTGAGGACCTTGGCTTCCACTTCGTCGCCCACGGCGAGCACTTCGCTCGGGTGCTTGACGCGGCGCCATGCCAGGTCGGTGATATGCAGCAGGCCATCGATGCCGCCCAGGTCGACGAATGCGCCGTAGTCGGTGATGTTCTTGACCACACCCTTCACCACCACGCCTTCCTTCAGGGTTTCGAGCAGCTTCTGACGCTCTTCGCCCAGGCTTTCTTCCAGCACGGCACGACGGGAAACGACCACGTTGTTGCGCTTGCGGTCGAGCTTGATCACCTTGAATTCGATTTGCTTGCCTTCGAACGGGGTGGTGTCCTTCACCGGACGGATATCGACGAGCGAACCCGGCAGGAAGGCGCGCAGGCCGCTGACCATCACGGTCAGACCGCCCTTCACCTTGCCCGAGATCACGCCGGTCATCACGGCGCCCTTCTCCAGGGCATCTTCCAGTTCGATCCACGAGGCCAGACGCTTGGCCTTTTCACGCGACAGCTTGGTTTCGCCGTAGCCGTTCTCGAGGCTGTCGATCGCCACCGGAACGAAATCGCCGACCTTGACTTCAACTTCGCCACGGTCGTTCTTGAATTCTTCCAGGGGGATCAGGGATTCGGACTTCAGGCCGGCATTGACGGTGACGAAATTGTTGTCGACACCGACGACCTCCGCGGTGATCACCTCGCCAGAACGCATTTCCTGGTTCTTGAGGCTTTCCTCGAACAGGGCGGCAAAGCTCTCCATGGAGCCGGACAGAGTAGCAGTAGTCATTGAAGGAGTTTTCCAAACACTCCCGTGTGGAACGCGGGAGCAGGGGTTCGTTGCAATTTGCCGGCCACGCCTTGCGCGCCGCCGGCACCTATTACCCGTCGCAAGACGGGCAATCAAAGGATTTTAGAGATTTCTCTTTTACTGATCAAGTGTTTACACAGCGCCGCGCACTTCGGACCACCAGGCAAGCACTTGCGCCACCGCTTCATCGATGCCCAGCTTGCTGGTATCCAGCAGGCGCGCGTCCGGCAATTGCACCAATGGCGCCACGGCCCGGGCGCGGTCACGCTCGTCGCGCGCACGCAGGTCATCGGCGATCGCGGTCAGGTCGGCCTCTTCGCCGCGCTCCGCCAATTGCTTGTAGCGGCGCTCGGCGCGGACTTCGGCGCTGGCGGTGAGGAAAACCTTCAGCGCCGCGTCGGGAAACACCACCGACCCCATGTCGCGCCCATCGGCCACCAGGCCAGGCATGCGGGCAAAGGCGCGCTGGCGCTCCAGCAGGGCGGCCCGCACGGCCGGCAACGCGGCGACGCGTGACGCGCCCACGCCGATGTCCTCGCTGCGGATGGCATGCGCCACCTCGGCGCCGTCCAGCAATACGTGTTCGCCTTCGAAAACCACGTCCAGCGCCACAGCCACACCGGCGACGCCGACCTCGTCGTCCCAGTTGATGCCGCGCCGCCCGGCCGCCAGGGCGGTCAGGCGATACAAGGCGCCCGAATCGAGGAAGTGGAAACCCATCGCTTCGGCCACGCGTTGCGCAACACTGCCCTTGCCGGATGCCGACGGCCCATCGATGGCGATGATGGGAACCAGATTCATGTTCGTTCTCCCAGACCCGCGCGTTCGGCCAGCGGCGGCCACCTGGCCACAACATCGACGGACGCGGCAAAAAAGAAGACCGGCAGGGGTTTCCTGCCGGTTCGGTCGATTGTAGCCCGGTTTCGCGTCGGGTTCACATAGGACGATGCTCATACGCCACACCCGGCCACGCCGGTGCAAACCCGCCGATATCAGTGGCTCAAGCCAGGATCGCCTCGATGGCCGCAAGCTCCTCGGCGCTGAACTCCAGGTTGTCGATGGCGCCCAGGTTTTCATGGATCTGCTCGACGCGGCTGGCGCCGATGATCACCGAAGTCACCGTACGCAGCGCCCAGGCCAGCGCCATCTGCGCCAGGCTCTGGCCGCGTGCCTGGGCGATCTTGTCCAGCTTTTGCACCTGCGCCAGCCGGGTCTGCACATTTTCCGGCGTGAGGAACGGATTATCCGCCGCCGCCGCACGCGAATCGCCCGGGATACCGCCCAGGTAGCGGCTGGTCAACAACCCCTGAGCCAGCGGGCAGAACGCGATGGAGCCGATACCCTCGTCACGCAGCACATCGGTCAGGCCGTTTTCGATCCAGCGATCGAACATGGAGAACGCCGGCTGGTGGATCAGGCAGGGCGTGCCCAGCTCGCGCAGGATGCGTGCCGCTTCGCGGGTCTGTTCCGGGGAATAGGACGAAATACCCACGTACAGCGCCTTGCCCTGCCGTACGGCGCTGTCGAGCGCACCCATGGTTTCCTCCAGCGGCGTCTCGGGGTCGGGGCGGTGCGAGTAGAACACATCGACGTAATCCACCCCCAGGCGCTTGAGGCTGGCATCCAGGCTGGCCAGCAGGTATTTGCGGCTACCCAGGTCGCCATAAGGGCCGGGCCACATTTCCCAACCAGCCTTGGTGGAGATCAGCAGTTCGTCACGGTACGGCTTGAGGTCGCTGGCAAGCAGGCGGCCGAAGGTTTCCTCGGCCGATCCGGGCGGCGGACCATAGTTGTTGGCAAGGTCGAAGTGGGTGATGCCGGCGTCGAAGGCGGCCAGCACCATATCGCGGCTGTTGCCATAGGGCTTGTTGGCGCCGAAGTTGTGCCACATGCCGAGCGAGATCGCCGGCAGCTTCAGCCCGCTACGGCCGCTGGCGCGATACGGCATACGGTCGTAACGAGCGGGATTGGCTTGATACACCATCATTGCTTCTCCTTGTCGCGCGCCTCCCAGGCCGTACGGGCCCGGCTGGCACGCTCGATGAATCCGGTCAGTGCATCGGCATCGCCCTGTTCGATCATGGCGATCAGCGCTTGCAGTTGCGCCACGTTGGCGCGCAAGTCATCAAGGATAGGCCGATTATTGGCCAGTGCGATGTCACGCCACATATCGGGGTGCGATCCGGCAATCCGGGTGAAGTCGCGAAATCCGGTTGCGGCGAAGTCTAGACAATTGGCAACGTTCTGCCGTTCGAGCAGCGCGTTCATGTAGGAAAACGCCAGCAGGTGCGGAACATGGCTGACGGCGGCGAAAATCGAATCGTGCTGGGCCGGCGCCATGCGGTATACCTCGGCGCCACACAACCGCCACAGCGCCTCGAGTCGAGCCACCGCCTCCGGCGCCGTTTCCGGCAGCGGCGTGAGGACCACGCGCCGTCCTTCATACAGGCCATACCGCGCCGCAGCCGCCCCCGACAGATCGGAGCCGGCAATGGGGTGCCCCGGTACGCACTGGGCCAGATGGTCGTTCAGGTATTGCCGGAACAAGGCAACCACGTCACCTTTGGTGGAGCCTGCGTCCGTCACCAGGCAATCGGGCGCCAGTCGGGGCGCGATCGCCTGCATCAACGGCCCCATCTGCCCCACCGGCGTGGCGATCAACACCAGATCGGCATCCTGGACCGCGCTGGCGGCATCGTGGCTGGCGCTGTCGATCACGCCCAGGTCCAGCGCGCGCTCTAGGTTGGCCATATTGCGGCCCACACCGACCACGTGCTCCACCTGCCGCATGCGCTTGAGCGCCAATGCGAACGAGCCGCCGATCAATCCCGTGCCCAGCAGCACGAGTTTGCGCACCATGGTGGTCATGCCTTGTCCGTCTGAAAGAAATGAAAGCCCGACATGGTAACCGATGCCGGGCGGGGCCACGTTCGGCGGCGACACGCCCTAGCGGGTTTCCTGCAACACTTCGATCAGCACCAGCCGGCGATCCGGCGCATCGGCCGGTGGGTTGTCCACCCGCTCTTCGCGCACCCGCACGATATAGGCCACGCCGGGTTGCGGCTCGAAACCCTCGATGCCCTGGTACAGCAGTTGCCAGTCCTGCTCCGGCGATTCACGCACTTGCAGGCACTCCATCTTGCCGACGCCGGAACAAGGGCGGGTTTCAGCCGCGATGCGCAGCACCTTTTCCGTTCCCGCGGCCCCACGGGTCAACTCGATCAATTCGCCCTTGGTCCCCCGCAGCACCACCGCCTTGCGCTCGCTGACTAGGCCAAAGGATTCGGCAGCCTGCAACGCGGCCAGCACATCGTGCTCCAGCATCTGGCGCTCCTGATCCAGGCACGCCATCCGCGTGCCGGCCAGCGGCCCGACCTCGATCCTGGCATTCATGTAGTGAATCCGGCCCATGAAGCGGTTACAGCCCGAGTAACCACTGATGCGATCGCCGTCGATATGCACCTCCAGGCGGTTGTCCACCGGCCGTTGCACGCGACCTTCGACCACCACGCGGGTGATGGCATAGTCGCCGTCCAGCAGCGAACGCGCCTGGGCGATCTGTACCAGCGAGGCCGCACCGATGGCCGCGATCAGCAAAGGAATACGCATCGTCTTTCTCCTTGTGGGATGAGGGGATGTCGGTTCGCGGCCGGTTGCCGCGTACCGTGGATCAGATGCTGCGGCCGATGGCGGTGGCAATCGCCCCCAGCGTGCCCATCAGCTTTTTCAGTTCTTCCGGGCTCAGCGCCTGGTCGGCATCGCACCACGCATCGCAGGGATTGGGGTGCATCTCCACCAGCAGGCCGTCCGCACCGGCGGCGATGGCCGCCTGTGCCAGCGCCGGTACCATCCAGGCCTTGCCGCCGGCATGGCTGGGATCGACGATCACCGGCAGGTGGGTTTCACGCTTGAGTACTGGAATGGCGGTGACGTCGAGCACGTTGCGGTAGGCGGTCTCGAAGGTGCGGATGCCGCGCTCGCAGAAAATGATGTTGTGGTTACCGCCGGCGGCGATATATTCGGCCGCCATCAGCCATTCGGAGATGGTGCCCGACAGGCCGCGCTTGAGAATGACCGGCTTGTTGACCCGCCCTACTTCCTTCAGCAGATCGAAGTTCTGCATGTTGCGCGCGCCGATCTGGATCACATCGACGTCGTATTCCATGAAGGTGTCAAGCATGCGGATGTCCATCAGTTCGGTCACGATGGGCAGCTTGTGACGGCGGGCGGCGGCCTGGAAATACTCCAGCCCGGTCACGCCCAGGCCCTGGAAGGCGTAGGGGCTGGTGCGCGGCTTGAACGCACCGCCACGCATCAGGCGACAGCCCGCCGCAGCGACCGCGTCGGCGGCGATGTCCATCTGCTCCTGCGTTTCCACCGAACACGGCCCGGCGATCACCTGGATCTGCGGCCCGCCGATGCCGATGCCGCGCACCTTGACCACCGAACCCGCCGGGTGCGAATCACGCGAGACGATCTTGTACTGCTTGGTCACCCGGCTGACGCGTTCCACGCCCGGCAGGATTTCGAAGCGGCCGACGTCCAGTTTGTTCTCGTCGCCGATGGCGCCGATGATGACCAGTTCGGAACCGCGCGAAACATGCTCTTGCAAGCCGGAAGCGCGGATATGTTCGACGACCGATGCGACCTGTTCGTCGGTCGCGTGAAGTTGCATGACGATGATCATGGGATCTCTGCAATGGATGAGGAATAACCGGACATTAGGTGATGCACTGCCGCAATACTATTGGGACTAGCCCGGGAAGTCCCGGTGGGATTGCCATATTGCCGGGGATGCGCACGTCTCAGACGGCGACGGATCGGTCCCGCAAGCCCAGAGCGCAAACGCCCCACCCCAGCAATGCCACCCCTGCGGCCGCCGTGAAAACCCAGCGCCCGCCCAGCGCGTCCCAGGCGGCGCCGGCCAGCAGGCCGCCCAGGCTACCGCCCGCGCCAAAGGAAACACCGATATACAAGGCCTGCCCCTTGGCCTGATGCGGCCCGGCGAAATGACGATGCAGGTAGCTCATCGCGGTGGCGTGGCAGGTGGCGAAGGTAAACGCATGGCCCAGTTGCGCGATCAGCAACAGCGGCAATGAGCGCGCGCCCCACCCCACCAGCAGCCACCGCGCCGCCGCGACGGCAAAGGTAGAGAGAAACAACGCCCGCAACGACCAGCGACGACTCAGCCGGCCCATCGCCATGAACATCGCCACTTCGGCGAGCACGCCCACCGTCCACAACCAACCAATGTGCCCGGCGGCAACGCCTTGATCGGTCACATAGATCGAATAGAAGCTGTAGTACGGGCCATGGGACAGCAGCATCAGGCAGCAGCCCGCCAGGATGGTGCGGACTTCACGCCGCCGCAGGATGTCGCCAAAGCCGACGTCCTGCGGGGTGGCGGCATGCGGCACCGCCGGCGGCTGGGGCAGCAGCCACGCATACAATGCCAGCCCGCTCATCACCGCCACCACGGTGGCCGGCAGCACGCCGGCGCCCTGCGCCTGCATCCAGTAGCCGGCCAGCACCGACGATACGATGAAACCGATGGAGCCCCAGACGCGCAGCCGCGCATAGCGGCCCCCGTCGCCTTGCAGCAGCGTCATGGTCAGCGCTTCGACCAGCGGCAGTGCCGCGCTCCAGAAGAAGGTGGCGATCAGCAGCGCCAGGAACATGCCGACGAAGCCCTGCATGAACAGCAGGCCGATGAAGCCGGCCAGGCCGCCCAGCCCGGCGATGCGCAGGATCAACGCGCGACGCCCGGTACGGTCCGCCAGCCAGCCCCAGATCGCCGGTGCGTAGATGCGGTTGATCTGGGTCAGCGAGGTGAGGATGCCGATCTGCCAGGCAGGGAACGACAGCGCGGCGAGATAGACGCCCCAGTAGGGCTGGAACAGCCCGGTGAAACCGAAGTAGCAGAAATAGAAACCGCCGATCGCGAACAGACCGGCGGCTCGTGGGGCATTCATGCGGTCACTGTTCGCGGAACTGCTGGGCCGCCACCTGCAGGTAGTAGAACATCGACACGATGGTCAGCACCCCGGCCACGTACAGCGCGATGGTGCCGATCAATGGCGTGGACAAGCCGGGTACCAGCGGCCCCCACCACAGCAGGAACAGGATGGCGACCATCTGCGCCGTGGTCTTGAGCTTGCCGATATAGGCCACCGCGACATTGCGCGACTTGCCCAGTTGGGCCATCCATTCGCGCAGCGCGGAAATGGTGATCTCGCGCCCGATGATGATCACCGCCAGCCAGGCGGCCGCGCGGTCGAGTTCCACCAGCAGGATCAGCGCGGCGGCCACCATCAGCTTGTCCGCAACGGGATCGAGAAACGCACCGAAGCTGGAAGTCTGGTTCCAGCGCCGGGCCAGGAAGCCGTCGAACCAGTCGGTCAGCGCCGCAATGGCGAAGATCAGCGTGGCGCTGACGTTCTTCAGCATCGGCGCCAACAAGGTATCGGGCAGGTAGAACAGGCCGACGAAAACGGGAATCAAGGCAACGCGCAGCCAGGTCAGCAGGATGGGCAGATTGAATGGCATCACGTCGGTCCGGGCGGCGGGAAAGGCGACATTCTAGCGAGTATGCGATGGCGCGCGAAGGCAACCGTTCCGGGATGCGCCGCATTGACAATAAAACGATCGTTTGAGAATGTGCCGGCTATCACTGGAGACCCACCATGAGAGCCGGCACGGCCCGTCACCTGATCAACCTCTGGCCCCCCTTCCTCTTCACTGGCATCCATGCGACGCGGATCAGCGCCGACTGGCGCGAGGTGGACGTGGAACTGCGCGGTCGCTGGTACAACCGCAACTACGTAGGGACGCATTTCGGCGGCAGCATGTTCGCCATGACCGACCCCTGGTTCATGCTGATGCTGATCCACCTGATGGGGCCGGCGTACTACGTCTGGGATCAGGCTGCCACCATCGAATTCATCGCCCCCGGCCGAGGCACCGTCTCGGCCCGCTTCCGCCTCGACGACGCTACACTGGCCGACATCCGCCAACGCACCGCCGACGGCGCCAAGTACCTGCCCGAATTCGTGGTGGAAGTACGCGACGCCAAGGATCAGCTCGTCGCGCGGGTGAAAAAGACGCTGTATGTACGACGCAAGCCGGCTGCGCGAGGTGATGGTGGGTAGCGCTGTGGCCACCGATTTTTACCTCACCCCCGCAACGCCCCATATATCCGCTCGGCCAGCTCGGCGTTGATGCCGTCCACCTGCATCAGGTCCTCCACGCTGGCGCTCTTCACGCCTTGCAGCCCACCGAAGCGCGATAGCAGCCGCTGCCGCCGTTTGGGTCCGACGCCATCGATTTCTTCCAGGCTGGATGCCACGCGCGCCTTGGCGCGGCGCGCGCGGTGCCCGGTGATGGCGAAACGGTGCGATTCGTCCCGGATCTGCTGGATCAGGTGCAACCCGGCATGGTCGGCCGGCAGACGCACCACTTCGTGGCTGGTGGCAATGATCAGTTGCTCCAGGCCGGCCTTGCGCGTTTCGCCCTTGGCCACGCCGAGCAGCGTCGGCTGGGTCAGGCCCACCTCGGCCAGCACTTCCTCGGCCTGGGTCAGTTGCCCCTTGCCGCCATCGATCAGGATCAGGTCCGGCACCACGCCCTCGCCGGCCGCGATCTTGCCGTAGCGCCGGGTAAGCACCTGTTTCATCGCGGCATAGTCGTCGCCCGCGGTAATGCCTTCGATGTTATAGCGACGATATTCCTTGGGCTGCATGTCGCCACGGTCGAACACTACGCACGAGGCCACGGTGGCCTCGCCCATGGTGTGCGAGATATCGAAGCACTCGATGCGCTGGGTTTCCTCCGGCAGGTCGAGCGCTTCGACCAGCGCGGCCAGGCGCCCGCTCTGGCTGGCGGCCTGGCTGGCACGTTGCAGGATGGCGAACTCAGCGTTCTTGCGCGCCATGTCCAGCCAGACGCGCCGCTCGCCGTTGGGATTGCAGTTGAGCAGTACCTTGCGCCCGGCCTGATCGCTGAGCAGTTCGGCCAGCAGCGTTGCGTCATCCGGCGCGGGATGGCAGATGATCACCGGCGGCGCGCTGCGGTCCAGGTAATGCTGGGCCAGAAAGGCCGACAGCGCCTCGTCGGGGCCGTAGTCCTCCGCATGGCTGGGGAACAGGCTCTTATCGCCGACGTGGCGCCCGCCTCGCACCATGGCCAGGTTCACGCACAACATGCCCTTGTCGGCCACACAGGCCACGATATCGGCATCCAGCTCACTGGTGTTGCTGGAAACGAACTGGCGCTCCTGCACCTTGGCCAGCGCCTGAATCTGGTCGCGCAGGCTGGCTGCGGTCTCGAAATCCCAGGACTCGGACGCCACCTGCATGCGCGCCTCCAGGTCGGACAGCAGCTCGTTGGCCTTGCCTTGCAGGAACAGCACGGCATGGTTCACGTCGGCACGGTAGGTGTCCTGATCGACCAGCGCCACGCACGGCGCGGAGCAGCGCTTGATCTGATGCAGCAGACAGGGCCGCGAGCGGTTGGTGAACACGCTGTCTTCACAGGTACGCAGCTTGAACACCTTCTGCAACAACTGGATCGATTCCTTCACCACGTAGCCGTTGGGAAACGGCCCGAAATACTGGTTGCGCTTGTCCAGCGCGCCCCGGTAATACGCCAGGCGCGGATAGCGATGCCCGGTGACGACCAGATACGGATAGCTTTTGTCGTCGCGGAACAGGATGTTGTAGCGTGGCGCCAGCGCCTTGATCAGGTTGTTTTCCAGGACCAGCGCCTCGGCTTCGGAGCGCACCACCGTGGTTTCGATACGGTCCACTTGGCCCAGCATCAGCCGGATGCGCGGCGAATGGTCGGTTTTCTGGAAATACGAGCCGACGCGCTTTTTCAGGTCGCGCGCCTTACCGACATACAGCACGGTGCCATCCAGCGCCAGGTAGCGATAGACACCGGGCAGGTGCGGCAAGGTCTTGACGTGATCGAGCAGACGCTGCTCGCGCGTAGGGGTGGAATCGGTCATGGGCGGTTGGTCGGGCATAGCGGGGTATTTTAGGGCGAATCGACATTCAAACGTGGGAAGCGTTGGTCCGTGGGCCGGATGGCTGCGCGAAGCGCGGCGCAGCAGATAGCCCTCCTATCTGCAAGCCGTGCGACAAAGCAGACGCCGGCCCACGGACCAACCCGAAGGGAAGGATGAAGGCCGGGCGAATCGCGGCGTTGTGCCTCGCTCGTGGGGATCACACCCCACTTCGCTTGGCACGCCTTGCGCTGCATCCCGGCCTTCGTCCTTCGCTCCCATGTTTGAATGTCGATTCGCCCTAGGGCCGAAGCAGCGCTAGACAAGCACTGGACCGCACCGCCCGGCAGCAGGCGGGGCCTGGCGGGCTACCAATCGATCCGGCGCGCGGCCAGCGCGATCACCCCGGCCGCCAGTGCGACGCATCCCAACCCCCAGCCCAGATGGCTGGCGTGCGCGACAAAGCCGATCAGCGGTGGGCCAAGCAGGGCGCCGACCGAGCCGGTGGTCGTCATCGCGGCCAGTGCCACCGGCCCCTGACGGGCCGCCGCCAGATAGATGCAGGGCGACGCGGCGGCGATGCCCACGCCCACCAGGGCAAATGCCAGCAAGGCCGGGATCGGCCCACCCACCAGGATACCGATACCCAATCCACCACCGGCCAGCAAGCCGCCCCAGGTCAGCAGTCGCCGACTGCCCCAGCGGGTACGCCAGGAATCGCCCAGCCAGCGCGCCAGCAACATCGCCGAGGCGAAGCAGGCCAGCCCCATCGGTGCGAACGCATCGGAAGCGCCGGTGCGCTCCTTGAGATACAGCGCCGACCAATCGGACATGGAGCCTTCGATGATCGTGCCGCACAGGGCTGCCACGCCCAGCCACAATGCCGCGCCGGAAGGCAATGAGAAACGCAGCCCCGCAGCCGCGGGCGGCTCGGGCGGCAACGGCAACAGGCGTTGACCCGCCCACCATGCAGCGCTCCACATGCCGACGGCCGCAATCAGAAAATGCAACGCCACCGGCTTGAACAACGAGATCGCCGCGGCGGCGACCAGCGCGGCAGCCAGCCCGCCCAGGCTGAACACAGCATGCAGCCGCGACATGATCGCCCGGCCACTCCGCAGCTCCACCTGCACGGCCTGGGCATTCATCGCGACATTGAAGCAGGCCGCCACCACGCCCTCCGCCACCATGATCAGCAAGGCAATGTCATAGCTGGGTGCCAGGCCCAGCGCCAGCAGCAGTGCCGGCAACAGTGCCGAGGCGATCCAGCAGGCCTTGCGCGCACCCAGCCGGCGCAACACGCCCGCGGTGACCGGAAACGAAAACACCGCGCCCAGCCCGCTGGCGAGCAGCAGGAAGCCCACCTGTGACGGATCGAGCCCGAATTTGTCCTTCAATGCGGGAAGCCGGGCGGCCCAGGTGCCGTAATTGAAACCGAGGACGAAAAACAGGGTCGCCACGGCGTAACGCGCCGGGCGGGAGGATACTGCGGTCATGGAGCGATCAGCGGCGGTCGGGGGCGGGTGAAGCGGGCGGCTCGGAGGATGCCGCCCCGGTGTCGGAAATCAGGTCCGGCAAAGATAACATCGGCGCCTCCACCATGGAGCCGGCTTCGACCAGGTAGACAAAGGCGAGCAATTCGGCCACCGCGCGATAAAGCTGGGGCGGGATGCGCTGGTCCAGATCGACCTGCATCAACATGGCGACCAGCTCGGGTGATTCGTGGACGAACACGCCGGCTTCACGCGCCTTCTCGATGATGCGCTCGGCCACCATGCCCTGCCCTTTGGCAACCACGCGCGGCGAGCCACTGCCTTCCTGATAAGCCAGCGCCACCGCCTGCTGGCGATCCGGCGTGCTGCGAACGACCTTACGCGCCATCGGCCGCAGCCTCCTGGCCTACTTCGAACTGCGTGACGCCAAGGGTGAGCCCCGCCGCGTCGAACTGCCGGCCAAGCTGGGACTGATGATCGCGCAACCGGGCAACGGTATCGGGGCGTTCAGCCGAGAATTGCAGGTTGAACTGCCCTTCGTACAAGGTCGCGATGATGGAAACACCACCCAGATTGGGCAAGTCGAGATCGAGGCGGGTCTGCCAGCGTTGTGCCTCGGTATCGACATGACCGTCGGCGTCACGCTGGTTTTCCAGCTCCAGTTGCCATTTCAGGGGTTGCCCCGGCCAGGCCTGCCCCTGCCAGATCACCGGACGTTGCTCAATGGCATCCAGTTGCTGTTGCACCAGCCCCTTGAGCAGCGCCTGGGCTTCGACGCCGAGCCGCTGGTCATGGGCATTCAGCATGCGATCCAGGCTGGGCGAACTGTTGCGCATCTGGGCCAGTTCCTCGGCATTGTGGCCCTTGCCGGTGGTTTGCTGGGCATTCTGCGGATCGGGTACCGAACGCGGCAGTTGCGCTTGCGGCTCACGCAGCAACGCTTGCAGGCTGCGCTGGCCGTTTACCCATTCCGCCTGATGCGATTCGTAGAACAATCCACTTTCGGACAGCACCCCGGACAGGCGCGAGGCCAACTGGGAAGCATCGGGCTTGCCATTGAACAGTGGCTCGTTGCCTTGCAAGGTGACCGTTGCCTTGCCGGCATCGCCGCGACTACCGGTGAGCAAGGTGGTCAGGTAGCGGGCAGCCTGGCTCAACGCCGCTTCACGCGTTTGGGGCGCAGCCGTCTGCGTCTGCGCCATGGCGAAGGTCAGCTTGGGATCGCGCGCCACGACGGTGAGGTCGAACTCCTCGCCGGGCTGTGTATTGCGGGGCAGGTTCAGGTCGAGCAGTTGATCCTTGACCAGCACGGCGAATCGCCCGTTGGGCATCTGCTCGACCACGGTGGCATGCACGCGCTCGCCCGGCGTATAGCGCGCCGCCTCGTCGGGCGACGGCTTCAGGACCTCGACCAGGCCCTGCTGGGTGCGCACATACAGTTGCAGCACACTGGCTGCTGGGTTGCCCGGCAACATTTGAAACCCGCTCGTTAGGTGATGGATGTCCGGCGCGGCAGGCTTGCCCCACCCGCACCGGGTCGTGCACGCATCGGCGGATCAGCCCTGCCGTTCAGCGCGATAAAGCGCCGCGATCAGATCCGCCTCGCCCCGGCTGATGCCGCATTCGCGAACCATGTCCTCCACATCCGCGCCTTGTCGCGCCATCCGGATCGCATGGGCGTAGGGCGTTTCCGCCGACGATGCGTCGATGACCGGTTCCTGTTGCAAGTGCGACGAAGCGGCCAGCCGGATTTTCAGGGCTTCGATCTCACGATGCAGCAAGGCGACATGGTCCTCCAGGGTCTCCTGGCGCTGGATAAGCTCGTAGTCGCGTGGCTGCCGACGCGCCTTGCGCAGAAACAGCAGCAATTCGGCGACATAGAACAGGATGAGCACCAGACCCAGATAAAGGAGTTGTGGCCAGGTGACGACAATGCCATTCATGCTTGCCCGCTCCCTGGGCGTTACGGATCATTTGTGATCATGCCACCGCCGCGACCAGAATGGCGACCTCGTTGAAGGTCGCGAACGATCTGCGGCACGCACATCCGATTCGTAGTCATGCCTGCCACCCGCGGGAGCAACCCGGGGCAGCGCACCAGCGGGGCGCCGCACACCGGAAAACACCGTCAGACGCGGTAGGCGCTGCGCAATCTGGAGGAGTTGTGCAGGCCATTGAGCATGGCCGCCAACTGCGGCCGCCATACCGCGCACAATGCCGTCAATTCGTCGATGGCCTGCTGCGTATCCACCAGCAGCGTCTTGAGGACATCGCGCTGCTCCGGAGAATAGTTTTCCCACTGGATATCGCGTAGTTCATCCTGCAAGGTGAGCCATACCTGCTGATCCGCCAGCATGTCATCCCAACGCGCATTACGCGCCTCGCCCAGCATGCGCCGCGTCAGCAGGTTGAAGGCGGTCAGCAACTGGGTGGTATCAAGCTCTTCCATAACTCAGTGTTCCACGGTCGGGCGCTGCCTGCGGCGCGCTGGCGTCGGGTGCTGCGACCACAGGCGCGGCGGTAATGCTTTCCCAGGCCTCTTTCAGGTCGCTCAGCAGGCCGACCACGTGATCGAGCAGATCGGGGTTGTTTTCCAGATTGGCTTCGAACAGCTTGCCAGTCATGTAGAGGTAAAGCGCTTCCAGATTCTCTGCAAGCTCCCCGCCCTGCTCCTTGTCCAGCGAAATACGCAAACCCTCGTCGATGATCGCGATAGCCTTGCTGATCGACGCGCCTTTCTCCGGGATCTCGCCATTGAGCATATGCAGCTTGCCCAGATGGATCGCCTTGATCGCGCCCTCGTACAGCATGACGACCAATTGCCCGGGACTGGCGCTTTCGATGGTGGCCTCCAGCCCTTGCTTGCCATAGGCGGAAAGCGCGCGTTGTACACCGACTGACATGATGCGACCCTTATAAAGCGTTACTTGCCCGAGGCAAGACTACTTAACATCGAAAGCTGTTGCGACAGATAAGAGCTGGTGTTGTTCAGTTTGGACATCTGCACATCCAGCGCCGTGAACTGCGCACGATAACGCTTTTCGGTCTCGTCGAGGCGGCGATTCAAGGTCAGGCCCTGGGTATTCAGATCCTTGATGTTCTGGTTCAGCCCGTTGATCCGGCTTTGCACCGTGCCCTTGTCGGACAGCAACGTGGACAAGGTCTGGTCGAGCCGGCTGGCAAAACCACGGCTCAGCGACAGCGTGCCATAGTTGCCGGTGGTATCGCCGGTGATGGTGAGCTTGAGCCCTTCCGAGGCACCCGAGCCGCTCAACACCTGGCCGCTTCCCTTTGCCGCCTCGCCATTGATGGTGCCGGCAATATCCTTGCCGGTATTCATCTGGCCGACCTTCAGGCCAAACAGGTCGGTACCCGCACCCGTACTGGTGATCTGGATCTTGGAGGCACTGCCATAGCGGCTGGAGGCCATCTCGAACTGGTTGGTGGCGCTGTTGAACGCCATCGATACCGAAACGCCGCCATCCTTCAGGTTGGTATCACCATTGATCTGCGACTGGATTTCGGCGGCCAGGGCCCCGGCGGACGCATAGCTGCCGGCGGTCAGCTTGATCTGCTTGGAAGAGACGCCATCCACGGCCACCATCATCGTATCGTTCACGCCCTCGGTGATTTCGAAGGGGCCGGCCGGATCGATGGTATCGCCCTTGAGCATCGCGCGGGTGGCGGGCTGGGTGATTTGGATGTCGTACTTGCCGGTCTTGGTGGTCGCAGTGGAGGACGTGAAGCTGACCCGCGCATCGCTGGCCACGCCGTTTTGCGCAAACAGGCTGGCCACATCGTCCGGCCGGGTATCGAGCGCTTTTTGCAGCTTGCTCGAATCCAGTGTCATCTTGCCGTCCTTGCCGAAACTGATCCCGACGTCGTTCAGGCTTTGGTAAAAGCTGCCGTCGCCCAGGCGCTCGTTCAAGGTGGAGCGGATGGAATTCTGCATCGAACGGATCACGTAGTCGCCGGTCAGCAGGCCACTGGTCTTGTCCTCTTCGTTGTAGAAACTGAGGCTGTCCACACCCTTCACGAATTCGTTGTAGGAATCGACGAAGTCCTGAACCGACTTCTTCACGCCGCTGGTGTCGCGGTTGATATTCAGCGTGGTGGCAACCGGCTTGCCGGAAACGGTATCGGTTGCGCTGACCTTTTGCAGATTCAGCGTTACGCCCTGGAGCAGATCGCTGACCGAGTTGGTGGCCTTGCTGATCTCGATGCCGTCCAGCGTGAACAGCGCGTTCTGGGCCGCCTGGGTCTGGGTCAGGTTGGTGGTGCCGGTCGGGTCATAGGCAAAGCGCGACAGGCCGCTGGCGTCGGTATTGTCGCCATCGGTGTCTTCCACCTGGATACGCAGGCTGTTGGCGCTGCCGCTATCGGTGGAGGAAAGCAGCAATCGATAGCCGCCCCCGTCGTTGATGATGGTCGCGGTGACACCAGCCTTCTTGTTGTTGATGGCATCGCGCAGACCGGTCAAGGTGTTGTTGGTGCTGTCGATATCGATCGTCAGCGCGCCTTTGTCACCATTGACGGAAAACTTGTCGTCGCTCTTGTCCGAGCTGGTACCGCCATCGTCGTAAGTACCGAACTGGATGGTCAGCTTGCCGGTGCCCACGGGCGAGCTGGCAGTACTGAATACATCGGACTTCAGCTTCTGGCTTTGCGCCAGCTGGGACACCGCCAGGCTGTAGCTGCCGGCCTGCGCAATCGAGGAGGTGGTGACACTCCCGATGGCACTGTCAGCCAGGCTCCCTTGCACGCTCTTGTATGCACTGTTGCTCGACAGCGTCAGCACCCGCGCCTGGAAAGCCGAAAGTGCGCTTTGCAACGAGCCGATCGCGGAAATCTTGGTTTGTGCTTCCTTGATGCGAGTGGTCAACTTGTCCAGCGGCTGGCTCTCGATCTGCATAAGCTGCGAGATGATGCCGTTTACGTTGAGCCCCGAGCCCAAACCTGCGGATGAGATAGCCATTTTTATATTCCTCTAGACACGTCAGTACTTATGATCGGCAGTTTAAGCCTGTTCTTTAATCAGCATCCCCCGAAACTGATCGATTGCCTTGGCAATGGCCAGCACTTCTTCCGAGGGGATCTGACGGATGACTTCGTCGGTTTCGCCATCCATCACCTTGACCACCACCGAGCCGGTGTCGTCGTCGATGGAGAAGCGCAATGAATTGCTGTTGGAAAGCAGCTTGACCGTATCGTTCAACTTCTTGAGCGCATCCTCCACCGAGGTCTGGTCCTGAGCGGCCTGCGCGCCCTTTACGGCATTGGGTAACAGATCCGCCCCGGCGTATGGCGCAGGCGGAGCGCCCCCGGTCTGGCGTATTGCGGCATCGGATTGGAGGTCCAGCGGCAAGCCCATCGAAGTGCCTATCGATTGAATTTGCATGATTCACTCTCCTTGTGGAAACGCCCCGATCAAGCTGCTGCTCGATCGGGGCTCAATCACCTAAGGGTGATCAATCGACTTGCTGGCTTAGCCGCGCAGCAGGCTCAACACTTGTTGCGGCAGCGAGTTGGCTTGACCCAGCATCGCAGTACCGGCCTGTTGCAGAATCTGGCCACGGGTCAGGTTCGCGGTTTCCGAAGCGAAGTCCGTGTCCTGAATCCGGCTACGTGCTGCCGACATGTTCTCGGAAGTCGTTGCCAGGTTGGCCATCGTTGCCGAGAAGCGGCTTTGCAGGGCACCGAACTTGGCACGCTGGTCGTTGATGCGGGTCAGTGCATCGTCCACCACGCGCAGGGCCTGGGTTGCCTTGTCCACCGAGGACACATCCAGCTTTTCCACAGTCTTCAGGTCAGCTTGGTAGGTGGAACCCGAAGCGAACGAGGTGGTGGTCTTGCTGGCGGCGGCCGCAGAGTACATCACACCCGAGGTAAAGCCAGCACCGCTGGTGGTCACCGAGAACGAGTTGGCGGAGTTCAGGGTCACCTGGCCGGCGAAGGTCACGGAGCCAGTTGTTGCAGCCGTGAACACCGAACTGCTCGACAGGTACTGAGTCGCATCGTTCGAGTTGGCGGTATCGAAGTTCCAGGCGGTCACCGCGCCACCCATGCCGCTGGCCACACCATTGGCGGAACTCAACACGATGTTGGCACCGTCGTCGGAAGTCAGCTTGATGCCGTACTGCGTGGTACCGCTGGAATCCTGGAAGGTTTCGACCTGCGCGGTCACGCCGGTTTGCGACGACTTCTGGTTGAACGCCGACACCGCCTGAGCGTATTCGTCCGCATCCACCGTGCCGTTGTTGTTGGCATCGGACACGTTGAACGACACCGACTGGAACGTATCGCTCTTGGAGCCAACGGCCAGGGTAAACGTGCCGGTACCCAGCGACAGAACGGTTTCGGTCCGCGCGGTAGCCTTCACACCGGTGTTGGCCTGGTTGATCTTGGCCGCGATATCGCGCGCCATGTCCGTGCCGGTCACCGAAATCGACGTACCGTTGATGCTGAAGGTGCCGCCGCCGCCAGATACCGCAACGCCAGTCGAATTCACCGTACCCGTGCCGCCGGCGGCGTAGGTGGAAGAGCCAGTCACGAAGTTGCTGATCGACTTGGCGCCAGTACCGTTGCCCGCGCCCATCTGATAGGTACCGTATTGGGTGGTACGCAGGTTGGCGGTGGTGGCGGTGATGGTTTCGTTGGAGTTGGCGCCAACCTGGTAGGTGGCGGCGGTGAACGTGCCGTCGAACAACTTCTGGCCGTTGAACTGGGTGGTTTGCGCGGTGCGGTCCAGTTCGGCGGTCAGCGAGGCCACTTCGGCGTTGATCGCATCGCGGTCGCTGGCGGTGTTGGTGGCGTTACCGGCCTGAACTGCCAGTTCGCGAACCCGTTGCAGCATGTCGGTCATTTGCGACAGCGCGCCTTCGGCGGTCTGCGACAGCGACACACCGTCGTTGGCGTTGCGTTGTGCCTGATCCATACCGCGGATCTGCGACGTGAAGCGTTGGGAGATCGCCAGACCGGCGGCATCATCCTTGGCGCTGTTGATGCGCAAACCCGAGGAGAGCCGTTGCAGCGACGTAGTGAGGCTGGTCTGGGAGTTGTTCAGGTTCCGTTGGGAGTTAAGGGACGGAACGTTTGTGTTGATGACTTGCATGAGGTTTCTCCTCGAGAGAACACTTTTCTGGGACGGTCATTCGGGCGGATGTCGATGCCCTTGTTTCCGTTATCGACGGGCCGTCGGCTAACTTTAGCCGGAATATGTTTTTTTTCTCATATGCCCCGAATCCCAGGCTGCTGGCCGGCTGTGAAGCCTTTTCCCACCATGGTGCACCACAACATCCCCACCCAAAAGGCCACCACGAATGGTGGCCCTTTTTAAAATCGACCCAGGCGCCGGTTCAATCCGGCAGCCAGGCCTGACGCCACCGTTCCAGACTTTTGCCCTGCAACATCCAGTCGTTGCGGATCGCCTCGCGCAACTGGTCGCCCAGCCCGGCCGTGGCATCCAGATCCGCCAGGTGGGCCCGGATCGCGTCCACCCAGTCGCGGAAGCGATTCTTCACCAGCGTCACACCGGGCAGGCCGCTGCGATAGCAGACGATATCCGTCGCCACCACCGGGAAGCCGCAGATGCCGTATTCCAGCAGGCGCAGGTTGCTCTTGCACTCGTTGAACAGGTTCTGTTCCAGCGGCGCCAGTGCCAGATCGAGATTCAGGCTGGCCAGCTTGGCCGGATACTGATCGATCGGCACGCCAGCATGGAACTCGTGCACGTAGGGACGCAGCTTGTCCGGGCACATGCCCAGGAACACCCATTCCACCTCGTCAGCCAGTTCCTTCACCACGTCGGCAATCAGCTCCAGGTCACCGGTATGGCTGATGCCGCCACCCCAGCCAACCCGCGGTTTGTTGCCGGCACGCCGTTCGCTGGCCGGCAGATTGCCCCACCAGCCCAGCGGCAAGCGGTTTTCCACCACGCGAATGTCGCGATGCAGGCTCAGCTCTGAATAGGCCTGCGCCAGCGGTGCGGTGGACACAACGAAGCGATCCACCAGGGACAACGACTTGCGCATCGACTTCAGCACGTCCTTGGGCAGGTGCTCCCGGTGCGCGCTTTTCATCGGCAGATTGGGCAGGTAATCGTCCAGCTCGTAGACCAGGAACGCTGGCGTGGCTTCGCGCATCAGGCGGATGAACTCGATCTGCTCTTCGGTGTTCTGCCGTTGCAGGATGATGGCGTCCGGATTGAACTTGGCCAGCTCGTATGGCGGCAGCAGTTCAAAGGAGATGCCGCCGTCGATCAGCAACGCGTCCTCCATCGCCTTGAACGGCTGCAGCATCCGGTAATGTCCGCAACCCATGGTGTCGCCGGGGTGGGCCAGCACGCGTGGCGCCGGGTTCCACGACAACGGCCGGTGCGTCAGCAGGCTGCGCCGCTCCAGCTCAAAGCCATTGCCGCTCAGCAACAGGTTGCGGTTGTAGGCGGGATCGTGACCGATGACCGGCCACCATTTGCCGTACATCACGTTCTGTTCACCCTCGAAACGCTTCTGCTTGGCTTTGAGCGCGGCGGTATCAACCGAATTCTGGCTGACGCTGCCTTCGTGCAGCACCACCGAATAAGGCGTCCACACCGTGAGATAGCCCTGCTCGCGCACCTTGAGGCAGAGATCCACGTCGTTGTACGACACCTTGAAGTCCTGCTCGTCCATGCCCCCGACCGCCAGGTAGATCGCCTTGCGGATCATCAGGCAGGCAGCAGTCACGGCGGCATAGTTCTGGTCGAGCTGCAAACGGTACATATAGCCGGGCGAATCGCCTGGCAACCCCACGAACGGGTGATCGGCCGGGCCGCGCAACCCCATCACCACGCCGGCATGCTGAACCCGGCTGTCCGGGTAATAGAGCTTGGCTCCGACGATCCCCACCTCAGGGCGCTGTGCGTGGTTGAGCAAGGCATCCAGCCAGTCTGGCCGGACGATGGCGGTATCGTTGTTCAACAGCACCAGATAATCGCCGCGCGCTTCGTGCACCGCCGCGTTGTTGATCGCCGAGAAATTGAACGGATGCGGATAACGCAGCACGCGCACCCGGTCCGATTGCAACGACACCAGGTTATCCAGGTAGCGCTTGGCTTCCGGGGTTTCGCTGTTGTTATCCACCACGATCAATTCGTAGTTCGGATAGGCCGTCTTCTCCATCAGCGTTTCGACGCACCGCCGCAGCATCGGCAGTTGATCCTTGGTCGGGATGATGATGGACACGAAGGGCTGAACCGCGTGCTGGTACAGCACACGCTGCAATCCCGGCGCAGCCCCCGGCTGGATTTCGTGGGAAATGCCCATGCGTTGCAGGTGCGCGCTGGCGGCGGCCCGTGCGGCCGCAGCGATGTCCTCCCGTGCGATCCAGGCGCCGAAGGGTTGCAGGCTGTGGTACAGCAGATGGTCGAGATGGCCGATGGTATGCAAGCCTTTTTCTTCCAGGATGCGGTACAGCAGCTCCAGATGCCCCGCTTCGCCCAGCGTCACCGGCCAGCCGCCCAGATCGAGCAGGCACTGGCGCTGAATCGCGAAGGCCCGGCCCACGTAGGGCATGCTACGCAACAGATCCAGGTTGAAATCCGGCTTGTAGATGGGATCGCCATACCCCCCGGCCGGCTGCATCGTATCTTCGTCGGCGTAGGCGCAGGTCAGCTCGGGGTACTGGTTGATTCCCTCGGCCAGATGCAGCAATGCCGCCGGCTCGAGCTGATCGCCCGCGTGCAGCAGGAACAACCAGTCGGCGCTCGATTGGCGCACTGCGTCGTTCAGGCGGGCTGGCCAGTCATCCCCCGCCTGAATCCAGTGCACGCGCTCGCTGTCGGCCGAGGGCGGCGCAGCATTGCACGACACGATGAGTATCGACGCGGCCTTGTACAACTGATCGCCCGCGTTATTCAGCGTTTCCACCACCTGCCGGGTGTTACCCAGCAGATCGAGTACCACGACGGCAATCGCCGGCTGCAGGCTCCAGCTTTCCATCCGGAGATCGAAGTGCCTGCCTTCACTCGACGTCAGACGTTGTTGCGCCAGCCAGTTGCCATAATCGCCCTCCCCGGCGGGCGGGGCCACTTTGCCGCTGAGCGTGCTGACCGGGTTCTCTTCGAGATTGGCCGGGGTTTCGAGATCGACCAGCATCTGCTCGCGCGCCAGGCGTACCTGCTCTGATTTGACCCCGCCATGGCGCTCGTAGATCTTGCGGAACAATGCGGGGAAGTTCTTGCGCTGCCGCAGCGACATCCGATCCTTCTCGGTTTCGCGCACCCGTACTTCCACCGTCGGGGTCTGCAAATGCACCAGCGGATAATTGCCAGCCAGGCGCAGCAGCATTTCCCAGTCTTCCAGCGCCGGCAACGTTTCATCGAAGCCGCCAACCCGCGCAAAAGCGCGGTGAGGATGGCACCAGGTATTCACCGGGATGTAATTGGAGACCTGCAGGCGTTCTATCGAGAATACATTGTGCGGATAAGGGATCGCCCGGGCCCCGGTGATGCGCTGGCCGTTCTCGAGCACCTCTTCGTTCACGTACCAGGAATCGGTGTAATACACCACCTCCGGATCCTGGCCGATCGCCGCAGCCAGAACCTCCAGATGGTTCGGATACATCATGTCGTCATCGTCCAGATAACAGACATGTCGCCCGCGTGCGAGGCGCAAGGCGGTATTGCGCCCTGCGGACAGGCCGCGGTTGGTATCGTGCCGCACATAGGTGATCGGAAAATCGCATTGCTGGAGCAAATGCTCGACCGGCTCGCCGCAATCGTTGACCAGCACCAGCTCGAAATCGCGGCAGGTCTGCGCCGCCACGCTGGCCAGTGCATCCAGCAGCATCTGCGGGCGGTTGTAGGTGGTGATAATGATGGTAAACAGCGGCGCGTTGGGGCCAGGCAACGACACCTGCTGTGCAGCCGCCGTCGCCGGGCCGAACAATTGCTGGTGGATCGCCGCCGCGCGTGCCTCGTACTTCGCCCGGACCTCCTCGCTGTAGCCCGAGGCACGCTGGGCATACAGCCCCCAGATCCGCGCCGCGCCAGCCCGCATACGCTCCCGCGTAGCGGGGTCGGCGAGATTCAGCTCCAGAATCTCGGTATGTTCGGCCAGCGGTTTCTCGGAGCCATAAAAGCTTTGCGAAATCTGCCCGCCATGCACGCGATAGCCAACGCTGGGCTGGTGCAGGAAAACAAAATCGGGGAATTGACGAGCGATGCGCGTCCACAATTCCCAATCGCCGGCTACCAGATCAGGCCGGTGTACCGTGCCGCCCGGAAGGCGGAACCGTGGATAGGCGTCGCGTCGCAACATGACCGCCGACGGCGTGATGTAATTATCGTGACTCAGCAGATTCACGATTTCGTCGCGATGGCCAAAATACGAGTGGGGACAATGCCCAGGATGCTCGGCATAGCGCACCAGCTTGCCGTCGTCGTCGATCCAGTTGCATTGGGTATAGGCGAGCGCGGATTCCGGATGCAGCTCCAAGGCGGCAAACAACGATGCCAGATGATCCGGATAAATCACGTCGTCCGAGCCCAGCACCACGACATAGCGACCACTACCGGCATCGAGACATCGATTGTAATTGCCCATCATCCCCAGGTTTTGCGGATTGATCTCCAGTCTGAAACGGGGATCGTTCGCGTATTGCTGCAAGACAGCAACGCTGTCGTCGGTGGAGCAATCGTCGAAAACAATCAGCTCCAGCGAAACGCCACTTTGCGCCAGCACCGACTCCACGGTCTGGCCGATGAATCGTGCGTTGTTGTAGGACATTACCGCGACGGTAACGTCGATAGATTCTTGTTTGATCATGGGATTGAATCCGGCTCCTAAATCCGATGCCAACCGTCAGCCGATTTTCGCTGGATCAGCAGGGGCGCTGCATCGGCGAAATACTGTTCGCTGGTGGTTGGGTTGAATAACAGCCAGTCACGGAACTCGGCAATCTGCTTTTTCAAAAAATCCTGATGCCGCGAAATCAAACGCAGTTTCGGCACCAATTCATCCAACTGACGCGCTACCAGACCGATATTGTCGCGGTGCTGGAACTGAATGCCGCGCTTTCCCTTTTCTTCCGCCTGGTTCGGCGCGAAATAAAGTGCCGGCCGGCCGAAAGTGAATGCATAGGTGAAGCCGGTGCCCGAGATATCGGTGATCATCATGTTGGTCTGCGCGTAGCGCTCGAAATAGTTGCCGCTCCGGTCCAGGACAAAGCGCGGATTCCCCTCGAAACGGCTCACGATCTGCTCGACCACCGGCCGATCCTGATCGCGCCAGGATTCCATATGCGGCCGGAAGACAAAACGCATTCCTTCGTCCAGGATTGCCGCTGCGATCTGCTCGCCATGGACGCGCAGCACCGAAAAGCCGCGATTGATGTAATACGCGTGTGTCGGGGCGAAAATCACGGTGGGGCAGTCATCGGGGGGCTGCAGATGCGATTCGCTCAACTGTAGCCGTTGACCATCCAGTTTGGGATAGCCCAACGGCAACAGGATCTTGTTATGCCATCCCCGGCGCTGTCCCAACTCGGAAAACTCATCGATATGGTGTTTGCCCGCGCAGGCGATGACGTCGTAGTGATCGAACATGGCCTCGTCGTAGACACCTTCCAGGCTGGTCAACGATACGAGGAAGTGCACCCGCAGCGCCCCTTGTGGAAAGTGCGCCGCCTGACCCACGAACGGACTCAGATAAAGATCTGCACTCTGACCACCCACGGCCTCGAGCGGTACACCGAAATGGTATTCGATCCCTTCCACGCGGTTCAGCGGAAAGCTTTCGGCCGGAAACGCGTTCAACCAACGCACCTGCCAACCCGCCTTGGCCAACAGCTCGGGAATGCGCCCCAGATTCAATACGTGGGATATATGGAAGCAGTAACAGACCACTTGCGGTTTCATGGGTGAGCGCACTCCTTGTGCCGTGCCGCGAAGATTGAAAACTTCAAATACCGAGTTGACGGGCCTGCTGCTCGTCGAGATAGTCGATCAAGGCACGACCACGGTAATCGCGCCTTGCCAGATCGGCGCCTGCTGCCAGTAACAATTGCATCGGTGCGTTGTCTCCATGCCGCAGTGCGGCATCCTTTGCATACATCAGCACCGTGGTTCCATTGAAATTGCTGTCGTTCGGATCGGCGCCGGCCTCCAGCAGCAATCGCATCACCTCGACCTGGCCATGATAAGCAGCCACGATCAACGCCGACCAACCGCGATCATTTTTTTCATCGATATAGCCGAGATTGGGCAGAAGCCGCCTCACGATGTCGGCCTGCCCTGATTCGCATGCCTGCAATACAATACTCAGCCGATCGATATAAACCTCCAGATCGTAATCGATGGTGGCAATCACCAGGCTGTCATCCGTGCGACGCACCAGTTCGCCAGGGCGCAATCCGCTGCGAACGTCCTCCACCACGCTGGCGCCAACCACTGCTTCCCCATGCAATCGAGGCAACTGGTAGCGACGATGGGCAAAGGCGAGGATTTGTCGCTTGATCTCTATCGCGGTCTTGTGAAGATCGAGTTGCAGTTGCTGATAATCGATACTGCTACGCGAATAATAGGAGGCACCCAGCGCGGGCTGCGGCCTGCTGTTCGCCCGCCGATGCAGGATGTCATCCAGTTGCTCGCACACCAGCGCCGTGCCATGGCGCAGATAAGCCATGTACAGTTGGGCGCAGGTCATGTCCGGGTCAATGGGAAACGCCCGTTGCGCGACAATCGGCCCGGTATCGATGCCGGCATCGATCTCATGCAAAGTGACGCCGCTTTCCGCCTCCCCTCGCAAGATCGGCCAAGCGGAGGTATACATCCCTTTGTAGGCCGGCAAGAGGGAAAAGTGGATATTGTAGAGCCGCGCGGAAACAAAGCGGCCGGGCTTTAGCAGACGATCGTATTCCAGTGAAATGAATACGCAATCGGGCAATTGCTGAGCCTGATCCATTTCGATGAGCGGCACCTGCAATGCCCTGGCCCGCGCCGCATAAGAACGTTGCCATCCATCCAGGCCGGTGTCGTTGCGATTGCATAACGCAAAAAAACGGCAGCCGGAATAATGTGCCAATGCGTATTCAAGCACCTCGATGGCAATGCTGTTCTTGCCCGCAATGCAGATATTAGCCGGCAGCATCATTGGCCAACTGTTGGAAAATCACGCGATCCCGGATGTAATCCTGCTCGTTGTAGTAATCGTCCGCCAGCACCAACAGGACACAATCGGGTGAAAAATCGTACATTTCATGCCAGATCATCGGCTCGATGAGCAGGCCTTGCGCCGGGTGTTCCAGCAGCATCTCGATCTGCTCCCGGCCGTCGTCCAGCAGAAAACGGCAGCTTCCCCGTACCACAACAGCCATCTGGCGTGCCACGCGGTGGGCGTGGAAACCACGGCGCACCCCTTGCTGGGTATCGAACAGGTAATAAACGCGTTTCACCGCAAAAGGTACATTGCGCACCTCTTCAAGGGCGATCAGCGCTCCTCGCTCGTCACCGTGTTTCTGCAATTGCATCAGCTTGATGTTCATTGTCTTTCAATTAACCCTATGTGCAAAAAAAGCCGTGCCACGATGACGCCTCAAGATGGATGGCCAAAGGCGATGTAAGAGCACTTTAGTCTTGATCTCGTTGCGCGACCTGCTGTAGCGCGGCGATGACGACAGCCACTTCCGGGGCTTCCAGCTCCGGAAAGCACGGCAGCGTGAGGACGGTGCTGGCGGCCTGTTCGGTTTCCGGCAGGGCTTGCGGCGGGGTGGCGACGCCAGCCTGCCGGTGGTCGGGAACCGGATAATGGATGTCGCTGGCGATCCCGGCCGCGCCGAGCGCAGCGCGCACCGCATCACGTTCCGCGCAACGCATCACGCACAGATGCGCAACATCATCGTCGCCCGGCTCCGCCGGCAATTGCCAGCCCAGGTCGGCCAGCCCGCTACGGTACTGGCGCACGACCTGGCGGCGGCGTTCGTTCCAGCCATCCAGGTACGGCAGCTTCACGCGTAGCACCGCTGCCTGCAATTCATCCAGCCGGCTGTTGCGCCCGCCCACCATGCCGACGTGGTATTTGCTGGTCCAACCGTACTGGCGCAGGCTTCGCAGCCGGGCCAGCAGCCCGGCATCGTTGCTGACCACGGCGCCGCCGTCGCCCAGCGCGCCCAGGTTCTTGGTCGGGTAGAAGCTGAACGCGGCCAGATCGCCCCAAGCGCCCGCGCGACGCCCATCCCGGCTCGCGCCATGCGCCTGCGCGCAATCCTCGATCACCTTGATCCCGCGCCGCCGGGCAAATGTCAGCACCGCCGCGACGTCGGCCATGCGGCCGTAGAGATGGGTGACGATCACCGCCTTGGTCTGCGGCGTCGCCACGCGCTCGAGCTGGCTGGCATCGATCAGCATATGGCGCGCTTCGATATCCACGTAGCGCGGCTCCGCCCCCACCGCACGGATCGCGGTGCTGGCGTACATGCCGGCGTTGGCGACGGTCACCACCTGATCGCCGGGGCCGATTTCCAGCGCCCGCAAGGCCAGCTCCAGCGCATCGGTGCCGTTGCCGACAGCCACCGTGCCCGCCACGCCGAGATAGGCGGCGAATTCGTTTTCGAACGCTTCGTTTTCCGGGCCGAGAATGTAATAGCCACGGCGCAGCACGCGGTCGATGGCGGCACGCAGCTCGGCATCCAGCGGGCCGTTGTGCCGCGACAGATCGTTAATCGGCAACATGATCGAAATCGACCTCCGCATAAGCGGCCAGATCGCCGGCCGAATCCACCTCGCCCCATGACCCGGCCACCGGCACCGTGCCGATACGCCAGCCCAGCGCCAGGCCGTTGCGCAATAGCGAGGTCATGTCGAGCTTGTCAGCCCCGGCCCCTTTTTCGTCCAGCAATGCCGCAATGCGCCCCCACGCGGCCGGCGTCAGCTTGAGCAGGCCCATGTATTGGCCTTCGATCTCATCGATGCTGGCGCTGCGCTGGCCGATTTCCGCCAAAGTGCCATCAGCGTGGCGGCGGAAGGTTTCAGCGTCCGCCAGCGGGTCGTCAAAGCGTCGTTGCCACACGGCCAGCCAGTCGGGGTCGTACGAAATGGCCAGTTCTTCATCGCAGGCGGCAAGGCGGCGCACGGTTTCCGCCGAGTAAAAGATGTCGCTGTAGCTGACGATGCAGTCCTCCGCCGCCAGCCACGGCGCCGCCTGGGCCAGCGTCCGCACCATGTTGGTCTCGGCCCAGCGCGGGTTGTCGAAATAATGCACCGGCTCCGTAAACTTGTCGGCGCAATAGCCGCGCACGATGGCGATCTCGCAAATGCCTGCCGCACGCAGCGCGGTAAGCTGCCAGTCGAGCAGTCGGCGACCATGTAGTGGCGTAAAACACTTGGGTTGCTCGGTGGTCAGCGCGCCCATGCGACTGCCGCGTCCAGCGGCGAGGATGATGGCTCGGGTCATGTCGGGTAGCTCAGTTGGTCCAGCGGCACATGCGGCGCCGCGGCAATGAAATGGGGATTACGCTGGCTGGGCGTGTTGTAGCGCATCGGCGTCAGGTCCGGCAACGCGCGCAACGGGCAACCGGCGGCGCGCAGCACGGCATCGCCGGCGGCGACGTCCCATTCGCTGCTGCCGGTAAAGCGCGGGTACAGATCGATCTCGCCGGCGGCCAAACGGCCGAACTTGAGCGCGGAACCGATGGGCACGCTACGCGTAACGCCGTTCAGACGGGCGAAGGCGGCGGTTTGCGGCACGTCGTGATGGCGGCTGCACGCCAGCGCATGCGCGGAAGCCCAACACCCTGGCAACGTGGTTCGCACGCCACCGCGCGCCATCCAGGCGCCCTGCCCCGATACACCGAAATACAGCTCGTCGAGCGCCGGGGCGTATACCACGCCGGCGACGGCCACGCCCTGGTGGATCAAGCCGATATTGACGGTGAACTCGTCGTTACGGTCGAGGAAATCGCGGGTGCCGTCGAGCGGATCGACCAGCCAGAATGTCTCCCAATCGCGCCGCACGGCGTAATCGACCAGCGTTTCCTCGGAAATCACCGGCCAGGGGAAGCACGCCGCCAGCTCAGCCAGGATCACGCCATTGGCGGCCAGGTCGGCCAGCGTCAGCGGCGAACCATCGCCCTTGGCCTCGACGCCGAAATCGGCACGGGCATAGATGTCGAGAATGGCGGCGCCAGCCTGGCGAGCGATGCGGGTCAGCTCGGCTTCCAGTCGGAAATGATCCAGGGCGATATCAGGCAAAGTGACGCTCGATCAGATGACGGTCGCGCGGCGCCAGCGCCGCTTCGCGTTCGGGGTGCCACATCACCGCCAGAACCGGCAATTCGGCGTGGCGCAGCGCTTCGATGCTGCCGTCGGGCGCCTGCGCCAGTGACTGCAACACTGTGGGCAGTTGTCGCACGCCCCAGTTGTGATAGCTGTTGACCTCGAACGCACCCAGTTCGCCCGCCACCGGATGCCGGGTGGCGACGTGGCCATCCAGGCGCTCCAGTGTGCCACCGAAATGGTCGACGATCACCTGCAGGCCGTGACAGATGCCGAGCACCGGCGCGGCATTGCCGATAGCCAGGTCCAGCAGCACGCGCTCGGTGGCGTCGCGCTCCGGCGTATCGCCGCCCTGCACCAGCAGGTCGTTGCCACCGGACAGCACCACCCCGGCCGGCATCAGCGCCCACCACAGCGCGGCCACACTTTCGGGCCGGTTCGGCACCGGCACGGCCAGCAGGCCGCATTCAGCCAGGATGGCCACCAGCCGCTGGTCGAGCGCATCGCGGCGTTCGTTGCGATCGCGCCAGACATCGATGCGCTGACTGACCAGGATCGGCTTCAACTGAGCACCTCCACCCGGCGATTGGCGCAATCGACGTTCAGCATCCGTGCGGCCGACCATTTGCCATACAACACTTCCCCAGCGCCGATCACCGCCGGCAGGCCCAGTTCGTTGGCCCGGATCGCCATATGCGAGTTCGCACCGCCATAGGCGGTGATGAAACCGGCGATATTGTGCGAGAACAGCCAGTCGAAACCCGGATCGGCGCTGGGAATGGCAACGATGGCGCCCACCAGACGTTCACGGTCGCGATAAGACACCACTGGCGCGGTGACCTGCCGCAGCGTGATGAAGTTGGGTTCGGTTGCCGGCATCTCGAACGAAAACACATCATCCGGCGACGTAAGCAACGGTGGCAGCGCGATCTGGCAGGTCTCGGCGTAACGCTTGCGCCCCCGTTCGATGCTTTCTCCGATGAGGGCGACCGGATCGACCCCGGCTGCGTACAGCTCGTAGACACACTGGATATCGGCATAAGCCATATCGTCCAGCGAGAAACCGTGATCACGCCCCAACTCGCGGAACAACGACATGGCATCGGACAGGTTGCGGCAGAAGACGAACTTGGCGTATTCCCGCAGTTCGACACCGGCCTGCAGGAAGTCGAACAGCCCCACCACATCATGGGCCAGGCCATGTTCGGCCAGCAGGCGGCTGATGGCGCGCATTTGCGCGAGCGACAAGGCAAACGGTGTGGCCGGCGCATGCTCGGCCATCATTCGCTTCCAGTCGAAATAGAGATCGGGCGCTTCATCGTAGCGCGGCGACAGCAGATCGTAGGTTCCAGGCCGCAGATGACCGTACTTGGCCAGGAATGTGGTGCGATCGAGCTGGGCCAGATCGCGCGTCATCTGCCCGCTGACGGTATCAAGGCCATTCATGAAAGCGTCGTAGGCGGCGCGGTCCAGCACGCCCACCGACACCAGCGAACGCAACATCTGTACCGCGATGAAACCAGCGCGCGCCAGCCCGGCAAAGGGCAGTGTGCCGTAGCGTTTGCAGTCCTCCAGTAACCAGTAGATCCGCGAGACGCGGTCGATGTCGGCCGCCAGGATTTCATCGCGCCGGGCGGCCAGCACGCTCAACTTGTCGCGATCAGAGCGCCACAGACCGGTTTCGTTATCGACAATGCGGTTGGTCAGGCTGCGCAGGCTGTCGGCCAGCCGTTGCCGTTCCGCCGCACTGAAGCCCGCGTCGGCCAGTTTCTCCAGCCGCTGAGGCAGATCGAGCGTATAGCAGGAAAAAACGATCTCGAACTCGACCTTGTCGTGCAGATTGGGCGCCGCCAGCAGGCGTTCAATGTAGTGGTTGACCAGCTTGTCGGCGAGCGAGCCGTCGATATCGCGCGGCACGAAGGAATTGAAGCTGACCCGCACATCGATATATGGCAAGCCATGGAAATGCAGCATCAGCGGAAAACTGCGCAGGTTGCGGTAACCGTAGTTGTGCCGTTGATAAGCCCAGATGCTGTCGGTCACCAGTTCGCGATACAGCGAGAGCGACAGCGGCTTGGGGCGCACGCCAATGATCTCGGCCGGGTTCCAGTCCGGCATCACACCGTAGACGGTGCGGCGGCCATGCAGAAATGGCTGTGGGCGTTGCCCGTGCCCGATCTTGGCCGCGATGTGCACCAGCATGTCGCGATGCGTCGCGGCATCGACGGCAGCAGCTTCGACCAGCAGAGGGCGTACCTGCAACAACACCAGCGCGTCGTCGGTCACGGCGAACTCCAGGTCCAGCCCGCTGGTACCGAACAACGCGCGTAGCTCCTCGATCAACGCCACCACGCCAGCCAGCGGCTCGGCCTGCTGCGGAGCCAGGTGGTGGATATAACGCGTCTTCAACTGGTTGGATTGCCCCGCCGTCACGCTGTCGGTGCGGCTGGTGGTGTCGTCGTAGTTGAGGACGTAATACGGGGCACCGGTAGCCGGATCCTGTCCAAAAGCAACGCCGGCAAGCCGTACCCGCTCGAGCATGGGCTGGACGAATACTTCATTGTCGCCGCCAACATCCCCTTCGGCATCGGCCATCGACGCCACGACAGTCGCAATGGCATCCGGCAAACCAGCCGGCGCCACCCGCAACAGCGACTCGAACCGCCCGGCAAGCGAGCCACTCGCCGTGTCCTCGGCCAGCGCGCTGCTGCGTACCACCATCAGCGGCCAGCCCACGGCGCGCAGACGGCCCAGGATGGCCTCGCCGTCCTGGCGCCATTCAGCCACGGTGAAGCGAACCTGCGGCAAAACCTGCGCTGTGTTCAACAGGGGCCGCAGAGCATCCAGCGTACGTGCCTTGCTCTGGAATTGCATCGCCTAGCGCCCGTTCATCATCTTTTCATGGCTGCGTGCGGCAGCAGTACGCGGCAAACCGCAAGGCAGCACGAGCGGGTCTGCAATGCCGTGACGCCCCGATAATGCCCCGAGCCCGAGGGTCCGGGCAGGAAAAAGGTCATCCACTGCCTGATGTACTCCTTGGAAAAAAGGGGGTATTTGCCTTGCGCGTTTTTGCGCCAGCACCTTCCACCAGTAAACGGGCTCGATCACAAAAGAACGGCGAACAGAGACTCAATCCTTCAGTTGCGCCGCCCACATATTGGTCACATAGGGGATGGGAATGCGATCCACGCCCAAGCCGCGCAGATAGGCCGCGATGGCTTCGACCACAGCGGCAAAGCGCTCGCCCACCTGCCGCTGCAAGGTGGCATGCGAGCGCCACGCTTCGATGCAGTCCTCGATGCTCTGATGGTGCAACACCTTGCCCTCGATGCGATGAACCGTCTTGAACAGCCCACTCTGATCAATGATGTCGGTCTGGTCCTCGCGACGGGTACCGTAGCCATATTCCGGCGCGAACTCGCGGATGATGGCTTCGATGCGGGATTGGATCGGATCATCCAGGTCACGATGATTCCACATGCAGGCGAACCAGCCCGACGGTTCCAGAATGCGCTGGGTTTCCTTCAGCGCGAGCGGCCGATTGGTCACGTTGAACGACGAACCGAAAGTGACCAGCTTGTAGGCATGCTCCGGCTGGCCGGTGGCCTCCCCGGTGCCTTCGAACCAATTCACGTTGGCCAGCGCACGGGTACGCTCGATGCCGTTGCCGCGCATTGCGTCATTCGGCTCGACGGCAACCACTTGCAACCCGCGCTGGGCCAGCATCAATGTCAAATGGGCCACCCCAGCCCCCACGTCGCACACCTTGTCTCCGCTTTTGACGCCTGCCAACGCCACCAGATCGTCGATCGCACTTTCCGCGTAGTCGGGCCGTTGCAGGTAGGCATCGGCGAGTTCGGTGTAATCCCATTCGGTTTTCAAGACATCACTCCTTTGTCAGTCCTGGTCGGGCCCCTGCCCGCCCAGCGATATCAGAATCTCTGCCACCAATTGCTCCGGCGTTCGACGGCCATCGTTCTCGATGGTCACATCCGGATTGACCGGCAACTCATAGGCGGGATTGAGGCCAACGACCTCATGCGATGAAGTGTTGTCGCTGTAGAACGCCCGCCGGGCAAATAGATGGTCTTCCGGCGCAACGATATAGATTTCGCAGTAATGGGCCAAGTTATCCCGATTCCATTGCCGAACGCTGGCAAACATGGAAACGGTTGCACAGACCACATCGCAACCCTGGTCGGCCAACAGCTTGCACAGACGGGCGTAGCACATCGCGAGATGCCGACGTTCTTCCACCGAGTAACCATGCTGGCCGCCAAACACTTCGCGCAAGCGATCGCCATCCAGCATGACGACATGGCGACCGGATTCACGCAAGTGCCGATGCAACGCCGTGCCGATAGTGGTCTTGCCCGCGCCGGCCAATCCCGTTACCCAATAAACCACACCACCGCTCATGAATACCCCATTCGCAAGTACAGGCAGCCACCAGCCTGGAACATCCCCGCATCGCAAACGAAATAGTGTGGATTTCCAGGATTGCCACCGCCGTTCGGTCATTCATCTTAAAGGAAGAAAGATAAGGTGACGCGGGTTGACGAAGGATCGACCACCCGAAGCGGAACGGCACTTTGATTTCACTCGGAAAAAAACCAATAAAAACGGCACGCCCATGAATGGCACCGACAAAAAAGGCGATGTCATGCATCGCCTTTTTTTGATTGAATCACCGGTTTCGCGATGGTGCTAAACCACCTTGCCGCAAAACTCCTTCAGGTAAGCCGAGAACTCCGGCCCCACTTCCTCGTGCTTCAACCCATAGGCCATCGTGGCTTTCAGGTAGCCCAGCTTGGAGCCGCAGTCGTAGCGCGTGCCTTTCAGCGTATGCGCCAGCACGTGCTGTTCCTGCATCAGCGCGAAGATGCCGTCGGTGAGCTGAATCTCGCCGCCCTTGCCCGGCTGCACGTTCTGCAAGTGATGGAAGACGCGCGGGGTAAGGATGTAGCGGCCGACCACCGCCAGGTTGGACGGCGCTTCGTCGGGCTTGGGTTTTTCGATGATGTTGCTGATCTTCAGGCGGTTGTTACCGCCCTCCTGCACTTCGACGATGCCGTAGGAGCCGGTGTCCTCGGGTGGCACTTCTTCCACGCCCAGCACCGAGCAGTGCGTATCGCCAAAGACCTCGACCATGCGCTTCATTTCCGAGGTGCCGTTGCCATCGATCAGGTCGTCGGCCAGGATCACCGCAAATGGCTCGTCGCCCACCACCGGCTCGGCGCACAGCACCGCGTGGCCCAGACCCAGTGCTTCGGGCTGGCGAATATAGATGCAGCTCACCGACTTGGGAATGATCGATTGCAGGATATCCAGCAGCTTGCGCTTACCCCGGGCGGCCAGTTCGTTTTCCAGCTCGTAGGCCTTGTCGAAGTGGTCTTCGATGCTGCGCTTGTTGCGGCCGGTGATGAACACCATTTCGGTGATGCCGGCTTCCAGCGCTTCTTCCACCGCGTACTGGATCAGTGGTTTATCCACCACCGACATCATTTCCTTCGGGCTGGCCTTGGTGGCGGGCAAAAAGCGGGTACCCATGCCGGCGACCGGAAAAACTGCCTTGCGAACCTTTTGCATTGCGAATTCCCCTTTCGAATCGGAAGCGGTCAGCAAACCCAGACGCAAGGCGGCACCGAGTACCTGGTCGGCATGGCGTTGCGGCAGTTGGTCCGGCCATTGCGAGACGGCCGAACGCCCCAGCCCCAAGGCTGCGGCCAGGCGGCTTTGCGTGCCGAATAACTGGATGGCGTCGAGTTTGCGCATGGCAGCCATGTTCATTAAATTGAACAATCACGTCAATCGCGATTTTTTGTCGCCTGACGTTCAGCAAATTAAACAACCCTGATGAATCAGCCTCCGCGCGGCCTGGGCGATAGGGGTGGGTAGCAATTTCAAGACCAGCGGTATGCGCGAACCGATACGCGCCCCGGCGCTTACGTGGTGCAAGCCGGTGTTACGCATGGAAACCGGCGGCAAACCTGGGGTTTGCGGGACATCAAGACATGGCGAAATCGCGGCCCGTGGCAGATGGCCCCGTACGACAGCGGACGTAGCATGGCGCCGTTTCGCCTTTCGGCGTTCTGTTTGCCAACCTCCGGGAATCACCATGTCTGCTGCACAGTCTTCATTCGCCAACCCCGCGCCACTCGGCCTGATGGGTTTCGGCATGACCACCATCCTGCTCAATATCCACAACGCCGGCTTCTACCCGGTGAGCGCCATGATCATGAGCATGGGCCTCTTCTACGGCGGTCTGGCGCAGATCTTCGTCGGCGTGATGTGCTTCAAGCGCGGCGATACCTTCGGCACCACGGCGTTCATGTCCTATGGCCTGTTCTGGCTGACCCTGGTGGGCCTGTGGCTGTTGCCGGCACTGAAGCTCACCGCGCCCACCGAGCCCGGCTTCATGGGCATGTACCTGGCGCTGTGGGGCGTGTTCACCCTGTTCCTGTTCTTCGGCAGCCTGCGCTACTGCCGCGCCAAGCAGTTCGTGTTCGGTAGCCTGACCGTGCTGTTCGCGCTGCTCGCCGCGCATAACTTCGCCGGCAGCGAACTGCTGGGCGTGATCGCCGGCTATGTGGGCATCGTGTGCGGCGCCAGCGCCATCTACTGGGCGATGGCTCAGGTGCTGAACGAAACCTACGGCCGCGCCGTGCTGCCGGTAGGCGAACTGCGCCCCGCCTGATCCGCATCTGCCCCGGTTTCGCCCGGGGCATGGAAAGCCCCCCGTCTTGAACCACAGAGGACGGTGAGAACACGAAGGTACACAGTGAAAGGCAAAGCGCCAGAGGGCTTACCCTCCCGCTTTGGTTTCCTCCGTGCATCTCTGCGTTCTCACCGTCCTCTGTGGTTCAAGGTGTACGGGTCAGCCTTACCCCGCCAGCAACTTCCGTAGCCCTTCTTCATCCAGCACCGGCACGCCCAGCGCTTCGGCCTTGGTCAGCTTGCTGCCCGCCGCCTCGCCCGCCACCACGTAGTGGGTTTTTTTCGACACGCTGCCCGATACCTTGCCGCCCGCCGCTTCGATCAGCGCGGCCGCTTCGTCACGGCTCAGCGTGGGTAGCGCGCCAGTCAACACCAGTGTCTTGCCGGCCAGGATGCCTTCGTCGTCGGCCTGCGTCGGCAGTGCGTCGTGCAAGGTGCGGCACAACGCATCCAGTTCGATCAGGTGTCGGCGGTGATCATCCTGGCCCAGCCATTCCCGGATGGCAGCAACCACATCGGCCGGCAGGCCCGCGGCGGCCAACGCCGCGTCGTCCAGCGCTGCCAGCGCGCCCAGGCCCGGCAACGCAACGGCCAGTTGGCGACTGCGTACAGGGGTAAGCCGGGGCACGCCCAGCGCCGACAGCAGTTCGGCCGAGGGGCACAATCCGGTGGCGAACAGCTTCTCGCGCAACCTGGCACTGGGCGCGTGTTCATCGGCGATGGCAATGCCATGCGCCAGCAACTGGTCGATCACCTGCTCGTTCTTCGGCTCGGCAAAAAATTCGGCAATGGCCTCGGCCACGGTGCCGCCGACATCGGGCAGCACGCGTAGCAACGCGGCCGGCGCGCGACGCACGATCTCCAGACTGCCCAGCCAGTCCGCCAGCGTCTTGGCGGTGGATTCGCCAACGTGGCGGATACCCAGCGCAAACAGGAAGCGCGCCAGCGGCGGTGTCTTGCTGGCGGCGATGGCGTCCACCAGGTTCTCCGCCCAGCGGGTGGCGATCTTGCCAGCCTGCACCGTTTCCGGCGTTACGCCGTCGCGCTCGTCGGCGCGGCGTTTCATGGTGAGGAAATCGTCCAGCGTCAGCGCGTACAGGTCGGCCACCGAATGCACGTAGTCCAGCTCGACCAGATTGTCGATGTAGCGTTCGCCCAAGCCGTCGATGTCCATCATGCGGCGGCCAGCGAAGTGGCGGATCGCCTCCTTGCGTTGCGCCGAGCAGATCAGGCCGCCCGAGCAGCGCGCAATCGCCTCGCCCTCCACCCGCACCACGTGCGAGCCACAGACCGGGCACGTGGCCGGCAGGCGGTACGGTGGGTGGATCGGCTCCCGCGCCGGGTTGAACAGATCGCCGCCCACCACCTCGCGCATCGGCCGCTGCTCCAGCACCACGCCCACCACTTCGGGAATCACGTCGCCAGCGCGGCGCACGATCACGGTGTCGCCCAGCCGCACGTCCTTGCGCTGTACTTCATCCTCGTTGTGCAGCGTAGCGTTGGTCACGGTCACGCCACCGACGAATACCGGCGTCAGCCGTGCCACCGGCGTGATCGCGCCGGTACGGCCGACCTGCACGTCGATGGCCTCGACCACGGTCAGCGCTTCCTGCGCCGGATACTTGTGCGCCACCGCCCAACGCGGTTCGCGGGTGCGAAAACCCAGTTCCCGTTGTTGCGCCAGCGAATTCACCTTGTAGACCACGCCGTCGATGTCGAAGGGCAGCGTGTTCCGCCGCTCGCCCATCTCGGCGTGGAACCGCGCCAGTTCGGCACCGCCCCGAGCAACGGTGCGTTCGGCACAGACTGGCAGCCCGAATGCCTTGAGCGCATCCAGCACGCCGCTATGCGTCGCCGGCTGCGCCGGCCAGTCGCGCACTTCGCCCAGGCCGTAGGCGAAGAACGATAGCGGCCGGCTGGCGGTAATGGTGGAATCGAGCTGGCGCAGGCTGCCCGCGGCGGCATTGCGCGGGTTGACGAAGGTCTTGCCACCGGCAGCCTCCTGCCGTTCGTTCATCCGGTCGAAGTCGGCACGGCGCATGTAGACCTCGCCACGCACCTCCAGCACGGCCGGCGCATCGCCTTCCAGCCGCAGCGGAATCTGCCGCACGGTACGGATGTTCTGAGTGACTTCCTCGCCGGTGGCCCCATCGCCCCGCGTGGCGGCCTGTACCAGCACGCCCGCCTCGTAGCGCAGGCTGATCGCCAGCCCGTCGAACTTCAGTTCGGCGGCGTACTCCACCGGCGCATCGTCGGCATCCAGCCCCAGCTCGCGCCGCACGCTGGCGTCGAAGGCCAGCGCGCCCTGCTCGGTGACGTCGGTTTCGGTGCGGATCGACAGCATCGGCACCACGTGGGTCACCGGTGGGAACTGCGGCAGTGCGGCGCCTCCCACCCGTCCGGTGGGCGAATCGGGCGTGCGCAGTTGCGGGTACTGGGCTTCCAGCGCCTCCAGCTCGCGATAGAGCCGGTCATACTCGGCATCGGGAACGGTCGGTGCATCCAGCACGTAGTACTCGTGGCCGTACTGATGCAAAAGGCGGCGCAGTTGCGCCGCCCGTTCAATGGCTTCGTTCATGGTCTTCATCCAACTGATCTGGCCCGACGCAGCGCCAGGCCAGTGCAAATCCTGGTTGATCAAAACAGCGCTTCGAGCAAAGCGAGGCCCCCTTGCGGTGGCAAGGGCGGGGGGAATGGAATCGATCAAGGTGAGCCGGTGCCGGCAGCGCGCCATGCCCGCGCGCGCGGCTTTGCCGGGGGCTTGATTCCAGTTTCGCCATCCCCCTTATCGCAAGCAATGACTCAGGCGAACAGGCGCAACGCGGATACCGATCCCGGGGCGATGCCGCGATCATCCATCGTGGCATACAGCCGCGCCAGTTGACGGCGGATATTGTCCAGGCTGGCCGCGGCCAACGGCCGGCCGTTGTCGTCCACCAGCGTGCCGCCCAGGCTGCCCGCCAGTTGCTGGGCAAAATCGGACAGGTAGTCGAACACCGCCAGGCCGCCCGCGACGCGCGGCACGTCAAACAGCAGCCTCAATCCTTCCGACGTCGGCCCCAGCGGGCCCTGATTCTGGTTGGACAACGCGAACAGCGTCTTGCCCGAATCGCTCTTGTAGACGAAGGTGCCGTCGGACGCGCGGCTCAGCCCGGCGTTTTCCGCCAGCAATCGCACGCGCTCCAGCGGGAACGGCCGGCCGGCCGAGGCGACATTGAGGCCGATCAGCACATCGACGGACGCGCAGAATTCGTCCAGTTCGCGCGCGGCGGCCAGTTTGGCGGCGCGCTGCGGAAAGGTGGCGATGGCGTCGTGCGCATCGGCAAACTGCTGCACCGCCATGCAGAAGGCGTTCAGTTGCTCGCCGCTCAACGCGCCCTGGCGGTCGGCCAGTTGCAACGCGATGCGCAGTTCGCTGTAGCTGGCGCCGCTGCTGGTGCTGACCTGTTCCCAGTGTTCGCTCTCGGTCCGGCCGATGGACTGGTTGCGCTTGGGTGCAGGAAAGCGTGGCACGTCGCTGGCGGGAATGTTCTCGCGGGCGTGCACTTCGGCGATGAAGTCGAGCGCCGGATCGAGCAGGCTTTCGGCCAGCGCATCGCTGTCATCATCGTCGCGCTGGCGCGGCACGACGGGCGCCGCCGCGGGTTCCGCATCGTACTGCGGTGCAAACTGCGGCGCGGTGTACTGTGGCTCGGCCGGCTCCGGCGGGGCCATGGTCGAAGTGGGGGAAACCGGCGGCTCGAAGCGCGTGGGCTCGTCCAGCGCCGGTTCGAAGCGCTCGCCGCCGCGCACCATGTTCTTGGGGGTATCCATCAGCACGTCGGGCTGATTGCGGGCAAATGCGCGTTGCGTGTTCTTGCGGTAGCGGTATTCCTGCCACCAGTTGAAGAGGTAGACGGCACCGACGATGGCACCGGCCACGATCAACGATCCAAGCTGCAAATCTGTCATGTTCTCTGGCTCTGGCCGTTGGCTGAAACGGCCCTGTTCATCAGTATGGGTTGCATTCAATCACAAGCGCTGCTTGCTTCAAAGCGCTGATTCCTGTCGGCATTCACTGACTGCAATTCAAATCGAGCGGTTCCCGGGGTGCGATCGCCGTATCGGCAAACAGCGGAATGGCGCCGACACGCTGCATTGCGGTACGCGCGGCCGGCCAGCCGTCGGCCATACCAGCGTAGACAACGATGCGCCCCGCTCCCGGCGCGGCGTGCTGCGTGGCACGCTGCAACAACGCCAGTGTCCTGGCCGGATCGACCGCGCCGATGATCAGGGGTCGCCCCGCCTTAGTGAGGTCGGCGCGGGTTTCGGCCACCTGGGCATCGTCCAGTCGCAGATCGCGCAGCACGATCATGCCATCGTGTTCGTCGCCACCGGGGATGCTCGCATCCGCCAGGACCTCCATGCCCCGTGCCAGATAGCGTGCCATCACTTGGCAGGGGTCGTCGGCGCAGGCCAGCGCGGGCAGCGCATACAACGCGGAAATCAGCAGGAGGCATCGCAACATGGGGGCTCTCAGGCAGTGGCCGGTTCGCGCATCGACAGCGCTTCTTCGATATCGACGGCCACCACGCGCGATACGCCCTGTTCCTGCATCGTCACGCCCACCAGTTGGCTGGCCATTTCCATGGTCAGGCGGTTGTGGCTGATGTAAAGGAACTGCGTGCGCTCGGCCATCTTCTTCACCAGGCTGCAAAAACGCAGCGTGTTGGCGTCGTCCAGCGGCGCGTCCACCTCGTCCAGCAGGCAGAACGGCGCCGGGTTCAGGCGGAACAGCGAGAACACCAGGCTCAGCGCCGTCAGCGCCTTCTCACCGCCCGACAACAGGTGGATGGTGCTGTTCTTCTTGCCCGGCGGCTGCGCCATGATGGTGAGCCCGGCATCCAGGATTTCCTCACCGGTCAGCACCAGTTCGGCATGGCCGCCACCGAACAGCGTGGGAAACAGCTCTTGCAGGTTGCCGTTCACGGTGTCGTAGGTTTCCTGAAGCAAGGCGCGCGTTTCGCGATCGATGCGGCGGATGGCGTTTTCCAGCGTTTCGATGGCTTCGGCCAGGTCGGCCGACTGGGCATCCAGATATTGCTTGCGTTCACGCGCGGCGTTCAGTTCTTCCAGCGCAGCCAGGTTCACCGCGCCCAGCCCGTTCAGCGCTTGCCCCAGGCGACCGATCTCGGCCACCAGCGCGCCCACTTTCAGGCCGGTGCCCAGTTTTTCGCGCAGCGTCGCTTCGTCGGCGCCCGCCTCGCTCAGTTCCTGAGCAAAGCGCTCGGCGGCCAGCCGGGCCTCCTGTTCCTTCAGGCGCAGGGCGTTCACCGCCTCGCGTGCCGGTTCCAGCCCGGCTTCGATCCGCTGCTTGTCGCCTTCGCGCTCGCGTAGCTGGTTGGTCAACCCGTTGAGCCGATCACGCGTGGCGGCCAGCGCGCGTTCCTTTTCAGCGCGCGCATTCACCGCGTCCTGGAAGCCGACGTCGAACTGGCCCTCGTCGACGTTTTCCAGTTCCAGCGCCAGCGTTTCCTGGCGCTCCGCCAACCGTTCGCGCTGTTCGTCCAGATCGCCGCCGCGCCGCGCCAGTTCGGCCAGCTTCTGGTCGGCAGTCTGTACCGCGAAGCGGGTTTCCTGGGCACGGCGTTCGGCCTGGCGCAAGCGGCTGCGCTGCAGCTCGCACGCCGATTCGGCCTCGGCCCGCGCCAGCCGCGCATTGTCGAGCCCATCTTCCAGCGGCGCCAGTTCGTCTTCCGCTTGCAGACGGCGTTCTTCGCACTCCAGGCTGGCAACCGTTTCGTCCTCCAACTGGATTGCCAGTTGCGCCAGTTCGTCGGCCAGTTGCTCGTGCCGGCGCGCGGCCTGCTGGCTGGCTTCGTCGCGGCGCGCCAGTTCGCGTTCGTGCCGGGCCAGTGTCTGCTGCGCGGTCTGCACCTGCTGCCGCGCCGTTTTCAGGCCACCCTCCGCGTCGGCCAGCGCTTGTGTGGCATGGCCCACGGCAGCTTCGGCATCGGCCAGCGCAGGGCGCAGGGTCGCCAGTCGCTCGCGGATGTGTTCCAGTTCGGCGCGGCGCGCCACCAGGCCGGCCAGATTGCCATCAGCGGCGTGGTAGACGATGCCGGCACGGTCGACCAGATGGCCGTCGCGCGTGGCCAGCCGCTGGCCAGGCGCCAGATCGGCGCGGCGTGCCAGCGCATCGGCCAGCGATTCGGCGCACTCCACGCCGGCCAGCCAGTCGTCCAGCGCGCCGCCGGCGACGGCATCATTACAGGTGATCTTGTCGCGCAACCCGCCGCGTACCGCGAGCGGCGCCACCGGCAAGGCCAGCGCCAATGCGGCCGGCGCCGCGGTTTCGGGCGCGGCGCCGGCAAGGCGCGCCTGCAAGCGTGCGCCCAGTGCGGCCTCCAGTGCGGTTTCCCAACCCGGTTCCACGCGCAGGGTATCGATCAGCGTGGCTGCTTCCGTCAGCCCTTGCGCCGCCAGCCACGGCGTCATTTCGCCGGTGTCAGCTGCCTGTGTCAGTTCGCTCAGGGCGGCTTCGCGCGCGGACAGCGTGGCCAGTTCCAGCAACAGCGCTTCGCGCGCGCCACGGGCATCGTGCTGGGCGGTGCGTGCTTCATCCAGGCGGGTTTCGCCTTCCGCCTGCGCCAGCGTGCCCGTTTCCAGCGCCAGCGCGGCGGCTTCGCGTTCCAGTGCCAGGGCTTCGCGCTCGGCATCGTGTTCGGGCGCCAGTTGCGCGCGTTCGCTTTGCAGGCGCAGCTGGCGGTCGCGCAATTGCGCGATGGCGCGCTCCAGGTGCTGCGCTTGCTGGCGCGACAACTGAACGGTATTGCGCGCCGTGGTCAGCCGCTCGCGCACACTGGCGAAATCGTCGTCCGCCGCCTTGAGCGCGGCTTCCAGTTCCGGCAGGCGCTGGGTTTCCTCATCCAGCGCCAGCGCGCTTTCCTCGGCCGCGTACTGCGCCTCTTCCTGGCGGCTGCGCCAGGTTTCCAGTTCGTCGCCGGCCGCGCGGCCCTGGCTGTCCAGCCGGCCCAACTCGGCGCGGGTTTCGTCCAGTTGCTGCGTAAGGCGATCACGTGTCTGTTTCAGGTGCAGCAGTTGCTGCTCCAGCCGCGCCACGGCGGCATTGGCGTCGTACAACTCGCCTTGTGCCTGGTGCACGGCATCGCTGGCGGCGAAGTGGTCTTCGCGCAGTTGTTCCAGCTCGGCTTCCAGTGCGCGCAGGTCCGCCAGTTGCGATTCCAGCGCGTTCTGCGCGGCATCGATGTCGCGCCGCGCGGCTTCCACTTCGCGCGCGGCATCCAGCTTGCGTTGCAGCGCCAGCAGGTTCTGCCTTTCGGTCACGGCGTCTTTCAGCCGGTTGTATTCGGCGGCGACCTCGGCCTGGGTTTCCAGTTTGCCGATCTGGCGCTCGAGTTCCTGCACGATGTCGTGCACACGGTCCAGGTTGTCGCGCGTGTCGGCCAGCCGCGCCTCGGTTTCGCGGCGGCGCTCCTTGTATTTGGAAACGCCGGCCGCTTCCTCCAGGAAGTGGCGCAGTTCTTCGGGCTTGGCTTCGATGATGCGGCTGATCATCCCCTGCTCGATGATGGCGTAGCCGCCTTTACCAACGCCAGTGCCGAGGAACAGGTCGGTGATGTCGCGTCGCCGCACTTGCAGGTTGTTGATGTAGTAGCTGGATTCGCCCTGGCGCGTCAGCACGCGCTTGATGCTGATTTCGGCGTACTGGCTCCATTGCCCCGCCGCCAGGCCGGCCGCGTTGTCGAACACCAGTTCCACCGAAGCCCGGCCCACCGGCTTGCGCGCGCCGGAGCCGTTGAAGATCACGTCCTGCATCGATTCGCCGCGCAACTGCTTGGCGGACGATTCGCCCAGCACCCAGCGCACGGCGTCGATCACGTTGGATTTGCCGCAGCCATTGGGGCCACAGATCGCGACCAGTTGCCCCGGTACGTACACCGTGGTCGGATCGACGAAGGATTTGAAGCCGGCGAGTTTGAGATGGGTGAGGCGCACGGGCGGGAGGGTGGCGGATGAGTGCGGCGATTGTAGCGGCCCCGGCGTCGCACGGCACGCGGGCGGTCCGGCGAAGACGATGAAAGGGGCACGAAACCGTGTCCCTTTTGCCGCCCTGCCCCGGAAGCCAGCCCGTCAGCGGTGCGTGGGCGCAGGCTCAGGTATTGCTGATGACGATCTTGGGGAACCGGGACGAAAAATCCTGCGCCTTGATTGCAATGCGCGCGGCCACTTTCTGCGCGATCTCGCGGTAGGTGGCGGCAATGCGGCCGTCCGGGTCGGCTACCACGCTGGGCCGCCCACTGTCGGCATTCACGCGGATCGACAGATCCAGCGGCAGTTGCCCCAGCAGTTCGGTGCCATAGTCCGCGCTCATCCGCGCCGCGCCACCTTCACCGAAGATGGGCTCGGCGTGGCCACAGTTGCTGCAAATGTGCACGCTCATGTTTTCGACGATGCCGAGGATGGGCACGCCCACTTTTTCGAACATCTTCAGGCCCTTGCGTGCATCGAGCAGTGCAATGTCCTGCGGCGTGGTCACGATCACCGCGCCGGTGAGCGGCACTTTCTGGCTGAGCGTGAGCTGGATGTCGCCGGTGCCGGGTGGCAGGTCGATCAGCAGGTAGTCCAGTTCGCCCCACAGCGTATCGTTCAGCAACTGTGTCAGCGCCTGGGTCACCATCGGGCCACGCCAGACCATGGGCTGCTCGGCATCGATCAGGAAGCCGATCGACATGGTCTTGATGCCATGGTTTTCGATGGGTTCGATGTGCTTGTTGTCGGGAGACACCGGCTGCCGCCCTTCCACACCGAGCATGGTCGGTAGCGACGGGCCGTAGATGTCGGCATCCAGCAGGCCGACCCGGGCGCCTTCGGCGGACAATGCCAGCGCGAGGTTGGCGGCAGTGGTCGATTTGCCGACCCCACCCTTGCCCGAGGCGACGGCAATGATGTTGCGGATGCCGGAAAGCAGCGGCAGGCCGCGCTGCGCCGCGTGCGCCACCACCTGGCTGCTGACCGCCACCTGGACACCGGTCACGCCCGGCACGGCGCGCAGTGCCGTCTCGACCTGGGCCGCGACCTCACCATGGCGGCTGGCCGCCGGATAACCCAGCACGATCTCGACGCTGACCGCGCCATCGTCGTTCTTCAGGTTGCGCACGCATTTGGCGGATACGTAGTCACGCTGGGTGAGCGGATCGACAAGCTGCGCCAGCGCGGCTTGCAGGGCGGAAAGATCGGGCATGGATGGACCTCGTTGCGGGGCGGCCTTGCGGCCGAACAGGCGGGATAACAGGGGAATGGGGGGCATTGTACAACCGCAGGTGCGGGCACCGCGCAACGCTTTCAACGACGCCGGACATGAAAAAGGCGCGGCCAGGGCCGCGCCAGCGCTGCCGCGACGGTGCCTTACTTCTTCTTCAGGCAGTCGCTCATGAACTTCTTGCGCTCGTCGCCCTTGAGCGATTTGGCACTGGCTTCCTTGTTGCAGTAGCCCATTTTGTCCTGCTGGCTGGTGGGCTTGGCGGCGGAATCCTTCTTCAGGCATTCGCTCATGAATTTCTTGCGCTCGTCGCCCTTGAGCGACTTGGCACTGGCTTCCTTGTTGCAGGTGGCCATCTTGTTCTGCTGGTCGGTGGCCGCTTGCGCGCCACTGGCCAGGGTCAGGCCCGCCACCAGCGCCAACAGGGCGGAAATCGATTTCATAGTGTGGACTCCACATTGGGGGATAAGGACAACGCACTCATGATAGCCGCGAGTAAGCAGGGTTTCCGCGTGTCGCAGCCCACAGGCCGGCCGGCGAAGTCGGATGTTCCGCACCGCCCCTCTTGCGAACCGACACACCGCTGCGTCCACGCGCTGGCGCTTGCAGGTTCACGCGGGGGACTGCAACGGGCCCACGATGTCAGATGCAAGATGCCCCGGTACCCCAGCGCAGCAAGGCACCCTCGCGGCGGCGAGGGCGGGGGGAGTGGAATCGATCAGGGGAGTACCGTTGCCGGCAAACCACGGTTGAGCCGCCCCCGGCTCCACCGGGGGCTTGCTGCGACCTGATCCGTACCCATGCCCGCAATAACACCGGCACTCAGAAGGGGTTGCCCAGCGTGACGTAGTAGCGCATCTGGTGGTTGTCCCCCCACGCCATGCCCAGGTAAAACGGCCCCAGGAAGGTTTCCATGCCCAGGTAGCCGACCAGCGAGTAGTGCCAGCCTTCGAAATCACTCAACGAGCGGCTGGTTTCGCTCTGGTCCACGTTGCCCACTTCAAGCGCGCCGCCCAGGTAGGTGCCCTTGCCGCTTTCCGAGAACAGCTTCACCGGGCGGTACAGCGCCAGCCGGCCGTAAATGAACTGGTCGCCGAGCAGTTCCTGGTAATGGTAGCTCGACAGGTTGAGGAAGCCACCCAGCCAGCGCGGCTCGCTCAGGCCGGAATCGCCCTCGCGCATGACCTGGCCGCGCAAGGCGGCATGCCCGCCGAAGTCGCCCACTTTGAAGCCATGCGTCACCTCCAGGCCATAACGACCGTATTGCTGGAAGCCGTCGTTGAGATCGATGGTGACCGGGCCCGCCTCGGTGCGGATCGTGATCGGATCCACGGTGGTCTTGCCTTCCAGCGCCTCATAGCCATACAGGTGCACCATGGTGCCGCTGGTGGGGAAGTTCAGGTTGTCGAGCTGGTCGTAGAACAGGTTGAAGCGAATGCCCCAATCCCATTGATCGCCGCTGGGCAGGATATTCGATCCCACCTGCCGGGTCAGGCGGTAGAAGTTCACCTCGGGGCCGAGGCGCATTTCGCCGTAGCGCGCCCACGATGAACCGAAGTCCAGGCCGAACTGGCTGTGGGTGTAGCTGTATTCGGCCGCCTGCTCGCCGTTATCCCACAACGCGATGGGGCTGTTCGACAGGTTCAGGCGCGGCGCAACGAAGGCATAGCCGTCGATCTGCAACGGCTGGTAGAACTCGGTGGCCAGCAGGTTCTTGTCGCCGACGGATACCAGCGCCTGGAACTCGCCGCCCAGGCTGTTGATCCACGGACGGCGGTAACGCACCGTCAGGCTGTAGGGGTTGGATCGGTCAAAGTCGGTGCCCAGCGCCAGCCCGAAGTTCAGGTAGTTCGGGCCCCAATCCTTTTCCAGCGGCGTGAGGGTGAGCATCTGGCCGGAGCCGCGATCGGACAGCGAGTAATCAAGCTGCGAAAAATCACCGCGCGCATAGACTTCCGCCAGTCCGGAAACGAAGCGGTTTTCATCGAGCAGCTCGCCACTCTTCACATCCAGCGCTTTCTCCAGCACCTGGGGGTTGACGTACTTGAGCTTGGCGACCTCGACCCCGACGATGGGTTTGGGATGCAGCCGTTTTTCGGCATAGGCCGTTTGCCAGGCCTGGTAGCTTTCGGGCGATACCGCATAACGCCGCAAGCGGTCGAGCGATTTGCGCGCGGTGCGTTCGCCCAGCGCGATGAAATCCTTTGCCTTGGCGAAGTCCGAACTGTTCAGGTCGGCCAGATCCGGGGTGAGCAGCAGGTCCAGGTCGGTCAGGCTGCCGATCTGTGGCCGCTGGTTCTGCAGGATCATCAGCCGGGTGTACTGGTCGGCCACGCTGAAGATGTTGCCGATGGCGTCACGCTTGAGCGGTGGCGAAGCCACGTCCACCGCGATCACCACGTCCGCACACAGTTCGCGCGCCACGTCCACGCCCAGGTTGCGGGACAGGCCGCCATCGGCCAGCAGGTGGCCGTCGCGCGTCACCGGCGGGAACACCCCCGGCACGGCCATGCTGGCGAGCATGGCGGACACCAGATCACCCTCTTTCATCACCACCATTTCGCCGTTTTCCAGATCGGTGGCAATGGCGCGGTACGGTACGGGCAACGCGTTGAAATCGGGCACGGTGCCGGAGTAGGTCAGGCGGCGCAGAAAGAGTTCGATCTTCTGGGTATTGATCGCCGACTTGGGCAGCGACACCACGCCGGCATCCGATACACCGATGTCCACCGGCAGCAATGCCAGTTGATCGGCCTGCTTCTGGCGGAACGAGTTGAGCTGGCGCGGCAGGCTGGAGCTGAGCAGATCGTCCCAGGCCGCCGTATCCACGCGCTCGGCCAGATCCTCGGCAGTTCGCCCCGAGGCAAAGCTGCCCGCCACCAACGCGCCCATGCTGGTGCCCACCACGCAATCGATGGGAATGTGCTCCTCTTCCAGCACCTTCAACACGCCGATATGCGCCAGCCCGCGGGCGCCGCCACCGCCCAGCACCAGCCCGATGCGCGGCCGGGTGGGCTCTTTCGCAGGGACGACACCGGCGATCATCGCGCAAAGGATGCCAATGACGATCTTCTTCACAGCCTCGCCCCCTTGAGCGATATGTCTACAATTGGATGATGATCGAAAGACAATTCGATCCGCATCGAAAGCAACGTCGCTCCCATGCCAGTGTCAGACTTGACGCTGCATGACGTGACGTCAAGTCAACCCGGTCGGGAGTGTAGCGGATTCATGCGACTCATCGCACACAGGGGGCTGAGCCGCAGTGCCCCCGAAAATACCCTTGCGGCATTCGCCAGCGCCTTATCCGTCGGCTTTCACGGCATCGAGACGGATGTACGCCTCTCCTCCGAAGGCGAGCTGATCCTGTATCACGACCGCATCTCGCGCCTGGGCCTGCCGGTGGCGGCAATGACGCGCGCGGAGTTGTCCCAGTCCGAAGGCTATCTGGTGCCGACGCTGACCGAAGCGCTCGACGCCTTTCCGGACGCGCTGTGGAACATCGAGCTGAAAGCCGCGGCGGCGGCGGTGCCGTTGATGGCGCTACTCAAGCAGATGAGTGGCCGGCGGCAGGTGATCGTGACCTCGCTGCGCCATGAACTGATGCCAGTGGCGGCGGAAACGCTGCAATTCGAATGCGGCCTGATCGTCTGGCATCGCCCCATCGCGCTCAACAGCCTGCTGTACGCCGCCATGCCCCACCAGCGGCTGCGCATCCTGGTCTGGCACTACGAGGCCATGGACCTGACGCTGTTGCAGCAGGCGAACGCGCTGGGCTTTCGCAACTACATCTTCGGCGCACAGAACCAGCACGAGCACGCGATGTGCGCCGAACTGGGCATGCATGGCGTGATTACCGATTACCCCGAATTCGTCGGCCTCGATTGCGCGCCGTCGTTGCAGTGAAGCACAACGCCTGAGCGCACCAAGCGCCGCTGACGAAACCCAGCGCAGCGGTTCTGGCAAGAAGCGCGAAACGCAGACAGTACCAGGCGTACGGCAAGTTCGCGCGACGCCGCCAGAAGGGTTTTGTCAGCGGTGCCAACCGCTAACGCCCGGCACAGGGCGCAACAACAAGAGATACACGATGCTTGCATTCGAATTCGCGGTGGTGCTCGGCGCCATCCTGATCGGCGCGCGCCTGGGCGGCATCGGGCTGGGCGTGATGGGCGGCCTGGGCCTGGCCGTGCTCACCTTCGGCTTTGGCCTGCGCCCCACCAGCGCGCCGATCGACGTGCTGCTGATGATCGTCGCCGTCATCACCGCCGCCGGTACGTTGCAGGCCGGCGGCGGCATGGATTACCTAGTGCGCCACGCGGAGCGCCTGCTGCGGCGGCACCCTACCCGCATCACGTGGTTCGCCCCGCTGGTGACGTATGCCTTTACCCTGTTCGCCGGCACTGGCCACGTCGCCTATGCGGTGTTGCCGGTGATCGCGGAGGTGGCGCGCGAAGCCGGCGTGCGCCCGGAGCGGCCGCTGTCCATCTCGGTGATCGCTTCGCAGGCCGCCATCACCGCCAGCCCGATCTCCGCCGCCACCGTGGCGCTGCTGTCGTTGCTGGGCGGCGACATCCACCTGTCCGACATCCTGATGGTGGCGATTCCCGCCACGCTGGCTGGCGTGATGGCAGGCGCGCTGGTCGCCAGCCGGCTGGGACGCGAACTGGACGACGATCCGGCCTACCAGGCGCGGCTGGCCAGCGGCGACGTAGCGCCCCGCCATCTGACCGACAGCACCCCCTTGCCGCCACATGCACGCCGCTCGGTGATCCTGTTCCTGGCCGCCGCGCTGGCGGTGGTGCTGCTCGGATCATTTCCGGACCTGCGCCCGGCATGGCCGGTAAACGGGGAAATGACGGCACTGGATATGGCAAGCGCCATCGAGATCGTGATGTTGTCGGCCGCCGCGCTGATGCTGCTGCTCTGCCGCGTGAACCCGGATGCCGTAGTGCGTGGCACCGTCTTTCGCGCCGGCGCCGCCGCGGTGATCGGTATCTTCGGCATCGCCTGGATGGGCGATACGTTCATCGAGGCCAATATGGCGTTCTTCTCCAGCGAGATCCACGCCAGCGTGGCGCGCGCGCCGTGGCTGTTCGCGCTGGCGCTGTTCGCGATGTCGATCCTGTTGTATTCCCAGGCCGCCACCATCCGCGCGCTGCTGCCGCTGGGTATCGGCCTCGGCCTGCCCGCCGCCTCGCTGATCGCCATGTTTCCCGCCGCGAACGGCTATTTCTTCATTCCCAACTATCCCACCCTGATCGCCGCGATCAACTTCGATGCCACCGGCACCACACGCATCGGCCGCTGGCTGCTGAACCACAGCTTCATGCTGCCCGGCCTGACCAGTTGCGCCGTCTCGGTGGCCTGCGGCTTCGCCCTTGCCCATTGGTGGCTTTAGGGCGTGTCATCCAATGTTTCGCGGCAGCGCTGGGCCGAAAAAGCACCAGGCCGAAGGACAAAGGCCGCCTGACGCGCTTCGCTTCACGCCGGCCTTCGATCCATGATCCGTGCTCGAAGGCCCGCCCAGCACCGCGCCCGCAGCGGGCGCCCATTCGTGCCGACGCCGTGCCGATGTGACGAATTACCCCTGACGCAACCCTGCGCGATCGGAAAAGTCCGACAGGCATCGTGCGCGTCGCTGCGCACACCATGAAGGCCGTCGATCATGCAACCCGCGCGCATGCCTGTCCAAGCCCTTGCCCACTCGAACCAGCCGCAGCAGCAATACGCCGTTCCGCCCCGCGCGGCGCAGCGTAGCGGCGCGTTTTCCGGCATCCTGGCCGAGATGCTGACCACCGACGCCGCCCCCATGCACGCCGAGCCGCATCGCTCGCCGGAAAACGCCGGGCGCGCCCTGGCAGGCGGTACCAGCGACGATGGCTCCACCCGGCAATGGCTGATGCAGCGCCAGGCGCAAGACAGCGCGCCGTCCCAGACACCCTCGCCTCGCGCCGCCAAGGGCTACGACGCGACAATGAGCGCCGGTGGGGCGCGCATCGACCTGCGCGCCTGAGCGCCACCTCGTTCCGGCCTTAATGACCGCTGCCGAGTCGCCGTAACGAATCGGCCAGCTCCGCCACGCGGCGACGGGTTTCGTCCACCAGCAGATTGATTTCCCCCGCCGATTCGGCCGAGCGCGTCGCCAGCTTGCGTACTTCGTCGGCCACCACGGCAAAGCCGCGCCCCTGTTCCCCGGCGCGTGCCGCCTCGATCGCCGCGTTCAACGACAGCAGGTTGGTCTGGCTGGCAATGGCATCGATCACCGAGACAATGTTGCTGATCTGGTCGCTGGAGGCCAGCACCTGCTTCATCGCCACGTTGGTTTCTTCCACCGCCTGCATCCGGGCGGTGATGTCGGTGCCATCCATCAACACCTTGCGTAGCTTGCCGTCCTGATCCTGCACCGGTGTGAACGACGCCCCCAGCCATAGCTTGCTGCCTTCCGGACAGGTCAGCGGAAATTCGGTGACGAGAAACTCGCCGGCCGACAGCCGCCGTAACTGCTCCGCATCCAGAATGCGGGTATACGGCGGCATGTGGGCGCGCACATCCTCGTAGCTCTTGGCGCGGAAGTGCTCGATCAGGTAGGGGCTGGCCTCGGTGAGCGTGCCATCCACCAGCCATTCCGCCACGGCGTCCGAGCGGCCGATGGCTTCCAGCCGCACATTGAACTCCACCGCCTTTTCCTTGGTGTCGGTGATGTTGGCCTGGATCGAGATGAAGCGTTCCAGCTTGCCCTTGTCGTCGAACACGGGGTTGATCGCCAGCGAGATCCAGTACGGCTTGCCGTGACGGTCGTAGTTGAGGATTTCGTCGTGAAACGGCTGGCGCGCTGCCAGCTTTTGCCGGATACGGTCCACCGTGGCGCGATCGGTACGTTCGCCCTGCAACAGCGAACCGGGTTTCTTGCCGCGCATGTCGTCCAGCGTAAAGCCGGTCATGCGCACGAAGCCGGGGTTCACGTATTCCACGCGGCCTTCGGCGTCGGTGATGATCACCGCATTGTCGGTTTCGTTGGCCACCAGCGACAGCAGGCGGAACTGCTCGCGCCGTGCCACTTCGTCGGTCACGTCCTTGAGAAAGGCGGTGTAGAGGATACGCCCCTCCAGCTCCACCCGGGATAGCGCCAGCGAGCCCCAGCGCTTCGTACCGTCCTTGCGCTCGATCGGTACTTCGCGGGTGGTCCCGACGATCTTGTCCTGCCCAGTGCGACGATTGGCATTCACATATTCGTCATGGTTGGGCTGGATACCGCGCGGCACCAGCATCTTGACGTTCTGCCCCACCACCTCGGCGCGACCATAGCCCCACAGACGCTCGGCCGCAGCGTTGAAGAAGGTGACGAGGTTGTTCTCGTCGATCATCACCACCGCGTCCAGCGCCTGCTCCAGCGTCTGGTTGATGGTTTCGCGGGCGGTACGCTCGCGGGTGATGTCCTTGACGAAGGCGGTGTAGGAAATGCGATGGCCCACCTTCACCTTGGAGAGCGACAGGTTGGCCCAGACCCGCGTACCGTCCTTGCGCTCCAGCGTAATGTCGCGGCTGGTACCGACGATCTTGTCCTGCCCGGTGCGGCGGTTGGCGTCCACGTATTCGTCATGGTTGGGCTGGATGCCGCGCGGCACCAGAACCTTGACGTTGCGCCCCAGCACCTCCTGTCGTGAATATCCCCACAACCGTTCGGCGGCGCCGTTGAAGAAGGTGATGTTGTTGTCCGGGTCGATGCTGACCACCGCATCGATGGCCTGCTCCAGCACCTCCCGTAAGTTTTCTGTGCCACCGAGCGCCACCCGGCCCAACATTCTGCGCATGCTGATCATGATGTCATCCTGTGAAGTTGACGTTGTGGATCGTTTTTCTTTCGGCGTGGCACGCAGCGGCCGCCTGCTCTGACGCGGCTTCTATGTCGAATCGCTTAGCAATGAAATTCGTACAACGTCAGCCAAAAATAAATCCATGCAGACATGTATGACGACGAATGGCGGGCCATCCGCAAGAATGGGGTCGCCGGGTATACTGGGCCGCCCCACTTTCCGCCATTGCAGCCGGACCCTTTGTGAAACGACACCGACTAGGCAGCGTGCTCGCCCTTTCTTTCGCCGCCACCGCCGTGGTGGTGGCTGCCACGGTGTCATTGCTGCTGGGTGAAATGGCCAGCGATCACAGCCGGCGCCGCATCGCCCAAGAACTGGAAGAACTGGCCAGCCAGTTGCGCGATCGCCTGGATTCCGGCCTGGGCGAACGCCTGCACGACATGCAGTTGATCGCCGCCATGGAACGTGCCGGCGAGCCTTCGCCGCGGCGCGGTGCCGAACGCTTTGTACTGGAAAGCCTGAAGACGTCGTTTTCGCAATATGCGTGGATCGGCTTTGCCGATATCGACGGCCAGGTGCTGCATGCAACGGGGGGAATGCTGGAAGGCGTGAATGTCAGCGAGCGCCCCTGGTACCAGGGCGGGCTGCAAGGCCCGTTCGTGGGTGACGTGCACGAGGCCAAGCTGCTGGCCAAACTGCTGCCCGCCCCCGCCAGCGGGGAGCCGCTGCGTTTCGTCGATGTGGCCGCACCCGTGATCGGCCCCGACGGCACCGTGGAGGGCGTGCTGGGTGCGCACCTGTCCTGGGAATGGGCACACCACGTCGTCCAAAGCACCTTCCGCATCGCAGGCAAGACCCGCGGAATGGAAACCTTCATTCTCAGCCGCGACGGCAAGGTATTGCTGGCGCCGCCGGGCAAGGAAAAGGAAACCATGCCCGATCTGGGCGGTGCGTCGTCGCGAATCGCGCGCTGGTCCGACGGCCACCCCTATCTCACCGCGACCAGCGTTTCCACCGGCTTCGGCAACGACTATCACGGCCTGGGATGGCAGGTAGTGGTGCGACAACCGGTGGAGGCAGCGTTCCAGCCGATCCGCCAGTTGCAGTGGGCCATCCTGCTGGGCGGCGCCGTTGCGGCGCTGATCTTCGCGGTATTGGGCATGTGGCTGGCACGCGTGCTGGCAAAGCCGTTGCTGGAACTGGCCAGCGCGGCGGATCGCCTGCGGCATGGCGAGCACGATGTGCGGATTCCCGATGCCAACCAGTATCGCGAGGCGGCCCGGCTGTCGGCGTCGTTGCGGCACCTGGTGGCAAGCCTGACCAACAAGAGCGCCAAGCTGGCGGCGCTGAACGCATCGCTGGAGGAACAGGTGCACGATCGCACCGAAATGCTCGACCGCGCCAACCAGCACCTGCTGGGCACCTTGCAGGAACGCGAAATGCTGGTGCAGCGGCTGGAGGAACTGGCCAATACCGACAGCCTGACCGGCCTGCTCAATCGCCGCGCCTTCTTCGAGCGCGCCGATCAGGAACGGCGCCATGCCGAGCGCGGCGGTACATCGCTGGCGGCCATCGCGCTCGACATCGATTTCTTCAAGCGAGTGAACGATCAACACGGACACGCGGTGGGCGATCAGGTGTTGCAGGCACTGGCCCGCACCTGCCATCTCACCTTGCGCGAGGTGGATCTGATCGCCCGTTTCGGCGGCGAGGAGTTCATCCTGCTGCTGCCCGACGCCTCCCTGGCCGACGGCATCCGGGTTGCGGAACGCCTGCGCCAGGCCATCGCCGCGCTGCGAATTCCCTTGCCCGACACGATGCTGGGCATCACGGTCAGCCTGGGCGTGGCGGTGCATCGCCATGGGCTGGCGCTGGACGCACTGCTCACCCAGGCGGACCACGCACTCTATGCCGCCAAGCGCAATGGCCGCAATCGGGTGGAATATCTGCCGGAAGAGATGGCGGGGCAGGACGCCGCGTCGGGCTAGGGCGCGTCATCCAATGTTTCACGACAGCGTTCGGTGCAGTTCGGGATGCCGCGCAAGGAGGTGGACGCGCCGCGGTATGGATACCGCAAGCGGCCGGCGACGCCGCGCGGCGCCCGAAATGCACCGAACCCACAGCGCTGCCGCGAAACATTGGATGACACGCCCTAAGGCGAATCGGCGTTCAAGCACGGGGTGAATCGGCCCGTGGCTCGGCGAAGATACGCGGGCACGACGTCGCTTTCCGCTGCGCATGCCGCGCCCCCGGTCAATGCACCTGCGGCCCCGCCGATCCGGTGCCGTGGCCACTGAACAACTGCGCCACGTCCACCGGGTCGAAGTGATACGGCTTGCCGCAGAACTCGCAGGTCACGTCGATCTCGCCCTTTTCCGCGAGCACCTGGTCCACCTCGTGCTGGCCCACCATCTTCAGCATGCTGCCCACCCGCTCGCGCGAGCAGGTGCAGGCGAAACGCGGTGCCACGGGGTCGAACACGCGCACCTGCTCTTGGTGGAACAGCCGGTAGAGCGTTTCGCGCACCGGCAGGTCGAGCAGTTCGTCGGCGGTGATCGTTTCCGACAGCTTCTGCACCCGCTCCCAGGCATCCGGATCGCCCAGGCCGGCCGGCATTTTCTGCACCAGCAGGCCCGCCGCGCGCTCACCCCGGCTGCTCAGCCATAGGCGGGTTTCCAGTTGCTCCGAGCGTTCCATGTAGTGCTCGATGATCTCGGCCACGCTCTGGCCCGGCTCGAAGCCGACGATCCCCTGGTAGGTTTCACCGTCGGTGGGTTCGAGCGTGATGGCGAAACGTCCGCGCCCCAGCAGTTCGGCCAGCGACACGTCAGGCACCTCTCCTTCCCAGCGCGCGGTGGCGCGCAGCGTCGTTTCGCTGGTGCACTCCACCACGATCAGCTTGACCGCGCCAGTACCGTGCAGCTGCATGATCAGCGTACCGTCGAATTTCAGCGTGGCCGACAGCAGCGTGGCGGCGGCCAGCAGTTCGCCGATCAGCGTCCGCAGCACCGGCGGGTAATCCTGGCGCGCCAGCACTTCCTTGAAAGTGGCATCCAGTTGCACGATCTCGCCGCGTACCGGCGCATCGTCGAAAAGAAATCGTTCCAGGGTATCGGTCATGTATCGGGTTCCATGTCGGGCGGGATCGCCGGGCGATCCGCAGGCAGGTGTGGCGCGGCGCTCAATCGACCAGCAGGCTGCGGTGGATCTTCACCACCGCCTTGCGGATCGGCCCCGGTTCGCCGCTGGCGCAACAGGGACGGTGCAGTTCGCCGGGAAAGAACACCAGGAACATGCCGGGGTCGAGATCGATGAAGGCTTCGCGCGCCGGTGGCGTGTAGAAGGCGATATCGTGGCTGGCCCGCCGATCTTCCAGTAGCTGCTCGCTACCGTCGGGCAGCGCCACGCCGTAACGCTCACGCCCCGACAGCAACAACTGGATGTCCGCGTGCTCGACGTGCGCTTCCGGCCGCTTCTGCTCCGCCGGGCCGGTGAGCGGCGTTTGCAACAGCAGCGCGATGCGTTCGCCCTCCAGCGGGTAGCGCCCCGCCGCCAGCGTATCGAGCGGCATGGTTTCCAGCAGGGTCAGCGCGCGGTTGATCGCGGCCGGATAGTGCGCGGGGTGCGCGCGCCAGTGGTTCAGGTTGCCCAGGATCATGCTTGCTTCAGCTCCAGCGTATACAGCGTGAGCGGCAGGCTGGAGCTGACATCGAACGCGCAGCCGGCTTCGATGCCGATGCGTGCGATGTCGGCGGCGGTCAGATCCGGTCGCTCGTAGACGGCGTGCATGGCGCCGATGGCGTAGTCGCGGCCACTGCCGATGCCCCAGAAGCGCTCGAATTCATAGACCTCACGCAACGAGTAGACCCCGAAGATGCCATGCGGGTTGGCCAGCAACACCGTCATCTGGCTGGATTCGTAGGGGTCGTCTTCTTCCTCCTCGGTCTTGAGGTAGAAGTCTTCCTTCAACTTGGGATGCAGTTTGCGAAAGCTCTCGAAGATACCGGCGCGGTCGCTGAAATCCAGGTTCTTCAGCTTTTTCAGCGCGGCCTGCATCACCAGGTCGTGCGCGGCGCTGCCAGAAATCGAGAAATAGCCGCCATGGGCTTCGAAAATCTTGTTCCACTTGGCGTCGAATCCCGCGCCCAGCGCGGTATCGCCAAAGGTGGACTGGCTGTCGGCCGCGATTGCGACCTGATTGTTCTTCTTGACGACGACAACAGTGGTCACCGGGTTTCCTTGCTTTGAAAGATGATGATGCGGGCCGCCGGGCCCGACGGCTCAACGACGTTCGTCCTCGATCAGCGCCACCAGCCGCGCCAGCGCATGGCGCACCGTGGCGGCACGCACCGCAGCGCGGTCGCCACCGAACTGCTGCCGCTCGGTGACGATGCCAGTGGGCGTGGCCCAGGCGAACCACACCGTGCCGACGGGCTTGTCGGCGCTGCCGCCATCCGGCCCGGCCACGCCGGATACCGCTACCGCGTATTGCGCGCCGGCACGCTCGCAGGCGCCCTGCGCCATCGCCGCCGCCACCGGCTCGCTGACCGCGCCCAACCCCTGGATAAAGACGGGCGGTACGTCCAGCATGTCGATCTTGGCGAGGTTGGCGTAGGTGACAAAGCCGCGCTCGAACCACGCCGAGCTGCCGGGCACGTCGGTGATCGCACCGGCAATCAGGCCGCCAGTGCATGACTCCGCCGTGGTCACGGTGGCGCCGCGCGCCGCGAGCAGGCAGCCCAGTTCGGCCGCCAGGGCAAAGGTATCGTGCATCAGTCGATCGGCATCTGCGCGCTGGGCACCTTCAGGAAGTGCTCGCGGTAGAACTTGAGTTCGTCGATGGATTCGTGGATATCGGCCAGCGCGGTGTGCTTGCCCTGCTTCTTGAACATCTTGTGCACTTCGGGCCGCCAGCGACGGCACAGTTCCTTGAGCGTCGAGACATCCAGGTTGCGGTAGTGGAACCAGGTTTCCAGCTCTGGCATCCAGCGCACCATGAAGCGCCGATCCTGGCAGATGGAGTTGCCGCACATCGGGCTGGCGTTCTTGGGAACGTATTGCTCCAGGAAGGCCAGGGCCTGCGTCGTCACCGCCGCCTCGTCCAGCGTTGATTGCTTCACCCGGTCGATCAGGCCGGAGCGGCCATGGGTGCCCTTGTTCCAGTCGTCCATGCCGTCGAGAACCTCGTCCGGCTGGTGTACGGCCCAGACCGGGCTTTCCGCAACGATATTGAGGTGGGTATCGGTAATGACGATGGCCAGTTCGATGATGCGATCCTGCTGCGGGTCGAGCCCGGTCATTTCCATGTCGAGCCAGATCAGGTGGTTTTGGTCTTGCGGCATGCTGGCCTCAGATTGAATGCGAAAGCGCCATTCTAGCATCGGCGCCCGCGCGCTCAGCGGCAGCAGCGGACACGGAGCGCCGCCCGCGCTGTGCCATAATCGCCCCTTTCCCCGTAAGCTGCCGTTCCCGAGCACCTCATGACCGCCCACCAGTTTTCCGCCCTGTTCGTCTTCGCCCTCTTCGCCAGCGTGCTGCTGCAACTGTGGCTGGCCCAGCGCCACGCCAACCACGTGCGCCGCCATCGCCAGGCCGTGCCGGCGGAATTCGCCGAATCGATCACCCTGGCCAGCCACCAGCGCGCGGCCGACTACACGGCAGCCAAGGTGAAGTTCGGCATGATCGTCACCGTGTTCGAAGCCATCGTGCTGGCTGGCTTCACGCTCGGCGGCGGGATCGAATGGCTGATGGATGTGGCACAAGACTGGTTCGGGCCGGGCATCCTGTCCGGTGTGGCGATGATCGCGCTGCTGGGCCTCGTCAACGCCGCGCTGTCGCTGCCGTTCTCGTGGCATTCCACGTTCGGCATCGAAGCGCGCTTCGGCTTCAACCAGACCACCCCCCGCCTGTTCCTGGCCGATCTCGCCAAGAGCGCGCTGCTGGCCGCCGTGCTGGGCCTGCCGCTGGTGGCCGGCGTGCTGTGGCTGATGACGCGGATGGGCGATGCGTGGTGGCTGTGGGTATGGGCCGCCTGGGTGGCGTTCACCTTCGTCATGATGTGGATCTTCCCCACCTGGATCGCGCCGCTGTTCAACAAGTTCGAGCCGCTGCCGGACGAAGCCCTGCGCAGCCGCATCGAATCGCTACTGTCGCGCTGCGGCTTCAAGGCCGCCGGCATCTTCATGATGGATGGCTCCAAGCGCTCCAGTCACGGCAACGCCTACTTCACCGGATTCGGCAAGACCAAGCGCATCGTGTTCTTCGATACCCTGCTCAAGCAGTTGAGCGGCGACGAGATCGAAGCCGTACTGGCCCACGAATTGGGCCACTTCAAGCGCCGCCACATCATGCAGCGCATGATCTGGACCTTCGCGCTGATGCTGGGTCTGCTGTGGCTGCTGGCGCAATTGATGCACGAGCCGTGGTTCTACCAGGGCCTGGGCGTGCAGAGCGCCAATACCGCCACCGCGTTGACGCTGTTCTTCCTGGTACTGCCGGTATTCACCTTCCTGTTCGGGCCGCTGGGCTCGTGGCTGTCGCGCAAGCACGAGTACGAGGCGGATGCCTTCGCGGCGGCCGAAACGCGCGCCGGCGACCTGATCGCCGCGTTGGTGAAGCTGTATCGCGACAACGCGGCCACGCTGACACCCGACCCACTGCATAGCGTGTTCTATGACAGCCATCCGCCCGCCGCACTGCGTATCGCGGCGCTGAAAAGGCAGATGTAACGAAGCCGGCCCGGCGAGCGGCGCTACAGGTGATAACGAATGGCTTGCGTTTAAATGGCGATTCGCCATAGAACGGGACATCTCCTCACTGGAAGCGCTGTCATGTCACTCGCCGATGAAAGCTGCCAAACCGACGCCGCCGCCCTCTCCACCGTGGAGGCGGAAATGCTGCTCACCGATGTGGACGATTGGCTCACCGCACAGAAAACACTGGAAAAGACTTTCCGCTTCAAGAACTTCCACGAGACCATGGCCTTCGTCAACGCGGTATCGTGGATCGCCCACCGGCAGGATCATCACCCCGACCTGGAAGTCAGCTACAGCCGCTGCAAGGTATCGTGGAGTACCCATTCGGCCGGTGGCCTGACACGCAACGATTTCATCTGCGCAGCACGCGTGGATGCCCTGCAAAGCTGACCACCCGAGCTGAATGAAGCCATCCGATCCCGTCATTGCCACCATCGTCGCCAGCCACGGCCGCGCCTACATCATCGAACAGGCCGACGGTAGTCGGCTGACCGCCAGCGCGCGCGGCAAGAAAACCGACTACGCCTGTGGCGACCGGGTCCGGATCAAGGTCCTGAATGCCGAGCAGGCAGTGATCGAGGGGGTGGAGCCGCGCAGCACCCTGCTCTACCGCTCGGATCAATGGCGCGAGAAACTGATCGCCGCCAATGTCACGCAACTGGTGATCGTCGCCGCGCCGGTGCCCAGCTTCTCCGAAGAACTGATCGGCCGTTGCCTGATCGCCGCCGAGGCCGGCGGCATCGAGCCGCTGATCGTACTCAACAAGTGCGACCTGCTCGAAGCCGACGCCGCGCGGCGGAAGATGGCGTTCTGGCGCGGCCTGGGCTACCGCGTGCTGGAGTTGTCCGCCCAGGAACATATCGCGCCGCTGCTGCCCTACCTCGCCGGCCAGATCAGCGTGCTGGTGGGGCAATCGGGCATGGGCAAATCCACCATCACCAACGCACTGCTGCCCGACGCCCGCGCCCGGGTGAAGGAAATCTCCGTCGCGCTCGATTCCGGCAAGCACACCACCACCCACGCCACGCTGTACCACCTGGATGCCCAGTCGCACCTGATCGATTCGCCGGGCCTGCAATCGTTCGGCCTGGCGCATGTCGCCGCCGAAGACCTGCCCGGCCTGATGCCGGACCTGCGCGAACACCTGGGCGGCTGTCGCTTCCATAACTGCCGCCACCGCGCCGAACCTGGCTGCGCCCTGCGCGCCGCCGCCGAAACCGGCGCCATCCGCGCCGACCGCATGGCGTTGCTGTACCGGTTGCAGGATGAACTGGCGGCGGCTGCGGCGTATTAGGCGCCTCATTGCTCACTGTGGTTCAAGATTTAGGGTCCCCCAATCGCTCCGAAATATGTGCCCTCAGCGGGCAGATGAACGCAGCGATAGCTGCCGGCGCTGCATCGGCAGCCGGTTCATCGCCGCTCGATTCATTGCCATGCACCAAACCTCGGCGCGTTTGTATCCCTGGAAAATCCGTTTGCTCATCCTCCCCACCCATCGACCCATATCGGGAGCCCGGCGCTTCAATTTAATTCCTCCAAATATATTCCGGGCCTAGCCGCGAATTGCGACTCACGATATAGTTGCGAACGTTTTTGAATGGATCACCATTCATGAACGTCTGCATGTGATTTTTCATGCACATATCAATACAAGATGCTGTCAATGCGAGCCCGGGATCAGTGGGCCCGTTTTTTGGTAGCCATTTCAATACAAAATTGTTTGTCAGGGGGATTATCTTGAAAAAATTATTGGCATTGATCGCCACACTGAGTCTATTGGGCTGTGGTGGTGGTGGCGACGACGGGAGTGGCAGTGATGGGGGCTTCTCCGTCTCGACCAGCACCCGTTCGCTCAGTTTTTCCTACTACGCCGGCGAGGAAACATCCCCTCAGCTGATCGTGGTCACCGGCAACGGCACGCCCAGCAGTGATGTATATGTCGGTGGCGGCTGGGATGGCGACGGTCTGCGCACCGTCGAATACGACTTGGCGGGCAATGCCGCCTCGTTCTACGTCAAGCCCGAGGCCAACCTCGAACCCGGCACTCACAGCGGTACCATCGTCCTGCTGGCATGCAAGGACGCAAACTGTACATCCCACCACAACGGCTCGCCGATCAAGGTTCCGTATAGCATTGAAGTGCTCCCGGGGATTCAGACTTTGCCCGCGAGCCTGGAATTGGTCGGCGTGCTAGGCGATACGCTCCACGGGGAATTCGATATTACCCTTCCCGCCGGGGCATACTTGGTTGGCGCTTGGGCTTATGGATACTTGCGCAATCTTCAGCAAAGCGGAAATCATTTTTCGGTAGATATTTACACAGGAAACAACGTTACATACGTGCAACTCCCAGGGGTATATGAAGATACCATCGAGATATCAGCCCGCACCATCGATGGTAAATTGCTCTCCAAGCTTTACAAAGTAAAATATGAGCTTACGCGCGCGCCCTTACAAGATAATTTCCCTATTGCCGACCCTGTCGCATCCAATGTGCAAAGTAGCGGCACACAGGTAGAAATCCCGCGCCGTACTGTTATCAAAAAGTGGATTGCGGCCGGAAGCAATTCGCAATAAAGCCCAAGCGGACTCCAACCGATAGTATTGTTTTTCCTGCTTAAAGAGCCGCCCATCATGGCGGTTCTTTTTTTATTTGCCACACCTATTACCGTGCCACAAAAATTCACCCCGCAATATGCGCCACCAGCGGCAGGTGGTCGGAGGCGACGCGGGCCAGGCGGCTGCGGTGGGCCCACACCTTGACCAGCCGCTGACGCGGGTGAATCCAGATGCGGTCCAGCGAGAAGATGGGCTTGAGCGAAGGAAAGGTGCGTGGCGCCGGGGTTTTTTCGAAGCGCGTGGTCAGCCAGCGCAGCGGGCGGCCCCACATGAACCATTCGTTCAGGTCGCCCAGCAGCAGCACCGGCATGGCGTCGGTATCGAAGGTTTCCAGCAGTTTCTTTACCTGATCGCGCCGCTCGGCCGGGCGCAGTCCCAGATGCGTGGCCACCACGCGCAGCGGCTGGCCGTGGCAGTCGATATCGGCATCGAGCGCGCCGCGCGGTTCGCTACGGCCGAAACGCAGGTCGAGATAACGCACGGCGGTGACCGGGTAGCGGCTGAGCACCGCGTTGCCATAGCGGCGCCCCGGTTTGTCGATGGTCGGCCCCGCCACCGCCACGTAGCCCGTGGTGTGCGCCAGTGCCGTCAGTACATCCGGGCGACGGGTGTCGCCCAGCGGTACTTCCTGCAGGGCCACCACGTCGGCGCCGATTTCGTTCAGCACGTCAGCGATGCGCTGTGGTGCGAAGCGGCCGTCGCCGCCGATGGCGCTGTGGATGTTGTAGGTGGCGACGGTAAGCGGCCACGGTGAGGGGCGCCCCATCATGCCTCCCCGGCACTGAAGCGCTCGGCGGCGCGGCGGCGCAGTACCCGGCTGGCGGCGTAGGCGATGCCGACCAGCATCGCCGCGATGATCCCCAGCACCACGAATGCCCCCGCACTGGGATTGCGGATCGCTTCGGTGAAATGGTGCAGGAATACCAGCATCACCACCGATCCCGGTGTCATGCCCAGCAGCGTGCCCAGCATGAAGTCGCGCAGGCGGATGTGCGATGCGCCGCAGACGATGTTCACCAGCGCATAGGGGCCCAGCGGAATCTGCCGCAGCAGCGCCACGCTGACGATGCCGCGCTTGGCCAGGGTGCGGCTCAGCCGCGACAGCTTGCCGCCTGCGATGCGCCGCACCATGTCGCGCCCCAGCCAGTGGCCAATGCCATAAGTGACGGCCGAGGTGAAGGCAGTGCCGGTCACCGCATAGGCCAGGCCGGCCCACGGTCCGAACACCAGCCCGGTCGCCGCCACCTGTACCGAGTGCGGAATCACCAGCAGGGCCGCCACCAGATAGGCCAGCAATACCAGCAGTGGGGTGAACGGTAGTTGTTGCAGTTGTTGCCCCACCACCGACAGCGCCTCCGGGTGCATGTATTCGGACAGCGGGGTGAAGCGCCATACCGCCGCCAGCGCGCACAGCAGCACCGCCACCGTGCCGAATGCGATCAGGCGTCCGCGCATCGGCGCCTGCGTTTCGCGCGGCACGAACTGCGACAGCAACTGTTCGGGCGGCACGATCTTTTCCGGGTCCAGGATGTTCAGCGCCGGTACCAGGGCATCGGCTTCCGGCGACGCCACCGGGTTCAGGTCGGCCAATGTGCGGCCATCGTGCCGCAACGCGGCGATGGCGGGAAGCAGCCGTCCTTCGCGCGCGACGGCTGCGCCCACCTGCTGCGGCGCCACATCCAGATGCTCGCCCAGCAAGCGGTCGCGCACGGCGGCGATCGCGGCCCGGATGCGCGCATCGCCACGTGCCTCGATAGCGACATTGCATTCGGTATCGAGCACCATCGAGCGGTTGTTCAGGTTGGCCGAGCCGATGGACAGGAACTCATCGTCGATCACCATCACCTTGCTGTGGACATTGACGCATTCGGGCTCCAGCGCCGGGATATGCGGACACAGCATGCGGTAGCGGTCGTGGCGGTCCTCCTGCTTCAGCCGCGCATGCAAGCGGGCGCGCTGCACGCCCATGGTCATCTCTTCCAGCCAGCCGCTCTCGGCCCGGCGTGACACCACCACGACGTCCGGCCCCTGCGGCTCTTGCAGGCGGGTCGACAGGCCCTCGGCAACCAGGCCAGAGGTGAAGTACTGGTTCTCCAGGTAGATGTTGTCGCGCGCGGCGGCGATGGCATCGCCATACAGCGCGCGAATCTCCTGCACGCCGGGGCGCTCGTCGAATTCCGGCTCGGTGCGGGCGATGGCAAGGTCGATGTCGGTGAAGTCGGGCGTGACATACGCCGGCCAGCGATCCCCCGCCACCAGTTGCTCCAACGGCTTGCGCGGATAGCAGCCCGCTGCGCGATACCAGCGCTCGCGCACCAGATCGCCCGCCGCGCTGGCGGCCGGGCCGTCGAACATGATCTGCACATCGTGGAAGGGCGGATAGCACTTGCCCTCGCCCGCCTGGCGACGCGCGTCGTTGCAGGCATGAGCCGGCGTGTCCCAGCGGTCGTGAGTCAGATCCAGCCCGCCGATAAAGGCCAGCTTGTCGTCGATGACGACCACTTTCTGATGGTGCGAGCCCCCCAGCGGCAACTGGCCATCCATACGGAAATGCAGCCGGCGATGGGTGCGCCAGCCCAGCTTGTAGCTGGACAGCCATTCGCGATCCAGCGCGAACAGCACGGTGTAGTCCCAGGTCAGCACGTAGCACTGCAAGCCTTTGCGCCGTGCCACCACCTCGTGCAGGAACTCGCCCAGCGCTTCGGGCAGCCCGTCGTTCGCGCCTTCGGGCACCAGCCTGAGCCGGCTGTCGATATCCCAGCCAACGATCAGGATGCTGCGCTTCGCGCCCGCGATGGCGGCCCGCACCGCGCGGAAATACGCCTCGCCATCCACCAGCACCGCCGCGCGGTCCGCGTGTTCGAGACGCCAGCAATTGCGCCCGGGTTGCAGCAGCCCTTTACCCGGGCCTTGCCCGACCGGGTCGTTCCGTTCCGTTTCCACCATGCGCTCCCCAGTGTCCTCTTGGTTCGCAGGGTATTTGTCCCTACAACCTGATTTCTTTGTCGGGGCGGGATGAGGTGAGGACAACGGGAAAAAACACGGAACCGCCAGCCTGCGGATGTGCCGGGCGCCAGGGTGGAGGAGGAATCGATGCGACTGCTAGCCGTGCGCCATCCGGCGACGCCGGCTGTGCAGTTGCCAGATCACGTGCAGGCGCCAGAACAGCTTCACGGCGAAATAGCCGCCGACGGCGAGCAGCGCGGTCAGCAACGGCAGGCCCACCAGCAGCGGCACGCCCAGCGACAAGGTCCAGTCGCACATGGCGCGCCCCCATTCCAGGAAGCCGTGATCGGACCAGGAAGGCATCGGCGGCATGCGATCGGTACCGCGACGGCCGGTGACGAAGCCCCCGATCTGGACCGCCACCCAATACAGCGGGCCGATCGTCAGCGGGTTGGTGTAGAACGTGGTGAGCACCGCAACCGGCAGGTTGACGCGGAACCCCAGCGCCAGCAACGCCGCGGTGATGACCTGCAACGGGCCGGGGATCATGCCGCCGATGGCGCCGGCGGCAACGCCGCCCGCCACCGAATGGCGATTCAGGTGCCACAGATTGGGATGCATGAAACGATGCGCGTACCGGCGCAGGAAAGCATTCTGGTTCAGCTTGTCCTGATTGGGCAGCACATTGCGGAGGAACTTGCGTGGCATGTGGAGAATCTGGATGTAGGGGACGCCCCCGGCTTTAAGAGACTGGCCGAAACGGGCAAAATTCCATCAGTTTTTTTCAATATCCGCGCAACGGTCTGCCCGAGCGCGGCGCACTAGCGAGAAATACATGGTTGCAGTCACCCGCCCGCTCGCCCAATCCATCGCGGAAGCGGCCGATCCGGTTCACTGGCTGGCGCAGCTCGCCCCCCGCTACAGGCCTGAGGATGTCGAACGCCTGCGTAGCGCCACCGATTGGGTGCGCGAATGCTACGGGGATGCGCGGCTGGAGGAAAGTACCGGCCCATTGTTCCGGCACGCGGTGGCGGCGGCGTCCATCGTTGCCGACCTCAACCTCGATGCCGACGCGGTGATCGCCGCACTGGCCTACGCGCTGCCCGAGTTCCGCCCCGGTAGCGTGGACATGCTGCGCGAGCGCTACGGCGACGACGTGGCACGGCTGGTCGAAGGCGTGGACCGAGTGAAGAAGCTGGATACGCTGGCCCACGCCACGCATGGCAAGCCTCAGGAGGCCGCCGCGCAGATCGAGGCCGTGCGCAAGATGCTGCTGGCCATGGTCGAGGACATGCGCGTGGTGCTGATCGTGCTGGCCTGGCGCACCCAGACCATGCACGAACTGGTCGATGCCCCCGACGACATCCGTCGCCGCCGCGCGCGCGAAACGCTGGACCTGTTCGCCCCGCTGGCCAACCGCCTGGGCGTGTGGCAGATCAAGTGGGAGCTGGAGGACCTGGGCTTCCGCTACCTGGAGCCGGACACCTATCGCAAGATCGCCAAGCTGCTGGACGAGCGCCGCGTGGATCGCGAGCGCTTCATCGGCGAGGTGCTGGGCGCGCTGCGCCGCGAGATGGCCCACGCCGGCATCCACGCCGATCTTACCGGCCGCCCCAAGCACATCTACAGCATCTGGAAAAAGATGCAGAAGAAGAAGCTCGATTTCTCCGAGCTGTACGACATCCGCGCGGTGCGTGTGCTGGTGGACGACCTGAAGGATTGCTACACCGTGCTGGGCATCGTCCACAATCTGTGGCAACCGATTCCCGGCGAATTCGACGATTACATTGCCCATCCCAAGGGCAACTTCTACCGCAGCCTGCATACCGCCGTGATCGGGCCGCAGGACAAGGCGCTGGAAGTGCAGATCCGCACTTTCGAGATGCACGAGCACGCCGAGTATGGCGTGGCGGCGCACTGGCGCTACAAGGAAGGCGGCCACGGCGACAGCAAGTACGAAGAAAAGATCGCGTGGCTGCGCCAGTTGCTCGACTGGCGCGAGGACATGGCACAGGAAACGCAACTGGCCGACGCCTTCAAGGCCGAGCTGTTCGACGACAGCATCTACGTGCTGACACCCGCCGGACGCGTGATCCCGTTGCCCAAGGGAGCCACCCCGGTCGATTTCGCCTATCACCTGCACACCGACCTGGGCCACCGCTGCCGGGGCGCCAAGGTGGACGGCGCCATCGTGCCGCTGTCCACCCCGCTGGAAACGGGCCAGCGCGTTGAAATCCTGGCGGCCAAGGAAGGCGGCCCGTCGCTGGACTGGCTGCACCAGGGCTACGTGAAAAGTCATCGTGCGGCGCAGAAGATCCGCTATTGGATCCGCCAGCAGAACCTGGACGTCGCCATCGAATCGGGCCGCGCCATCTACGACCGCGAAGCCGCGCGCATGGCGCGACGCGATGTGAACCAGGACGCCGTGGCACAGCGCATGGGCTTCAAGAGCATCGACGACCTGCTGGCCGCGCTGGGCCAGGGCGAAGTCACCTTGCGCGCGCTGGACGAAGCGCTCACCTTCGACGACAAGCCGGTGGTGGAAACGCCGGTCAGCGCCGACGACGTGATCAAGGCCGCCCGTGCCGACCAGAAAGGCGAAGGTATCCTGATCGAAGGCGTGGACAAACTGATGACGCTGCTGGCCAAGTGCTGCAAACCGGTGCCCCCGGACCGGGTGGTCGGCTTCGTCACCAAGGGACGCGGCATTTCCATCCACCGCAGCGACTGCGCCACGCTCAAGCGGCTGGCCGTCGCCAGCCCGGAACGCGTGATCCACGCCGACTGGGGCCGCCAGACCAGCAACGTATTTGCCACCGACCTGATGGTCGAGGCCCACGACCGCCCCGGCCTGCTGCGCGACCTGAGCGACGTGATGGGCCGCGAAAAAATCAACGTCACCGCCGTGAACACGCTGTCCAAAGACAGCCGCGCCCGGATGCGCTTCACCGTCGAAATCCGCAACGCCGACGAACTGAGCCGCATCGTTGCCAAACTGAACGAAGTGAGCGGCGTGCTGCGGGTGGATCGGATGTGAGCGGGTTGGCGAAGCCCCAAATCTTGAACCATTGAGGACAGGGAACACACGGAGCTACACAGGGGAAAACCGGAAGGTCAGGCCTTCCTCACTGATCGTCTGTGCGCTCACCGTCCCCTGTGGTTCACGGTGTGGGGTTCAAGCCTTGGGGTTTCGCCTCGCCCGCATCACCCCCAGCAATCCCAGGCCGATCAAGGCGTAGGTGGCCGGTTCCGGGACCGGGCTGACACTGGTGACGTTGAGCCGCACGGCGGGCATCACGTAGTTGGCGGTGCCCTTGCCTTCGGTGCCGTCGATCTGTGCGAAGTGATCCTGCGCAAACGGCTGGTTCTGGTTGTCGTAGAAGAAGTTGGTATACGGCCGGCCGAAGTACGAGAACTGCGCGTGGTAGGTGTAGCCCGCGCGCAGGCAGGTGTCCGGCAGCGCCAGGTCCAGCCATGACAGGCTATCGGCGCCGGTGGTGGAGACGCTGCCCTGCCACAGTATTTCGTCCTGGTAGATCAGCCCGTTGTCGGTATGCACGCGCGACAGCTCCAGCCCCAGCACGCCGGGCCGCAGTTGCTGGAACACACCGATGGTATCGATGGTCAGGTTGGCCGTGGGGCTGAACAGCACACCCCTGCCCTGGGCCCAACTGTCGTTGCTGTTGTGGGTGGTGAGAACCACCGCGCCAGGTGGCACGAACGCCACGACTTGCGCGTGGGCACCTTGCGCCAACAGCACGCTCAGGACAAGACCGAACAGGGGGGCAGTTTTCATGTGAAGGCTCGCATCGGTTGGGATCGGTGGGCGAAACGCGGCGATCACCACGCCGCGCTGCCGGATCAATCTAAGCAATGACGATGACCGCGCCGCGATCACACGATGGGCGTCGCTGTCCACACGCCACGCGGCATGCAGGGCGGGGCACATTGGATGCCTGGATCAAACCCCGCCCGATAGCTCCACTCACCGCACCGCCGAGCGCGCCATGCGGATGTAGGTGTGTCGCCGCCCCCGGATGGCAATCGACAGTGCCATGATGTTTTCCGGCACGGCGATGCCGGTGAAACCGCAATCGCCGATATGCAGCATGTCGGCGCCCGCGCGTTTGGCCGATAGCCCGATCTCGCGCACGGTGGCTTCGTCCGCGCCTTCCTGGCTGGTACCGATGGCCGCGAGGACCAGTGCGCCTTCCTGCTTCACCCGCTGCACGGTGCGCGCCAGATCGCCCTCGCGCACGCCGGGCACGGTGCCCGGCGCGGGCAACAGCACCACATCGGCGCCGGCCTGGGCAAATCGCACCGCCGCATCGCCGGGCGCGCCGTCGCGGGTGCCGGACGAGTGCATCTTGCCGGCGATCACCAGCCCGCCAAAGTGTGTGCGCGCGTCGCCGATGGCGTGCTCGATCTGCGCATTGGTCACACCGGTCTTGGGGTTGCCGGTGAGGCAGACGAAATCGCAGCCCAGCGCCTTGGCCTGCGCCAGCGCGCGCGGCGTGGCGGTACGACCCTCGGCGATCGCCTCCAGTTGTTCCAGCGCATCCGATTGTGCCGCCACCGGCTCCAGGTTCACCCCCACTGGCAGGCCGGTCAGGTGTTTGAGCACCGGGATCAAACCCGTGACACCACGACCATCCCGCACCACGCCGGCAGGGTCCAGCCCGCTCACCGCCGGTGCAAATACGTCCAGCATGTTCAGCAGCAGCAGGTCGGCGCCGAATGCCTTGACGATCTCGCCATTGGTCACGTCCGGATACAGCGGCGGCGCGGTGACGATGGTCTCCGCCACCAGCGTGCGCCCCTCCGCGGCCAGGATCGCCTGCTTGAGCGAATCCCGGTCCAGCGTGCGGAAATCGGAGGCGCAACAGTCGAGGATGCGTTTCATGAAAACTCCTTGGAAAACGGGTTGAGCGCGTTACTTTTCCGCGCCTGGTCGAACCCAGGATGGGATGAAAACCTACAGGTATTGCCCTCCAACCGGATGCGACCATTCTTATTGCACTGCAACAAACCGCTGGTTATACCTGTGTACGTTTCCTAGCAAAACCAGACACATAGAGGATAGCCATGCAATCCCTCAGAGCGAAACTGACCGCCTTCGTGGCGGTTCTGCTGGTAGCGTTGACGGTCATTTTGACAACGACGATGTACATCAGCATGCGCGCCCAGATCAACGATGGGCTGAATCACGAAATCCAGGGCACGGCCCAGGGTTACGAGTCGATGCTGCAAACGTGGGTAAAGGACAAAGGCCAGATCGTCACCGCGCTGGCCCAGTCGCTACGCACGGCACAGGACCCCGTTCCCACGCTGCAACTGGCCGCGAACTCCGCCAAGTTCGACAGTGCCTACTTCGGCACGCCGGACAAGCGAATGATCGAAAGCCGCGATCTGGGCCTGCCGGGTGACTACGATCCGACCAGCCGTCCGTGGTATCGGCAAGCCGCAACGGAAGACCGCACCATCCTCACGCCACCCTATATCGATGCCTCCAGCAAGCGGCTGATCTTTTCGTTCGCTGCGCCGGTCAAGGCGGCAGATGGCACGCTCAAGGGCGTAACGGCCGCGGATATCTTCCTCGACGACGTGGTGAAGGACGTGCTCGCCATCAAGCTGGCCGGCGATGGTCACGCCTTCCTGATGGGTGACGACGGCACCGTGCTGGCGCATGCCAAAGAAGGTTACATCCTGAAAAACGCCAGTGCCCTGTCACCCACGCTGACTCCCGAGCGGCTGGCCGCCCTGGCCAGGACGCCAGCCCTGACGGAAATCCAGATCGACGGCGTCACCAAGTATTTCTATCTGAAAACCGTGCCCGGCAGCGGACTACGCCTGGGGCTGGTGATCGACCGCAACCAGGTACAGGCGCCGCTCACGCGATTGCTGGCCCTGATGATCGGCATCACCATCGGTGTCTTGCTGGTGGCGATCCCGCTGGCGGGCTTCGTGGTCAACCACATGCTGCGTGGCCTGGCCCGGCTGAGCGTCGCACTCAATGAAATCGCCCAGGGCGGCGGCGACCTGACGCGCAAGCTGGGCATCGAAGGCAACGACGAGGTTGCCGGCGCCGCCGGGGCGTTCAATCGCTTCGCCGAGCAGTTGCGCGGCATGTTCAGCGATATCCAGAATGAATCGAGTCGTCTGACTTCCGGCGTGACGGATATCAACGAAGTGGTGCAACTGTTGTCCGGCGATTCACAAAGGTTGTCTACGCTGGCGTCGGAAATCATCGAGCAGATCACCGCCAGCACCAGCCACATCGCCGAGAGCGTGCGCGACACCAATGCGCTGGTGGGCGACACCGACAAACTGTCGGACGAATCGGCCAAAACGATGCGCGAAGTGGCAGAGGAAGTGAGCACATCCGCGCGCAAGGTGGAAAACCTGGCCGCGTTACTCGACAGCCTGTCGCGCCGCTCACAGGACATCAGCGGCATCATCCTGGTGATCCGCGAAATCGCCGACCAGACCAACATGCTGGCGCTGAACGCCGCCATCGAGGCCGCGCGCGCCGGCGAATCGGGGCGCGGCTTCGCCGTGGTGGCCGACGAGGTGCGCAAACTGGCCGAACGCACCAGCAACGCCACGCTGGAGATCACCACGCTGATCGAAGGCGTGCGCGCTGAAAGCGAAGCCGCTGTGAGCAATATGCAAGAGACGCACCAGGCGGTGCAGAGCGGCGTGCGGCTTTCGCATCACGCGGCCGACAAGATCGCTCACATCCGCGGCAACATGGAGCACGTGCTGCATCGCATCGGCGAGATTGCCAGTGCCACGCGCGAGCAGCAGGATGCCACGCTGGTGATGCGGCAAAGCGCCGAAAGCATTGCCAACCAGATGCACGAATCGACCGCCGCCTTGCAAAAAGCCACCAACGCGGCCGACGAACTGGGCAAGCTGGCTACCTTCCTGCGCGACATGTTCAGCAAGTTCCACCTGTAGCCCTACCCCATTCCACACCGCGACACCGGCCCCGAGGGGCCGGTTTTCTTTTGCGCCGACAAGCATGCAACGCCTGCCGGAAGTGAAAACCAATAACTATCAACTATCGCCCCATGCCCCGAGATAACAACGGGCGACAGGATGTATGCCCTACGGCTAGCCCGTATTGGCGAAAGCCATTGGTTATAACTATGCTTTGCAAAAAGCCGATCAGGCGAAGAACACATCCAACCAGGGGCAAATCATGAAATCCTTACGCGCCAAGTTGACGGCGTTCGTCGCCGTGCTCACGGTCGTGCTGACCGCCATCCTTACCGTCGCCATGTACAGTCGCATGCGCGTCGAGATCGTCGATCATGGCCTGACCAATGAAATCCGTGGCGTGGGCCAGGGCTATGAATCGATGCTCCGCACCTGGGTCCACGACAAGGAACTGATCGTCACCGCCCTGGGGCAATCGCTCAGCGCGGCCTCCGAACCAACCCCCGCGCTGCAACTGGCGGCCCAGGCCGCCGCATTCGACAGCGCCTATCTCGGCGCGCCGGACAAGCAGATGCACCAGAGCCGCCCCCTTGATCTACCACCCGATTACGACCCGACCAGCCGGCCGTGGTACCAGCAGGCGCTGGCCGCCAACCGAACCATCCTCACCCCGCCCTACGTCGATGCTTCCAGCAAACGGCTGATCTTCTCGTTCGCCACGCCAGTGAAGGCACCCGACGGCACGCTCAAGGGCGTGGCGGCAGCGGACATCTTCCTCGACGACGTGGTGAAGGATGTGCTCGCCATCAAGCTGACCGGCGACGGCAGCGCCTTTTTGCTGGGCGACGACGGTACGGTGCTCGCGCACGCCGACGGGCAATACATCCTGAAGCCCGCCACCGCCGTATCGCCTGCCTTGACACCGGACCTGCTGAAGTCGCTGGCGGCGACCCCGCGCCTGGAAGAACTCCAGATCGGCGGCGTGGACAAGTTCTTCTACCTGCAACCCGTAGCCGGCACTGGTCTTCAACTGGGGCTGGTGATCGATCGCGACAAGGCGTTGGCATCGTTGAATACGCTGCTGGTGCTGTGCATCGGCATCATGGTGGTGGTACTCGTGGTCGTGGTGCCGCTGGCCAGCCTGGTGGTGAACCGAATGCTGGTGGGGCTGTCGCGGCTGCGCAACGCGCTCAATGAAATCGCCCGCGGCGGCGGCGATCTGACCCGCAAGCTGGAGGTAAAAGGCGAGGACGAAATCGCCGAGGCGGCGGGCGCGTTCAACCGTTTTACCGACCAGTTACGCCAGATGTTCCGCGATATCCAGCAAGAGGCGGAGCGCCTCACCTCGGGCGTGCGCGATATCAACGACGTGGTGGCACAGCTTTCCGGCGACTCCGAGCGCCTGTCGGAGCTGGCGGCCGCCAACGGCGCCACCATCGAGCAGATCACGGTCAGCATCAGCCATATCGCCGACAGCGCGCGCGACGCCAACAACCTGGTGACCAGCACTGGCGCGCTATCGCGCGATTCAGCGGCCTCTGTCCAGGAGGTGGCCAGCGAAGTCGGCCGGTCGGCACAGGAGGTGGAAAACCTGGCCAACCTGCTCGAAGGCCTGTCGCGCCGCTCGCAGGACATCAGCGGCATCATCCAGGTGATCAAGGAAATCGCCGACCAGACCAACCTGCTGGCGCTGAATGCCGCCATCGAGGCGGCCCGCGCCGGAGAGCAGGGCCGTGGCTTTGCCGTGGTGGCCGATGAGGTGCGCAAGCTGGCCGAGCGCACCAGCCAGGCCACGGTGCAGATCACCGGCATGATCGAAGGCGTGCGCCACGAAAGCGAAGCAGCGGTCAGCAACATGCAGAAGACGCACGCCGCCGTGCACACCGGCGTGCAGCTTTCCACCGGCGCCGCCGGCAAGATCGCCGACATCCGCGGCAACATGGAAGAGATGATGCGCAAGATCGGCGACATCGCCGATGCCACCCGCGAGCAGCAGAACGCCACCACCGCCATGGCGCAGAGCGCGGAAAACATCACCAACCAGATGACTGAAACCGACGCCGCGCTACGGCAGGCCACCAATGCGGCCAACGAGTTGAACAAGCTGGCCACCTTCCTGCGGGAGATGTTCGGCAAATTCCGGCTTTGATGCGTTTTCTTACAAAATCAGGCGGCCTCGGCGAGGCCGCCTTTTTTTGTCCTCCCTACTGAACCCTCTCACCTGCTGCCTTGCAACGCGATATCCGTAGAATGTCTTTGTAGCAAGCGCGCCCGATCCAGCCCGGATCACCATCAGAAATCCCCTCTTTTGCTGAATAAATCCGACAGACGAGCATCAATGACAGTCTGTCAAAGTGTGGCTTGCATCCCCTCTTTCACCATTCACATGTAAGAAACAGTCTTCCGTTGCTATGACGGAAACAGCGCCGGCGTAAAAACCTGTTCCACGCATCGCGCGCCCAAGCCAAAGGTCGCAGAACCTTGAGGAGCCGGCAGGCAGTTACCGCGTTCGTCCCGAAGAACGCCCCGCCGGATCCACGCCGCCCGATGCGGTACGGCCTGAACAGGCTCGATGGGAATGGCTCGCCACATTCACGCCCTCGCCTGCGCCCCGATGGAGCCCCCGCGTTCCGCCCTCGCCCACGTGGCGAACCAAGCAAGGAGTCGAATAATGAACAGTTCCTCCCACACCGCTGCCCTCAACGCCATCGAGCCCGCCTTCCTCACCGACCGCATCGAACGCTATTACCGGGACCGCGTACGCGATAGCTGGGATGGCGGCCACATCATGCGCGGCCGTACCCCGGGCCGCGATGCGCTCCACCTCAGCAGCAACGACTACCTCGCCGTGGCCAACCATCCCAACATCGTCGCCGCCGAGATCGACAGCCTGCTCCAGCACGGCAATGGCGCGATGATGTCGGGGATCTTCCTGTTCGGCGATGCGCCGCAACTCAAGCTGGAAGCCGAATTCGCCGCCTACATGCAGGCGGAAAGCGGCGTGCTGTGCCAGTCGGGCTACAACGCCAATGTGGGCCTGTTGCAGGCCATCGCCAGCGAACGCACCCCGGTCTATGTGGACATGTTCGCTCACATGTCGCTGTGGGAAGGCATCCGCAGCGCCGGCGCCCAGGGTGTCGCCTTCCACCACAACGACATGGATCACCTGGCGCGGCAACTGCACCGCCACGGGCCGGGCGTGATCCTGGTCGATTCGGTCTACAGCACGCGCGGCGACATCTGCCCGCTGCGCGAACTGGCGACGCTGGCACACGAGCATGGCTGCGTGCTGGTGGTGGACGAATCGCATTCGCTGGGCACGCACGGTCCGCAAGGTGCGGGGCTGGTGGTGGAACTGGGCCTGACCGAGCTGGTGCATTTCCGCACCGCCAGCCTGGCGAAGGCATTCGCCGGCCGTGCCGGCTTCATCGCATGCTCCGCGCGCTTTGCCGAATACTTCAAGTTCGAGGCGAACCCGGCCATTTTCAGTTCGACGTTGCTGCCGCACGAGGTCGCGGGACTGGCGGCGACGCTGAAGGTGATCCGCGAGGAAGACTGGCGGCGGACCCGGTTGCACGCCCACGCCCGCACATTGCGCACAGCACTGGACGCGCTGGGTTACAACCTGAACGACAGTCAGAGCCAGATCATCGGGCTGGAAGCCGGCACCGAGCGCCAGACCATCGTACTGCGGGACGCGCTGGAATCGCGCGGCATCTTCGGTTCGGTGTTCTGCGCACCGGCCACGCCCAGGCATCGGGCGCTGATCCGCCTGTCGGTCCATGCGGCGCTGGATGAAGTGGCGCTGGCACGCATCGTCGCCGCCTGCCGCGATCTGCGCGAAGAAGTGGGCTTCCAGGACTGGGCCTCGACGCGCCGCCGTGTGCGGGACAGCGCGACATTGCGCAACGTCGCTTAACGTCGGCCTCGAGGTGACCGCCGTGGCGGGCAGCCAGCGACATCAGGCGCCCGGCAAGACCGGGCGCGCTCCGCCACGTCGCGCCAGACCAGCGTTTTCCGATTCAAGCCGCCCTCGCCGCCGCGAGGGCGGGTTGGCTGGTTCGATCTGCGAGCCGCAGGCCTGTGCGCGATGGTGAAGCGGTTTCGGGCCCTGCCCCTGAAAGGATTTTGCAACGCGGCATAGGCATGCCTTGCTGCATGCCCTGCTTCCTTGCACCTGCACTGCAATGCCTCAGCCCGCGCAGTCCAGTCGTTCCAGGTGGCGGCGGTAAGAGCGCACCACCTCGCGCCGTACGCCGGCGGGGCGCGGAATCAGCGCGTGGTAGTACACATCGCGGCCCTGGAACTCCTCGGCGGGATACAGGGCCGCCATCCAGTTGCCGTCACCCTGGCCAGGCAGCCATTGCGCACCCCGGTACAGCAGGCCACTGCCACGGCGCAGCGCCTCCAGCACCTGCGATGGCGCGCCGAGGTCGAAGGCTTCATCGTGCTGGGCCACCAGATCCTCTTCCGACAGCACCACCAGCAACTGGGCGTTGGCGTCCGCATCCAGCAACAGCAGGCCGCCCGGATCGGCATGGACATAGTGCTCGACGATCCCGAGGCGCCGGCACAGCGCGGCAAACCAGCCGCTGAATGCCTCGTCGCGCAGGAAGGCATGGGAGTCGAGCGCCAGCGCGTTGGCCAGCGGCTGGGTCAGATCGCGGAAATACGCCTGTTGCAGCGCCTGGATATCCTGAGACAGCCGCGCCACCAGATCGGGCGCCTGCTTGGGCAGGAAACGGTCGATCAAGCCCTGGTTGAAGGCCTGGACCGCGAGCTTTTCGTCGGCCTTGCCGGTGAGCAGGATCTTCTTCACCGCCGGATCACGCACGTGGCGGCAGTATTCCAGCCCATCCAGGCCAGGCATGGCGTAATCGATCACCAGCACCGTCACCTGATCGAAGCGGTTCGGGTTGTAGACCTCGCGCAGCACGCGCTCCAGGTCGAACTCGATCAACCGCTGCCCCGGCGCGGGACGTTCCTGGAACTGGAACAGTGAGCAATAGCGCGCCACCAGCGCCGACGCGGGCGCGGTGCGATTCAGTTCGGCAAGCGAGACCAGAGGGTTGCTGTGAAGCTGGCAAGCCAGATCGGGATCGAGCGCCAGCGCAAGGTTGGCAAGGTAGTTGGCGTTGTCGTCGATGAACACCACGCTACTGGGAAAGTAGAACGGAACGATATCGCGCGGTTTGATCACTTGGGCACGGCCACCGGCAGCGTGATGGTGAAGCGGGTGTAGTCGCCCAGCCTGGATTCGCACTCGATCCGCCCATTGAACGAGCGGATCACGCCACGACAGAACGCCAGCCCCATGCCCGCGCCACGTACATCGGCATCCTGATCATCCGCACCGCCCCGCGAGTAATAGGCGTCGAAGATATGCGGCAGCACCTCCGGCGCCACGCCCACGCCACCATCCTCGATGCTGAACTGGCCGGTACCATCCGCCAGCTGCGTCACCTTCAGCGCAATCCCGCCCTTGCCGGCTTTGGCGATGTGATGCAGCGCGTTCTTCAACAGATTGAATAGCACGTGCACCATCAGCAGTTCGGTACCCCGAAACGTGAAATCCTGCTCCACCCGCGTGCGGACCACTCCACGCTCCTCCTGGGTGAAGGGGTAGCGCGTCAGCGCCACCTCCAGGCATCGCTCCATGCTGCACGGGTAAAGCCGCACCGGCGACACGCCCTGCGGGCGGGCATTCATCAGCAGTATGTCGATCATGGTGCTGGAATAATCCACCTCGGCCTCGATCCGGCCCAGCACATTGCGCAACGAATCGAGATGCGATGCGCGCAACGCCGGCACCGGCAGGCCATGGCGCACCGCCTGCACATAACCATCCACCAGCGTGGGCAGATGTTGCGCCGCGCCGGCCGCGCCGGTCTTGATACCGAGCAGCGGCGTGCGCAGTTCATGCGCGATCGAGCTGGCGATGGACAGCATCGCGCGGGAGCGTTCCTGCTTGATCATCTCGTCGCTGTAATTGGCCGCGCCGCCCAGCACCAGCGCAAACAGCAGGATGGGAATGTACTGCGCGTTGAGCGGATCGAACGCGATGCCGTGGCCGGTGAGCATGAACAGCGCCACCGCCAGCAGCGTGCCCAGACAGGCGTGGATCGCCAGCGTCAGCCAATCGTGCGCCAGGATCATCACGAACACGGCTGCCAGCGCGGACATCGCCCAGGCCGGCTCGCCCCCGTTCATCAACAGCATGTAAACGAAGAAGAACGGCAGCGCCAGCAAAGTGGCGATCCACCAGTAGATCGGCAGGTAGCGCTTGAGCGGACGTGGCCACCAGCGGGCCAGCATCACCGGAATGAACAGCAGGCTGCCGACCAGGCGTAGCGGCAGGTTTTCGTAGGGTTGCGGGTACAGGTAATGCCAGACGACGTAGTAGAGCGGGAAGCCGATCACCGCCACCAGGCCGAAAATGAAAAAGCGCGGGCCGAGGTAGCGCACATTGTCCGCTACGCGACCAAATACTTTGCTACTCCCTGATTTCATTGTTCTGGTCTGTCCTATCCCCGTGCACCAGGCCGCGCCCCACGCTGGCCCGTCGAATATCGATGCCCACGCCGTGCACGGGCGGTGGCGATCGCAAGCATAGCCGCTTGCAGGGTGTTGAGGCCAGCGCCGCTGACTTCCCAGGTAATGCCGACAACGGTATTCCCGATGGTTTCTTTCGCTTCGATAGGGGTATTCGAGCCATATGGCCGCAAGCGGATGCCGGTCGCCCCACCCTCCGAACACGGCAAGCAAGGCATATTGCTACGCTGACCGTGGATTTTCCCACGTCTGTCGGCCAGTGCCCGGCGCTGCCCATCTTCCATGGCATGGCCCGCCATCCGGCCTGCCCGTGCCGATGGTCAACGCACCAGATACCGCGGCGCTGACATCCGATGGTTGCCAGGATCGCACCGGAGTGACTTGGCCCCTCGGCTGGCGTGACATCGCAAGCTTGCGCAGGGTGAATCCGCGTTTGTCGGGGGCCCTTCGATGTCCAGCTGCGTCGTGCGGCCTTGGAGATGAACGCTTGATCGCACCCATGGCGAGGTTGATTCCACATACAGCCGGCTGGTATCAGCGATACTCGGCTCAGGCTCGACTTGGCCACCACGTTTCTCGATGCGCCGCTATCGATTCAAATTTTCCACAGCCGCAATGAGCGCGCTCATAAAGTCGCTCAACTTCACTCTTGTATGCATCGCCCCTTTTTGCGCGGGGTCCGGAAAGGAAATCGAGATTGAATCTCTGCCATCGTCTCTATCCAGAAGCAGAAGAAAATTTCCATCAAAATGAAGTTCGGCCACCAAGTGCTCAAACGCTGGGTCGCTGAAAATGGTTGTGCCCCACCCTTCTTCCATACCCCCTCCAAAACACGTATCAACCATCTTGCGTCACGTCCCAAAATTCCTTGGTATCTAACCTTTTATCGCTACAAATTTGTGAGCGCCTGAAAACCAGAAAACATGGTCCGACCAGTTTCAATTTTTCGCTTTTTTCAGGCCGTCTGGTCCATCAAGCGCCGTGATCAACAGCAGCAAACCCGTCCTTTGCCCTTAGGGCGTGTCGTCACCTGTTTCACGACAGCGTTCGATGCAGTTCGGGATGCCATGCCAGGAGCTGGACGCGCGGCGGTATGGATACCGCAAGCGGCCTGCGACGCCGCGCGGCGCCCGAAATGTACCGAACCCGCAGGGCTGGGCCGAAAAAACACCATCCACCGCGTTGCACTCCTTGCCAATAACCGGTTATTGCCTGCGTCGTGCGCCTGGTGCCTGGTGCTTTTTCGGCCCAGCGCTGCCGCGAAACAGGTGACGACACGCCCTAAATACTCGGCCGCGTCATCTGCAACGGTACGATCCAGCGCGTGTACTCGTCTTCGGTCAGGTAACCCAGCGACAGCGCGGCGGCTTTGAGCGTGGAGCCTTCCTTGTGCGCTTTCTTGGCAATGGCGGCGGCGCGGTCGTAGCCGATGTGCCGGTTGAGGGCGGTAACCAGCATCAGGTTCTTGTCCAGGTTTTCGGCGATGCGTGGCAGGCTGGGCTCGATGCCGCGTGCGCAGTGCTCGTCGAATGCCAGGCAGGCATCGGCGAGCAATTCAATGCTTTCCAGCACGTTGTGCACCATCACCGGCTTGTAGACATTCAACTGGAAATTCCCCTGGCTGCCGGCAAAGGCCACCGTCGCGTCGTTGCCGAACACCTGGGCGCAGACCATGGTCATGGCTTCGCACTGCGTCGGGTTCACCTTGCCCGGCATGATCGACGAGCCCGGTTCGTTTTCCGGGATTTCATATTCGCCTATGCCGCAGCGCGGGCCGCTGGCCAGCCAGCGTACGTCGTTGGCCATCTTGAACAGGCCACCGGCCAGCGTGCGCAGCGCCGCCGACACCTGCACCAGCGCATCGTGCGCCGATAGCGCGAAGAACTTGTTGGGCGCATCGAGGAAGGACTGACGCGTCAGCGCGGCGATGTGTGTGGCGGTGCGCTGTCCGAACTCGGGGTGCGAGTTGAGCCCGGTGCCGACCGCCGTACCGCCGATGGCCAGTTGCAGCACGCCGGGCAACGCGCCGCGCACGGCGGCCAGGCCGAAGTCGATCTGCGCCACCCAGGCGCCGATTTCCTGGCCAACGGTGATCGGCGTGGCGTCCTGCAAATGGGTACGACCGGTCTTCACCACGTCGGCATGGTCTTCCGCCTTGCGTGCCAGCGTATCGCGCAGCCGTTCCACCGCCGGCAACAGGCACGCGTGCGCCTGCTCCACCACAGCGATGTGCATGGCGGTGGGAAACGTGTCGTTGGAACTCTGCCCACGGTTGACGTGATCGTTGGGGTGCACCGGCGTCTTGCTGCCCAGCACGCCACCGGCCAGTTCGATGGCGCGGTTGGCGATCACCTCGTTGGCGTTCATGTTCGATTGCGTGCCGGAGCCGGTCTGGAACACCACCAGCGGAAAGTGCGCATCCAGCGTGCCGGCGATCACTTCGTCCGCGGCCTCCACGATCAGCCGGGCAATCTCCGGCGGCAGTTCGCCCAGTTCTGCGTTGGCTTCGGCAGCGGCGCGCTTGAGCACGCCCAGCGCGCGGATCATGGGGCGCTGCCAGCGAAAGCGCGCCACTCCGATCGGGAAGTTGATGATGGAGCGCTGCGTTTGCGCCCCCCAGTAGCGATCGGCCGGCACATCGATGGCACCCATCGAATCGGTTTCGCAGCGAACGGACATGGCTGACTCCTTTGAAAGCGCTTCCCACGCAAACTTTCCACCGCTTGGCGTGAATCCATACAAAATCTGTAACCAATCGGCCGGCGACTCACGTGGTGCTGACTAAGATGAGAAGCATTCTGCCATGTGTGGGAATGCCATGCCCCTTTCCTCCTCTTCCGAGTTACCCGACTGCGATGCGCTGCTGCCACAGGTGTTGTCAGCGCTGCCGGTGGGCGTGGCGATCATGGATCGCACGCTGCGCTATCGCTACCTGAACCCGCTGCTGGCGCAGAGCAACGGCGCCACGGTGGAAGCGCACCTGGGCCATACCGTGAGCGAGATGTTGCCCTCGCTGGCGCCCACGATCCTGCCATTGCTGCGCAAGGTGCTCGATCTGGGCGAGCCGCTGCGCGATCTGGCCATCAGCGGCGAAAGCATCATGCCGGGACGGCTCAGGCAGTGGCTGGCAGATTACCTGCCGCTGCGCGACGCCGATGGCAACGTGGCCGGCGTGCTGACCGTGGTGCGCGATGTAACCGATCAGCGCGAGGCGCGCCAGGCCGCGCTGGAGAACGAGCGCCAGCTACGCGGTATCCTCGACAATCTCACCGCCTACGTTGGCCTGCTGGCGCTGGACGGCACGCTACTGGAAGTGAACCGCGCCCCGCTGGAGGCCGGTGGACTGGACCGCGACGACGTCCGCGGTCGCAAGCTATGGGACACCGGCTGGTGGCGCGACGATACGCACGAGCAGGAACAATTGCGCGAAGCGGTGCGGCGCGCGGCACAGGGCGAGCCGCAGCGCTTCGACAGCATGGTGCACATGGCCGGCGATACCCGCGCCGTCATCGACTTCATCCTTGCACCGTTGTTCGATGCCGACGGCAATGTCACCCACCTGATCCCGTCCGGTACCGACATCACCGCGCGCAAGATCGGCGAGGCGGCATTGCGGCTATCCGAGCAGCGCTTTCGCCAGGTGGTGGAAAACGCACCGGACGGGCTGGCCATGGTGGACGAGCAAGGCCAGATCCTGCTGGTGAACGCCGGCATCGAGCGCATGTTCCGCTACCGGCGTGAGCAACTGATCGGCTGTAACGTGATGGCGCTGATGCCCGAGCGCTACCGCGCGGCGCACCCGGCGTTGATGGCGGGCTTCATGCGCGACCCCAGCGCCCGCGACATGGCCGGCCGGCGCGAACTGTTCGCGCTACGTAGCGACGGCAGCGAGTTCCCGGTGGAGATCGGCCTGAATCCCATCCCCGGCGACGGCGGCCTGCGCGTGCTGGCCACCATCGTCGATGTCACCCGCCGCAAGGCCGACCAGGCCCAGCTGGAGCGCGCGCTGGCGGAAAAGACCGCCCTGCTCCAGGAGGTACACCACCGGGTGAAAAACAATCTCCAGGTCATCTCCAGCCTGCTCAGCCTGCAATCGCGCAGCGCCAGCGAAGAAGCGCGACGCGCGTTGGCCGAAAGCCAGAGCCGGGTGAAGGCGATGGCACTGATCCACCAGTTGCTTTACGAGCGGCACGACTTCTCACAGGTGGACATCGGGCTTTATCTCAAGCGGTTGTGCCGGCTGCTACAGGACACGCTGCACAAACATGGCGGGCCGGTGACGCTGGAACTCGCCACCAGCGGCAACGTCCTGCTCGACCTGCAACGCGCCGTGCCTTGCGGCCTGCTGATCAACGAACTGGTCACCAACGCCTTCAAGCACGCTTTTCCGGCCGGGCGCGAAGGCCGCATCGGCGTGCGGCTGTCGGGGGAGCCGGCAGGGGACGCCCGGCTGGTGGTGGAAGACAACGGGGTCGGGCTGCCCGATGGCATCGAACAGGGCGGCGGCTCGCTCGGCTTTCAACTGATTCCGCTGCTGGTGGACCAGCTCGGCGGCGAACTGGTCATCGAACGCGGTGACGGCACGCGTTTCGTGGTGACCTTCCAACCGGACGGAGGCGCCGCATGAACCCACGCATCATGATCGTCGAGGATGAACGCATCGTCGCGCTCGACCTGAAGCACAGCCTGGAATTCCTCGGCTACCAGGCCGTCGGCGTCCACGCCAGCGGCGAGGACGCCATCGCCCACATCCCCACGCAGCAGCCCGACCTGGTGCTGATGGACATCAACCTCGGCCCCGGCATGGACGGCACCGAGGCCGCGCTCGTCATCAACGCCGAGCACAAGGTGCCTATCGTCTTCCTCACCGCCTACGCCGAGGAAAAGACGTTGTCCCGGGCCGAGCGCAGCATGCCCTACGGCTACCTGCTCAAGCCCTACGAGCTGCGCGAACTGGACGCCACGCTGCGCATGGCACTGGCCCGCCGCCAGGCCGAACTGGAAGTCGAACATGCCGAGGAACGGCTGCGGCTGGCAATGGACGCCGCCGCGCTGGGCGTCTGGGAATGGGATCCGCAATCGGACGATTTCCAGTGGCAAGGACACCTGGAAGGCATTCTCGGCGGCCGGCCGCGCTTCTTGCGCGGCGAACAGGATGCCTTCCTCGATTTCATCCACGAAGAGGATCGCCCCGCCGTCGCCGCACAACTGGCGGAGAACGACGTTGTCAGCAGCACGGTGCGCATGCGCCAGCCCGACGGCAGCCTGGGCTGGATCGAGCTGTACGCCAAGCGCTACGCCGAGCACGACCGCACCCGCGTGATCGGCGTGGTGCGCGATGTGACCGAACGGCATCGCAACGAAGAACGGCTGCGCCAGGCCAACGTGGTGTTCCAGACCACCGGCGAAGGGGTACTGATCACCGACCCGCAGCACCGCGTGATCGCCACCAATCCCGCCTTCAGCCTGCTGACCGGCTACGCGGCGGAGGACATCTACGGCTTCGACCCCGACAACTTCCTCCACGCACGGCGGCATAGCGACCACTTCTACCCGCGGCTGCTGGAAACGCGGCAGGGCTACTGGCATGGCGAAGTCACCTGCCTGCGGCGCGACGGCACGCCTTTCCCCGCCTGGGAGCATGTCTGCGCAGTGCGCGACGAACGCGGCGAGCTGCGCAACTTCATCATCACGTTCTCCGACATCAGCGAAATCCGCCAGGCCGAGGAACAGATCAACCACCTGGCCTACCACGATGCGCTGACCGGCCTGGGCAACCGCCATCAGTTGGCGGCGCGGCTGGATACCGAACTGGAACGTGCGCAACTGTCGCGCCAGCCGGTGGCGGTGATGTTCATCGACCTGGACGGCTTCAAGCTGGTGAACGACACGCTCGGTCATGCCGCCGGCGACATCCTGCTCCAGACCGTGGCGCGCCGGATCAAGGGCTCGCTCCGCCGTACCGACATCGCCATCCGCCTGGGCGGCGACGAATTCGTCGTCATCGTACCCGACGCGCGCCGGCTGGAGGACTACGCCGCGCTGGCGGAAAAACTGCTGGAAGCCGTACGCGAGGTGATCGAACTGCGTGACGAACGGCTGAGCATTTCGGCCAGCATCGGCATCGCCGTATTCCCCGACAACGGCACCGACAGCCAGACCCTGCTCAAATCTGCCGACAACGCCATGTACGACGCCAAGATGCGCGGCCGCAACCGCGTCGCCTTCTACTCGCCGGACATGGCCGAGCGCGCCCACGAACGCATGGCGATGGAGCAAGGTCTGATGCAGGCGCTGAAGACCGATGCGCTGCACCTGCACTACCAGCCAGTGATCAGCCTGGCGGACGGAAAGCTGGTCGGCGTGGAAGCCCTGCTGCGCTGGCATCACCCCGAACTGGGGCAGGTGCCGCCCGCCCGCTTCATCCCGGTGGCGGAGGAAAGCGGCCTGATCGATCGCATCGGCGCCTGGGTATTGCGTCAGGCATGCAGGCAGGCACTGGCCTGGCAACAGGCCGGCCACCCGCCGCTGCGCATGGCGGTGAACGTGTCGGTACGACAACTGGCGCAGGATCACCTGGTGGAAAACGTGGCCGCAGTATTGGCCGAAACCGGGCTGGCGCCCGAATGCCTGGAACTGGAAATCACCGAAACCGCCATCCAGTCGATCGAACACAGCCGTGAACGGCTGCGGCAACTGAAGGCGCTGGGGGTCATGCTGGCCATCGACGACTTCGGCACCGGCTTTTCATCGCTGAGCCTGCTCAAGCACCTGCCCATCGACCGCATCAAGATCGACCGCTCCTTCGTCATGGGGCTGCCGGACGACGGCAACGATGCCGCCATCACCCAGGCCATCATCGCGCTGGCGCAGAACCTGAAGATGGCGCTCACCGCCGAAGGCATCGAATCGCCCGAGCAACTGACATTCCTGCAACGCCAGGGCGTGGAAGACGCGCAAGGCTACCTGTTCAGCCGCCCGCAACCACCGCAAGCACTGGAGAGCCTGCTGCACACCCGGCAATGGCAGTCGATGCAGTAAACCTGATCCGGACGGGACCGCCCGGCATGCCACCATCCCCGCCATGGCCGGCGTCGGCCGGCAACCAAGCGCCCGTCCGGCGCAAAGCGCCTAGCGCGGCCCGCGCGAATCACCCCCGGATGTGATAAGCTGCCGCGCTTGGCGCTAGCGGCTTATCCATCCGTCAAGCCGTTGATTAAAATACATTTTTACCTACCGTCATGCCTACCGGCGCAACGTCCGCCGACCGTGTGGCGGCAGGCGCCCGCAGATCGATGACCAAGTCTTCCACGCCTTCCTCCCCGACCACCCAATCCGGCGTCAAGCGCTTTCGTCGCATGCTCGCCTGGGGCTTCGCCACCCTGGTGGTCACCGTCATGAGCGTGACCGGCGCCCAGGCGCCGCTGCGGCTGTTGCTGGGCGTAGCCGCCTGGTTGCTGCCGCCCGTGCTGGCCTGTGCCACATGGCGGACCTGGCGCGGACACCGCGCCCTGGCGCCGCAGCGCTGGCAATGGCTGGGCGCGCTGGTATTGCTGCTCGGCCTGGCCAGCGGCGAGTTCCTGCTGCACGGCACGCCTGTACTCGGTGAATGGTTGACACTGGGTGCCCGGCCGCCCGCGCCCTTCGGCGCACTGGCGCTGCTATGCCTGGGCATCGGCGCCGGTGTGCCGCTGCTGGCCCGTCGCCGTTGGCCGGATATCCTCGAAGCCCTTGGCGGCGCCGTGGAGCGTCCCGGCACCCTGCTGACGCATGGCCGGGCCCGACTGGCACGCTGGCGGGCCGAACATCGCGCCGCCGTCATCCATACCGCCATGCGGATCGACACCGACGAAAGCGCCGAGGAAACCGCCCCACCGGCAACGGCCGCCCCCGAACCGGCGCCAAGCCCGGTCGAACCCGAGCGTCTGCGGGTACCGGTTGCGCAGGCTGCAATGGTCGAGGCCGCGCCAGCGCCGCAGCGGCCATCGCCGCGCCAGACCCTTGGGCCGATCGAGCCCAAAGCCGAACCACAGCCCGAGCCCCCGCCGGCCCCGCGCGACCTGCCCCGGCTGGAGATGTCGCAACTGCTGGACAACCTGCAACGCGCCGCGCGTCGTCGCCCCGCCAGCCCGCGCTCTGCACCGCAACCGCCGCAATCGCTGCCGGTGATCGATGCTTCCGAAATCCGCGCCCGGCTGCGGGAAATCCACGGTGAACGCGTACCGTCGGCGGGGCCGCTCAAATCGACCGCGCCCACCGCACCGATCCGCCCCACCATGGTCACGCAACCGGTGGTGATCCGGCATGTGCGCAAACCACCAGCCGGGCCCGCACCCGACACCACCAGCAGCGCGCCGCCACAACCCGCGCGCGCCATTCCCGTCGCCACCGTGACGCAAGCGCCGGCAGCCGCGCCCCCCGTACGGACAGCCGCGCCACTCCCCGCAGCCCCCACCACCGGCCAGCAGCCGACGCGCGATCTGTTGCCGGCCAACGCAGCAGTCACCCCGGTCGCCGCCCCCCTGCTGGCAGTCGCCACCCAACCGCCACGCCTGACGGAGCCCGCGACAACCGTAGCGCCACCAACGCCCCAACCCGCACCGTGGCAGGCACAACCAAGCGTGTTCGAGCTGCAACCGATCGAAATCATCGATATACCGCCACTACCCGCTGAGCCCGAACTTGAACCCGAGCAGGATTTCGCAGCCATGCCGGCGTGGCAGGCGGTGGACATCGACGAGGCACCCATGGCCAGGATTGCCCCTGTGCTCATCGCGCCCGACCGGCCCCCAGCCATCGAACCCGTCGTCGGGATGCCAGCCATCGATGTCGCACCCAGCGCAGGCGATGCGCCGTGGCTGGAGCCCGCCACGCAGGCCCTGGCGCCAGCGGTCCCTGCACCACGCGCCGAGCCGCGCCATTACGACGACACCATCTTGCCGCCGCTTTCCTTGCTGCATCCGCCCGAGCAGGTGGTTGCTGTCTCGATGAGCGAAGAAGAACTGCTGGAGCGCAGCATCGTCATCGAAGAAAAACTGGCCGAATTCAAAGTGAAGGTGCGCGTGCTGGACGCCTGTGCCGGACCGGTGATCACCCGCTACGAGGTGGAGCCCGCCGTCGGCGTGCGCGGCGCGCAGATCGTCAACCTGATGAAGGACCTGGCCCGCGCACTGGGGCTGGTATCGATCCGTGTGGTCGAAACCATTCCCGGCAAGACCTGCATGGGCATGGAACTACCCAATCCGACCCGGCAGATGATCCGCCTTTCCGAAATCTTCTCATCCGCCGAATTCAGCGAAGGCCATTCCAGGCTGACCATGGCGCTGGGCAAGGACATCACCGGCAAGCCCATCGTCACCGACCTGGCCAAGGCCCCGCACATGCTGGT
>NZ_SUMF01000070.1 GCF_005048205.1 Chitiniphilus eburneus
GCCTTTTCTTTGGTTCGTTTCTTTTGGCGAAGCAAAAGAAATGAACCGGCCCGCCCGGCCGCTAAGGGCATCAATCAACCCGCGCCAAAGGCGCTCTGCGTTTAAAGCCTTTGCAGTTGCCGTTGCCGTTGCCGTTGCAGACGCAAACCCCATCATCATCACCCCCTTACCCCAGCAAAATCACCCGCACCTGCGCGGGTGTGATCGACATGCCGGCGGTATTCGGCAACATCCCGTTCTGCAACGACAGCGACGTCAGCCGGTTGGCGAACACCCCGCCGACCAGCATCTTGATGCTGCCCAGCACCTGCCGATCCGGCCCCACCACGATGTTCGAGATCAGCCCCGTCGCCAGCCCCGGCTCGTCGCCGTTGCTCACCGTGCCCTGCGTCAGCAGGTTCTCCGCCAGCCCGCAGCCGAACAGCACGTTGAACACCGACGGCACATGCGTGGCGGACATCGCGATGTTGGGGAACGGCAGTGGAATCGGCCCCACCGGCGTGGGCACCTTGCACACATCGGGAAACGCGAAATTCATGACGCCGAGGTTGTTGTTGGCAAACATGGCTGGAAGTCCTGTGAGTGAGGGGTAAGGCATGAGGGGTAACGGCGGAGGCGGGAGCCGTGGCAGGGTCGTTGCCCTTGCTCCTCACACCTCGCGCCTCTCATCCCACACTGATCCGATCCGCATCCACCTTTACGTCCTTGTCCGCCGTCACCAGCGTCTGCTTGCCGTGCATCCGCAGCAGCGCACGCGCGGTCAGCAGGTAGTGCTCGGCGCGGGTGATGCGGTGGCGCGTCTGTTCGATCAGCGTGTCGGCCACGCTGGTGAACAGGTTGCGGGCGTTCAGGTTGAGCGCGCCGGTGGCGGCGTTGAGGTGGATGTCGGCCAGCGCGCGCACGCTGACCTGCTCGCTGGCGTTGAGCGCGATGCGCGCCTGATTGAGCGAGACGCCCGTGGCGCCGGGCACCGCCAGCACCGCTTCGTCGTCGCCGCGCGCCAGCAGGTGGACAACGAAGCTGTCGTCACCGCAGCCGGCCACCAGCGCGCGGTCGCCCGCCTGGGGTTGCACCAGGCACGACGCCGCCTGTTGCGCGATGCGGCCGTCGTGCAGCAGGAAACGGCCATCGTCGAGCGCCACGGCGATGCGGGCATCGCTCCATTGCGGCGCGGCGATGGCATGGGTGATGGGGGGGTCTTCGAGTCGCATCATCGTGTCTCCTACTGCGTATCCGACGGCATCGGTCATGGCGGTCAACGTGCTGCGGCACGCGGCGCGGCGAGCAGCCCCGCCTCCGCGGCCAAGAGAAAGGAATCGGTACCGCGTGCGCTGCCGCGCCGGGCGTCCTGCCAGGCGGCGCGCGTGAACGCGGCGTTGTGCAGGCTGGCGTGATCCAGCCGCGCGCGGCCAAAATCCAGCGTGTCGCCCTGCGCGTGGTCGAAACCGGCGAACGTCAGGTCGCAACCGGCGAACGACACCCGCGCCAGCGTGGCCTGCCGCCACACGCTTTTCACCAGCACGGCGTCGTCCAGCAGGCAGTCGGCCAGCGTGGCCTCCTGGAAGATCGCGCCGGACAGATCGGCGCCGCGCGCATCCACGCCTTGCCAGCGCGCCGCCAGCATCAGCGCACCGGCGCCCGCCAGCCGTGGCAGGCGGGTACCGGTGAAGGTGGCCTGGTGGCAGTTGGCGCCGGCCAGCACCGCGCCGGACAGATCGGTCTCGGTGAAATCTGCGCCCTGCAACGTGCAGCGCGCCAGCCGCACGCCCGGCAGCGCCTTGCCGGCAAGGTTGGCACCGATCAGCACCGAGGCATCGGCATCCAGCCCGGTCAAATCCACGGGGCCCAGGTCGAGGTCCTGGATCGCCACCTGCTCCAGCCGCGCGCCGTTCAGCCGCAATCCGTCGGCGGCACCGCCCAACATCACGCAGCGCATCAGCCGCGAGGCGCTGAAATCGGCACCACGCAGGTCGCATTGCATCAACGCGCTGGTCTCCAGCGCCGCGCCGCCCCACTGGCTGCCGGCCAGCTCGCACTGCACCAGCGACAACAACTCGCCAGCGGCCCAGCGGGTGTCGGGCAGCCGGCACTGGATGAACTGAGTGGTATGCAGCGTGGCGTGGGTGAAATCGACGCCGGACAGATCGCATTCGACGAAGTGCGTCTGCGACAGATCGGCCCCGGCAAAGCAGGCACCCGCCAGGTTCACACGGTGGAAGGTGGCATGCGCCAGCACCCGCCCTCGCGCATCCAGACCGGCAAGGTCCAGGCCGGAGACGGCGCGGCTGAGGCGCTGGGCTTTTTCGATGGTGGCCCAGATCATGGGAAGACCTGCACGGTGGGTGCTGTTTTGGCCTTGGCGGCGGTTGCCGCTGCCAAGGCAACGGCAACTTCTGAAAGGCTGAGCGCCTGCGGCGCGGGTTGATTGATGCCCTTAACGGCCGGGCGGGCCGGTTCATTTCTTTTGCTCCGCCAAAAGAAACGAACCAAAGAAAAGGCGGCCCGCGTCTGCGCCCCTCCGGGGTTCCCTACGTCGGTCGGGAGCCTAAGGTCTCCCTCCACTCCTCGGCGCCACGT
>NZ_SUMF01000071.1 GCF_005048205.1 Chitiniphilus eburneus
CGCTCGGCGGCGCGGCGGTTGGCGAGGCCCTGGATGTACTGGCCACCGACATAGCTCCACGCGGGTTTGCCGTGGTCGTTGAGCTGGATAGCGCGGCAGGCGCGCGGCCAGTCTCCGGCGCGGGCGTAGCGCGCTGCCGCCGAATTGCAGGCGCCGGCGATCCCGACGTTGTAGGCAAACACGGTCAGCGCAGCCGCCTGATGCGGCGCCATCTCAACCGGGATGCACCGCGTCAGTTGCTGGTAGCGCTCGCCCAGTTCCTGTCTCAGCCAGGCATCGCAAGTGGCATCGGCATAGGTGGCGTCCAGCCGCACCTGGCTGCCGGTCTGGCCATAGCAGGCGGTCGGCACGCCGGCGATGTCGAGGTAGGTGGTGTTACGTTTGCCCTCCCACTGCATCGCCAGCGGCGTGGCCAGCGCCAATATCGCCGCCACCGCGACGGCGGCCGGGCGAGCCTTGCCGGCATCATGGCGCCAGCGCTGGCGCGGCTGGTCCTGATGCAAGCCGGGTTGCATCACCAGCCGGGCATAGCCGCCGGCCAGCATCAGCGCCACATTGACCAAACCCCACAGCCACAACGGCACGGCGTGGATGAACACCGACCAGACGCTGCCCGCGGTGTTGAGCACTGCCGTCAGCAGCATGATCTGGACGCTGCGCATCTCCAGCGCCCGTCGCCAGTTCGACACCAGTTGCATGGTTCGCTCCCAATAAAAAAGCCCGCATCGAGCGGGCAACAAAAAGCCCCGCCGTGGCGGGGCTGCGTGCTGTGAATGGATCAGGCCAGTGGCCAGCCGATCACGTAGTCGGCCAGTGCGTCGTCGGGCAATGCCGCCACTTCGGTCTTCATCTGTTCGGCGCGACCGAAAATCAGGGCACCGTACTCGACCATGGCGCCGTACAGGGTAGTGATCATGGCGGCGTCGCCTGGCCCGACCTGCTCGTTCAAGACGTCCTTCCAGTAGCCAACCGGCGAGCCCCGCCCGGCCAGCAGGGTGAGCGTCAGCCGCTCGCGCGCCATGTCATCGCTGTCCCACCAACGGCCAAGCGCGGGGAATCCGCTGCTCTCCATCTGGGTGCGCCAGGTGTTGATGCGGGCGTTGAGCTGGGTGCGGCCGGGGCCGGCGGCTGGCAACGGGGTGTTGCCTTCAGCGATCCAGGCCAGATAATCCAGATAGTCGTAGTTGTCCGGGTCAGCGGGGATGCTGGCCCCGTCCTGTACCCGGATGATGCAATCACCCATCGTCCGGTACATGGTCATAGCTCCGCGTCGGCTGTGTACAGCGCATAGGTATATTCGCCGGCAGTCCAACCGTTGTTGCCGCCGGGCTCCCAATGCGTCTCGCTGCTGCTCGTAGAAATCACAGCCTTATCTGCATTCGACGGTCTGAACCGCCACGTGCCGGCTGCTCCAGTCGTGTCGTTGTATGGCGTGATGGTGGGACCGCTACGCATGCGGGTACGCAGTAGCACGTGCCCCGATGTGAGGGAGTAGCTGTTCTGGCAGAACGCCATGGCAATGGGTCTCCCAGTGGTACCTGGCGCCACTGGCAGCGGGTAGTTCTTCTGGAAATAGCGCTCGCATAACATCGCTTCCAGCGCCATTTGCCGATGTTCGAACCCGGCCGCAACTGATCCGGCTCGCAACTGCGCACCAGTGACCGCGAAAACATTCCCAACGGTGTCGAGACAGTTGACCTGAGCAGAGCTGCCGACGAAGTTCCCGGTTTGCCACGCATTTGGCGCGGTTTGCAGACTTGAACCGCAGGCCAATATGAACATCACCGCCAATCCACGACCATTAGTCCAATTCCAAGTGCCGACCGCAATCAAGCCCCCGGGAATCGTGATCGTTTTTGTTTCCCAGGTGTTGGCCGCATTGACGGTGTATTCGGCCACATAGGTGCGGTCGGCACCGGCGTTGCCGAACGCTACGCAGTGCGTGCCCGTTTTTGAACTGCGCACCCGAAACACCACGGTGAAATCGCGGCCGATCAGATCGGACACGTTATAGCCTTCGATGAATTGCTGAACCGCAAAAAACCCTCCGGCTGCAATACTGGTATCGGCCGTCGCTACCGTAGCACGCAGGCTGTACTGGAATTCAGCATCACTCGGAGCGTCGGCAACTTGCGCGATCGTAACTGCGCCCGTAGTTGCAGCGCCGGCTCGCCAGCGATCCAATGTGTATTTGCCGTTGGTCACGGCGGCAAAACTGGTGCCGCGCTGGGCAATCACCATATCGCCGTTGATGATGCGGTTGTGCCAAGGCTCAACCAGCAACTGCCCCTGCAACTTGCCAATGGCCGCCTCGACGCTATCAGCGGGGGTGACCTGGCCGGCCTCGGTGGTCACCATCCCCGCCAGATCGACCGCCGCACCCGGTAGCCGGTCACCGGCAGGTAGCTGCTGGCGCCGGCCATTCACCAGCACCAGCGGGCGACGTGCCGTCATCACAGCACCACGTAGCCGGCGTCGTCGGTCACCAGTTCGGTCGCCGATTTGGCGACCCCCAGGTACTGGCTCAC
>NZ_SUMF01000072.1 GCF_005048205.1 Chitiniphilus eburneus
GGGGCCGCTACCCGGCCTGGCCACCGCCGTTGGCATGGTGGCGCTGCTGGCGTGCTGGCACGCGCTGCTGGCGGCGCGTCTGCGCGCGCAGGCCACGCGCCAGTTGCCCGGCTTCCTGGAAAGCATGGTGCGGCTGGCCAGCGTCGGCCACAGCCTGGCGTCGGCGTTTTCCACCATTGCCCAGGAAACGCCGGCCCCGCTGGGCCCGATGCTGCGCACCGCCTTGTCCGGACAGATGGCCGGCATGGAGCTGGACCAGATGCTGGAACGCGGTGCCGAGCGCCACGGCATCGCCGAACTGCGCCTGCTGGCCGCCGCGCTGCGCGTTGCCGCGCGCTTCGGCGGGCACCCGGAAAAACTGGTCGGCCGCGTGGCCGCGCTGCTGCGCACCCGCGAAGCCACCCGCGCCGAACTGCTGGCACTGACCGCCGAAGTGCGCCTTTCCGCCTGGCTGCTGTGCCTGCTGCCGGTGGGCATCGCCTTCCTGCTGTTCGGCCTGAACCCCGACTACGCCCGCCCGCTGCTGGACGACCCCACCGGCCACAAACTGCTGGCCGGCGCCATCGGCTTGCAGATCACCGGCGCGCTGCTGCTGTGGCGCATGACGAAGAGTGTGTGAGGCTGGGAAGGGGGAAGAGGGAAGGGAGAAGGGAAACGTCAACGGCAACACCGCTTGGTTTTGACGTGGCGGTTGCTTTTACCCTTCTCCCTTCCCTCTTCCCCCTTCCCCCCCAAAACCCACCCTTCCAAGCCATAAAGGAACCGCTCATGACAACCCGGATGCTGCTGGTACTCGGCGTTTTGTTGATCGGCGCGGGCCTGCTCACCGCCGCCAGCGAATGGTTGCGCAGTCAGCTCACCGAGCGGCGGTTGTTCACGCGCCTGCCGCCGGGCGGCAGCGGCGAGCGCGGCCACGAGGCGGCGCCGGGCCATCCGCTGGCGACACTGGCGCGGCGGTTGATCCGCGACCCGGCCGGGCTGCGCCACAGCCACCCGGTGCGGCGGCAACTGGTGGCCGCCGGCTACGCGCGTGAAGTGGACTTCTACTACTACCTGGTGATCCGGCTGGCGCTGCCCATCGTCACCGCATCGGGCGCACTGGCCCTGGCGCATGGCGGGCGCTGGGCGATCCCGGCGGTGTGCGGTGGCGCGCTGCTGGGCATCCTGGCGCCGTCCTGGTGGCTGAAGGCCCGGGCGCGGCGGCGCGGCGCACGGGCGCAGCAGGAGCTGATCCTGCTGGTGGACCTGCTCCGCATGCTGCACGGCGCGGGCCTGGGCACCGGGCAATCGCTGCTGGAGCTGGCCGATGGCTTTGGCAACGTGCTGCCGACGCTGACGCCGGAGCTGCGCGTTGCCAATCACCAGTTCCAGTGCGGGCGCGGCCGGCGCGAAACGCTGGAACCGCTGGCCGCACTGTTCCAGTTACCCGACTTCTCGTCCTTCGCCGAGCTGGTCGATCGCATCGAACGCTACGGCGGCGCGGCGGACGAGCCGCTGGGCCGCTTTGCCGAACGCCTGGCCGAGCAATACCGGCTGGACCTGAAAACCCGCATCGGCCGCACCACGGTCAAGATGACCGTGGTGATGGTGCTGTTCATGCTGCCCTCGCTGCTGGTGCTGCTGGCCGCGCCGGGCATGCTGTCGGTGCTGCGCTTCCTGGCGAGCGCGCATCCATGACGGGTGGATCGGGCATCCCGTATCACCACCGAGGAAAACCGATGAGATCGACACACCCTCGTTACGTCCCGGCAGCCGTCGCATCCGGTGCGCTCGCCATCGCCCTGGCCCTCTTGGCCGGCTGCGCCACGCCGCCGCAACAGACCGCCGCGACCCCAGCCGCCATCAGCCCGGTGGGGCAGGAGAAAACCTATCTGGAACTGATCGACGGCCTGATGAAACAGGGCGCCTACCACGCCGCGCTGGCGCATCTGGACGGCTTCGAGCGCGACTATGGCCCCCGCGACGGCACCCGCCTGCTGCGCGCCGACGCCGAGCGCCTGACCGGCGAACGCGAGGCCGCTGCCACCCATTACGAAGCCCTGCTGAACAGCCCCTACCGTGCCAGCGCGCTGCATGGGCTGGCGTTGATCGCCGCGCCCACCGATCCGGCACGCGCCATCGCGTTGCTGGACGACGCCACCCGCGCCGATCCCACCCGCGCCAGCCTGTGGAACGACCTGGGCTTCCTCGCGCTGCAACAGGCCGACTGGCCCCGCGCGGCCCGCGCACTGGGCCGCGCCGCCGAACTGGCGCCGGATCAGCCGCGCTATCAGGCCAACCTGGCGCTGTATCGCGAACTGGTCGGCCAGCCCCAGGCCGCCGACCTGCCGCCCGACGTGCTGGCGCGCATCCAGCGCG
>NZ_SUMF01000073.1 GCF_005048205.1 Chitiniphilus eburneus
GGGCGCCGCGGCGGGCTCCACCCGCACCGCATCGGCCAGTAACAGCACCTCGCTCCAGTCGCCATCGCGTCGCACGGTAAAGCGGGTGCCCAGTGCCAGGACGCGGCCTTGCGGCGTATCGACGACAAAGGGGCGGCCGCCGGCGTCGGGCGCGGTCTGCACCAGGATCTCCCCCGCGTGCAGCCGCACCTGGCGCAGCCCGGCGTCGAAGCGCACATCGGCGGCGCTGGCGCTGGCCAGGATCAGCGTCGAACCGTCGGCCAGATGCAGCGTGCGGCGCTCGCCGGTGGCGGTGCGGTAATCGGCCAGTCCTGCCTGCCAGGGCAGCAGGCGTTGTCCCGCCAGCGCCGCCACGCCGATGCCCACGCCACCGAGCAATAACTTCAGAGCGCGCCGCCGTTGTGCCGGCACGCTCTGCGGCGCCCGTTGCAGCGCCATGGTCGCCAGCGGGTCGGCCAGCGTCCGCAACTTGCACTGCAACCGCTCCATCTGCGCCCACGCCATAGCATGGCGCGGATCGGCCTGTACCCAACGCTGCCAGCCGGCGTGGTCGGCGTCGGCTACGTCGTCCGCGCTCAGTTGCACGTACCAGCGCGCAGCGGCGTGCAGTGCGGCGGGGTCGGGCTGATCGGCCTTCATTGTGCGTGCACCAGGCAATGCGCCAGCGCCTTGGCGACGTATTGCTTCACCGAACTGACCGAGACGCCCAGCCGCGCCGCGATGTCGGCGTAGGCCATGCCATCGAGCTGGGACAGCAGGAATGCCTGTCGCACCCTCGGTCCCAGGCCGTCGAGCATGGCGTCGATTTCGCACAGCGCCTCCAGTAGCAGCGCCCGCTGTTCCGGCGATTGCGCCACTGGCTCGGGCCAGGTCGCCAGCGCCTCCAGATAAGCGCGTTCCAGCGCCTGCCGGCGGAAGTGATCGATCATCACCCGCTTGGCGACGGTGGTGAGAAAGCCGCGCGGTTCGACGATGGCTTCCGCCTTGGCGGGCGGTGCGACCAGCAGCCGCAGAAAGGTGTCGTGCATGAGGTCGGCGGCCTCGAACGCGCACCCCAGCTTGCGGCGCAGCCAGCCATGCAGGAAACGGTGGTGATCGTGATAGAGCGTGGCGACGATGGGAGAGGGCAGTTCGATGGCGGACACGGTGTGGGCAGGGGTAAGTATTTATTGAGAATTATTCTCAATAAAGATGTTACTTGGGCGAACCGATGCACGCAAGCGCCTGCGCGCCATCCGCCACGGGTCGCCCTGTTATCATCCCGCCATCCTCCTTGATCCCGCCCGCAATGCCCCTGCCCGAACTTCCCCCACTCACCCTGAGCGACCTCGTTGCCTTGCCGGCCGAGGGCCTGGTGGTGGCCACCGTCAACAACCGGCTGGCGCGACGCCTGGCCGGTGAACTGGCGCGGCGGCTGGCGCCGGGGAACACGGTAGCGGTGTTGCCGGATGTGTTGCCGCTGTCGGCGTGGCTGGAAGCGCAACTGGAAACGGCGGCGTTCCTGCCGGACGAAAGCCTGCCGGCGCAGCGTCTGGACGACTTTGCCGCGCGGCTGGTCTGGACGGACGTGATCCGCGCCGCCGAAGCGGAACGGCCGCTGCTGGACGAGCGCCGCCTCGCCGCGCTGGCGCAGGAGGCCGATGCCCTCGCCGGCGAATGGCGTTTGCGGCTGGAACAGCCAGACACCACCGAGGAAACCGAACGCTTTCTCCACTGGCGCCGCGCGTATCGCAAGCAGTTGCGCAAACTGGACGCCGACGACGCGCCGCAGCGCGCCGAACAGGTGCTGGCGTTGATCGACGCCGGCAAGCTGGCGTTGCCCCAGCGGCTGGTGCTGGCGGGGTTTCGCGATACCTCGCCGCGCCAGGATGAACTGATTGCGGCGCTGCAACGGCAGGGCGTGGCGCTGGCGTGGCTGGACGATTTGCCGCCGGACGATTTCCTGCCGCAGCCGCAACGCCATCTGGCCGCCGACCTGCAAACCGAGTGGCGCGACGCGGCGGCCTGGGCGGCCGAACGGCTGGCGGCGGCGCCGACCGGGCGCTTCGCCATCCTGGCGCCGCAACTGGAAGGTGCTGCCCCGTTTGCGCGCCGGGTACTGCTGCACGCACTGGGCGATGTGGCGCAGTTCAATGTCTCCGTGGCGCGGCCGCTGGCCGAATGGCCGGTCG
>NZ_SUMF01000074.1 GCF_005048205.1 Chitiniphilus eburneus
AGCGGCAATGGCGGCCTCCATGGCGCCGGTCAGCGCCAGGGCGTCGGCATCGACCAGCGGGGTGGCCGCCGCCACGGCGGGCAGCAGGTCCACCGCCGGCACGCAGGCCCGGGCGTAAACCGCTTCGCGCTCGGCCAGCGGATCGATCGCGGGCGGCGGCGGCAGTTCGGCCTGGGCGGCGGCAAGTTCGGCGCGCATCGTCGCGGCCTGCGCCTCGGTCTGGGCGATCAATGCCTTGGTGGCGGCGTCCATGGCGGCCAGGTTGAAATCGCTGTCGGCCAGTTGCCGCTTGGTCGGTCCGGGCAGCGGTGGCTCCGGCGCCTTGGGCGGCTGGTGGTCGGCCGGGCGCGGCATGCCGGATTCGGCCCAGAATTCGGCGTCCGCTTCCGCCACGATGGCCTGCCGCCGCGCCTGCTCGGCCGCGCGTTCGGCAGCATCCTGCACCGCGTGATGCGCGGCCAGCGCGGGTGGGAACGACGCGGCCAGTTGCGATTCGTCCAGCGCGTACAGCGCGGCGGTTTCCAGGTTGCTGCGCAGTGCCAGCACCTGGCGGTAGTCGTCCAGGCTGCGCGTATCGTGCGCGGCTTCATAGCCCACCATCACCGCCACGATGTCCAGTCCATCCACGTCGGTGCTGGCCACGTCGCCGTGCCACACCATCAGGCCCAGCAGGTGTTCGGGGAAGAACCACGCGGTGTCGCACGCCAGCGGCACCGCTTCGGCCTGGTCGGGCGTCTGGCCGGCCCGCTGGACAAAGCCGCGCGCCGTCAGCGCCGGCAGGCGGCCTTCGATCACCGGATGGTCCGGGTGCAGGCCTTCCAGGCGATACGCTTCGCCGCCCAGCAGGTAGCCCGGCAGGCGCTGGTCGAGCGGCGCGCGCATGAAGAAATCGGGCGCGACATCGCCCGCCAGCCCCGGTGCTTCCCGTTGCAGCCAGTTGGCGTCGTAGGTGCCCGATTGCTTGACACGCGGCGTCCAGCGCACGTCCAGCGGGCCGAAGCCGGCCGGCTCCAGTTTGCGCAGGTGGCCGCGCACTGGCTGGTCGGGGTATTCCAGGTTGGGCATGGCGGCCCGGTTCTGGCCAACGAAGCCCGCCACCGGGTTGGGCCGGTAGCCCTGCCCCAGCGGGTTGGCCGGGTGGCCATCGCCGCCAAAGGCGCGATCCCAGCCCAGCGGCATGCGTGCAAATGGCGCTGGGTCGCCGATGTTGAGCCACGGCACCAGGCCGTAGTACCAATCCCGATCGCCCAGCACGCGCAGGGTTTTATCGACGCCGGCGCAGGCCAGCCGCACGTCCATGCGCGGCACCGGCACCCCGCCCGGCGCAAACGCCGCTCCGCCCAGCAACACCTCGCCGCGCGGCTTGGGCCACGCTTCGTCCAGCGGTTGCATCGGCGGCAGCGCGGGCAAGGCCAGTGGCCATTGCAGGTTTTCCATCAGGAAGCGCGGGTTGTCGGCGCCCAGGCGGAAAAAGCCCAGGGCGGTGACGGCAAAGCGCTGGCGACCGCCGATGCTGTACGGGCGATGCAGAATGCCGAGGGTGAGGGGTTTGATGGTTTTCATGGGGTGGCACCATCTGCCCGGACTTGGGGGTGGGCTGCGGTTGCGGTTGCGGCTGTTGCAACGGCAACTGCAACTGCAACTGCTTCAAAGCTGAGCGCCTGCGGCGCGGGTTGATTGATGCCCTTAGCGACCGGGCGGGCCGGTTCATTTCTTTTGCTCCGCCAAAAGAAACGAACCAAAGAAAAGGCGGCCCGCGTCTGCGCCCCTCCGGGGTTCCCTACGTCGGTCGGGAGCCTAAGGTCTCCCTCCACTCCTCGGCGCCACGT
>NZ_SUMF01000075.1 GCF_005048205.1 Chitiniphilus eburneus
GCATGATCTGGACGCTGCGCATCTCCAGCGCCCGTCGCCAGTTCGACACCAGTTGCATGGTTCGCTCCCAATAAAAAGCCCCGCCATGGCGGGGCTGCGTGCTGTGAGTGGATCAGGCGGCCAGCGGCCAGCCGATCCGGTAGTCGGCCAGTTGCGCAGCGGCCAGCGCAGCGACTTCGGCCTTCATCTGTTCGGCCCGCGCGAAAATCAGGGCACCGTACTCGACCATGGCGCCGTACAGGGTGGCGATCATGGCGGCGTCGCCAGGCGCAACGGCGTTGTTCTCCACGTCCTTCCAGTAGCCGACCGGCGAGCCCTGCCCGGCCAGCAGCGTCAGCGTCAGCCGTTCGCGCGCCATGTCATCGCTGTCCCACCAGTGGTCCAACGCAGGGAATCCGCTGTTCTCCATCTGGGTGCGCCAGGTGTTGATGGCCACATTGAGTTGTCGCCGGGCGTCGCCCGGGTCCACCCAGGTCGCGGGCAGGAGGGCATTGCCGGCGTCGAGCCATGCCTGCACCGCCTCCCAGCACCAGGTACCCAGGGCAATCAGGTCGCCGGTTTCCAGGTTGCGTACGTGTTGCGCATCGACGGTCTGGTACATGGTTACAACCTCGAATCGAGTATGAGGGTGCCGGCGCTATCCACGGAGTGCACTCCGGATTGGCGGAGCGTCGTGAGCCCGGAACGCACTGCCACCAGCCAGCTCGCTCCCGTTCCCGAGTTCGGCGCCTGGATGACGGATACCGGCTCGCGCATCCGTGGCACTTCGTGCGTGTTGATATTGGCGGTGTAGGGCTGGCTGGACAGCACCCAGTACCCCGAATAGTTCTGGTAATACCAGCCCACCGCGGTGCACGCGTCCTGGTAGTTCAGCGACTCATCGAATACGGTCGCGACCGATCCAAACTCCATTTGCATGCACGCAACATCAATAGTCCCGCTCTGCACCCCGATGTAGCTGCTGCGAGCTGCGAAATCGGGGCCGCTGCTGAGCCACAGGGTGACGTTCCAGGAATCCCCCGGGCCGACGGCCTTGCCGGCCGCCGAGGGAAACTGTGCGGTGAACACATAGCGTTGCCAGTCGGTCGTCAACGGGATGGCGGCGATGGGCATGAACTCGCTGGCGCTGCCTCCGATCCCGAACAGTTGCTGTAGTTCGAGGGCGATTTTCAGCGCTTGCGGGCTACGCGCGTAGAACGAGATGGTGACCGTGCGCCCGGCTACGCTCAGCACGTTTTCCAGACGGTGGGACAGGATCACGTGGCTGGCCCCCCCCGAGCCGCCGACAAACACGGTGCGCGGGTAAAACGCTGCGGAGGCGACCGGGATCTCGCCGATGGCAAATGCTTGCCGGCTCACCGTGGCGGAGGCGGTAAAGAACGCCAGTCGTAACATGGTGGCGCCACCGTAGCCGGAGGTTGACCACGATGTCCCCTCGTACCACAGGTCATATCGGCCATCCACGATCAGGTTGCGCCCCGACCGCGCCTGAAGCTGTGCTTGCAGCTTGCCCATCCCATCCCGCACGCTGTCGGTCGGCACTACCAGCCCTGCATCGGCGGTCACCATCCCCGTCAGATCGACCGCCGCGCCCGGCAGCCGGTCGCCGGCCGGCAACTGCTGGCGCCTGCCATTCACCAGCACCAGCGGACGACGTGCAGCCATCACAGCACCACGTAGCCGGCGTCGTCGGTCACCAGTTCGGTCGCCGATTTGGCGACCCCCAGGTACTGGCTCAC
>NZ_SUMF01000076.1 GCF_005048205.1 Chitiniphilus eburneus
GCCGAGGCGCGCTTCGAGCGCCACTTCGGCCCATCGCCAGGTGCCAGGCTGCGCCGGGCGCAAACCGCCAACACGCCACACCGCAACCAGCTCTGGTGATGACCATGTGCCATGACTTCGACCTGCGCATCCGTCGGGGCGCAACCTTTCGACGCGTGCTGCAATGGGCGTCCGAGCCGGTGCTGTTCCTGCCCGTCAGCGGTCTGGCCGCCACCCCGCCCGCGCGGCTCACCGTGCCTGGCCATGGCCTGCCGGATGGCTGGTATGTGGCCGTGGTGTCGCTGCCCGAACTGAAGGGCCTTAACGCGACACAGGATCCGCCGAGCGCGGCCGACTATCGCGCGGCCACCGTGCTGGATGCCGACACGCTCGAATTCGATGGTGTGAACTCCGCCGGCTGGACGTTGCGCAGCACTGGTTACCTACGCGCCTACACCCCCGCACCACTGGCCGGCTGCGTCGCCCGCATGGCGATCAAGGATCGGGTGGGTGGCTCGGTCTTGCTGGAACTGAACACCGGCAATGGCGGCATCGTGCTCGACGACATCGCCAAGACCATCACCCTGTCCATCAGCGCCAGCGACACCGCTGCGCTGGCCTGGAAGCGCGGGGTCTACGACCTGGAAATCGAAAGTGCCGACGGCACGGTCACCTTGCTGGCCGAGGGGAATGTGCGCGTGGGCGATGAGGTGACCACATGAACGAGGTTCAGGTGGTGATCGTGCGCGATCCGGTGCAGCTCGTTACCGCGCAACAGCAGGCGAGCGTGCTGCTGACCGAGGCGAGGGTGGGCCCGACTGGCCCCATCGGGCCCATCGGCCCGGCGGGTGGATCGGCATTCACCCGCTGCCGCGGCGAAACCCTCAGTGCGCTGCGCGTGGTGTACGAACAGGCCGGCGAAGTGTTCGCCCTCGATTACCGCGATGGCGCGCACGTCGGGCAGTTGCTGGGGCTGACGCTGACCGCTGGCGATGCGGGAAGCGAGGTGGACGTGCAGCGCTCCGGCGCGATTGACGACGCCGGGTGGTGGTGGACGCCTGGCCCGGTGTGGCTGGGCGCGGCCGGCACGCTGACGCAGACGCCGCCCGCCGATGGCTTCGATGTGCGGGTGGGCGCGGCGGTATCCGCCACCCGCCTGATTCTGGATGTTTCCGACCCTGTTTCTCTGGAGGTGTAGTGATGGGCCAACGATTCATGACGCTGGTGAACGGCGTGCGCAAACTGGTCGAAGCGGCCACCAGCTCGGCGGGTGTCGCTGATGCCGGCAAGATCATCGCGCTGGACAGCACCGGCAAGCTCGACGGGAGCCTGATGCCCAACGGCATTGGCGCCAATACCACCCTCGCGCCGGCCTCCGAAGCGCTGGGCGCTGGCAAGTTCGTGCAGTTCCACGATGCCACCGGCGTGTTCTCGGTGCGCCTGGCCGACAGCGGTAACGGCCGGGCGGCCGATGGCTATGTGACCGCGGCGGTGGCCAGCGGCGCGCAGGCGACGGTGTACCCCCTCGACGGGACCAATAGCGTGCTGACCGGGCTGACCCTCGGCGCGCGCTACTACCTGGGCACGGCCGGCGGGGTGGTGGCCACGGCGCTGGATGAAACCGACCCAGCCAATGCCAGCAAGGTGAGCCAGTACCTGGGGGTCGCCAAATCGGCGACCGAACTGGTGACCGACGACGCCGGCTACGTGGTGCTGTGATG
>NZ_SUMF01000077.1 GCF_005048205.1 Chitiniphilus eburneus
CTGACAAAAATTGTTGGGTAGATGACGTGGATATGTCGAACCTGCTGGCGTCCTTCGCCAGCGCCTTCACCCAGGACCAGCGCCTGCTGACCCTGCACCTGGGCGACGGTGCCAGCGACGGTGCGCAACTGCTGCCGCAGTCGGTCACCGGCGACGAAGCGCTCTCCCAACCCTACCGCTATCAACTCGAATGTCTGTCGCCCGATGTCGGGCTGCCGCTCAAGTCGCTGCTCGGCTTGCCGGTGCAGCTCGGTATCCTGACAGCCGACGGTGAGGAGGTGGTGCGCTGTGGTGTGGTCACTGCGGCGCAGGCGCTGCCGGCGGACGGGGGGTTTGCCCGCTATGGGCTGTCCATCGAGCCGCCATTGGTGCTGCTGGCACATCGCCGGTCGAGCCGGGTGTTTCAGGATGTGAGTGTGGTGGAGATCGTGCAGGCGGTGCTGGATGAGCATATCGCCGGCAATCCGGTGTTCGGGGCGACGTTTGCGCTGCGCTTCGAGCTGGCGGGGCGTTATCCGGCGCGCTCGTACTGTCTGCAATACCGGGAGAGTGATCTCGATTTCGTTTCCCGGCTGTTGGCGGAGGAGGGGCTGGCGTATCGCTTTGAGCATGCGGCGGGTGACACGCCGACGGTCACGCTGGTGGTGTTCGACGATCCGTATTCGCTGCCGCAGGCCCGCCAGGGCCGGATTCGTTTCCACCGTGCCGATGCCACGGAGGCCGAGGACAGTCTGACCGACTGGACCAGTACCCGGCAGTTGGGGCCGAGCCAGGTGGCGCTGGCCAGTTTCGATTATCAGCCGGTGGTGACGCAGCAGGCTGCGGAAGCTTCGGGGATCGATCAGGGGGCGGGCGGCGCTCAGGCCGAGAGCAGCCTGGGGTATTACGATCCGCAGTCGCTGTACTATGCCGCCGATGGCGAGCAGCTCGGCCATTATGCGCAGTTGCGTCAGCAGGCGTTCGATCGGCGGAAGAAGTCGTTTGCCGGCGGCGGTACGGTACGCGGGATACAGGTCGGTGAGTGGTTCCAGTTGGCCGATCATCCACTGCACGATGGCGATGCGCCGGAACAGCGGGAGTTCGTCGCCAGTCAGTTGCGCTTTACCGCGCACAATAATCTGCCGGGCGATCTGCTGAAGTTGCTGGCGCGGGGCCAAGACACGCCACAGCCGTTCACGGTGCAACTCGCGGCGCAACGGCGCGGGGTGCCGCTGCATCCGGATTACGCCGACAGCCAATACGCCAAGCCGACCGCGCGCGGGATTCAGACCGCCACCGTGGTTGGTCCGGCCGGGGAGGAAATCCACACCGATCAGTATGGCCGGATCAAGGTGCAGTTCCACTGGCAGCGGTCGCAGGAACACCCCGCGTTCGGCGCCAATCTGGACGACCGGTCTTCGTGCTGGATCCGGGTGGTCCAGCCCAGTGCCGGAGCCGCCTGGGGGCATCAGTTCATTCCGCGCGTCGGTCAGGAAGTGATCGTTGCCTATCTCGAAAACGATATCGACCGACCGGTGGTGACCGGGGTCGTCTACAACGGCAGCCACCCGCCCCCGGCCTTCTCCGGTGC
>NZ_SUMF01000078.1 GCF_005048205.1 Chitiniphilus eburneus
CCATCCGGATCAACATACCTCAGCGGATTGTTATTGGCATAGGTATAGCGCCCAAAGCTATGGATCGGGTTGGAAGCCTTCCAATCCACCGGGTCCATCGCCATGAACCGCCCCAGCACCGGGTCATACCACCGCGCGCCGTAGTAGTACAGCCCGACTTTGTTTTCATAGGGTTTGCCGGTGAACCATTGGGTGTTCTTGTCTGTGGCCGCGACGATCCCTGCTCCATACGGGTGATAAGGGGTGTGCCAGAGCAGGAGGCCATTCTGGTCGGTCGCCGCCAGGGGGCTGCCCAGGGGGTCGCTGTGGTACCAGGTGGTGGTGGCGCCTTCGATATCGGCCAGTTTGGTGCGGCCGTGGTAAATGAAGTCTTTGACCGCGCCGGTGGTGAGGTTGATCTCTTGATACAGCAGGCCGTCGGCGCCGGTGAATTCGAGGCGGTTGATGCCGTTGCCCTGGCTGAGCACGCGGGTGCCGGCACTGTCGTAGCGGTATTCGATCTGGCTACTAACTCCTTTGTTGGCCCATCTGAGGTTGCCGGCGGCGTCGTATTGGTAGAGCAGGCCGTCGCCGCGGCTGGTGACGTTGCCGCTGCTGTCGTAGCTGAGTTGGTAGTTTCTGCCGCCGCTGACGGTTTTGAGTTGTTGGGTGGTGTCGTAGCCGTAGTCGATCGACCAGTTGCCGAAGGCCTGGCGGGTGAGGTTGCCGTTGCCATCGTAGTGGAGGGTGCCGTTGCCCCAGCCGTTGCCGGCGGGGGCGGTGGCGACGGTGAGGCGATCCAGGCCGTCGTAGCCGAAGCTGCGGTTGTAGCTGGCATCGATGCCGTCGGTGATGCTGAGGACGTTGCCGCTGCCGTCGTAGGTCCACACGCTGTCGAGCACCGGTTGGCTGGCGGCGACGGCCTGGTTGTAGGCGGCCAGCGCGGTGTGATATTGCGCCAGCTGTTGGTTGTAGGTCGCCTGGGCGGTGTTGTATTGCGCCAGGCGTTGGTTGTAGTCCGCCAGGGCGGTCTGGTATTGCTGTTGCTGGGTGGCCCAGGCGGCATGCTGCGCGCGGTAGCTGTTCCAGCCGTTGGCCTGGCTTTGCCATGGCGGCAGGCAGGCGTTCAGTTTGGGGCGCCATTGGTTGACGGCGCTGTTATAGGCGTCTTGGGGCCGGGTGCTGCCGCTGTACTGGTAGAGGCGTGGTTCGGGATACTGGACGCGGCAGCCAGCTTCGCC
>NZ_SUMF01000079.1 GCF_005048205.1 Chitiniphilus eburneus
GCCGCTTTTGCTGCGCTGGATGCGGCCGGCGTTGTTGTAGACGTTGGCGCCGGCGTTGACGACGTTGCCGGCGGCGTCGTAGCTGTAGCTGCCGTTGAGGTTGCCAGCGACGTTGAGCAGGCGGTTGCTGTTGGGGTCGTGGGTGTGGGTGGTGACGGCGGTGCCGGTGCGTTTTTCGGTGCGGTTGCCGTTCAGGTCGTAGCTGTAGCCGTATTGGGTGGTGCCGATGGCGGCGCTGGTCAGCCGGCCCATGCTGTCGTAGCCATAGTTGCGTAAGGCGCTGCTGCCGGGGTCTTGCTGGGTGAGGTTGCCGACAGCGTCGTAGCGGTAGGTGAAGCTCTGGTTGCCCAGGCTGAGGCCGGCGACGCGGCCGTTGCCGTCGCCGGGTTGGCGGTAGCTCTGGCCGTTGGCCCAGGTCCAGCCGAGGATGCGGCCGTCGGCGCTGTACTGGAGGTTGTTCAGCAGCAGTTGGCCGTTGACCTGGATCTGGTTGATGCGGCCGTTGTTCCAGCCGTAGCTGACGCTGGTGCCGCTGGGGTAGGTGCGTTGGCTGAGCTGGCCGGCGCTGTTGTAGGTCTGGCTGCTGTTGAGGGCGATGCTGCCGATCAGGCGGTTGATCTGGGTCAGGCGGCCCTGGGGGTCGTAGGCGTAGCTGGTGCTGCCGCTGGCGTCGCTGAAGCTGGCCAGTTGGCCTTTGCCGTTGGCGGCGGTGTCGTAGGTGAAGGTGTGGGTTTCGTCACCATAGCCGATCTGGGTGACGCGGCCGAGGTCGTCGCGGGTGTAGGTGGCGGTTTTGTTGCGGGCGTCGGTTGCGGTGGTGAGCTGGCCGTTGGGGTCCTGGCTGTATTGGGTGGTGCCGCTGTCGGGGCTCACCTGGCGGATCAGGTCGTCGAAGCCGTTGTAGGTGTATTGGGTGGTGAAGCCTTCGGGGTCTTTGACGCTGACGAGGTTGTCGCGACTGTCGTAGTTCAGTTCGGTGATGCCGCCGTCGGGCTGGGTGATGCGGGTCAGGCGGTTGAGGGGGTCGTAGCCGTATTGGGTGATGCGGCCGAGGGCGTCGGTGCGGCTGGTGCGGTTGCCGTTGGCGTCGTAGGCGTAGGTGGTCTGGTAGCCCTGGGCATCCATGGTGCGTTGCAGGCGGCCGAGGGCGTCGTAGTCGTAGTAGGTGCTGACGGTGGGCTGGTGCGCGGGCAGTGCG
>NZ_SUMF01000008.1 GCF_005048205.1 Chitiniphilus eburneus
AAGCGCAGCGTCGCGCTGGCATCGGCCTGCTGGGGCAGCTTGCCGGTCAGCCGGTTGAGCACCGTCGGGCGCTGCATACTGGCTGCGAACAGGCCGGCGGACTGAACCGTGACGGCCTGCGGCGAGCCGTAGGGGATGGTGGTTTCGGGCATGATGCATCTCCGGAAATAGGCATGAAAAAACCCGCCGGCGGCGGGTTGGGGTCAGGGGTTGAATAGAAGCGGTTCCATCAGGCGACGGTTACACCAGGCGGCTCAGCAACTCCATGATCTGGTCCGGGGACTTGCCGGCGAAACGATCGATCAGGCCGGTACCGCTCATTTCGCGCATGGCCTGGAGTTCGTCACCGGGGGCCGCTACCGCTGCCGGCACCTGGGACAGACTGGTGGGCGGCTTGGGCTTGGTCGCGGCGACGATTTCGGCTGCCTTGGCTGCGACATCAACAACCGGGGCAGGATCCTTGGGCGCCACTTCCTGCTGCGGTGCCGGATCGGCCGGCTTGAATTGCGGCGCGATCCTGGCCGCCGCCCGTTCCAGCGCCACATGCATGGGCTCACCCTTGCTCACGTAGAAATCACGCCATTCGATCACTTCGGCCACGGCCGCCTCGTTGTCGTTGAGGTACGGGTGATCGCTCAGGGTGCGCTGGATGGCGGCGCTATACAGCTCCTGGGTGCGCTGCTCGGCAAACTTCGCTTCAATACGGCGCTCGGCATCGGCCACAATCTCGGCCTCCAATGCCTTGCGCTGTTCGGCGAAGATTTCGGCTCGCAGTTTGGCCTCGGCCTGCTGATCGCCGTTGTAGACCGCTTCCATCATGGCCTGTTCGGCCTTGGCGAAATCGTACCCAGCGGGCTTGGCAGATTCGGCCGGCTGCGGGGGTGTCACGCCCGCCTCCTTCGCCGTGGCGCTGCTCAGGGCCTGCAACAGCACCTGCTTTTCCTGCGACAGTTGCTGCACCTGGTCCCGTACCGATTGCAGTTCGGAGAACGGAATCGTGTGCTTGCCATCGCGGGTCAGCACCACGGCTTCCGGTGCGGCTTGCGTCGCCTCGGTGCCATCCTGGGCTGCCTGGGTAACCGGTGTCACTTCCTGGTCGTCGGGCTTGCTCGCATCCTGTTGCGTTCCGGCAGCGTCAGGCGCTTCGCTGCTTTCCCCCGCGCCGATCGCATCGTCACCGGCCTTAGCGGCAGGATCGGGATCGATGGGGGTATCGCCTTCCAAGGTACCGCCGGCAAACAGCGCCGCCTTGTCGGTATCGCTCAGGGTGTCGAACTCCGCCTGATTGGCCATGAAGAACTCCAGGTCTTTCGCCATTTCAATCGCTCCATTCCGGGATCGACATCACGTCGAGCCGGCCCCGTATCGCTGGGGTGCGGTGATGAGCGTACCAACAGAAAAGCCGGCTTACGCCGGCCCTCCTGAATCTGGTGGGGTTGATGAGCGGAGCGCTACAGCGCACCGCCTTCGATGCCACGGTCCAAGCCAGCGGCAGCCGTTGCGGGCCGGGCCGGGAACTGCGGCGAGGTATTGCGCGGCAGCGGTACCTGCGGCGCGACAGGGGTTGTCGTCACGGCAAGCGGCGCGGCGTTGCTGTCCTCGAAGCCGGCGGAAGCCAGCATCTCGTCGGCCAGCGGCGCGATATCCGGCTGATTGGCAATGTTGGCCGCGGCCTGGGTCGCGCTGAACATGCTCTCCACCCCCTTGCCCGCCGCCTCATGCCGAGTCCGGGCCACCTGGGCATCGACCAATGGCTGACGTTGATCCAGCTCGCGCAGCTTCAGGTCGTACTGGATATCCTTCTTCACGCGCTCGATCGCCGCTTGCATCTGCTGCTCGACCTGCTCCGGCGTCTCCTGCTGGTCCGCCTGCTGGATCGCCTCGATGATCGCGCGCTGGTTCGGCACATCCATCAGCACCAGCAGGAACGGGAACATCACACGCTGGTATTGCGGTGGCATCGACTTGAAGGCCTCGCTCATTGCGTTCAGTTGCTGCGCGCGGAAGGTCGGCGTGCTCGGCACATCCTCCAACCCCACCTTCAGCCGGATCCGCTCCACGTCGTTATCCAGATACTGCACGCCCGTATCGGGGTCAGTGCGCGGGGCATTGAGCGCGATCTGCTTATCGTCGCGAATCCCCTCGCCATCAATGAACACCTCATCGGGCTTGCCGATCAGATCCTCGATGACCATGGACAGCAGCAACTCACCCACCTGGCTGCGCGCATAGGCGGCGTTGTCATTGAGGTCGGCCAGCGTCTGATTGCTCTGCTCCACCAGCCCGGCAATGGCCACGCCCGAATTGGCCTGGCCGTCCTGCCCCATGAAGGCGTTGTAGATGCCGCCGGTGCGCTTGATGCCTTCGCGCGCATCGGCCAGCCGCTGGTACTGTTGCTGGTTGAGTTGGAAATCACGCTCCACCTTGAACACGCCGCCGTTCCGCATGTGATCGTGATCCAGCACGATGTCCGCATCGGGCCGGGCCACTTCACGGCGGAACGTGGTGTCGTCATCCTTAACCGCGCCATCGGTGCGGGTGGTGCGGGTGGCGGCCAGACCCCAGTGCATCTTGGAAATGCGGGCGTTCACCTCATCCTGCAAAAACATCATGCCCCGGATCAGACCATACGGCGCGCGGGTACGATCCTCGCGCTTGCCCCAGAACGGCACGTAAGGGAAATGCTTGTGGCGATACGGAGTCGGCGCGTCGCTGAGGCGATGCGGGCCCAGCCACCATGACAGTCGCACGCGCGGTACCACCGCATACTCCGGCACCACGCCACCGAGCGCGACCGCAAGCTGATGCGCTTCGTTGACGGGCTCGTACTCGACCACGCGGCCATCAGCCAGCTTGAGCACCAGCACCCTTTCCCATTGCCGGTACCAGCATTCGAACAAGCACACGCGCTGGTTGGCGCTATCGCGCCACTCCTGCTCCTCGATCGACCAACCACGTTCCATGTTCCAGGACATCGCCAGATCGGTGGAGGCGCCGCCATCCAGGCCGATGGTGGCCGGATCCAGCGTATGCCAGCCCGCACCCGCCGAGCGGATCAGTTCCGCGCACTCGGGGAACAGTAGCACCGCCTGCTTGACCTGCATCCACTTACGACGGATCAGGTAACGCGCATCCGACAGGTCCGGCTCCTTCGCCAGAAAATCCCACCAGATTTCATTGCGGTGGATGGATAGGCAACGGTATGGATAGCGAAACGGGTCTGCCTCACGCGCCACTTCCACCCAGCCGATGCCAACCTTGATCTGACTGGCGTAGGCGGCGGAGCAGGCATCATCGGCCTTGGCCTGGCGCTCGGCCTGGTTCAGCCGCTGGTTCAACGCCTCGGCCACGTCTACACCTTCGCGGTCATGGTCAGCGGTCACGCGCCAGTCGGTCCGGCTCTTGGCCTCCGCGCCCAACACCGCATCAATGGTCGGGCCAATCAACGGCTCAATGGCCGGGGGGATGCCGATCTCCCGCTGGCGGCGCAGGATCTCCGCATCGAGCTGATTGCCGTCGTAGTAGTCGGATTCCCGATCCGCCCGGGCACGCCAGGCCGGCTGCTCCTGCAATTCGCGTAGCCAGCCGGAAAACTCCAGCAGGCTCAGGCCGTCGTCGCGCGTTGCCGCCTCCACGGTATTGGTATCTCCCTTGATCATCACAGCCGCCAATCCGCTGCCTCGCGCGGCACGCGATTGCGCATCGAGCCCGGCGCGGGAATGCCCGAAACAAAGGTCAGCGCCACGCTGTCGCCCTTGTCGGGCGAGCGGCCCAGCACTTCCCGGATCTCATCCTTATCGCGAATCTGGATCGCGGCAGCCTTGCCCAACTGGACAACCTTGTAGCGCACCGAGCACAGGTCACCGAGCAGTTCCTTGTCCGGTGGCAGCGCAATCGGGCGCTCGGCGGCGGGGTCCAGTGCCTCACGCAGCCGCCAGTACATCTCCGCGCGCTTGTTGCGAAAGCGCAGATTGCCCGCCACCGTGGCACCTGCGCTGGCCTCAGAGCCCGCCACCGCCAGCACCAGCAGATTCAGCCCCTTGATGAAATCCAGCGCGCTGGAACCGATGCCGATCGAATCCACGCAGATGCAGGCACCATTGCGCACCAGCGGTGCCACGAAACCGGCGGCGGCCGGGCCGTCGCAGGTGACTTGACCAGGGGCGGTGACCAGTTCATCGAACCAGGTGTCATGGCGTCGGGCGGCCGAGGTCTTATCGGTGCCGCCGCGCGACGGGTCCAGCCCGAGCGCGGTCATCGGGCCTTTTTCAACCCGTGGCTGCCAGCGCGCCTGCGCCGCCTTCACCCATTCGGTGGGGATCAGTTGCCACACCGGGTCGGTGCGGCCGGCCATGAAGTTGCCACGCAGCATCTGGCTGCGCAGCGGCTCGGGCAACGCTTGCAGCGTTGCCTTGTAGCCGGTGAGTTGCAGAAACAGGTTGTCGTCCACGCTGGAACGAATGAACGTCCGGCTCTTGGGCTTCATCGATTCGCCGCCGATCAGGACCGGATCCGGGCCGGGCACTTCGCGGTCACTACCATCCTCGTCCGTGACGAACCATCGCAGCTCGCCCGGCTGGGCAGGGTTCGGATGCTGCGGGTCCAGCCACGGCGCCCAGTAACGGATCACCCACTCGCCCTCGGCATCGGTCGGCGGATTGCCCGCACAGATCACGCGCTGGCGCACCGAGGGGTTGTCGGTGCGCATCCAGCCGATCAGCGTGCGAAACTGGATTTCCAAGAAGTGGGTGATCTCATCGAAGCCCTTCAGGTCATGCGCGCGACCCTGGTATTTCATCCAGTCTTCAGGCTCCTTGACCGACCCGAATTCCAGAATGCGGCCATCTTCGCCGGGGACGTGCCACACCTTGGTCTGGCTGTTGTAACCGTCACGCGAACCCAGGATCTTGGCCGCACGCTCCTCCAGGCCAACCAACTGCACCGCCTCGCGCCGGAAAATGATGCTGTGTTCATGCCGGGTCAGCGCCGCGCCCAGCAGCAGGTCGGACTTACCTCCGCCGGCCTGACCACCGTAGAACACGATGTCGGCCTCGGATTCGAGCGCCTGGGTCTGCGGACCCACCTGGGGCATCCACTTGGGCAACCCATCCGTCAGCAGGCGATCCAGTTCGGCCTGCTCTTCCGGCGTCAAACGCTTCATCAGCGCCATCAACTCGGCAGGAGTCATGTCGGCAGGCAGCATGTCAGCCATCCTGGCGCCTCGCCTTGTCGAGCAACGCCGCAATCCGGCTGACGCGCTGCGCCTCGGTCAACGTCGAACCACGGTCGTCCTCACTGGTATCGGCATCCATACCGAACGCCTGACGCTCCATGCTCACGAGTTTGGTGAGCGATTCAGCCAGATCCTTCATGGTCTTGGCACGGCCCGGCAGGCTGATGATCTTTTGGTACAGATCATTCAGGCGATCCCGGCCGTACTGGTCAGGGTCGCGCATCATCTCGCCCAGTTGCTCCAGCAGCGCCACGGTATCCGCACCACACTGCAATTCCAGTTCCGAAAACAGCCTGGAGACCAGTTCCCGACCACGGCCGATATCGCGCCGATGCGCCAGCCGCACCGCAACAATGGCGTTTGCATTGGCCTCGACAATCTCGCGCTCGGCAATTTTGGATTCCGCGGATACCTGGCTGGATACCGCCTGCGCGGATACCAACGCATCGGCACGAGCCTGGATCTTCGCCGACAGGTCGCGGGTCCAGCCATCACGCTTGGCGCGCTTATTGATCGCCCCATGCGTAATGCCGTGCTCTTCAGCCATCTGGCGCAACGACTTGATGCCGGCGCGGTAATCGCGCTCGATCACCTCCCAATCGGTTTGTGCAGCCATCTCAGCCACCCGACTTGAACCAGGCGATGCCGGCGCCGATGACTACCGCGACGCCACCCAACCACTTGATCAGATTGCCCAACATCGACAGCGTGCGCAGCGTGCCACGCAGATCACCGAACAGCTCCAGCAGCGCGCGGATATCGGCCTGCATCTGCCGTACCTCGCTCAGGTGCGCAGCGTGGGCGCGCTGCGTGGACACCAGCTCATCCACATGCGCTTCCAGCCGGCTGAATCGCTCCGTGCCCACCTCCAGGCGGGTATCGATGCCGGCGACGCGCCCTTCCCATTGCTGGACCCGTGCCGTCAGCCCGTCGAGCACGCGATCACGCTCGCGCAATTGCCCCTGCAACATCTCGACCACCTGTTGCAGCTCATCAGCGCCGGTCACGCCACGGATGGATTCAGGCACGATCAAACACCCTGATGGAGCCGCGTGCGTAGCTCGTAGGCCGGCGTGATGCACGGCGCAGTCAGGCCCCTGGCCTGGATCTCATGCTCGATGGATAGGTGTGTCATGCAGGCTCCAGAAACGACAAAGCCCGCTCACGGCGGGCTCTACTGTGACCGCACCTGCTGCCCAGGGATCAACCCCGAATGGCGCACGGCGCGGTACCGATTTAGGCCCACTACCACTGGGCCGGAAACGAAAAACGCCACGCGGTTTGATCCGGGTGGCGCTGGCTTTTCTGGTGTCCGTTCACGCTGAACGCATGATCACCAGAATACAGATTCATTGTAAATATCGGACATTTTTGCCGTCAAGCCCCTACTGCAACTTTTCTAAATGCCCCTGGCATCTCTGCCACAGCGTTGCTATACCGTGCTTTCCACAATCAGCCCGGCTTAATAATGTCATCTTCCAGCACCAGCAGCACCGACCTACGCACCACTCACGTTCCGAAAACAATCGCTGGGCGCGACGCGGCAGTCGTCAAATCGACCGATGAGATGACTGTTTATGGTCCAAAGCGTGAAGATGGGACGGTCTCGCCCTTCCCCCATATGACGGTCCGAAAAGATAGCGTCCACATGAGCGATCTGGTCAACCCTACCGGCATGCTCCCAGCAGTAGGTTCAACTACCAACTTCAAGCGGTTCTTTGCCGGCCCCGATGCCCCCGGCCCAAAGGGAACGAAAGTCCAGGTAATGGATGACGCCGGCACCACGCAAATGGTAACCAGCAAAGGTCATGCGATGTCGGCTCCGCTGTCACCCAGAACATCCACCAATACAAAGGCACGATTTGAAGTTGAATGGACAAAATTTGAAGAAGGCAAGTAGTCGCCTCAACCTGGACCACATCTTCGAATGCCATGTTATGTCGTGTGTGTGACCAGAAAGCCGTCTATCGAAAGCTCGTTCTCTTCAATAACAAGATCGATTACAAGGGAATTGATGTTTTCCCATTTCATGCCGGGAGTAAATTTTCGAAGTGTTTCAGTAAACATACAATTCATGGTGCGATCGAAGAGTTCCACTGTCGTTCGACGTGGATGCTGTGCTAAGCTCGAAGAGAAAAAATCTTTATGCACTTGGTAATGGTGCGAATGAATAAATTCTTGCCAACGTGTAATTATGGTATCTTCTTCGCAGATATCAATGAACTCAAAATCTTCAAAATTGCGCTCGTCGACAGTCCTCCAAGCACCTTTCATAAGAGCAATAGCCTCAGCATCAGTCTTTGGAGCGCTATAGCCGAAGACTGTTACTAAATATGCGCGTTTCAGCTTGTTTTGAACGGCTTTCCAGTTATCTTGAATGTAAGGGTCCGCAGCGTAATTCTTATTTGTAACAGGATAGAGTAGCGGAGCCGGATCAAGAGGTGCACCGCAATCTCGGCAGTACGCGGCAAGAACTCCACCGCACTTGTGCTTGCGGCAATATCCTACAAGTACGTTTCCGTGTAGGAATGCAAGATCGGGTAATTCCTTCGTGATCTTGGAAACGCGTTGATACGCCTGCAACAACAGCGGATCCCAATTGAATGTTGCGACAATATCCTTCTTCCTCAGCGCCAAGAGCAACAAGTCATAAATATTCGGTTCATCTGGTAGCTCCAGTTCCGAAAAATAGTCGCGTATTCGTCTGTCTAGTTCCCCCCTTATGGCATCACATTCAGGGCGATTGTGAAGCTCGGAGTAAATGTCTTCTAAGTTGTTGCTACTCGTTTGAAGACTGACCTCCTTGAGGGTTTCAGTCATTCCTAGCGATTCGATGAATCCGTTCATGACAGATGACTTCCTGCCGTTTTTGTCACCATTAGGAATCGCCGCCATTGTTGCGCCCGCACCGAGGATAACGACATGTGGCCGGTTTTTCATAAGGCGCTCGTATTCATTTTTTTCTTGACTCATATCAATTCCCCAATAGCATAATTATATTTATACGGCCGGCACAAATACTCACTTTTCTTATAAAAAAGAATCTAGCTAGATTTATTAGAGTGGGCAACTGCAATCCAACTTTCAGGAAAATCTAAAAATCTCGCGATTGGAGCCAAAAACCAATGATGGAATGGCCACTCTTGGCCGGCAGCGGACATCATAGAGCCGTGCCTTCTGAATTGCGACAGCCTTTTCTGGCCGGCAGTTCAATGTCCAGCCTGCGCACGTCCGTTTCGCTGGCCCCGTTGAGCAGTTCGTTCACTTCGGACAGCGGTCGCCCGGCCAGTTCGGCCAGTCGCTCAGGATCAACGCGGCGCAACAGGTTCAGCAAGAGATTGCCGTCCGGGTCTTGGGCTGCAATGCCCTGTGCTGCGTTGAACCGTGCCTCTCCCATAGCCCGCTGCTGCTCCTGTTTGTGAACTGCCATTATCCCGGAAAGACATGCCGCTTTGAGCCGGGCTTCCTGTGGGTTCGTGGTGCGAAGGGAGACCCGCTTCTCTCGTGTGGCGCTTCCTTCCCTGACGGACAGGCGGAAGTAAAAGACGCCGTGGCGCGACTTGGCGAGGTGTGAGGCTAGCTTCAAAACAGGTGATCCCCAAAAAATGGGACACCGGTCCGGGACACCTGTCGCGCGGCACAAAGAAAAAACAACCTGATAAATCAATGACTTAATTAATAATGGCGGAGAGGGGCGCAAACGCCACCGAGGCAGCTTCGATGCCCGAGCAAACGGTGGCGTAGGTGATCACAGCTCACCCCCGTCACCATCCAGCACCTGGCCATCGATATTCGTAATCACGCCATCAAAGTCATCGGCGACCCAGCGCACGGAAAGCCCCCCGGCAATGAGCCCATGCAGCAACTCAACCGGTGTCCAAATCCTTACCTCGTCCTCCGGCTCGTCGAGCAATTCATGGTCGATATCGCCCCCTTGCAAAACAGCACCGGTCGAGTAATTGACCCGGCATCCGTCCTCTTCGAACCACGGCTGGCTCGTATGGCGCAGCCACCGCAATTCCAGTCGATCCGCCAGCGCGATGCGACCCGCCTTGACCGCGGCCAACGCCGCACGCTGATAGCATTCAAGTGCAAACATAAAGCATCGCTCCTTACACACGCAGCGGCATGGCGACGTACCACCATTTGCCCTGGTTGATTGCAATAGCAGCAGCGGTTTCGGTGGTATCCCATTGCAACACCACCGATTCATCGGACACCCACTCCAGTCCCTGCCGCAAGAAATCGACATTCATGTTGAATTGCCGTTGATTGCCCGAAGCCGGGACGCCGCTTTCAAATGTCTCGGCGTTGTCGTTGCAGCTGGATATTTGAAATTCCGTGTCCAATCTGATGGCCGCGGCCGGATTCTTGAATTGCACAAATCCTGCGGCGATGCCCAGCAGTCGCAGCAGTTCGCCCCGATCCACAGCACTTCGGTATTCGCATTCACGCGGAATCAGACGGCGCCAATCCGGGTAGCGCCCATCGATCAATCTGGACAGCAATTCGTACCCATCACCGCAGGCCACCAACTCGCGGTCGCTGACCATGAGCAGTGATGGCTGCATGCTGATGAGTTGATTCACCACGGCAGTGGGGATGATGCAGGCAACGGATTGACTCAGCCCTTCCGCGTGATCGCTGACAGTGGCCAGCCGGAAACCATCGGTGGCAACGAAATGGACCGTGCCACTCTTGGAGTCCGCCTCCAGGTGGACCCCATTCAGGTAATGCCGGATGTCGTTGCGTGACGCGGAAAACACCACGGACCGCAGCCGCTCCGCCAGGTTTTGCACGTCAACCCGCACCAGATTGCGCTGAGGATCCTGCAATGGAAAATGATCGATCGGCGATGTGGCCAGCGTCATCCGTCCCCGGCCAGCCTTCACCTTGACCACATCGTTTTCGCCGGTGAATTCCAGCACCTCAGCAGCAGCGCATGCCGTCATCAGCCGATCCATATTCAATACCGCCGCGAATTGATCAGCCTCGGCTTTTCCTCGGGCAATGATCTGGATATTGGTATCCGTGCCGGCCATGGTGATTTCAGCGCCATCTGCCCGGATCAATACCTGATTGACGATGGACGCGAGCGGGCCGGATCGCATCACGGCCGGTTTCACTACCGCCGCCAGGCGTTTCAATTCTCGCGATTCAATTTTTAGTTTCATCTACTTTCTCTCTTCGATTGGCGTGCCATACCCGACCCAGCGAATAGCCGAGCAGACACAAGGCAATCAGTACGTAGGCAATAACGAGGTTGGCCAGCAGTGCGCCGCCAGGGCCCAGGGCAAGCCGCAACCGGGCGGCCCATGGCTACACGATGAGCGAATCAGCCGCGGCGACCACCCTGCCCGCCTCGATCCAATGCACGTCGAATTGCGGTCCGAGATCAGCAGGAGCCGCCTTCAGCGTCGCGCACACCACCGCCCCGGCCAGCGCGCCGTTGTCCACGCGATCGGCCAACAGATCGAGCAACTGGTTACGCGCCAGCAGATCGAGCACGTCCATGCGATCGAGCATCACAAAATGCAGGCCCGACAGTTCCGCGATGGCCAGCGCCAGCAGGCAATCCACACGCCACCGCTCGGATTCGGACAACAATGCATAAGGTCGTCCATCGAGCGTCAGCGTCATGGCCGGGTCGATGCGTGCAGGCGCGGAGACACCCCAACCCGCGACCTGACTGAGCGTCATCAACAACCGATTCACCGGCGCCAGCGCATCCGCCAGAATCTCGCCGGGGATACCGTCAGGCCCGAGCGCATCGGCGATTTCGCACCACGCCAGCACGTCGGCATGGTGCCGGGCAGCGGTCTCGGTCAAGGTGGCGGCACGCGCCGCAGCGTGCATGGATTCCCGAACTGCCGCGTGACGCTGCACCACCTCCGCACGCTCGGCGCGCAACACATCCAATTGCATCTGCGCGGTGGAGGTATCCAACCTGGACTGAGCCGGGGCCGGCTCTGCCAGCCGCGCCACCGCCTGCTCTGCCCGGGCTACATCCTGTTCGTCGTTGGTAACCGCACGCTGGACCACCTGCAAAGCATGCGCATACTCACCCAGGCGCGCCGCCAGTTCAGGATTGCCCGGGTGGGCGGCATAGTCCCGGTCGTACTCCGCGAACAGGTCAGCCACGTTGGCAGGCCGGCAGTCGGCAGGTATGGCGCGCAGCGCCTCAACCACGCGGTGCAGCAGCGCAGGGCCGGTCGGATCGCCACCCTGCGCAGCACGCGCAGCGTCCACCAACGCGGACATGCGCGCCACCTCCGCGCGATCCGCTTCGAGCTTTGCCGTGAAGCGCGGCAGGCGCTCGGCGGTTTCACGCAGGTGATCCAATTCCGCTTCGCGTCGGTGCGCCTGTTCTTCTGCTTCCAGCGCCCGGCCGAGATCGATCTGCAACGCCTCGATCTTTCCGTCCAGTTCCACCGACAGCGCGTCGAGTTCGGCCAGATTCCCGCCGTTCACCGCCGGCGGGATCGGCGCGGACCAGGCATCGGCCTTGACGCTGCCATACGCCTCGCCGGTGACGCTCTTCCACGCTCCACGTGCCTCACTGGCCCGCAGCGCCGCCGCCTTGGCGGCCTCGGGGAACCCTGCGTGGATCAGCGGCAGCACCGAATCGACCCGCTCCGACGTCGCGCCCCGCTTGAGCAACCGCGCCCGCACCACCGAGGCACTGGCCTCGCACCCGACCAGTTCGAACAGCCACTGGCGACGTTGATCCGGATCGGCCGCGGCAAAGCGCGTCGGATCCAGCACCAGCGGAACGAACAGGTTGTCGGCCAGGCGCTCGGCCCCGCTATGCACGCCGGTGGGCAGGCGATAGCTGAAAGTCGATTCTCCGGTGTCACCGGCCGCCTGAATCACCACGCCGCCCCGCTTGCCGCCTTCACTGATCAGTTCCGCCAGTTGCTTCTTGAGTTTCACGCGGCGCGGCTGACCGGTCAGGGCCAGGGCGATGGCGTCTTGCAGCGAGGATTTGCCGGCGCCATTGCGGCCGGCAAACAGCACCACCGGGGCAGCCGGCGTGATATCGGCATGCCGAATGCCCAGGATGTTTTCGATCTGGATATGGCTCAGCTTCACGGGGTGCTCTCCAATTGCGGCAGCGAATGGTTCCGCGACTCGTTGGTGTGGAAAACCTGGATGCGAACGCCCAGCGCCTCCGCCAGCGAGCCGAGCATCACTTCCACGTCGATCAGGTCATTGGCCACCAGGCCAGCCTGGCGACGATGGGGAGAACCATGCAAAGGCGTGGCCGGTACCGCATACAAGCGCTCGCTGGCCAGGCGCAGGATCTCGCTGAAGGTGCGCAACTCGCGGTTGCGCAGTTCGATGAAGAGCGAACTGGATTGGTCGATGCGCATGGCTGTCCCCCTATTCCAGCGGCTGACGCGCAGGGCGCTGGCGGTTTGTCACCGCCGCCGGCGCGGGTTCTTCCACCGGCACCAAATCGCCTTCTTCCTCGCGCAGGACACCCGGGATTTCGAACTCGTCGGAGGATTCGTCCGCCAGCGCCGGCAACACGCCGTGCTCGAATAAATGGCTGGCACTGCCTTCGTCTCCAGCCAATGCGCTCAGCGGCTCGCGCGCCTCGTCGAGTTGCGCAGCAACCAGTAGCGGATCGTTGGCCGCCAGCGGCAAATGTTTGAAGGCGCGCTTGATGGCGCTCTTCGCCGCCATCACGTCCTCCCACAGCACCCACGGGGTTTGTTCCAGGCGTGACAGTGCCTTCGCACGTTCGGATCCGATCTTGGCGTCCTCCACGTCGCGGGCCAGCTTCACGTAGGTTTCCGATTTGCCGCGGATCTTGTGGATTTCATCCAGCGGGAGCACGCAAGCGATCTCTTCGCCGGTTTTCAGCTTGGTCAGGCAGAAAGCGCCCACCAGCGGGCCGCGGTCCTTCAGCGCCTTTTGGAACCGCAAGAACGCATCACTGCCCTGCATGTGTTCGAACAGGTCGTTCTCATGGATCGCCTCGGCCTGGATCGACGCCACCACTGGCGAGCGATACGCCAGGGTGACGTAGCCGCGATAGCCGATCTGAAACTGGCAATCGGTAACCGTCACCCACTCATTGCCGCGCTTTTCCCGGCGGCCATACGGGATCAGCCAGGCCTGCCCAGTCGCCGTGTTGGGCTCCAGGCCAAGACCAGCCGCGGCCATGAATGCGCCAAGTACCGACTTCGGCTCGCACTCGGCGAGCCGCGGGGTTTTACGCACCGCGTTGACGCACAGTGCCAGCATGCGATCAGGGGTAGCGTATTGGCCAGCCAGCGCGCCGAGCTGGCGCTTGGTCTTCTCATCGCCCAGCAACTGCATCAGAGTGCGGGGGGCACTGCGCTCCGCCGCGCTATCGCGCAGGGCTTCAAGATTGGTGGTCATAGAATTTCCTTCAGTCGTGATACGGGCAAGCCTTCCATCGGGCGCAATAGCGCTCGTGGCAGGCGTGCGATTGCGGGTTAGGGGGAAACAGGCCGCTGCGAAACATCTCCGCAGCAAACTCGATCAGACCGCGCTGCCTGGCCGTGCCGACCATCAGCGCGCGTGCATTGGGAACGTCGGCGGCCGCAATCTCCGGCGCACCGGACGTTTTCATGCCGATGATTTCGCCGGGCGCCGTCACCACCTGGCCGGTGGTGTGCTCGAACAGCAATTCATAGGTGCCGAGCTGGGCCACATGGCCCTTGGTCGCCGCCCTGCCCTGGCTCACAGCATTGCGGCCGGTCTTCAGATCGCTGATCCCGACGGCGCCATCGACGATGCGCGCCCGGCTGCGGTCCATGGTCCCGGTCAACTCGATCTGCAACCCGCCACCGCAATCGATGGTCAGCGGCGCCGTGGCCAGTTCCACGGCAGTGAACTGGTAGCGTGGGCTGATCTCGGTGCAATACCGGCCCAGCAACCCCTGGCCGATGGACATTGCCTGCCGCGGCGACAGATCCTCACCGGCCCAGCTCACCTCATAGGGCGGCTCGCGCAGCACATCGGCCAACACATCACTGGCCTCCGCCACCGACACCGGCGCAGCATCAACGCGGGCTTGATCGAACACCGCCGTCGCCGCGTGGAGCGCAGTCCCCAGCAGCGCACGTGGGCCAGATGCCTGGTACATGCCCAGCAGGTGAGCGCCCTCCCACGCATGGGCGCAGTCGAACAGCCGGCCCCAACTGGACGCACGAACGCGGATCGGATCGGACATCTCAGCCCCCCGTGAAAACCTGCTCCAGCCCCAGCCAGAACAGGCCGGCCAGGGTCCAGAGCACGCCAAAGAAAAGGGAGACCGCGCACGCTTTCAGTGCCTGCATGCTCAGCACTCCGCCAGGTAGAGAACACCGCGGCGACGGCGCACCACCATGCCGGTGGCCGTCTGGAGCGAGCGCAGCAGTTCGCGACGGCCGGCCAGCACCGGATGCACCAGCACACGCAGGGCGCCCATCATGCCACCGCCACGTAGCGGTTGGGGCGCGCTGCTTCCAGCGCAGCAGCAATCGCATCGGTGTCGAGCAACACCGGCCAGCGATTCGGCATCCAGCGGCCGACTTCGCTGAGATAGCCATCCTCAGCCGGCAGCGGATCGATGGCGCCGGGCAGGTACACCCGCTCAACGTCACCCTGGTGCGTCAACTGCACATCCAGGCGCATGCACTCGGTCGGGCTCACCGGCACATCCACGCCGACCGTGGTCGGACGCAGCAGGTCGGCCAGCATCGCGTGCACCGCGCGCACCGTTGCCACCATGGTTCTGGTGTCGGTGCCATCGGCCGCCATCAAGCGGGATGCCGCCTGAAGCAAAACGCTTTCCCTATTCATCTTCACGTTCCTCATCGATGGCCATGGGCTGGCTGTTCAGCGCTGCGAAATCACGTTCGCAATCGCGAATCAGGCCCAGCAGCGCCTGCACTTGTTCGGGGTCCATGTCGCGCCTCCAAAAAGGCCCCGCCCGTAGACGGGGCAACCCAGAGAAAGGACAGAGGTCGTCGCGGCACAAGCAGCGACAGGCCCAATATACAAGCACGCTTCCATTATTGCAACAAGAAAGCTTGTATTTTTAAAGCGCACGTCGAAGAAGAAAAGCAAGCGAGCTTTCTCAGGAGCGGATGGAAGACGAAAAAAAAGCCCCCGAGAATCGGGGGCCGGTCAGAAAAAGAAGGCTGGCGCGCTAGCCCACCAGTGGCAGGCTCGCTCAGGGGCTAGATATCGAATGCAACGGACACCACCAGACCCAGCAGATGAACTTGAGCTAGTTCATCGTTACGCAGCACCACATCGCGATTGTTGGTCTTGTTCTCGCTGGCGATCAGGAGTGCCCCATCGAATTGCTTGAATACCCGTCTCAGGTAGCACTCGCCATCGCGCCATAACACGTGCACCCGGCCGCTCTGAACAACCCGCGTCCGCTGAATCACGACACGAGCGCCGGCAGGTATCGCTGGCGCCATGCTGTCATCCTGAACATCCATCGCCAGCAGGTCCGATGGATTCAATCCCTTCTCAGCGATCCAGTTGTCCATGGAATAGACGGCAACGGTGCCAGGCTCACTCTCCAGCACCGGATGATCGCCGGTACTGCGAACGACAGCCCACGGGATACCCGTTGCCCCCGCAGCAACACCACTGGGCGCGCTAACAGATGGGGTGAATTCCCCCTTCCCTTCGGCGCGGGGTGTCGTACTGGCGTCGAACACCTCCCCGCGCCCCGTCACCAGCCAATCCAGAGAAAGCCCCGCAGCCTGAGCAATCCACGGGCTCAGCTCGCTGGACGAAGGACTCTTGTTCCCCTGCCGCGAATCCCCCTTGACCAGGTATCGGATCGTTTGTGGTGAAACCTTTCGCCCGGAAAGCACTGAAACCCGCTCGGCCAGGCGGCTCATGTTCCCAACGATAGAAACGGCGCGGGCTACGCGCTCAGAAAAGGTGCTCATGCTCGCCATGATACAAGGTAGCTTGTACCGATCAATGAAAGGATACCTGTTGCGCTTGTAAAAGCATGCTTGTATTCTTGCCTCATGAAAATCAAAACCTCTGATGCCATTGCCCTCATGCAGGGCCGGGGTCCCCTGGCGCGCTTGCTTGGAATCACCTGGCAGGCAGTAGACCAGTGGGGCGAATACGTGCCCGAGCTTCGCGCGTACCAGCTCGTCGAAAAGTGTCCTGCGGCACTGAGCCTGGTCGAGCAGTGCGAGCGCAGCGCCACCACCTGAACCCAATTTTTTCAAAGGAGAGGCGTGATATGCGCGACACCCCCCACCCGATCACCACTTGGCTTTGCCATGAAAAAGACCGTACGCAACAACGTCTGGCGGATGCTCTCGGAGTAAGCCAAGGCCTTATCTCGCAATGGGTAAACACCAGGCGGCCCATCGCTCCCCGGCATTGCACCAAGCTGAGCCGCATCACCGGCATCCCCCTCGATAAGCTCAGGCCCAAAGACTGGCATCTCATCTGGCCAGCCGATGCAGATCAAGAGGAGACGCGGTAATGCATCTCCTCGATTGGCTCGCCGCCCGATTCGGCTACATACGGCTCACTCCTCCCACTCCCGTATACCGCCCGGTCTACGCCAGGGGCGGGCGCGACATCTGCGTAAAGGTGTACCTCAACCCAGAGGAATACATCAGCCTGTGCCACATCGTTGATGCGCTGGGCTACGTCTCGCACTCCGATTTCTTCCGCCGCGGGCTCAACCAGTTCAATCGCTCACACGCCGCCGAATTGTCGTCCGGCGCCACGTGCGCTGGTAATGGCCAATTTGGGCCCAAAACCGGGCGGGCGCAGTGACTCGACCCTGGTTCCCCTTCTACCCGGCGGACTGGCAGGCCAATGCCAACCTGCGCCGCTGCACGCCAGCGGAGCGCGCGTACTGGCTCGATGTCATGTGCCTGATGCACGACTCAGCTCAATACGGCGTGCTGCCCTGGCCGTTGAAGGAGATCGCGCAGGCCATCAATTGCCGCGCCGCCGACCTGCGCACGCTGGTGAACAAAGGGGTGCTCAAGGGCGCTGACGCCGGACAGCGCGTACCGGAGCTGATCTATACGCCGGTCTCCGGCCGCAAGCCTGGCCCGCCGGTGGTGCTGATCGAGTCCCGAATGGGCCCACTTTGGTACAGCAGCCGCATGGTGATCGACGAGCACAAACGCCTCACCAGAGGTGGCACCAAAGACGCACCAGACAACACACCAGACGACGCACCAAAGCCCCCCTTTGGTGAAGGGTTTGATGCAACACCAGAGGGTACACCCCACCCATCACCCCTCGTGCGCGCAGGCGTCAGAAGTCAGAAAGAACAAAAACAACAACCTAAAACCTCTGGTGGTTCATCGTCGTCAGTGGCACTGAACCACAGCGCCGCGACGACGGATACCCAGCCCGAAGCGCTGCGAATCGCTCGTCACCTCCGGGAGCGCGGCGCCGCCGTGGTACCCGCCAATCCCGAACTGCATGCCTGGGTGCGAGACGGCATCTCCGACACCCAGATCAGTCAGGCGATGGACATCGCAGCAAACGCGCGCCAAGCCAAAGCCAGTACCCAGCCGATCACCGCCGGTTACCTCGATTCCATCCTGCGCAACACCGTACTGCCCCAGGCGCGAGGCGCCACGCAGCCCGCTTCAGGCAAAGCACCGGCCTTCGACCCTGTCGCCTACGCCAATCGCAACCGTATGCCCCCAGAGGAGAGTGGCCATGTCGTCGATGCCGACTACCAACGTCTGGCTTAAGTCGCGGACTGCGCTGGATGGCCGCACGGCCATTACGCACCTGTTCAATCGCCTGAGCGGCATGTACCCGGCGATCTGGCGCTCGTCCTTCCGCTCGCAGGAAGAGATCGACAACTGGGAACTGACCTGGGCCGAGGCGTTTCAGGAAGACGCCATCACGCCCGCCGAGGTCAGCCATGGCCTGGGCCAATGCCGCCAGCGGCACGACAAGCCACCGAGCCTGACCCAATTCCTCAAGGCCTGCCGGCCCACCGCAGCCCTGGAGCCGGAAGCCCTGCTGCACATCGCCATCGAATGCGCCGCTGCCCGACGCAATGGCGAGCCGGAGAACTGGCCCAGCCCGCGTGTGTTCTGGGCAGCGCAGAAGATGGGCGGTGACCTGCTCGGCATGCCCGCAGCCCAATTGCGCGGCCGCTGGCTCGCCGCATGGGACCGCGCCGCAGCCATGCAGGACCAGCCGATCCCGCCGGCGGCCGATCCCGCCAGCGCGCTGCCGGCGCCGGGGCGCATCACCCTGACCCGAGAAGAGGCGCAACAGCGGGCCGCGCAGATCGGGCTGGATGTCAGCCGCCATCGCAGCGACACCCATCGCCGCTGGGCCTACGACATCGCCCGCGAACCGAAGCGCTACCCCCGGTGCAGCGTCGAACTGGCGCTCGGCGCCCTGAACACCTTCGGCGAAGACCTGGCCAGGTTCCCCGAGTTGCTGGAACGGGCCCGCCTGCTGGGCGTGGCGATTCCGGAGCAGACGCCATGACCCGTGCGCCCACCTCATTCCTCTGGCTGTTCATCGGCCGCACCCGCCACGTGCAGGTCACCTACCTGCCCGAGATCGGCCGAGAACAGGCCGAGCAGGAAGGCCGCGACCACCTCGGCGCCGACTACCTGGGCGCCTGGCCATTCCCGCAAGCAGTCGAGCACCTGTCGGCCACGGATGCCGCCGCCCGCGCCGCCAAATTCCGCACAACCAAAGGGGGTGCCTGATGGCTCACGTCTACAAGGAATTCGTGCTCACGGCACCCAGCGTATGGCAGGCCCTCGGTGCATTCGTCAAAGCCAATGCAGCCGCCTTCCTGCACCAGGGATCACCCCTGCGCATCATCGTCACCAGTTCAGAGCGCAAACGCAGCAACGAAGCGAATGCGCGCTACTGGAAAGGCGTTCTGGAGCAGATCGCAACGCAGGCATGGGTGAATGGCCGCCAGTACGGGAAAGAAATCTGGCACGAACACTACGCCCGCAAGTTCGGCATCTGCGACGAGATGCGCCTGCCCGACGGCACGCTGATCCTGCGTCGCAAGAGCACCACTGAGATGAGCTCGCGCGAGTTCGCCGAGTACATGACGCGCGTGGAGGCCGACGCCGCGTCCGAACTCGGAGTGCGGTTCTTCGAGCGCGAGGACGTCGCATGAGCGCCGCCACCCCGTCGAAAATCGTGCGCCGCCCGGCCTGGCAAATCGCATGCAGCGCCAGCGGCGAGGATGCCACCCCATTGCCAACCACCAAGCAGCGTCGGCAACAGCGTTCGAGCCCTTCCACGAAAGCACACAAGACAAGCATCGCCGAACTGGGCTGCGTGTTGTGTCGGCTGCTGGGTCAACCCCAGTCGGGCAAGACCGACGTCCACCACCTCCGTACCGGCCAAGGTGCCGCACAGCGCGCCAGTGATTTTCTGGTGATCCCCCTCTGTCATGACGGATGTCATCAGGGTCCCCATGGCGTGCACGGCGACCAAGCGTTACTGCGCATCGCCAAGGTCAACGAGTTGGACCTGCTGGCCTACACCCTCCAGCTCCTGGAGGAACACCGTGCGTAACTACGCTCATCTCGAAACCTGGTTGCACCAACAGATCCAGATTGCCGATGGCGTGTCCGTCCCGTCGCAGTTGGCCGCCGTGCGCCACGGCTGCGGCGGCCGGCCGGAGATGTCCCGCCTGGAAAGTGCCGGCGATGCCGCGCTGACCGTGGCCTGCCTCACCCGGATCGAACCATTGACCGGCCGGGCGCTGGTGTACGGACGCCTCGGCATGGCCCAGCGCGAGGCCGTCGCCGTGGCACTCGGCCCGGAACTGCGCGAATGCTACCGCGCCCTGTCGCAGCCAGCCGCAACCCTGCTGGTGCTCCAGTTCCTCAAAACCGAACGCCGCCGCGCCGACCACAACAGCGTCGCCGACCTGGCCGCCGTACTCGGCCGCCACCACAAAACCGCATGGCGCCTCCGCCGCGACACCTTCGACGTGCTCGACGGCTGGTACTGCGCCGCCATGGACCACGCAGCGCACAGCCTGGCGCCGCGCCTGCCCAACCATCTGAGGGAGATGTACCAATGCTGACCCGCAACGCAACGCTTTACCGACTCGCTCCCGACCACGCCCTGTCGGCCGACAGCATCGCCGACTGCCTGGCCAAGCGTCCGTGGATGCCGTGTGGCGCGATGGATCTGTCCACCCAGGGCTGGGTACCGCCCGCGCCGCACGCACCGGAACTGTATGCCTACGCCCAGCAGGATGCCGTGCTGGTCGCGCTCAAGACCGAGGAAAAGATCCTGCCCGCCATCGTGGTCAAGCAGGAAGCCGAGTATCGCATTGCGCAGATCGAAGCCGAGGAGCACCGCAAGGTGGGCCGCAAGGAGGCCAAGGCGCTGCGCGAGCGGGTGGCCGACGAATTGCTGCCCAAGGCCTTTACCCGCAGCCGGGTGCAACGCGCCATCATCGATCTGCAAGCCGGGCTGGTGATCGTCGATGCCGCGGCGGCCAGCAAGGCCGAGCAACTGTTGTCGGCGCTGCGCGAAGTGCTGGGCAGCCTGCCCGCGCGCCTGATCGATACCCAGACCACGCCGCAGACAGCGATGACGCTGTGGCTGGAAAACGCCGACGCTGGCGACTTCGACCTGGGCCAAACCGCGCACCTGCGGGCACCTGGAACAGAAGGCGCCGAAGCGAAACTAGCCCATCAGCCGATGGATAGCGATGAAGTAACCCGGCACCTGGGCGCCGGCAAACTGGTCGAGCACCTGGCCCTGACCTGGCAGGATCGGCTGTCGTTCGTCCTGACCAGCACACTGGCGCTGAAGAAGCTGGCCATGCTCGACGTGCTACGCGATGAGTTGAAGGACGCGGACGCCGCCGACCAGGCCGCGATCTTCGATAGCAACCTGGTGCTGACCTTAGGCGAACTGCGCAAGCTGGTACCGGCGTTGATCGCCGCGCTGGGCGGCGAGGTCCGGCCATGAGCCTAACCCAGATCGGCTTTTTCGAAGGTGGCCAGCGCCTACAGATGACGGAGAGCATCGAACTCACGATCCAGTCCCTGCAAGCCTATGGCGACGGCCATCCTCATTGGGGCATTGCCTGGAGCGGTGGCAAGGATTCCAGCGCCACGCTCACCTTGCTCATCCATCTCATGGAAACCGGCAGGATCCAGCGTCCGAAAACCCTCACCGTGTTCTACGCCGATACGCGACAGGAACTGCTGCCGCTGTCCATCGCTGCGCACCAGATCATGGACGACCTGTCGGAGCGCGGTATCGACGTTGAGACCGTCATGGCGCCGATGGACAAGCGCTTCATGGTCTACATCCTGGGCCGGGGCGTGCCGCCGCCGAACAACAACACAATGCGCTGGTGCACCCGGCAGATCAAGATCGACCCCATGCAGGAAGCGCTGTCTCATCGACTGGCGCAATTCGATGGCAACGTGCTGATGATCACTGGCGTGCGTCAGGGTGAAAGCGCCATCCGTGATCGGCGCATCGAGATGTCTTGCGGCAAGGACGGAGCGGAATGTGGTCAAGGCTGGTACCAGCAGGTACTGCCCGAGGCCAAGGGCTTGCGCGGCCGCATCGCCACGCTGGCACCACTGCTGCACTGGCGAGTGTGCCATGTGTGGGAATGGTTGAAGCACTGGGCGCCACAATCCCAGTTCGGCGACTGGTCAACGGCGGCCATCGCCGATGCCTACGGCGGCGACGAAGCAGAGGAGATCAATGCCCGCACCGGGTGCACCGGCTGTTCATTGACCGAAACGGATACCGCGCTCGACAACATCTTGTTGCAGCCGCGTTGGTCCTATCTCGCGCCGCTCAAGGGGCTCAAGCCGTTGTGGCGGGAACTGCGAGAACCGCAATACCGGCTGCGCAAGGCCGGCGCAGAACGTCTGAAGGATGGCTCGATCGCCAAGAATCCCCAGCGCATGGGCCCCCTGACTTTCGAGGCACGTCTGATGGCGCTCGATCGCATCCTTCGGATCCAGGCGGACTGCAATGCCGCCGCCCGTGCACTCGGTCGGCCGGAGGTGGATCTGATCAACGCAGAGGAAGAGGCGCGCATCCGCGAACTGATCGCAGCCGGTACCTGGCCCGATGGCTGGGAGGGTGATGAACCACTGGCCACCACGCCACTGGATATCGTCTACCAGGACGGCAGCATCCAGCCGATGCTGTTGCTGGAGGAATACTGATGGGCGCGCGTGATCCCTACCTCGATTTCCTCCGCCAGAAAATCAAGCTTGCCGAGTTCACCGGCTTCGACATCGAACCGGACGAGATCAACCCGCTGTTGCTGCCGCACCACCGCGCCATCGTCCTGTGGGCGGTGCGCGGCGGCTGCCGGGCGGTGTTCGCCGCATTTGGCCTGGGCAAGACGGTCATCCAGATCGAGATCATCCGCTTGATCGTCAAGCACGCCGGCGGCCAGGCGCTGATCGTCCTGCCGCTTGGGGTGCGCCAGGAGTTCGCGCGGGACGCGCGCATGCTGGCCACTGGCGATCATCCGAAGATCACCGACGCCCAGCGCGCCGAATTGAAGGCATGGCGGGCCGGCCAGGGTCAGCATGCCACCGTTGAATTCACCTTCATCCGCTCCCCTGCGGCAGTGCGTCCTGGTCAGCAGTTCTATCTCACCAACTACGAAACGGTGCGCGATGGGAAACTCGACCCCAACCTGTTCACCGTGGCCAGCTTGGATGAAGCCAGCGTTCTTCGCAGCTTCGGCAGCAAGACCTACCAGACCTTCCTGAGCCTGTTCGACCGGGTGCGCTTCAAGTTCGTCTGCACCGCCACGCCCAGCCCGAACCGCTACAAGGAACTGATCCACTACGCCGGCTTCCTCGGGGTCATGGATACCGGCCAGGCACTGACCCGCTTCTTCCAGCGCGACAGCACCAAGGCCAACAACCTGACGCTATACCCGCACAAGGAAGATGAATTCTGGTTGTGGGTTTCGAGCTGGGCCTGCTTCATTCAGCGGCCATCCGACCTGGGCTTCAGCGATGCCGGCTATGACCTGCCACCGCTCAAGCTGCACTTGCATGAAGTGCCGGCTGTCGCCACTGCTGCCGATGCAACCCGGGATGGACAGGTATTCCTGTTCAGGGATGCCGCGCTCGGCTTGCAAGCCGCCAGCGCGGAGAAGCGCGCTTCGCTGGATGTGCGCGTGGCGAAGGTCGCCGAGATCGTGGCCACTGCTCCCGACGAGCACTGGCTGATCTGGCACGACCTGGAAGACGAGCGCCACGCCATTCAGCAAGCGGTTCCGGGCGTCACCAGCGTCTGGGGTTCGCAGGATCTGGAGGTACGCGAGCAGGCCATCATCGACTTCAGCGAAGGCCGGCTCCAGCACCTATCGACCAAGCCCATCATCGCCGGCAGCGGCTGCAATTTCCAGCGGCATTGCCGCCGCGCCGTATTCGCCGGCATTGGCTACAAATTCAACGATTTCATCCAGGCAATCCACCGCATTTATCGCTTCCTTCAGGAAGGCGAATGCGAAATCCACCTGGTGTTTTCCGAGGCGGAACGCGAGGTGCTGCGCGAGCTGATGGCCAAATGGGAGCAACACAAAGGAATGGTGAGAAAGATGACCGACATCATCAAAAAGTACGGCCTGGATCAGATCGCCATGGCCGAGATCCTGGCACGCACCATCGGCGTCGAACGCGTGGAAATCGCGGGGGACCGCTACACCATCGCCAACAACGATGCCGTGCTCGAAGCCAGGCTCCAGCCGGAAAACAGCGTCGGCCTGATCGTTACCTCGATCCCATTCGCCAACCACTACGAATACACGCCCAGCTACAATGACTTCGGCCACACCGAGGACAACGCCCAGTTCTGGGCCCAGATGGATTTCCTGTCACCGGAACTGCTGCGGATCCTGCAACCGGGCCGGCTGGCCTGCATCCACGTGAAGGACCGGATCCTGTTCGGCAACGTAACCGGCCAGGGCGTACCCACGGTATCGCCGTTCCACTGCGAAGCCATCCAGCACTACATCTCTCATGGTTTCCAGTACATGGGGATGATCACCATCGTCACCGACGTCGTGCGCGAAAACAACCAGACCTACCGCCTGGGCTGGTCGGAGCAATGCAAGGACGGCAGCAAGATGGGGGTCGGCTCGCCCGAGTACATCCTGCTGATGCGCAAGCCCCAGTCCAACCTCGGCAAGAGCTACGCCGACGTGCCGGTGGTGAAATCGAAAGCGGACTACACCCGCGCCCGCTGGCAGGTGGACGCCCATGCGTTCTGGCGCTCGTCGGGAGATCGTCACCTGACGCCCGAAGAACTGGCCGTACTCGGCCCCGACAAGCTGGCCAAGGCTTTCACCGAATACAGCCTGGAACACATCTACGACTACCAGCATCACGTACGCATCGGCGAAGCACTGGAAGCGCGCGGCAGCCTGCCATCGTCGTTCATGTCGCTGGCCCCCGGCAGCCATCACGCCGAGGTCTGGCACGACATCAACCGCATGCGCACCCTGAACGGCGCTCAGACCCAGCGCGGCTTGCAGAACCACGTCTGCCCGCTCCAGTTTGACATCGTTGATCGCCTGATCAACCGCTACAGCAACCCCGATGAACTGGTTTATGAGCCGTTCGGCGGGCTCATGACAGTAGTGGTCCGCGCGCTGAAGCTGGGCCGCCTGGGGCGTGCCAGCGAACTGAACCACGCCTATTTTCTTGACGGCGCCGGTTACTGCGCAGCAGCCGAGATGGAAGCCAGCATGCCAACACTATTCGACCTGATACCAGAGAAAAACAAGGAGGCCGCGTGATGGGGTCCGCGAGCATCGAAACCCTGATTGGGAAACTGGACGCACTATGTGATGCCGTTTCGCGAGGACTGGTAGTTGTTCCGCCAGACAAAGCGCTCTGGGATGCTGAAGCAACTGCAAAATATCTGGGCGTCAGCGACCGCCAAGTGGCCGAACGGTACGCCTCATTGCCGGATTTCCCGCGCCCGATCTACCTCCCCACCGCAACAGGGCAGCGCTCCACACGCCGGTGGAAAGCAGCCGAGGTCATCAAGTGGGCCGAATCCAAACAGGAAAGGAAACGCTCCTAATCAAGCAGCGCCACGACATCAGCCATATCAGGGGCATAGTAGGTATTCTGCAAAATCCGCAGATCCTTGTGCCCGCTGATCTTGGCCAGCGTCATGACATCCACCTTTGCAGCCAGACGGGTCAATGCCTCTCGTCGCGTATCGTGGAAATGAATACCAGAAACCAGCGCGCGCGCCTTGGCCTTGCGGAACAAGGCATCCAGGTTTGCCGCCGTGATGCCAAATGTCGTCCCGTTATCCACCAGAGTGGGCTCCAGTTGCTTCAGGATCCGAATCGCCTCCTTGCTCAACGGCACATCCCGCGAGTGTCCATTCTTCGTACGTTCCAAATGAGCAACCCGGCGAGCTGCACTCACGTCAGCAGGACGCAAGCCGCAAATCTCACCGGCCCGCATGCCAGTCTCCAGCGCAAACAACATAGCGGCCCCCACCCGTGCCATCTGCGTGACAGGCGGCTGGTCGTATTCATAGCCAGTGGCAACAAGTAGGCGGTCAACCACGTCGCTGGATACACGTTGCTGTCGCGGAGGTGGGGCTTCGGGTTTTCGAACCAGCCGCATCGGATTCTCGCGCAGCCACTTCCATTCCCGAATCGCGATATTGCAAGCGTTGTTCAGTGTCGCCCATTCACGACGAACCGATGCAACCGAAACAACCCTGAGGCGCCGATCGCGCCAGGCCGCAAAGTGTGTTTCGTTCAAATCCCGTAGCGCCACGCCGGCAATGGGGTCAGCCTCAACCGCAGCAAGGCCACCTCCCCCTTCCCGACCAATCAATCGGGAGAGGCGTAGAGCTTCCGCGCGGGCGCCGCGCTTGGCCGGCGTAACCTCAACGATGTAGCGCTCGATCAAGCGAGCAAAGGTGACATCGGGAACGTCCCCCCGACCAGCGGAAATAATCTCCGCTTCAATACGGGTCGCCCAAGCCGTTGCTTCCGCTTTAGTTTTGAAGCCGCTTTCCGTGCGGTAGACACCCGCCTTGCGCACCTTCACATGCCAGCCGTTAGGGCGCTTCTCAAAAGTCGCCATTTGGGACACTCCTTAGGACACTTTTGGGACACCTAGGAGTGTAAAACAGCGGAAAATTGTGGGGAATGGCGGAAAGTGCAGCACACAAAAACCCCGCCTATCTCATTGATTTGCGGGGTAAATGTGTCAAAAGCGTACTACTGAGATACATGCTAGTGGTGCGAGAGGGGGGACTCGAACCCCCACACCTAACGGCGGCAGGACCTAAACCTGCTGCGTCTACCAATTCCGCCACCCTCGCCCGGTGCATGCAAGCCGATGACCGGCTTGGGGAGTGCGGATTATAGGGAAAGCCGACACGAATCTCAAACTCCCGTCGTATCCAGTCCTGCCGTACGAAAACAGCCCCGGCCCGGCTTCGTCGGCCCCGGGGGTTTATGTCATACTCCGCCATCTTTCAGGCAAGCCTGCTGCAATCCCACGTGAGCGTATCTACCCAGTCCCTCAGCCTTCGCCTGTTGCTCGACGCCGATCCCGACAGCAACCAGCCGCTGTCCTGGTTTCTCGTGGACGGTGCCGGTCGCACTGAGCAAAGCGGCAGCGCCCCCATCGAGCGTCTTCCCGCCGCAACGCGGCTGGAACTGCTGATTTCTCCAGCGCGCGTCAGCGCGCATGTCATTCCCCTGCCTCGCCAGCCACAGGCCAAGCTCCGCGCGTTGTTGCCGCTGGCGCTCGAGGACAAGCTGCTCACCCCCGCCGCCACGCTGCATTTCGCCCTGCTGCCGCTGGGTGACGATCGCTGGCGCGTGTTCGCGGTGGAACGGGCCTGGCTGAAGCACTGGCTGGATCGCCTGTCCACCGCCGGCCGCTCGGTCGAGGCAGCCTATCCGCTGGCCAGTCTGCTGGCACCCGATCCGGAAGCCTGGCTGCGTCTTGCCCTGCCGGATGGTGCGGTACTGCTGGTCAGTCCGGAAGGCGAAACCGCCTTGTTTGATGACGGTGCCACCGCCGATCTGGTGGCGGCGGATCAGCCGATGTCCGTGCTCGCGTTGCGCGAGGCATGCGGCGGCCCGTTGCGCAATGCCGCCAACCTGTTGCAAGGCGAGCTGACCCCCGGCCCCTCGTGGCGTTTCGACTGGCGTCCCTGGCGCCGTGCCGGCGTGTTGGCCTTGCTGCTGCTGATCCTGGTTACCACGGTCAACCTGGCCGACTGGGCGCGTTTGTCGCAACGCGAAAAGGCGCTCAAACGCGAAATGCGCCAGACGTTCGCTGCCGCCTTTCCGGGCGTGCCCGTCGTCGATCCGGCGTTGCAACTGGCCAGCCGGCTGCGCGAAGCCGGCATCGCCGACGGCGCGACCGCCACACAGGCGGGCGACCTGCCCGCCGTACTGCAAAAGCTGGACGCCCTGGGCGGCGCGCAGTTGCGGCTCACTCGCATCGCCCTGGCCGACGGCAAGCTCGAAATCGAAGTGACCGGCGATGCCAGCGCACTGCAAAAACAACTGGCGGACGCCGGCATGACCTTTGAACTCGCTGGCGAACAGCACAACGTGCTGCGTCGTCAGGAATAAGCGATGAATCCAGCCCTTCACCGACTCCGGCAATTCTGGTTGCAGCGCAATCCGCGCGAACGGCGGTTTCTCGCGCTGTGCGGCACCGTGATCGCCGTTGCCCTTTTCTATGCGCTGCTCTGGCAGCCGGCCGTCGAGGGCCGTGCCCGCCTGCAAAAGCAGTTGCCCCGCCTGGAAGCCGATCTGGCCGAAATGCAGCGCCAGATTGCACTGCTCAAGGGCACGCCCGCCGTCGGCTCGGCCATCGGCGGCGACCTGCGCAGCGCGGTACAGGCCGTCGTCAGCGCAGCCGGCATCAAGGCCGATCTGCGCGCCCTGCCAGACCAGCGCGTCGCCGTCGATGCCCCCGACCTGCCCTTCCCGCAGGTGCTCGAACTCCTGAGTGCGGTGCGGCGCGACAGCGGTGCCCACGTGGTCAAGTTCGAAACCAAGGCCACCGGCCAGCCCGGCCGCGTGTCGCTCAACCTGGAAGTACAACGATGAAGCGGCGCGTCTCCCGCCTGGGCTGGCTGTTTGTCGCGCTGCTGATCTGCTTTGCCATCGTGCGCCTGCCCGCGGCGCTGTTCGTGGCGCAATTGCCCAAGCCCTGGCAAGCGGGGTTGGTCGAAGGTACCTTGTGGCATGGACGCATCGGGCAACTGGGCGTGAACGGCATGCAGCTCTTGCAGGATGTGCGCTGGGACTGGCAACCGGGCGCGTTGCTACGCGGCGACCTGGCCTGGCAACTGACAACGCGCCATCGCGATCAGCGGGGCAGCGCCCGACTCGCCGTCGGTCTGGGCGGCACGCGTGCAGAGCAGGTCCGCGTGCAATTGCCGGCCGCGCCGTTGTTTGCTCTGGACAAGCGCCTGGCGGGCATCCAGTTGGGCGGCGATCTCGACATTGCCGCGCCCCGGGTATCGCAAACCGACTGGCATGGCGCCACGGTGCAGTGGCTGCGTGCCAACGCCATGGTCACGCCACAGGTGAACCCTTTTGGCGACTACCGCATCACGCTGGGCCGCGCCGGGCAGGCGCTGACCTGGCAGATCGCGCCAACGGGCGGCGTGCTGGCGATCACCGGCCAGGGCCAGGTGGACGACAAGGGCCCCAGTGGCGCGCTGACCTTTACGCCGGCGACCGGCCAGGAAGCCCAGTTCGCGCCGCTGCTGAACCTGCTGGGTGGCAGCGGCAGCAGCCGCACCCTCAAGCTGGGGCGCTGAGCCACGCCACCCATTCCGAAAAACCCGATGGCGAAACCTGGCCCGGCCGGGTAAACCGATAACAGCACGCGGCCCCGTGCATCGAATGTGGCGGGCCGCCCGGTCGCATCCGCCCGATGCCGCCAGACGTATTTGTTGAAGAGGAATCCACCATGAAAAAGATCGAAGCCATCATCAAACCGTTCAAGCTGGACGAAGTGCGCGAGGCGCTGTCCGATCTGGGCATCTCCGGCCTGACAGTCATCGAGGTCAAGGGGTTTGGCCGGCAGAAGGGGCACACCGAGCTGTATCGCGGCGCGGAATACGTGGTCGATTTCCTGCCCAAGACCAAGGTCGAGGTGATCCTGGCCGACGACCAGGTCGAACCGGCGATTGAAGCCATCGTCCAGGCCGCGCGCACGGGCAAGATCGGCGACGGCAAGATTTTCGTCACGCCAGTGGAGCACGTGGTGCGTATCCGCACCGGCGAAACCAACGAAGAGGCCATCTAGGGCGAATCGCCCCAGCGTATGTTGGCAAAAAACCCGGCCAAGGCCGGGTTTTTTCATGGCTGGCCCAGCAACGGGCTATCGGCCGGCAGGCGCATCCGTAACGCGGCCGGCAAGGCCTCGATGCGAAAACGCGTGCCCGCCAGTGGTTCACCATCCAGATTGAGCTGGATTTCGCTCGGCGTCTCCAGCGTCAGCCAGGGCAGCCGGGCGCCGATCATGCGCTCGGCCTCCTCGCCCGCCAACAACCGCTCCAGCAGCGCCGGCAGCAACTCGCCCCCGGCGAGGATGCGCAGATCGAGCAGGCCGTCGTCGAGCAGCGCCTGCGGGCAGAGCCGGTGTCCGCCACCCGCCTGGATGCCATTGCCGACAGCCAGCACCAGGAACTCCCCTTCCCACTGGAAACCCGGCCCTTCGACGCGCAGGCGATCGGCCTGGATGGCGTTCAACCGCTTCAGCCCGGTCAGCAGGTAGGCGAATGCGCCCAGCGCGGACTTCTGCTCGTCGGGCGTTTCGGCCGTCACCTGGGTACCGAAGCCGCCAGTCGCCATGTTGAGGAACACCCGGTCGTTGACGCGGCCCGCGTCGATCGCGCGCGGCTCACCCACGAGCGCCAGCCGCAACGCCGCCGGCAGATCCGTCGGAATCCCCACGCCGCGCGCAAAATCGTTCGCCGTCCCCAGCGGCAGCAGACCCAGCACCGGACGCTGCCCGGCCGCGTGATCGAGCAAGGCGCCGGCCACCTCATTCAAGGTGCCGTCGCCCCCACCCGCAATGATGCTCCGCGCGCCATCGGTGATCGCTTCCGTGACATAGCGCGCGGCATCGCCCCCTTCCCACGTCACGCGTACCTCCAGCGCCTGCCCGGCGTTTCGGGCAAGCGCAACCGCCTCGCGCAACTCGGGCGCCAGCGCGGCCTTGCCATTCACGATCAATCGAATCCGGTTTTCGCTCGTCGGAGTCATACATTTCCAGGGGGATGGACCTGCAATCAGATATACCGGTGACGCGACGCTTATCCAAGCGGACAAATGCACGCGAACCATCCGCCCAGCCCGTGACGCGCACGCCATCCGGAGTTCCGGTACAACGCAGTGCGCACTGCCAACGGCGGTGTGATTCGGTCAGGGAAGGACATTCAGCAAGCCGGGCACCAATGCTCGCGGTACCGCGAGATGCGAATGCCCATCAGGAAAACGGGCTTTGCCGACGCTCAGAACTCCTGCGGATCCACATCCAGTGCCCAGCGCACCCCGCGTGGCGGGGTTTCCGCCAGGGTCTGCGCCAGATAGCGCAGCGCGGCCTGCAATGGCGCGCGGCCGGTGGCACTGAGCACCACATGCGCCCGCTCCCATCCCGCCTTGCGCGCCAGCGCGGCCGGTACCGGATCGGCAACGTGGACCGCGCCGCCGGCCAGCAGCGCCTTGGTCTCGCGCAGGAACGCCAGCGCTGGCTGCAACTGTTTGGCCTCGCCGCGCAGGATCGCCCAGGCACTGAAAGGCGGCAGCGCCAGCGCGCGGCGTTCCTGAAGCTGGGTATCGGCGAACGCGGCGTAGTCACCCGCCAGCAATGCGCCGTAGAACGGGTGTTCGGGGTAATGGGTCTGGATCAGCACACGCCCTTCGCGCCCGGCCCGGCCCGCCCGGCCGGACACCTGCAACAACTGGGCGAACAGCCGCTCCTCGGCCCGAAAATCGGCGCTGAACAAGCCACCGTCGGCGTTGAGCACTACAACCAGCGCCAGTCCGGGGAAATCGTGGCCCTTGGCCAGCATCTGGGTGCCGATCAACAGGTCGGCTTCGCCGGCATGCACCCGCCGCAGCATCTCACCGAGCGCGCCCTTGCGACGCGTGCTGTCGCGATCAATCCGCAGCAGGTTGGCATCGGGAAACAACGCTTCCAGCGCCGCCTCCACGCGCTGGGTGCCGTGCCCCACGGGCTTCAGGTCGTGGTTGCCGCAGTCAGGGCAGGCATGAGGCACGCGCTCTTCGTGGCCGCAGTGATGACAACGCAACTTGCGCTCGCCCAGGTGCAGCACCAGCCGCGCCGAGCAATGCCGGCATGACGACATCCAGCCGCAGTCCTGGCACGACAGTACCGGCGAATAGCCACGCCGGTTGACGAACACCAGCGCCTGCCCGCCCGATGCCAGCGTGTCGCGCAGCGCCCCCAGCGCGGCATCGGAAAAACCATCGGTCAGCCGCATGCGCTGCGTCGGGACCAGTTCCATGCGCGGCGGCCGCGCACCGCTGACCGCGCGCTGCGTCAGGCGCAGCAGGCGATAGCGGCCGTCGCGCGCATTCTTCCAGCTTTCCAGTGCCGGCGTCGCCGACCCGAGCAACACCGGCACGTCGCGCAGACGTGCGCGATAGACCGCCGCATCGCGCGCCGAGTAGCGAAAACCTTCCGCCTGGCGGTACGACGCGTCGTGCTCCTCATCGACCACGATCAACCCCAGCCCGGGCAGTGGCGCGAAAACCGCCAGCCGCGTGCCCAGCACAATGCCGGCGCGACCGTCTCCGGCTTCCAGCCAGTGGCGCACGCGCTCGCCGTCGGCCAGCCCGCTGTGCAGGCTGACGATATGCTCGCCGGGAAAGCGCGCACGAAAGCGCGCTTCCAGTTGCGGCGTGAGATTGATCTCAGGCACCAGCACCAGCGCCTGTTCCCCGCGCCGGCGCACGGCTTCGATGGCTTGCAGGTAGACCTCGGTCTTGCCACTGCCGGTGATTCCAAACAGTAATAGCGGCTGGAAACCCCGCGCTTCGGTCACCGCCATCACGGCCGCTCGCTGCTCCGCGTTCAGCTCGGGCGACGCGGACGGCGCGACCTCGGTCGCCACTGCCGGGGCGCGGGTCCGCTCCACCAGGCCCACCGCCTGCCAATCGCGCAGCCAGCGCATGGCATCGCCGGCCACCGCACGAATCGCGTCCACCCGGCGCGGCTGCGTCAGCAGTTCGGCCAGTGCGCGTTGCTTCGCCGCGCGCGCGGAGATCGTTGCCAGCAGCCTGGCCACGTCCGGTGCGACGTAAGCGCCCGCTTCTTCGTGACCGGGCCATGGCCGGGGCTGGCGGAACGCGCCCGGCAGCGCGGCCGCCAGCACGGCGCCCAGTGGGTAGGCGTAGTAGTCGGCACAGAAGCGGCACAGGTCGAGGACATCGCCCGGCAATGGGGGCATGTCGCCCGGCGCATCCAGCACGTCGCGCACTGTCGCCACATCGGGCGCGGTATCGCCCAGCGCCAGCGCAATGCCGGACAGAACCTGCCGGCCGAACGGCACGATCACCCGCTGTCCGACCGCTACCTGCCACGCATCGGGCAGGCGGTAGTCGAATACTCGCGGCAGCGGCACGTCGAGGGCGACCGAAACGTAGCGTTCGCTCACCGCGAGGGCTTCCGATCTGTCCGGAACATGTAAGAGAGTTGGCCGGTGGGGCGTAGGAACCGCATGAAACTGGATGTATCCGTCAGGATGGCAACTACCCACAGCTCTTGTGGATAACTTTGTGAACAATCCGGCGATATCCGCCCCCATCCCTTGGTTTCTCAGGCGGATGGCTAGATTGCCTATTTTTTAAACCAATAAAAAATATCGTTTTATTTCAAATGCTTATAAAAACTTGCGATTCATGCGAAGGTTTTCGGCCTGAGCGCTTGACAAGCGCTGCCGAGCCTTACCCGCGTTGTGCATAACTTACTGAAGGAATCGCCAGCAGCGCACTAACTAGGGGTGATAAATCGTTGTTTTCGCTGGATTTGGGGTGACTCATGCGTGATAGGCGCGTGAATGACGATGTACTGCCTCGACCAGCGCGCTCACGTGTTCTGGCGGGGTGAACTGGTTGATGCCATGCCCCAGGTTGAAGACATGACCGCCGCCATGGCCGTAGTCGGCCAGCAGTCGCGCCACTTCGGCATCGATGGCCTGCGGGTTGGCAAACAGGGCGTTGGGGTCGAAATTGCCCTGCAAGGCGACGCGATCGCCGACGCGCGCGCGCGCCTGGGCGAGATTCATCGTCCAATCCAGGCCGATGGCGTCGCAACCGATATCGGCGATGTCCTCCAGCCATAATCCGCCGCCCTTGGTGAACACGATCACCGGTACCCGGCGGCCCTCCACTTCGCGCGTCAGGCCCGCGACGATGCGCTGCATGTAGGAGAGGGAGAATTCCTGGTATTTGCCATAGGCCAGTGCCCCGCCCCAGGTGTCGAAAATCTGCACGGCCTGTGCGCCGGCGGCGATCTGGGCGTTCAGGTAGTCGGTGACGGCGCGGGCGTTGATCTCCAGCACATGGTGCAGCAGTGCCGGACGGTCGTACATCAGCGTTTTGACGCGCCGGAAATCACTGGAGCCGCCACCTTCGATCATGTAGCAGGCCAGCGTGAACGGGCTGCCGGAAAAACCGATCAGGGGCACGCGGCCATCCAGCGCGCGACGGATGCTGGCGACGGCATCGGTGACATAGGCCAGCTCGGTGCCCACGTCGGGTACCGCCAGCGCGCGAATGGCGGCTTCGTCCTGCAAGGGCCGCTCGAACTTGGGGCCTTCGCCTTCGGCAAAGTACAGGCCCAGGCCCATCGCATCGGGAACGGTCAGGATGTCGGAGAACAGGATGGCGGCATCCAGCGGGAAGCGCTCCAGTGGCTGGAGCGTCACTTCGGTGGCCAGATCGGTCGATTTGCACAGTTGCAGGAAGGAGCCGGCGCGTTTGCGCGTGGCGCAGTACTCGGGCAGGTAACGTCCGGCCTGGCGCATCAGCCACAGGGGGGTGTAGTCGGTCGGCTGGCGCAGCAGCGCGCGCAGGAAGGTATCGTTCTTGAGTGCGGTCATGGGTATCCCAAAAGCAGCGCGCCCGCCTGGGCGGGCGCTGTCGTTCGCGGCAACGTCAGGCTAGCGCCCAGCGGCCTTCGCCCTCGCAGTCGAGGAAGCGGTTGTGGAAAGCCTTCAGCGAGGAACGATGGCCCACGCTGATCATGATGCTGCCCGGCAACGCGGCCAGCAGCGCGCCATACAGCAGTTGTTCGGTGTCTTCGTCGATGGCCGAGGTGGCTTCGTCCAGCACTAGGAAGGCCGGCCGATGCAACAGCGCACGCGCGATGGCGATACGCTGCTGTTCGCCCAGGCTGAGCACGTGCGCCCAATTGTCGGTATCGTCCAGACGTGGAATCAGATGCGCCAGCCGCACCTGGATCAGCAGGCTGTGCAGCAGCCCAGTATCGACCGCCCGCTCGTGCGGGTACGACATCGCTTCGCGCAAGGTGCCCAGCGGCATGTACGGCCGTTGCGACAGGAACAGCACGCCGCCCTGGCGCGGAATGGCGGCCTCGCCCTCGGCGAACGGCCAGATACCGCCCAGCACCCGCAGCAGCGTGCTCTTGCCCGAGCCCGACGCCCCCCGCACCAGCAGGCGCTCGCCCGGCACCAGCGACAAGGCCAGGTCGGTCAGCAGCGGCGTGCCGTCGGGCTTGCTGACATCCAGCCCCTTCACCGTCGCCTTGCCGGCAGCATCGGCGGGCATCAGCACCGGCAGTTGCTGCATGTCGGCCATACCCTGCTCGAAGGTAGCCAGACGGTCGATGATGGCTTTCCAGGCTGCCAGCGAAAAGAAGCCGGCGATGATGAACTCCAGCGAGTCGTAGACTTCGCGGAACGCATTGTTGATCTGCATGAGCACGCCGAAGTCGATGGCCTTGGCGAAGTAGCGCGGCGCGGCGACGATGTACGGAAAGATGATGGCGAACTGGCCCCAGAAGGCCGTGAACCAGGTCACGCGCTTCTGCATGCGCATGATCTGCCAGTAGTTGGTGACCACGCGCATCAGCCGCAGGCCGAGCCGTTGTTCTTCCTGGGCTTCGCCGCGATACAGCGCGATCGACTCGGCGTTTTCGCGCACGCGCATCAGCGAAAAACGGAAATCGGCTTCGCGTTGTTGCTGCGCGAAGTTCAGGCCCACCAACGGCTTGCCGATCAGCACGGTGATCACGGTACCGACCAGCGCGTAGATCAGCGCCACCCAGACCATGAAGCCTTCGATCACCCATTCACTGCCCGCCAGGTGGAAGCGCAATGGCCCCGATAAGACCCACAGGATGGACACGAAGGACAAGAAGCTGACCACCGAGCGCATCAGGCCCAGCGTCAGCCCCAGCGTGGTGGCAACGAAATCGCGTACGTCCTCGGCGATCCGCTGATCGGGGTTGTCGGTCTGGCGATCGACCAATTGCTGCCGGTAGTAGCCCTGGTTTTCCAGGTAGCGCCGATTGAAGCGCTCGGTCATCCAGCGCCGCCATTTCACATCCAGCATCTGCCGGAAATACAGCGCATAGACCTGCACCGCGATCCAGAAGAACGCCAGGATGCCGAAGCGTTGCATCTGTTCCCAGAATGCCTTGGCATCGTAGGTCTGCAAGGCGCGGTAGAACTTGCCGTACCAGTCGTTGAACTGGACGCTGAGGTAGACGATGCCAAGGTTGAGCCCCACCACCAGCGCCAGTAGCGCCCAGGCTTTCCATTTTTCCTCGCTGACCCAGAACGGCTTGGCCAGGTGCCAGAAGTTCTTGAACAGGTCGCGCTTGCGGATGCGCGGCGCCGGCAGTTGCTGCTGATCCATCTTCGCTGCTCCCTGGGTGCTCGAGCCTCGCCGCTCAGGGGCGGCGGGCGTGGCTTCGTGTGGTGTCGTCGGGATATCGGCTCGGCGAACGCGACGACACCGGAGCGATTCGCTCCGGTGTCGCGCGGCATGGCGTTATTTGCAGGGGCGTTGCGTCCAGCCCTTGCCACCGCGCCGGCATTGCCAATCCTGGCGCGCGCTGTCGATCACCCAGGCCGAACTGGCATCGTCGAACGCCAGCTTGAACTGGAAGCGCTGGGTGGCGACCGAATCATCCGCCAGCCCGCTCATCTGCACGGCCAGCGCCACGTGCTTGAAGTCTTCACCCTTCGACTGTTGGCCGATGCGCAGGTCGCGGTATTCCGCCACGCCGTACTCGTCGGCGATGCGGTCCTTCAGGTAGCGATACGCCACTTCGACCGGCGTCTGGCCCGGCTCGCCGCGATGGATCACCGGCACCGGCTTCAGGATGTCGGTCGCCGCGGCGACGGCCGCCTCGTCCTCCGCCAGGGCCATGCCGGCCAACGTCGCAGCCATCAGGCCGCCGACCACAGCTTGCAACAACGTCATGCCTGCTCCTTCGCCCAGGAATCCTTGAGCGTGACGGTACGGTTGAACACCAGCCGCTCGCCGGCGCGATGGTCGCGGCGATCGGTAACGAAATAGCCCAGGCGCTCGAACTGGTAACGCGCCTCCGCCGGGAACTGCGTTGCCACGCGCTCGACGTAGGCGGTCACGGCCTTGAGCGAATCGGCGTTGATGAACTGCTTGAAATCGACATATTCGCCATCGTCGCCGCGTACCGCGTCCGGGCGGGGCTCGGTGAACAGGCGGTCGTACAGGCGAACCTCGGCGGGCACGGCATGCGCTTCGCTCAACCAGTGGATCACGCCCTTGACCTTGCGGCCCACCGGGTTCTGCCCCAGCGTATCGTGATCGATGCTGCATTTCAGCTCGATCACCTTGCCGTCGGCATCCTTGACCACTTCGTCGCACTTGATCACGTAGGAGTAACGCAGCCGCACCTCGCCGCCCGGCGTCAGGCGCTGCCAGCCTTTCGGCGGCTCCTCGGCGAAATCGTCGCGTTCGACCCAGAGCGTCGGGCCGATGGGCACGTCGCGCTCGCCCAGTTCCGGATGGTGCGGATGGAATGGCGCCGTGCGCGAGCCGGTGCGGCCTTCTTCATAGTTGGTCAGCGTGACCTTGAGCGGATCGAGCACCGCCATGATGCGCGGGCTGGATTCCTCCAGCGCCTCGCGCACCGCGCCTTCCAGCACGCTGAAATCCACCACGTTCTCGGATTTGGATACGCCGACGCGATTGGCGAACAGCCGCAGGCCGGCGGGCGGATAGCCGCGGCGGCGCATGCCGGATACCGTGGTCATGCGCGGATCGTCCCAGCCGCTGACCAGCCCTTCGCGCACCAATTGCATCAGCTTGCGCTTGGAGGTGATGGTGTAGAGCAACTCCAGCCGCGAGAATTCGATCTGCTGCGGGTGCGCGGGGATGGTGATGTTGTCCAGCACCCAGTCGTACAGCGGGCGGTGGTCTTCGAACTCCAGCGAGCACAGGCTGTGGGTGATGCCTTCCAGCGCATCCGAGATGCAGTGCGTGTAGTCGTACATCGGGTAGATGCACCAATCGTCGCCGGTGCGATGGTGATGCGCGCGCTTGATCCGGTAGATCACCGGATCGCGCAGGTTCAGGTTGGGCGAGCCCATGTCTATCTTCAGCCGCAAGGTACGGCTGCCATCGGGGAACTCGCCGGCCTTCATGCGGCGGAACAGGTCCAGGTTCTCCGCCACGCTGCGGTTGCGGTACGGGCTGTCCTTGCCCGGCTTGACGAAATCGCCACGGTACTCGCGCATTGCCTCGGGTGTGAGTTCGCAGACGAACGCCTTGCCCGCCTGGATCAGTTCCTCGGCGTAGTCATAGAGCTGCTGGAAGTAATCGGACGCAAAGCGCGTCTCGCCCTGCCATTCGAAGCCCAGCCATTGCACGTCCTCCTGGATGGCGTGGACGTATTCGTCCTCTTCCTTCTCGGGATTGGTGTCGTCCATGCGCAGGTTGCAGTTGCCCTGGAAATCCTGCGCCAGGCCAAAGTTGATATTGATCGCTTTGACGTGGCCGATGTGCAGGTAGCCATTGGGCTCCGGCGGGAATCGGGTGACCACTTCGCTGCGCTTGCCGCTGGCAAGGTCGGATTCGATGATGTGGCGGATGAAATTGCTGGCCGGTGCTTCGTTGCTCATGGGGTAAGCGGAGACGATTCGAAAGAATGCGATTGTAGCGGAAAGCCCGCGGCGGAGCCTCCCGCGCCGTTGGTCATGCCAGCTGAATTTGCAAATGCGATTCAGTCTAAACAACAGTTCAAAGCCACATGCCGAGCGACGCCACGGCCCCGTGCGGCGCAACGGTGGATCAGGGAGCCTCACCGCCATGCCTCGCCCCGTGCCTGGCGGGCCTTGTCCAGGAGTCGATCCATGAAACTGGCTGACTATTCACAGATGTTCGTGTCCTACCACGAAGGCTGGGACCAGCTCGTCGCGGCCCACCCGGATCGCAAGGCGGTGTTCTACAAGCTGGTATTGCCGCTGTCGATGATTCCCGCCTTCATGATCCTGTATGCCGGCACCATGTATGGCAGTTATTACGCGCCGCTGCTTTCCGAAGGCGGCTGGCTGCTGCTGGCGGGTGTCTTCCTCGCGGCCGAGCTGGGCACGGTGACGCTGATGGGCTGGGTGATCCACCAGCTTGCCTTGCGGCAGGCGGTGGACAACAGCTACGACGGCGGCTACCTGCTGGCGGCCGTCGCCGCCGTGCCGATGTGGCTGTCGTCGCTGACGCTGTTCGTGCCCAACCTGACCTTCAACATCGTCTGCGCGGTGCTGGGCCTGCTGGCCGCGTGCGCGCTGGTCTATCACGGCGTGCCGACCATGGCCGGCCACGAGCGCCGCGACGATGTGCGCGACATGACCTATCTGGTGATGTGGATCGGCGCCGGAAGCTGGGCCATCCTCAGTATCCTGATCCTGCTGCCGATGCTGGGCCGCTGAACGCGCAGGCCGGGCGCCGGGCACCCAAGAAAAAGCCGCCCCGAGGGGCGGCTTTCATATGTTGTTGCCGAGCCTAGATGTCCTGGCCTTCGACAATGCCTTCGTGATGCTTGTCCGCCGGCAGGATCAGGTTGAGCAGGATCGCCAGCACGCTCACCAGCCCCACGCCAGCCAGGCTGAAGCCGCCCAGGTTGAGCGTCAGCCCGCCGATGCCGCAGGTGAGCACCACCGCGACGATCACCAGATTGCGCGGCGCCATCAGGTCCACCTTGGCGTCGATCAGCGTTTTCAGGCCGATGCTGGCGATGGTACCGAACAGCAGCACCATGATCCCGCCCATCACCGGCAGCGGAATCGACGTCAGGACCGCATTGAACTTGCCGAAGAACGCCAGGATCACCGCCAGCACCGCTGCCCAGCTCATGATCACCGGGTTGAAGTTACGCGTGATCATCAGCGCGCCGGTCACCTCGGAGTACGTGGTGATGGGCGGGCCGCCGATCAGGCCGGCGAAACACACGCCGATGCCATCGCCCGACAGGGTGCGATGCAGGCCGGGCTTGACCGTGTAGTCCTGCCCGGTGACCTTGCCCACCGCCATCACGGCACCGATGTGTTCGATGGTCGGGGCGATCGCCACCGGCAACAGGAACAGCGCGGCGGCCCAGCTCACCTCGGGCTTGACCCAGGCCGGCGCGGCAAACCACGGCGCGGCGGCAATGCCGGAGAAATCGACCACGCCCAGCAACGCGGCCACCACGTAGCCGACGATCACACCGGACAGGATGGGCACCAGCCGCAACATGCCACCGGCGAACACCGCCACCACAATGGTGGTCGCCAGCGAAATACCCGCCAGCAGCATCGATGTTTCGTACGGCACCAGTTGCTTGCCGCCACCCTGCCCCATCGCCATGCCCGACGCGGCCACCGCCACGGACAGGCCGATGACGATGATCACCGGGCCGATCACCACCGGCGGCAGCAGCTTGTGGATGAAGCCCATGCCGCGCCACTTGATCAGTGCCGCGATCACGAAATACATGAAGCCGGCACAGAACAGCCCGAACTGCGTGGCCGCCTGGCCCCAGGTGTGCATCGCGACGATGATCGGCGCGATGAAGGCGAACGACGAGCCGAGGAAAATCGGCACCTGCCGCCCGGTCAGCAACTGGAACACCAGCGTGCCCACGCCCGCGCCCAGCAACGCCATTGCCGGGTTCAACCCCGTGAGCAACGGCACCAGTACCAGCGCGCCAAAGGCGACGAACAGAATCTGCGCCCCCGAAATCGCCGTTTTCAATGTTGCGAACATCTCGACTCCCCTGTTTGATGTGATTGATGTTGTTGGAATGCCCTGTCGTGCCTTAGGGCGTGTCATCCAATGTTTCGCGGCAGCGCTGGGCCGAAAAAGCACTAGGCACCAGGCGCATGACGCAGCCAATAACCGGTTATTGGCAAGGAGTGCAACGCAGTGGAGGGTGTTTTTTCGGCCCAGCCCTACGGGTTCAGCGCATTTCGGGCGCCACGCGGCGTCGCCGGCCGCTTGCGGTATCCATACCGCCGCGCGTCCAGCTCCTGGCACGGCATCCCGAACTGCACCGAACGCTGTCGTGAAACATTGGATGACACGCCCTAGCGCGCCGCCGCCCCCCGGCGGCGACGTCCGGCCCGCGACGCCTGGACGGTCATTTCGTCCCGAAAATCTTGTCGCCCGCGTCACCCAGCCCCGGAATGATGTAGCCCTGCTCGTTCAGATGGCTGTCGAGCGAGGCGGCATAAATCTGCACGTCCGGGTGGCGCTCGTTCACCAGCTTCACCCCTTCGGGCGCGGCAACCATGACGATGGCCTTGATCTGCTGGCACCCCTTGCGCTTGAGCATGTCGATGGTGGCGACCATCGAGCCGCCGGTGGCCAGCATCGGGTCGATGATCAGTGCCAGCCGGTCATCCAGCTTGCCGACGAACTTCTCGAAGTACGGTTCCGGTTGCAGGGTTTCCTCGTTGCGCGCCAGGCCGACCACGCTGATCTTGGCCGACGGCACCAGGTCGAGCACGCCATTGAGCATGCCCAGGCCAGCGCGCAGGATCGGCACCACCGTCAGCTTCTTGCCCTTGATCTTCTGCACCTCCACGGCGCCGCACCAGCCCTGGATGGTCTTCGTCTCCAGCTTGAGATCGCGCGTGGCCTCGTAGGCCAGCAAACGGGCCAGTTCCTCGGTCAGCAGGCGAAACTTGTTGGTGCTGACATCCTCCTCGCGCAACAACGCGAGCTTGTGTTGGACGAGCGGATGCTCGACGACGGTGATCTGCATGGCTTCTGTTCTCGTATAGGCGGACAAACCCTCTCATTCTAGACAGATCGCTCGCGCCGAATATTGCCGAAACACGGTACTGCCCATGCAGCGTTTGCGCGCGGCGGTGTAAAACCTACCGCGCCACCGGCCGGCACCGCACCGAATCATGGCTGGCGCCGTGGCACGAAAGCTGCTGGAAACCCAACGGTACGTATCGATGGAGTTTCCCCATGGCGCGCGCATTGTGGAAAGGCGCGATCAGCTTCGGCCTCATCCATATCCCGGTGGAGCTGTTTCCAGCCGAACAGCGCGATGAGCTGGACCTCACCCTGCTCGACCGCCGCGACTTCGCGCCGGTCGGCTATCGGCGGGTGAACAAACGCACCGAAAAGGAAGTGCCGCGCGAGCAGATCGTCAAAGGCTACGAGTACGAAGAAGACCAATACGTGGTGCTGACCGAGGACGAACTGAAGTCGGCCAACGTCAAGGCCACGCAGACCGTGGACCTGATCGCCTTCGTGCCCGCCGCCGACATCGGCCCCGTCTATTTCGAGCAACCGTATTACCTCGCCCCCACGCGTGGCGGCACCAAGGTGTACGCGCTGTTGCGCGAAACGCTGCGTCGCGCCGACAAGGTGGGCATCGGCCAGGTGGTGATCCGCACTCGCCAGCACCTGGCCGCGCTGATGCCGGTGGGCGACGTGCTGCTGCTCAACACGCTGCGCTACCGGCACGAGTTGCGCGACAGCGGGCAATTGCCCCTGCCCGACGCCGACCTCAAGGCCGCCGGCGTCGCCGAGCGCGAAGTGAAGATGGCGCTCTCGCTGGTGGAAAGCATGAGTGAAGCCTGGCGCCCCGAGCAGTACCACGACACCTATCGCGACGATGTGCTGGCGTTGATCGACCGCAAGGTACGCAGCAAGCAGACGCATGCCATCGCAGCCCCGGCGCAGACCGACGACGACACCGCGCCCGCGGCCGACAACGTGGTGGACCTGATGGCCTTGCTCAAACAGAGCATCGCGGGCCGCGACGCCCCCCGGCCGGCCAAACCCGCCCCGCGCCGCAAGTCGCCTCAGGCCAGGGCCGGTGCCGAACGCCAACAACGCAAACGTGCGTGACAGGGAGCGCCGCATGAGCCTGGAACGCTATTGGCAAAAACGGGACTTCGCCCAGACCCCCGAGCCGCGCGGCACCGTCGCCCAGCCCGCGGAACGGTTGGCCTTTTTCGTGCAGAAGCATGCGGCACGGCGCTTGCACTACGACTTTCGGCTGGAGCTGGAAGGCACGCTCAAAAGCTGGGCCGTGCCCAAGGGACCGAGCCTCGACCCCCACGAAAAGCGGCTGGCGGTGCAGGTGGAGGATCACCCGCTGGACTACGGCGATTTCGAAGGCACCATCCCGCCCCGCCAGTATGGCGCCGGCAGCGTGCTGCTGTGGGATCGCGGCATCTGGACACCGCTGGGTGACCCGGTGGCGGACTATCGCAAGGGCCACCTGCGCTTCACGCTGGATGGCGACAAGCTGTCGGGCCAGTGGTCGCTGGTGCGCATGGCGCCGCGCGAGGGCGAAAAGCAGGAAAACTGGCTGCTGATCAAGAGCGACGACGACGAGGCCCGCCATGGCCCCGACGCCGAGATCACCGAACTGCGCCCTGAAAGCGTGAAGGGCCTGCATCCGCGCCTGCCGCCGCGCGCCGAAACCGGGCCGGATCGCGCCCGGCCGCGCCGCGCGCCGCGCAAATCGGCGTCGACGCTGCCGGTGATGCTGCAACCACAACTGGCCAGCCTGGTGGCGCAGGCCCCGTCGGGCGAGGGCTGGCTGGCCGAAGTGAAATACGATGGCTACCGTATCCTGGCGCGGGTGAATGGCGACGGCGAAGTCGCCCTCTTCAGCCGCAACGGCAACGACTGGACCCGACGCATGCCCGACATCGCGCAGGCCGTGGCAGCACTGGGCACCCGCAATAGCTGGCTGGACGGCGAAGTGGTCGCCATCGACACGCAGGGCCGGATCAGCTTCCAGGCCCTGCAGAATGCGTTTGCCGAAGGCGGCAAGCCCGCGCGCCTGCTTTATTACCTGTTCGACCTGCTTTACCTGAAAGGCGAGGACCAGCGCGAACGCCCGCAACTCGAACGCAAGCGCCGCCTGCAACGCCTGCTGCGCCTGGCCGGCGATGCCAGCCCCTTGCGGTACAGCGACCATATCGATGGCCAGTTGGGCGACGTGTTCCACCACGCCTGCCAGCACGGCCTGGAAGGCGTGGTGGTCAAACGCGCTGACGCGCCCTATGCCGCCGCGCGCACCCGCAACTGGCTGAAGGTGAAATGCAGCCAGCGCCAGGAGTTCGTCATCGGCGGCTACACCGAGCCGAGCGGCAGCCGCAACGGCTTCGGCGCGCTGCTGCTGGGCGTGCACGACGCGGAGGGCCGCCTGGTCTACGCCGGCCGCGTGGGCACCGGCTTCAACGAAGCCACGCTGGCCACGCTGGCCGCGCGTCTCAAACCATTGAAGCAACGTCAGGCGCCGTTCGACAACCCGCCGCGCGGACGCGAAGCGGCAGGTGCACATTGGGTCAAGCCCACGCTGGTGGCCGAAGTGCGCTTCGCCGACTGGACCGAACAGGGTCTGTTGCGCCAGGCCGCCTTCATCGGCCTGCGCGAAGACAAACCGCCGGCCACGATCACTCGCGAAACAGCGCAGCCGCTGCCACCAGCCCCCCGGCGAACACGTACCGCGGCGCGCCAGCAGCCAGTGGAACAGCGTACCAAGGGCCCGGCGCGAACCGACGACGTGGTCGCGGGCGTGACCATCACGCACCCGTCGCGCATCGTCTATGCCGAAGGCGATCTCACCAAGCTGGACCTGGCCCGCTACTACGAGCGCGTGGCGAACCATATCCTGCCGCACCTGAAAAACCGCCCGCTGTCGCTGGTGCGCTGCCCGCAGGGCGCCACCCATGGCTGCTTCTTCCAGAAGCACCTGGGCGATGCACTACCCGACAGCGTCAACGCGGTGACCGTCCCCACCGGCGATGGCGAATCGGCCACCTACATGATGGTGAACGACCTGGAAGCCTTGATTTCGCTGGTGCAGTTCGGCGTGATGGAATTCCACACCTGGGGTGCGCGCGGCAACGCGCCCACGCAGCCGGACCGGCTGATCTTCGACCTCGACCCCGCGCCGGACGTACCGTGGGCCCGGGTCAGGGAAGCGGCGCAACTCACGCGCGGCTTCCTGGAGGAACTGGGCCTGCGCAGCTTCCTGAAGACCACCGGCGGAAAAGGGCTGCATGTGGAAGTGCCGCTGGTACGCGGGCCAGGCTGGAACGAGGCCAAGGCCTTTGCGCGCGGCGTCGCGGAGCACCTAGCCGCCGAAATCCCGCAGCGCTTCACCACCAAGCTTGCCAAGAGCCGGCGGGGCGGAAAGATCTTCATCGACTATCTGCGCAACAGCCTGGGCGCCACGGCGGTGGCGGCGTTCTCCACCCGCGCACGACCGGGCGCGCCGGTAGCGACACCGCTGTTCTGGGAGGAACTGGACCACGGCATCGAATCGGCGCATTTCAATATCGACAACCTGGCCGCCCGGCTGCGCGACACCGACGACCCCTGGGCTGAGTACGACTCATCCCGCCAACGCCTGACCACCGCGATGCGCGACGTGCTGACGGATGCCGCGCGCCGCCGCCCATGACCACAAAAAAAGGAACCCGCCATGCCGGACATCAATCGTCATTTCAGCCGTTTCGCCCAGTGGGCCGCCTGTGCCGCGGGCAGCCCGGGCATCTTTCTGCTGGCCGTGGCGCTGGTGGGCGTCTGGCTGGTGACCGGACCGCTGTTCCATTTTTCCAATACCTGGCAACTGATCATCAACACCGGCACCACCATCGTCACCTTCCTGATGGTGTTCCTGATCCAGCACACGCAGAACCGCGACACGCAAGCCTTGCAGCTCAAGCTGGACGAATTGATCCGCGCCGTGCACGGCGCGCGCAATCACATGATGCGCGCCGAGGAAATGGATGATCGCGAACTGGCCGAGCTGAAGCAGGAATACGCGCAGATCGCCGCCGCCACGCATGAAAAACTGGACGACGTGATCGAACACGTGACAGGCAAGATCCACGACGAACCGGAACGGCAACGCGGATGAAAACCCGGATTCAGCGGCAGAACAGCGCCATGCGGCGGGGAATCTCGTCGGCGATTTCCCGCGCGAGATAGCCCAGCGGCCCCAGGCGCGACGCCAGGGCCTCGCCCGCCCGGGCGTGCAGCGCGACACCCCAGGCGGCCGCCTGCTCCAGCGAAGCGCCCCGGGCGATCAGGCCGACGATCACGCCGGCGAGTACATCCCCGGATCCCGACACGCCCAGGCCGATATTGCCGCCCTCGTGTCGCCACGCTGTGCCATCCGGCCGCGCGATATGGGTAATGGCGCCCTTGAAGGCGACGATCGCCTGCCAGCAGGCGGCTGCCGAGCGCGCGGCGGCCAGCGAATCGGCCTGGAGCGCGGTCTTTTCGACGCCGGTGAGGTGGGCCATTTCACCGGCATGCGGGGTCAGCAATAGCGGGCGCGCCAACGGCTCTCCCCGCACCACCGCCATGGCGCAGGCATCGAGTACCAGCGGTAAGGCCGGCAAGTGGGACAACGCGGCGCGGACGAACGCACTGGCTGCGACTTCATCCTGCATGCCGGGGCCGATCAGCACCGCGTCGAGCTTGCGCGCCAGCGGCGCGAGCAAGGCAGCGCCTTCGGGCGCCAGGCCGCCCGCAGCGGTTTCGGGCAATGCCACCACGCGCGATTCCGGCAAGGTGGCGGCCACCAGTTGCGCCACGCTTTCGCCGGTCGCCACCGAGAGCTTGCCGGCGCCGGCCCGCAACGCCGCCGTGGCCGCCAGCATCGCCGCGCCCGGCATTTCCGGCGAACCGCCAACCACCAGCACATGCCCACGCGACTCCTTGTCACCATCGGGATCGGGCATCGGCAACGGCCAGCGCAACAGCGCGGCATCGTCCAGCGGGTTCAGGCGCGCATTCATGGTTTGGGTGCGACCGGGGCATCCGGTTCGGCGGTAATCGGGGCGCGGGCCTCGGCCAGCGGCGCGATGAAGTTCACCTGATCGAGCACCAGCTTGCCGGTACGGCCCAGCGCGGGATCGAAGCGGTAACTGGTGACCGAACAGTTGGGCACGTCGGCCCGGCGGTCGATGTCGAGGATCTGGCGCTCGTCCAGGCGTTCGAGCAGGTAACGGAAGCAGTTGACGATGACCTGATGGCCAACGATCAGCACGCGCTCGCCACGGTATTCGCGCACTACCATTTCCAGCACGCTGCGCAACCGCAGGATCACGTCGCACCAGCTTTCGCCCCCCGGCGGGCGGAAGTAGAACTTGCCGACGTGGGCGCGCTGTTCCGCCAGCTCCGGGTAACGTGCGGCGATGCCGGCCTTGGTCAGCCGGTCTGTCAGGCCGAATTCCTTTTCGCGCAGGCGTTCGTCGTGGCGCAACGTCAACTCGGATTCGGGCATGCCGGCGCCTTCCAGCAACAACCGGGCGCTCTGTATGGCGCGCAGATAGGGCGATGTCAGCACCACGCTGGGCCGCTCGGCATGCGACAGGGCGCCGAACCACTCGCCCAGCGCCCACGCCTGCCGGCGCCCCAGGTCCGACAGCGGCACGTCCATATCGCGCTCGGCAATGTCGATCATCGGTAACTGCGCCGCTTCGGCCGCGTCGCGCGCTACATTGCCCGCGCTCTGGCCGTGGCGCACCAGCCATAGCCGGTCAGGCCATTTCTGCTCCGCCATGGCATGCCTCACTGTGGGGAATGAAGCTTGCCGGTATCGTGATCGAAAGGCGCCTGGCGCGGCGGTGGCTCAGCGGCCGGCTCGCCGCTGGATTCCTCCACCCGCTGCGATTCGGTCAGATCGCGCTGGGCTTCGGCGGGATGGCGAGGGGGTTGGGGCTGTAGCGGCATGGCAACACTCCGGCTGGGCATGGCCTCCAGTGTTGCCGGCGCGTGCGCCGCAGGCCATAGGAGAGTGGCGCGGCGGCGCGTAGGACGGCGACGCGTTCAGCCCCGGAACATGAAATAAACGGCGCCGACGAGGCACAGCCCCGCCCAGAGGTAATCGAGCTTGAATGGCTGGCCCATGTAGAACATGGCGAACGGCAGGAACACCGACAGCGTGATGACCTCCTGCATGATCTTCAACTGCGCCAGGGAATACACGCCATAGCCGATGCGATTGGCCGGGACCTGCAACAGATATTCGAACAATGCAATGCCCCACGACACCAATGCGGCCATCCACCAGGCCTTGGTGCTCATGTTTTTCAGATGGCCATACCATGCGAATGTCATGAAAATGTTGGAAGCCACCAGCAATAGTGGGGAAATCAAACCAGGGGGCAGGTTCATGGGACGTTTTCGACGGGGTTTTGCTAGAATTCGCGAGTTTACGCACGATAGTCACGCGCGGGGGCCGACGGTCCTTTCGTTGCACTGCGGCATTCTCTCCAGATACGGAACCGCCATTACATGATTTTTCGCCGAGCGTTGCTCCCTCTGGTCATCCTGATCGCCTGTGGCACCGCCACCGCCGGCGAGGTCGACGACATCCGCCACCTGGTCCAGGCACGTGAATTCAATGCGGCCCTGGACCGTGCCGACCGTTACCTGACGCGCAACCCGAAGGATGCACAGGTGCGTTTCCTGCGCGGCCTGACGCTGACCGAGCTGGGGCGGACCAACGAGGCGATCAAGGCTTTTACTGGCTTGTCCGAGGACTACCCCCAACTACCCGAGCCCTACAACAACCTGGCTGTGTTGTACGCGCAACAGAATCAACTGGATAAATCGCGGGCCGCGCTGCAACTGGCGATCCAGACCAACCCCAGCTACGCCATCGCGCACGAGAACCTGGGCGACCTGTATGCGCGGCTGGCCTCGCAAGCCTATGACAAAGCCCTGCAACTGGAAGGTCAGAACCGCCAGGTCCAGACCAAGCTGACGCTGGTACGCGAGTTGTTCAGCAGCGGCGCGCTGGCGCAGCCGGTGGCCCGCCAGGTGGCGCAGGCCGCGACGCCCGCCCCTCGCCCCACCCCGACACGCGCGGCGGCCCCCACCAAGGTGCCGACACCCACCGCGCAGCCGACACCGACCCCCACGCCCAAGCCGACCCCGACGCCCAAACCGACGCCAACGCCGACACCGAAGCCGGTCGCCACGCCGGTGCCGACACCGGTTCCCACCCCGACGCCCACCCCGGTGCAGGTGGATGCCGCCGAACGCGAACGCCAGCGGGTGATCGACGCAGTGGAGACCTGGGCCAAGGCCTGGTCGCGCCGTGACTTCGATGCCTACCTTGCCGCGTACTCGCGCAAGTTCAACGCGCCAGGCGGCCAGCGCTTCACCGACTGGGCCAACGAACGCCGTCCGCGCGTCGTCGGGCCGAAGTACATCGAAGTGAAACTGAGCGGTGTCCAGGTCACCTTCGAGGGCGATGACGTGGCGGTGGTCAAGTTCCGTCAGAGCTATAAATCCGACCGGTTGTCGAGCACGACGGGCAAGACGCTGGTGCTGGAAAAAACCGGCGGTCGCTGGCTGATTCGCGAGGAACGAACCTAAGTGAAGAAGCGTGTCATGCCCTGGGCCAAGTTTTCGCTCTGTCTGGTCCTGTTGCTGTTCTTCACCCCGGCGGCGCAGCCTCGTCTGACGCCGCCGTGGCCGCAGCAGCACATCCCCGTGTTCGAGCAGCCAGGCAGGGTGATGTCCGGCTCGCCGGAGCAGATGATCGTCGCGGCCATCGACGCGGTGCGGCAAGGCCGGATGGCCGATGCGCGCGCCACCATCGACGCGCTGCTGGTGAAGGAGCCCAACTACAACCTGGCGCACCTGGTGTCAGCCGACCTGTACGCGATGCGTGCCGCGCCGCTGGCCAGCCTGGGCGGCGCCGCCGTCGATGCGCCACGCGATCGGCTGGATGACCTGAAGCGCGAGGCGCAGATGCGCCTGCTGCGCCATGTCGCGCCACCACCGAGCGACCGCCTGCCGGCACAACTGCTGGTGCTGTCGCCCGCCCAGACGCACGCCGTGGTGGTCGATACCAGCGCCGCGCGCGCCTACCTGTTCAAGAACGTGGACGGCGTTCCCACTTACGTGACCGATTATTACGTCACCATCGGCAAGCTGGGCACCGACAAGAACAAGGAAGGCGATCAGCGCACGCCGCTGGGCGTGTATTTCGTGACCAGCCATATGTCGCGGCCGCAACTGGATAAGATCTACGGCGACGCCGCATCGCTGTATGGCGTGGGTGCGTGGCCGATTTCCTATCCGAACGAGCTGGATCGCCGCGAAGGCCGCACCGGACATGGTATCTGGCTGCACGGCGTGCCGTACGACACCTATTCTCGTGCGCCGCTGGCCTCCAATGGCTGCGTGGCGCTGACGAACGAGGACATGACCGCGCTGGCGCGCCAGCTCTCGCCGGGCAGCACGCCGGTGGTGAATGTCACCCGCGTGGAATGGCTGGACCGGGCCAGTTGGGACGCGCGCCGGGCCAGTGCGCTAGCACGGCTGGAATCCTGGCGTACCGCGTGGGAATCGGTGGATACGGAACGCTACCTGTCCTTCTATGGCGATCGCTTCACCGATCAGGACGGCAAAACGCTGGCCAGCTGGCAAAAGCAGAAACTGGCCGTCAACGCAGGGCGTTCCTGGAGCAAGATTTCGCTGGGCCAGGTCAGCATTTTCAGCACCTCGGGCGAGAACGCCACCTGGGTCGCCACGTTCGACCAGGATTACCGCAGCGACAAGGTGAACAACCAGATGCGTAAACGCCTGTACTGGCAGGAAGAAGATGGCGCCTGGAAGATCCAGTGGGAAGGCCGCGCCCGCGCCGGCTGATTCCGTGCGGCGGCGCTGCCCAACAAAAAACCCCGGTTCGGAACCGGGGTTTTTTGTTGGGAGGTGGCCGGTTACAGCGTCACGCCACCGGTGACTTCAATGGCAGCGCCATTGATATAGCTGGCTTCGTCGGACGCGAGGAAGGCGTAGACGTTGGCGATTTCCTCCGGCTGGGCCAGGCGGCGCATCGGCACGCGTTCTTCCATGGCCTGGATCACCTTTTCCGGCATGGCCTTGACCATCGGGGTGGCCACGAAGCCGGGGCACACGGCGTTGGCGCGGATGCCCTTCTTGCCCAGTTCCTTGGACCAGGTCTTCACCATGCCGATCACGCCGAACTTGGTGGCGGCATAGTTGGTCTGGCCGAAGTTGCCATACACGCCCACCACGGAAGAAGCATTCAGCAACACGCCACTGCCCTGCTCGACCATGGTGTCGATCACGGCGCGGGCACAGTTGTAAGTACCCTTCAGGTTGATGTCGATGACGCGGTCGAATTGCTCTTCGGTCATCTTCACGAACTGGGCGTCGGCGGTGATGCCGGCGTTATTGACCAGCACGTCGATGCGGCCGAACTTTGCCTTCACGTCAGCAACCATGGAAGCAATCTGGTCCTTGTTGGTGACATCCACCAGATAGCCGGCCACCGTTGCGCCGGTTGCCGCCAGGCCAGAAACAACCTGGTCGACACCATTCTGATTCACGTCGCAGACCACGACCTTGGCGCCTTCGGCAGCAAATTTCTGGGCGGTTGCAAGACCGATGCCGCTGGCACCGCCGGTAATGATGGTTACCTTATCCTTAAGACGCATGCTGGAAATCCTCCGGTGAATAAAAACTTAGAGACACACCCCATCACCCTCGGCGACAGGTATTGTCAGTAAGCATAGGCGGCATTGTGCAATGCGGTAATCAGAAGAGTCGCAACATTGACGGGCGGCAATCGGAATGGATGGCCATCAGCCAATGCTTATGCGGAAGGCTGCTGGTATTGGCTCAGCAAGGTGCGGCAATCGACGATGCGTAGATCGTTGTCACGCGCGAAAGTCATGATGAAATCGAAGACACGCGGATCGATTTTTTCCAGTTGCTTGTCCACCGCCACGCAGCGCACGTTCTCGTGGACCATGGGCCGCACGTAAGGCGCATAGGAAAGCTTTTGATCGAAACCGAAGGTGGAGAGGATGCCGGAGAGACGTTCCGCCCAATCGCTGGGCCGGAATTCGCGACCGTTGCTGGTAAGACCCTGGATGATGATTTCGTATGGATTGCAGATCATGACGAGGCGGGCTGGTGCGGAGTGTCCTGGCAAAGACAGCCGGAGTATATCACTCGCCTTGTTGCACCGCGCGAAAAAAGAAACCGGGCACTTTCCGGCACTTGCCAGCCGCCCCCCGCCAACTGAATAATGGTCGTTTTTACAAGAGAGTAGCCTGCGGCACGTCAGCGCCCGGCCAGCACCCCCTATGCGCCACTACCTGAAGTTCACGGATTTCACCCGCGAGGAATACGATTACCTGTTCGAACGCACCGTCAAGCTCAAGGCACTGCACAAGGCCGGTGAGCTTTACCAGCCGTTCCGGGGACGTGTCCTCGGCATGATCTTCGAGAAATCGTCCACCCGCACCCGGGTGTCGTTCGAGGCAGGCATGGCGCAATTCGGCGGCCACGCAATGTTCATGCAGTCCAAGGATACCCAGCTCGGCCGTGGCGAACCGATAGAAGACGTGGCGCAGGTCATCAGCCGCATGGTCGATATCGTGATGGTCCGCACCTACGAGCAGACCATCATCGAACGCTTCGCCGAGAACTCCAAGGTGCCGGTCATCAACGGCCTCACCAACGAATACCATCCCTGCCAGATCATGGCGGATATCTTCACCTATATCGAACATCGCGGTCCCATCACCGGCAAGACGGTGGCCTGGATCGGCGACTCCAACAACGTCAGCCGCACCTGGCTGCAAGCCGCGCGCATTTTCGATTTCAAACTGAACCTGGCCTGCCCGCGCGGCTATGAAATGACGCTGCTGGGCGACGAGGCCTATGGCGCCGATCACTTCGAGCAGTTCTACGATCCATACCAGGCCGCGCGCAATGCCGATATCGTCACCACCGATGTGAGCGTATCGATGGGCTACGAGCGCGAGACGCTCCAGCGCAAGAAGGATTTCATCAATTACCGCGTCAACGAGAAGGTGATGCTGCAAGCCAAGGCCGACGCGGTCTTCATGCATTGCCTGCCCGCGCACCGTGGCGAGGAAGTCGATCCCGAAGTGATCGATGGCCCGCAATCGCTGGTCTGGGATGAAGCGGAGAACCGCATGCATACCCAGAAGGCAGTGATGGAATACCTGCTGCTCGGCAAGATCGAGGATTGACGCGCCAGTGAGCCTGCTTGGGATCAGCGATCTCGCTACCTATCTGATCGGCACCGTGGTCATTGTCCTGACCCCAGGGCCGAATTCGCTGTGCGTGCTCTCCACGGCCGGCCGCCATGGTCAGCGCAGGGGATTCGCCGCCGCTGGCGGTGTGTTCGCCGGCGACCTGGTGCTGATGACCGCTGCCGCGCTGGGCGTGGCCTCGCTGATGCATGCCTATCCGGTGGCGTTCGATTTCGTGCGTTATGCCGGCGCGGCCTATCTGGCCTGGCTGGGGCTGAAACTGCTGTGCTCCCGGGGCGGCGCAGCGGCGCCGGCACCGCAGGCGGCCGGGTCTGGCCATGCCTTCCGGCAGGCACTGGGCATCTCGCTGGTGAACGTCAAGGCCATCCTGTTCTTCATGGCTTTCTTCCCCCAGTTCGTCGATCCCGGCTACCCCCATGTGGCCGTGACCTTTGTCGCGCTGGGCCTGATCGTGCAGATCACCAGCATGAGCTACCTGAGCGTGCTGATCCTTGCCGGCAGCCGCATCGTGCAACGGCTGGCGCAACGACGATGGCTGGCGGGTCTGGCCGCAAGACTGACGGGGCTGTTGTTCGTCAGTTTTGGCATCAGGCTCGCCACCAGCCGCTAACCACCGCTTACCGGGTTGGCGCAGCGCCAGTCGCGCCGATCGCAGGAACATACTGGCTTTTCAAATTTGAGGAATACCATGTCTGACGTTAAGAAAGTCGTCCTCGCCTATTCCGGCGGCCTCGATACTTCCGTGATCCTGAAGTGGTTGCAGGATACCTATGGCTGCGAAGTGGTCACCTTCACCGCCGACTTGGGCCAGGGCGAGGAACTCGACCCCGCGCGCGACAAGGCGCTGAAGTTCGGCATCAAGCCTGAGAACATCTACATCGACGACGTGCGCGAGGAGTTCGTGCGCGACTTCGTGTTCCCGATGTTCCGCGCCAACACCGTCTACGAAGGCGAATACCTGCTGGGCACGTCCATCGCGCGTCCGCTGATCGCCAAGCGCCTGGTCGAGATCGCCCAGGAAACCGGTGCCGATGCCATCAGCCACGGCGCCACCGGCAAGGGTAACGACCAGGTGCGCTTCGAACTGGGCGCCTATGCGCTGATGCCGGGCGTGAAGGTGATCGCACCGTGGCGCGAGTGGGACCTGCTGTCCCGCGAGAAGCTGCTGGCCTATGCCGAAGCCAATGACATCCCGGTCGACATGAAGCACAAGAATGGCGGCGCGCCGTATTCCATGGACGCCAACCTGCTGCACATCAGCTTCGAAGGCCGCCACCTGGAAGACCCGAAGGCGGAAGCGGAAGAAAGCATGTGGCGCTGGACGGTCAGCCCCGAAGCCGCACCGGATACCCCCGAATTCATCGATCTCGAGTTCGAGCAGGGCGATGTGGTTGCCGTGAACGGCGTGCGCCTGAAGGCGCACGAAGTGCTGGCCAAGCTGAACGAGCTGGGCGGCAAGCACGGCATCGGCCGCCTGGACCTGGTGGAAAACCGCTATGTCGGGATGAAGAGCCGTGGCTGCTACGAAACCCCGGGCGGCACCATTCTGCTGAAGGCGCACCGCGGTATCGAATCGATCACGCTGGATCGCGAAGTGGCGCATCTGAAGGACGACCTGATGCCGCGCTATGCCTCGCTGATCTACAACGGCTACTGGTGGAGCCCGGAACGCCGCGCCCTGCAGGTCCTGATCGACCATACCCAGCAGCGCGTCAACGGCTGGGTGCGCCTCAAGCTGTACAAGGGCGGCGTATCGGTGGTGGCCCGCGATTCCAAGGACACCCTGTTCGACCAGACCATCGCCACCTTCGACGATGACGGCGGCGCCTACAACCAGGCCGATGCTGGCGGCTTCATCAAGCTGAACGCGTTGCGCATGCGCATCGCGGGCAGAAAGGGCCGTTAACCACTGTGCGGTGCGACTCGGGTCGCACCGCCCTTCCCCATCGTCCGGCACCGCACCATGAACATGTCCGAAGAAACCTTCACCACGCTTACCGTCTCGATCTTCTGCACCGCGCTGATCGTGTATATGGGTTTCATCATCTACAAGCTGGCCAAGGACTCGAAAGCGGGCAAGTACGGCACGCTGGTATTGTTCTTCGTGCTGGGTTTCGGCATGTTCGGCTTCATCGTCAAAACCGTTCTGACCGAAGTGCTGCAAAAATAGACAACGCGGCACAATACGCCGACGCGATCGACAGCACCTTTCACTGGAAAAACACATGTCCCAATTCGATAACGTTTCCGTCATCAAGGAAGCCAACGTCTATTTCGACGGCAAATGCGTCAGCCACACCGTGATCCAGGCCGACGGCACCCGCAAGAGCGTCGGCGTGATCCTGCCGGCCAAGCTGGTGTTCAACACCGGCGCGCCCGAAATCATGGAACTGCTGGCCGGGCAATGCCGCGTCACGCTGGCCGGCGAAACGGAAAGCAAGACCTACGGCGGCGGACAATCGTTCGATGTGCCCGGCAATTCCAGCTTCGAGATCGAAGTGACGGAAACGCTGCACTACGTCTGCCATTTCGGCTGATACGCGGGCGCGATGAACCCCTCGGCCGCGCGGCTTCAGGCTTGCTACAACCGCTGGATGAACCAGCGGTTGTTTGACGTTTGCGGTGCGCTCGACGACACCACCCGTCGCTCGGACCTGGGGGCATTCTTCAAATCCGTGCATGGCACGCTGGAGCATCTGATCTGGGCCGATACCATGTGGCTGGCCCGCTTTACCGCCGCCCCCCTCCCCGAGGGTACCAGCATACAGATCGATGACTGGCCCGCCCTTTGCGCCGAGCGCCAGGCCCTCGATGCCCGAATCGAAACATGGACCGACGGCCTGTCGGAATCCTGGCTGGCCGCGCCGTTCACCTTCAGAAGCGTGATGACCGGTGTCGAGCGGACCCAGCCGGGCTGGGCGCTGGTCATCCATTTCTTCAACCATCAGATTCACCACCGCGGCCAGCTCACCACGCTGCTCGCCCAGTTGGGCGTCGATTTCGGCGTGACCGACCTGCCAGCGCTGCCGGAACTGAACGACGCCAGCCGCCAGAGGTGGTGAGAACCAAGGAGCAAAGCCATGCCATCGTTCGATATCGTTTCCGAAATCGATGAAGTCGAAGTGCGCAACGCGGTCGAGCAGACCAACAAGGAAGTCGGCACCCGCTATGACTTCAAGGGCTCGGACGCGCGCGTGGAACAGGCGGACAAGGTACTCACCGCCTTTGCCGACAGCGATTTCCAGCTCGATCAGGTGAAGGACGTGCTGGTCAACAAGCTGACCAAGCGTGGCGTGGACATTCGCTGCCTGGATGAAGGCAAGGTGGAAAAGGTGTCCGGCAACAAGGTCAAGCAGGCGTTGACCGTGAAAACCGGCATCGAGGGCGATCTGGCCAAGCGCATCGTGCGCGTGGTCAAGGATTCGAAACTCAAGGTCCAGGCCGCCATCCAGGGCGATGCGGTACGCATAACCGGGGCAAAACGCGATACCCTTCAGGAAACGATCGCGCTGGTGAAGAAGTCGGTCGACGACTTCCCCCTGCAATACCAGAACTTCCGCGATTAGCCCGACGATAATCTAAAGCCGCTCATGATCTGGTCCGCGCGCCAATCCACCACCATCACCGTCTTTGCCATGCTGTTCGGCCTGGGGATGATTTCCATCCTGGGCTATCAGGTGAGCAGTTCCTATCAGGCGGAAGTGGCGCAGGCGCGCGCGCGTACCGACAATCTGTCGCAGATTCTGGAAGCCCAGATGCGCAGCGCCCTGCGCGAAGTCGATCTGGTGCTGCGCGATCTCGAAGACCGGATCACCCCCGAGGAAGTCGCCAGCGAGAGCCTGGGCGAAGCCCACAACAAAACGCTGCAAAGCCTGCTGCTCGATAAGCTGACGCTGGTACGGCAGGCCGACAATATCCTGCTGATCGGCCCCGACGGGGTGCTGTCGCATCGCGCACTGGATATCGGTACCGCAATGCAGCCGTTCGACCGAGCCTACCTGGATCAGGTCCGCGACGATCCCTACCGCGAACGCCTTTATGCCCGCACAGCGGGCAAGACCCAGGACGGCTTGCTACTGGCAAGACGTTACGAAACACCCCAGGGCGCGTTTGGCGGGCTGGTGGCGGCCAGCGTGCCCTCCGCTTACTTCAATCAGGTCCTGGAAAACCTCGACCTCGGCCGGCACGGCTTCGTGATGCTGGTGGATGAAGGCGGTAGCGTCATCACCCAGCGCGCCTCCGGCAAGGGCGACGAGCCGTTCAAGGCCGAAGCCGACGTGCTGCAACAGCTCAAGAGCGGAGCCTTGTCCGGTGGACTCACCGTGATCCGCCACGCCAACGGCGCCACGCGCCTGGTCAGCTATCGTCAGATCACCGGTTCGCCCTTCTTCATCATCGTGGGGATGTCGTCACTCGACTATCTGGCCACCTGGCGCGACAACACACTGTATTACCTCACCGGGGGCAGCCTGTTGCTGGCGATGGCCTTGATGATGATTTATTTCTTCTGGCGCTCGCACCGGCTGGCACGCAACCTGCAACAGAAGGAAAGCCGCCTCAACGTCAGCGAATCGCGCTTCCGGCAGATGATCGAGACCATTCCGGTCGCGCTGGTGCTGGCCCGACTGCCCGAGTGCTTCATCACTTACATCAACCAGCAGGCCGCCCGTACCTTCGATATCCCGCAAGCGGGCGCCCTTTCGCTCCGCGCGGCGGATTTCTACCTGAACAGCGAAGATTTCCGCGAGCAGCTACAAGCCGTGGGGCAGGCGCAGGGCATTCGCAATATCGAAGTGCGCATGCGTCGGTGGAGCGGCGAATCGTTCTGGGCCAGCCTGTCGATGTCCAGCGTGGCGGTGGGCGAGGAAATCACGCTGATGATCGGGATTTCCGACATCACCGAGCGCAAGCGTCTGGAAGGCGAGCTGAAACGCCGCGCCACCACCGATGGCCTGTCGGGCCTGACGAATCGCGCCTACTTCATGGAAGTGGCCAACCAGGAGCTGGCGCGCGCCAGCCGTTACAAGCGGCCGCTGGCGCTGCTGATGCTGGATATCGATCACTTCAAGCGCATCAACGACAGCTATGGGCATGACGTCGGCGACATGGCGATCAAGGCCGTGGCCAAGGTACTGGGCGGCGCCCTGCGCGACGTGGATATCGTCGCGCGGATGGGAGGCGAGGAATTCACCGCCCTGCTGCCCGAAACCTCGCCGGAGCTGGCGCAGGCAGCAGCGGAACGGGTACGTACCCAGATCGAAGCGCACCGGATCGTGCTGGGCGACGGCACGGTCGTCCAGTTCACCGGCAGTATCGGCATCAGCGCCCTGCGTCCGGAAGACCAGTTGATCGACGATCTGCTCAAGCGCGCCGACGTGGCGCTCTATCACGCCAAGCACCATGGCCGGAACCAGGCCGTGGTCTACGACGCCATCCCTCATCCTTCCTGAACCTGGCCGCAGCCCTGCTACGCGCCGCATTTCCAAAGAAGCCCCACGTACGCCAGGTTTGACCAACAGGGCCAGCCTGCCTACCCCCACCTTTCCCGCAGGTGGGTCTCAGCAAAGCAACGGTTATCACCCGCCATACAACGCTATTGATATGGATCAACGCTGGGCGACATATGCACCCGCATGCTTCTTGGCATCATTCCAAGAGGAGATGCACCGTGGAAAACACGCCGTTCGAAACCCTGTTCATGTCCGATATCGGCCTGCTCAGCCTGTTTACCATCGGCTTCATCATCGCCATGGCCGTCTTTATCGGCGTCTATGTCCGCCGGGCCATCCGCCGCGATACCCTCGCCCACCAGCAGGACGAGCATCCCGAGCATTCCTGATCCAGGCACCCGATCCTTCCGCCGGAAAGGATCGGGGTCAGGGCCTTGGGCTGGAGATGCTCTTGTCCAGTAGATAGAACATCTCGCTGGCCTGATCGCCCCGGCGCCCGCCATGCCAGACCACCGTATCCCCGTCGCTCGGCGTACCCTGGCGTATCTGCCAGCGACATCCGGTCATCGCCACCCGCCGCAAGGGCAATGCGGTGAAGTAGTCCACCGACACCACCATGGCATCCGGCGCCGTGCTGACGTCGATGCAACTGGCCGGCAGCGCCGTCATGGCGTCCGCCAGCGAAACGCTGACCTCCCGGTAGCTCTTGGTTTCATCCAGCCAGGGCTCCCACAGCCCGATCAGTACGCCCCAGAGCAAGGTGACACCGCACGCCCAGTTGGTCACCGCCAGCCGGCCCAATGGGCGCTTGCGCGAAATCACACACCACCACGCCACGCTCAGCGCCAGCGCAAACAGCACCCCCGGCAGCGCCATCGTCGGTACGTGCTCCGGGTTCATGCCGTCCACCCAGGCATGCAGGCGCCGCGGCATGCCGACATGCAGCGCGAACCAGCAGGCCCACAATGCCAGCGTACCCACCCCGAACGTCATCAGGCCAAACCAATTGAGCGCCGCCGCGGCGCCGCGCCGCAGCCCATCGATGCCCGCGGTGGCCAGCAGTGCCAGCGGGACCAGCAATGGCAACAACGAATAATCGCGGACCTCGCCGGCACAAGCCAGCCATAGCGCGGTCAACGCCGCCATCGATCCCGGCAATGCGATCGCCGGGCTGGCCCACTGCTTGCGGTTGCTCCACACACCCCACACCGCCAGCGGCAGCACCGGCCAGGCAAACCAGGTCACCGTCGAAATGAAAAAACCGAAGCTATGGAACCACTGCAACGAACCCAGCCCACCGAATGGCCCCAACGCATCGAATCGCCACCAGGCGGCAAATGCCGCCGGGCTGAACTGATGCAACCACAGCGCCCACACAGCGGACAACGGCAGCGATATCACCAGCGCCGTGACCAGGGCGGTCACGTAGACCGCGCGCCGCCAGGGGCGGAACAGCAACAGTAACACCGCCGATGCCAGGGCCAGCAGGAACTCGCCCCAGGTCGCGCCAAGCAGCAGTACCAGCCACGCCATCCCCAGCACGGCCCCGGCAATCAGCGGCCGACGCGTGGAGTGCGCCAGGGCAAAGGCATGCCAGGAAAACGCAGCGACCAGCAGTACCTGGGGGGCGAGTTGATGCCCCCAGATGATCAGTCCTACGCAGCCGATCAGCGCCATCACGGCAACCCGCCCCTGCCGGCGCCCATACAGTTCGCGCCCCGCCAGACCGATTCCCCACAGCGACAGCGCCATCCACAGCCCGGTCGCAAGCCGGCCGGCATCGTGGATATCCATGCCGAGTCGCGACAGCGGCCAGGCCAGTATGGCCGCCGACCAATAATAGAGCGGTGCGAACTCCAGGTAGGCCACATCGGCGAACCGGGGCAGCACCCAATAACCTTCCTGTACGAATCGCTTCACGATGGCCGCGGTTTCCAGCTCGGCCGGCTTCCATGGATCGTGCCCCACCAGCCCGGGCAGCAACCAGACCAGGCACAGCAGCAGCAATAGCCAGGGTTTCTGGTTGGGAATGGTGGGAACTTCGCGCTCGGTGGGCGGCACGTAGGTCAGCATGGGCAAGGTTTTCCTGGAATGCGGCTGCCGGAATTATCGCAAAGCAGCGACGGCACGGCGTCACATGGCAACAAAAAAAGGCAGCCTAAGCTGCCTTTTTCCGATGAACCAACCAGTCTTAGCTTTCGCTCTTGCTGGTGTACATCGAGTACTTGCTGCGGAACTTCTCGATCCGGCCAGCCGTATCGACGATCTTTTGCTTGCCGGTGTAGAACGGGTGCGATTCGCTGGAAACGTCCAGACGCACGACCGGGTAGTCCTTGCCATCGGTCCACTTCATGGTTTCGCTGCCCTTGGCCTGGATGGTCGAACGGGTCAGGAATTTGAAGTCGACGCTGGCGTCGAAGAAGATCACTTCTTTGTATTCGGGATGAATGCCGTCTTTCATTGTCTTGTCCTTGTTTACGAGCGCGTCGGGGTTGTGCCGACGCAAAGGCGGGATTATTTCAGAACCCGCCGTTGGCCGCAAGGCGGCCGGCCACCTATCGCCGCATGGAATCGAAGAAATCCAGGTTGCTCTTGGTGGCTTTGATCTTTTCCTGGAGGAATTCCATCGCTTCCAGGTCATCCATCGGGTACAGCAGCTTGCGCAACACCCAGATTTTCTGGAGCTGATCCTGCGGCAACAGCAGTTCCTCGCGGCGGGTGCCGGAGCGGTTGATGTTGATCGCGGGGAAGATGCGCTTTTCGGCCATGCGGCGATCCAGATGGATTTCCGAATTGCCGGTACCCTTGAATTCTTCGTAGATCACATCGTCCATGCGGCTGCCGGTATCGATCAGCGCCGTGCCGATGATGGTCAGCGAGCCGCCTTCCTCGATGTTGCGTGCCGCGCCGAAGAAGCGCTTCGGGCGTTGCAGCGCATTGGCATCCACGCCACCGGTCAGCACCTTGCCGGAGGCCGGTACCACGGTGTTGTAGGCGCGGGCCAGACGGGTGATCGAATCGAGCAGGATCACCACGTCTTTCTTGTGTTCGACCAGCCGCTTGGCCTTTTCGATGACCATCTCGGCGACCTGCACGTGCCGGGTGGCCGGTTCGTCGAACGTCGAGCTGACGACCTCGCCGCGCACCGAGCGCTGCATTTCGGTCACTTCCTCGGGGCGTTCGTCGATCATCAGCACGATCAGCACCACATCGGGGTGATTGGCGGTGATCGCGTGAGCGATGTTTTGCAGCATCACCGTCTTGCCCGACTTCGGTGGCGCCACCAGCAGGCCGCGCTGGCCTTTGCCGATCGGCGCGATCAGATCGATGATGCGGCCGGTGATGTTTTCCACGCCCTTGATATCGCGTTCGAGCTGCATGCGCTCGGTGGGAAACAACGGCGTCAGGTTTTCGAACAGAATCTTGTTCTTGGTGTTTTCCGGCGGTTCGCCGTTCACCTTGTCCACCTTCACCAGCGCGAAATAGCGTTCGCCATCCTTGGGCGTGCGGATTTCGCCTTCGACCGTGTCACCGGTGTGCAGGTTGAAGCGGCGAATCTGGCTGGGGCTGACGTAGATGTCGTCCGGGCCGGCCAGGTAGCTGGTGTCGGGGCTGCGCAGGAAGCCAAAGCCATCCGGCAGGACTTCCAGCGTGCCATCGCCGAATATGCTTTCGCCCTTCTTCGCCTGGTTCTTCAGCAGCGCAAAGATCAGATCCTGCTTGCGCATGCGGTTGGCACCGTCGATGTCGGTGGCCATCTCGACGAGTTGAGTGACGTGGTAATGTTTTAGGTCGGACAAATGCATGCGAATCTGCCGTAGATGCTGCTGCGGATGAGGGAGGAAGGGCGAGGGGGCTGGATCGAACGGAGAACCCGTTCCAAGTGGAGAATTTCCCGTAAGGGTATACAACCGGGAAAGCCGCTGTCAACGCAGCGGCCAAGGTCGTGCAGGAAAGCGACACCCGGGCGGGCGCCCGGGCATTCGATCAGATGTTGCTGTCGAGGAACGCAGTCAGTTGCGATTTGGACAGCGCGCCCACCTTGGTGGCCTTGACTTCACCATTGGCGAACAGCATCAGGGTCGGGATGCCACGGATGCCGTACTTCGGCGGCGTACCCTGGTTCTCGTCGATGTTCAGCTTGGCGATGGTCAGCTTGCCGGCGTATTCGGTTGCCACTTCGTCGAGGATCGGGGCAATCATCTTGCAGGGGCCGCACCATTCGGCCCAGTAATCGACCAGAACCGGGCCTTGCGCCTTCAGCACCTGGTCTTCGAAGCTGGCGTCGGTCACGTAAACAATCTGGTCGCTCATCGGATTCTCCGGTTAGGTGTGATGGACCGCCAATTGGCTCTGGCGGTCGTTACGATTGGAATGGGGGCATTCTATCGGCTTTCAATGCAGCCCCGGAAAAAACGATTCAATCGACCCGATAGCCAGTGCGTATGCCAGGCGCGTAAAGCCTTCCAGCCTTGAGCCCGGGCGGCAATCAAGGCTGGTCTGGACAACCCCTGGTAATCATTGCCGCCGTTACAGCGCCGTCCCCACCGCGTCTTCCAGGCGCTCGACAGCGGTAATGGTCATGCCTTCGATGCCGCTCTTGGGCCGATTGGCCTTGGGCACGATAGCGTGGGTGAAGCCCAGCTTGGCCGCTTCGCGCAGCCGTTCCAGGCCGCGCTGCACCGGGCGTACCTCGCCGGCCAGCCCCACTTCGCCGAAGACGATCAGTTTGTCCTGCAAGGGGCGATTCTTCAGGCTGGAAACAATGGCCAGCAAGACCGCCAGGTCGGCGGCAGGCTCCGCGATCCGGACCCCGCCCACCGCGTTGATGAAGACATCCTGGTCGAAGGCGGCGATGCCGGCGTGGCGATGCAGCACGGCCAGCAGCAGCGCCAGCCGGTTCTGTTCCATACCCACCGCCAAGCGTCTCGCCTGGGGCGAATGGGCGTCGTCCACCAGCGCCTGGACCTCGACCAGCATCGGGCGCGATCCTTCCTGGGTCACCAGCACGCAGGAACCGGGCACCGGCTCGCGATGCTGGGACAGGAACAGCGCGGAGGGATTGGAGACTTCGCGCAGCCCTTTGTCGGTCATGGCGAACACGCCCAGCTCGTTCACCGCGCCGAAACGGTTCTTGATCGCGCGGATCAGGCGAAAGCTCGAATGCGTGTCGCCTTCGAAATACAGCACCGCGTCCACGATATGCTCCAGCACGCGCGGCCCGGCCAGCGAGCCTTCCTTGGTCACGTGCCCCACCAGCAGAATGGTGGTACCGGTGCGCTTGGCGTAGCGCGTCAACTGAGCCGCGCATTCGCGAACCTGGGCAACGCTGCCGGGCGCGCTGGTCAGCGCCTCGGTGTAGACGGTCTGGATCGAGTCGATCACCGCGACCTCCGGCTTCACCCGCGACAGACCCGCCAGGATTTTCTCCAGCCCGATCTCGGCCATCAGCGCGACCGGGGCGTTCTCCAGCTGTAGCCGCCGTGCGCGCAGGGCGATCTGTTGCGGCGACTCCTCGCCCGAGACGTACAACACCTTGCGCTGGTTCGCCAGCCGCGTCAGCGCCTGAAGCAGCAGCGTCGATTTGCCGATGCCCGGATCGCCACCGATCAAGACCACGCCCCCCGGCACCAACCCACCGCCCAGCACGCGATCCAGTTCGTCCAGCCCGGTAGGCGTACGCGGCAGCTCCGCCGCGTCCACATCGGACAACTGCTGGATTTCGCCATCGGCGGCCAGCGACTGGAATCGGCCGCTGCTCTTGGGCTCGGCGATCGCCTCCACCAGCGTATTCCATTCGCCGCAGCCGGGGCATTGACCTTGCCATTTGGGGGATGTGGCGCCGCACGACTGGCAGGCGTAGAGGGTCTTGGCTTTGCTCATGGCGGGCAATGATACGTGCCCGGGCTGCGCAGACCAAGCGCCTTGCCACCATGGAAATACTGACAAAAGCTGATGGATGACACATCAATAGCTTTCAATTAACATTTGTTAATAATTACAAAAACAATCAATATTGACCATAACTGGAGACAAAAATGAGCAACAGCAGCGTAAAGCTGATCTCTGCTTCCCTGCTTGCCGCCCTGCTGACCGCCTGCGGCGGCGATGGGGATGGCAACACGGTGCCGACGCCGACGCCAACCCCCACGCCCGGCGAGCCGGTCAGCCGCACCCTCACCGGAACCGTACGCGCCGCCAATGGCGACCCCATTCCGTATGCGGCGGTCTATGTGGCAGGTAACGGCAGCGGCAAGCTGGCCAGCGTCCGTCCGCCCAGCCGTGCGGAAGCCGATCCCGAAACCGCGTGCAAAGCCAGCATTCCCACCAATGTGCTGGCTGGCACGTGTAGCGGTCCCGACGGCAGTTTCAGCCTGACGCTCCCCGCCTCCTCCACACCGCCCTCGCAACTGGTGATCCAGAAAGGCTCACTCAAGGCCGTCAAAGCGGTCGATTGCGGCCAGGAGGCCATCTGCGCGTTGCCAGCCGGCAGCACCACCATCGGCGCCGGCGACAGCAGCGCCTATCCGGCAGTCGCGGTGGTCACCGGCAATTACGATCAGATCGAAAACGTGCTGGCCAAGCTGGGCGACGCCAACCTGGGCGATGAGGTGGCCGGCGTCTATGGCCGCGTCGATGCGACCGGGCGTTTCGTGTATGGCTCGGAGTACGGCGGCAAGCTCACCATCATCAATGGCGGCGGTACCCCGTTGCTGACCGAACATGCCGCCGAAATCGGCAGCTATCCCACCTGGGAATCCTTCCTCGACGGTACGCGCCCCCTGCTCGATGCGGCGGGCAAGCCCGTGTTCTCGGTCATCTTCATCGATTGCGGCAATGACGCCGATGGCCTGCTGAGCGATCCGGCGGTCCGTGCGCGCCTCAAGGCTTATGTCGATGCCGGTGGCCGCCTGTACGTGACCGACTGGTCGTACAACTTCATCGAGCAAGTGTTCCCCCAGGCCGCCAAGTTCGAAGGGGATTCCGACGATGCAACCCTTCCCGGCTTGCCCGATACCGCCAAGAACGGTACCGGTGGCCTGCATCTGAATGCGACGATCAACCTGCCGGCGCTGGCCACCTGGCTGAAGGCCGTTCCGGTGGTGAGCAATCTCGCGGGCACCGCACCGGGCAATCCGGAATCCGACTGCGCCAGCACCAGCACCGTCAATGGCGCGCTGAACGCCGACGGCACACTGCCGGTGGGCGATTTCCTGGGCGGCTGGGTCCATATCGCGGGCTTCCACGATACGGCCGGTTCGCTGGTGGTGTCGTCCGGCGCCGGCCTCGATTTCGACGGGCTGGTCGATCGCCCGCTCACCTTCATCCGCCCCGAGGGTAGCCAGGGTGGCAAGCTGATCTATTCGTCGTATCACACGGCCGATGAGTGCCCCAGCCCGCGGTTCTGGCCGCAGGAGCGGGTGTTGCAGTTCCTGATCTTCGAATCGATCTAGGGCGTATCGTCACATGTTTCACGACACGCCCTAGGATCGGCCCGAGCAGAAAAAACCCGGCTTTCGCCGGGTTTTTTCTGCTTGAACGAAACGGATCAGATGTACTGGAACAGGCTCAGGTTCTGCACCTTGGAGAAGCTGCCACGCGCGGCGTCGAGCAGCATCTGGTTCTGCGCAAAATCACTGAGTGCCTTGGGCCAGTCCAGATCCTGCAACTTGGACAAGGTGGCCGTGTACTGGAGATTGATGTCCTCGTTGGTGCTGCGGACCGAATCGGTTTCCAGCATGCGCGCGCCGATGCTGGCCTGCGTGGCCAGTACCGTATCGAGCGAATTGGACAGATTCTTGATGACGCTATTGAGCTGGTTCTGGAAATCCGCCTGGCCCTTGCCGTCCCCCGCGGTGTTGTAGCTATTCAACGCCGACGAAAAATCCGCCAGCACACCGAAGAGATTGGTGTTCTTGCTGGCCGCGAGGGTGAAGGTGTCACCAGTCTTGGGCGCGCCACTGACGCTGACCTTCACGCCGAAATCCCAGTTGGCCACCAGCGGCGTGGCTTCGCCCGCCAACTGCTTGAACTCGATATCGGCCCCGGTCTTGTAGGTACGCGGGTAACTGTTCACGCCGGCCACGCTCGGGCGCGCACCGCCGTTGTAGTCGTAGCCATCGATCATCGACATGTTGTAGTTGGGGTTGGTGCTCCCATCGGGCAACGTGGCGCGGCTGTCGATGATGTCGTAGTTGGTGATCGGATCGCCGGTGGGGTTCTGCGGATCGGGAATCGAGTTGAACTCGATGCGGAAATCCTGCACGTTGGCCGCGTTGGCCCACTTGCTCGGGTCGAGCACTTCGCCGGTGGAAATGATGCCGGTGCCAGTGTTGGCCATGTTGGCCGCCGAGGTGAACGAACCATTGCCGGTCGGTACGCGCTGGAACAGCTTGCTGCCCGCCTCCGATACCGGAATGGTGCGCGACGCCGAAATCTGGATGCCACGCTGACCGTCGTCGCCGTTGTAGGTCACATTGCCGAAGCCCGCCTCGGTGAACGGCTTGGTGTCGCCGCGAAACCCCGAGAACAGGTACTCGCCGTTGCCGTCGGTGGCGTTCGCCAGGGCCAGCAGTTCCTGGTAGCGACCCTGCAACTCGGAATCCAGCATCTTCTTCTGGTCGGCGGTCTGCGTCGGGTTGCCGGCGGCGATCGCCAGCTGCTGCACGTTCTGGATCAGCGTGACGAGCTGGTTCAAGGTTTTTTCGGTCATCGCCAGCGATGTATCGGCGCTGTCGCTGTTGGTCGAATACTGGGTATTGATCGACTGCGCCTGGGTAATCTGCAATGCGCGCGACGACGCGATCGGGTCGTCCGACGGCGACAGCACCCGGCGCCCGGTCGCGAGCTGGTTCTGCAAGCGGGACTGCTGCGCCATGAGCCGGGAAATGCCCTGGGAGCCCGAGTTGTAGATAGTGTTCGTTGCGACGCGCATGGCTGCTTGCTCCTTATGCGATGTTGGCGATCTGATCGAACGTTTCTTTCGCGATCTGGATCACTTTGCTCGCCGCGACATAGGCCTGCTGATAACGCAGCAGGTTGGCGGCCTCTTCGTCGATATTCACGCCGGAAACGGAATCGCGGGCCGTTTCCGCCTGCGCCAGGATGGTGTCCTGCGCTTTGGACATGACGCTGGCCTCGTTGGTCTGGATACCGATGGTGGCCACCATCTGCCCGTAGGCTTCCTGGTAGGTGGAAGTTCCACCATTCAGCGTACGCGTGGTCTGCAATGCAGCCAATGCCAACGCGTTCCGGCCGTCGGCGCTGCCCGCGACATTGGGAGCGATCGATATCTTGTCGCCCACCGCGGCCACGCCATCCATCTTCATCGTCCAGCCATTGAAGGTGATATCGGCACCCGCCGTGTAGGTTTGAGGCGCGCTGGTCACGCCGGTGACCGTATCGGTGATGGTGTAGGTGGTCGCCGAGGTGAACTGGATGGTGACCGGGTTCTTCAATGCCGGGTTCAGCGCACCAGCCGTCGTGTCGGTGGGCGGCGGGTTCACGGTCGGCTGGGTGATGGTCAGCTTGCCGGTGTTCTGGCTATCCGGCGTGGCGATGACCGGCGCGGCGGCGGCAACCAGACGCGGGTCGGTCATCGTGACCGACATGCCTCGCACCAGACCGTCCAGCGGCTTGATGGTGAAACGGTCGCCCGCATTCATCGTGCCGCTGTCGATCCGCAGGGTCAGGCCATCCTGATCGATGCCCGCAGCCATCTCGGCCGCCGTGAACACGGTCTTGGTGCCATCCGACTTGCGGGTGAGGAAATAGTTGGTGCCGTCGTAGCCCAGTTCGTAGTTGCTGGTGGTCAGCTTGGTCACATCGTTGATGTAGCCGCCGATCTGGGCATTGCCGGTGTTGAGCGTATTGCTGTCGATGTCACCCAGCGCCGGCGGGAACGACCACGTGGTGGAAGCCGGAGCCGCGGGTGGCGCGCCGGTCAGTTGCAGCGTGGTGCCCAGCGCGGTATAGCCTGCGGCCATCTGTGCCGGCGTGATCGTCGCGGTCTGGTTGTCGGTCAGGCGCCGCAGGGTGTAGTTGGTACCGTCATAGGCCAGCGAATAATCGGACAGCGGAATCCCGTTCAGCGGCGAGGTCACGCTGACGCTCGCCCCGCCCAGATTGGCGGTGACGCTATTGGAGCGCGGAAAATCGAACATGTTGCCGCCGATATTGCCGTTCAGGTCCTGGCCGGCGCGGTGCTGCGCATTGAAGGTCTGGGCAAAGCCGAGCGCCACCTGCGCCAGATTGCTCTTGGCCAGGTCGAGCGATTGCGAGCGGAACTGCAACAGGCCCTGCAATGCCCCGCCGACCAGTTGCGATTCCGGCAGGTAGATGGTGTTGCCCTGTTGCCGATAAACCACCGCCAGCCGCGACGGATCGGCCTGCGACGGCTCGGTGGCCAGCTCGAAGCTGTTGCCGCCCACCACCAGGTTCTGGCCACTGCCGATGAACACGTTCATCGTGCCGTCGGTTTGCATCACCGTGGTGGCTTTGACGTAGCTGTTCAGCTCCTTGAGCATCTGGTCGCGCTGGTCGAGCAGGTCATTGGGCGGCTGGCCCGATGAGGATTGCACCGAGATTTCCTTGTTCAGCATCGCGATCTGCTTGCCCAGTGCGTTGATGCTGGCCACCGTGTTGTTCAGTTCGCCGTTGAGGTTGGTGTAGCTCTCGTTCAACTGGTTATCGACGGTCTGGAAGCGGGTGACCAGCGACTGCGCTGAAGCCAGCAGCGCCGAGCGCGCGGCCGTATCCGCCGGCTTGGTGGCGACGTTCTGTACCGCGGCGAAGAAGTTCTGGAGCGCCGGCGAGACGCCCGTGGTCGGATCGGCCACGATGTTGTCGATATCCTCGAGGTGCGACAGATAGGTCTGGAGATAGCTGGCGGCACTCTGCGCAGTCTGCACCTGGCGAGTCAGGAACTGGTCGTACACCCGCTGGATGCTGTCCACCTTCACGCCCAGGCCGGTGAAGCCGCTACCGGTCAGTTGGGGGTACGGGGCGCTCTGCTTCAGGTACTGGCGCGAAAACCCCGGCGTGTTGGTGTTGGCGATGTTGTGACCCGTCGTCACCAGGCCGAGATTGGCCGCGTTGAGACCGGAAACGCCGATATTGAATACGCTGGATGCCATGCTGTTACTCCCAGTTCAAAGCCATCGGCCGCTTCAGCCGATTCTTGAGGTGTCTTGGAACCGCGCCACCACATTGGCAACCCGGGCCAGTTTGTTGGCGTAGTTCGGATCGGTGGCATAGCCACCGGCCTGCAATGCGGCGCCATAGGCCGAGGCGTTGTCGCCCTGCGACATGGCGGATTTGTAACGACGCTGGATCAGGCCCGCGTAATCGGCAAACGCCTCGGTGTAGCTGTCGTAGGCGCGGAAGGTTTCCACCCGCTTCTGCGGCACGCCCCCCACGTATTCGGTGGTGGTGATGTCCACCGTCCTGCCCTTCCAGTCCGGCGTGGCCTTGATGCCGAACAGGTTGTGGCTGTCCTGGCCCGCCGCGTCGGTGATGGGCTTCTTGCCCCAGCCGGTTTCCAGTGCCGCGTGTGCCACCAGCAAAGCCGGGGAAACTCCCAGCACGCCGGCCGCGGTATCGGCGGCTGCGCCGATCCGATCCAGAAAACCAGAGGCCCCACCGGCATTTTTTGCCGACCCGGCGCGGGCTTCGGCGGCAGATTTCGCCGCCGCCAGCGAGGCCTGGACCTGTGCCTGGACCTGGGTCTGGAATGGCATGACAAAGGGATCGGCTTTCTTGCCGTAGGCCTGGTTGAGCAACGCCGGGTTGGTCTGGATCTCGATCTGGCGCACGATCGAATCGGCCAGGCCCGTTCCCCCGGCGCGAGTCCAGGTCTGCGAGAGCTGTTGGTCGTACATGCCGCGGAACATATCGGTCGCGGAGTTGTTGAATTCGTCGTACTGCGGCGTGGCTTCACGCATCGACTTCATCATCTGCTGGACCAGCAGTGCCTCGAACTGCCGCGCCACTTCGCGGCTGGCGGCTTTCGGGTCCTGCTTGTTGAGGAGGCGCATCCCATCCGCGCTGCGTACGTCGGCGGCGAAATCTCGGATGGGTTGGCTAGCCTTTGGGGTCAACATGATCTGGCACTCGGCTGGGTTCTCGCCCCTATTCCAGCAATTGCCGTGCCAGGAAAAATCCGAACACCCAGGCACGACCCAAAACACACAGGGCGCCCGGCCGGGGCGCCCTGTGTCACGCTGGGAATGCGCGGATCAGATCACTTCGAGCTGGGCACGCAAGCTGCCCGCTGCCTTCATTGCCTGCAGGATCGCCAGCAGGTCCTGCGGCGTGGCGCCCACGGCATTGAGCGCGCGCACCACATCGCGCAGGTTGGCCGCCTTGGGCAGCCGCACCACGCCACCGGAATCCGCTTCGATCTGGATATCGGCATTTTGCGTGGTGGTCGTCCGGCCCGCCGCCAGCGGGTTGGGCTGGGACACGGTATTGGTGGCATTGATGGTGACGGTGAGGTTGCCGTGCGAAATGGCACACGGGTCCACCGTGACCGACTGGTTCATCACCACCGAGCCGGTCCGCGCGTTGATGATCACCTTGGGCGCAGCTTCGGGCGTGCCGACTTCCACATTCTCCAGCCGCGACAGGAAAGCCACGCGCTGGTTGTTGTCCATGGGCGCGCGCACCTGGATCACCCGGCCATCAAGCGCGGCGGCCACCGGCCCCAGCGAGCCATTGATGGCATTGACCATGCGGCTGGCGGTGGTGAAGTCGGTTTCCAGCAGTTCGAGCTGCACGAACTCGCCCTGCCCCAGCGCGTTGGGCACCACACGTTCCACCGTGGCACCAGCCGGCACGCGCCCCGTGGCCAACTGGTTGATCTGCGTGCTGGACCCGGCCGCCTGCGCGCCGGCACCGGCCACGATCAGGTTGCCCTGCGCCATGGCGTAGATCTGGCCATCCGCGCCTTTGAGCGGCGTGAGGATCAACGTACCGCCACGCAGGCTTTTGGCATTGCCGATGGACGACACCGTCACGTCCAGCGGCTGGCCCGGGCGGGCAAAGGCCGGCAGCGAGGTGGTGACGGTGACGGCCGCGACATTCTTCAATTGCAGGTTGCCGCCACTGGGTACCTGGATACCCAGGTTGCCCAGCATGTTGATGACCGACTGCACGGTGAAGGGGGTCTGCGTGGTCTGGTCGCCGCTGCCATCCAGGCCGACCACCAGGCCATAACCGACCAGTTGGTTGGCCCGCACGCCGGCAAAGCTGGCCAGGTCGCGCACCTTCTCGGCATGGGCCGCCATCATGGTCAGGCAGGTGGCGCACAGCACGACGATCATCCGCAACATGTCTACCCCCTCAGAACGGCAGGACGTTCAGGAAGAATCGCTGCAACCAGCCCATGGTCTGGGCATCGGCCACGTACCCCTTGCCGACCTGCTCGATACGGGCATCGGCCACCTTGGTCGAGGAAATCGTATTCCCCGCCTGGATATCCATGGGGTTCACCACGCCGGTGAAACGCAGCGTGTTGACCTGCCCGTTCACCGCGATCTGGCGATCGCCACCAACCACCAGGTTGCCGTTGGGCATGACCTCGACCACGGTGACGGCGATGGTGCCGGTGAAGGTATTGGAATTGGTGGTGGCGCCCTTGCCGGCGAAGGTATTGGAACCGTCGGCCGTCACACCCGGGCTGCTGATGAATTTCTCGATGCTGCCCGGCACCATCGGCAGGTTGCCGGTCACGGAGTAATCCAGGTTGCCGGTGCGCGTGGCGCTGCTGTCCGACTTGTTGGTCGCGGACAGGTTTTCCTGCACCGCGATGGTCAGCAGGTCGCCGATATGCCGCGCCACCCGCTCTTCGAACAGCATGCGCGAGTTGGCGGCCTGGAAGATGGCCCCCTGGTTCTGGCTGGGCAGTAGCGGCTCGGTCGGGCGCGCGGTGGTGGGCTGCGTGACGATGCTGCGCGGTTCGAGCGCGCAAGCGGTCAGCAGCAGCGCAGCGAGGAGGAGGACGAATCTTTTCATGGCGCCATGTTACAGCTGAGTCAGCCGTTGCAGCATTTCATCCGAGGTGCGTACCGCGCGCGAGTTGATTTCGTAGGCGCGTTGCGCCTGGATCATGTTGACCAGTTCCTCGGTCACGTTGACGTTCGAGGTTTCCACATAATTCTGGTTGATGGCGCCCAGGCCATTGGTGCCCGGCTGACCCACCACCGGCGCGCCGGAGGCAGCGGTTTCCAGGAACAGGTTCTCGCCGATCGATTGCAGACCCGGCGGGTTGATGAAGGTGGCGAGCTGGATATTGCCCAGTTGCACCGGCGCGGCCGAGTCGTTGTTGATGATGGCCGTCACCGTGCCATCCTTGCCGATGCTCAGCTTGGTCGTCCCCTGCGGCACCTGCAACGCCGGCTGGATCTGGTAGCCGCTCATGGTGACGACGTTGCCCTGGCTATCCACCTGGAAGCCGCCATCGCGGGTATAGGCGGTCGTCCCGTCCGGCAGGGAAATCTGGAAGAAGCCTTCGCCGTTGATGGCCATGTCCAGCGGGCCATCGGTCAATTGCAGGTTGCCCTGCAGGAAGACGCGCGCGGTCGCCACCGGCTTGACGCCGGTGCCCAGCGCCAGCCCGGTGGGCAACTGGGTCTGCTGACTGGTGGAGGCGCCCGGCTGGCGCATGTTCTGGTACAGCAGATCCTCGAAGATCAGCCGTTGCCGCTTGTAACCGTTGGTGCTGACATTGGCCAGGTTGTTCGAGATGACGTCCACGTTCATCTGCTGGGCGTCCATGCCCGTCTTGGCGATCCACAGCGAGCGCATCATGGCGGTGTTTCCTTATCCCTGGAGCGACGGTCAGCCCGTCATCGTGATCAGTTGTGCGGCGGAGCGCGCGTTGGTATCGGCGGTCTGGATCAGCTTGACCTGCATGTCGTAATGGCGCTGCGCGGCGATCATGCCGACCAGCGAATCGACGGCGTTGACGTTGCTGGTTTCCATGAAGCCACCGGAGACGGTGACCGCGCCATCGGCCGGCGCCGGGGTGCCGTCACGCTGGCGGAACAGGCCATCGTTGCCGCGATCGAGCGTCGCCAGATTGGGGTTCACCAGCTTCAGCCGCCCCAGTTCGTTGACCTGCGCCGGATTATTGCGGTCGGCGCCGCTGATGGTGCCATCGGTACCGAAGGTGACGATGGTGTTTTCCGGCACGGTGATCGGGCCGTTCTCGCCCAGCACCGTCAGGCCATTGCGGGTTTTCAGCAGGCCGTTGGCATCGATCTCGAAGCCGCCGTTGCGCGTGTAGGCCTCGCCAGTGTCGGTTTGCACCGCGAACCAGCCACTGCCATTGACGGCCACGTCCAGCTCGCGTCCCGTTTGCTGGAGCGTGCCAGCGGCGAAATCGGAACCAGTCGTCTGCTCTACCACGAAGGCGCGGGTCGGCAAGGTACCGCCGCCGCCGATCACCGGCACCGCGCGAAAGCTTTCGAGCTGCGCGCGAAAGCCAGGCGTGCCGACATTGGCCAGGTTGTGCGCAATGGCTTCCTGGCGGTAGGCGCTGTTCTTGGCGCCCGTCATCGCGGTGTAGATCAGACGATCCATGGTCTAGGCCGGCCGTTCGTTACAGGTTGACGATGGTCTGCAGGATGGTGTCCTGCGCCTTGATGGTCTGCGTGTTGGCCTGATAGCTGCGCTGCGCGACGATCAGGTTCACCAGCTCGGCGGTCAGATCGACGTTGGCATCCTCCAGCGCGGCCGATTGCAGGCGGCCCAGGTCGGTGGTGCCAGGGTCGCCCACACGGGGCTGGCCGGATTCGAACGTCTCTGCCCAGCGGTTGTCGCCCAGCGGCGCCAGCCCCTGGACGTTGGCAAAGTTGGCCAGCACGATCTGGCCGACGGCCTTGGTCTGGTTGTTGGAGAACTGGGCGACGATGGTGCCGTCCTTGGCAATCGACATCCCGGTCAACACGCCGTCGGCGTAGCCATCCTGGTGCAGGGTGTTCACGCCGAAGTCGCTGCCGAACTGCGTGGAATTGGCGAAGTTCACGTTGAAGGTGAACGGGCTGGTCGCGCCGTTCGGTGCCACCAGCGTGGTGGAGAAGGTAAAGGCGCCCACGCTGTCGGCCGGCGTGCCGTCCAGGCGCCCGTTGCCGTCGAAGTATAAATAGCCCTGGGTACCCGGCGCCGCGGTCGGGCTGGCGGGCACAGGGTTTGCGCCGTCGAACGAGGTCTGCACTTCCCACTTGTTCACGTCGATCTTGGTGAAGAAGTATTGCACCGTGTGCGATACGCCCTGGGCGTCGTACACGGTGGCCGAGGTGGAGTGGGTATAGGTGGTCGGATCCGAGATGCTCAGCGGGCCGACGCCGGTGGGCGGCGCGGTGCGGTCGATGATGGGCTTGGAGGCATCCAGGTTGGCGGCAAGCTGTACGCCCGAATTGGGCAGGCCCGATGCGCCGGTGGCGCGTGCGCCGACATTGCTGACGGTCACTTGCAGTGGCACCGGCTGGCCGCCCTTGATCATGGCGCCGGTCACCGGGTCGGCCATCCAGCCGGTCAGGTTCTGGCCGTCATTGACGATATAGCCCTCGTTGTCGAGCTGGAACTGGCCGTTGCGGCTGTAGCTGATCGTGCCGCCCGAGCCTTGCAGGCGGAAGAAGCCATTACCGGTGATGGCGATGTCCAGCGGGTTGCTGGTGGTCGTGGTGTTGCCCTGGCCGAACTGCTGGGCAATGCCCTTCACCCGCACGCCGATACCCGCGATGTTGCTGGAAGAGGCAAAGGTGGAGGCGAAGACATCGGCGAATTCGGCGCGCGATCCCTTGAAACCCACGGTGTTGGCATTGGCAATGTTGTTGCCGATCACGTCGAGATTCTTCGACGAAGCGTTGAGCCCGCTCAGCCCCTGTTGGAAACCCATTTTGTTTCTCCTGGCAAATCTTGCCGGTGCGGCAACCGCCGCGCCCAGCCATCGCGATGATCGCGAACCGTTACATCACTTGCTGAATGGTGTCGAAGCCGACCTTTTCGCCGCTGGCCAGGTTGACCTGGACACCGCTCTTGCCGAATTCCACGCTCTTTACCTGCTGCCAGCCATTGACTGCCAGCTTGACTTCGTCGCCCGCGCTATTGAGGCCCTTGGCCACGATGTAGTACTTGCCCGCCTCGGCCTTGGTGCCGTCGGCCAGGGTGCCGTCCCATTCGAAGGGCAGGAATTCGCCCGGCTTGACGGTGCCCGACATCTGGTCGACCACCTTGCCGTCCTTGTCCAGGATGACCAGTGCCATCTGCGAGACGTCCTCGGGCACGGTGATGCCGGCCTCCAGCTTCTTGGCCGGATCGAAGTCGAACTCGCTTTGCGGCGCCATCACCTGCTTGCCGACCAGTGCCGCGGCCTGGATGCTCTGCGAGGCGCCGTAGGCACCCAGCAGGTTGGTCATGGCGACGTTCAGTTTTTCGATGCCCGTGACGGTATTGATCTGCGCGATCTGGCTGGTCATCTGCGCGTTGTCCATCGGGTTCATCGGATCCTGGCTCTGCAACTGCTTGACCAGCAGCTTGAGGAAGGTTTCCTGCTGCCCGGCCATGGCGCTGGTATTGGTCTCGGCCTTCTTGTTCAGTGCCGAGTAATCGAAAGCGGTATTGCCTACGGAGTTGGTGGTTGCCATGGTGATTCGCTCCTATCAGGACTGGCCGAGCTGCAAGGTGCGCAGCATCAGTGTTTTGGCGGTGTTCATCACGTCGGCGTTGGTCTGGTAGGCGCGCGACGCGGAAAGCATGTTGGTCATTTCTTCGACCACGTTCACATTGGGCATGGCGATATAGCCATTGGCATCGGCCAGCGGGTTCTTCGGGTCGTACACCAGCTTGGGCGGCGCCTGATCCTCGACCACCGCGGCCACGCGCACGCCCGGCAGACGGGAACCGTTGCCCAGCGAAGCGGCTTCGAACACCACCTGCTTGGCGCGATACGGCTGGCCGTTGGAACTGGTGACCGATTCGGCATTGGCCAGGTTGCTGGCCACGGTATTGAGGCGCATCGACTGCGCACGCATCGCCGAGGAAGCCACATCGAAAGTTCGGAACAGTGACATCGCCCGGCTCCTTATTGGGTCTGCATCGCGCCACGCAGCCCTTCGACGCGGCGCTGCATGAACGTGATCGCGGCCTGATAACGCACGGCGTTATCGGAGAACTCGCGCATTTCGGTATCCATCTCGACGGTATTGCCGTCGATGGAGGCCTGATAGGGGTTGCGGTACAGCAACTCAGGGGACAGCGGATCGACCGTATTCTTCGGTTGCAGGTGGCGCGCATCGGTCGTGGCCAGCGCACCGCCGGTGTGCTTGGCCGTGGCGGCGACAAAGGCGGCCTTGAAATCGAAGTCGCGCGCCTTGTACTGCGGGGTATCGCCATTGGCGATGTTCGCGGCCAGTACTTCCTGGCGCTGGCTTCTCAGCTTGAGCGCGGTTTCCTGCGGGTGAAAATAAGCGTCGATACGACCGAGCATGATGGGCTTTCCCGTTGAGTCTGCCCATCGGGTAAGCAGAAAGCGTGCCACAGGCTCAATCGGCCAGAATTGCGGGTTTGGCGGGTGAAGTGCGGCGGCACCGACGCGGAAGGCGGCAAGGATTGCCGGCCAGGAACGGCATCGGCCGCACAAGGCGGCCGAGGGGCGGAACAGGATGGGGAACGATCAGGAGCCTTCTGCCGCCGTCATGCGCGGCGCCCGCCTCGCTTGGGCGGCCGGGCCGGGCTGCGTGCCCGGCGCCGTGGATCAACGCCCGTTTTTGCGAGGGCAGGCCGCGCAACCATCGCGCGGACAAACCTTGTCCAATGATTGCGAAAGGGAACAGACCGAACGGCGGCAGGCGACGAAGCGGATGTTCTCTTCGTTTGCCAGCTCCCGGTAGTGCCGCATCACGTTATGGCCAAGGAAATCGGTGAACAGGATGATGAGGTCCACCCCCTTGAGGCTGGCCGGCTTGCGCTGATGGGCGGCGTGACGCCCCGATACATGTTTGTAGATCGAGATGCCATATTGGGTGAGCAGGTCAGGGATGTTTCCCAGCACGTCGGCGCCAACCAGGTATGCGTTCATTCCGGAGTTCCTTGTCATGGAATAACCGCACGGATTGCGCGGCCTTTTCAAATGAGACTAATTCTCATTTATAGAAGAAGTTTTGGCAAGTGCCAATCCGATGAAAGGCGCACGACAACCTGGTGTTCGCAGTTGTGTGTTAAACAGTTGTTTCATTTAATGCTGATGTATTTAAAATCGACAGGATAAATGTGTCCACTTTCAAGGAAGGCGCCCCCGCTTGCTTCCGGTCAAACCGCGCGCAAGCTGGAACACGCCTAATTGGCGGTCGGATCACAACAGGCTGGCTGTAGGCAGCCGGCAGGCAGAGCAGATGTCCGATGCCACCCTCCTCCAGAGGCTGGCGCCACCATCAATGCAGGGAGGATTAAACCAATGTTGATCGCGATTGCCGCCGAAACGCATCCGGGCGAGTTCCGGGTGGCGGCGACACCGGAGACGGTGAAGAAATACGTGGCACAGGGCCACACGGTCCGGGTCGCCGCCGGCGCGGGCCGGGGAGCCGCCATTCCCGACGAGGCCTATATCGCGGCAGGCGCAACCATCGCCAGCGATGGCGGTGTCTATGCCGGTGCCGAACTGGTACTGAGAGTCCGCGCGCCCAGCGAGGCCGATCTGGCCAACATTCCGGATGGGGCGGCCATCATCGCCCTGTTCGATGCGCAACGCTATCCGCACAAGCGCTGGCTGGCGGACAAGCGCCTGACCGCCTTCGCGCTGGAGCGCATGCCGCGTACCTCGCGCGCGCAGTCGATGGACGTGCTGTCGTCGCAAGCCAACGTGGCGGGCTATCGCGCCGTGCTCAAAGCCTGCCAGTACTACCCACGTTTCATGCCGATGATGATGACCGCAGCCGGCACCGTGAAGCCCGCGCGCGTGCTGATCCTGGGCACCGGCGTGGCCGGCCTGCAGGCCATCGCCACCGCCAAGCGTCTGGGTGCCGTGGTCGAAGCCTTCGACGTGCGCCCCGTCGCGCGCGAACAGGTGGAATCGCTGGGCGCCCGCTTTGTCGAGGTCCCCGCTGACGACGAGCAATCGGCCGAGACCAGCGGCGGCTACGCCCGCGAAATGTCGGCGGACTACAAGGCTCGCCAGGCGGCATTGATCGCCGAACGTGCGCGCGAAGCCGACATCGTGATCACCACCGCGCAGATTCCCGGCAAGCCGGCACCGGTGCTGCTCACGCCAGAAACCGTCGAAACCATGAAGCACGGCAGCGTGATCGTCGACCTAGCGGTGGAAAGCGGCGGCAACTGCCCGCTGTCGCGGCTGGATCAGGTGGTGAACACCCCCAACGGCGTCACCGTGCTGGGCTCCGGCAACCTGCCTTCGGAACTGGCCGCCGACGCTTCCGCAATGTTCGCGCGCAACGTGCTGACCTTCGGCACGCTGCTGTTCGACAAGGAAGCCAGGCTCGCGCTCAACTTCGAGGACGACATCGTCGAAGCCACCTGCATCGCCCACCAGGGCGAATTGAAGAATCTCTGATCCGGGAACCAATCATGAACGAACCGATTGCCCAGGCGGCCTCCGCCATTGCGCAGGCCGGTGGCGTCGATCCTGTCGTCGCCAGCCTGACCGTTTTCGTCCTAGCCATCTTCGTCGGCTACCACGTGGTGTGGAACGTCACGCCGGCATTGCACACCCCGCTGATGGCCGTGACCAACGCCATTTCCGGCATCATCGTGGTCGGCGCCATGTTGCAGGTGGTCGATATCCAGGGTGAAGTCATCACGCTGACCAGCGTGCTCGGCGCCATCGCAGTCTTCATTGCCAGCATCAACATCTTCGGCGGCTTCCTGGTCACGCGCCGGATGCTGGAAATGTTCAAGAAGAAGGAGCGCTGAGATGCAGAACCTCTACGCGATCTCCTATGTGATTTCGGCCATCCTGTTCATCCTCTCGCTGCGCGGCCTGTCGTCGCCGGTATCCGCCCGGCGCGGCAATGTCTACGGCATGATCGGCATGGGCCTGGCCGGCGTCACCACGCTGTTCGTGGCACAGGGCCCGGTGCTGTGGCTGATCGCCATCGCCGTGGTCGCGGGTGCCCTGGTCGGCGCCTGGAAAGCCAAGACCGTCGCCATGACCGCAATGCCCGAACTGGTCGCCGCCATGCACTCGCTGGTCGGTCTGGCTGCCGTGCTGATCGCGGTCGCCGCGATTTACCACACTGGCCAGAGCCACACCCAGGTGCAGAAGATCGAACTGTTCCTCGGTGCCTTCATCGGCGCGATCACCTTTACCGCGTCCATCGTCGCCTGGGGCAAGCTGTCGGGCCGCTTCGCGTCCAAGCCGGTGCGCTTTGCCGGCCAGCACGTGTTCAACCTGGTGGTGTTCCTCGCCATGGTGGGCTTCGGTGTCGCCTACTTCGTCACGGACAGCCATAGCGCCTTCCTGATGATGCTGGTCCTGGCCCTGTTGCTGGGCGTGATGGTGATCGTGCCCATCGGCGGCGCCGACATGCCGGTGGTGGTGTCGATGCTGAACTCGTACTCGGGCTGGGCCGCGGCCGGCATCGGCTTCACGCTGGACAACTCGGTGCTGATCATCGCCGGTGCCTGCGTGGGCTCCAGCGGCGCCATCCTCAGCTACATCATGTGCCGTGCGATGAACCGCTCGCTGGTTTCGGTGCTGCTGGGTGGCTTTGGCGCCGCCGAAGGCACCGCCGCATCCGGTGACGGCGCTGCGCGGAACTACAAGTCCGGCAGCCCCGAGGACGCCGCCTTCCTGATGTCCAACGCCGAAAGCGTGGTGATCGTTCCCGGCTATGGCCTGGCCGTATCGCGCGCCCAGCATGCCCTGCAGGAACTGACCACGATGCTGGAAGAGCATGGCGTGAAGGTCCGCTATGCCATCCACCCGGTGGCCGGCCGGATGCCGGGCCACATGAACGTGCTGCTGGCCGAAGCCGAAGTGCCTTACGACAAGGTGCTGGAAATGGAAGAAATCAACAGCGAGTTCCCCACCACCGACGTGGTACTGGTGATCGGCGCCAACGACGTGGTGAATCCCGCCGCCAAGAGCGATACCACCAGCCCGATCTACGGCATGCCGATCCTGGATGCCTACAAGGCGCGCACGGTGCTGGTGGTCAAGCGTTCGATGAGCGTGGGCTATGCCGGCCTGGACAACGATCTGTTCTACATGGACAAGACCATGATGGTGTTTGGCGACGCCAAGAAGGTGGTCGAAGAAATGCTACACGCGATCTGATCCGGGTCGTGGCATGCCGGCCTGTCCGATCCGGCAAGCAGTGATCCGGACAGGCCACAACGACGCCGCCCTACCCGGGCGGCGTTTTTGATCGTAACGCCATCGCGCGGTTGACTTTCGCCAGCGGAGCCGCCAAAGCTAAGGCATCCGTCCGTCAGCGAACGCCATGATCCGCGCCTATCTCGCCCTGCTGCTCCTGATCTGCATCTCCGGCCTTGCACTCGCCACCGATCCCACGCCCACCCCGATAGCCGACGCTCCCGCCACGGTGCGTCTCCTCAATCGCGACATCGTCACCTTCCGCGTACCGCTGCTGGGCTATACCCCGCAGCAACGCGCCGTCGCCACGGAAAAGCACATCCAGCGCCTGCTGGGAAACGCCCAGCCCCGGCTGGTGGACGCGGTGACGGGCCCATCGGGCGCGGTCATCTCGTATGACGGGATACCGCTGTTCTCGATCATGCACGGCGATGTCGACGTGCTGGGGGGAGACACCCTGGAAGGTACGGTGCAACAGGCCCAGAGTGGCCTGACCGAAATCATCGCGGACAGCCAGTCGTTCCGCACGCCTGCCCAGTACGCCTGGGCTTTCGGCAAGGTGGCGCTCGCCACCCTGCTGACGCTGCTGGTGGGCGGGGTGCTGATGCGCGTGGGCCGCTGGTCCAACCGGCGCGCCACCCAACTGGTGATGATGACGGCCCGGCGCGCCCCGGCGGGCATCCTCACCGTCACGCCGGGCACCGCGCGGCGCCTGGTGCACTATCTGGGACTGATGGTGGTGTGGCCGATGGTGCTGGTGCTCGGCTATAGCTGGCTGTCCATCGTGCTCGCCCAGTTCCCGCACACCCGTATCTGGGCGGAACAACTGGATCACTATGTGCTGGGGTTTCTGGGCGATGCGATTTCGGCGGTACTGGATGCGCTGCCGGGGCTGGCCATCGCCGTATTCATCATCTTCATCACCCGCTGGGTGACCCGGGTGGTCAATGCACTGTTCCAGCGGGTGGAAACCGGCAGTCTGCGCTGGGATCTGCTGGATGCCGACACCGCCTCCACCAGCCGGCGCCTGCTGATCTGCCTGATCTGGCTCATTGCGCTGGCGATGATCTACCCCTACCTGCCCGGCGCCAATACCGACGCCTTCAAGGGCCTGTCGGTGATGGTCGGCCTGATGGTTTCACTAGGTGCTTCCAGCGTGGTCAGCCAGTTCGCCAGCGGCCTGATCCTGATCTACAGCCGCTCGCTGAAGCTGGGCGAGTATGTGCAGATCGGCGAGCACGAAGGGACGGTCGCCGAGATCGGATTGTTCGCCACCAAGATCCACACCAATCTGCGCGAGGAAGTGGCCATTCCCAACTCGGTGCTGGTCAGCCAGAACGTCAAGAACTTCAGTCGGCTGGCCGGCGGCGGTGGGGTCATCGTCTCGGTGGTGATGACCATCGGCTACGACACACCCTGGCGCCAGGTAGAGGCGATGATGCTGGAAGGCGCGCGCCGCACCGAGGGCATCCGCAGCATCCCGGAGCCGATGGTGCTGCAAACGTCGCTGTCCGACTTCTACGTGGAGTACAACCTGCGCGTCGCGCTGGACGAACCGCGCCGCCGGATCGAGATCCTCGATGAGCTGCACGGGCATCTCCAGGATGTCTTCAACGAGTTCGGCGTCCAGATCATGAGCCCGAATTACGAGGCCGATCCGGATTCGCCCAAGGTAGTGCCACCCGCCAATTGGTATCTGGCACCAGCAAAAAAGCCGGGCCAGCGCGACGCAAGCTGATAGGGTAGCAATCTCCTTCCCCCGGATCGGCCTCCATGCCCCACCTGACCGTCGAATACACCGACAACCTGCCCACGCTGACGCCGCTGCCTTTGTTGCAGGCGCTGAACCATACCCTGGCGGCAACCGGGCTGTTCAACGAAATCGACATCAAGTCCCGCGCCCGGGTGCTCGATGCCTACGTAGTCGGTACCGCCGGCGGCGAGCGCGCCTTCGTCCATGCCCGGCTCGCCGTGCTCGCCGGCCGGCCCGAATCGGAACGCATCAAGCTGGGGCAGCGTTTGCTGGCGGTCTTGCAGGATCGGATCGAGGCTCCGGCCGGCACGCACCTGCAATGCTGCGCGGAAGTGATCGAAATCGAGCGCGAAAGCTACGCGAAGTCCAGCAACTGACGCAGTCGCTCAATCATCGAGGCGCAGCACCACCTTGCCCAGATTGTGGTTGGCTGCGACATGGGCATGCGCGGCAGCGGCATCCGCCAGCGGGAACACCCGGTCCAGCGTCAGCCGGACCTGGCCATCGCCCAGCCGCGGCAACAGCCATGGCCAGAGCGCAGCGCCGATCTCCGCCTTGCGCGCCACCGGCAGCGCGCGCAAGGTGCTGCCGATCAATTGCTGCCGCTTCACCAGCAGCAGGCCCAGGTTGGCCTGCGCCTGAACACCGCGGAGCAGGCCGATCAGTACGATGCGGCCATCCATGCCCAGACAGGCCTGATTGCGCGCCAGGTAATCGCCACCCACCGTATCCAGGATCAGCCCCACTTCCCCCATCGCCTTGACCTCGGCGGCAAAGTCGCCGGTTCGATGATCGACGACCAGATCAGCGCCCAGTTCGCGACACCACGCGCACTTTGCATCGCCCCCGGCGGTCGCTGCCACCCAGGCACCATGGCAGTGCGCCAACTGGATCGCCGCGCTGCCCACTCCGCTGGCGCCGGCATGAACCAGCACCCGCGTGCCGGCGTGCAAGCCACCCAGTTCCACCAGGTTGAGCCAGGCCGTCAGCCACACTTCCGGCAGGCTGGCCGCCTGTTCGAAACCGAGGGTGGATGGTTTGGCCACCGCCAGGCTGGCATCGAGCAGGCAGTATTCGGCGTAACCGCCGCCAGCCACCAGTCCCAGCACCGGGTCACCCATGACAAACTGCGTGACCGCTGTGCCCACCTCGACCACTTCGCCGGCGATCTCCAGGCCGAGCACCGGCGATTCGCCACGCGGAGGCGGATAGCTACCGGCCGCCTGCGCCAGATCGGCGCGGTTCACGCCCGCCGCGCGCACGCGCACCAGCAACTGACCGGGGCCAGGCACCGGGCGCTCGATCTCTCCCAGGGTCAATGGCTGGCCCGGCAGGGGCGGCAGGATGGCACGCATGGGCAGGTCCTCAGGTTTCGGAAATGCCGGCCAGCCGCTCCGTTTCGAACTGGTGCGGCAAGGCCAGGTACTCCTGTGATTGCATCTCGGTCAGGCGGCTGGCGGTGCGGAAGAACTCGCTGGCCTGTACGCCTTCGGTATACAGCGTGTCGGCGTCGGTCTCGGCGGAAATGATGAGCTTGACCCGGTGGTCGTAGAACACGTCCACCAGCCAGGTAAAGCGGCGCGCCGCATTGGCGCTGGCCGGCCCCAGGCGCGGGATGCCCGATAACAGCACGGTGTGGTACTCGCGCGCCAGTTGCAGGTAATCGGCCTGGGCCCGGCCATCGCCGCACAGGGTGGCGAAGTCGAACCAGACCACGCCCGGGGCGTGCCGGCGTGCCACGATGCGTCGCCCTTCGATGGTCAGCGTGCCGGACACGTCGCGGCCAGTGCTGATCGCCGAAAACAGCGTATCCAGCTCGGCATCGGCGGCCGCGTCCGCCGGGGTCAGATAGGTGCGGGCGCGCGACAGCGTGCGCATCCGGTAGTCCTGGCCGCCATCGACGTTCAGCACTTCCATGTGCGTTTTGATCAGCTCGATCGCGGGCAGGAAATTGGCGCGCTGCAAGCCGTTGGGATAAAGGTTGTCCGGCGCGTAGTTGCTGGTGGCCACCAGGACCACACCGCGCGCGAAGAACTGCTCGAGCAGGCGACGCAAAATCATGGCGTCGGCAATGTCGGACACATGGAATTCGTCGAAACACAGCACCCGGACGGCGCGCGCCCACTTTTCGGCCAGCCGCGCCAGCGGATCGTCGCTGCCCTGCTGCTTCTTCAGCTCGGCATGCACTTCCTGCATGAAGTGATGGAAGTGCAGGCGACGTTTGCGCCGATAAGGCAGGCCGGCATAGAAGGCATCCATCAGGAAGCTCTTGCCACGCCCTACTCCACCCCAGAAATACAACCCGCGCGGCAAATCCGGCTGCGGCAACAGGCTCTTGCCGAATAGCCGATTGCGCTTGCGCTTGAACTCCACCAGCGCCTGCCACAGCATCTCCAGCCGATCGATGGCCTCCGCCTGGGCGGGGTCGAAGATGAAGCCGGGGTTGCCGGCAAGGCCGTCATACCAGGTACGCGGGCTGACGCCGGCGGCGGGAGGGGCGATCACGTGTTGCGACATACGGCGGTTTTCAGGGGGCAAAGGCGCATTATGCCGGAGCGTGGCCGCCAGGTTGGCGTGCCGGCCGGCTAAACGAAAAAAAGCCCCGGGATCCCGGGGCTTTCTGGTCCCTGCGTCGGCAGGTCGTCGCCATTACAGCGAGGAGGCTTCCGAAGCCAGGTATTCGGCCACGCCCTTGGCGTCGGCCTTCATGCCTTTCTTACCCTTGTTCCAACCGGCCGGGCACACTTCGCCGTGCTCTTCGGTGAACTGGAGGGCATCGACGGTACGCAGGGTTTCGTCGATGTTGCGGCCCAGCGGCAGGTCGTTCACCAGTTGGTGACGCACCACGCCGGACTTGTCGATCAGGAAGGTGCCGCGGAATGCCACGCCGTCGGCGGACTCCACATCGAAGGCCTTGGCGATTTCGTGCTTCACGTCGGCGACCAGGGTGTAGCCGACCGGGCCGATGCCACCCTTGTCCACCGGGGTGTTGCGCCATGCGCTATGGGTGAACTGGCTGTCGATGGATACACCGATCACTTCCACGTTGCGCTTCTTGAATTCTTCCAGGCGGTGGTCGAATGCGATCAGTTCCGACGGGCAGACGAAGGTGAAGTCCAGCGGATAGAAGAACACGACGGCGTACTTGCCCTTGATGTTGTCGTGCAGGTGGTATTGATCGACGATCTGGCCGTTGCCGAGTACGGCGGCGGCGGTGAATGCGGGAGCTTGTTTGCCAACGAGGACAGCCATGGTGATCTCCTGTTCTGATGAAGGGGTAAATGCAAGAGGCGGATCGCTCCGCGGCAGCGCCTGGCCAGCAAGGACACAGCAGGCGCGCAGAGATAGGTAGGCGCAGCAACGATAGTCGCTCGCACCTGACCAGTCAAATAAGGAAAGTTGATGTTGATGATAGTCACACCCTATCGCAGCGACAGCCATTGTCTCCCCCCCAAGGAAGCGCGATCATCGCGATGTTGGATACGGAGGACGATAAAACAATGAAGCCGACCCCCCTCAACCCACTGCGGCGGCGCTTCTGTCTCGGCGTGCTGGCGGCCCTCGCCCTCGCCTGGCTGCCGGGCGCGCGCGCCGAACAGAGCATCACCATCCTCACCCAGCAGGATGTCTACAACGACTACATGCGCTTCATCGGCAAGCGCAACCCATTGATGCTGACCCATTTCAGCGGCCCGGGCTCGCGACGTGACGTGGTGGAACTGGTCTTGACCCAGCAGGCCCTGCACCTGGGCGGACTGCGCCAGCCGGTAAAGCTGGTGAAGGTGGACCACAGCAGCGATTCCTACAGCCGCTTCCTGCGCGAAATCCTGTCGGGCACCGCCACGCTGGGCGGCAATACGGCCTGGCTGATCGACCTGCAAGAGATCAAGGACAAGATCTATATCAGCCCGCCCCTGATTCGCCAGGGCGAATTCGAGGCAGGGCTGTACACCGCCAGCGGCAACCAGAAGGCATTGGCCGCCGACAGTCTGGCCAAGGTACAGAAGCTGACCGCCGTGGTGGCGGATAGCTGGCGACCCGATGTGGCGACGCTGCAAGGGCTCGGCATGGCCAACGTGCTGATGACGCAAAGCTGGGATTCGATGGTGGGCATGGTGGCCAAGCAACGCGCCGATGTGCTGCTGGCACCGTTCCAGGCCACGCCCGACATGGCGCTCCAGGTGGGCAGCCAGCAATTCCTGCCGATACCGAATGTGAAGGTGGGCCTACAGGGCAGCCGCCATCTGTTCGTCAGCCGGATGGCGCCCCATGGTGCGCAAACCGCCGAGGCGCTGGAAAAAGGCTTGGCAATCCTGCGCGAGCGCGGCCTGATCGAGCGCGCCTATATCGAGTCGGGCTTTTTCAACACCCGCACCAAGTACTGGAAGCGCCTGAACTGAGCGGGCCCGGATGGCGCCGTCGGCTTATTGGAAGCCGGTGGTGCCGTTGCCCGGCGTGGGCGCGTCGTCCAGGAACGGCTCCGGCATGCCGATATGGTAGCCCTGGAGGAAATCGACGCCGATCTCGCGCAATGCGCTGGCGATCTCTTCGCTTTCCACATATTCAGCGATGGTCTGCCGGCCCATCGCATGAGCGATGCGATTCACGGCGATCACCATCTGCCGGCTCACATCGTCGTGCACCACGTCGCGGATCAGGCTGCCGTCGATCTTCAGGTAATCCACCGGCAGCGTCTTTAGATAGGTGAACGACGAAAACCCGCTGCCGAAATCGTCCAGCGCGAAGCGACAGCCGCGCTCGCGCAGTGCCTCGATGAACTGGGTGGACTCCTGGATGTTGGCGATGGCGCTGGTCTCGGTGATCTCGAAGCACACCTGCGACGGTTCGATCCGGGTTTCCTCCAGCCGCTCCAGCACAAAGGCCAGTGTCTGCCGATTGAGCGATTTGCCGGACAGATTGACCGACAGGCTCACCTGTGGCCCGCCGTCGCGCAGGACATTGAGCGTGTGGGCGATCACCCAGCGGTCGATGGTCGCCATCAGGTCGTAGCGCTCCGCCGCCGGAATGAATGCCCCCGGCGGGATCACCTTGCCCTGCTCGTCCACCAGTCGCAGCAACACTTCGTGATGTCGGGTGCCTCGTCCGGGGCGTGCCGGCACGATGGGCTGGAAGTAAAGGCGGAACCAGTCCTGCTCAGCGGCCTGGCGCAGCGTTGCCAGCAGTTGCAGTTCGTTGTGGCGGCCTTCCAGGTTTTCCTCGGCGCCACGATACCAGGCAAAGCGGTTGCGCCCCGCCTCCTTGGCCGCGTAGCAGGCCACGTCGGCGCGGCTCATCACTTCCTGCGGGTTGCAGACTTCGCGGTCCATGCGCACCAGCCCCATGCTGCCGGTGACCACGAAGGGGCGGTCGCCCCAGACAAAGCGGTACTGCTCCAGCGCCAGCAGCACGCTGCGCGCCGCCTGCTGCGCCTGGGCTTCGTTCGCCGTATCGAGCAGGAAACCGAATTCGTCGCCCCCCAGCCGGCCAACCAGCACGTTCTCGGACATCACGTCCTGGAACTGCTGGGCCAGTTGCCGCAGCAGTTCGTCACCCGCCTGGTGTCCGCAGGTATCGTTGACCAGTTTGAATTGGTCCAGATCCAACTGCATCACGACGCGGGCCTCGTCGTACTCCTGCACCAGATCGCGAGCCGTGGCCAGCGCGGTCATGAAGCCCCGGCGATTGGTCAGGCCGGTCAGCTCATCGTGCATGGCCTGATAGGCCAGCCGCGCGGTCAGCGCTTCGGCGGCGCTGATATCGTGCAACGCCACCACATAGCCGGTGCCGCCTTCGGCATCGCCGATCTGCACGATGGCCATTTCCACCCGGTAGTGCTCGCCATGGCGATTGGTGATGGTGGTCTTGACCGCGCCGGGCGGCAGCGCGCCCACGCGCGCCAGATGCAGTAGCGAGGCAAAATCCGCCTCGCCGGTATCGTCCAGCGTGACGACGATCTCGGTGATCGGCCGGCCGCGCGCCTCGGCGAAAGTCCAGCCGATCAGTTTCTCCGCCGCGGTATTGAGCAATTTGACGCGGCCGTCCCCGGTGGTGGTCACGATGGCATCGGCCACCGAACGCAGCGTCACCTCGGCCAGTTCCTTCTCGCGCAGCATTGCCTGCTGCGCCTCGTCGCGCTGCGCATTGCCGATCAGCAGGTTACGCCGCATGGTGTTGATGGCGTCGGTCAGCGTCTGCAACTCGTCCGTGCCACGCTTCTGCCGCGCCAGCACCAGCGGCGCCATCATCCGTTCGTAGTCGAAACGGCGGGTGTATTCGGCAATGTGAGACAGATGCCGGGCGATCAGGCGGTGGTAAAGCCAGAGAAAGCACAGTGCGGCGCTCATCATCCCCAGGCCCAGCAACAGCAGGATACGACCCAACTGGGCCAGCAACTGGGTCTGTAATCCATCCAGCGTGTTGACCAGCTCCAGCTCGCCCAGTGGGACATTGCGGTGCGTGAGCGGATGTTCGTATTCGACGACGTAGCGCTTGCGGATGGTGAGTTCATGCTTGTCGGGCAGTTCCCCCACCTCGTAGCGCGTGCCGTCCGGCTCCACCAGGCGTGCCCAGCCCACCACCTTGGTCTGCAACAGGGAATGAAGCTGGGTGCGCACAGCCTCGGTGTTCACCAGCCACAGATTGACCGCCAGTTGCGGGCGAACGCTGCTGGACAGGGTATCCAGGTCGGCCTCGATGCGCGCGATGCTGCGCTGGTACTCGATGCGGACCAGGATGACAGTCAGCGACGCAGTGACCAACAGACTGATCGCAATGACCGCGGCCACCATGCGCCAGGCAAGGCGGTTCTCGCGATAAAACTCCTTGGCACGGCGGAAGAATTTCTGAAGCACTGCGGATACCGGATCGGGGTTTTGCGTCGAGCATAATCGGAGGGCATGGCTGGCACAAATCGTAATCCACAAAAGAAGATCAAATCCAATCGATGTTTTATTTTTGAAAGCAAATCCAGATGAAGATCGGCAATTTGTAAAACAGGCGGCAAATTCATGCTTGACAACTGTCAGGATGACTGAGTTGAGCCAGGTCATGTTTTGTGCGGATCAAAACACCAACCAACATCTGTTTACAATACTCTTTCCACCGCAAACGGCCCTTTACTGCATTCCTACGCACGGGTCGTTACAGCGAAAGTCGGCGGCCAGCACCTCATGCCCAGGCATGCCGGCGCCACAACAACAAAAGCGGGGGGAATCAATGAGTCATAGTTGGATGCGGTGGATCCGGATCGGCGCGGTGGGACTCGGCATGGTGTTGGCGGCCTGTGGTGGCGGAGGGGGTGGCGACGAGAACAGCGGCTCGGGCGGCCCGATCACCATTCCAGACGAAGAAGCAACGCCGACGCCACCACCGGTGGTCACGCCCGGCGCGGCGCTCAGTGTCGATTGCAGTGGCGAACACTGCGGCGCGGAGGCGCCAGATCGCTACGCCGGCAAAGGTGTGGGCTTGTGGCGTTACGACAACGTCGGGATGACGACGATCAACGTACCAGTGTCCATCTCCGGGCTCGCCGGCAAGTCGGTCACGCTGCTGTACAGCAATCAGACCGCCAGCCCCGTACTGCTGCCGAATCTGCCATTGCTGGCGCAACGTCACGCAACAGCTCCCATCGGTAGCGGTCTTTCCGACGCCATGGCGGATGCCGGCAGGCAGACCGTTCCGCCCCGTCTACGCGAGTTCGATCCTGCACGCTATCTGGGCCAGCCCTCCCGCGCCATGCCCATGGCCAGCCAGCAGGCGGGTCCGGTACGTGGCAGCAGCGTGGGGAACAGCCGGGCGTGGTATGTGCTGAACGCCAACGATGAACTGGTCTCCCGTACCGCCACCTTGCAGCGGCAATTGACCGCACCGGATGGGCGGATCATCAATTTCTGGGTACAACAGGGCGAGTTGGCCCACGATCGCCTGAGCAGCGCGATGCTCGATCGCTTCGCCAGGCAGTTCGCCGACGGATCGCAATCGATCTATGCGCGGGTGACCGGCCTGATCGGCCAGCCCTGGGGCGTCCATGCCTATCCATCGCTGCTGTCGCCCGACCAGGAACTGGACATCGTCCTCGCCAACTTCACGCCGGACCGCAATCCCCACATCGGATGGGTCGGTTACTTCTGGGCGCTCAACAACTTCCGGCAACAGTCCGGCGACCCACTGCTGCGATACAGCAACCAGTCGCTGTCGTTCTACATCGATACCGAAGCCATCTACCTGATGCCGGAAAACGGTGTGGAATTCCAGTTGTCGACGCTGGCGCACGAGCTGACCCACATGATCAATCATTACCAGCGCGGCATCGTGCTTTCGTCCGATATGGACCATAGCTTCGATACTTTCCTGGAAGAAACCACGGCGATGATGACCGAGGACATCGTCGGCACGACGATCGACCCCGAATTCCATTCGATCCGCGATCTCCGTTTCCGCAACTGGTTGCGCAACGGCGATTTCAATTGCAGCTATCCGGTCTGGAAAGATGGCTCGAGCCCGTCCTGCTTCAGCTACAACATCGCGGGCAGCTTCGGCGCCTATCTGTTGCGCCAGCACGGCATCGATTTCTACCGGAGCCTGCTGCGCGACACCACCTATGCCAATTCGATCGCGCTGCTCGATCACGCCATCCGCCAGGCCGGCGGCCCCGGGTACGTCGAGGCGTTGCGTCGCTGGGGCGTCAGTGGCATCGGCCTGCTACCCTCGGCCGCCTCCCCCACCGGCTTCGGCCTGCCGGCACGCAGCGAAGGGGGCTTTACACTGCCGGCCCTCGATGGCGCCGATTACGCCAGCATCATCCAGTGGCCTACGTATCCGGCCAATCTCACCGGCTATGGGCACTTTCCGATGCGGCGACTCCCCACGGGAGACGGCATGTACCAGGAAATCCTGCCGGTTCCCAACCACACCTCGTTGACAGTGATCGTCCACTGATGACCGGGGCCATCCTGGGGGGCCCTCCCCCCCCGGGTGCCAGGCCAGGCGGCCTTTCCACATACCGCAACCCTGTTCCGCCCAGGCATCCGGTCGGGCTTGGCAAACCATACATCCAAGTACACGTTTTCCCTTGCTGCTGTTAAAAACAAACCCCGCAGGTGCTACATTCAGCAGAACACAGGGTTCAGCGGTGGTCGATCGTTCCGATGCCAGTGCTGGACTCCACAATCACTACACGGGGAAACCATGAAGCAAGGCCAGTCGACACGTAGCCAGACCATTCTGTTCGCCACCCTGCTCAGCGCCCTGCTGATCGGGTGTGGTGGTGGCGGAGGAGGTGACGACAAACCTGGCCTGCCCCCCACCAGCGGCGCCGCGCTCACCGTGGATTGCAGCGGCGCCGACTGTGGCGCCAGCGGTGCCGACAGCTATACCGGCAGCGGGATCGGCCTCTGGCGCTATACCAACGCCACCCGGGCACAGGCCAACGTGCCGATCTCGATCTCGGGATTGACCGACCAATCCTCGATCACATTGATCTACACCAATCAAAGTGGCACCTCGGTTGCCTTCCCCCGGGTCGCGCTGCAGGCGAATGCGGCGCAGCCGGCCAGATCGATGACGGCCACGGCGGACACGGCACAACGCCTGAACCAGATTCCAGGCATGGTGCGCAACTTCGACGCCCGGGCACGCCTGCGCAGCCCCCAGCCCCACGCCCCCGCAGCACGCCGTGCGCTGGCCGCGCCACGCCCGGCGGCGGTGAACGATCAACGTAACTGGTTCATTTCGGAAAGCGACAACACCATTTCTAGCCGTACCGCCACCTTGCAACGCAAGGTGACCGCCGACGATGGCCGGGTGATCAATATCTGGGTGGAGAACAGCGAATATGGCAATGCCAGGTTCAGCGCGGCCAAGGTAGAGGAGTTCGCCCAGCGTTTCGCGATCGGCAGCCAGTCGGTCTATTCCCTGGTCACCGGCCTGGCTGGCCAGCCGTGGGGAGCCCACGCGTTTCCCGATAGCCTGATCGGGCCCAATCAGGAACTGGACATCGTGTTCGTCAACTTCGACAACAACCAGCGCCCCTACGGGATGATCGGCTACTTCTGGTCGAACAATAATTTCTTCCGCGATCCGGCCGATCCCTACCTGGCCAGCAGCAACGAATCGCTGTCGTTCTACATGGATACGGAAACCGTCTATCTCGCCCAGGGCGAGGAAGGCATGCAGGTCCAGTTGAGCACGCTGGGCCACGAGTTGACCCACATGATCAATTTCTACCAGCGCGGCGTGCTGATGACGGACCTGAACAGCAATACCTACTACGACTTCGAGACCTATCTGGAGGAAACAACGGCGCTGATGACCGAGGACATCATCGGACTAAACCTCGACCCGAGCTATAACTCGCTGCGCGACGACAGTTTCAGCGACTGGCTGTACAGCGGCCTCAACAATTGCAGCTACCCCGACTGGAACGGCCAGCCCAACACCACCTGCTTCAGCTACAGCCTGGCAGCCAGCTTCGGCGGTTACCTGTTGCGCCAGTACGGCGTGGACTTCTACAAGGCACTATTGCGCAACAAGAGCTCCACCAACTCGCAGGATGTGCTCGACAATGCGATCCGCCAAGCTGGCGGCCCCGGTTACACCGAGGCGCTGCGCCGCTGGGGCACCATGGTCGCGCTACTGCCCGCCACCGGTGTACCGCAGGGCTTCGGCATGCCGCAACGGGTGGAATATGGCTTCACGTTGCCGGCGATCAATGGCCCCGATTATGGCTACGCGGTCAAATGGCCAACAACGCTGCCCACCACCCTCGCACCCTACGCGATGTTCCCGCTGCGCCGGGCCGCCAGCAATGGCGTGTACCAGGAGGTGGTACCAGTGCCGATCAACACTTCGCTGACCGTGGTGGTTCGATGAGGGGAAATCAGCTCTGGAAGCCGGTAGCGGCCGGCTTGCTGGCCTTGGCCATGCTTGGCGCCTGCGCACAGCAGCCTGAGGCTGCCAGGCCGCTTACGCTACAGGGCACACTATTGCTCAAGGGCAGCGCACCCAAGACCATGCAAGTGCTGCAAACCGCCAGCGCACAATACCAACTGTCCGGCGTCACACCGGAACAGGCCGATACGCTGCAACGGCAGCGGGTGACGGTGACCGGAACGCTGGTCCGCGCCGCCCAGCCGCCGCTGCTGCCGCTGATTGAGGTGTCGCGGATCGAGGCACTGAAGTAGCCCTGTGCGTTCAACAAAAAAATGCCGGTGCGATGCACCGGCATTTTTCTTTTGCACCCACCGCGCAGTCATTCGCCCAGCGCTTCTTCCAGCACCGCGATGAAGCGTGCGTTCTCTTCCGGCAGGCCGATCGATACGCGCAGCGAATCGGGCATGTTGTAGCCCGCCAGCGGCCGCACGATCACACCTCGTTGCAGCATGAACAGGTTCAGCGCCGCCGCGTCGCCACAATGGAAGGTGATGAAGTTGCCATGGCTGGGAATGAAGCCAAGGCCCAGGCGCACGAACGCATCGGTCAGTTGCGCCATGCCTTCGTTGTTCACGCGCTGCGAATCCGCCAGGAAGATCGTATCGTCCAGGGCCGCGCAGGCGGCTGCCTGGGCCAGCAGGTTGACGTTGAACGGCTGGCGCACGCGATTGAGGATGCCGGCCACTTCCGGGCTGGCCAGGCCGAAGCCGACGCGCAGCCCCGCCAGGCCATATGCCTTGGAAAAGGTGCGCACCACGATCAGGTTGGGAAAACGTTGCAGCCACTGGATCGAGTCGCTGCGCTTTTCGCGCGGAAGGAACTCGGTATAGGCCTCGTCCAGCACCACCAGCACCTGCGGCGGGCAAAGCTCCAGGAACTCGATCAGATCGCCCGGACGCGCCAGCGTACCCGTGGGATTGTTGGGATTGGCAATCCAGACCACCTTGGTATCGGGGCGGATCGCCGCGCGCATGGCCTCCAGATCGTGGCCGTAATCCACGGCCCGCACCTGTATGCCCTGCGCGCCACAGGCCTGGATCGCCAGCGGGTAGACGGCGAACGCGTATTCAGAGAACACCGACGAATCCGCCGGGGTGAGAAAAGCGCGGGCGATCAGTTCGAGGATATCGTTGGAGCCATTGCCCAGCACGATGCTGTCGCCCTGCACGCCGAAGCGCTGCGAGATCTTGGCCTTCAATTCGAAGCCGTTGCCGTCCGGGTAGCGCGCCAGCTCAGGCAGGGTACGCTCGATGGCGGCACGCGCCATCGGGCTCATGCCCAGCGGGTTCTCGTTGGAGGCCAGTTTGACGATCTGGTCCGGGTCCAGCTTCATCTCGCGGGCCAGCTCGGAAATCGGCTTGCCGGGTTGGTAGGGAGCAATGGCGCGGACATAGGCCGGGGCAAGGTCTTGCAGGGACATGGCGGTGTTCCAGTAAAAGGCGGAAAGCAAAGAAACGAACGGTAAGGAAAGGCGCGGCGGAAAGCAATGCCGTCGCCGCGCGCTCAACCCCGTTCGAACAACTCGCCACGACGCCAATGCGCGTCGGACACAGGAATCGCCGCCAGCGCGTCCAGCAACCGGGCCGGGTCGCTCGCCAGCACCAGTCGCTCCACCTCCACCGGGTTGACGAAGCCCAGGTTCGCCGCGTTGCGCATGAAGGCAAGCAGCGTGTCGAAATAGCCCGCGGTATTGAGCAACCCCACCGGTTTGCCGTGCAAGCCAATCTGCGCCCAGGTCAGTATCTCGAACAGTTCGTCCAGCGTGCCGAAGCCACCGGGCATGGCGATGAACGCATCGCCCAGCTCGGCCATGCGCGCCTTGCGCGTATGCATGGAATCGACCACCACCAATTCCGTCAGCCCGCCATGCGCCAGTTCACGCTCGACCATGAAGTGGGGGATCACGCCGATGGCCTGGCCGCCGGCATCCAGAACACCGTCGGCCAGCTCGCCCATCAGGCCCACGTGGCCACCACCGTAGACCAGCGCCCTGCCGCTGGCCGCCAGCGCGGCGCCCATGGCGCGTGCCGCATGGGTATGGATGGGGTCGGTGCCGTGGCGGGCACCGCAGAACACCACTACTTTCTGCATCGTTGCGAACTCCCAAAAGATGTGGGCAGCCTGCGCTGCCCACCGATCATTGCCGCATTGTCGCCGTATTCACGGCGATGACCCAGGGGCGGATCGACTAGAGAACCGCCTGCGGGTAGCTGCCCAGCACTTTGACGAAGGCGGCATCGCGTCTCAGTTCATCCAGCGCGCCTTGCAGCCTGGGCTCGCTGGCATGGCCCTCGACATCCACGAAGAACAGGTATTCCCAGAGGCCGGTGCGACTGGGGCGCGACTCGAACTTGGTCATCGACACATGATGGCGTGCCAGCGGCTCCACCAGCGCATGCAGGGCACCGGGGCGATTGGGCGCGGAGATCACCAGCGAAGTACGGTCGTGCCCCGACGCGGCGGTTTCCTCGCGTCCCAGCACCAGGAAACGCGTGGTGTTGTTGGGCTCGTCCTCGATATTCTGTGCCAGCTTGGTCAGGCCGAACTTCTCGGCGGCGGCATCGCCGGCAATGGCGGCGGCGCTGGGGTCGAGGCTGGCCAGCCGCGCGGCTTCGGCGTTGCTGGCGACGGATACGCGCTCCACCTCGGCGGGCAGGTTGCGGTTCAGCCACTCATGGCACTGGCCCAGGCTTTGCGCGTGGGAATACACGCGCTTGATGCCGTCCTTGTGCTCGCCCTTGCGTAGCAGATGATGATGAATGCGCAGCACCACTTCGCCACAGATATGCAGCGGGGTATTGACCATCAAATCCAGCGTGCGGCCGACGGCGCCCTCGGTGGAGTTCTCCACCGGCGCGACCACGTAGTCCGCGGCGCCCGCTTCGACACAGCGAAATGCCTCGTCGATGGAAATACAGGCCTGCGTTGCGGCGGCATGGCCGAAATGCTTGGTGGCGGCGGCCTGGCTGAACGTGCCTTCCGGCCCGAGGAACGCAATCGTCAACGGACGTTCCAGCGCCAGGCAAGCCGACATGATTTCGCGGAACAGCTTGGCGACCGTTTCATCGGACAAGGGGCCGGCGTTCAGCGATTTGATACGCGCCAGCACCTGCGCTTCGCGCTCCGGGCGATAAACCACGCCCCCGCCCTTGATTTCACCGATGGTGCGCGCATGACGGGCGCGGTCGTTCAGCAGTTCGAGCACGCGGGCGTCGATGCTGTCGATGGCATCGCGGTGCTGTTTGAGTTGTTCTTCTGACATGTTGCTCTATTTGTTGGGCGCGAAACGCGCGGCGTCGATGATCGACCACAGATGGATGGCCCAGCCCAGCAGGATAAGCCACAGCACGGCGGCAAGCACGATCAGCGGCCGACCTTGCAGCAATTGCCCCGGCCCCGGGGTGGAAAAACTCGCCAGCGCGGCGAGTACATTGCCGCCCGAACCCCGTCCTGCCATGCCTTGCTCCTTGGAATCCGTTCATTGCCGCCGCCAGCGGCGGCAACCGTGGGAGTGCTCAGCCGTGCGTCCTGACGAAATCGCGCAGGTAGTCACACAGGGCTTTCACGCCCTCGACCGGCATCGCGTTATAGATCGAGGCACGCATGCCCCCCACCGAGCGATGTCCTTTCAATTGCAACAGGCCCCGCGCCTTGGCACCTTCCAGGAAGGCATCGTCCAGGCGCTCGTCGGCCAGGCGGAAGGGCACGTTCATGCGCGAGCGATACGGCCGCTCCACCGGGCACGAATAAAAGCCCGATGCATCCAGCGTTTCGTACAGCATCGATGCCTTCTCGATATTCTGCTGCTCCATCGCGACCAGGCCGCCCCGATCCAGCAGCCACTTGAACACCAGCCCGGCGATATAGATCGCGTAGGTGGGCGGCGTGTTGTAGAGCGAATCCGCCGCGGCATGGATCTGGTAGTCGAGCATGGTCGGCGTTTCGGAGCGGGCGTGACCCAGCAGATCATCGCGCACGATCACCAGCGTCAGTCCCGAAGGGCCAATGTTCTTCTGTGCGCCACCATAGATCAGGCCAAATCTGGATACGTCCAGCGGGCGCGACAGGATATTCGACGACATGTCGCAAACCAGCGGCACATCCGATTGCGGAATGAACGGAAACTCGACGCCGCCGATGGTTTCGTTCGAGCAATAGTGCAGGTAGGCCGCGCCCTTGCTGCGCTGCCAGTCGGCCTCCGCCGGAATGCCCGAGCCATCGCCCACGGCGGCGAGATGAACCTTGGCGTAGCGTCTGGCTTCCTTGATCGCGATCCTGGACCAGTGCCCGGTATCGACGAAATCGATCGTATCGTCCGGCTGCGTGAGGTTCAGCGGCAACATGGCGAACTGGAAATGCGCGCCCCCTTGCATGAACAGGATCTTGTAGCCGGACGGTACGCCCAGGAGCTTGCGCAGATCGGCCTCGGCCTCGGTGATGATCTGGGTGAACTCGCGACCGCGATGGCTCATTTCCATCACGCTCATGCCAGACCCATGCCAGTCGGTGAACTCGGCCTGTGCGGCCAGCATCACTTCACGCGGCAGCACCGCGGGGCCTGAACTGAAGTTGTATACCTGGGTCATCGTCTGTCCTTTCGTCTTGCCTCGCCACCCACGGTAGCGGGCTGAATCCTTGAAACTCCGGCATCGCCGGCCTTCACCGGAGCGGCCATCACCCCAGCAGGAAGTGGGCGCGGGCGGAGGCGACGGGCTTGGCGGCATCGTCCTGCCAGGCCACCAATTGCACGTTCGCCACCCGTTTGCCCTGGCGCACGATGTCGCAACGGCCGTACAGATCCAGCGCCCGGCCGCTACGCAGGTAATCGATCGAGAAATCGACCACCTTGGGCACGCTACGGGTCTCGGTGGACGCCAGCAGCGTAAAGATCGCCACGTTTTCCAGGAAGCCGCCGATCACGCCGCCATGCAATGCCGGCAGCAACACGTTGCCGATGTTCGATTGCCGGAACGGCAGGGTGAACCGCAATTCGCCATCGGTCTCGCTCATCACCATGCCAATGGTGCGGGCGTAGGGAATCGCCCGCATCAGCGCGTGGTAGTCGCCGCTGGCGCGCGCTTCTTCCCAGCAGCGCTTCATTTCAGCATGTGTCATGCTCCGCTCCCGACCCGGGTCCGCATGAAGGTACCGACGCCATGCGCGATTTCACGTTCGCTCTGATAGGCCACGGCGCGGGTGAAGGCGATCTGCTCCGTCAACCGATAGCACTCGGCGCGGCAGATGATGGCCTCACCCGGCAATGCCGGACGCAGGTAGTCGATACGCAGATCCAGCGTGGCAACCGCCTCGGTTTCTTCCAGCAAGGTATAGATGCAGGTGCCGCTGGCGGTATCGATCAGCGTGGTCACCGCGCCGCCGTGCACCACGCCCGTTTCCGGATTGCCGACGATGGCCTCGGAATACGGCAGTCGCAACTCCACCACGCCCTCTTCGGCGCCGACATACTCGATACCCAGGACCTTGCAGTGCGGCAAGTCCATGAACCAGCGCCACAATGGTTCGAACATCTTCGGATTGATGACAGCCATGTCAGGTCCCTGGGTGAATCATTCTGCCGGCGTGTCGTCCGCCGCCGTACCGCCGCCCTGCTCGTCTTCGATACCGGCGGTGGAGGCATCTTCGTCCTCGTCGCTCTCGGCCACCTTCTCCAGCCCGGAAAGCTTTTCGCCATCATCCAGGTTGATCAGGCGCACCCCTTGGGCGGCGCGGCCGGTTTCCCGGATTTCGGATACGCGGGTGCGGATCAGCACGCCACCCGTGGTGATCAGCATCAGATGGTCGCTTTCCTCCACCAGCGTGGCCGCCACCAACGGACCGTTGCGCTCGCCGGTATCGATCGCGATCACACCCTGCGTGCCACGGCTGGTCAGGCGATAGTCGCTGATCGGCGTACGCTTGCCATAGCCGTTCTCGGTCGCGGTCAGGACCTGCTGTTGCTCGTCCGCCGCCACCAGCAAGGAGATGACACGCTGGCCTTCCTGCAATTGCATGCCGCGCACGCCGGTCGCGGCACGCCCCATGGCGCGCACATCGGTTTCGATGAAGCGGACCGACTTGCCTGCGTTGGAGAACAACATCACCTGGTCGCCCTGCTGCGTCAGCGCCACGCCGATCAGGTCATCGCCATCCTCGATATTGATGGCGATGATGCCCTTCTTCATCGGGCGCGAATAATCGACCAGCGACGTTTTCTTGACGGTGCCGCGCGCTGTGGCCATGAACACGCACTGGTCCTCGCGGAACTCCTTCACCGGCAGCACGGCGCTGATCTTTTCGCCCTCCTGCAATGGCAGCAGGTTGACGATGGGTTTGCCACGGCTGGTGCGTCCACCCTGCGGCAGTTCATACACCTTCAGCCAGTACACCCGGCCGAACGAGGAGAAACACAGGATGTAGTTATGCGTATTGGCCACGAACAACTGGTCGATGAAGTCATCGTCCTTGGTGGCCGCCGCCTGCTTGCCACGCCCGCCACGACGCTGCGCCCCGTATTCGTCCACCGGCGTGGTCTTCATGTAGCCGCCGTGGGTCAGCGTCACGACCATGTCCTGCGGCGTGATCAGGTCTTCGATGCACAGGTCCTCGCCGTGGGCGATGATCTCGGAACGACGCACGTCGCCGTACTGCTCCTTCACCTGGTTCAGTTCATCGACGATCAACTGGGTGACACGCTCCGGCTTGGCCAGGATATCGAGCAAGTCGAGGATTTTCTCCATGATCTCGCGGTATTCCGCGACGATCTTGTCCTGCTCGAGGCCGGTCAGGCGTTGCAGGCGCAATTCGAGGATCGCCTGTGCCTGCGCCTCGGAAAGCCGATAGCCGTCGCCGGTCAGGCCGAAGTCCTCGCCCACCCCATCGGGGCGCGACGCGGAAAGGTCGATACGGGCCAGCATGTCTTCGACCAGCGCCGAGCGCCAGGTCCGGCCCATCAGCCCGGCCTTGGCTTCCGGCGGCGTTGCCGCGGCCTTGATCAGGGCGATGATCTCGTCGACGTTGGATAGCGCGACGGCCAGGCCTTCCAGGATATGGCCCCGCTCGCGCGCCTTGCGCAGTTCGAACACGGTACGGCGGTTGATGACTTCGCGACGATGGCGCAGGAAGCACTCCAGCACCTGCTTCAGATTGAGCAGGCGCGGCTGGCCATCGACCAGCGCCACCATGTTGATGCCGAAGCTGTCCTGCATCTGCGTGTGCTTATATAGATTGTTCAGCACCACGTCCGGCATTTCGCCGCGCTTCAACTCGATGACGACGCGCATCCCGGAACGGTCGGATTCATCGCGGATCTCCGAAACGCCTTCCAGGATCTTTTCGCGCACCAGCTCGCCGATGCGCTCCAGCAACTTCGCCTTGTTGACCTGATACGGCAGCTCATCGACCACGATCATCTGGCGGTCGTTGCTCTTGGGAATGTCTTCGAAATGGCAACGCGCGCGCATCACCACGCGCCCACGCCCGGTCCGGTAGCCCTCCCGCACACCATGGATGCCATAGATGATGCCGGCGGTGGGGAAGTCCGGCGCGGGGATCAGATCGATCAGCTCGTCCACACCCATGTCGGGGTTCGCCAGCAGCGCCAGGCTGCCGTCGATGACCTCGGACAGGTTGTGCGGGGGGATATTGGTGGCCATGCCGACCGCGATGCCGGACGACCCATTGATCAGCAGATTGGGAATCCGCGTGGGCAGGACGGTGGGCTCGAGTTCCTTCTCGTCGTAGTTCGGCGAGAAATCGACGGTTTCCTTGTCGATGTCGGCAAGCAGTTCGCTCGATACCCGCGCCAGGCGGCATTCCGTATAACGGTAGGCCGCCGGAGAGTCGCCATCGATGGAGCCGAAGTTGCCCTGCCCGTCGATCAGGGTGTAGCGCAGCGAAAAATCCTGTGCCATCCGTACCAGCGCCTCGTAGGCCGCAGCATCCCCGTGGGGGTGGTATTTACCCAACACATCGCCGATGACCCGGGCACATTTCACATACGGCCGGTTCCAGACGTTGTTACTCTCGTGCATGGCAAAAAGGATGCGACGATGAACCGGTTTCAAGCCGTCACGTACATCCGGCAACGCCCGTCCTACGATAACGCTCATGGCGTAGTCGAGATAGGAACGGCGCATTTCCTCTTCGAGGCTGACTGGGATCGTTTCTTTGGCGAAGCTGCTTTGTTCGGACATCTTCCAGGACCATTGAGAACGAGCGGAAGCTCGTTCGGAGAAGCTGGGACGGCACCTCGGCACAGGAACGTGCAACAAGGAGGACTATCTGCTAATAAGGTAATGAGTTTAACACGCACCCTGTACCACTCCAATTTTGCGTGGGGGCGTCGGAAAATTCACGGTGGCTTCATTTGCATACGCGAAAGTTAAGACACTAGAATATGCAACGTTACTGATTGATTGGATGGAACTTACTATCCAACCACACAATCAATTCACGAAGTAATGGGTTGCTGTTTCCCGGGCTCACAACGAAACCTACTAGGAGAAAAAACTATGCTGTCGCTCAAACAAACTCTGACGTCTCTGGCCGTAGCCGCCACCCTTGGTGCAGCAGCCCCCGCTTTCGCTGCAACCGATGCTTACCTGACCAACTCCACCACCGTCAGCCCCGCCAATCCTGAAGGCGTGGTGAAGAACAGCATCGGCGAATGCTGGCAGACCAGCAGCTGGTCCAAGGACAAGGCCGTCAAGGGTTGCCCGGGCTATGTTGAACCCGTTGCTGCGGCCGCTCCGGCCCCCGCACCGGCCCCGGCTGCTGTCGTTCCGGCACCGGCCGTCAGCACCAAGAAGTTCACCCTGCAAGCCGAAGTGCTGTTCGACTTCAACAAGTCCGTGCTGAAGCCGTCCGGCAAGGATGCGCTGGATCAGCTGTACAACGAAGTCGCCAACCTGGATCCGAAGGAAGGCGCCGCCGTTGTCGTGGGTCACACCGACCGCATCGGTTCCGAAAAGTACAATGAGGAACTGGGCTATCGCCGTGCCAAGGCTGTTCAGGACTACCTGATCTCCAAGGGCGCACCGGCCGATCGCATCTCCGCTGAAACCCGCGGCAAGAGCGAACCGGTGACCGGCGACACTTGCGACAAGGTGAAGCCGCGCGCCAAGCTGATCGAATGCCTGGCTCCGGATCGTCGCGTTGAAATCGAAGTGCGCGGCACCCGCGAAGTCACCGAAACCAAGTAATCGGTTTTGGGTCTGAAAGCCCCGCCCAGGCGGGGCTTTTTACTTTCTGGAGGACACCGCTCTTGAAATCGATGGCTTTTACCCTCGCACTGCCGCTGTTGCTCCACGCCATTCCCGCGCAAGCGGATGCCTTGGCCACGTTGAAATCCTCCCTGTCCGGCACGACCACGTTGCAGGGTCGTTTCACCCAGACCGTAGTCCAGCAGAATGGCAAGCCGCAGCAGAGCGCGGGCGACTTCGCGATCCAGCGGCCCGGCAAATTCCGCTGGTCGTACAGCGCGCCTTACGAGCAACTGATCGTGGGTGATGGGGCCGAGGTGTGGTTGTACGATCCCGATCTGCGACAGGCCACCGTCAAATCGATGGGCAATGCCCTGGAATCCAGCCCCGCCGCCTTGCTGGCCGGCGATAATGCGCTGGAGAAGAACTATCAGCTCAAGCCGCTGGCCTCCCGGAACGGGATCGACTGGTTCGATGCCAGGCCCCGCCAGGAAGATGCCGGCTTCTCCAGTATTCGCCTTGGCCTCAAGAATGGTCAGATCGTCGAAATGGAGCTGATTGACCGCTTCGAGCAACTCACGCGCATCCGTTTCGACAACGTGAAGCGCAATACCAGGCTGGACCCCACCCTGTTCCGTTTCACCCCGCCAAAGGATGTAGATGTCGTCCGGGAATGACCTGTTCAGCACCGAGCAGCACGAGCCGCTGGCGGAGCGCCTTCGCCCGAAAACCGTCGCCGAGGTTGTCGGGCAACAGCATCTTCTGGGGCCGGCCAAGCCGCTCACGCTCGCCATCGCCTCCGGCCAGCCGCACTCGATGATCCTGTGGGGGCCGCCCGGTGTGGGCAAGACCACACTGGCGCGATTGCTCACCGGCGCTTTCGAGGCCGACTTCATCGCGCTCTCGGCTGTTTTTTCCGGCGTGAAAGACATCCGCGCGGCCATGGAGCAAGCCCAGGCCACCCGTGGCATGGGTCGGCGCACCATCCTCTTTGTCGACGAAGTCCATCGTTTCAACAAAAGCCAGCAGGATGCCTTCCTGCCGTTCGTGGAATCGGGCCTCGTCACCTTCATTGGCGCCACCACCGAGAACCCTTCGTTCGAAGTGAACGCCGCCCTGCTCTCGCGTGCGCAGGTCTATGTACTCAAACCATTGTCGGCCGAAGACCTCGGCGTGTTGGTGACCCGCGCACACGAACGCTGTTATCCCGCGCTGACCTTCGAATCCAGCGCCATCGATGTCCTGATCGGCTACGCCGATGGCGATGCGCGCCGCCTGCTCAATCTGGTGGAACAGGCCGCCAACGCCGCGCAGGCCGAGGCGCGTACGACACTGGACTCCGCCTTTCTCGAAACGGCGCTTACCTTGAACAGCCGCCGCTTCGACAAGGGCGGCGACGCGTTTTACGACCAGATCTCCGCATTGCACAAGTCGGTACGCGGCTCCAGCCCCGATGGCGCGCTGTACTGGCTGACCCGCATGCTCGACGGTGGCGCCGACGCCCGCTACCTCGCGCGGCGCATCGTCCGCATGGCCTGGGAGGACATCGGACTGGCCGACCCCCGTGCCATGCAGATTTGCAACGATGCCGCCGAAACCTACGAACGACTGGGCAGCCCGGAAGGCGAACTCGCACTGGCCCAGGCTGTGATCTACCTTGCCATCGCCCCCAAATCCAACGCCGGGTACATGGCCTACAATGCCGCCCGCGCCTTCATCGGCCGCGATAAAAGCCGCGAAGTGCCGATCCATCTGCGCAACGCGCCCACCAAGCTCATGAAGGAGCTGGGTTATGGCCACGCCTACCGCTACGCGCATGACGAACCGGAAGCCTACGCCGCAGGGGAAAGCTATCTGCCGGAAGGGCTGGAGGATACGGTCTTCTACCAACCCACGCCGCGCGGCCTGGAAGGAAAGATCGCGGAGAAACTGCGCCACTTGCGCGAACTCGACGCCGCCTGGCACGCACAACGCAAGAAAGACTGACTCCGCGCGCAGAACAGGCGCGCATCTCGGTTCGCGCCACTTTTGCACCCCGTGTAAAATCCGACGATCCCAACGCACCGATTCCGCCCATGCTCGATATCAACCAGCTTCGCAATGATCTAGATGGCGTCGTCGCCCGCCTGGCCACACGCGGGTTTGCCTTCCCTGCCGACGATTTCAAGGCCCTCGAAGCCGAGCGCAAAACGCTCCAGACCGCCACGCAGGACCTCCAGGCCAAACGCAACAGCGTGTCCAAGCAGATCGGCCAGGCCAAGGCGCGCGGCGAGGATGTGGCGCCCATCCTGGCGGAAGTGGAAAACCTGAAGGGCGAGCTGTCCGCCAACGAAGCCGCGCTCGGTCTTCTCCAGGACAAACTCAACGACCTGCTGCTACGCGTGCCCAACCTGCCGCACGAAAGCGTGCCCACCGGGGCCGACGAGCGCGATAACGTCGAAGTGCGGCGCTGGGGTACGCCCCGCGCGTTCGACTTCGCGGTTCGCGATCATGTCGATGTCGGCACGCCGCTGGGGCTCGATTTCGAAACGGGCGCCAAACTGTCCGGCGCACGTTTTACGCTGTTGCGCGGCCAGATTGCGCGGCTGCATCGCGCACTGGCGCAATTCATGATCAACACCCAGACCGACGAACACGGCTATAGCGAGACCTATACGCCATATATCGTCAATCCCGAAGTGCTGTATGGCACGGGCCAGTTGCCCAAATTCGCCGAGGATATGTTCCGGGTGGAACGCGGCGGCGAAGACGGCAATACCCAATACCTGATTTCGACTTCGGAAATCTCGCTGACCAATACGGTACGCGATTCGATTCTCAAGGCCGACGAATTGCCGGTGAAGCTGACCGCGCATTCGCCCTGCTTCCGTTCCGAAGCCGGGTCCTATGGGCGCGACGTGCGCGGCATGATCCGCCAGCACCAGTTCGACAAAGTCGAAATGGTGCAGATCACGCATCCCGAGCAATCGTATGCCGCGCTGGAAGAGATGGTCGGCCATGCCGAAGCCATTCTGCAAAAGCTCGGCCTGCCCTACCGGGTGGTATCGCTGTGCACCGGCGACATGGGGTTTTCCGCCGCCAGGACCTACGACCTGGAAGTCTGGCTGCCCGCCCAGGATACCTATCGCGAGATTTCCAGTTGTTCGAACTGCGAATCCTTCCAGTCACGCCGCATGCAGGCCCGCTTCAAGAACGAGGCCGGCAAGAACGAACTGGTCCACACCTTGAACGGATCCGGGCTCGCGGTGGGCCGCACGCTGGTGGCGGTACTGGAGAACTATCAGAACGCCGACGGCAGCGTGACCGTCCCCGATGTCCTGGTACCGTACATGGGCGGCGTCAAACTTCTGCAAGCCTGATCTGGATCAGCCCCACGGAAAAGCGCGCCCTCAGCGGGCGCGTTTTTTATTGGCTTGTCATCCCCGATCAGGTATATCAAAGCATTCCCATCCAGTGAGGTCCTCGCCGTATGTCCGCGGTAACCTGGTGGCTGATCGCCGCTCTCGCTCTTGCCGGCATGGAAATGCTGACCGGCACCTTCTATCTGCTGGCCATTGCCGCGGGTGCGGCCTTCGGCGCGCTGGCCGCGCTGACCGGTATTCCACCCGCTGGCCAGATCGCCATCGCCGCCCTGTTCAGCCTGATCGCGCTGGGGGGATTGAAGCACTGGAAACGCAAGACCGCGGCCACGCTACCGCCGGAGCAGTCGCTCGATATCGGTCATATCGTCCTCGTGGAAAACTGGCTCGATGCCACGCGCGCGCGGGTACGGCACCGTGGCACGCAGTGGGATGCCGAACTGCGCCCGCCGCTGACCGGCCCCGTCGATGCCGAGCTGCGCATCGTGGCGCAACGCGGCGCCACTCTGATCCTGGATCTTGCCTACCCCCGTTCCGAATCCCAACAACAGGAGTCGCCCGCACCATGAGCCTCGGTTTCCCCATCGTTCTCTTCATCATCGTCGTGATCTTCATCGCCAAGACCTTGAAGATCGTTCCGCAGCAGAATGCCTGGGTTCGCGAACGCCTCGGCCGCTTCCACGACGTACTGGAGCCCGGCCTGCGCGTGGTGGTGCCCTTCGTCGACCGCGTGGCCTACCGGCACAACCTGAAGGAAATCCCGCTCGACGTCCCGAGCCAGGTCTGCATCACGCGCGACAACACGCAATTGCAGGTGGACGGCATCCTTTACTTCCAGGTCGTCGATCCGAAGCTGGCATCGTACGGTTCCAGCGACTACGTGCTCGCCATCACCCAACTGGCCCAGACCACGCTGCGCTCGGTCGTCGGCAAGCTGGAGCTGGACAAGACCTTCGAGGAACGGGAGGAAATCAACCGTGCGGTGGTTTCCGCACTGGATGACGCCGCGGCAAGCTGGGGCGTGAAGGTGCTGCGCTACGAAATCAAGGATCTGACGCCGCCGGCGGAAATCCTGCGTGCAATGCAGGCCCAGATCACCGCCGAACGGGAAAAGCGTGCCCGGATTGCCCAATCCGAAGGCCTGCGCCAGGAACAGATCAACATCGCCAGCGGCGATCGCGAAGCCTCCATCCAGCGCTCGCAAGGCGAGATGCAGGCCGCCATCAACGAATCGGAAGGCCAGAAGCAGGCCGCCATCAACCGCGCCACCGGCGAGGCCGAAGCGCTGCGGCTCGTCGCGCGCGCCAACGCCGAGGCGATTGCCGCGGTCGGCCAGGCCATCGAGCACGACGGGGGGATCGAGGCGGTGAACCTGAAGATCGCCGAGCAATACGTCGCGGCTTTCAGCAATCTGGCCAAGGAAGGCAATACGATGTTGCTGCCGACCAATGCCGCCGATATCGCGACGCTGGTCGCCACCGCGACATCCGTGATCCGGCAGCAACCCAAGTAACCGGTTCGTACCGCGACAAAAGGCCGTCCAGAGGACGGCCTTTTTCGTTTTCAGGCGAGGATCTGCACGATGGCCAGACCCAGCTCATAGAGCTTGCCGCGCTCCACTTCGTGGCAACGCACCACGCGCACCCGGGCGGAAAGCGGATCGCGCGGCCCGATTCCGCTTACCGGCGGCATCACGAATACTTCGAATTCCTCGTCGGGACGCGGCACGAAGGACGTGCGTATCGTCATGCCGGTCACGCTCAGATCAGTACATTCGCCGTAATAGGGCGGGCTGAAATCGAGCGTGCGGATCTTGACCTTGCAATTCATCGGTACACGATGCGCGCTGCGTTGTTCGCGTGAAGAAGGAAGGGCCATGGAGCCAACCGACCAAGTGAAAGGGACATAGTCTAGCGCTGGCCGCTGCCACGCCATTGCGACTGGATCAAGTCGGCCTGGACGCGCGGGCACAACGCACGACTGCGTCGATCATCGCACCGATCGACACGGGATGCACGTGGGGACCAACCCCTACACCAGCCGATGACGGCTACGCATCGCGCGTTACGCGCCAGATTTCCTCGAGCGTGGTATCGCCGGCCAGTACCCGGCGTACGCCATCCTGCCGCAGGCTGAGCATGCCGTGCGCCAGGGCGTAGCGCTTGATATCCTGCTCCGCCGCCTGATTATGGATCATGCCGCGCAGCGTTTCGTCGACCATCAACAACTCGTAAACGCCGGTTCTGCCGCGATAGCCGTTGCCATGACAGACGGGGCACCCCACCGCACGATAAAGGGTGGCCGGTTGCGCAACCCCCATGGCCTCGCGCTCCGAGGCATCGGCCGGGTACGGCGCGCGACAATCGAAGCACAGTTGCCGCCCAAGGCGCTGCGCCAGCACGCCCAGCAGCGACGATGCCAGCAAGAACGGCTCGATGCCCATGTCGGTCAGGCGCGTTACCGCGCTGGCCGCGTCGTTGGTGTGCAGCGTGGCCAGCACCAGGTGGCCGGTCAACGATGCCTGCACCGCGATCTGCGCGGTTTCCAGGTCGCGGATTTCACCGATCATGATGATGTCCGGGTCCTGCCGCAAAATGGCCCGCAGCGCACGGGAAAAGCTCATGTCGATCCGCGGATTGACCTGGGTCTGCCCGACGCCGTCGAGGTCGTACTCGATCGGGTCTTCCACCGTCATGATGTTGCTGGTGGTGGCATCCATCCGCGACAGGGCCGCGTAGAGCGTGGTGGTCTTGCCCGAGCCGGTCGGGCCGGTGACGAGGATGATGCCGTGTGGCTGAGCCAGCAGTTCCTCCAGCCGGACCAGCGTGTCAGCCGGCATCCCCAGCTTTTCCAGATTCAACCGACCTGCCGATTTGTCGAGCAGGCGTAGCACCGCCCGTTCGCCGTGCCCGGTGGGCAAGGTGGAGACCCGCACGTCCACCGGGCGGCCGGCAACGCGCAAGGTGATGCGGCCATCCTGCGGCAAGCGCTTTTCGGCGATGTCCAGGCCGGCCATGACCTTGATCCGCGACACCAGCGCCGCGTGCAGCGCGCGCTTGGGCTCGATCACGTCGCGCAGTTGCCCATCCACCCGAAAACGCACCACCGAGCGCGTTTCGAACGGCTCGATATGCAAGTCCGACGCGTTTTCGCGCAATGCCTCGGTCAACAGCGCGTTGATCAGGCGGATGATGGGGGCGTCGTCGGCCGCCTCCATCAGGTCTTCCACCTCCGGAATATCCTGCGCCAGCCGCGAAAGATCGAGATCGCCTTCGAGGTCATCCACCACGGTGGCGCTACCACGCTCGCCATCGCTGAACAGCGACATGACCCGCGCGTCGTACTCGGCCGGCTCCAGCACGACCACATTCAGTGGCAAGCCAGCCGCGCGGCGCAGTTCCGACAACGCGGCTAGGTCACCGCCGCGCTTCATCAGCACATCGACCGCGCCCTCGCCGATCGCAAGGTCCACCACGCCCCGGTCGCGGGCGAAATGGTAGGGAACCAGGCGCCTCATTTCGCGGGCGCCCCCTCCGGGACGTTCTCACCGGGCACATGAGGCTTGGGCGCGTCCGGATCGACCGGGAACGGCGCCGGTGACGGCAGTGTATCGGGCAGACGCACCTTGGGCAGATCAGGCAGCAACAGGTGATTCGGGATATCGAAGCTTTCCTGCTGGCTCTTCAGGTACTGGTAGCGCGAATTGGACAACGCCTCGCTGGCCTTGCCATCGCGCAGGATATAGGGGCGCAGGAAAATCATCAGGTTGGTCTTGCGCCACTCGCGGGATTCATAGCGGAACAGTTGTCCGAAGCCGGGAATATCGCCCAGGCCCGGCACGCGGGATTGCCCGTTGGAAAGGCGATCCTCGATCAGCCCGCCCAGTACCAGGACCTGCCCGTCATCGACCAGCACGCGCGATTCGATGGAACGCTTGCTGGTGGCGATACCGGCGCCGTCGGTCTGTATGTCGTTGTCGATATTCGAGACTTCCTGATAAACGCTCAACGTAATGCTGCCGCCCTCGGACACCTGCGGTTTCACCTTCAGCGTGATGCCGATGTCCTCCCGCTCCACCGTGGTGAAGGGGTTGGGGTTGCTGCCGGTCGAGGACTGCGTGCCGGTGATGATGGGGATGTTCTGCCCCACCATGATTCTGGCTTCTTCGTTGTCCAGCGTGATCAGGTTGGGCGTGGACAGGATGTTGGCGTTGCCGCTGCGCTGCAACGCGGTGGCCAGTACGCCCAGGCTGGGCGTTTCGCCCTTCAGCGGGTTGGCGTTCAGCACGCCGATGTTGAAGCCGGACGGAACACTGGGCGTTCCGGCAATGATGCTGTTGGCGATGTTGGCCAGGTTGTTGGCCGCGGAGGCCGGCGCCAGCGCCGACATGCCGACCCCGACGATATTGCCCCCGGCGCCCAGTACCCACTGGATACCGAAATCGCCGGTCTTCGATACATTCACCTCGGCGATCATCGCCTCGATGTAGACCTGCGCGCGGCGTACGTCGAGCTTGTCCACCACCGACCGCAGATTGTTATAGATATTGTCCGGCGCGGTGATGATCAGCGAGTTGGTCATCGGGTCGGCCTGGATCATCACCGTGGTGCCACCCATCTGCACGCTGGTGGCTGCCGCCTGCGGCGTGCCGCCGCTGGTACCGCCACCGCCGGTGTTCATCGAGGCGCTGCCGGTACTGCCGGTGGTGGTGCCGCTGAGCGACGAACTCATCGAAGAAGAAGTGTTCGCCGACAAACCGCCGCTCGATGCGTTGTTACCGCTGTCCTGGCCGGTGAGAATGCCCTTGAGCGTACCGGCCAGCTTCACCGCCTCGGCATTGCGCAGGTAGATCACGTGGATATTGCCGCCCGCCGCGCCCGGCTGATCCAGCGTTTCCACCAGGCGGCGGATCTGCTGCGCGTGCACGGCTGTTTCGGCTCGGATCAGCAAGGCATTGCTGCGCACGTCCGGCACCACCGCGCTACGCCGTACCCCTTCGGGCACGGCCACCGGCGGGGTGACGCCCTGTACGTTGACCTCCGGCAGCAATCGCGCCAGCGTCTGCGCCACATCCACGGCGGACGCATACTTCAGCGTCACCGGGAACACATCCAGGCTGGGGGCTTGGTCGATGCTTTCGATCACCCGGTTCAGGCGCTGGATATTGTCGGCATAGTCGGTGATCACCAGCGTATTGCCGGCCGGATATGCCGCAATCGCGTTATTCGGTGTGATCAACGGACGCAGGATCGGCACCAGTTGGCTGGCCGACTCGTACTTCAGTGGATAGACCTGCGTCACGATGCGGTCGCCCGCCACCTTGGACCCCGGTTTGGTGGTGACGCTGTAGTTCTGCTTGGCGTCGGCCTCGGGCACCACCTTCACCACGCCGCCGGCCTCCACCGTGGCGAAGCCCTGCTGGCGCAACGCCGAGAGCAGGATGGGATAGACCTGGCTTTTCTTTACCGGCAGCGTGGAAACGATGTTCACCGTTCCTTTCACGCGCGGGTCCAGCACGAAATTGCGGCCGGTGATCATCCCGACGGCCTTGATGGTCGATTCGAGATCGGCGTTGACGAAATTGAGCGTCACCTCGTCATCCGCAGCCAGCACGGGGCCAGCGGCGAACAAAGCTAGGGCGAGCACGAGCGGGCGCAGGCGGATCATGGCGTACCGTTCATGGTTGGATTTGATATTGCAGGACGACCAGGCCACCGTTGCGCATGACTTCGAGCGTGACCTGGCTGGTTTGACTGAACTGACTGTACACGAGCGACATGTCGGCCGTATCACCGAGTGGTCGGCCATTGGCGCGCTTCAGGACGTCGCCGTCCTGCAATTGCAGCACCTCGGCAAACGGCTGCTGCCGCGCGTTGGAAATATAGATACCGCCATCGGGCGCATTGGCCAGGCCCTTCGACCAGTCGGCGATATTCATGTTCTGCATCGCCTCGGCCATCACGCCGCGCGTCACCTTCATCTGCTGGGCCGGACCATCGGCAGCTCGCGGCGCAACGGCCACGACATCAGGCGGTTGTGGCGCACCGATCCCCGGCATCGCCTTGTCCACGCCTTCCAGGGGGATTTCCTCGATCCGGCCATGGTTATCAATTCGGGCGCGATCCCGCTCGACCGCGAGCAGCTTGACGCCCTCCTGCAAGGTATCGCCGGGCTTCGCTGCCAGTGCGCCGGTCCCGAAGCCGGTGAAGATGGCGGCGCTGAACCCCTCGCCTCCGGCAATCACCGCCAGCAACTTGACGGACAACGTGGATGCCGTGGCACTGGTGGCGGCATTGCCGAACCAATTGGGCGCATTCACCCAGGCAAACGCCTGCTGCGCGGGCGGGGCCGGCGGTTGCGTCAGCCGCAGATCGGGTGAAGGCGGCGCGGCGATGCGCCATAGCAGGCCGGCACCGACCCATGCCAGCGCAGCCACCAGCGCGATTTCCACCCATCTCGCTGCGCGAGCGGAGGGGATACGCGGCAATTTCTGAATTCTCACTTGAGGCGGCGCTGTCGGCAAAAGCGGTATTTATACCTCAAGCCCGGAAAGCTTGACCACCGCTTCCCCACTCACCCGGCTGTAGGACAAATCTTTCAAACAAGGCGTTGACACCCTCAAAACACCGTGATTAAATGCGCCCTCTTTCGACGGCGGGTGGTTAGCTCAGTTGGTAGAGCGTCTGCTTTACACGCAGAATGTCGGCGGTTCGATCCCGTCACCACCCACCAGCAACGCCAGTTGTCTGGGATGTCGAAAAGCCGCTGCGGAGCGGTAGTTCAGTTGGTTAGAATACCGGCCTGTCACGCCGGGGGTCGCGGGTTCGAGTCCCGTCCGCTCCGCCATCTTCCATCGGGTTCGCCCGATGTCGCAGCAAGCAGCATCCAAGCACTATCCCCACAAAGTATTTGTTGCCCGACGCCGCGCCCGCTCGAAAAGGCAGCGATACGTGCCTGTGTTCGTTCGTCGGGGATCGAATACGGATCATTTCCGCGCTCCGCGTCGCCAAGGGCGTGAGCACCGACTACACTGTCATGCATTACCCGTGGTGCAACGTTCCCTATCGGCATGACCGCACGCTCCATACACAATCAAATCGAAACCGCCTCCCTCGGCCTTGCCCTCGCCGCCTGCCTGCTGGCCGCGGGCACTTTGCACTGGTGGGCCGCCGACCGTCTGGGGGATCGCATCTGGTTGATCCAGGGCATCCTGGTGCTGGCCGTGGTCGGTTTGATCTATCTGATCCTTCGCCGGCCGGCTCCCGTCATCGGGAGCGGTGAGACAACCGCACTGGCGGTGACCACCGAATCGCAACCCATTGCGCATTGCCTGCCCGATATCGTCTGGCGCATCGATTACGCAACGCGCGCGGTGATGCCGCTCAATGCCGCGGGCGCCGCCGAGCACCCGCGCGCCGACGAAGACAGCGCGCGGTTGTCGATGCTGTTCCCGGCGCGGGTGTCGCGGCAGTATCTGGAAGCGCTGATCAACGTCCAGAGCACACAGACGCCGCAGCAATTCGAATACCGGCTTGCGCCCGCCGAGGGCAAGGAACAGCACGTGTTCGAAGCCCGGTTGCTGCCGCTGTCGGGCAAGGAGTGCCTGGCGGTGATCCGCGACATCACCGACATGAAGGCCACCGAGGAAGCGCTGTTCAACCAGCAGTTGTTCGTGCACCAGATCATCGATTCCAGCCCCAGCCTGATCTTCGTGCGCGACAAGCACGGGCGCTTCCTGCTGGTCAACCGCGCGACGCAAAGCGCGCTGGGCCACGATCTGCTGGTGCAATCACACATGGGCCTGTCCGAACAGCAACTGCCGTTCACCAATGGCGACCATGACGTGCTGGAGAAGGGCGAGACAGTGCGTATCGTCGATCACTACACGCTCGCCAATGGCCGCACGCACTGGTTCGACATCATCAAGCAGCCGCTGATCCGCGACGGCGAGGTCTATATCCTGTCGATCGCGATGGATATCTCGCACGTCAAGGCCGCCGAAGCCGCGCTGGCCAACAACGAACCGTTGTCGGGCGAAGTGGCCGACGCGTTGCCGCAACCGTTCATGCTGGTCCGCGACGGCAATATCGAGTTCGCCAACCTCGCCACCTGCCTGCTGCTGAACGCCCCGCCGTCAGCCGTGCTGGGCCGCCCCCTGTCGGCGTTCGCCGGCAATGCGGACAGCCTGCTCGCCGCCGCCGACTTCCAGGCCAGCCGCTTCGAAGTTCCCCACGGCGAAGGCTTCCCCTGCTGGGCGCGCCGCATCCGGCAAAATGCCGGCGACGCGCACCTGATCGTGTTCGATACCGTACGCGAAACACAGCCCGCGTAATCGTTCCCCCTGATTGCCGCACCGCGCCCCTCGGCGCGGGCGTTCGATGGCGCGTGCTAGAATCCGCCGTCTTTCGACCTCGATCTTTATACTGCCCGCCGCATGTCCGCCTCCCCTGCCCTTGCCCCCCTCTTCGCCCTCCTCGACCAGGTTTCCGCGCGCCTGCGCTGGCCGCTGGAAAAGAAACTCCGTCAACTGGAACAACGGCTTGCCGCCGGCAAGCCGGCAGATCGTGGCCTGGCGGAACTGAACCGTGAACTGGAAGCCGCTGCCGCCCAGACCGCGCGCCGCCGCGAACGCCTGCCGCGTCCGCAATTCGACGACAACCTGCCGGTCAATCAACGGCGCGACGACATCGCGGCCGCGATCCTCAAGCATCAGGTGGTGATCGTCTGTGGTGAAACCGGCTCGGGCAAGACCACGCAACTGCCGAAAATCTGCCTGGAACTGGGCCGGGGCGTGACCGGGCTGATCGGCCACACACAGCCCCGGCGACTGGCCGCGCGCTCCGTGGCGTCGCGCATTGCGCAGGAACTGAATACCGAGCTCGGCAGCGTGGTCGGCTACAAGGTGCGCTTCACGGACAAATCATCCGGCGACAGCTACATCAAGCTGATGACCGATGGCATCCTGCTGGCGGAAACACTGTCGGACCGCTATCTCGCGAACTACGACACCCTGATCGTCGACGAAGCGCACGAGCGCAGTCTGAACATCGACTTCCTGCTGGGCTATCTCAAGCAACTGCTGCCGCGCCGCCCCGATCTGAAGGTGATCGTCACCTCGGCCACCATCGATGCCGATCGCTTCAGCCAGCATTTCGACGGCGCCCCCGTGCTGGAGGTCTCCGGCCGCACCTTTCCGGTGGAGGTTCGTTACGCCACGCTGGAGGCCGACCGCCGTCGCGGCGCGAACCAGCAAGGCGGGTCGGCGCTGGACGACGACGATGCCGAGATCGAAATGGAAGAGGCCATCGTGCGCGAGGTGGAACACCTGTGGCGCCACGATGGCCCAGGCGACGTGCTGGTTTTCCTGCCCGGCGAGCGCGAGATTCGCGAAACCGCCGAGGAATTCCGCCGTGCCAAATTGCGCGATGCCGAGGTGATTCCCCTGTTCGCGCGGCTGTCGAACGAGGACCAGCAGCGCATCTTCCGGGCATCCAATGGGCGCCGCGTGGTGCTGGCCACCAACGTGGCCGAAACCTCGCTCACCGTGCCAGGCATCCGTTACGTGGTCGATTCCGGCCAGGCGCGGATCAACCGCTACAGCCCGCGCGCCAAGGTGGAACAACTGCTGGTGGAGAAAATCAGCCAGGCCAGCGCCCGCCAGCGCGCCGGCCGCTGCGGCCGGGTGGCCGCGGGCGTCTGCGTGCGGCTGTATTCCGAGCAGGATTTTCTCGGCCGTCCCGCGTTCACCGACCCCGAAATCATCCGTTCCAGCCTGGCCGCAGTCATCCTGCGCATGGCCGCGCTCAAGCTGGGGCGCGTCGATGCCTTCCCCTTCCTGGAGGCACCATCCGGCAAGCTGATCGCCGATGGCTACCAGCAACTGCGCGAACTCGGCGCGGTGGATGACGATGACCAGCTTACCGCCATTGGCCAGCAACTGGCGCGGCTGCCGGTCGATCCACGCCTGGCGCGCATGCTGCTGGCCGGGCACGAGAATGCCTGCCTGCGCGACATCCTGGTGATCGCCGCCGGGCTATCGGTGCAGGACCCGCGCGAGCGGCCGTTCGAAGCACGCGAGGCGGCGGATCGTGCACACGCGCGCTTTACCGACGACAAATCCGACTTTCTGTCCTACCTGCACCTGTGGGCCTTCTTCGAAAAGGCGCTGGAGGAAAAAACCTCCAACAAGCAACTGGTCAACCAGTGCCATACCCATTTTCTGTCCTACCTGCGGCTGCGCGAGTGGCGCGACCTGCATCGACAGCTCACCGACATCGTCGAGGACCTGGGCTGGCGGCTGAACGACGCGCCCGGCACCTATGAGCAGGTACACAAGGCATTGATGACCGGCCTGCTCGGCAACCTGGGAATGAAGCAGCCGGAAAACGACGAGTACCTGGGCGCGCGCGGGATCAAGTTCAACATCTTCCCCGGCTCCTGCCTGAAGAAAAGCCGTCCCAAGTGGGTGATCGCCGGCGAACTGGTGGAAACCACCAAGCTCTACGGCCGCGCCGTGGCGGCGGTCGAACCGGAATGGGTGGAGCGGTTGGCGCAGCACCTGGTGAAGAAACAGTATTTCGACCCGCACTGGGAGAAGGATTCGGCCCAGGTCGTGGCGAGCGAGCGTGTCACGCTGTATGGCCTGCCCATCGTCAACCGTCGCCGCGTGCATTACGGTCGGATCAACCCAGTCGAAGCGCGCGAGATCTTCATCCGTGAAGCACTGGTGCGCTTCAACTACAAGACCAACGCCCCCTTCTTCGATCACAATCTGGGCCTGTTGCTGGATATCGAGGAACTGGAACACAAGGCCCGCCGCCAGGATGTGCTGGTAGACGAGGAAGCGTTGTTCGGCTTCTTCGACGCACTGATTCCGGCGGACGTCCACAATGGCGCCAGCTTCGAATCCTGGCGCAAGAAGACCGAAGCGCAGACCCCCAAGCTGCTCTGGCTGACGCGCGAATTCGTGATGAGCCACTCGGCCAGCGGTGTTACCGAAGAGCAGTTTCCGACGCATTTCCGCTTGGCGGAATCCAAGCTGCCGCTGGCCTATCGCTTCGAGCCGGGTCACCCGCTGGACGGGGTGACAATCACGCTGCCACTGCATCAGCTCAACCGCGTCAACCAGGCCGTGTTCGACTGGCTGGTGCCCGGCATGTTGCGCGACAAGATCACGTTCCTGATCAAGTCGCTGCCCAAGAATCTGCGCCGCATGTGCGTGCCGGTGCCGGATTTCGCCACCCGCATGCTCACCGAAATGGAACGCGCCGACCGCGAAGCGGCGCTGCTGCCGCAACTGGCGCAAGCCGCCACACGTGGCATCGGCACGCCGGTCAGCGCGGATGATTTCGACGATACCGCCATCCCCACCCATCTGCGGATGAACTTCCGCGTGGTGGACGACGGGGGGCAGGAGCTGGCCAGCGGCCGCGATCTGATCGCCATCCGCGCGCAATTGGGCGAAGCGGCGCAACTGACCTTCCGCGACGAAGCCGACGATGCGGGCATCGAGCAAACCGGGCTGACCAAGTGGGACTTCGGTGACCTGCCGGCCCAACTGACGATCAAGCGCCAGGGGCGCAAGCTCACCGGCTACCCCGCGCTGGTACCCGACGGCGAGGCCTGCGCCATCCAGTTGTTCGATACCAGCCACGCGGCGGACAGCGCCCACCGCCAGGGCGTGGTGCACCTCCTGCGTCTCGAACTGGCCCAGCATGTGAAGCAACTGGAAAAGTCGATTCCCAACTTCCAGCAACTGGCTATCCAGCTTCGCGGCCTGGGCAATGCCGACCGCCTGATGGCGGACATCGTCGATGCCATCTGCAATCGCGCGTTTCTCGGTGAAGACGAGGCGCCACGCAAGAAGAAGGAATTCGACGAGCAAAAGGCCCGCGCCAAGGTGCGGCTACCCAGCGTGCGCGACGCGGTGATCCGCTCGCTGAACGATGTGGTGGCCGAATACACGGCACTCAGCGCCGTCATCGCCAAACCGGGCCCGCTGAGCCAGCCCTTGAAGGAGCAGCTCGGGCAATTGGTCTACGACGGCTTCCTCAGCGCCACGCCATGGGAGCAACTGCCGCGTTTGCCGGTTTATCTGAAGGCAATGCGGGTGCGTCTGGAAAAACGGGTACAGAACCCCTCGCGTGACGGTCAGCGCGGCGCAGAAATCGCCACGCTGTGGGCGCGCTGGGAAGGCGAGCTGGAAAAATGGCAGCGCGAGGGCCGGGATACCGCCCCGCTGGCACCTTTCCGCTGGATGCTGGAGGAGTTGCGGGTCAGCCTGTTCGCCCAGGAACTGCGTACCCCCTACCCCGTTTCGCTCAAGCGGCTCAACAAGCAATTCGACGACCTGACAAAACGCTGAACATGACGTCGGTTTAGGCCAAATGCATGAAACGACGCAACGCAGCATTGTCAGCTTTCACTATGCCGTAAGCATCCCACCATTTGTCGGTCAGACAAGCGTTTATATCAGGAAATCAAAGCCTACCATCGGTTTTCACCCGACTGAAATTGATTATCCCTCGGGCACACGGATACGATCCTGTGGCGGAAAAGCTTTCGTCCGCTTTAAAACATAATGAATTAGGCTTTACTGATAAAGGAGTGTACATATGCGTCTGACCCAAACCTTGATCGCCCTGGCCATGGGTGCCGTGTTCGCCGCTTCGGCAAATGCCGCCGTCGTGTCCTCGGGCAGCCAGTCCTTCAGCCACGACAGCTTCCTGCTGTTCGGCGATTCCTTCACTTCCAACTTCACCACCAGCAACGCCGTGCTGGACGTGGACTTCTCGCCCACGATCAGCGGCTCGCTGTCCAATGTCCTGCTCGGTCTGTACGACGTAACGGGCAACAGCTTCCTCGCCTTCAACACCTTCAGCAGCACCGGCTTCCTGCACGATGGTCCGCGCAAGGTCGGTTTCGACTACACCTTCGACGATCTGTCGCTGGTCAATGGTCACAACTACCTGTTCGGCGTCCTGGCGCTGGGCAACGACTACAGCGGTACGTTCTCGTACACCCTGACCAGCCCGGTTCCGGAGCCCGAAACCTATGCCCTGATGGGCCTGGGCCTCGCCGCTCTGATCGCGCGTCGTCGCAAGGCAAGCAAGTAATACCCGCTCGTTCTTCGCGGCAAACGAAAGCCCCGTTCCTCGGAACGGGGCTTTTTGTCGGATGACCGCTCAGCGCGCCACGGGCCGGGCCGGGTCGGCACACCATTCGCTCCACGAACCGGGATACAGCCGCGCCCCGGGCAGCCCCGCCACTTCCAGCGCCAGCAGGTTATGGCAGGCGGTCACGCCGGAACCGCATTGATGCACGGTTTCTTCGACAGGCCGACCAGCCAGTAGCGCCTGCCATTCGGCTCGCAGCACATCGGGTGACTTGAACCGGCCCGCGCCATCCAGGTTGTTCTGGAAAAAGCGATTCAACGCGCCGGGGATATGCCCGCCCACCGGATCGAGCGTTTCGCCGATACCGGCGTAACGCTCCGCGCTACGCGCATCGACCACCTGGAACGCGGCCGTATCGAGGTTGGCCAGCACGTCGGCGCTGTTCACCCGCATTGCCGGACGGGTATCCGGCACGAAACGCTGCTGCGGCACACTGGCCTCAGTCTCGCTCAACGATTGCCCCGCCGCCACCCAGGCAGGTAATCCACCATCGAGCACCTGGACCGCATCGTGCCCCAGCCAGCGCAGCAGCCACCACAACCGCGCGGCGAACATGCCGCCCGACGCGTCGTAGGCCACGACATGCGTGTCATTGCCAATGCCATTCGCCCCCAGCCACGCCACCAGCGCCGTTGCCTCGGGCAATGGGTGACGTCCGTTGGTCCCCGTCTTCGCTCCCGACAGGACCGTATCCAGATGGGCGAATATCGCACCCGGAATATGCCCGGCCGCGTAGGCAACCGCGCCGGCCTGCGGCTGCGCCAGGTCATGGCGGCAATCGACCACCACCACGTTGGCGTTGTTCAGTTGGGATTTCAGTTGCTCGACGCTGATCAACGGCGACATCGGGACACTCCAGGCTGCTGCCACATCCCTGTGGATGCGGCGAGGGATATAGACTACGCTTCGAAAACGCCAGAACGCCCTCCGGGGAGGGCGCTCTGGATACTAGCTCACATCAGGACGGATGGGTCGGTCTAGCGTTCGACCGCCAGCGCAACCCCCATGCCGCCACCGATGCACAAGGTGGCCAGGCCACGCTTGGCATCGCGGCGCTGCATTTCATGCAGCAACGTCACCAGCACGCGCGCGCCCGAAGCACCGATCGGGTGACCCAGCGCAATGGCGCCGCCATTGACGTTCACGCGGTTCCAGTCCCATTTCAGTTCGCGCGCCACGCCCAGTGCCTGGGCGGCGAAAGCTTCGTTGGCTTCGATCAGGTCCAGGTCGGCCAGCGACCAGCCGGCACGCGCCAGCGCACGCTGGGTGGCGGGGACCGGGCCCATGCCCATGATGGTCGGATCGACGCCAGCGGATGCGCTGGCCCGGATCGTCGCCAGCGGGGTCAGGCCCAGCTCGCGCGCCTTGGCTTCGCTCATCAGCAAGACCGCGGCAGCACCATCGTTGATACCGGAGGCATTGCCCGCTGTCACCGTGCCTTCCTTGTCGAAGGCCGGGCGCAGTTTGGACAGGCCTTCCATGGTGGCATTGGTCTTGATGAACTCGTCCGAATCGAATATCACCGGATCACCCTTGCGCTGCGGAATGCTCACCGGGACGATCTCGTCCTTGAAGCGGCCCGCGGCCTGCGCGGCTGCGGCTTTCTGCTGCGACGCCAGCGACAGCTCGTCCTGTTCGGTGCGGCTGATGCCGTACTTCTTGGCGATGTTCTCGGCGGTAACCCCCATGTGGTACTGGTTGTACACATCGGTCAGGCCGTCGTAGACCATGCTGTCGACCAGTTGCGCGTTGCCCATGCGGAAGCCGTCACGGCTGCCGTTCAGCAAATGCGGCGTGGCACTCATGTTTTCCTGCCCCCCGGCGATGACGATTTCGTTATCGCCGCTCAGGATCGATTGCACGCCCAGCGCCACGGCCTTCAGGCCCGAGCCGCAGACCTGATTGATCGTCAGGCCGGGGATCGAATCCGGCAGGCCGGCGCGGCGCAATGCCTGCCGCGCGGGGTTCTGACCCAGGCCAGCGGTCAGCACGTTGCCGAGGATGACTTCGCTTACCGTGTCGCCGGCCAGGCCGGTCTTTTCGAGGAGGGACTTGATGATCACCGCGCCCAGTTCCGGGGCGGACACCTTGGCCAGGCCGCCACCGAAATTGCCGAGGGCGGTACGTTGCGCGGCCACGATTACTACGTTAGTCATTGCTTTCTCCATGAGGTGGATAGTCCCAACTTCCCTGAAATTGGCGATCGTCTTACTCGACGCGCTCTTTTACATATCGACCAGGTGCTGGTTCGATTTCCTTGTATTTGGTATTGCCCAACTTCTTGGGCGCCGCAACCTGCTTGCCGGCGCGCGGCGCCAGCCAGACCGCCCAATCCTGCCACCAACTGCCCGGACGCGATTCCGCCTTCTCGAACCACTGCTCCGGATCGGCCGGCAATTCCTCGTTGACCCAGTAATTACGCTTGTTGGCGGTGACCGGATTGATGGTGCCGGCGATATGCCCCGAGGCACCGAGCACGAAGCGCAGCGGCCCCTTGAACAGACGAGTGGTGCCATAGGCGGAGCGCCACAACACGATATGGTCCTCGCGCGCCGCAAACACGTAGGTGGGCAAGGTGATCTGGGTCAGGTCGATCGGGACGCCGCACAGGCTGAACGAATTGGGCTTCGTCAGGTTGTTCTTCAGATACATGTTTTCCAGGAAGAACGTATGCATCGGCAGCGCCAGGTTGGCCGAATCGTTGTTCCAGTACAGCAGATCGAAGGGCGGGGGCGTTTTGCCCTTGAGGTAGTTGTTGACCACGTAGTTCCAGATCAGGTCGTTGGCGCGCAACGAAGCGAACGTGCGCGCCAGTTCCTTGCCGGATACCACGCCGCCCTGCTCCAGCATCGGTTCGCGGGAGCGGATCAGTTTCCAGTCGATGAAATGCTTGATGTCGCCTGGCTCGGAGTGATCGAGGATCACGGTCATCAAGGTGAGCGATTCGAACCAGTCCAGCCCGCGCGACTGCATGATCGGCATGGCAGTGGAGACCAGTTCGCCGCCGATGCAGAACGACAGTACGTTCATCTTTTCGCGGCGCGTGATTTCACGCACCACCTCGGCGGCACGGATCACGCCCTGTTCGATGTAATCGTCCCAGGTGAGCTTGCCCTGCTCCGGCTGCACCGATTTCCAGGACACCAGGAAGGTGGTGTAGCCCTGCTCCACCACCCAGCGGACCATCGAGTTCTCCGGCTGAAGATCCATGATGTAGTACTTGTTCACGCACGGCGGCACGATCAGCAGCGGTACTTCGTACACCTTGTCGGTGCTTGGGGTGTATTGCAGTAGCTGGAACAGATCGTTTTCGTACACCACGGCGCCCGGGGTCACCGCCAGATTGCGGCCCACCTCGAATACGCTTTCGTCGGTGGTGGTGATCAGGCCCTTCTGCACGTCCGCCAGCATTTTCTGCATGCCGGCGCTCAGGCTCTCGCCCTGAGTTTCCTTGGCCAGCTTGAGCACTTCAGGATTGGTCAATGCGAAATTGGCCGGGCTGATCGCATCGACGTATTGGCGAGTGAAAAACGCGATCTTTTCGCGCATTTCCTCATCGGTGGCCGCCGCCGAAACCGATTCCATCAGCCATTTGGAGGTGAGCAGATAGTTCTGCTTGATAAAGGAAAACAGCGGGTCTTCCCATTCCGGTGCATTAAATCGGCGATCACCCCGTTCCGGTTCAATCAGCTTCTGAGCCGGCTTGGCGCCTACCAATCCCAGCCAGAGATCCAGTTGAGCGCGATAATATTCGGTTTGCTTTTCGATCCATTCGGGCCGGGGATTCAACCAGGCCGCCCAGGTGGGGGGCACGCCGCCTGCCGGTGCTGGCGTACCGCCGGATGAATTGGCAGTGTTTTCCCAGTGCAACCACCATTGGCGATTGGCATCATTCAGTTGCTGTAACAACGATTCAAAATTCGGTGGATTCAACACTGTTCACTCCGCGATTGGGGGGACGGCAACAGGACGTGCATGGGATCTGGACCGATCCAGCCATTGGCATAAGCAATGGGGGATAGCACCTATATTGTGCAAAGCAGCATACAAAACTCCCCGTTTTGGCGCAAGCCACGAGAAATAACACTCGAAACTGCATGCAATTTCGGACGGTTCCCATTGATTAAGCATGACATTTTTGGAATGGTTGCTTAAAATCAGCAGCAACTGATGGACACATTCGCCCGACATTGTTGCGGGGAGGCGTGAAATGCGTAACTGGATCAATATGTTGAGCTTGGCTTTCCTGGCCATGGCTTTGACATTCCCCGCCCAAGCGGCACAAAAAAACAACGGCAAGCAAGCAAGCAGCAAACAGACTGCTTCCGCCAAACGCACTGCCCGTAATGCCAATCTGAGTAAGGAAGCCACCGCGAAGGCGCGCAGCAGCGTGAATGTGTCGCACGCCGTGGCCGGCTCGGTCGAACACCCTGGCGTGCAGTCGGCCGGCGTGCTCGTGATGAATGAGCATACCGGCGAGGTGGTCTACCAGAAGAGCCCCGACGAGGTTGCGCCCATTGCCTCGATCACCAAGCTGATGACTGCCATGGTAGTGCTGGATGCCGGCCTGCCAATGAATGAGTTGCTGACCATCGGACCAGAGGACGTGGACCTCTTGAAGAACACGTCGTCCCGACTGGGTGTGGGCACCTCGCTGACCCGGGCGGAAATGCTGCTGCTGGCCCTGATGTCCTCGGAAAACCGCGCGGCATCGGCGTTATCCCGCCATTACCCCGGCGGGCAGGTGGCCTTTCTCAAGCGGATGAACGACAAGGCGCGCGAGCTGGGTATGGTGCACAGCCGCTTCTTCGATGCGACCGGCCTTACCCCGAACAATGTTTCCACGCCACGCGAACTGGCCCGCATGGTGGTCGCGGCGCGGCAATATCCCGAAATCCACCACTTCACCACGTCGAGCGAATATTCCTTCGTTTCCAACATCAGCGGCCGGGAATTGCAGTTTCGCAATACCAACCCACTGGTGCGCGAGGGCGACTGGAACATCGGCCTGTCCAAGACCGGCTACACCAACGAAGCTGGCCGCTGCCTGGTGATGCAGGCGACGATCAACGGTTCGCCGGTGGTGATGGTGCTGCTGGATTCGGCAGGCAAATACACCCGGATCGGCGATGCGACGCGCGTGCGCAAATGGCTGGAAACCAGCCCGTATGCCCGGCTACATGCCAGTACGTTCTGAAGACGTATCCATCCGCAAGAACGGCGCCCCAGGGCGCCGTTTTCGTTTGGCTCGCGCGTCCTAGGGCGTATCGTCACCTGTTTCGCGGCAGCGTTGGGCCGAAAAAGCACCAGCCACCAGGCGTACGACGCAGCCAATAACCAGTTATTGCCAAGGAGTGCAACGCAGTGGATGGTGTTTTTTCGGCCCAGCCCTGCGGGTTCGGTGCATTTCGGGCGCCGCGCGGTGTCGCAGGCCGCTTGCGGTATCCATACCGCCACGCGTCCAGCTTCCGGCGCGGCATCCCGAACTGCACCGAACGCTGTCGTGAAACAGGTGACGACACGCCCTAGAAGAACTGCGTCAACCACGCCTTGAACTGACCCGCCGGCAACGCGCCGCTCATCCGCTCCAGCTCCTGCCCGTGCTCGAACACAGCGATGGTGGGAATGCTGCGCACCTTGTATTGCGCCCCCAGCGCCTGCTGGGCCTCGGTATCGATCTTCACGAACAACGCCTGGCCGGCATAGGCCTCGGCCGCGGCGGCGAACCCCGGCGCGAACGACAGGCAGGGGCCGCACCATGGCGCCCAGAAATCCACCACCACAGGCACTTTGCTGTATTTGACCAGATCGGCAAAGTTGTCGGCTGTCCCGGCAATGGGCATCCCCGCAAGCAGCGGTTGGTGACAGGATCCGCAGCCAGGGCTTTCGGCCAGGCGGGCCCCCTCCAGGCGATTGCCAGTATGGCAGTGGGGACATTCGACGATCATGGCATTCCTCCAGGTTGTACCGCGACTCCCGGTCGCGTTGTTGCGCCCGATTATGACCACGTTTGCCGCAGCCCGGAACGCCCTTCCCCCTCAAAGGCAGCTTGCCCCCGGCCGGAGCCATCACAAATATTCTCTTTCCAAACATAATATATTTTTATATTATCTATTAATACATATTAAAGGAGCGCCACCATGGAGATCGCCAGTTTGCGCGATGCCGCCGCGCAGGCCGTAGCACTGTTGAAGTTGCTGGCGAATGAAGACCGCCTGCTGCTGCTGTGCCAGATGGTGGAATGCGAGCGATGCGTTTCCGATCTGGAAGCGCTCACCGGTATCCACCAGCCGACGCTCTCCCAGCAGTTGGGCGTGCTGCGCACGGAACAGGTGGTGACCACGCGACGTGATGGCAAGCGCATCTACTACCAGTTGGCCAGCGAGGAAATCCGCGCCACGCTGACCCTGCTCCACGGCTTGTATTGCAACAAGGAAGATCGCTCATGACCATCGACTGGACCTCGTTCACCCCCTGGAGCGCACTGCTCGGTGGCGCGCTGATTGGCATCGCCGCCAGCCTGCTGGCGCTGGGCGCCGGACGTATCGCCGGGATCAGCGGCATCGTTGGCGGCCTGGTCGGCGGCAAGGCCGCGCGCTGGCAACTGGCTTTCGTCGCCGGCTTGCTGATCGCCCCCCTGGGCTGGCTGATGCTCGCCCTGATGCCGGCTTTCGTGTTGGAGGCCGGCCCCGGCATGCAGATCGTCGCCGGCCTGCTGGTCGGGATCGGCACGCGCTACGCCAATGGCTGCACCAGTGGCCATGGCGTCTGCGGCCTGTCCCGGCTTTCGCTACGCTCGCTGGTCGCGGTGCTGGCCTTCATGGGCGCCGGCTTCGTCACCGTTTATCTCCTGCGCCATGCGCTGATTGCCTGAGACCCTGCCATGACCTTCTCCAGAACGCTCCTGGTTTCATTCATCGCCGGTGCATTGTTCGGCCTCGGCCTCATCGTTTCCGGCATGGCCAATCCGGCCAAGGTAACGGGGTTTCTCGACTTGGCCGGCGCGTGGGACCCAAGCCTTGCCCTGGTAATGGCCGGCGCGATCGGTGTCGGCCTGTTCGGCTTCGGCCTGACGCGAAATCGTTCGACTACGTTGTTCACCGGTGAAGCACTGCACCTGCCGGATAATCGCCGCATCGACCACCGGGTGATCCTCGGCAGCTTGGCATTCGGTGTGGGCTGGGGCCTGGCAGGCATCTGCCCCGGGCCGGCCATCGTGGCCCTGGTACTCGCTCCCGGGCAGGTGTGGCCTTTCGTTCTGGCGATGCTGGTGGGCTTCTGGCTCCATGGCTGGCTGGAAGGCAGAGCGGCCCCCCGGTGCTGAGGTCGCCACACGGGGCACGCTAACCGGATAAGATGCCAGGGCTTGTCCTGCCCCCGACCCCCATGCCCAGCCGTCATTTCGCCTCGCCCACGCCCCGCCTAGCCCAACGTCTGCGGCCCGGTCGCCACTGGCTGCCGATGCTGAGCTGGCTTCCCGCCTATGGCCGCCACACCTTTCTGGCCGATCTGGGCGCCAGCCTGATCGTCGCGGCGCTGCTGATTCCGCAGAGCATCGCCTACGCGTTGCTGGCGGGGCTGCCTCCCCAGACCGGCCTCTACGCCAGTACCTTGCCATTGCTGGCCTACGCGTTGTTCGGCAGCGCCATGACCCAATCGGTCGGCCCAACGGCGCTGACCTCGATGATGACCGCCAGCGCGCTCGCCCCCATCGTGGCCCGGGGCGAAGACCCGGTTGCCGCCGCCTTGTTGCTGGCATTGCTGTCGGGGGCAATGCTGGTGGCCTGCGGTCTGTTGCGTCTGGGGCGGATCACCCAGTTCCTGTCGCACCCGGTGGTCAGCGGCTTTACCAGCGGTACCGCGATCCTGATCGCGCTGGGCCAGATCGGCCCGCTACTGCAACTGCCGCTGTCGGGCAACCTGGCGCCCGACCTGTTGCGCGGCCTGTGGCATGCCTTGCCGCGATTGTCGCTGTCGCTGCTGTGGTTCGGTGCCTGCGCACTGGGGCTGTTCGCGCTGGGTGCGGAAACCTTGCCCCGGCTGTTGCAACGTTTGGGCGTTTCCGCCACGCGGGCAAACTGGACGGCTCGGCTGGCGCCGTTACCCATCCTGGCCTGCCTTGCGATCTACGCCGCGTATGCCCCCGAAGCGCCCACCCTGGTCGGCGCGTTGCCCGCCGCGCCGCTGGTGCTGGACTGGCCGGTCTTCCGCATGGATGAAATCGCCGCGCTCTGGATGCCAGCCCTGCTGCTGGGGCTGGTCGGCTTCCTGCAAAGCATCACCATCTCGCAGAGCCTGGCGCTGGCGCGTGGCGAAACCGTATCGCCAGACCAGGAGCTGATCGCGCTGGGCGCCGCCAACATCGCGGCGGGCGTGGCCGGAGGCCTGCCCATCAGCGGTGGCTTCGCCCGTACCGCCGTCAATGCCAATGCCGGCGCGCGCACACCGATGGCCGGGGTGCTGAGCGCCGGGTGGGTGCTGGTGGCTGCAACCTGGTTTTCCTCATGGTTGGCGGCACTGCCTCGCGCAGCGTTGGCCGCGACCATCATCCTGGCCGCGCTCAAGCTGATCGATCTGCGCCTGTTGATGGCCACCTGGCGTTACGACAAGCGCGATGCCGCCGCGCTATTGGCCACCTTGCTGGTCACGCTGGGTTTCGGCGCGCTGCCCGGCATCGGCAGCGGCGTGCTGCTGTCGCTCGCCCTGTTCATCCATCGCATCAGCCAGCCACAGGTGGTGGTGGTCGGTCGCCTGCCCGGCACCGAGCACTTTCGCAATGTGCAGCGGTTCCAGGTCCAGACCTGGCCCGGCCTGCTGCTGTTGCGGGTGGACGAAAGCCTGTATTTCGGCAACGCGCAAGCCGTACAGACCCGGGTAGCGGAGTTGCTGGCTGCGCATCCAGGTACCCGCGATGTGGTGCTGATTCTGTCCGGGGTGGCCAGCATGGACTTCAGTGCCGCCGAGGCGCTGGCACAACTGGACCGGGCACTGGCCGGGCGCGGCGTGACCTTGCATCTGGCGGAACTGAAAGTGCCGCTGCGGCTGGCACTGGCACCCAGCGGCCTGCTCGGCGGCCTGCTGGAGCGGGTCTTTCTCAGCGCCCACCAGGCCGTGGACCGGCTGACCGCCCCCATGGCCGAAGCGCCCGCGCCAATGCCCCCGGAGCAGATCCCGACCCATCCCATCCCTGAAGAGGAACCGCCCGCACCATGAATGCGCAACCGCTCAGCAACACCCGTTTCGGCCTGTCGGAAGGCATCCTCTGGGACGATCGCCTGGAAGTGCTGTGGTGGACTGACATCCATGCTGCCACGCTTTGGCAATACCACCCCGCCCATGGCATCGAGCGGCACTGGTCGTTGCCGGAACGGCTAGGCTGCTTCGCGCTGACCCAGGACACCGGCGTCTTGCTGCTGGGCCTGGAGCAAGGCCTGGCCCGCTTCGATACCACAACTGGCGAGCTGAATCACCTGGTACCAGTGGCACCCGACCAGCCGGCGCATCGGGTCAACGATGGCCGTTGCGACCGCGCCGGCAACTTCGTGTTCGGTACGCTGAACGAGGGCGGCAGCGACAAGACGGCGGGCTTCTACCGCTATACCCGCACCGGCGAGTTGCAGCGCCTGTCGCTACCCGGCGTGGCAATTTCCAACAGCATCTGCTTCAGCCCGGATGGGGGCACGATGTATTTCTGCGACTCGCCGGCCAGGCGCATCCTGGCCTGCGATTACGACGCGGCCAGCGGGCAGACCGGCAATATCCGCGTTTTCGTCGATCTCGGTGATGGTCATGCCGATCCCGACGGCGCCATCGTGGATGCCGACGGGTGCCTGTGGAGCGCGGAATGGGGCGGCTCGCGCGTGGCGCGTTACGATCCGGATGGGCGCCTGCTGCAAGCGGTGGCTCTGCCCACCGGGCAGATCACCTGCCTGACGCTGGGCGGAACGGCGCTCGACACGCTGTATGTCACCAGCGCCGCCGCTGGCATGTCCGATGCCGCGCGCGTGGCGGATATGAACGCTGGCGCCGTATTCCACATTGCCGACGTGGGTGCGCGCGGTTTGCCGGAATGCCGGTTCGGGTGAGGAGCGAGGAGTTCTCAGTACGGGTGGAGGAAAGCAGGAAAGCAAGCGTTTGAGCCTGCTTTCCCCTGCCTCTGGTCAGCACCTCAACTGGCGGTGCGCAGCGTCACCCACTCCTCGGCCACGGTCGGATGCACGGCCAGCGTACGGTCGAAATCGGCCTTGGTGGCACGCATCGTCAGCGCCACGCCCAGCAACTGGATCAATTCGCCGGCGCCCTCGCCCAGCATGTGGGCACCGACGATACGATCATCGTCCGCGCCATCGACCAGCAGTTTGAGGACTACGCGCTCGCTACCGCCGGACAGCGACGCCTTCATCGGCCGGAAGCTGGAACGATAGACCTTCAACTGCGGGTAACGCTCGCGCGCGGCCGCCTCGGTCAGCCCGACCGTACCCAGTTCGGGCGTGGAGAACACAGCGGTCGGCACCACCGCGTGATCGACAGGCGTCGGCTTGCCGCCAAAGACGGTATCGGCAAAGGCCTGCCCCTCGCGGATCGCCGCGGGGGTCAGGTTGACGCGGTTGGTGACGTCACCCACCGCATGGATCGACGCCACGCTCGATTGCGAAAACTCGTTCACCCGCACGGCGCCCTTCTCATCCAGCGCCACCCCGGCCGCCTCCAGGCCCAGGCCCGTGGTATTCGGACGCCGACCAGTGCATAACAGGACGGTATCGACCTCCACCGTGCCGCCATCCTCCAGCGTGACAGCCAACGCCGTGCCAGCGCGCTCGACCCGCTGCACGCGCGCTTGCGCCCGTAGCGTGATGCCGTGCTGGCGGTAGGCGTCTTCCAAAGCCAGCCGCAGTTCGTCATCGAAGCCGCGCAGCAGGTGCTCGGCGCGATAGAGCAAGGTGGTTTCGCTGCCCAGACCGGCAAAGATGCCGGCAAACTCCACCGCGATGTAGCCGCCCCCCACGATCAGCACGCGTCGGGGCAAGGCCGGCAGGTGGAAGACGTCATCCGAGGTGATCGCCAGATCGCGACCCGGGAAATCATGACCTCGATCGGGATGGCCGCCGACCGCCACCAGGATATGGGCCGCCGTGACGCTGCGCCCGTCGGCCAGCTGCAATGTGTGCGGGTCGGTCACCACTGCGCGCGAGGCAAACACGGTCACGCCCGATGCCTCGACATTACGGCGATATATGCCGTTGAGACGTTCGATTTCCACATCCTTGTTGCCGATCAGCGTGGACCAGTCGAACCCCGTGGCCGATGCCTGCCAGCCAAAAGCCGCGGCACTGGCGATCTCCGCCGGATAGCGGCTGGCATAGACCATCAGCTTCTTCGGCACACAACCGCGGTTGACACAGGTGCCCCCGAAATGGTCCTCCTCGGCGATGGCCACCCTCGCGCCATGCCCCGCCGCGATCCGCGCCGCGCGCACGCCGCCCGAACCACCCCCGATGACAAACAGATCGAAATCAAAACCGGACATGTCTCTTCCTCTTGTTCGCGGGCCGTACCGCTGCACCGACTGACCCGGCCCATTCACGTGCGTCTGCACGCCACCTCGCCAGTTTAGCGGCCAATGCCCCAAAGCCCCGAAATGAAAAGCCCCGGCCGAGGCCGGGGCTTGTCTGGATGCAATCGGCGTCAGGCAGCTCAACGCGCCTTGCGATCACCCATGCGGACAATCTTCATGCTGTTGGTGCCCCCACCCATGCCGACCACGTCGCCGAAGGTGAAGATCACGATATCGCCATTCTGGACGATGCCCTGACGCAGCATTTCGACTTCGGCGCGCACCAGCAGGTTCTCGCGATCCGAGTTCTCATTGGCCAGCATCACCGGGAACACGTCGCGGAACAATGCCAAGCGGCTGTAGGTGTCGAATTCGGGCGTCAGTGCATAGATGGGCACACCGGATACGAAGCGGCTCATCCACAGCGCGGAGGAACCCGACTGGGTCAGCGCGGCGATAGCGCGCACGTTCAGATGCGTGGCGGCAAACAGCGCGGCCATCGAGATGCTCTGGTCGATGCGATTGAAATCGCCCTGGCCCAGCACTTCGTCGCTGACCTTGCGATCCACCGACTTCTCGGCCTCGACACACACGCGCACCATGGCTTCGACGGTTTCCACCGGGAACTTGCCGCTGGCCGATTCGGCCGACAGCATCACGGCATCGGTGCCATCCAGCACGGCGTTTGCCACGTCCGACACTTCGGCGCGGGTCGGTACCGGGCTGGTGATCATCGATTCCATCATCTGGGTGGCGGTGATGGTCAGCTTGTTCTTGCGGCGGGCCAGCTTGATCATCTTCTTTTGCAGCGCCGGCACAGCGGCATCGCCCACTTCAACGGCCAGGTCGCCACGCGCGACCATGATACCGTCGGACGCATCGAGGATTTCCTCGAGATTGGCCACGGCTTCGGTACGCTCGATCTTGGCGATCAGCAGCGCCTTGCTGCCGGCGGCGCGCAACAGCGTGCGGGCCATGTACATGTCGGCACCCGACTTGGGGAACGATACGGCAACATAGTCGGCGTGCAGCTTGGCGGCCGTCTTGATGTCTTCCATGTCCTTGGCGGTCAGCGCCGGCGCGGTCAGGCCGCCACCCTGGCGGTTGATGCCCTTGTTGTTGGACAGCACGCCGCCCACCTTCACCACCGTGTGGATCTCGGAGCCCAGCACATCGGTCACTTCCAGCACCAGCCGGCCGTCATCCAGCAGCAGGATCGCGCCAGCTTCGACATCGTTCGGCAGTTCCTTGTAGTCCAGGCCCACGCGCTCCTGATTGCCCAGCTCACAGTTGGAGTCGAGGATGAACTTGGCGCCATTCTTCAGATCGACCTTGTTCTTCTCGAACTTGCCGACGCGAATCTTCGGACCTTGCAGGTCGACCAGCACGGCCAGCGCGCGGTTGGACTTGCGGGCGAGATCCCGCACCAGGGCGGCGCGGTCCACATGGTCCTGCGCGGTGCCGTGGGAGAAATTCAGCCGGACCATGTTCACACCGGCGGCAAGCAGGCGCTCCAGCGTGGCGGCATCGCTGGATGCCGGGCCGAGCGTAGCAACGATCTTGGTGCTGCGTAACATAGGGTTTGCTCCTGTCGATCTATTGATTTGATTGTGTATTCGGGATGCAGGCAGTGGCGCCAGAAAGGGCGGCTGCGGCGGGCGCAGCGATGACGGCGGCAACGCCGCGCGCTGTGGGTACGAAGGGTCCGATGGGCCCGGAAACGTCCTTACGCATAATTCGAACACTCATTCGCTGGCGCCCCCGACAGGAATCGAACCTGTAACTAGCCCTTAGGAGGGGCTTGTTATATCCATTTAACTACGGAGACTCTGCCTTGATGCCGATCACTGAAAATTCAAGTAAGTCAATCGCATAAGCTATTTGCTACCCCCGGCGCTACGCGACATCAGTTGCTTGGTTTTCCGGCATGCTCACTGCGGGATTATCGTGGCCAACATGCAATTAGCACGCCGATGTCCACCGGTTACTCCCGACAAGCGCCGCATTATACCGAGCAACCGCGGGCACCGTGCGCGACAAATCAAAAGGAGCTTGACCTGCCGCAGACAATATCAGCGATGTGTTGAAGCGCACTCGGCAAGGATACGGGTGGCTTTGACCATAGCCGCAATCCAGCCAACGTGAACCGCCAAATCATTGTTAACACAGGTCAGGCGTGGCATTGGACAGGAAATATCCTAAAACAGCCAGCCCACCCGCAGCCGCGCATTCCATTCGTCCCGCTCCTGCTGGATATCCGCGCCCAGCCGGACACGCCCGACGTCGCGCTCCAGCCAGGCCCCCAGTTCTCCACGCACACCATAGCTCATGCCAACGGCCCAGGGCCGGGGTGCGGGCGGCAGTGGCGCAGGGTCGATAGGCACGTCCAGCGCATCGAGCACCACGCCATTCGGCGAACTGGCAATCACACGGCGGCCGCCGTCCAGTCGCACCAGACTGAGATCGACGGTCACTGGCGGGCAATCGCAATGCACCACCCCCATGGCATCGACCACTGGCGTCACCGGCGGCACCTGAACCCACACCGCCACGCGGCGCTCCTCCTGCGCCCCCCTGGGTAGCAGGTGTGGTGGCGGATCGGGGCGAGCAGTCGGCACCCGCGTGGCGACCACGCTGCCATCCGCCTGCCGTTCCTGCGCCGCCGGGCGGACATCTTCGGCCATCGACGCGCGCTCGCCCCGCCAGCAGTAGCCAGCCCACGCCGCAATGGCGAGCAGTGCAAGCATCCCGCCGCCCAGCGCATGCGCGAAATCATCACCGGCCGCCTCCTTCCAGATGGGCCGCGCGCGCCATCCGCCGCCAGGTACCGGGCGAAACAGCACCGATTGCCAGCCGCTCCGCATGAGCGACATCCCAGAACCGCAACCACCAAGCCATCCAGCGTCGCAATGCCTTTAGTCCGCGGGTCATCTCAGGCATCCAGGAAGGTATAACGCGGTTGCCGGATCACCAGTACGTTGCGTACGTATTCGCGGCTGATGGCATGGAAGCTGCGCGAATAGCCGGCCACCTTGCTCGGCCCGTCCGCTACTTCCACATGACCGAACCACCGCCCGGGATCGCATCCCGCACGCCGGGCGCAATCGGAGCGACTCTTCGCCAGCATGCCCGGACCGGCGTTGTACTGGTTCAGCATGAATGCCAGCGCATCGCGCTCCGTCGCCGCATGGCGCACGGTAGCGGCGTACAGCGCTTTGTCCTGCAACAGCAGCGCACGAAGTTGCAGCCGGGCATCGAAGCGGTTGGCCCAGGTCCAGGCGCTCAACGCGGCGGCATGGCGCGCCCGCAGCGCCGCATGACAGGAAAAGCGCTCGGCACCATCCACCCGATAGGCCGTGGTGCACTGACCCAGCCCGAAGCCGTATTCGCGCGGCGTCTTCAGTTCGGCGCGTTCGCTCCAGCACCGGGCCGACTTCAGACCAGCGCAGGTTTCCTGTTCCACCTGCGCCGCCAGCGTGGAAAGCGTGCGCAGTTCGGGCCACCAGCGCGCCTGCTCCTCGCTCAGCAATGGCAAATTGCGTTGCGCATTCGCCGGCAGCGCCGCGATATCCGCCGCCAGCGCGCGCGGCGACAGCAGCCACACCAGCAGCGCCGCCACGCCCAGGCGAAACGCCAGCGTGCTGGCATAGACCACTGCCGCGCCGATCGGATGAATGGACGCACGATTCGCCATGCGCTGCACCCCCACGCGCGGCACGATGGCGCGGGTCAGCACGTGCGACAAGCCGAACACCAGCGCCAGCATCGCCGCAAAATAGCCTACGCCATCCAGACCGAAACGCGCCGCCACGGGCAATCCCGCCAACAGTAGCAACGCGGTCAGTACCGCGGCCAGTAGCGCCAGGCGCACCAGGTCCGGTTTCAACTCCCGACTCCAGAATTCCTTCATCGTGTTCTCCATGATTCGAGTTCTATGCCGCAGCGCTTCACTTGCCGCTGCGGCGATCCAGTTCGCGATCGACCAGGCGATTGACGCTGCCCTTGATTTCACCCAGATCGCTCTTGAGCACAGCCAGCCCTTCGGCCACCTGCCGATCCTGTCGTTCGTCGCGCTCGCGCTGCTGCGCCTGCTGCATGCTCAATTGCTGCTCCACCAGCGCCACGCGCTTCTCGATCCCCGCGGCAAACCAGACCAACCCGGCCATGATGCAGATCGCCGAGCAGATTTCCCCCAGATTGATTCGGGTATCGATTTCCACGCCCAATAATCGTTTGATATTGTCTTCCACTGCTTTAACCCCCTGAAAACGACTCACAAAACCCTTATGGCCGGGCCCTGTTCGCATACGCCTTGTGCCATCTGATTTGCAGGGTGTTTTACATTCCTTGGCAAAACCGTCGCACCCGATTTTGTCAGCTACTCCAATTGCTGTGCCATGACCGTGTCCGCTGCGCTGGAACACGCCCGAATCAGGCATGACCAACCAACACCACTCCCCATGGCATCCATTGCAGCCCTATGCCCTGCCATAGCCATTAAACCGCGCCAATGTCCCCCAGCAGGGCTTGGCGGGGTTCAGTAGCTGGGCCCAAGCCAGCCCGGGTGACGGTACGATCTGCTTCACTTCCGCAATCGGCGCGCCTCTTTACACCCAACCTTGCCGATTCGATATTCTTTAGACAAACAATTCCAGGCGAAAAAAGCCCGGTGTTAACCGGCTATCCTGACAGCCAGGGGCAATTGAAATCGGCAAGCATCGAATTGGCGGGTATATATCGCTAACGATACAATGTGCAGCCCGTGCCCGACCCTTCGACGATCAGCAAAGTGATCAAGCCAGGCGTTCCATGGTTTGTCCGGTTCCTCAGAAATGCCCTTTATCGATTTCGAAACGACCCAGGGATTCGTCCGGGCTGCCGCCAGCCTGGCCAGCTCGCCGGCCTCGCCGGCAAACGCCGCCCGGACGTGCGCATAGCACGCCAGCGCCGTAGGTCAGCCGGTGTCACCGCATGAAATACCTTGCAAGCTCCCATCAAGTCTCGCCAGTGGGCATCAGCCCAGCGACCGGCTGGTCAACTCCGGGCCGCCGCCCTCGCACCGGGAATCCGGTACGGGGCGGCGGCATGCGGAGCGCGCGCGCCGCGCTGGTGGCTCATTCCACCGCAGCGCATGCGGCTCCCTTCCTGCGGCGGCCGGACGTCGCCATCGCCGATCTTCAACGCGACCGGCGACGCGCAATGGCCCCCGACAGGCATTCACCCTTTGGCCAGATCGGATCAGAGCGAATAGCGGCAGAAAGCACTCGCCGTTGCTGAGGTTCACAGCCACACCATGTGGGTGGCGTCGTCCATCCCTGACTTCCGGCCCTCTTCCGCCCCGATGGGCAATTCATTTCAATTCGATGAAGAACATTTTGCACCATGGCATCGACTCATCCGGGAGTGATGGAATTCAGTTGATCCATGCTCGCTCAGTCTGAATGCATCGCTTCTTTTCTTTGATTTACGCGGTGAATGCCATCCTGCGCCCGGCGCAGGTGCCGTATTGGAGGAATCGATTCAGTGGAGACAAAGCCGGAACAAAAAAAAACCGGCCAAAGCCGGGCTTCCTCGAATTGCCGAGGAGACAAGATGAAGGTTCACGCCCGCAATGCTTCAGGCGCGCAGAATGGCGGCGAAGGGCATGGCATCATGGGATTGAATGAATGAGGAAGAAAAAGACAAACGGGTTGGGGTGGAACGTGGCCAGCTCAGCCCTTGAGGATTTCCCACACCCGCCGTTCGCACAGGTCATGGTCGCGTGCCAGTTTGGTCACTGCGCGGTTGGCTGATTCCTCGCGGGTATATTCGTCGAATTCGCTGCGGATGGCCTCATCGCGCATTGCACGCAGGATTTTCGCGCAGCGCGGAATATAAATGGCGTCGCAGCCGCGAAAATGCTCCGCCAATCGCTGGATTTCATCGGCACCAATCAGTTGTGCCAATTCTTCGTAGCGCGACTTCCCCAATCGATGTTTACCTTGCGGAATATGCAATGAGGTGCCGCCATATTGACGAACCATTTTCAAGGCTGCGGGCAGCCCCACCACAACGGCAATTTCCTGAACCGTGTCCGGCAACTCGCCAATTTGCATGGCCATCGGTTGCATTTCGCTCAGATCGAACGTTTCCATCTTCATTCATTCACTCCTCGACTATCCATTGAAATAAACGCCCATCCGAAGTTGTCCGGCTGCATCGGCAGCGCGATGCGGCACCCGTCGCCGTGCGACGCGTGGTGGCGTGTGGCCCATCCTTTCAAGATTTCAAATCTTTCAGCGTTGAGAGACGCCCGGCGGCAACGTTCTGCTGTAGCCGGGTGCGATCGAAGGATCGCGCCGGAACTTGCGCGCCCCATCGGCGGCAAGCGTCGATACGAATCGCGCGGAAGACCCTGTTTGGTGCGGCCTCCGGCTTCTTACAAATCAACTAGTAGCATTCTACAAACAAATGCAGATACGGTCAACAGATATATCTGTAATCAAGGTAGGCGACGGCCGAACAGCGGACATGAAAAAACCCGCCATCAGGCGGGCCCGGGGCCTTGCGGGGGAGCGCTAGATGCCGCCGCTGACAGCCACCACGCGCCCGATCACCTCCAGTTCGGCCAGATGCTCCGGCAACAGGCGCCGTTCGGGGTACTTGGCTTCGTTGTCGGAATGCAGCACCACCACGCCGCCCGGCTCTTTGTACAGCCGCTTGACGAAGAATTCGCCCTGCCAGCTCAGCGCGTAGATCTTGCCGTCCTGGATGGTGGTCTGTTTGTAATCGACCACCAGGCTGTCGCCATCGCAGATACGCGGCTCCATACTGTCGCCCTCGGCAACGATGGTGGCCGAATTATCCGGGCGGATACCCAGCCGCTCGGCCCAGCGGCGCCGGAACGCATTGCGTTGTCCTTCCTGATCGATTTCCCACATCACCTTGCCATCCGAGCCACATGCCGCCTTGACGTCCAGCCGGGGGATGAACACATAGACATCCGAATCCAGCTCGTCCTCATTGTCCCATACCGCCAACGGCCGGGGCGGCACAGCCGCCACGTTGGGTGCGCCTCCACTGGAGGGCGCACCGTCCAGCGCCGTACCAACGCCAGTGGCCAGCCAGTCGGCCGAAACCCCCAGGTAACGCGCAATGGCCGGCGTCTGCCGGCTGCCCTTGGCCTGGTTACGCGCATCGCACAGGTACTGGATGGACTGCGGCTTCACCGCCACCGCCCGCGCCAGTTCGGTCTGCCCCACGACAGGCCGCCCCTGCGACAACGGTAGTTCATTCATCGCCCACAACAGGCGTTCGGTATAGCTATTGGTCACGACAATCACCAGGGCTTTATTGCAATAATGTTTGTAATGATAAACAAACACCTCTGTTATTGCAAAGAAGTATTGACCTATAGGTGACAGTTCCTGCCAGTTCCACTGGCTGCGCGCTGGCGCCGCACTCCCAACAGCAGCGGTATCCGTGCTGCAAGGTGCAAGATTCGGCTGCCCCCATCCCGCCCGGGTCGCTAAAATCCAAGTTCTCCCTGACCGGCCCATCCCGCATGACCGTACGCCGTTCCCTGCTGTGTCTGACGACCGCCGCCTTGCTGGCCGCCTGCGGCAGCACGCCCGACGCGCCCCCAGCCGGCAATGGGTTTTATCGGGTGAAATCGGGCGATACGCTGTATCGCATCGCGCGAAACCATGGCCGTACGGTGGCGGAACTGACGCGCTGGAACAAGCTGAGCGACCCGACCGCAATCACCGCCGGGCAACTACTGCGGGTTTCGCCGCCTGGCACCAGCGGCACGACGCGGCCCACATCACCCACGCCCTCCCGCCCCGACCCGACCCCGCGCCCCACGCCGTCCCCGGCACCCAAAGCGCCGGCCATACGTCTGGCACCGCCCGCCCAGGGCAAGGTAATCGGCCGCTTCGACGGCAATCGCAACAAGGGGATCAATTACAGTGGCAGCCGTGGCAGCCCAGTGCTGGCCGCCGCCGCCGGCAAGGTGGTGTACGTTGGCGAAGGCATACGCAGCTACGGCCGGCTGATCATCGTGAAGCACAGCGAGGATTACCTCACCGCCTACGCGCATAACGAAACGCTGCTGGCGCGCGAGGGCGATCAGGTAAAGCAGGGGCAGCGTATCGCGACAATGGGTGACAGCGGCGCCGATCAGGTCATGCTGCACTTCGAGCTACGCTACAAAGGCAACGCCATCAACCCCGCGCCGTTCCTTCCTTGACATGGCATTGGCCTACAGAACGAAACCCGTACCTTGAACCACAGCGGGCGCAGAGAATCCCGAGGATTCACAGAGGAAAAACGAGTCCCTATCTCGAGTAGCTTGCAGGGGTGCCTCCGGTTGCTCTGTGTAACGCCGTGTTCTCCGTGCCCGCTGTGGTTCAAGACCTGGAATTTGATCTTCAGCCCCCTCAGCCCGTCATCCGCTCTACCCGCCACCAGTCCGGCAGCAGGGCCCGCACCTGCCTGCGGGTGAAACGATCGTCAATCAGGTAGACCACACCACGATCCTGCCGGGTGCGGATCACCCGGCCCGCCGCCTGCACCACTTTTTGCAGGCCGGGATAGAGATAGGTGTAGTCATAACCGGCACCGAAGATCGTTTGCATGCGCTGCATGATCTGTTCGTTCACCGGATTCAGTTGCGGCAAACCCAGCGTTGCGACGAAGGCGCCGATCAGGCGACTGCCTGGCAGATCGATACCTTCGGCGAAGGCGCCCCCCAGCACCGCAAAGCCGATGCCCTGGCCGTCCGCGTCGAAGCGCGCCAGGAACTGCCGTTGCGCCTCCTCCCCCATACCACGTGACTGCGACCAGGTGGGAATATCCGGGTGATCCGATGCGAACTGCGCCAGCACCTGCTGCAAGTAATCGAAGCTGCTGAAAAAAGCCAGGTAGTTGCCCGGCTGCTGGCGGTATTGCGCGCAAATCAACTCGACAATGGGCGCCACCGAGCGCGCACGGTCTGGGTAGCGCGTGGAGATGTGCCCGGCCAGCCGTACCGTGAGCTGGTCCGAACTGAAGGGCGACTGGACGTCGATCCATGCGGTATTGGTGGGCAGGCCCAGCGTGTCCGCGTAGAAATGGGTCGGGCTGAGCGTGGCGGAGAACAGCACCGCGCAATGCGCCTCGGCGAAACGCGGGGCGAGGAACGGCGCCGGCAACACATTGCGCAGGCATAGTTGCGCACTCTGGCGGTGATGACGCCCGGCAGCGGCACGCAGCGTGACGTCGAACAGCGAATGCTCGGCGAATGTATCGACCAGCCGCAGGAAGTGCATGGCATCGAAATAGAAGCGTTGCAGGCCGGCATCGCTGTCGGCCGGGTATTCGGTCAGGTAGTCGATCACCGCGGCACTGGCGCGCTGTAGCGCGCCCTGGAATGCCTCCGGCACGGCGGGCAGTACGCGGTAGACGGCACCGTCAGCGTCGTGCAGCGCATTCCATGCGCGGTTCAGCTTGTCCAGCGCGGCCTTCACCGGCTTGGGCGCGGCCTTGCGCAGGATCTGGAACTCGGCCTGGTCGAGATCGGCGCTGTACATGGCTCGGCCGCGCTCCAGCAGATTGTGTGCTTCGTCCACCAGCACGCCGACGCGCCACTGGTTGGCGACGGTCAGTGCGTACAGCAGTGCGCTGATGTCGAAGTAGTAGTTGTAATCCCCCACTACCGCATCGCTCCAGCGCGCGAGTTCCTGGCTCAGATAGTAGGGGCAGACCCCGTGCGCCAGCGCAGCGGCGCGCACCGCCTCCTGATCCATGAAGCCCAGTGCCAGCGCGGCCTCGCGCGCGGCGGCCAGCCGGTCGTAGAAACCCTGGGCCAGCGGGCAGCTCTCGCCGTGGCATGCTTTGTCCGGGTGTTCGCAGGCTTTGTCGCGCGCCACCAGTTCCAGCACGCGCAACGGCAGGCCGGGAGCGGGGCCGCGTAGTTGTGCCAGGACGTTCAGCGCCAGCTGGCGGCCCGGCGTCTTGGCGGAAAGAAAGAACAGTTTGTCCAGGCACTGCCCGGGAAAGGCCTTCAGCAGCGGAAACACGGTACCAATGGTCTTGCCGATGCCGGTGGGCGCCTGCGCCATCAGACAGCGGCCAGTGCTGGCAGCCTTGTAGACCGACTCCGCCAGTTCGCGCTGGCCATGCTGGAATGCAGCATGCGGGAACGCCATCGCCACCAGCGCCGTGTCACGGGCGGCGCGGTGGGCCAGTTCGCGTTCCGCCCAGGCCAGGAACAGCCCGCACTGCTGCTCGAAATGCTCACGCAGTTCAGCGGCGTCGCAGGTCTGGTCCAGCACCGTTTCCTTTTGGGTGACGATGTTGAAATACACCAGCGCCAGCTCGATCCGCGCCAGGCCCAGTGTCTGGCATTGCAGCCAGCCGTAGATCCTGGCCTGCGCCCAGTGCAGCGCGCGGTGGTTGTCGGGGATGCGCTGGAAATCGCCACGATAGGTCTTGATTTCCTCCAGCCGCTGCCGCCAGGGATCGTAGCCATCGGCACGGCCACGCACCAGCAGGGGCCCGTGTTCGCCTTGCAGCGACACCTCGCGCAGATAACCGGCGCGGCGGCGCCCGGTGACGGTGGCATGGCCGGCGATCCCTTCCTGCGCGGTGGGTGCCGGGGTGAAGCGCAAGTCCAGATCACCGCGCTTGGCGGTGAACTCGCACAAAGCCCGCACCGCGACGGTGTAGCGGGCCACGGTGGACGTGACCGGCGCGTTCATACGCTAGCCGTCACATCGTCGGACTGCGGCGTGGGCGCATCCAATGCCCACTGCACATAGCACACCGCCACCGGTATCCCGTGCTCGGCGAAATACGCCAGCCAGCGCAACTGGTTGTCCTGCAAGCGATCGCCTGGCCCTTTCACCTCGATCATGCGATAGCAGCCCTGCGTCGGCCAGAACTGGATCAGGTCCGGCAGCCCGGCGCAATGAGTGGTCACATCGCGCAGCATGCGTTCGAAGCAACGCTTGAGGTGCGGCGGCGGCAGGCAATGCAACGCCAGTTCCAGCAGTGCTTCGTCCAGCAGGCCCCAGGCCACGAATGGCGACTGGATACCCTGCTTGGCGCGCCATTGCGCGCGGATGGTGTCGCGATACTGCCCGGTGTCGAGCTGCGCCAGACAAGCATCGAACAGCGCCCGGCGACGCGAATGGAAGTCGGGACTGCCCAGGTCGGCCGGGCCGTGGTGGAATGGGTGGAAGAAGGCGCCAGGCACGGGGGCGAAGATCGCGGGCCAGCACAACAGCCCGAACAGCGAGCCCAGCAGGCCATTTTCGACGTAGAACACCGGGGCGTCGGGTTGCGCCAGATGATTGCGCACCAGTGCTTCCACCGGGTATGGCTGGGCTGGCCGGGGCAGGCTCAAGTCGAGGCGTTCGGTCGCCATCGGGCGTGCAATACGCGCCGACGGCAGGCCGGCGCGACGTCGCAGGCGCGGCAACATACGCAGCAATTGCTGCCGTTCGGCATCGCTTTCCGGCGCCGCCAGCGCGGCTTCGGCCAGCGCGCAGGCAGCGGCATCGTCCCCGCTGCGTTCCAGCACACGGATGGCACGCGCCCGCGCACCGGGGTAACCGCAATCGCGATACAGCGCCAGCGCGGCATCCCATTCGCACTGGCGCTCGTATTGCTGCGCGATCTGGAACAGCAACCGCGCGCGCCGGCCGGCCAGCCATGCGTTGCCCGTTCTGGCGGGCGGTACCTGCGCCAGCACGTCCGCCAACATCGCACCTTCGCGCATGGCATCACGCGCACAGTGCAGTTGCAGCGCGTCGTCGATGTCCTGTCGCTGCTGGAAGCCGCGAGAATCGGGGGTCAGCGGCACCGTTTCGTAGCGATAGATGCCCAGGTCTGCCAGCACGAACTCGGACCAGTCCTGCCGCAGGTTGCCGAAGAACATCAACCGCAATCGTTCGCACAGCTCGGCGATGGTGATGCGATACGCCACGTCGTCCAGTGCAACGCACCACGTGCCCAATGGCTGTGGCGGCGGCGCGTCGTCCAGCAAGGCTGCCAGCCAGTCCGCCTTCCGCGCGCCGGGTGCGGCAGGAGCCAGCACACCGGCCAGTTCCGACCTGGTCAGCAGGCCGAATAGTTGTTCCAGGCTGAGCAACGGCGCGGCATCCACCCAGCCCAACGCTTGTAACGGCAATACCGCAGCACGCGGGCAACCGATCTCGTCATAACGCAGCTTGCTGGCACGGAACAGATCGCCCTTGCGCATGGCCATGCGCACCAGCAAGGCCCGCGATGACTGCGGCAACGTGGGAAAGGTGGCGAGGAAGGCGAATTCCTCCTCACTCAGCAGATCGGCATAGCGCTCGGCGATCCAGCACAACACGCGCTCAAAGTTGCCGAGGTAATAGAAAGGATCGGGAAGTGGAGCAGGCATGGGCGACAACCGACAGGCATCCGCCCAGGGTTGGGCGATGACTGCGCGATTATAGAACGATCGTTCAAAACGAGGGCAACACTGCGGATGGGCGGCACGCGCCCCTTAGCGGCTGGCGTGGCGATACGCGGCCAATATACCTGCCAGCGAAACCAGCAGCATCGCGCATCCCCGGTTCAAGCCCCGCAACCAACCCACGGAAAGCAGCCGCGCCGCCTGCGCACCACCCAAGGCATAGCCGGCCATCACGGCGATATCGAGCAACGCGGTCACCACTGCCAGCACCACGTACTGCATGGCTTGCGGTGCGGAAGTATCGATGAACTGCGGCAGAAAGGCGGAGAAGAACAACAGCCCCTTGGGGTTGGACAGCGCCACCAGCAGGCTGCGGGTGAACGCGCGCCGTGCCGAACCGGCGGCGCCACCAGCCATCGGAACCAGCGCGGCGACCGGACTGCGCCACAGTTGCAGCGCCACCCAAAGCAGGTAGAGCGCACCCAGCCATTTCACCAGCGAGAACAACCGTTCCGACGCGGCCAGCACCGCGCCCAGGCCAATGGCCACCGCGCCGATCAGTAGCAGATCCGACAATGCAGCGCCCAGCATGCCCATCCAGGCCACGCGGCGATTGCGAGAAGCCCCATTGGTCAGCGCCAGCAACATGGTCGGGCCGGGCATCACGGTCACGGCAAAACAGGCAACGATATAGAGCAACAGGGTAGCGAGTGTCATGGGTGAATCGCGTGCAAACGAAGTGCATCACGATGGCACACCGCCGCCGACACTGCCGCCAAGGCATTTAGCTCGAATTGGACAGATGGCGGAACGGCCGTCGCGACGATACGGGCAACCAGCGGCCGCTACGACAACCGAGTACCTCGCCAGGCGCATTGGGGGTGTCCAGCTTCTGGATAGTACCGGCACCGCCACCCGCCCCGACCTGAGCGCCATGCAGCCCGAGCAGTGCTTGCCTACCGATGCCCTCCCCGCGTCGCCCCACTCGTACCGGTAAAAAAACCGCGTTGCATGTGGCCTGACACGCCCGCCACGATGGCAACAAGACCGTGCACCACATTACGCGCATGGCGGAGAACTTGCCGAAGGCGAAAGCGCCCGACTACAGCCCGATGCCGCGCGCCATCAAAGCACCGAAGATCGGCATCAGCACGATCAGGTGCGTTTCCACCATCAGACAGCTACGCACGCGCTTGAGGTCTTCTGGCTGCGGCACGAACCCGGCATCCGCACGCGCCGCCTTGCGCCATGCCTGGAACCGGCGGGTCGGATAGATGGACACCGCGGCAATCACCACGAATACGGTGATCTTGGCGTGGAAGACGGGATTGGCCAGGAGGAAATCCTTGCCGTGCACGCCCAGGAACAGCCGCGCCAACCCCGTGGCCAACACCAGCATCGCCATCAGGAAGTACAACAAATCATATCGCGCCAATCGCGCTGCGGCCCCAGGCATCCAGTCACGTTTGCACAGCACGGTTTCGATGCTGAGAAAGGTGATGAGCATGAAGATCGCGATGAAGTGGGCTGCGGCGAGGGTAGCGTCGAGGAGCATGGGGAATCCAAAGTCCAAATTAACCGATCAATTATAAGCCCAGCTCACCCCATCACAGCAATGAGAATTGATCTACTGAAACCCCACCGAAACCAATTTGAAATAGTCAAACCAAGAACCGAACCATCAACACCAGATACATATAAATATCACCAACAGCATTGCCCCCCTGTTCTTTGTCTGCTTATCACCAAAAAAAGGCAATGAATGATTTTTTGACAAATAACTGCCTAGCGGATCGAAACGCAATGCAAGTATCAGATTTGCATTGATGAGAAATAATCCGCCTGAATTGATATAATAGCCGGCATTTTCCAGCAGACGCCAAACACTCGAACCAACACACCGAGGTTACACTATCATTCACCCCCCGTTAAAGCCAATTAAAATACCCACCAAAAGCTTCAACAGCAATTAAGGAAAAATATTTCAACGCGTATTCAGCCTGGGCTTTATAAGAGTTTCGGGCTCAGGCCGAGGCAAGCAAAGCCAATCAAACGTGCCGCTCCAACTTTATTTTTTGAATCAAAGCTTTTACGGAAGAAAAAATTCTTTCTCTATACGCGTCCTCTCCTGCTTTACCAAGGCGCTCCAATTCGGTGCTATACCCAAAAAATGTAGAGGGGATATCCGCCTTTTGGTCTACCTCCAGATCCGCAAGAATCTTGCACCCCTCAGGCAGAGAGCGAACTCCCAACAACATTTCATCCGCAACCAACAAGCATCGGGCTGCAAACATGTCAAGCTGCGCAATTCTAGAGAAAATCTCAGCTACAATTTCTTTCGCACGATCAAGCTCTTGCGGATCAAGATAATTTAAACCAATGAGTTCTCGATAACTTTCCTCGCCAATTTCTTTTTCAACATCAGCGTCAGAAAAAAGCCATCGCTCAAATTCAACAGAGGCATTTTCATCAAAATAAAAGCAATACAACTTCTTAGCAATTACGTCAAAGAAATCCATCTCAGCTCGCCCCTCCTTTTGTCCAGGTTCCACCACCATAATTAACAAACTTCAATTCAACATTAACTCCCGAAGAGACGCTATGGAAGTAATGAATAACAACTCTTTTCCCCCCTGGGCAATCTTGACATGACGTTTCTTAACCCATGGCCCATTGCCATAGTGCGCTTTCAATCTTGGCTCATCCTCCAGATTTGACATAACCTCCGTTCCTGCCCCGGCTTTTGCCTCCGCAAGCGCCAATTGTTCACATAAGTTGCCTGGCACCGCATCTGGAACAGGTGGGCAATTCGCCTTTTGGGGATCACCCTGAGTCACGTTATATATCGCCACAGCCCCCAATATACCCACCGCAACAATATCACCAAAAGGAAATGGCCCATCAACTGCCGCCACAGTCCCCGCCGCCGGCAAGGCGGCCCTCCAGGGAATGGCATCTAAGCCATATGGATCGATATAACCGGTTGGTCCCCCTCCCACATACCCATAAGTATTAATCCCTCCCGCCAGCCCGATCGGATCGCTCTGGATGTACCGGCCGATCCGCGGGTCGTAGTCGCGGAAGTAGTTGTAGTACCGCCCGGTTTCGGCGTCGAAGTATTGTCCGGGGAAGCGTAGGTTGTAGACCAGTTGTTGTCCGTCGCCATCCGGATCGGCGTTGGCGGTGCTGTGGCCGAACGGTTCGGAGATGGCCCATTCCCACACTATTTTGTTGTCGGCCGGGTTGCTCAGTTGGCGCGGGGTGCCCAGGTGGTCGCTCCAGGCGTAGTAGAGCTTGGGGGCGGGGGTGGCGGCCTGGACGACGGCGACGGGGATGTTCTCGAGCCAGATGGTGTCGAGCCGGGCTTGGCCGGTGCTGTCGTATTCGCCCTGCAATTGGCCTTGTTGGTCGTAGATGAACAGGGTGGTGTTGCTGGCGTTGTCGGTCTTTTTGACCCGTTGGCCGAGGGCGTTGTAGCGGTAGTCCCACCACACGGTGCCGCTTTTGCTGCGCTGGATGCGGCCGGCGTTGTTGTAGACGTTGGCGCCGACGTTAACGACGTTGCCGGCGACGTCGTAATGGTATTGGAGGCGATAGCGAAGGCAACTGACCAGAAGTAGGTTGTGTTTTAACTTACACCTGCCGTGTCTCCACACATCCCGCTTCTTTTCAAAGAAGGGTTCTTTTTCATAAATAATTCTATTTCATTTTCCAATCCAATAGCCCGTTCCATTTTTCCATTATTTCGAGCCTCCTTTGCTGCCAACTTAAGTAAGAAAACAGGAAAATAATTTGCTCGACAATCTTTGGATAAATATCCCGAGAGCGCTTCGTACAAATTTACTTTATTCCCGCCTTCCTTTGCCAAAGAAACGACTATTTCCTCCATAACTGAATCTTCATCAGCCGTCTTCATCATTTCATATATCTTTACTTCAGAAGGCACTTCCTTGCTCTTCGCATTCTTGATGTAAAGCACAGCAAAAAGAAACAAGAAAAAAAACAAACCAAAAATTAGCACTCTCTTTTTCATCGCCATCTCATCTGAAAATTATGGGGTAACTGAATATGGTATCTCTTTACAAGCATCAAGTAGTTTTGCAAGAGCTCCCGTGCCGATTTTTGCTCTACACAAAGATATTGAGCCTGCCCCAAAAAGAAGCTTTGTATTTATCCACAAACTCTAACAATTTCTTCGAATCAGCCCCTGCCGGGCACTCTCTTGCACAGTCCAATTGTGCTTTTTGATATCTAACGACCCATTTCGAGCAAGAAATTCCAAGATATGCTTTCTCGCCAGAATCAAACCAGTCACCAATTTTTTCAAGAGCAGAATTGCCATTAGGGTCAATATACCTGAGCGGGCTTTCTTCCACATACCCATAAGTATTAATCCCCCCGCCAGCCCGATCGGGTCGCTCTGGATGTACCGCCCGATCCGCGATCATAGTCCCGGAAGTAGTTGTAGTACCGCCCGGTTTCGGCGTCGAAGTATTGTCCGGGGAAGCGTAGGTTGTAGACCAGTTGTTGTCCGTCGCCATCCGGATCGGCGTTGGCGGTGCTGTGGCCGAACGGTTCGGAGATGGCCCATTCCCACAATATTTTGTTGTCGGCCGGGTTGCTCAGTTGGCGTGTGGCAAAAAAAGGAGCTAGCCCCTCTTTATTAATGAACCACTTAGGATCTTGACTCTCTCTTCAACATTTTTATAAACACCAAAATCGTCAGAAAATTTCCCCATATTATCAAGAATAAATTTGAGTACGAGACATCTTCAATCCAAGAATTTGGTTTGTCGTCGGATAGGTTGCTTTGAGGAATAAAGCCGTCAGCATCGGAAATTTAAGTCATCGCTCGAGGGGTAGAAATCAGCTTCCATCGCTCATAAAAACACTTAAGTCCCAAAGCATTTGATCGATCTTCATTCACGCATATCAAATCTTCTATTTTCTTGGAAAAAACAACTATATCAGATTCATCCATAGTCGAAAAATAAGATGCCATCTCCAATGAAAAATACTGAACATACGACTCTTGAACAGCAAGCACGTAATCAACACTGACACCCGAATCGGCCAACACCAAAAAGCCATATAGATTATTTTTATACTGCTCAATATGAGCAAGTAAAATCCCGAAAGGATATTTTTCCCCCAACAATGATTCTCGATTGAAAAAACATCCAATTTTTTTATAAAAATCATCAAACCCAAACGATCTTGAGTTTTCTATTTCAAAATAATTTTTACTGCCAATTTCCTTAGCATATGCGACAACTTCAAAATCCTCCTTTCCCTTAACCACATCAATAGCAATTGTATGATTTCTGGAGGCCAAATATTTCATATTAGTACCTATTTGTCGGAGACTTAGGACCAAGAGTAATTTCCCGATCTGCATCTTTATTGTACGGGCAGCCTCTAGCTTTTGCTGCGGACACCAAAAAACTTAACTCAGACCTTATAATGTTGTATCGCTCTACATGCCCTGGGTCAAACCTTCCTGATTGTCGCGCATAATTCTGCAAGTCCCAACGCCTAAATTTTAGGTCCCGCAACAGAACATCAATGCTGTATGACAATTGTGCGCAGTCACTATTGAATCGGGGACAATTTCTCGCCTCTTCTACCTCATCTTTTTCTGGATGCGTAGCACCCGGGCGTGGAGTCCATTCGGTCTCCCCAGTACTTTGGTGTGGCTGCGTAGGTATTAGTACTACAACACCGCCACCACTCGCTTCTGCACATGCGGCAGCGGCTTGGGGCGAGGCCGTGCAAGAGCTAGGCAATAAACCTCTAGAGTCTGTTAGAAGAACTGGACTCCCCCCCACATACCCATAAGTATTAATCCCTCCCGCCAGCCCGATCGGGTCGCTTTGGATGTAGCGCCCGATCCGCGGATCATAGTCCCGGAAGTAGTTGTAGTACCGCCCGGTTTCGGCATCGAAGTATTGTCCGGGGAAGCGTAGGTTGTAGACCAGTTGTTGTCCGTCGCCATCCGGATCGGCGTTGGCGGTGCTGTGGCCGAACGGTTCGGAGATGGCCCATTCCCACACTATTTTGTTGTCGGCCGGGTTGCTCAGTTGGCGAGGGGTGCCCAGGTGGTCGCTCCAGGCGTAGTAGAGCTTGGGGGCGGGGGTGGCGGCCTGGACGACGGCGACGGGGATGTT
>NZ_SUMF01000080.1 GCF_005048205.1 Chitiniphilus eburneus
CGCCCTAGGTGTTGTGTCTCAATAGGTTGTTCACCCGAACGGGTCTGGGAGACTGGAGTTACCACGCTTCAGGGTCACAGAGGAATCCCGCCGGATGAACAGCCACAAGAATGCCAGACTCACCTTTGAAGGACGCAAGTTGCTCATTGAACGTATCGCCAGGATCGGACTGATGCCCGCGGCCAAGGCCGCAGGCATCAGCGAGCGCACCGCACGCAAATGGCTCAAGCGCTTTACCGAGCACGGTCTGGCCAGCTTGTATGACCGCAGTTCCCGCCCACAGACCACGCGCACCACCTGCGACTCGGCGCTGTGCCTGCGCATTGAGCAGCTTCGCCGTCACCGCATGCCCATGCGTGCCATCGCCCGCGTCGTCGGGCGCAGTGTGTCCACCGTCAGTCGTCTGCTGGCGCGCCTGGGTCTGTCCAGCCTGCGCGCCCTGGAACCTGCGATACCCGTGGTGCGCTATGAGCGACAAAGTCCCGGCGAGTTGCTGCACATGGATACGAAGAAACTCGGGCGCATTGCCGTCACGGGTCACCGCGCCAGCGGCGATCCACGTGACCACACCCGAGGCGCAGGCTGGGAGTTCGCCCATGTCGCCATCGACGACCACTCTCGGGTTGGGTTTGTGCAGGTGCTCGCGGACGAGCGTAAGAGCTCAGCAGTCGAATTCCTCAAGGCGGCGGTCACTCACTACGCGGCCTTGGGCGTGAAGATTGAACGGCTGATCACCGACAACGGTTCCGCCTACCGCTCGGGCCTGTTTGCCCGGACCTGCCAAGCGCTGGGCATCAAGCACAGCTTCACCAAGCCGTATCGGCCACAGACCAATGGCAAGGCCGAGCGGTTTATCCAGACGTGCCTTCGTGAGTGGGCCTATGGTCGGGTGTGGGCCAACAGTGCCGAGCGAACGGCCTGGCTGCCCGCATTTCTGAGCTACTACAACGCCCGAAGGCCACACTCAGCCCTCGGCCAAAAACCTCCAGCCTCCAGGCTTGGCGGGAACAACCTATTGCAACTCGACACCTAGGGC
>NZ_SUMF01000081.1 GCF_005048205.1 Chitiniphilus eburneus
ATTTTTTCGGGAGCGGTGTCGGGGTTTTGCTGGCTGAGCTGATAGAAGGTCTGGGCGATGTCGGCGAAGAAGCCGTGGGTCTGGTTGTAGGCGAGGTCGGTTTTGACGGGGTGGCCTAGTTCTTCTGCCAAGATTTTTCCAAGCATTTCGCTGCTTCTTCTTGCATCATCCCTTAATGTGGTAATGCCATTAATGTGAACTATGGCCGGTATTTGATCACATTGATTCAAGCCCGCCCAAGCATTGGTTGCCAACAATAGGGCCGCCGTAGCGATCTTTACTTTCATGTTTTTCTCCTAGTCGCACTGATAACGGATCGGGAAGTGGAACATCATTCCACCGATCAGTTCGTCGCCTTTTCTATAGGCAGCCATGCGCTCCGGGGTATTGGAATGTAAAGCGTCAATTTTCTTCCAATATTTCAACAGCCATTCATAATCTTCAATAGAATTGCTGAATGTATCGCTAAAACATTTGGATGGCAGCGTTCCTTTATTGAACAAAGCTCGTGCCTTCTCCCGATCATTCCCACTTGCACTTAAAATCTCCAACTGCGTAATCCGCGCCATCTCCATCGCATACTTGAACCGCGCCGGGTGCTGGCCCACTTCCTGCGCTAAAAAACGCTGTACGTCATCGCGCACGCCGTCGTTGTCGGCGTCGATGCCGGCCAGGGTTTTGCGGCCGGCAGCGCCGGGGTCGGGTGGGACCTGGATGCCGTTAATGGTGTCGGTATTGCCCGGGACGGGGGTAACGGGCTCGCATTGCTGGATCGGTTGCCACAGTGCTGGCACGCGGGGCGGCTGCCATTCGGTGCCTTTGTGGGCGGTATGCGCCTGGCGGGCGCGGTAGTAGTCGCCTTCGAAACGAATCTGGTCGCCCAGGGCGTAGCTGTAGCCAGCTTGCCAGGGGGCGCAGCGTTG
>NZ_SUMF01000082.1 GCF_005048205.1 Chitiniphilus eburneus
GCCGCCATCAAACCCCTGGGCCAACGCATCTGGCTGGACAACCTGTCCCGCGGCCTGTTGCAGTCCGGCGCACTGCAAAAGCTCCTCGACGACGACGCCATCGCCGGCGTCACCTCCAACCCCGCCATTTTCTATAAGGCCATCTCTTCCGATCCGCTCTATACCGGTGACCTCGCTGAGCTGAAAAAGCAGAGTCTCTCCGCCGAGCAACGCTATGAGAAGCTGGTGGTGCCCGATGTCCAGGCCGCCTGCGACATGAATCTGCCCCAGTACCAGTCCAGCAAGGGACTCGACGGTTACGTCAGTCTGGAAGTCTCGCCCTTCCTCGCCAACGATACCCAGGGCACCATCGATGCCGCCCACCGGCTGTGGGCCGAGGTGAACCGTCCCAATGCGATGATCAAGGTCCCCGCCACCCACGCCGGTATCCTGGCGTTCGAGCAGCTGATCGCCGACGGGATCAATGTGAACATCACGCTGATGTTCAGCCTGAAGCAGACCGACGATGTGCTCACCGCCTATATCCGCGGTCTGGAAGCCCGCCGCGCCGCTGGCAATCCGATCGATCACGTGCGCGCGGTGGCCTCGGTGTTCCTCTCCCGCGTCGATGTGCTGCTGGACAAGCAACTGGAAGCCATCGGTTCGCCGGAGGCCCTGGCCCTGCGCGGCAAGAGCGCCATTGCGTTCGTGAAGGTGGCCTATCAGCACTACAAGCAGTTGTTCAACGGCACCCGTTTCAAGGCGCTGAAGGCTGCCGGCGCGCATCCGCAGCGTCTGCTGTGGGCCTCCACCGGTACCAAGAACCCGGCCTACCGCGACACCATGTACGTGGAGGAGCTGATCGGTCTGGATACCGTGAACACGGTGCCGGATGCCACGCTGGATGCGTTCCGCGATCATGGCGTGGCGCAGAGCAAGCT
>NZ_SUMF01000083.1 GCF_005048205.1 Chitiniphilus eburneus
CTGAACAACGCCGATCCGGCGGTGCAAGGCCTGAAGGAAGGCGAAAGCCTGGTGCGGCCGATCACCGTGACCAGCGCGGACGGCACCACCCATGTCATCACCGTGACCATTGCCGGTACCAACGAAACGGCAACCACCGGTGCCGGCACGGTGCAGGAAGACACGACGCTGACGGCGGACGGCACGCTGGTCGCCACCGGGGTCGCCACCTTCGTGCCGACCACGCAGAACGGCACCTACGGCTCGCTGAGCATTGATGCCAACGGCCACTGGACCTACACGCTGAACAACGCGGACCCGGTGGTGCAGGCGCTGATCACCGGCCAGACCGAGACCGAAACCTTTACCGTCACGCTGGATGATGGCGCCACCACTACCGTGACCATCAACGTGCTGGGCCTGGATGACGGCGCGATCATCGTGCCGCACACCCCGGGCGCGGATGCGGGGCTGGTGAAGGAAGACGTCATCCTGACCGTGGGCGGCAAGCTGGACGTGACCGACCCGGACGCGGGGCAGGCGGTATTCAACGCCGGCACCATCCAGGATGGCGTGTACGGTTCGCTGACCATCGACGCGGCGGGGAACTGGACCTACACCCTGAACAACGCCGATCCGGCGGTGCAGGTGCTCAAGGAAGGCGAAAGCCTGGTGCGGCCGATCACCGTGACCAGCGCCGACGGCACCACCCACGTCATCACCGTGACCATTGCCGGTACCAATGAAACGGCAACCACCGGCACCGGCACGGTGCAGGAAGATACGACGCT
>NZ_SUMF01000084.1 GCF_005048205.1 Chitiniphilus eburneus
AGGTGGATGAAGGGCAAACCGAGATACGGCCCCAGGCAGCGCCCAGCGGCACAGGACAACTCCCAGGGGTTTTCCAGTCCGTAGTAATCCAGCACCAACGGCGCCCTGCTTAATAGTGGGTCATCGGCATACAGCGGGTGCGTGGTGGTGTTCATCGCCGCCATCGCCGCCAGCAAACCAGTGGTGGCGGCCGCCCGGCCGTTCAGGCTGGGGTTGAGGTACACCTCCTTAAACCCATGCCCCAGCAAATCGGCCTTGGTACGCGGAATCTCGATATTGTGCGGCAACACCTTGCGCAAGATATCCAGACTGCTAATCACCACATCGTGGCGCGAAGTGAGATAGCTGCCATTGCCGAGCACCCGATCCGCTGGCGAAGCAAAACCGTGAATGCGCAAGTCCTGAGGACGTAACTCACCGCTGTCGGTGAGCAGGGTATACATGCGATTGGCAAACAGATTGCCTTGCGAATGCGGCACCAGCAGCACCTTATCGGCCTCGGCGGTGGCACGGCGGATATCGCGCAGGATTTCACTTTCCTCATCCAGCGTCAGTTGCGCCAAGGCAGCCTGCTCGGCCTTGGCCTGGTAATAGCGGATTGCCGCTTCGGCCACGCGCGCATCCATGCCTTCGGGCGCATTGCCGTAAAGCAGCGCCTCGGCGATTTTTTCGGGAGCGGTGTCGGGGTTTTGCTGGCTGAGCTGATAGAAGGTCTGGGCGATGTCGGCGAAGAAGCCGTG
>NZ_SUMF01000085.1 GCF_005048205.1 Chitiniphilus eburneus
CCCAGCCCGATGCTCAGCCCGGACTGTTTCTGCTTTTGCGTTTCGGCGTAGTGCTGCGTTTCCGCTGCCGCTTCGATCAGGACGTTGCGCCCCGATACGCTCAGGTCGCCGCCGGCGATCAGGTCGCTGGCCTGCACCCCGATGTCGCGTCCGGCGTAGACGGTGACATTGCCGGCGCTGCTGCCCACCAGGCTGCCCGCTACGCGCTGGGTGTCCTGATCGCGGGTAGCATCGCTGCTCTGTTTGCCGAAGGTCACCCCCATGTCGCTCTGGAACATGCCGCTGCCACGTTGGTGGTCTTCGCTGGTTTTGCTGTCCTGTTCGCCAACGCCACCGATGTGGACGTCGCGCCCCGCCAGCAGGTCGAGGTCGAGGGTGCTGGCCACCTGGCTGCCCTGGATGCTGAGGTCGCGCCCGGCCTGGATGGCGACGTTGTCGCCACTCACCAGGCTGGCGACGGCGGTGGTGGTCTGTTCGCTGTTGTTGCCCCAGCTTTCGCGTTTGCCGACGGCGTTTTTGCTCTGGTAGCGGTAGTCGTCGTCGCGGGTGTGCTGGTCCAGGTCGGCGCTGATGTTTACGTCCTGGCTGGCGGCCAGTTGAATGGTACTGCCCTGGCCCAGTAGCGCGTTCAGGGCGCTGGCTTCGGTTTCTTTGATGCGCAGCTGGCTGCCGATCACGTTGAGGTCGCCGTCTT
>NZ_SUMF01000086.1 GCF_005048205.1 Chitiniphilus eburneus
GCCTACGGCCAGCTCAGCAGCTTCACCGCCAGGCATGGCGACACCGTATTGTTCCAGGAGCAATACACCCGCAACACCGTTGGCCAGATCACCGGCAAAACCGTCAGCGGCAACGGCCCGACGCAGGACTACGGCTACCGCTACGACCTGGCGGGCCGCCTGATCGAAGTCACCCAAAACGGCAACGTCATCGGCCAATACCAATACGACGCCAACGGCAACCGCACCCACACCAACGGCGTGGCGGCCACCTACGACGCCCAGGATCGACTCACCGCCTACGGCAACCGCCAATACCAATACAGCGCCAACGGCGAACTCCAGCAAATCAACGCCAGCGGCGCCATCAGCCAATATCGATACGACACCCTCGGCAACCTGCGCCAAGTGATCCTCGCCCAGGGCGGCCAACTGGATTACGTAATCGACGGCCAAAACCGCCGCATCGGCAAAAAAGTGAACGGCGTCCTGGTCCAGGGCTTCATCTACCAGGACCAACTGAAACCCGCCGCCGAACTGAACGGCAACGGCCAGGTGGTCAGCCGCTTCATCTACGCCGGCAAAGCCAACGTCCCGGAATACCTGGTCAAAGGCGGAGAAACCTACCGCATCATCACCGACCAACTGGGCACCGTACGGCTGGTGGTCAACAGCCAGACCGGCGAAGTGAAACAGGAAATCGCCTACGACGCC
>NZ_SUMF01000087.1 GCF_005048205.1 Chitiniphilus eburneus
CCATGGTGCGTTGCAGGCGGCCGAGGGCGTCGTAGTCGTAGTAGGTGCTGACGGTGGGCTGGTGCGCGGGCAGTGCGCCTGGTACTGCTGTTGGGGTGGGCGTAACAACCGGTGTGGGTGTAGGCGTCACGACCGGCGTCGGACTTGGTGTGGGTGTGGGTGTCACGACCGGGGTAGGCGTCGGCGTTGGCACCTCGGTCGGGGGGGGCGTCACCACCGGCGCTGGCGTCACGCTGGCGCAAGCTCCCAGCAGGCGCCACGGGCCGTAAGGCCCCGATTGCGTGGGATCGTCACCCTTGGTCCACCATTTGGCTTGGTAGCGTTGCTGCTGGTGGCTGATGATCTCGCTGCCGGTATAGATCGTGCCGGCTTGCCAGGCCGGTTCGCAGGTCTCGGCGGCCCAGGTGGGGGACACGCTCGGCGGCAACAGCCAGGGCGTGGCGCCAAGCAGTGCAGCGGCAAGCACGGCGTGCCGCATCGGCCTGCGGCAACGCCGCAGGCTGGTGGAAATCAAGTTCATCACAGTTTTTCTCACTTCTTTTTTTTTTGATGGGGCCGATGGCTCAAGGCTTGGCGGGCAGCGGGCTGGCCTTGGCCTGTTGGGCGCTTTGTTGGGCGGCGGCGAGCACGCCGGCCGGGTCGTTGCGGTCTTCGCGTTTGATGTTGC
>NZ_SUMF01000088.1 GCF_005048205.1 Chitiniphilus eburneus
ATGCAGCGCCCGACGGTGCTCAACCGGCTGACCGGCAAGCTGCCCCAGCAGGCCGATGCCAGCGCGACGCTGCGCTTCCAGTCGAAGAACGAACTGCCGGTCGTGCGCTGCATGGACCTGGCCAAGACGGCTGGCGATGAAGTCACCTTCGACCTGATCAACCCCATCAACGGTAAGCCGATCATGGGTGAGCACTATGCCGAAGGTCGTGGCGAGCGCATGGATTTCAGCCAGGACAAGCTGCGGATCAACCAGACCCGCAAGCCGATTTCGGCGGGTGGGCAGATGACCCAGCAGCGTACGCCGCACCAGTTGCGCACGCTGGCCCGCGACCAGGGCTTCAACTACATGACACGCCTTGAGGACCAGCTTGGGCTGGTGCACCTTGCTGGCGCCCGTGGCTTCGCCAATGACATCGAGTGGGCGGTGCCGCTGGCCAGCGATCCCGATTTCAAGGAGATCGTGGTCAATCCGGTGAAGGCGCCGACCCGCAACCGCCACTTCGTCTCTACCAGCGATGGTATCGAGCGCGTTTCGGTGAACGCTGGCGAGATCCAGATCGCCACCACCGATGTGATGAACATCGATGTGGTCGATGCGCTGCGCACCTTGTTCGACTCGATGCCGCTGCCGCCGCCGTCGGTGAAGTTCGAAGGCGACCAGGC
>NZ_SUMF01000089.1 GCF_005048205.1 Chitiniphilus eburneus
CGCACGTTCTTGTCGCCGACGATTTCGACATCGCCCGATTGCGCATGCAGGTTCGCATGCCCCTTGGCCGTGATCAGCTTCAGGTTCACCTGCGCCGCCGCGCCCTGGACGAACAGGCTGATCTTGCTGCCCACGTTGTGTAGCCAGCGGCGGGCGGTGGTCTGTTGCGTATCGCGCTGGCTGATGCTGTCCAGGTTGTGCCCGGCGTTGAGCACCAGTTCGCTCGGGGTGGTCAGGCCAATGCCGGCCGGGGCGCTGGCGATCAGGACGGCTTGCTGGCCTGCTTGCTCCCGGGCGGTCTGGCCGTCGGGGTCGGTGTTGCTCCCGGCTTCCCATGCTTGCAGCGCTTCGTTCAGGTGATCCAGATGGCCTTGCTGAGACGGGGCCTGCGGTTGCCCTTCGACATCCAGCGTCTCGGGGCCGATCTCGGCGGCGTCGGCCAACTGCTGCCGGGCGGTGTCGCTGAAGGTCTGCGCCAGTTGCTGTGCCGATTCGAGCTGGCGCTGTGCCTGTTCCCGGTCCAGTTGCCGGCCGCTGGCGCCCGGCTTGGCTTCGGTGCTGAGCAACAAGCCCTGCGCGGCGCGGATAGCGCCCGCCTGGTCGGTGCGCAGTTCAAACCCCTCGCCACGCGCTGCCGCCTTGCCATCGGTGCGGGGGTGGGT
>NZ_SUMF01000009.1 GCF_005048205.1 Chitiniphilus eburneus
CTGAACAACGCCGATCCGGCGGTGCAGGTGCTCAAGGAAGGCGAAAGCCTGGTGCGGCCGATCACCGTGACCAGCGCCGACGGCACCACCCACGTCATCACCGTGACCATTGCCGGTACCAACGAAACGGCAACCACCGGCACCGGCACGGTGCAGGAAGACACGACGCTGACGGCGGATGGCACGCTGGTTGCAACTGGCGTGGCGACCTTCGTGCCGACCACGCAGAACGGCACCTATGGCTCGCTGAGCATTGATGCCAACGGCCACTGGACCTACACGCTGAACAACGCGGACCCGGTGGTGCAGGCGCTGATCACCGGCCAGACCGAGACCGAAACCTTTACCGTCACGCTGGATGACGGTGGCACCACCACCGTGACCATCAACGTGCTGGGCCTGGATGACGGCGCGATCATCGTGCCGCACACCCCGGGCGCGGATGCGGGGCTGGTGAAGGAAGACGTCATCCTGACCGTGGGCGGCAAGCTGGACGTGACCGACCCGGACGCGGGGCAGGCGGTATTCAACGCCGGCACCATCCAGGATGGCGTGTACGGCTCGCTGACCATCGACGCGGCCGGCAACTGGACCTACACCCTGAACAACGCCGATCCGGCGGTGCAAGGCCTGAAGGAGGGCGAGACCATCATTCGCCCGATCAATGTCACCAGCGCGGACGGCACCGTCCATACCATCACGGTGACCGTGGTCGGCACCAACGACGACCCGACCGCTCGCGACGATAACGCGCAGACCTTGGAAGATACGCCGCTGACCATCGCGGTGGGGACACTGTTGATCAACGACACCGACCCGGATGGCGACCCGCTGACGGTCATCTCGGTGCAGGACCCCACGCACGGCACGGTGACGCTGGTGGGCGGCAATGTGATCTTCACGCCCGATCCGGACTACAACGGGCCCGCGTCGTTTACCTACACGGTGAGTGACGGCCAGGGAGGCACCAGCACGGCGACCGTCAACATCAACGTGATCCCGGTCAATGATGCACCGACCACCACCGGCGGCATGGTCACCGGCATCGAGGACACCCCGCTGATCCTGCATTGGGGTGACTTCAACGCCAGCGACATCGATACCCCGGCCAGCGGGCTGTCGATCAACATCGGCAGCCTGCCGGTCGATGGCCTGCTGCAATACAAGGATGGCGGCGGCAACTGGCAGTCGGTCAGCGTTGGCCAGCAGTTCACCAAGGCGGATATCGATGCGGGCATCCTGCGCTTCCTGCCGGCCTTGAACGAATCGGGCTCGGACGACTACGGTGGCACGGGCGTCGGCAACAAGCAGGCCGACTACGCACGCTTCACCTACACCGTGAGCGACGGGGAGCTGACCAGTAACGTCGGCACGATGCGTATCGACATCACCGCCGTGGCGGACGCCCCGCAACTTTCGCTGGAAGCCAGTACCTCCACCGCGCACATCACCGACTTCCAGGACATCGTGGTGCCGGACAACTCGGGATGGACGCCAAGCGTCAAAGCCAGCGACATGATCTCGTTCGGGACCGCCACCTGGCAGACCGACAACCCGGGCGGCGAGCTGGAAGTGGGCTACCAGCACATCTACCTTGGCGGTGCGGCCAGCACCAATAAGGTGATCGAGCTGGAACGCAATGCCGGTGACGCGGCCAACCTGTACACCGATCTTCAGGTGCGGGTGGGTGAAGTGTACGAACTGGCATTCGACTACTCTTCGCGGATGCAGTCCAGCTCGCTGATCAACGTGTACTGGGAAGGCCAATTGATCAAGGTACTGAACAGCGACACCCCGGGATTCCAGCACTTCACGCTGAACCTGGTGGCTACGCAGGACGGTACGGCCCGGCTGGAGTTCCGCGCGGGCAACAGCGACAGCTACGGTGGCGTGCTGGATGCCATCTCGCTGGGCAAGGTGGACGACAACATCGGCTTGCAGGATGAATGGATCCGCCTGAGCAAGATATCGGCCCAGTTGCAGGACACCGATGGCTCGGAAACGCTGAAGGTATCCCTCACCGGCATTCCGGTGGGCGCGCAGATCACCGATGGCACGCATACCTTTACCGCCACGGCGGGTGCGACCACGGTGGATGTGACCAACTGGAACCTGTCGGACCTGATGCTGAAGCCGCCGGCGGGCTTTGTCGGCGAACTGGAGATCGGGGTTTCGGCTACATCGACCGAGATATCCAATGGCGATACGGCCACCACGACCAACCATATCGATGTGACGGTGCTGGCGGGCAACCAGCCGCCGGTGACGGGCAGCCACGCGCTGACTGCGACCGAAGGCGTGCCGGCACACCTGCTGATCGATATCCCGACCGATCCGAACGGTGATCCGCTGGCGATCACGGTGACCACGCTGCCCACCATCGGCCAGGTGCTCACCGCGGGTGGTACGGCGGTTCAGGTGGGCGATACGCTGAGCATCGATCAACTGACCTCGCTGCAATACATCAGCCCCAGGGACCTCACCGGCGACCAGGCGGCGGGCAGCTTCGGCTACGCGGTCAGCGACGGCCAACACACCGTCCACGACAGCCTGACCATCCAGGTGCTGGACAACCCGTCGGTGATCCTCGGGCGCGATGGCAATGACCAGATCACCGTGGCGGGCGGCGAATCCGGCGCCGGCAATACGGTGATCGGCCAGTATGGCGCCTACGTCGATGGCGGCGGTGTGCCACATGGTGCACAAGGCCCCGTCGTCATCAACACCAACGGCATCGATCAGGTGTTCGATGCCCGCGGGGGCAACGACTACGTGGAAGGTGGCGCCGGCAACGACGTCATCTACATGGGCGACAGCGGTGGCGCGGGTGGCACGGTCAACGAGGATCTCGGCCTGCAGTTCGTGCTCAATGACGGACTGATGACCACGCCGGAAGCGCAGATGACCAACAGTGACGGCACGCTCAGCGCGCTGGCGCAGACCTCGCAGCCGGTGGCCGACCTGGCACACGGCGGCAGTGGCAACGACATCATCTTCGGTGGTGGCGGAACCGACCTGCTCTATGGGGGGACCGGGGACGACGTGCTGTATGGCGGGGCGCAGTCCGACGGCCTGCGTGGCGGGGCCGGCAACGACGTGCTGATCGGCGGTCCGGGCAGCGATGCGCTGCGCGGCGACCTGGGCAACGACGTCTTCAAGTGGACGCTGGGCGACCAGTCGGCCACCCCCGGTGCCACCGCGCTCGGCGGCAACAACGGGCTCAACCTGCCGGGTTCGGTCAACGCAGTGCATGGCGCAACCGACGTGGTGATGGATTTCAACATGAGCCTCGCCGATGGCGACAACGACAAGCTCGACCTGCGTGACCTGCTGCAAGGGGAGCTGCACACTGGTGGCGATGTCGGCAACCTGACCAACTACCTGCATCTGGAAACGGTGCCCAACACCGGCGGAGGCGGGAGCAGCACGGTCATCCACATCAGCCATGATGGCGGCTTCTCGGGCGGCTACAACCTCGCGGCCGAGGATCAGACCATCGTGTTGCAGAACGTGGACCTCGGCGCCACCGATGCCACCAATGCGGCGGTCATCCAGGACCTGCTCGCCAAGGGCAAGCTGATCACCGATTGACGATCAGCGTGTCCACTGAAAAACGGCGCTCCCCGGAGCGCCGTTTTTTTGACCCGACCGGGTGGCCCGGGGCGGTCCGGCCTGGGGCGTGTCCTCAGATATTTCGCGACAGCATTCGGTGCGGTTCGGGATACGGCGCAAAGAGCTGGACGCGTCGCGGTACGAACATCGTAAGCGGGCCGGCGACACCGCACTGCGTCCGAAATGCACCGAACCCGTAGGGCTGGGCCGACCCCCCCTCCACTACGTGGCACACTCCTTGCCAACAACCGGTCATTGCCTGCGTCGCACGGCTGGTGCCTGGTGCGTTTTCGGCCCAGCGCTGCCGCGATACATTTGATGATACGTCCTAGCCCTGCAAACGCCCGGTCGCCGCCGGCCCGGTCCAGCCCTGCACGCCCAGCTCCGCCAGCACCAGCCATTCCCCATCGTCGTGGACACCCTCGGCGATGGTCAGCATGTCGTTGCCTTCCGCGATGCCGACGATGGCCTTTATCAACTGCTGGTTGCCCGGATGCTCGTCGATCCCCTGGATGAAACTGCCGTCGATCTTCAGGTAATCCAGTTGCAGATCGTAAAGCTGCGGAATGCTGCCGAAATGGCGACCGAAGTGTTCGATGCCGATCTTGCAGCCATAGGGGCGCACCCGTTCGCCGAAGGCGGCGAGCGCGCGTAGCTCGTCGCGAAAGCCGAACTCGTTCACCTCGAACCATAACCGTCCGGCCTGATCGCGATGCTGCCGTAGCAGCGATACCAGGCGATCGACAAAGCCGCTGTCGGCGATCGAGGTGGACGACAGGTTGATCGCCAGCGGATAGCTGACCCGTCCCAGCTCGACCAGCCCCAGCCGTACCGTTTCCAGGTCGAGCACCGGCATCAGGCCCAGGCGGCTGGCGTGCGGCATGAAGGCCCCGGCGGTCAGCAGGCGGCCGTCCGGCTGGCACAGCCGCAGCATCAACTCCCGGTGCAACAGGCGGTCGTTCCGGTCCAGCACCGGAAAGGACGCCACCAGGAAATCTTCGCCGGTCAGCGCGCCGGTCAGCAGCGTGTGCCAGTCGTGCGCCACCAGCGTGGCCTGCGTATCGCTGTCGCTGAGCAGGACTACCGCATTCGAGGTTTCCTCGGCCTGGGCAAGCGCCTGGTCGGCGCGGGTCAACACGGTGCTCAACGCGTCGCCGTGGCGATAGGCGGCGATGCCGAAGGTGCCCAGATCGCTTTCGTCCGTGATTTCGATGCGTCGCAGTTCGGCCAGGTTCTCCAGCAGTTCCCGCGCAAAGGCGGGTGCCTCATCGGCGGACAGGCCGGGTGCCAGCAAGCCGAAATCGGCGCCGTTCAGCCGGGCGAGCAGCCAGTCGTGCCGGTCCGCGCTGAGGGAGGCCAGCTTGCCTGCGACGAACTGCAGGAACTGGTCGGCCCGTTCGCGCCCGAGGCGCCGGTTGATGCCTGCCAGATCGCGAATGCGCAGCAGCAGCAGGCAGCCACTGGGCGCGAATTCTTCATTCTCCAGCGCCTGCGCCAGCCGGCCCATGAAGAAATTGCGGTTGGCCAGTTGGGTCAGCGGATCGCGGTTGGCTTCGCTACGCAGGGCTTCGATCCGCGCGGCCTGCTCCGCGAACATGGTCTTGACCCGCGCCACCATGGTGTTCATGGCGCGCACCACCTGGCGCAGCTCGATCACGCGCGGCTCGGTAATGGTGATGAAACGCCGTTCGCTGATGGCCTCGGCTTGATCCACCATCTGCACGATGGGACGACGCACCCAGCGGAACAGCAACTGCATCACGATGCCGGCCAGCAGCCCGGCTGCGAGAATCCAGATCAGCAGCCGGAACGCGCCGGCCCACAGCGAAAGGTAGGCATAACGCGAATGCGCCAGCACCGTGACGCGACCGGCCTGGTGCCAGCCATCGCTCACCTCGGCCTGGCCCGCGCCGACATGGATGGGGAACAGCCGCATGAACCAGACCGGCACGCCTTCCGGCATCGCGTGATTCGCGCGCTCCACCACCACGCGGCCGGCCACGTCGGTGTACCGCACCAGCTCGAAGTGCCCGCTGTCGAACAGCGCGGTCACCATGAGCTGGGCGGTGGCGTCGTCCTTGCTCTGCTGGGACATCGACAGCGCCAGCGCGGCGGCGTTGTCGGCGCTCTGGACGTAAAGCTGCTGCTCCAGATAGTTGCGGGCGGTCAGCATGCTCACCGCAAAGCTGCCGGCGAAGGCGAGCAGGGTGATGGTGATGACCATGATCCAGAGTTGTCGTAACAGGGACATGATGCTATGCCTTGTTTTCTGTGGAATCGGGGCGGGCGCGATACGCAGTCCCGCCGGTGGGCGCGCCGTGGCGCAGGGCTGGCGCGCTCATGGGTAATAGCCTTGTTGCTGCATGCGTTGCAGCAGGTTCTTCCAGCGCGACAGCCGGTCCACCGACGCGGTGGTGGCGCCGGGAACGTAGACCCCGTCGCGGTTGAAGCTGAAGACCGGGATCAGGTCGGGGCGGCGCGAGGCGGGGCGAATCTCGCCGATCAGGTTGTCCAGCACCAGCGGCTCTGCCTGCGGCGTGGCGTAATAGGTGAGCACCATGTGCGCCTGCGTGACCGAGCTTTCCGGCCCGCCGATGCGCGCCTTCACATAGGTGAGCCGTAGCTTGGCGTTGTCCACGCCCGCCTCGAGCAGGCTGAAGTACTTGGCGATGGCGAAATCCTCGCAATCGCCGCCGCCCTTGCCGATCGACTCCAGCGGGGTGGCCCAGTAATCGACCTCGCCCCACAGGATCTGGTCATCTACGAAGGCCATGTTGCGATTGAAGAAATTGTTGATGGCCTCCATGCGCGCGCTGTCGGACAGGCCGCGCGCGCCAGCCACGGTCTGACGCCATGCCTGGAATACCTGCAATGGCTTCTGGCCAAAGCGGGTTTTCAGCGTTTGCTCCATTCGTTCGACGTTGATTTCAGAAAAGACTGGCCAGCTCAAAAGGATGGCCGTAAGAAAAAAACTCGTAAATGAAGTAAGGCGCCGCCAGAGTGGTTTGTTTAAGGAGCGCACGGGGTCGCAGCCATATGAACAAGTTTAATCATCGTCAAATGTAGAGGTAATGTCCATGCGCTGTACAGGCTGAATGGCGGGTGATTACCAAAAGGTATGTGATAGACTGACCTTGCGTAAAAATTTAAAAGAATCGTCAAAAAAAGACGTTCCAATGTGCAGGCCTCGCCGATTGGGCTCAACGCCAGGCCTCGGATTTGGAGATAGCAAAATGAACCTCAAGAAATCCACGTTGCTGGCGGGGGTCGTGTTCGCGATCACCTCCCAGGCCTACGGCGAAACCCTCGCCGACGCTGTGGAAAAGGCGGTCCTGCGTAATCCTGACGTCAAAGCCCGCTGGTACGATTTTCGTGCCTCCGGCGAAGACGTGGATATCGCACGTGGCGGCTATTATCCACGTATCGATGTCCAGGGCGCGGTAGGCAAGGCCTGGCGCGATGATCCCAATGTCGATAGCCGAAGTTATTCCAACCCTACCGCAGGCATCGAATTACGCCAAATGCTGTTTGACGGTTTCGCCACGCGCGATGAAGTACGCCGCCTCAACTACGCCAAACTCACCCGGTATTACGAATTGCTATCGACCAGCGATAGTTATGCCATGGATACGGTTCAGGCTTATTACGACGTCCTGCGCTATCGCGAACTGGTAAAGCTGGCCGAAGCCAATCACAACACGCACAAGGATATCTTCAAGCTGATCGAACAGCGCACCCAGGCCGGCGTCGGGCGACGGGTGGACCTGGAGCAGGCCGCGGGCCGTCTGGCGCTGGCCGAATCCAACCTCCTGACCGAACGTTCCAATCTCTATGACGTTTCCGCGCGTTATACGCGCCTGGTCGGCGAGGAGCCGGTGGATCTCGATGCGCCTCCCGATCTTGCCGCGTTGCTGCCGGGCGGCGATACCGTATTGCCTCAGGCCATCAAGAACAACCCTTCCTTCCTCGCCGCCATTTCCAATATCCGTTCGGCGCGGGCGGGGCAGGGTGTGGCGCGGGCGGCCTACTGGCCGACGGTGGACGTGCGGGCCAGCCAGGGCTACGAGCGCAACCAGGATGGCGTGGACGGTAGCTACCGGACCGGCCGGCTGATGCTGATGCTCAACTACAACCTGTTCAAGGGGGGGAGCGACCGCGCCCGCGAAAGGCGTGCGCTGGAAGACCTGAACGGTGCGTTCGAGCTGCGCGACAAGGCCTGTCGCGATATCCGGCAGACCACGCAGATCGCCTGGAACAACGTCCAGCGACTGGGCGAGCAGATCACCTACCTCGAACAGCACGAGCTTTCCACGCGCAAGGCGCGCGACGCCTACCGGCAACAGTTCGAAATCGGCCAGCGCACCTTGCTGGATGTGCTCGATACCGAAAACGAACTGTTCGATGCGGCGCGCTCGCTGGTATCGGGCCGGGTCGATCGCAAGATCGCCGAGGCCCGGGTGCTGGCGCAGACCCACCAGTTGCTGGCCGCGCTGAAGCTGGCGCCGCTGGAGGCCGAAACCGATCAGAGCGGGCTGGCGGGCAGCGAGCTGGAGGATGAACAGGTTCGGTGCAACACCGTCCTGCCGCCCAGCAGCAGCGATGCCGGCAAGCCCATGGCCAGCGCCGCGGACAAGGCTCCGCCCGCGGTGACGGTCGCCAAGCTGGATACCACCGTGCTGGATCAACCGCCGGCGATGATTGCCGAGGCCAGTGCGATACGTCCCACCGTCAGCGATGAGACGTTGCAGATGCAGGTGTTCAACTGGGCGTCGGCCTGGGCCTCCAAGGACGTGAAGCGCTATCTGGCGTATTACGGCAGCAGCTTCAAGCCCGAGGGCGCCGTCAGCCGCGACACGTGGGAGGCCGACCGGATCGCACGGCTGGCCGTGCCGACCAATATCCGGGTCGAGATCCACGGCTTCACGGTGACCAAGAAATCGGCCAATGCCGCCGAGGTGAAGTTCGTCCAGGCCTATGAAACCGGCAGCTATCGCGACAGGGTGACCAAGACCCTGGTGCTGATGCCGGAAAAGGATCAGTGGAAGATCGTCCGCGAACGCGTCATGCGGGCATAATCCACTGCGCATGCCGGCCGCCCGGCCGGCATGCGCTTTCTTCTTATCCTTCCTGTGTTCATGACCGCAACCCAGAACGCTGTGCCGGCTGCGCCGGAATCCCTGTCGCCCGCCACCGTGGGCGAAACGTTGCGCTGCGTGGCGCTGGGGCTGCGCGACAGCCTGCATCCCCGCCTGCTGCTAGGGCGTGTCGTCACATGTTTCACGACAGCGTTCGGTGCAGTTCGGGATGCCGCGCCAGGAGCTGGGCGCGCGGCGGTATGGATACCGCAAGCGGCCAGCGACGCCGCGCGGCGCCCGAAATGCACCGAACCCGCAGGGCTGGGCCGAAAAAACACCATCCACTGCGTTGCACGCCTTGCCAATAACCGGTTATTGGCTGCGTCGCGCGCCTGATGCCTGGTGCTTTTTCGGCCCAGCGCTGCCGCGAAACATGTGGCGACACGCCCTAGTGTCGCTCGGCGCGTGGCTGCTGGCATTGCTGGCGATGCTGTCGATCTACCTGCTGGCCTGGACGCCCCTTTCCAACGGCATGCAGCGGCTTGCCCGGTTCATGATCCTGGGGCTGCCGGGATACTTCGGCTGGTCTCCCGATCCCCAGGGCTGGCTGGCGCACTGGATACAGGGCGCCGAGGCGCTGCTGGGCTACGGCCTGATGGGGGCCGCCTTCTTGCTGGGCCTGATGCTGCTGGCGCGGTTGATGCTGGAGCTGGTGTTGATGGGCGCCGTGCAGCGGCATGTGCTGCGGCGGTATCCGGCGCTGTCCGACAGGGTGCAGAGGCCATGGCGCGTCGATCTGCGGGATCTGGTCGGCAATGTGTCCACGCTGGTGATCGGCAGCCTGATCTGCCTGTGCATTCCCGTGGTGGGTGGCTTGCTGATGATCGCGCTCAACGCTTATCTCAACGTGCGCGGGCTGGTCAACGATGCCTTCGACGGCGTGGCCTCCGAGGCCCTGTAACGGCAGTTCATCCGCACCCGGCGGCCCCAGATGCTGTTGCTGGGGCTGGCGCTGGGCGTGGTGATGCTGATTCCCTTCCTGGGCCTGATCACGCCGGGGCTGCTGGGCAGCAGTGTCTGCCATCTCGGCTATCGCTGGCTGGGACAGCAGCCACCGGGCCAATCCGGCGCATGAAAAAGCCCCCGTTGACGGGGGGCTTCCACTACAGGCCAGCTGGAGCGGCCGGCCTTGCAACCGCTCAGTTGCAGCTACCCAGATCCTTCCAGACGCCCCACTCGCCCGATTGCGCGGGATTGTCGCCCTGGGTCCACCACTTGTTCTGATAGTTGTGGCCGTTGTAGCTCACCTTGGTATTGGCGGCCGCGTAGACGCTGCTGGTATTCCAGGCCGCGGCGCATGTGCCGGCCGGCGTCGGGGTCACCGGTGTCGGGGTCGGTGTCACCGGTGTGGGCGTCGGGGTGACCGGCGTCGGAGTCGGCGTGACCGGAGTCGGCGTGGGGGTCACGGGCGTCGGTGTCGGCACGGTACCGCTGCATGCGCCCACGTCCTTCCACAGGGTGGGGCTGGCGGCCGGGTTCCAGTTGGTGCCGGCATAGGCGGTATGGCTGACCTGCGCCTGATAGTTGCGCCCGTTGTAGGTCACCAGCGCGCCGACGCTGTAGGTGCTGCCCTCGGCCCAGGCGCCATAGCAGCTTCCCGGTGTCGGGGTGGGGGTGACCGGCGTCGGGGTCGGCGTGACCGGGGTGGGCGTGGGGGTGACCGGTGTCGGGGTCGGGGTCACCGGCGTGGGCGTCGGGGTCGGCGAGGTGCCGCCGCTGCCAGCCGCCTTGAAGATGTTGTAGAAATCGAAGTTGGCGGTGTTGACGCGGCTGTACTCGCCATAGCTGCCCGAGCCGATGCGGTCACGCTGGAACGACCACCACGCGATGCGGCCCAGCCCCTTTTGCTGCGCGAACGCGGTCAGCGTCTGCGCGTCGGCCAGGGTGAACACTTCGGTGGAGATATCGTTCTGGCCGATCATCGGCGTCACGCCGATCATGGCCCACAGTTCGGCATCGGTCTTGGTGGGGAAGATCGGCTTGATCTGCGAGAACAGCGACGTGGCCGCCTGGACCGCCAGATCGCCCATCTTCTTGCCATTGGAAATGCTGCTGCCGTAGTCCATGGCCATGACGTTGACGAGATCGACGCGCACCCCCGCCTGCGCCGCCGAGCGCACGACCGCCACGCCCGGGCTGGTCAGCCCGGTCGGCAGCACCGGCAGCGTGAACGAGACGAACAGGTCCGGATACTTGGCCTGCAACTGCTTCAGCGCACTGTTGCGGGTGTTGTTGAGCGCGGTATTGGAAAGCTGGCCGCCCTCCACATCGAAGTCCACGGAGCGGATGTTGTGGCGCTGGATCATGCCTTCGATCATCGCCACCATCTGGTCCACCGAACACACGGCCTCCACGTAGGTGCCGGCGGCGCCACCGAAGGACATGACCACGCGGCCCCCGCCGCGGCTGAAGTTGGCGATATCGTCCTTCATCGTGCCGTCGAGCAGGTTGTTGCCGCTGCCGTCGTTGGAAATGTCGCAACTGCCGTTCTTGGCGATGGTGAAGGCCAGTGTCACGCCCTTCATGCCCAGTTGCTGCTGGGCACTGGCGAGCGTCGGCGCGGGATACGACGTATCGCCGCCGTACCACATCTCGAAATACGGGGCGATTTCGGTGGCGCTGGAAACGCCGCATGCCATGACGATGGCCGCCGTAAGGGCCTTGAGGCCGAACGGTTTCTTGCTGTTGTTGCTCATGCTGTACTCCATCCTTGTTGTCTGTCCGGATGCCGGGGCGGCGTTGTTTCGCGAGGGCCGCCCGGGCAATGGCCGCCGAAGCGGCCGCCTACCCGTCGCCGGCGTCCAGCGCCGGGCGATGGCATTACAGCAATCGACTAACAACTTGTAAAATAAGCGGATGCTTGCCTTCCACTACCTGAAAACACCCTGTCCGGCATTGGCGGGGCGAGAGCGACGGCAGGCGCTGGGCACACGCGATCCGGCACCCGCCGCTTTGTAAAAACTGCATTGCTTGCAATGCCAGCAAATTCAGGCATTCGCAGCCTGTCGTGGCTGGATCGGGCTGCCCGGGCACGCCGGCGATGCCACGGGCGGGGAGGGTGGGGCCGGCGCGTTCGGCCGGTCGCATGCGCGGGGCGGCATGTAGACGGCAGTGGTCACGAGGGAGACGGGCGGCGCCGCGAAAACGGCGGCGGCCGACAGCAGCCGAACCCCACCCCCGGCCCGCGTGCGACGCGTTTGGGTTCGTCACAGTGGTGGCGGTATCCTAGTGGCCCATCCCACAACGAGGTATCCGTCATGGCCAAGCAATACACGATCGCCCCGCAGGATATCCGCCCGCTCGCCACCGGCCACGGCCTGTGCGTCGCCACCGATCTCATCCTCATGGAAGGCCACCCGGTCGGCTATATGGTGCGCGAAGAGCCTGAAGACGACGAAGACAGCGGCTGGCGCTTCTTCGCCGGTAGCGAGGACGACCGCTATATCGACAATCCCAAGCATTTCAGCCTGCTGGACGTGAACGTGCTCGCCAACTACGACCAGTCCATCATCCCGCTGCTGGAATCGCCGATCGGCGCCGCTTTCGACAAAGGCGACGATGGCGTGTTCTACGACGTGAGCGACGACGACTGAGCCAGGGGAACCCGTCATGTCCGGTACGCTGCACCTGCTGATCATCGACCCGCAGAACGACTTCTGCGATATCCCTGGCGCCGCCTTGCCGGTTCCCGGCGCCAGCGCCGATCTCGGCCGCGTGGCCGCGCTGATCGAACGCCTGGGCTCCCGCATCGACCAGATCCACGTCACGCTCGATACCCATCATCCGATCGACATCGCCCACCCTGGCTGGTGGTGCGACGCGGCGGGGGCCGCGCCGCCGCCGTTCACCGTCATCAGCGTGGCCGATGTCGAAACCGGCGTCTGGCGCGCGCGCGATCCGGCGCGGCAGCCGCGGAGCTTGAATTACGTGCGGGCGCTGGCCGCGCGCGGGCGCTATCAACTGGTTGTCTGGCCGGAGCATTGCCTGCTCGGCGGCTGGGGGCATTCGGTCGAGCCCCGGCTGTTTGCCGCACTGGGCGGCTGGGCGCGGCGCGAGCTAAAGCAGGTCAACTACGTGCAGAAGGGCATGAACGAAGCGACCGAACACTATTCGGCGATCCAGGCCGAGGTGCCGGACGAGGGCGACCCGCACACGCTGCCCGACCCGCGCTGGATCGCGCGGCTGGCCGAGGCCGATACGCTGCTGGTGGCGGGCGAGGCCCTGTCGCACTGCGTGGCCGCCACCGTGCGCGACCTGGCGGACCTGCTGGGGCCGGCGCAGATCGGCAAGCTGGTCCTGCTCAGCGATTGCGCCAGCCCGGTGCCCGGCTTCGAGGCACTCGGCGAGCGCTTCCTCGCGGACCTGACCGCGCGCGGCATGAAGCTGACGCGCGCGGCGGCATGGTGCTAGGGCGTGTCATCCCGAACTGCGCCGAACGCTGTCGTAAAACACTTGATGACACGCCCTAGACCGATTCACCTGGCGCCCGGCGGTTGCCGGCATTGAACTGAACACAGGAAAGGCATGACTTCCCAGGCATTCGACACCCTGGTCTTCATCGGCCGCTTTCAGCCGTTTCACGATAGTCACCTGCGCATGGTGCTGGCTGCCCTGGCACAGGCGCGGCAATTGGTGCTGGTGATCGGTTCCAGCCCCGCGCATCGCAGCGTGCGCAATCCGTTCACGGGCGAGGAACGCCGCGCGATGATCGAGGCCGCCGTCGCCGCCGTGGCGCCGGAGCGTGTGCGTGATTTGCGTTTCGTGCCGGTGCGCGATTACTACGACGGCGCGCGCTGGGCCGCCGCCGTGCGTCGCGCGGTGGCCGGCGTGGTCGAGCCGGGTGCGCGGGTGGGGCTGTTCGGCCACCTCAAGGACGACACCACGGGTTATCTGAGCGATTTTCCCGACTGGCCGCTGGTGCACCAGGCCAACTTCAACGGCCTGAGTGCCACGCCGCTGCGCGAGGCTTGGCTGGCGGGGCACGATGACTGGCGGACGCAGGTGCCACCCGACACGGCCGCATTTCTCGATGCCTTCCAGGCGCGCCCCGAGTTCGCCGCGCTGCACAGCGAGGCCGATTACCTGGCGGCGCATCGCCGCGCGTGGGCGCTTGCGCCGTATCCGCCGGTGTTCGTGACCGTGGACGCGGTGGTGAGCTGCCGCGACCATGTGCTGCTGATCCAGCGCGGCGGCCACCCGGCACGTGGCACCTGGGCCATACCGGGGGGCTTTCTCGATCAGCGCGAGCGCGTGGCCGACGCCGCCGTCCGCGAGCTGATCGAGGAAACACGGCTGGCCGTGCCGCGCGAAACCCTGCTGGCAGTGCGTAGCGCCGGGGTGTTGTTCGATCACCCCGACCGCTCCATCCGGGGTCGTACCTTGACACATGCGTTCCACTTTTCGCTGCCGCTGGCGGCCCTGCCGGAAATCGCCGCCGCCGATGACGCGATTGCCGCGCAATGGGTGCCGCTGGCGCAGGTCCGGCAGATGGAAAGCGAGCTGTGCGAGGATCACTTCATGATCCTGGATCGCTTTCTCGGATTGCTGGACGAATAGAACGCTACCGTTCCCGACCGCTCAGGCGGCCGGATCGTCGCCCTGCCACAGCGGTAGCGTGGGGTCGGTGAGGGGCGGGGCGTCGGCGAAGCGCACGCCGATACCCAACAGACGTACCGGCCGCGTTCCACGCGGCCACGCCTCGCGCAGCAAGCGCTCGAACACGGCTGCGCCGGGCTGGGCGCAGACGCACTCCATCGTGGTCTGCGTGAAGTCGTGATACTTGATCTTCACGAACGCCTTGTGCGGCGGCTCGTCGGGGTCGGTCTTGGTCAGGCGCTGCTCGAAATCGGCCAGCAGCCGTGGCAACTGGGCCAGGCAGTCATCCAGCGTCGGCAGATCGTGGGGATAGGTGTGCTCCACCGACAGTGACTTGCGGCGACCGTCGCCATCCACCGGGCGGTTGTCCTGCCCCCGGCACTGGTGGTAAAGCGAGCGTCCCAGCTTGCCGAATCGCGTTGCCAGGGCTTCGAGCGACCATGCCTGGAGGTCGGCACAGGTATGCAGCCCCAGTTGCTGCAGGCGTTGCGCTGTCACCTTGCCCACGCCCCACAGCTTGCCCACCGGCAGCGGCCGGATGAAGGCCGCCACATCGTCCGGCGTGACCACCATCTGGCCGTTCGGCTTATGCCAGTCGCTGGCGATCTTGGCGATCAGCTTGTTGCCGGCGACACCGGCGCTGGCGGTGATACCCACCTCGGCCTCGATGCGGGCGCGGATCTCGCGGGCGATCAGCGTGGCGCTGCCGTGGCAGGTGGTGCTACCGGTGACATCCAGATAGGCCTCGTCCAGCGACAGCGGCTCGATCAGCGTCGTGTAGTCGCGAAACACGCGATGCACGGCGCGCGATGCGGCGCGATAGCGTTCGAAGTCGGGCGGCAGCAGCACCAGCGACGGGCACAGCCGCAATGCGCGCGAGGTCGGCATCGCCGAATGGATGCCGAACGCGCGGGCAGGGTAGTTGCAGGTGGCGATCACGCCACGCCGGTCGGCCGCGCCACCGATGGCCAAAGGTACGTCGCGCAGCGCCGGGTTGTCGCGCATCTCGACCGAGGCGTAGAAACAATCACAATCGATATGGATGATCTTGCGCGGCGGATTCATGCGGACACGGCAACTGGGGAGATAGCGCTATTGTACGTTCGTTCTATATGCTTGCAAGATTGTTTGCCCGAATGGCCGGAACGGGAACCAATCGCGACCTGAACCGCACTATGCGCTATGGCTTCGGCAACTGCCCCATCACCGGCGGGCAGGCCCAACCGCCATGACCAAACTCATGAAATACAAGCTCATCGTCTTCGATTTCGACGGCACGCTGGCCGACTCGTTTGCCTTCTTCGTCCAGGCCACCAATACGCTGGCCGCGCGTTATCGCTTTCGGCCGATTGCCGATCATGAGGTGGAGTCGCTACGTGGGTTGCATGCGCGGGCGATGCTGCGGCATCTGGCATTGCCCGGCTGGAAACTGCCCTGGGTGGCCCGCGCATTCAAGCGGATGATGTCGCGGCAGGCCGATGTGGTGCTGTTCCAGGGCGTGGAGCAGGCGTTGCGCGAATTGCACCTGCACGGCGTACGGCTGGCGCTGGTGACTTCCAATTCCTATACCAATGTCTGCCGGGTGCTGGGTCCTCGCAACATGGCCTTGCTGGAATACTGTCATTGCGACACCGGCCTCTTTGGAAAGCGCGCCCGATTGCGCAGGATTTTGAAAAACAGCGGGGTGGCCCCCCATGAAGCCATTTGCATTGGTGACGAGATACGCGATGGTGAAGCAGCCCGCGATGTAGGCATGGCATTCGGCGCGGTCGCCTGGGGATATACCCGCATCCATGCGCTGGCGAAGGATGCGCCCGATGCGATTTTCGCCGATCCGGCCGATCTGGCGGGGCAGTTGACCGGCGTGGCCTACAGTTGAATCCGCGTGCCGCCTACAGCGGGCATTCGTCGGAAAAATCTAAGCTTCCGGTATCAAACTGCTGGAATGCAATCATGTTGAAATGGGCACTGGTATTTTTTGCCGTCTCGCTGATCGCGGGGCTGTTCGGGTTCACCGGCATTGCTGCGGGCGCCGCCGCGGTGGCCAAGGTGTTGTTCTTTATTGCCCTGGCGCTGTTCGTGCTGTGCCTCGTGCTCGGTCTCACCGTTTACAACAAAGTAACAAAGCCGTGACAAAGTGGCTTTTTTCGGTTTATTTGCACCGGAGACTTGAAAGATGAAGCTTTCATCCGTACCTTACAAGGTGGGCGACACCTATGCGCGCGCCCAGGCTGCATTTCAGGATTTACAGGATTCATCGATGATCGAAGGCTTGACCCACCCCTCCCAGCTTTTCGTTTCCGAGGAGGAAACGACCTGGCATTCCCTCAAGGCAGAGGAGCAACGCCAGACCAATAAGCTGATCCAGCGCAACCGCGCCAAACGCGAACTGCACGAACAATTGAAACAAATCGCCGAAGCCCGCGGCTTCACCGTGGAACAACTGGCGGAAGCCTTGGGCGAACAGGTCTGACCGCCCGTTGTTGAACGCCTGACCCGCAAGTTTCCTGCTTTCCCATTCTGCGATCGCCCTGTTGGTGGATACGGTCACTCGGCCCGTATTGCAGATGGGGACTAAAAACGTTTATTGAAGCAATTCGGATTGGTTTGCTCGATCCGCAATGACTGCATTGTGGATGATTTGCCACGCCCGTTGTGGGGGCAATGCTATCGGCCATGTCGTGGCGGCCTGACGGTAATACGGACAGTGCCCCATTATTGTGCATGAATCATGCGGCCATTTATTGGTCGGGCGACTATCCCTTCTCCTGATGCTTTCCATTGCTCCCAATTGAAAAGGCCGCCCTGAGGCGGCCTTTCCGATGCAGTGCCGATCAGCAGCTCAAATTGTTACCGCTGGTGACGCCGAGAATCTGCGTAAAGCTCAGATACGCGTTGACACGGCTTTGCACTTGGGCCGGATTGCGCCCATTGCATTCCAGCGAACCATTGATGCTGCGGATCGTTTCGCCGAATCCCGCGCCATTCACGATGGCGTTATGCGGCGTCATGGTGCCGGGGCCGGTTTGCGTCATCCAGTACCAGATCGCGGTTTTCCAGGCCACGGCCGAATCGCGGGCGACGAGATCGGGGTCGGCCAGCAGCGGCAGCCCCAGTGCAGCCCCGGCGGCGCCGTAGTTGAAGTTCCAGCTCAACTGGATCGGACCACGCCCGTAGTACTGCTTGCCGGGCGCGCAGGCATAGACGCTGCCTGGATCGCAATACAGCGGCCAGTTCGCCTGATTCTGCTCGACGATGTAAACCAGCCCGCCGGTTTCATGGTTGATGTTGGCAAGGAAGGCGGCGATTTCCTGCTTCTTGGTGGTGTCGCTGCCGGTCTTGGCGAACTGGGGATAGGCCGACAGCGCCTGGACCAGGCCGGAATAGCTATAGAAGCTGTTGCGGCTGGGGAACATGCGATTGAATTCGCTTTCCGAGAGTGCAAAGCCACCGGGGGATGGGGTCGGCGTGGGTGTCGGTCCCGGCGTCGGGGTGGGCGAGGGCGGCGTGCCGGTGCAGGTGACGGCTTTCCAGACGCCCCATTGCCCGGATTGCGAGGGGTTTTCGCCCTGGGTCCACCATTTGGCCTCGTACGCGGTGCCGTTGTAGCTGACGCGCTGCCCGCCGGTATAGGCCGTGCCGGCGTTCCAGCCCGGGTAGCCGCAGGTGCCACCCGGGGATGGGCTGACAGGCGTGGGGGTGGGGGACGTGCCGGGGGACGGCGTGGGCGTCGGGTTGCCCGTACCCGTGCCGATGTCCTGCCACAGCGTGGGCGTGGCGGCAGGGTTCCAGTTGGTGCCGACATAGGCGGAGTGAGTGACCAGCGCGCGATAATCGCGGCCGTTGTAGGTCACCACGGTGCCGACGGTATAGGTATTGCCTTCGGCCCATTGCTGGGCCGCCAGCGCGATGGCCGGCAGCAGGGTACCGCCGATCAGCGCGGCCAGAAGCGTCGCCGGCACCCAGGCGCGGCGTTGTGTGATTGCATCCACGAGTTGACTCTCCATCGTTTGTAATGAAACCCGCCCTTTCCATGGCAGTGGCGGCGCGTTATCCAATGCGCTCGCGCTGATGGAGCATTGATGTCTGTCATCTCAACGTCAACTAGTCGAATGGCATACTACGGTGCTTGCAAATGTGTGGGTTGACGCCCGCTATCAGGCACAGCTTGGCTTGCCTTGCCCTCGACCGGCTGGCCGGCAGCATTCGTCTGCCGACAGCCTGTTGATTCAATCCGATGAAAGGAATCGCCTTACTGGCCGCTCTGGCCATCCTTCCACTGTGATAATCGCTTTTGATATGCCGAATCGCGCGGTTCGATGAATTGCAGGGCAGGGGCCTCGCGCCAACGGCGCTCGCAAATCTTTTCGCAACGCGCAGGTGTGATCAGGATGCCGGGCCGGGCACCGCCCCCCGCGTAGGCGGTACAGGATTCATCGCCATAGGTGAACGAATACTCCGCCCAGCGGAACCAGCCATACTGGCCGTGCAGTTCGGTCTCCGGCGCCTGGCTGGCCGGCACCGAGGCATCGGTGGTAGCGGGGCGCATCACCAGCGTGCCGGGTTTGACGCTTTCACCATCCAGCGCGGGGCACACTGCGCGTAGCGCCGCGGCGATCTCCGCCAGTTGAGGCGCTTGCGAGGCGGCGCCGGCCGTGGCGGGCGCGGAGGCCGGAAGTTCGGGCTGGATGGGCCGCTCGGCAGCGTCCGGCTCACGCTGGCATCCGGCCAGAAGCACGAACGGCACGCAGGCGAGTAGCGCGCGGAAAACGGGGTCGGTCTGGAACATGGCGGGCTTCTCCTGAAAGGGCCCGGTCGCGACAGAACAGGCCGCTGGCACCCGGGCGCGATGTCTCCAGACTCAGCAGGTTCCATGCCACGCAGTATGGGGGCCGCAGAGCGGAACCGGCGGTATGGCCGGTGTAAATCCTGCATGGCGGGCGGGCGTTTTTTTCCGATCCCTGAATGAGGCGAAAAGGCGGGTCAGCGGACGGATTAGCGCAGAAACGGTGTGCGGCGAAAAGTGGGGGACTTCCAGACAGCACTGTTTTTGAGTGCCATTGGTCGTGAAATCGTGCGTAAGCCTTGGGGCAAGCCGGTGCGTGGCCGCTACATCGACATCTGGTCCAACCCAGGAGCATGACCCGATGGAAAATCTCGAAATTCAGCAACCCGAACTGGCCAGCGATATCACCACGCACAATCGCCGCGTCGAGGATCGCCGGGAGTCGCCAGATCAGGAAGAGGCGCTCTGGCGCTGGACGAACATGCTGCTCAACGGCAACGAACGGCGCAGCGGCGACGAGCGTCGCAGGCTAGCCAGCTAGGGCGGGCGACGGCATCGCGCCGCGCTTGCCGTACGCCCTGTACTGCCGGTGGCCGAGGCGCGTCGGTATCGTGGCCTGGTCGGGCGGTTCGCACGCCTTGCCGGAGCCGCGGCGCTGGTTCGGTTCCCAGCCTTCGACCCGTTCGCCCGGACAGGATGCGGTAGCGTGCCCGACGCGGCTACCAGCCTCCCGACGCGCCGCCGCCGCCGAAACCTCCCCCGCCCCCGGAGAAACCGCTGCCGGAGCTGTGACTGCCACTGCTGGTCTGCTCGCTGCCGGCCGCGCTGCTTGCAGTCCAGTTACGGCGTGGTCGTACGTTCCCGGCGGTCCGCGATGCGGGCTGCCGCTGCACGATGACGAAGAACACGATGAAAAACAGTATGAGCATGCCGAGGCCGCCCAGGATCAGGATCCCGACCGGATCGATGCCGGCTTCGGCAGGGGGTGGCAAGGGTTCGCCATCGATCACATGCGCCAGTTGCTCGACGCCCGCCGACACGCCCCCGGCGAAATCGCCTTGCCGGAACGCTGGCAGCAGCTGCTCGCGGATGATGCGGCCGGTGGTGGCGTCGGTTAGTGCGCCTTCCAGGCCATAGCCCACTTCGATACGAACCTTGCGGTCATCCTTGGCCACCAACAGCAGTACGCCGTCGTCCACGCCCTTGCGCCCCAGTTTCCAGGCTTCCGCGACGCGGATGCTGTACTGCTCGATGGTCTCGGGCGCGGTGGTGGGCACCAGCAGCACGGCCAACTGGCTGCCGGTGTTGTGTTCCAGTTGTTGCAGGCGGTGGGTGACGGCGGCCTGCTGCTCGGCGCTGAGCGTATGGGTGAGGTCGATCACCCGCTGAGTCAGCACTGGCACGGCCACCTCGGCCGAGGCCGGCGCCAGGCTCAGCAGCCACAGCAGCGCGCAACATAGCGCACGCACCTGCTTCAACGCAGCACCGGCCGGTTGGGCAGCTCGTTGCTGTCGGATTGCCCCGGGCCCAGCGGAAAATGCGTGGCCAGCAACTGGCCGAGCGACTGGACCGCTGTTCCCAGACCGTCCACTGGGCGGTTTGCCCCAAGGTCGTCGATCAGGCGGGCGCAGATGGCCTGCCATTCGGCGTCGGGCACGGCCTGGGCAATGCCGCGGTCGGCCACGAGTTCGATGCGGCGCTCGGCCAGCAGCAGGTAGACCAGCACGCCGGTGTTGTATTCGGTATCCCACATCCGCAGGTCCGAAAACCACTGCACCGCGCGCTCGCGGACCGGCAACCCACGCCAGGCGTCCCGCAAGGGCAAGCGGCTTTCCACCACCACCCGCACCTCACCGCGATGGCCGGCTTCGGCGTCGGCGATGGCGCTTTCCAGCTTTTCCATCGCCTTTTCGTCGAAACGGGCCAGCGCGCGGCTGGGTTTGAGGTGCCGATACAATCTTTGCCAACGCATTACCAGCCTCCCGAGGCGCCACCGCCTCCAAAACCGCCACCACCACCGGAAAACCCGCCGCCCCCGCCACCGCCGCCGATGCGATGTCCACCGGAGCCGGAACGACTGAGCAGCATCAGCACGATTTCCCAGAACAGGGTGGAGCGGACGATGAGCAGGGCGATCACCATGACCAGGGCCACCCCGAGCACCACCGGCAGGCCGAAGCCGGCGACGAACGTTGCCAGGGCGCTGGCGCCGGCAACGCCGCCGCTGCCGATCCAGCCGCCCGCCACCTTGCTGAGGATCACCCCGGCGAACAGGATGCCGCCCATGACCAGCAGCACGAGGTCGAATGCATCGTCGGGGTTGTCGATGAACGATGTCTCGACGGGAGGCAGTGGCTCGCCGCCGATCACCTTGGCAAGCCGTTCCACGCCGGCCGTCACGCCGCCCGCGAAATCGCCGTTGCGAAAAGCGGGCAGGATGTCCTCGTGGATGATGCGGCCGGTGGTGACGTCGGGCAGGGCGCCTTCCAGGCCATAGCCCACTTCGATGCGAACCTTGCGGTCATCCTTGGCCACCAGCAGCAGCACGCCGTCGTCCACGCCCTTACGTCCCAGTTTCCAGGCTTCCGCGACGCGGATGCTGTACTGCTCGATGGTTTCGGGCGCGGTGGTGGGCACCAGCAGCACGGCCACCTGGCTGCCGGTATCCCGTTCCAGTTGGGCCAGCCGCTCGGTGAGCGCGGCCTGCTGCGGCGGCGCCAGCGTCTGGGTCAGGTCGGTGACCCGCTGCGTGAGCGCCGGCACGGCCACCTCGGCCCAGGCTGCCGGCAGCAGCAGGCAGCACAGTAGCAGGGCAAGGCAACGGCGCATCATTGCTGGGTACCGAAATCGACCTTGGGCGCGTTGGAAATGGCTTTTTCGTTCTCGACGCTGAAGTTCGGCTTGGACTTCAGGTCGAACATCTTGGCGGTGAGGTTGGTGGGGAAGGAACGCACCGTGGTGTTGTAGCTTTGCACTGCCGCGATGTAGCGGTTACGCGCCACGGTGATGCGGTTCTCGGTGCCTTCGAGCTGCACCGAAAGATCGCGGAAGTTTTCGTTTGCCTTGAGCGCCGGATAGTTCTCCGACACCACCAGCAGGCGCGACAGCGCGGAGGTCATCTCCGCCTGGGCGGCCTGGAACTTGGCAAAGGCGGCCTCGTCGTTGACCAGCTCCGGCGTGACCTGTAGCGAGCCGACCTTGGCGCGGGCATTGGTGACTTCGGTGAGCACATCCTTTTCGTGGCTGGCGTAGCCCTTGACCACATTGACGAGGTTGGGCACCAGGTCGGCGCGGCGCTGGTACTGGTTCAGCACTTCCGACCAGGCGGCGTTCACCGCTTCGTCCTGCGCCTGAAGCGCGTTGTAGCCGCAGCCGGACAACATCAGCAGCGTGGTCAGTACCAACAGCAATCTCTTCATTGTGATCTCCAGGAGCAAACCATCAATCGGGTGGGCATATTGTCAGATAAAGGCGACGTCGAAGAAAGCAAGCGATACAAATGGATTCAAACGCCCGTAGCCGGGTTTGCCGCAATAGGGGCGCGGTGCGCCGGCATGACATCCTGATGGCCATCGATCCGGAGGAACGTACGACATGAGCGGCAATGCGATCGACCAGGCATGGCGCCGATTGTCCCCTTTGCCGATGGGGCGCTGGCTGTTCTCGCGGCTGGTGTGTTTCAAGGCACCCTATTTCGGCTCGGTGAAGCCGCGCTTCGAGGTGCTGGAGCCGGGCAGGGCGGAGGTCACGCTGCGCAAGCGGCGCGCGGTGCTCAACCACATCGGCACGGTGCACGCGATCGCCATGTGCAACATCGCCGAACTGGCGGCCGGCACGATGACCGATATCTCCCTGCCGCTGACCCATCGCTGGATTCCCCGGGGCATGCAGGTCCAGTACCTGAAGAAGGCCGAAACCAGCCTGCGGGCCATTGCGACGGGCGTCCTGCCCCGGGAGTGGGGCGACGGCGGCGCATGGCCGGTGGAGGTGGCGATCGTCGATCTGGCCGGTACGGTGGTGATGCGGGCGACGATCGAGATGTGGGTCAGCCCCAGGAAGCCGGGCTGACTCCTGGATACGCCCATGAAAAAGCCCCGGTCAGGCCGGGGCTTTTTTGCGGCCTGGCAGGTTCAATGCGTCAGGCGGGTGGCCAGTTCATCCACCTTTTCGGCCCAGTCGGCGTCGGCGGAAAGCGCGTCGCGCAGGAAGGCGGCCTGGGCGGGGCTCCAGAATGGCGCTTCCGGCAGGCGTTGCCCCGCAGGTAGTTCATGCGCGGCGAGGAAGGCATCGATATCCGCTCCGTCGCTGGGGAGTCCGAGTTGCTGGAACAGGGTGGTCAGGGTGTGGGGTGTGGTGTCCATCTGGTGTTCTCCGTGGCAAGACGATTCAACGGTAGAGCAAATGCCGTGCCGGTGTGGCGGGCGACGAAACGGGGCGCTGCGTGAGTGGCCAGTGCGGCGCGGCGAGAGGGAGGCGACCACTGCCCGGAGGGTGGTCTGTGTCAGACGATTCTCACGACATCTCGCGAACCTTCCTGATAACTGGCCTTGCGGTGGCTGGATATTCTGCCGTCATGCCCAAGCCGGCCTCGCCGGCACGACAGGGGTCCAGTTAAAAAGGGGAAACATCATGCAAGGATATGGCAGCCGTAATTTTTCTTCGATGCGTGCACTTGCCGCCGCCCATCACCTGGCCCGCGCACACCTGTGCATCCAGTGCGCCAAGCTGTTGCGCAACCCCAACGCCAATGAACCGCATCTGGGGCTGAGCGTGGCGCGCCCCAAGCATCATGAAGCCGGCCTGGAGTTCCGCCATTTCCATTGCAGTGAGTGCGAGCAGGAATGGACCCAGCGCCTCGATCTGGCCGCCGGAGCCAGCCGCTGGACGATGAAGGCCTCGCTGGGCGCGCCCGCCGCGGGGCGCCAGGAGGAAGCGTTGTTCATCGGCCGCCGGTGAATACTGCTTTTCGCCAGGAGTGGGCGACCCGTCGGGTCGCCCATTTTCAATCGGGTTTTCCACGCCGGGCGAGCCTGCGGCGCGTCGAACCGGCGTGTATTGCCGTCCGATAACCAAAAGTAATCGCTTGTCGGGTAAACCCTGCCAGCTTTCCCCTCACGCTTGTGTTTCGATTCCCCTCAGCCCAGGCTCGGACGCAGCAATGCACACGCATTGTGGCAAAACGATCCGAAGACAAGGACGAGGAGAGTAGCAATGAAGATGCTGGATCCGAAACCGGCCGGCGTGCGCACGTGCGCCCGGCTGATTACCGCCCTGGTGCTGTCGGTTGGCGCTTATGCCGTGCCGATGAGCGTTCAGGCCGCCTGCGCGACCTGGGCTGAGGGCAACACTTATACCGCTGGCACGGTGGTGAGCTACGGCGGCAGCAGCTACACCGCCCTGGTGACGCATACCGCCTATGTCGGCACCAACTGGAACCCGGCCGCGACGCCGACGCTGTGGCAAGCCGGTGGTAACTGCGGCACATCGCCCACACCCACCCCGCCGACCCCCACGCCGACCCCGGTCACCCCGACACCGACCCCCGTGGTGCCGACGCCCACGCCGGTCGTGCCCACGCCGACTCCCACCGGTACCACCTGCTTTGCTGCCTGGAACAGCGGCACCGCCTATACCGGCGGCCAGAAAGTGACCTACAACGGCGTCAACTACGAAGCACGCTGGTGGACCCAGGGCGACAATCCGGCGCAATCCGGTGAGTGGGGCCCGTGGAAGAACGTCGGTCCGTGCGGTACCACTCCGACGCCCACGCCGGTGACGCCGACCCCGGTCACCCCGACGCCGACCGTGACGCCGACCCCGGTGACGCCGACCCCGACGCCGGTCACCCCGGGCAGCCGCATGTACGTGGGCTATTCCAGCACCTGGAACACCAGCCTGTACGACCTGACCACGGCCAATATCCCCAGCTATTTCACCCACGTGAACCTGGCGTTCGTTCGTCCGGACACCAAGTACACCCGCGGTTCGTACGCCTTCGACCAGGAAATCGCCGGCTTCGAATTCGTGGAGGGCGCGGCCACCCCGAACGGCCAGAAGAAGTTCACCGCCCAGCAGGCTCAGGATCTGCGCAACAACATCACCGCGCTGAAGAATCGCGGGACCAAGGTGTTCATCTCGGTGGGCGGCTGGTCGTACAGCCAGGGCAGCCAGTGGAGCCAGTTCAATGCGCCACATATCGTCGATCTGGCGCTGGACCTGGGCGCCGCCGGCGTGGACATCGACTGGGAATCGTCGGGCAGCAGTTGCAACAAGGGTGACGCCGCGACCTTCAGTTGCTCGAAGGATGCCGAGATCGCCAACATCATCAGCAGCCTGTACAGCGAAATCCAGGCCCGCAATGCCGGGTTGAAGATCTCGATCGCCGGCTGGTCCACGGGCGCGTACTACGTGAAGGGCACGCCGTTCGAGGAAGGCAAGGTGCAGTGGGGCTCGCCGTTCGGCGGCACCATGTACAGTGTGGTGAAGAACCAGGGCAGCAAGATCGACTTCATCAACCTGATGTCGTATGACGGCGGCGAGTACTACGATCCGCGCGAAGGCTACGAGGCCTATAAGGCGATCTACAGCAAGCCGATCAACATGGGCATGGAAATCGCACCGGAAGGCTCGGGTGGTGCAATGCTCAGGTTGAACGACGGTGGCGTGCAGTACGACGCCGACATGCTCACCGGCCTGAACAACATCGCTACGCCGTACTACAACGTGCAGACCCTGGTGAAGTACGTCAAGAACAAGGGCCGCAGCTTCGATGGCTTCATGATCTGGCAGATCTGGAAGCAGCGCGTGCACCAGGCCGCTCCGGCTGGCGCCGCCACCGAGAACAGCGCGGGCCAGTTCGTGTGCCAGAACCTGCCGCTGACGGGCAATTGCAGTGATGTGATCCCGGTGCTGCCCAAGCTGTAAGGGGTTGCCACCGAGTGAACGGGCGGGCCTGCGGGCCTGCCCGTTTTTCGTTGGGCGTTAGGGCGTGTCATCGAATGTATCGCGACAGCGCTGGGTCGAAAAAGCACCAGCCATCAGGCGCGCGACGCAGCCAACAACCGGTTATTGGCAAGGAGCGCAACGCAGTGGATGGTGTTTTTTCGGCCCAGCCCTGTGGGTTCGGCGCATTTCGGGTGCGGCGCGGTGTCGCCGGCCGCTTGCGGTATTCATACCGCGACGCATCCAGCGCCTTGCGCCGCATCCCGAACTGCGCCGAACGCTGTCGCGATACATTTGATGACACGCCCTAGCCGAAGCGGTAATGCTTGCTCAGGGGCTCCAGCACTTCCCAGGTGCAGCGCAAGCCGGCGTCAAAGCGCGCCAGATCGCCGGCGACCAGCGTGACCTGCTCGCCATCCTGTGTGGTGACCCGTACTTTCCCTTCGATCAGCCAGCAGGTTTCGGGCTCGGCGTAGTGCCACGGGAACTGCGAGACCTCCTTGCTCCAGATGGGCCAGTCCTTCACGCCCAGTTCCTGCTGGCGGGCGGCGTCGATCTGCGGTTCGGTATGGATCATGTCGGGCTCCTGGGTCATGCGAGAGATGGGGCAGCGAAGCGATGCCGCGCGGGGCATCGGAAATATCTTGATGACATATTGCCAGCCCGGTAGCGGATGAGTGGTCCGCGCGGGGATTGGCAAGGTGGTCGAGTTTTATCATAATGAGAACGCTTATCAATGGTGTGGGGCGTTCGATGTACGTATGCGTGTGCAATAGTGTTTCCGACAAGGCGGTGCGCAAGGCCGTTGCCAACGGTGCGCGCAACTTCATCGAATTGCAGCAGGCCACCGGCGTTGGCACCTGCTGCGGCAAATGCGTCGGCTGCGCGCGCGAAGTGATGCTCGATGCCATCGAAGCCGAGGCACGACGCGGCTGGGACGAGATGGACGCATTGGCCGCGGCCTGATCCGCGCAACGATCACGTAAAAAGGGGCGCTCAAGGCGCCCCTTTGCATTGAGGGTGGCGGGCAATCGCTTCGGCTGGTGCCGCGCCGCCCACCTGCGACGGAAAAATCCGGTTACCGCCTTTCAGGGCGCTTCGCACGCCTTGCCCTCAGCACTCGCGTTCACTCTGCTGCCCCGGTCTGCGATTGCAGGTAGTTTTCCAGCCCGACGGCATTCAGGATGCCAAGCTGCTGTTCCAGCCAGTGCGCGTGATCCTGCTCGGTATCGTCGAGCAGATCCAGCAGCATCTTGCGGGTGACGAAATCCTGCACGCTCTCTGCCAGTGCGATGGCCTGCTTCAGCGCGTTTGCCACCTCGTACTCGGTGATCAGATCGTTCTTCAGCATGGCGGGCACGTCGGCGCCGATGCGCAGGGCGGTGCGGGCCGCGACATTGGGAATGCCACCCAGGAAGAGAATGCGTGCGATCAGGCGGGTGGCGTGGCCGATTTCGTCGTCGCGTTCATGGTCGATCCGTTGGTACAGGCGCTGATAGCCCCAGTTGTGGTACATCTGGCTGTGCACGAAATACTGGTCGATCGAGGTGAGTTCCGCCGCCAGCAATTCGTTCAGCTTGGCGATGACCTGCGGGTTGCCTTGCATGACCTGCTCCTCAGTCTTCGATCTGCGATTGCAGATAATTGGCCAGGCCCAGCGCCACCAGTTGCTCGCGTTGGGTTTCCAGCCAGTCGATGTATTCCTCTTCGTCTTCCAGCAGATCCTCGAGCAGATCGCGGGTGACGAAGTCGTGCGCCTTCTCACAGGTGACGATGGCGGTGCGCAGCGTCTGCACATGGCCGTCGACCAGCTTGAGATCGCAATCGATCATTTCCGGGACATCTTCGCCGATCAGCAGCTTGCCCAGTTGTTGCAGGTTGGGAAGCCCTTCCAGGAACAGGATGCGGTTGATCAGCTTGTCCGCGCGTTTCATGGCGTCGATCGATTCGTGATAGACGCGCTCGTTGAGCCGCTTGTAGCCCCAGTTCTTGTTCATGCGCGCGTGCAGGAACAATTGGTTGATCGCGGTCAGTTCGTTGCCCAGGACGCTGTTGAGCGTCTGGAGCACATGCTTGTCGCCTTGCATCGCTTTCTCCTTATTTATCCCGCCACTTCGGGTGGCCGGCTTTTACTTGCGTACCCGATAGTTTATGCGCCCAATTGGCTAAAGACCATTCAATTCGATTCTTGGTAATTCTTATTAGTTTTAATTCTGATAATTATTTTCATTCATCAAGTGGTAGTTGGGGCCAGCCCGGGCCCATGCTACGCTCGCGCCCGGGAATCCCGCGCCGGCATTGTCCGCGCCCGGCCGGACAGCAATTCGAGCCCCCGGGTTTCCCTGCGTTCACCCACCCATCATGGATAAGCAAGATGTCGTCGCCATTTCCCGATCAGATCGAATTGATGCGCCGCCTGGCCCAGGCTAGCGGCGATGTGATCCGCCGCTATTACCGCAGCGAACTCGCCATCGACGACAAGGACGACGCCAGCCCGGTCACCCGCGCGGATCGCGAGGCGGAGCAGGCCATGCGCGCGTTGATCCAGGCTGCGCGTCCGCAGGATGGCATCATCGGCGAGGAATTCGGCAGCGAAAACGAGCAGGCGGAGTGGGTGTGGGTGCTCGATCCCGTCGATGGCACCAAGTCGTTCACCGTCGGCCGGCCGCTGTTCGTCACCCTGATCGGGCTGCTGCATCGCGGCGTGCCGGTGCTGGGCGCGGTTCATCAACCCATTACCGGTGATTTCTGGATCGGCGGCACGACCTTGCCCACTACGCTCAACGGTGCTCCGGTGCGTGGCAGTGCCATCGACGAGCTGGCGCGCGCGCGCATCGGCACCACCGGCCCCGAGTACCTGAGCGCCGGCCGCGCGGTGTTCGACGATCTGGCGGCGCGCTGTCGCTACCCCATCTATGGCGGCGATGGTTTCCTGTACGCGCAGGTGGCCAGCGGCTGGCTGGAGCTGGTGATCGAGGAAGGACTGAAGCTGCATGATTTCGCCGCGCTGGCCCCGCTGGTGAATGCCGCCGGGGGCCGGATGACCGACTGGCAAGGGGAGCCGTTGACCCAGACCAGCGCCGGCCGGGTGCTGGCGGCCGGCAATCCCGCACTTCACGCACTGGCGCTCCCCGCTTTGCGGGCGCTGCCGGTATAATCGCTGCTAATCACGCCAACAGATCGCCATCATGTTCAAGAACACTACCTACGTTTCCGAATTCACCCAGTTCATGCGCGGCTACCTCAACGAGCATCCCGATGTGGCACGTGGCCAGGTCGAAGGCCGGGCCCTGCTGTGGGACAAGTCGCCCATCAACCTGGAAGAGCGCGACCGCAATCTGCAATCGCGCATCGAGCAAAAGCCGTATCCCTACCAGCCCGAGTGAACAACGGGCCGCGCGGCCGATCGCCACAAAAAACCGGACCATGAGTCCGGTTTTTTGTTGGCTGCCGTGCGTAATCAGTGCCGATAGCGGCTGATGGTGCTGTCCAACTGGCTGGCCAGTTGCTTCAACTGGTTCGACAGATCCGCCGCGCTGGCGGCCGAGGCGTGGTTTTCCTCGCTGGCCTGGGCAATGCGCTCCACATTGCGCGCGATGTCCTGGCTTGCGACGCTCTGTTCGTTCACCGCTTGTGCCATGTGGTTGATCCGGGCCACGGTATCCCGCGCGCGCGTTTCGATTCCGGCCAGCGTTCCGGCCATTTCCTCCGCCTGGCGAACGCCTTCGTCCATCATCTGGCTGGCCTGATCCATGCCGCTGGCCGCGCTGGCGGTGTCCTGCTGCACGGCGACGATCTTGGCGGTGATCTCGACGGTGGCCTGGGTGGTGCGCTCGGCCAGCTTGCGGACCTCGTCGGCGACCACGGCGAAGCCACGGCCCAGCTCGCCAGCCCGCGCCGCCTCGATGGCTGCGTTCAGGGCCAGCAGGTTGGTCTGGTCGGCGATCTCCTTGATAACCATCGCGATGCTGCCGATTTCGTGGGAGCGCTGGTTGAGCTGGTCGATGACCTGGGCCGAGCCTGAAATGCCCCGGGCCACATCGTTGATCGATGCCGCCGTGCGATGGGCCATCTGCGCGCCCGCACTGGCCGTGCTGGCGGTCTGCTGGGCTTCCGCGGTCATGCTGCGGGCGTCGTCGGAGATCATGTTCACGCTGACGGTCAGTTGCTCGACCGCGGCGGCGGTGGCGCCCGAGGCCTCCGACTGTGCCTGCGAGGCGTCGGTGATCTGGGTCGAGGCCCGGGCGAGGGTATCCGCCGCGCCCAGCAGCGACTGCGAGTTGGTGTTGGCTTCGCCGATCACCCGGTTCATTTCCACCAGCAGGTGGTTCATCGTCTTGGAGGTCCGGCCGATCTCGTCGTCGGCATAGACGGGCAGGGTGAGGTGCAATCGCCCGGTGCGCTCGATTTCGCTGATCGTCTGTTGCAGTTCCGTCAGCGGGCGCCGGATGCTGCGCACGATGGCGTAGGCAAAGCCCGTGCCCAGGGCGATGGCGACGGCGATCAGGATGAGCGCCAGATAGGTCACCCAGCTCACGGTGCTGCTGACCGTACCCTCGATCGCATTCACCCGCTCCAGTGCCTTGGCCGACAGCGCTTCCAGCGCCTCGCTCATATTGCGGATCGGCTCCTTGGCTTTTTCGAACCCGGCGTTGATTTCGCCCGAGCTGGCATAGCGTTGCGCGGCGATTTCCTGTTGCAGCGCATGGAAGCTGGTGCCGTAGTCGCCCTGCGCCTTGCGCAGACGCTGGATATCGGCCAGATCCTCCGGTCGTGCCACGGTCTCGGCGGCGGTCAACGATTCGCTCGCGCTTGCGTAGGCTTTTTCCCATTTGGCCTGGTAGTCGGTCAGATGCTCGGGCGACTGGAAGTTGAGGATGGTGTCCTTTTCGAAACGCCGCAGGTCGCCCACCGCATTACGCGTCTGCACGATGTGCGTATTGAAGGCCAGGTCGCCCTTGAGCAGCCGATTGATTTCGCGATGCAGATGGGAGATGCCGAACAGTCCCTGCCCGCCGGTCGCGATCAGCAAAATCAGCAGCAGGGTGAAGCCAAGGGTGATCCGTGTTCCCACACTGAATCGCAATAGCATGCTTGTCACTCCTGTGATGATTGCTGGTTATCACTCAATCTAACCGATTTTCAGCAAAATCACGTGCTAGCATGCCGATTCCTGCTTTTGTCCACTGCCCGGTGTTGCGCCGCCGCCCTTCATGAACGATCTGCAAGAACAAACCCCTTACCAGATGCTGGGCGGTGAAGCCGTGGTCCGGCAACTGGTCGACCGCTTCTACGACCTCATGGCCACCGATCCGCGCGCGGCGGGCATCCATGCCATGCATGCGGCCGACAGTACGGCGATCCGGCAGAAATTCTTCGAGTTCCTTTCGGGCTGGCTGGGCGGACCGCAGCTTTTCATCCAGCGACACGGCCACCCGCGCCTGCGGGCACGCCACATGCCGTTCCCCATCGGCGAGTCGGAGCGCGACCAGTGGCTGTTGTGCATGTTCCAGGCTATGGCGGAGATCCCGATGGAAACGGCGCTGCGCGAACACCTGGAAGAAGCGTTCACCCGCACCGCCGATTTCATGCGCAACACGTGATGATCGACATGCCCGGATTGCGTGACTATTGAGCCTGTTGGAACAATCTATTTCCGGTTCGTCCTAAACTGGACCACCATTCAATTGGTTCCCACGTTCATGGAGGGTTTTTCGATGGAAATTCATACCGGCATTTCTGAAAGACAACGCGGCGACATCGCACAGGGCCTGTCCCGCCTGCTGGCGGACACCTATACGCTCTACCTCCAGACCCACAACTTCCACTGGAATGTTACCGGTCCGATGTTCAACACGCTGCACCTGATGTTCGAACAGCAGTACACCGAGCTGGCGCTGGCGGTCGATTCGATCGCGGAACGCATCCGCGCGCTGGGCTTCCCGGCGCCCGGCACCTACGGCCAGTTCGTCAAGCTGTCCAGCTTCAAGGAAACGGAAGGCGTGCCCGACGCACAGGAAATGATCAAGATCCTGGTGACCGGGCAGGAAACCGTGGTGCGCACCGCGCGCGGCCTGTTCCCCATTGCCGACGAGGTCAACGACGAAGCCACCGCCGACTTGCTGACCCAGCGCCTGCAAGTGCATGAAAAGACCGCGTGGATGTTGCGCAGCCTGCTGGAATAAGCAGCGCGTCGTTCCGCGTCAAAAAAGGCGGCCTGCACAGGCCGCCTTTTTTGGGGTGCCATCTGGCTAGGGCGTGTCATCCAATGTTTCGCGGCAGCGCTGGGCCGAAAAAGCGCCGGGCACCAGGCGCACGACGAAGGCAATAACCGGTTATTGGCAAGGAGTGCAACGCTTTGGATGGTGTTTTTTCGGCCCAGCCCTGCGGGTTCGGTGCATTTCGGGCGCCGCGCGGCGTCGCCGGCCGCTTGCGGTATCCATATCGCCGCGCGTCCAGCTCCTTGCACGGCATCCCGAACTGCACCGAACGCTGTCGTGAAACATTGGATGACACGCCCTAGACGCTGCCGGGATAGCCAAGCTGCCGCCAGGCCTCGAACACCGTCACTGCCACGGCATTGGAAAGATTGAGGCTGCGCTGGCCGGGCAGCATCGGCAGGCGGATGCGTGCCTCGGGCGGAAACCGATCTAGCATTTCCTGCGGAAGCCCACGGGTTTCCGGGCCGAACACGAACACATCCTCATCGGCGAAAGCCACCCCATCCACCTGCGCGCTGCTGCGCGTCGTCATGGCAAAGCAGCGTCGATCACCCAGCACCCGTTGCGCCGCGGCCCAATCCTCGTGCACCTGGAGCGTGGCGTATTCGTGGTAATCCAGTCCGGCGCGGCGCAGCCGGGCATCGTCCAGCTCGAACCCCAGCGGCTTGACCAGATGCAGCACGCAGCCGGTGTTGGCGACGAGGCGGATGACGTTGCCGGTATTGGGCGGGATTTCGGGCTGGAACAGAACGATATGGAACATGACGATGCGGCGCGGGTGAAAAGGGGTGCGCAATTGTACAGGCAAGGCGTGCCGTCGCAGCCCGTCGCGCTGCCCCGTGGGCGGGCTTGCTGATAGAATCCCGCACAGCAACGCTTACCGGATCATTGCATGAACACCGCCACGCTCCTGATCAGTTGCCCCGACCGCAAGGGGCTTTCTGCCGCCATCGCCAACTTCCTGTTCACCTATAACGCCAACATCGTCCATTCGGACCAGCACCAGGACATCAGCGAAAACCTGTTCCTGATGCGCGTTGAATGGGATCTCACCGATTTCACGCTCGACATGGCCGCGTTTTCGGCGGCGTTCCAGCCGATTGCCGATCGCTTCCAGATGCAATGGAAGGTGGCGTTGTCGGCGCGCCGGCCCAAGATGGCGATCCTCGTTTCCAGGTACGACCATTGCCTGGTCGATCTGCTGCATCGCCACCAGAGCGGCGAACTGCATTGCGATATTCCGCTGATCATCTCCAACCACGAGGACTGCCGCGCCCTGGCCGACTTCTACGGCATTCCGTATCACGTGATCGACGTGCCGCGCGACGGCAAGGCGCAGGCCGAAGCCGCGCAACGTCAGTTGCTGGAGGAGCACGGTGTCGATCTGATCGTGCTGGCGCGATACATGCAAGTGTTGTCGCACGATTTCACCGCGCGGTATCCGCAGCGCGTCATCAATATCCACCACAGCTTCCTGCCGGCCTTCGACGGAGCCAAGCCGTACCACCGCGCCTTTGCGCGCGGGGTCAAGCTGATCGGCGCCACCAGCCACTACGTGACCGAAGTGCTGGACGACGGGCCCATCATCGAGCAGGACGTGATCCGCATCTCGCATCGCGACGATGTCGAAGAACTGATCCGCAAGGGCCGCGACCTGGAAAAGATGGTGCTGGCGCGCGCCGTGAAGTGGCATCTGGAACATCGGGTGCTGGTGTATTCCAACAAGACCGTGATCTTCGCCTGATGCCGGTGCGCGCGTTCCGGCCCGCGTTCCGCGGAGTTCCCGCATGACGGCATTCCGCTACCGCGCGGTGCGGGCCGATGGCGCGAATGCCCAGGGCCTGATCGAGGCCGATACCGCGCGTGCCGCGCGCCAGCAACTGCGCGACCAGGGCTTGTGGGTCAGCGAAATCGATGCCGTGGGCACGGATGGCGCCGGTCAACGGCGCGGCGAGCGCCGGCTGGGAACGCAGCGCCTTTCGCTGATGACGCGTCAGCTTGCCACGCTGCTCGACGCCGGCCTGCCGCTGGAACAGGCCCTGGCGGTGCTGGTGGAGCAAAGCGACGGGGATCGCGAAAAGCGGCTGGCCGCCAGCCTGCGCAGCGAGATCCTCGGCGGCGCCTCGCTGTCGCAGGCGTTGACGCGCCATCAGCAGGCGTTTCCCGAGCTATACCGCACCATTGTCGCCGCTGGCGAGGAATCCGGCCGTGCCGCTGGCGTGATGCAGCGTCTTGCTGACTATCTGGAAGCCCGAGCCGCGCTGGCCGCCAAGGTGGGCCTGGCCTTCATCTATCCGATGGTGGTGATGGTGGTGTCGCTACTGGTGGTGATCGGCTTGCTCACCTGGGTGGTGCCGCAGATGGTCACCGTCTTCCAGAGTGCCAAGCAGGAACTACCATTCCTGACCAAAGCGCTGCTGTGGGCCAGCAACGTGGTTCGCGAATGGGGGCTGGCGCTGCTGGTGCTGGCCATTGCCGCGGGCTTTGGCGCCTGGCGCGCGTTGAAGGTGGAGTCGGTGAAGTGGGCCTTTCACGCCTGGCGCCTGCGCTTGCCCTTGTTCGGCCGTTTCGAGCGCGCCGGCAATACCGCGCGGCTGGCTTCGACGCTGGCCATCCTGGTCGGCAGCGGGGTGCCGCTGCTCAAGGCGCTGACGGCCGCCGGCGGCGTGATGGGCAGCCTGCCGCTGCGCGACGCCGTGAGTACCGCTGCGGCCCAGGTGCGTGAAGGGGTCACACTCTCGCGCGCGCTGGCGCAGAGTAAATTGTTTCCGCCGGTGTTGATCCATCTGATCGCCAGCGGCGAGGCGACGGGGCGGCTGGAGTACATGCTGGAAAAGGCCGCCGCGCAGCAGGCCCAGGAACTGGAAAACCGTGTCGCCACCTTCACCGGCCTGCTGGGCCCGTTCATGGTGCTGGCCATGGGCGTGGTGGTGCTGTTGATCGTGCTGGCCATCCTGCTACCCGTCTTCGAAATGAACCAACTGGTGAGATAACCCGAATGTCCTATGCATCCCGTCCCTCCGCCCGCCGCATGCTGGCACGCGGTTTCACGCTGATCGAAATCCTGGTGGTCATCACCATTCTTGCCATCCTCGGCGCGCTGGTGGTGCCCAAGATCATGGATCGCCCCAACGAGGCCCGCGTGGTCGCGGCGCAGCAGGACATCCGCACCATCATCCAGGGCCTGAAGCTGTACAAGCTGGACAACGGCCGCTATCCCAGCACCGAGCAGGGGCTGCGGGCATTGATCGAAAAGCCTTCCGCCGCGCCGGTCCCCAATAACTGGAAGCACGGTGGCTACCTGGAAAAGCTGCCCAAGGACCCGTGGGGTGGCGACTATCTCTATCTCAACCCCGGTCTCAAGGGCGAGATCGACGTCATGAGCTATGGCGCCGACGGCCAGCAGGGTGGCGAGGGCTTCGACGCCGATATCGGCTCGTGGCAGCTTTAAGCGCCTAGCCGCACTTGTTACACGCCGTGCGCCCATGCCGTATTCCCCGTGCGCAACCGCGTCGTGGCCTGGGCTTCACGCTGATCGAAATCCTGGTGGCGCTGGGGGTGGTCGGCATCATCCTCGGCATGGCCATGCTGCGCTTCGACCTCTCGGACGGGCAGACGCTGGAGCGCGAAGGACAGCGGATGGCGCTGTTGTTCGAAAGCGCGCGCGATGAAGCGATTGCCGGTGGCCGCGCCATCGCCTGGTCTTCCGATGGCGACGGCTATCAGTTCTGGACGCTCGACGACCGCAATGCCTGGCAGGCGCTGCCCAGCCATGAAGTGCTCAAACCCCGCGAACTGCCGGAAGGCCTGCGCGTGACGCGGATGAGCGTGAACCTCAAGGATCGCCGCGTCGGCGAGCGCATCGTGTTCGAGCCTTCCGGCGTGAACCAGCCCTTCACCGTCACCCTGACCAAGGGCCAGCAGCGCTGGCGACTGGAAGGCGACATCATGGGGCGCGTCACCGCGCAGCCCGAGGATGGCGCAGCGTGAGTCGGCGACGCGGTTTCACCCTGATCGAAGTACTGGTGGCGCTGGCGATCCTGGCCATCGCGCTTGCCGCGGCCTTGCGCGCCACCTCGGCCAGCACCGAAGCGGCCGTGACGCTGCGCACGAAGATGCTGGCTGGCTGGGTGGCGCAGAATCACCTGAACGAAATCCGCGCGCGGCAGATGTTTCCCGAAGTGGGTCAGAGCGAAGGCAAGGTGGAGCAGGGCGGGCAATCGTTCACCTGGCGCGCCGAGGTGGGCGCCTCGCCCAACCGCAGTTTCCGGCGCATCGAAATCAAGGTGTATCTCGACGGCCAGCAGGACTACGCGGCGGCCACGCTGGTGGGCTACCTCGCGCGGGTGAAATCATGATGCGGCGCCGGATGCATGGCTTTACGCTGCTGGAAATCCTGATCGCGCTGATGATCTTCGCGGTGGTGGCGCTGGTCGCCTATCGCGGGCTGGAGCAGGTGGCCAAGGTAAAGGTCAGGCTGGACCAGGAGGCCGCCTACTGGCGGGAAACCGCATTGGTCCTGGACCGGATCGAGGAGGACCTGATGCACCAGGTGGAACGCCCGTGGCGTGACCAGAGCGGCGTGGCACAGCCGTCGCTGCGCGGCTATCTCAAGCCGCCGCGCAAGGTGGACGCCGCGCTGGAATTGGTGCGGATGGATCGGGCACGCGAGGACTACCACGTGGCGTATCGCCTTTGGGACAACGAACTGCAACTGCTGATGTGGGATAGCCTGGACCTCGCGCCGCTGGCGGAGCCGGTGGTCCACCCCTTGTTGAGCGATGTGACGCGCTTCGAGGCGCGCTTTCTGGATGCGTCCGGCAAATGGTTGCCGCAATGGCCGGTCACTGGCAACAGTGCGGTGCGACCGAACGCGGTGGAAGTCACCCTGGAGCGCAGCGGCAAGTCTCCGGTGACCCGGGTCTACCTGCTGCCATGATGCGCTCACGCCACCGCCAGCACGGTATCGCCATCCTGACCGCCGTCGCCACGGCGGCGCTGGTGGCCGCATTGGCGGTATGGATCGCCTGGCGGCAACAGTTGTGGTTCCGCCAGGTGGAAAATCAGTATGACATGGCCGAATCGCGCGGGGTGGCGCTGGCGGCAATCGATCTGGCACGGCTGACGCTGCGCGATGACGCGCGGCGCAACCATGTCGATCATCTGCTGGAGCCCTGGAATGTGCCGATTCCCGCCATCCCGGTCGAGCGTGGCCAGGCTGGCGGGCGCTTGCTGGAACAGCAGGGGCGCTTCAACCTGAACAACCTGGTGCAAAACGGGCAGGCGCAGGACGACGAGGTAGCGGCTTGCGAGCGTCTGTTCGATTATCTGAATGTGCCCAAAGAGCTGGTCAACGCGCTGGTGGACTGGGAGGACAGCGATTCGCAGACGCGCTATCCCGGTGGCGCGGAGGATACCGACTACCTCAATCTGCGGCCGCCCTACCGTGCGGCGAACCGGCCGCTGACCGACCTGACCAGCCTGGGCGTGGTGCGTGGTTTTACGCCGGAAATCATCGCCAAGCTGGATGCCTACATCACGGTGTTGCCGCAAAAAACACAGGTGAACGTCAACTTCGCCGAGCCCGAAGTCCTGGCCGCCGTCCTGCCCAATCTGTCTTTGAGCGACGCGCGGGCCGTGGTGTCCGCGCGCGCGGGCAAGTACTACGAGACGCTGGACGAGTTCAAGGAAGCGCTGCCGGAGAACAAGCGCGGAGCGCTACGTGGCGGGGCGATCAGCGTGGAAAGCCGGTATTTCGTGAACGAGGTGGAGGTTCGCTTCGGGCGCGTGTCGTCCCGATTTGCCGCACTGCTCGAACGCAATGGCGTGGACATGCCCCGCCTGGTCTGGCTGCGCCGCAACTGAGCGTTGCCGCTCAGGCCTCCTCTCTGGCGTCTTCCTCGAGCACCGGCAGCGTAACCCGCACGATCAGGCCGTGCGGCACGGCATCGTTCAGCGAGACTGCACCATGGTGGCGTTCGGCGATTTCCTTGACGATCGCCATGCCCAGGCCGCAGCCGTTGCCGTCGTTCTGGTTGACGCGATAGAAACGCTCGAAGATGCGTGGCTTCTGTTCGTCGGGGATGCCGGGGCCATCATCCTCCACCTCCACGACGTAGAACGGCCCCTCCCGATTCAGACGCACAGTGACGTTGCCGCCACGCGGGATGTACTTGATGGCGTTTTCCACCAGGTTGACGAACAGCTCGCGCAGCAGCGCCGAGTTGCCGTGGATCGGGGCTTCCAGCAATGGGCTGTCGCAACCGAGATCCATGCCGGCCGCCAGTGCGCGCGGCACGGCTTCGGCGGTCAGTTCGCGGACCAGCTTGGCCAGATCGACGCGAACCTGGGGCATGCCCTGGTTGGCGGGCTCCGAACGCGCGAGCGTCAGCAACTGGTTGACCAGATGAATCGAACGGGTGGCGCTGGCGTGCACCATGTTCAGCCGGTCGCGCAGCCCTTCGGGCGTGGTTTCGCGCATTGCCAGCTCGGTTTGCGATTTCAGGCCGGCCAGCGGCGTACGCAACTGGTGTGCGGCATCGGCGATGAAGCGGCGCTGCCGGGCCACGTTTTCGTTGGTGGTGGACAGAAGGTGATTCAGCGCATGGCTCAGCGCGTGGACTTCCTCGGGTGCGTCGGCCAGCTCCAGCGGGGCCAGATCCTGCGGGTCGCGCCGCTCCATCAGGCTCTTCAGGCCAGTCAGCGGCTTCAGCCCGCGAACGATGCCCCAATGGACGCAAATGCTCATGACCAGGATCAGCAGGCCCAGCGGCAAGGCCGTGGCCACCAGGATTTCATGCGAGAGACGATTGTGGGCTTCCAGGCCCTTGGCGACCTGCACCAGCAGCCAGCGATTCGAGGCGCTGGGCGTGGCGGGCAAGGGAAAATACATCGAGGCAACCCGCAAGGCGCCATGCTGACCGGAGGCATCGGTAAAGAAGGTGCGGGTTTCGGATTGGGCAGGCGGAGGAGGCGGGGACGACAACTGATGGTTGCCGGCAATCAGCCCGCCGGGCAGGGCGGAAACGCTGTAGAACAGCTTCTGCTCGCCCCGGTCCAGCATCAGCGTGCTGGCATGGTGCGCGCCCAGTTGCAGCTTGCCGCCTTCCTCGCGCACCTGGCGGGCAAGCGCCCGCCCGGTTTCCTGAAGGCTGTCGTCCAGCACGCGGGTTGCATAGTGCGTGGCGACGTTGTAACAGAGGATGGCCCCGGTCACCCAGAGGATGACCTGGGGAATCAGCAACCAGACCAGCAGTTGCCGTCGAAGGGAGAATTTACCCCGCAACATCCTGGGCGCCGGGTTGCTGCTTCTCGAGGAGATAGCCCAAACCACGGATGGTACGGATGACGACGCCGCACGGCTCCAGCTTCTTGCGCAGACGGTGAACGTATACTTCGATCGCGTTCAGGCCCACTTCGGCGTTCTCGGAGCCCAGTTCGGAAACGATCTGCTCCTTGGTCACGACGCGGTCGATGTTGGACATGAGGATTTCCAGCACGGTCAGCTCGCGGGCGGACAGGTCGAGCGGGATATCGTTACACCAGGCGCGCTGGCCGGCGCGATCCAGGCGCAGGTTGCCCAGTTGCTGCACCGATTGCGGCAGGATCTGGCTGCGGCGCAGCAGCGCCCGCAGGCGGGCTTCCAGCTCGGCGAACTCAAAAGGCTTGGCCAGGTAGTCGTCGGCGCCGGCATCGAGGCCAGCCACGCGTTCTTCCAGGCCATCGAGCGCCGTGAGAATCAGAATGGGCATGGAAGGCTTGTGCTGACGCACGTGCTTGAGCACGGTCAGACCATCCATGTTGGGAAGCCCGATATCCAGCACCACGACGTCATAGTCGTTATGCAGCAGAATTTGCAGGGCGAGTGCGCCGTCGTTTACGCAGTCGACCTGGAAGTCGGCTTGCGACAGGCTGGTTTTCAGCGCGTCGGCAAGGATGAGATCGTCTTCGGCGAGGAAAAGCCGGGTGCTCATGGGATCAAACCTCCAGTTGTAAGTCTTAGCTTACCGCTGAGTTTAACTGCAATTTCGCTGATACCCAAGTATTTTCGCTTGCGATTTTTACCCCTGAAAGGAGGGGGCTAGGGTTGGGGGGGCACCACCCGCGTGTCTGGTGCTGCGGGACGTTCAGAAGGTGTCAGCCAGCCCTGCAATGCCTGCTCGACAATGCTCGTCAATGCATGGACCCAGCGGTTGTCATCATTAAGTGCCGGAATATAGCGCAGCGTGCCGCCACCGGCTTGCAGAAAGGTCTGTTTTCCTTCCAGGGCGATTTCCTCCAGGGTCTCCAGGCAGTCGGCGACGAACCCCGGGCAAACGACGTCCACCGCCTTGACGCCCTGTTTGCCCAGCTTGGCGAGTGTTTCGCTGGTATAGGGCTTCAGCCACTCGGTCCGCCCGAAGCGGGACTGGAACGCCAGGGTATAGCGATCTTCGGTCAGGCCGAGCGCGGCGGCGAGCAGGCGGGCGGTTTCCTGGCACTGGCGCTGGTAGGGATCGCCCTTGTCCACGGTGAAGCGTGGCACGCCGTGAAAGCTCATCACCAGATGCTCGCCCCGGCCTTCCACCATCCAGTGCTGGCGGATGCGGTTCGCCAGCGCATCGATATAGCCGGGATGGTCGTGGAAATCCCGGATGGTGCGCACCGCCGGCTGATCGCGGTAGCGAGACAGTTCCGCGAACACCGTGTCACAGGCGGTGGCGGTGCTGCTGGCGGAATACTGGGGATACAACGGCACCAGCAACAGGCGGTCGCACCCTTGTTCCCGCAGCCGCGCCATGGCGGCCGGGATCGATGGCTGCCCGTAGCGCATGGCGTAGGCGACGAGTACCTGGTTGCCGTGACGCTCGCCCAGGAAGCCCTTGACCAGCTTGGCCTGCTTTTCGGTCCAGACCCGCAGGGGCGAGCCTTCCTTGCCCCAGATCGCCGCGTATTTCCGCGCGGATTTCGCCGGGCGCACCATCAGGACGATGCCGCGCAGGATCGGTTGCCAGAGCAGCGCGGGGATTTCCACCACCCGCCGATCCGACAGGAACTGGCGCAGATAAGGCTTGACGGCCGCGGCGGTGGGCGCGTCCGGGGTGCCGAGATTGACCAGCAGCACGCCGATGCGCGAGGAAGCAGCAGCGGCTGCGGGGGGGGCGTCGATGAAGCGGGCCATGTCGTTGTCCGTGTGGTCGGCTCAAAGGCGGAGGGTCTTGAGGGCTTTGGCCAGTTGTTGCGCGGCATCCGGGGCATCGCCGTAGCGCGCGGCCAGATAATGGTTGGCAATCTGCCGGATGGCGTCGGCGTGGCCCGGCAAAAGGGCGGCTGCCCGTGCGGCAAAGTCGCGCGGGCCTTCGCCCAGGCGCGGCATCACGCCACGTTGCGCCAGCCGGCGCATGAAGGCCCGCCACAGGCGTGCGGCGGGATCGCGCGGCCGTTCGCTGCGCGGCATCCAGCGCGAGGCGAGTGTATAGGCCGCGAGAATCAGTGCAAAGCCACCGACCAGCCATGCCACGTAGAGGGCCGAATCCAGGCCGTCCACGCCCAGTTTTTTCAGCAGTTGCAGTTGTCGCTGGGTGTCGTAGCCGATCACCCATCGATCCCAGACATAGATCACGTTGTCCCACTTCAACCGCAGGTTGGCCAGCCAGGCCGCGTTTTCCCGCAGCAGCATCGGCAGCCGGTCGCTGTCGCGTACGCTGCGTGCCAGGCCGCCCGAAACCCGCATGGGGGCAACCACCGCCGTGGGGTCCACCCGCTGCCAGCCACGCCCTTCGAGCCAGACTTCGACCCAGGCGTGCGCGTCGGCCTGGCGCACGATCCAGTAGTCGCCGGCGGCGTTGTACTCGCCACCCAGGTAGCCGCCGACCACCCGGGCCGGCACGCCGGCGACGCGCATCAGGAAGGTGAACGAGCCGGCGTAGTGTTCGCAGAATCCTTCACGGGTGCGGAACAGCAACTGGTCGACCTCGTCCGGCCCCTCCAGCAGCGGCGGGGCCAGCGTGTAGGCGAAACCGTTCGATTGCAACCAGACCAGCGCCCGGGCCACGCGGACCTGGGGAGGCAGGTCGCGCCAGCCCTGCGCCAGCGCGCGGGCGCGCGGGTTGCCGCCCTGCGGCAGGGCCAGCGCCTGGCTCAGGCTGGTGTCGTCCTGATTGTCGATGCGCCAGTCGGTCGCGCTCTGGAAGTCGAAACGGGCACGGTTGACGAGTGGCTGGCGATAGACCGCCTGGAGCCGGCTGGTCAGGCGCGCGCCCTGCGGCAGTTGGGTGGGTAGATCCAGCGCGAACAGCCAGGCCCGCTGCTGCGGTTCCAGGGTGATGGTGTAATCCAGCGTGCGCCCGCGCGGGACGATCGTGGGGGTCGAGGCCGGGGCGAACTCGCGTTGCAGCCAGGTGTGCCCGTCGAAACGTTCGAACACCGGCCCGCGCCAGTACAACTGGTCCCGTTGTGGCGCCAGCCCGCGAAAGTCCACGCGGAAGGCCACGCTGTCATCCAGCGTGAGGTCGCTGAAGCTCCCGGGCGACATGGTGTCCGAAATGCCGGTGCTGGCCTGTGCGCGGTCCGCCGGCATGCTCCACAGCGGGGCGGCAAGGCGGGGGTAAAGCACGAACAGCAGCAGGGCGACCGGCAATCCTTCCAGCAACAGGCGCAGCGCGCGGCGGTATTCCTCGGGCTCGAACCGGGTGTCTTCGCGCTGCCAGGCGAACAACTGCCCGGTGAGCAGCACGCAGGCCATCAATACATAGGCCAGCATCCAGAACGATTGGGAGACCAGGAACAGGGTGCCGGCGACGAAGTAGCCGAGCAGCGTCAGGATGCGTACGTCGCGGCGGGTCGTCGTTTCCAGCAGTTTCAGCGCCACCAGGCAGGCCAGCAGCATCACGCCGCCATCGCGTCCGATCAAGGTGCGAAATTGCAGGAACACCATCGCGACCATGGCGCAGGCCAGTACCAGGCGGATCGCTCGCCCAGGCAGGCGCTGGCCGGACCAGGCGATATGCGCGCGCCACCCCAGCGGCAGCAGGGTGACCAGGATCAGCCACACCGGCATCTGCGCCAGATGGGGCGCCAGCACCAGGGCCAGCGTGCCCAGCAGCGCCAGCATCTTGTTGCGCGGCAACGAACGGTGGTCAGCCATGGCGTGCCGCCGTATCGAAGGTGGCCAGGGCTTCGAGACAATGCGCCAGGTGCTGCGGGCCGTGGCCGATGTCGATATGCTGCCCCGGCAATATCAGGCCGTAGCGCTCGCCCGAGCCTTCCGCCCGCAGCAGCCAGGCTGTCAGGCGGGACAGGCGCGCTTCCGCATCGAGCGGCGCGGCGGCGTCCCAGTGCAGGATCGATTGCGCACCCTCGGCGCTGTCGAACGATTTGACCGACAACGTATCGCTTCGGGCCGCCTGCTTCCAGGCGATGCGACGGGGCGAATCCCCGGGGCGGTATTCTCGCAGGCCGGCGAATTCGTCTTCGCCGATGCGGCGCGCCATGCCCGCGCCTTCTTCGTGTGCGCCGGGATAAGGAGGGGGGTCATGCTCGGGGCGTGGATAGACCAGCACGCGCGCGGTCAGCGAGGCGTGGCTCCACGCGCGGCAAAAGCCGGTGGGGTACCGGGTTTCGATATTGACGCGCGGCAGGGCGAGCCAGCCGCGCAGCGTCGTGGGCACCGGTAGCGGAAGGACGCGTTCCTGCCGGGCATCCAGGCGGTCGAGCGTTACCCAGGCGTTTTCCCCGGCGCGAACCAGGATCGCCCGGCGAATCCGCTTTTTTTCGTTGGCGATCGCCACGGGGAAAAAGGCCATTTCGCCCTGGAACACCGGCTCGGGTTGACGCACGCTGAAACGCAGGCCGAGCAGGTTGCGAAACGCCTCGGTCAGCGCCGCATGCCCCAGGCCGATCAGGCCAAAGGTGAACAGATAACCCAGGCTGAGCTGGTAATTGATGGCGCCGATCAGCAACAGCACGGCGCAGAAGGCGAAGGCGAAGCCAAAGCCGCTCGGCAGGACGTAGATCCGGTTATGGCGCAGCCGGATTTCGGTGCCGGCGGGGTGTCGGCGCGCCAGCCAGCGTTGCCAGCGTCGTTGCAGGAACTTCATCAGGGAATGGCAACGGTACGCAGCAGCTCCAGCGCCGCATCCGGCGCGACGCGCCCGCTGGCGCGTTGCACCAGCCGATGACCGGCCACCCCGGGGAACACCGCCTGGACATCCTCGGGAATGACATGATCGCGCCCGTCCAGCCAGGCCCAGGCGCGCGCGGCGGCGATCAGGCCGAGCAGGGCGCGCGGCGACAGGCCGTAGCTGAGCGCGTCATGGCTGCGCGTGGCACGCGCCAGCGCCTGTACGTAGTCGAGCAGCGGCCCGGACACGTGGATTTTGTCCACCTGCTGCTGCGCGGCGGTCAGTTCCGTCGGCCCCACCGTGGGCTGGAGCTGCGCCACCAGTTCGCGGCGGCTTTCGCCGGCCAGCATGGCGCGCTCCGCTGCGCCGTCCGGATAACCCAGCTCCAGTCGCATCAGGAAGCGATCCAGTTGCGATTCGGGCAGTGGGAAGGTGCCGATCTGGTGTTGCGGGTTCTGCGTGGCGATCACGAAGAACGGTTCGGGCAGCGGGTAGCTGGTGCCGTCCACCGTGACCTGTTGTTCTTCCATGGCTTCCAGCAGCGCCGATTGGGTTTTGGGCGGCGCGCGGTTGATTTCGTCGGCCAGCAACACCTGGGCGAACACGGGGCCATGATGAAAACGGAAGCGCCCGGTATCGCGCTCGTAGATCGAGACGCCGATCAGGTCGGCGGGCAACAGGTCGCTGGTGAACTGCACGCGCTGGAAGCGCAGCCCCACGGTGGCGGCCAGCGCGTGGGCCAGGGTGGTCTTGCCGACTCCCGGCAGGTCTTCCAGCAACAGATGCCCACGGGCCAGCAGACAGCACAAGGCCATCCGCACCTGGTCCTCCTTGCCGAGGATGACGCGGTTCAGTTGGGCGAGCGTGGGGGAAAACGAATGGGCCATTGCCACTCCCGGGCGAATGAGCGTGCTGACGGATCGATCGGATTCTAACGTTGTTTGATCCGGCGCGCGGCGTTAGGGCGAATCAACCTTCAAACGTGGGAAGCGTTGGTCCGTGGGCCGGATGGCTGCGCGAAGCGCGGTGCAGCAGATAGCCCTCCTATCTGCAAGCCGTGCGACAAAGCAGACGCCGGCCCACGGACCAACCCGAAGGGAAGGATGAAGGCCGGGCGCATCGCGGCGTTGTGCCTCGCTCGTGGGGATCGCCCCACTTCGCTTGGCACGCCTTGCGCTGCATCCCGGCCTTCGTCCTTCGCTCCCATGTTTGAAGGTCGATTCGCCCTGGGGTACGCCGACGTGCACTGGCACAACGGCGGGCGCGCCGGGCTGGCGCTCAGAATTGCCCGCCGAAATTGATCGAGAACAGCGGCGTCGCGTCGAACTCGTCCTCGGTCAGCAGGTTGCCGTTGCTGTCTTCGGTGCGCAGTTTGCCGTTGAGGGCAGCCCCCAGGTAGAGGTCGAGCTTGGTATTGCGCGATGGCGTATAGCCGAAGCGTACGTAGAGCGGGATCATCTCTTCCTGCCCGACACCGCCGCTTGCCAGTGCATTGTCGCGCGCCAGGCGGAAGCGGAACGAGCGATAGGCGCCGCCCGCGCCGATGTCCCACTTGTTGCCCAGGCCGCGATAGCCGAGTTCGAGGCCGGCCGGGCCGGCCGGGCCGGCGGAGAACGGGTTGGACAGATGCCACTGTTCGTCGATGTTCCAGTCGATCATCAGGTAGGGATAGACCCGTGTTTCGTCGATGGCGTTGAACAGCCCCACGCCCAGCCCGACCGTCAGATCGGGCGTGAAGCTGCGGGCCGCGACCGCGGTCACGCCCAGACCCATCGAATCGTTCCGGTCCGCGCCGAGTTCGCCGGCGTAGCTCAGCGATGGCGCCAGCGTGTATTGCCAGTCGCCGGTGCGCCAGTTCAGGTTGATGCCCAGTCCGGCGCGCTGCACGTTGCCCCAGGGAGACTGGCCGTTCCAGGACAGCGGATCGCGGAACTCCCAATCGATGTACTGGTAGGACGCATTGAGGCCGACCGAAAAACCATCGTCGACCGGGAGATCGGTCGCCGCGTTGAGCAACAGGCTGCTGGTCCGTGCCTTGCCCTCGCCATCCAGCGATGCAGTGCCGAGCCAGATGGGCGTGACATCCAGGCGGATGCCGGGCGCGGCGTGCAGTGGCGCCATCGCCGACGACAGGATGAGCAGGCCCGCCAGGGGTGCAACGCGGTTCATGGGTTCGTTCTCCCGGCGCTTGGGCGCCTCTGTTCTTTTGTGCGACTTCCCGTGATGGCAGCCTCGGCAGGCTCGCCCGCACGGCTTTGCGCCGCCGCCGACGTTGGGCGTACACTGGCTTCAGCCCGTTTACGCCTTGGTGCCCCCCTCGGGCGTACCCCGGATCGGCGCCTCCGCCCTATCGCTGGCGATGGGTCGGGGCTGGCTGTGTGGCCAGGCCGATGCCCATTCGGTTCCGTAGCAGGAGAAAAATCGATTGCAGTCCGCCGTTGCCGGCCCCACGGCCTATATCACCCACCCCGCCTGTAGCATGCATGACATGGGGAAAGGGCACCCCGAATGCCCGGAGCGGCTCGCCGCTATTCAAGATAGGCTGATCGCCGCCGGACTGTGGGATTTCCTGCTGCATGTCGATGCGCCACCAGCCACGCTGGCGCAGTTGCTGCGTGTCCACGACATGGCCTACATCGACCGGCTGGCGCTGGTGATTCCCAGTCGCGGCTATGCGCACCTCGACCCCGATACCGCCGTCAACCCTTATAGCCTGCGCGCCGCCTATCATGCAGCCGGTGCCGGCGTGGCCGCAGTCGATCTTGTGATGAGCGGCCGGGCGCAGAACGCATTCTGCGCGGTTCGTCCTCCCGGACATCATGCCGAGCATGCGCGGGCGATGGGCTTCTGCCTGTTCAACAACGTGGCGGTCGCGGCGCGGCACGCGATGGAGGAATACGGCCTGCAACGCGTGGTGATCGCGGATTTCGACGTCCATCACGGCAATGGCACGGAGGATGCGTTCTGCGATGAGCCGCGCGTGCTGATGGTGGGCATCTTCCAGCATCCGTTCTATCCGTACTCCGGCGATACGCCGCGCGGCGCCAATATGCTGAACGTGCCGCTGGCGCGTGGTACTACCGGCAGCGTGTTCCGCGATACCGTCATCGAACGGTGGTTGCCGGCGCTGGACGCCTTCGCACCGGAGCTGGTGCTGATTTCCGCTGGCTTCGATGCCCACCTGGAAGACGACATGTCGTCGATGGGGCTGGTGGAGGCCGACTATGCCTGGGTGACGCGCGAACTGAAGAAAGTGGCCGAGCGCCATGCCCAGGGCCGGCTCGTTTCGATCCTGGAGGGCGGCTACGACCCTTCGGCGCTGGGGCGCAGCGTGGCAGTGCACATCAAGGAACTGGGCGAATTCTGAGCACCCGATGACCGGATCGTCGGTCGAAGATCGCCACGAAAAAGGCCATCCACGAGGATGGCCTTTTTGCTGCCGGACGTTGCTGGCTACAGCACCAGCGTCGCCAGCCAGAACAGCAGGGCGGATAATCCGATGGTGGCGGGCAGGGTGAGAACCCAGGCCATCAGGATGGCACGCACGGTGCCGCCTTGCAGGCCGCTCTTGTTGGCGACCATGGTGCCCGCGACCCCGGACGACAGCACGTGGGTGGTCGAGACCGGCAGGCTGAAGATGTTGGCGAAGCCGATGGAGGCCGCCGCGATGATCTGCGCACACATGCCTTGTGCGTAGGTCATGCCTTGCTTGCCGATCTTCTCGCCCACGGTGAGGACCACGCGCTTCCAGCCGACCATGGTGCCGATGCCCAGTGCGGCCGCCACGGCCAGGATCACCCAGAACGGCGCGTACTCGGTGGTGGCGGTCAAATCCTTGCGCAGGTTGTCGAGGTCGGCTTTCTCCCGTTTCGGTACTTGTGGCAGCTTGCCCACTTTCTTGGCGGTGTCGTCCAGGCACAGCAGGTAACGGCGTACCTGTACGCGGGTATCGGCATCGACGTCGCGATAATCCTTCACGCCGTCCAGCGCCAGCAGCAGTGCGGCAATGGTGGGTTCGGTGGTCTTGGGATCGCAGCGGAAATGCTTGGGCAGCTCGGTGCCGTTGCTGCGGCCCAGTGCCAGGTATTCGGTCAGGGTGCTGGCGTTGCGCTGGTAGAACTGGCGCAGGTGGATGGTGGCGTCGCGGGTGCGTTCGATCTGGTAGGTGGTGCTGTTCAGGTCCAGCACGAACTTGGCGGGTACGATACCGATCAGCACCAGCATGATCAGGCCGATCCCTTTCTGGCCGTCGTTGGAGCCATGGACGAAGCTGACGCCCATGGCGGAGATCACCAGGACCAGCCGGTTCCAGAACGGGGGGTGCTTCTTGCCATCGGAGGAACGCCGGTTTTCCGGGGTCTTGTGCATCTTGGACAGCGGCATCAGCCACTTGAGCACCAGCAGCAACAGGCCGGCCAGCAGGAAGCCGGCGGTGGGCGAGATCAACAGCGACAGGGCGATGTCGATCGCCTTCTTCCAGTTGATGCCTTCCGCCAGCGGGATATGCGTGATCAGTGCGTTGGTCAGGCCGACGCCGAGAATGGAGCCGATCAGCGTGTGTGAACTGGACGCCGGGATGCCGAAGTACCAGGTGCCCAGGTTCCAGATGATCGCGGCCGCCAGCAGCGAGAACACCATCGCCAGCCCGTGGCCGGTGTTCACGTTGATCAGCAGTTCCACCGGTAGCAGGTGGACGATGGCATAGGCCACGCCCACGCCGCCCAGCAATACGCCGAGGAAATTGAAGATGCCGGAAAAGATCACCGCCAGATGGGGTGGCATCGCCTTGGTGTAGATCACTGTGGCGACGGCGTTGGCGGTGTCGTGAAAGCCGTTGATGAACTCGAAGGCGAGAACGAAGGTGAGCGCCAGCACCAGGCTGACGATGACCCAGGGGTCTAGTCCGCTAAATAGATCGAACATGAAGTTTTTGTGTCGCGGGGAGGGGAACGCGGCGAATTATGGCAGAAAACCACCGCGTTCCGTTGTCGACGAGGCCGCCGGTTGTGCGATGTCAATCGTCCTTCATAAGCGGCAGTGGCGCGCCACCCAAGGCTTTGTACAGGGTTGCCAGGTTCGTCGCGCGCTCGTAATCGTGCTGCAACAGTGTGCGCTCGGCGGCACGCAAGGTGTCCTGCGCGGACAGCCAGGTATCGAAGGCCACCGCGCCGGCACGGTAGCGCACCCCCGTCAGCCGCTCCGCCGTCGCGGCATCGTCGCGCTGTGCCACCAGCCGGGCGGTGTCGCCTGTCAGGCGCGTGCGCGCGTCGAGGGCATCCTCCACTTCGCCCAGTGCGCGATAGATGGTCTGTCGATGCGCGATGACGGCCAGTTCGTAGTCCGCGCGGTCGGTCTTGAGCGCCACCTCGCGTTCGTTCCACTGGATGAAGGGCAGCGCCAGCCCGGCGCCCAGCGCGGCGACCGGATTGGACAGCACATCCACCAGCGAACTGCTGCTGCTGCCCACGCTGCCGGTCAACGAGAGGGTCGGCAGCCAGCTTTTGCGCTTGGCTTCGTTATCGGCAAACGATGCCTTCAGCCGCGCTTCGCTGGCCGCGAGGTCGGGCCGGCGCGCCAGCAGTTGCGACGGCAGCCCCGCCGGTACCTCCGGCAGATTGGCGCGTGGCAGCGTCGGTGTCGTGTCCAGCCCGGTTTCGGGGGGAACGTCGAACAGCAGCGCCAGCGCGCGGCGGGTGGCGTTGCGCGTCTGCTGGCTGGCCGCCAGCGTGCTTTCCTGCTGGCTGACCGCGCGGCGTGCCTGGGCGATGTCCAGGCCCGATACCGTGCCGGCCTTGTAGCGCGATTCCACCAGCGCAAAGGTCTTGCGCGCGCTGTCGAGATCGCGCTCGGCCAGCGCCACCTGGGCATTGTTCAGCGCCAGTTGCCAGTACAGGCTGGCGGTATTGGCTTCCAGCGAAACGCGCACCCCCTCCAGGTCGGCGGCGGTGGCGCCCTGGCGCCAGCGCGCGGCCGATTCCTGGTCGGCCAGCCGGCCCCACAGGTCCAGCTCGTAGGACATGCTGAGCGAGGCGTTGTAGCTCTCGCCCAGGCTCTGGTCGCGCCGCAGGTCGCGGTTGGCGGAGATACGGCCGGAAGCGCTCACATCGGGCAGCCGGTCCAGTTGTGCCTGTTCCAGTGCGTAACCGGCCTGCTTCAGCCTGAGCACCGCGCTGGCGACATCGGCATTGCTGGCGCGGGCCCGGGCGATCAGCGCCGCCAGGCCCGGATCGTCGAATGCCTGCCAGAAGGCGTCGGCGCTTGCCAGCTCGCCGTCAGTCGCGGCGGCTTCCCAGGCGACGGGTGTCGTCACCGGGGGCGCGGACCACTGGGTGCTGGCGCAGGCGGTGAACAGCGGCAGTGCGATCAGGTACAGCGAGAGGGTTTTCAGTTTTTTTGTCTTGGGCATCGATAAAACCTATTCGCGTATGCGCGTCATTCGCGCGCGAGTGCTTCGATCGGCGCCAGTTGCGCCGCGCGCCGCGCGGGGAGAAAGCCGAACACCACGCCCACCAGGGTGGCGCAGACCACGGCGGTGAGGATGGATTGCAGCGAGAAGATCATCTGGAAGTCGGTCACCAGCCGGTCCACCACGGCGCCAAGGCCCAGCGACAGGGCGATGCCGATGCCGCCGCCCACCATGCAGACCATGATCGCTTCGATCAGGAATTGCCGCATGATGTCGCTCTGCCGCGCACCCACCGCCATGCGGATGCCGATCTCGTGGGTCCGTTCGGTCACCGACACCAGCATGATGTTCATCACGCCGATGCCGCCCACCACCAGCGAGATCACGCCGATCATGGTCAGGAACATCTTGATGTTGCGCGTGCTGGCTTCCACCGATTCCAGGATGTCCTCCATGTTGCGGGTGTAGAAATCCTGGGTGCCATGCGCCAGCAGCAGGCGCTGGGTCAGCGCTTCCTCGGCGGCCTTGGTCGGCAGGCCTTCGCGGATCTTCACCGTGAGCCGGTTGAAATGCTGCTGGCCGAAGATGCGGCTGGCCGCCGTGGAGTAGGGAACCCAGACCTCCAGGCTGTCGCCGCCCCAACCGCTGGACTTGGCCTCGGCAACGCCGATCACCTGCAACGGCACGTTGCCGATCAGGATGATCTCGCCCAGGCCCGAGCCGGTGTCGAAGAACGTCTTGCGGGTGTTCTCGCCGATCACCGCCACCTGCGCCTGACGCTGCACGTCCTGTTGGCTGAAGTTGCTGCCCTGCTCGATCTTTTGGCCGCGCACGTCGAAGTAGCTGGGTGCGACGCCGTAGACGGTGGCGTTGGAGTCGATATTGCGAAAGCGCATCCGCTGCTGCTTTTGCGACATCGGCGTGACGGCTTCGACATACGGTTCGGCGGCCAGCGCGATCAGGTCCGATTCGCGCAGGGTACGCACCCCGCCGGAGCGGTCATCGGACAAGCCGGAGCCGGGCATGATGTCGATGTTGGTGGCGCCCAGTGACGACAGGTTTTGCAGCACCGATTGCTGCATGCCTTCGCCCAGCGCCACGATGGAGACCACCGAGGCGATGCCGATGATGATGCCGAGCATGGTCAGCAGCGTGCGCAGCCGGTTCGCCACCAGCGAGCGCCAGGCCATGCTGAACGCTTCGAGAAAACGGCCCCAGTTGGCCATCAGGCCGCTGGGATGGGCCGGGGGTGCGGGGCGGTCGCGGGGCTGCGCATCGTCGTGCGCGCCGGGGTTGCGCCGGTCCGCGACGATGCGGCCGTCCTTGATCTCGATGACGCGCTCGGCTTGCGCGGCGACCTGCGCATCGTGCGTCACCAGGATCACGGTGTGGCCGCGTGCGTGCAGTTCCTTCAGCGTGGCCAGCACTTCCTCACCGCTGCGCGAATCGAGCGCGCCGGTGGGCTCGTCGGCCAGGATCACCTCGCCACCGTTCATCAAGGCGCGCGCGATGGAGACGCGCTGTTGTTGCCCGCCGGACAGCTGGCTGGGCCGGTGGTGCAGCCGGTCGGCCAGCCCCAGCCGCCCCAGCAACTGGCCGGCACGCTCGGCGCGCGCTGTGTTGTCCATGCCGGCGTAGATCGCCGGCATCGCTACGTTTTCCTCGGCGTTCAACGCGGAAATCAGGTGGTAACGCTGGAAGATGAAGCCGAAATGCTCGCGGCGCAGCGCGGCCAGGCCGTCGTCGTCCAGGCTGCCCACTTCGATGCCGTCGAAGCGGTAGGAGCCGGCGCTGGGCGAATCCAGCCCGCCCAGGATGTTCATCAGCGTCGATTTGCCGGAACCGGACTGACCCATGATGGCGACCATCTCGCCGCGCCCGATGGCGAGGTGGATGTCGTTGAGGATCACCACTTCGGTATCGCCGGCGGGGAAGCGGCGATACAGGCCGGACAGCGCGATCAGCGGAATGTTGTCGCCCATGTCAGCGAATCCGCGGTCCGCCCATCGGGCCGCCTTGGCGTTGGCGCGTCTGGGTATTGTTGAGGCCGCCGCCGGTGACGACCAGCTCGCCTTCGTTCAGCCCGCTGATTACTTCCACCTGGACATTGTTGTTCAGGCCCACGGTCACGCGGCGCGGTTCGATGGTGCCGTCCGCCTTCTGCACTCGCACCATGCGCGGCTGGCCATTTGCCTGGCCTTCGTCGCGAGGCTTGTGGCTGCGCCGCTCGCCCTTCGCCGCGTCGCTGTGCTGCGCGCCGGCGTTCTGGCGCGGTGCGGAGGCATCGCGCGCCTTGGCGCCGCCCGTGCCATCGCCCCGCGCCATCAGCGCGGTGACCGGAATCATCAGCACATCGCGCTTGGCATCGATGATGAACGACACCTGCGCCGTCATCTGCAACTTGAGCAGGCCGTCCGGGTTCGGCACGTCGAACAGTGCGTTGTAGAAGATGGCGTTGTTCACGGTTTCCGGCTTGGGCTGGACGGCGTCCAGCTTGGCGACGATCCTGCGGTCGGGCGCACCGAGCACGGTGAAGTAGACCGGCATGCCCGCCTTCAGGCGCGGCACGTCCGCCTCGGCCACCTGCGCACGGACCGTCACGACATCCATGTTGGCCAGCGTCAGGATGGTTGGCGCCTGCTGCGTGGCGATCACGGTCTGGCCTTCCTTGGTGGTGATCGACACCACTTCGCCGTCCATGGGCGCCAGGATGCGCGTATAGCCCACATTGGCGCGCGCGGTGTCCAGCTTGATCTGCGACTGCTTGATCTGGGCCGCGATCTGCGCGATCTGCGCGCGGCGGATGCTGAGCTGGATGGCGGCGTCGTCCGCCTCCTTGCGGGCGGTGGCGTCAGCGGCCAGCATTTCCTGCTGGCGGGAGTTTTCCTGTTCGGCCAGCTTGAGCTCCAGTTGGGCGGAGGTCTGCTGGGCCAGCAGGTTGTCCAGCGAGGCCTGGGCTTCCTGCAAGGAGTTCTGCGACAGCGTGGGGTCGATCTCGGCCAGCAACTGGCCCTTTTTCACCCGGTCGCCCAGTTCGACGTGCAGCCTGGTGACCTGGCCGGACGCCTGGGCGCCGACATCCACTTGCTGCGAGGCTTCGATGATGCCGCTGGCGAGCACCGAGACTTCGATGTCGCCGCGCGTGACCGGCGCGGTCAGGACCTCGACGGCGACAGGCTTGCTGGCGGCGCGATACCACCAGCCGAGCCCGGCCAGGATGACGAGCAATGCAAGAAGCCACCAGCGGTAGCGTTTCAGCCGGCGCAGCAGGCTGGAAGAAGTGAAAGGCATGTGATGTCCTGTTGTTCTGGGGTGCCGATGCGCGGCGGGTGTCCCGGTTTGCACCGCGCAGGCAGACGATAACGCGGCCTTATTGTGCATGGTTGACGCGTCCGATGCGCAAAACGTCCGGTTTGTTTACAAAACCAGGACAAACCGGCCGAGCGGGCAAGCATTCAGCGGGGCGGAAGCACGGTTTGCCGCGGTTGCGCCCGTGCCTGGCCGGGATTACAGAGTGGGGACAAAAAGGAGGCACCGGCGCTGGGCCTAGCGCTGGGGGCGGTCACGACGAGCACGATACCGACAGCGTGCGCGCCCAGTCCGGCGGCAACGCCGCGAATTCGTCGTATTCCGGCGTATCGTCGTAGGGATGGGCCAGGGCGGCGGCCAGCCGGTGCAGCGGATCGTGGTCGCCTTGTTGCGCGGCGCGGATCACTTCCTCGGCCAGATGATTGCGCAGCACGTACTTGGGATTCACCGCATTCATCCGGGTGGCGCGTTCGGTGTCGCCCAGGCTGCCATCCTCGCCCAGTCGCGCGCGGTAAGCGGCGACCCACGTGTCGAAGGCGTCGCGGTCCAGCAGCATGTCGCGCAGTTCGGCGGGGATGGCGCCCTGGGCCGGCAGCATGGCCAGCCGGCGCCAGAAGATCGTCCAGTCGGTATGCGCGGCCTGTAGCAGTGCCATCAGGTCGCCGGCAAGGCCCCAGTCTTCTTCGCGCCATTGGCGCAAACCCAGCTTTTGCCGCAACAGGTCGCCGAAATGATCCTCGAAGATCGTCTGGTAGCGCTGCAATGCCTCTACCGCCGCGTCGCGGCCGATCTCGGGCAGCAATGTCTGCGCCAGACAGTGCAGGTTCCACAGGCCGATCTGCGGCTGTTGTTCATAGGAATAGCGGCCACGGTCATCCGAGTGGTTGCAGACGTACCCCGCATCGAAGCCGTCCATGAAGCCGAACGGGCCGTAGTCGAGTGTCAGGCCCAGCAGCGACATGTTGTCGGTATTCATCACTCCGTGGCAGAACCCCACCGCCTGCCAGGCGGCGATCAGGCGTGCGGTGCGTTCGACGACGGCATGCAGCAGCGCGAGATATGGTTGCGCTGTGGCCGCGCATTCGGGGTAAAACTGCGCGATGGTCCAGTCGGCCAGCTCGCGCACGGCATCCTGCTGGTCGCGATGATGAAAATGCTCGAAATGGCCGAAACGCAGGAACGATGGCGCGACGCGCGTCACCACGGCGGCGGTCTCCACCGTCTCGCGCCAGACCGGTTGCGGGCTGCCCACCAGCGCCAGGGCCCGCGTGGTGGGAATCCCCAGCGCGTGCATGGCTTCGGAGCACAAGTACTCGCGGATCGACGAGCGCAGGACGGCGCGGCCGTCGGCGCGCCGCGAATAAGGTGTCTGGCCGGCGCCCTTGAGTTGCAGTTCGCGAATGCCGGCCGGGGTGTCGATTTCCGCCACCAGCATGGCGCGGCCGTCGCCCAGTTGCCCCGCCCAGACCCCGAACTGGTGGCCGCTGTAGACACTGGCAATCTGCGGATACCCGGTGAGCGAACTGTTGCCGGCGAGAAAATCCACCCAGCCGAGCTTGCCCGCCGCGCTATCGAGCCGCAATTCCGTCGCGAGTGCTTCGTTCCAGGCGATCAGCGACGGCTGGGGCAGCGGGGTGGATTGCACCCGGGAGTGGAAACGATCGGGCAGGGCGGCGAAACGAGGTGCCAGCGGCAGGTCGGGAAAGGTATGCTTCATGCTTTGCGCGGTTTGACGCCAAATAGTTGAGTGAATTGATCGGGTATGTTACCCGAAAGCCGGTCCGAGTTCCCGATGAGCGAGAAAACCCCAGTCACTGCCGCCATCCGCGTGCTGCGCCAGCACAAGGTGGCCTATACCGAACACTTGTACGACTACGAAGAGAAAGGCGGCACCGCGGTGTCCGCGCGCGAACTCGGCGTGGCCGAGCACGACGTCATCAAGACCCTGGTGATGGAGGACGACGCCCGGCAGCCCCTGCTGGTGCTGATGCATGGGGATTGCGAAACGTCCACCAAGAACCTGGCGCGCCTGCTGGGCCGCAAGACGATCCAGCCTTGCGCGCCAGAGGTGGCCAATCGCCATTCCGGCTACATGGTTGGCGGCACGTCGCCCTTCGGCACGCGCAAGGCCATGCCGGTGTACATGGAGCGCAGCATCGCCGCGCTGCCGCGCATCTATCTCAACGGCGGCAAGCGGGGTTTCCTGGTGGGGCTGGCGCCGGCCGACGCCATCGCGGTGCTGCGGCCCACGCTGGTGGACGTGGCGATACCCCACGGCGCCTGACCCGCCTTTGCATCTTCAACAGATACCAACCGATCCTGGATTTCCCATGACCATACTGCCCAGCATCCTTCACGATCAGATTACCGCCTTGCTCGACGCCGGGGATCGCCTGTTCGAGAAGGGCAACGACACCGCCGCGCTGGCCAAGTACCGCGAAGCGGAGGCATTGCTGCCCACCGAGCGCGAGCGCTTCGAAGCCAGCACCATGGTCGTGGCTGCCATCGGCGATACGCTGTTCCAGTTGGCCCAGTACCCGCTGGTGATCGACACGCTGTTGCCGGCGCTGGGTTACCCGGATGGCGAGGACAACCCGTTCATCCATCTGCGGCTGGGACAGAGCCTGCTGGAAACCGGCGAAGAGGCCCGCGCACTGGCGCACCTGGCGCAGGCCTTCGAATATGGTGGCCTGGATGTATACGAAGACGAGGACGACAAATACCTCGACTTCCTCAAGGCCCGTATCGACTTCTGATCGCGTGGGCGCCGCCCGCGCGATCCCGAACCCACCGGAAGGAGCGCCTCCATGGCTGTCCGTTTGCTGGTTTTCAAGCTTGCCGTGAGCAGCAGCTACGCCGAGAACATCGAGTACGAGGCCGAAGGCGATGACTTCGATACAGTGCAATGGTGGCTGGGCGCGGACGAAGCGTGGCGCGTGCGGACCTACGCGGTCGATCACGACATCCATGTGCATCACGTAGCGCAGCCGCTGGCGGAAACCCTGGCGCGGCAGAACACGGAGAAGCACTACGGCGACGTGCTGGGCGAGACGTTGGCCTTCGATCTGGCCGGCGTGGACGACGCGGCCGGCATTGCGCGGATCGCGACGCAACTGGGCGGGCGCTTCGACGTGGCCGGCAATGGTCATTACGGCTTCTGGAACCCGACGGCGGCCGATTACAGTACCAAGACCCAACCCGAATAGAATCCGATCGCAACAAAAAAGGAAACGCATGGGACACCGGCTCAGCAAGATTACCACCCGCACCGGCGACGACGGCAGCACCGGCCTGGGCGACGGCAGCCGGGTCGGCAAGGATCACCCGCGCATCGCGGCGCTGGGCGACGTGGATGAATTGAACTCGCAACTCGGCGCGGTGCTGGCCGAGGACGTACCGGCTGCCTTGCGCGACAGCCTGGGCCGCGTGCAGAACGATCTATTCGACCTGGGCGGCGAGTTGGCGATTCCGGGCCGGGAGGCCCTGACCGAGGCACAACTGGCACGGCTGGAGGACGAAGTGGCGCGCTTCAATGCCGAACTGGCGCCATTGAAGGAATTCATCCTGCCCGGTGGCGGCCGCGCTGCGGCGCAATTGCATCTGGCGCGTTGCGTCTGCCGCCGCGCCGAGCGCAGCCTGGTGGCGCTGGGGCGGGAACAGGCGCTGCCGCCCACCGGGGCACGCTATCTGAACCGCCTGTCCGACCTGTTGTTCATCCTGGCGCGCGCGGCCAACGGGCATGCCGGGGTACCGGATGTGCTGTGGCGCCCCGGCTTGAACGCCTGATCGGCAAGCACCGGCGCGGCCGTATCGTGGCCGCGCCGCCGTTTGCCCACCTTGCGGCATCGGGAGCCGGCCACTGGCGCCCCTCCCGGCAAGCCGTCATCCTGCGTTTTTGCTTCGATTTCCCTTCATGACCGTCAATCCCCTCCTGCGCGCCCGCATCGCCACCATGGCGTTGTTCTTTGCCAGCGGCGCGAGCTACGCCACCTGGGGCGTGCACATTCCCACTATCAAGGCGCGTTTCGCACTTTCCGATGCCGAACTGTCGGTGGCGATGTTCGCCGTGGCGGGCGGCGCCATCCTGGCGATGAAATCGCTGGGGGCCTGGGTGGCGCGGGTCGGCAGCGACCGGGCTTCGGTGCAGGGCGCGCTGGCGTTCGCGCTGAGCACCGCATTGCTGATGGCGATGCCGGGTTTCTGGACCTTGCTGCCGCTGCTGGCATTGTTCGGTGCGGCCAACGCGGCCTATGACGTGGCGATGAACGCGCAGGCGGCCACCGTTGAGGCGCATTGCGGCAAGCCGATCATGAGCGGCCTGCACGGCATGTTCAGCCTGGGCGGCATGATCGGCGCGGCGGTGGGCGGCTCGCTGATCGCGGCGGGCGTTGCGCCGCTGGCGCATTGCATCGGCATGGCGATCATCACCGCCGCCGTCGCATTGCTGTCCTCACGCGTGCTGTTGGCCGACCATCCGCCCGTTCCGCTCGGGGCCGGACAGCATCGGCAGGCCAATCGCCTGTTGTGGATCCTGGGCATCCTGGCGTTCTTCGGGTTGGTGGGCGAGGGCGCGATGTATGACTGGAGCGCCGTCTACATGAAGGAGACGGTCGGTGCCACGCCGTATTGGGTCGGCTGGGGCTACGCGGCATTCTCGGCGGGCATGGCCGGTGGGCGCTTCGGCGGGGACTGGCTACGCGCGCGGCTGGGGGCGGTGCAGTTGCTGCGCTGGTCCGGCTGGACCGGGTTCGTCGGCATCGTGCTGGCCTTGTTGTGGCCCGATACGGCGCCGACGCTGATCGGCTTTGCGCTGATGGGGCTGGGCGCGGCCAATCTGGTGCCGATCTTCTTCGTCGGAGCCTCGCGCATCGAGGGCGTCACGCCCGCCGAGGGCATCGCCAGCGTGGCGCGGCTGGCGTACGTCGGCATGCTGCTGGGCCCGGTGCTGATCGGCGCCCTGACGCACGCCACCAGCCTGCGCGTCGGGCTGGCGCTGGTGGCGGCCAGCGTGGCGCTGATCGCGATTGCCGGCCCACGGCAGTTGCGCCGGGTGGCGGTGGGCTAGCGCTGCCGCGATACATTGGATGACACGCCCTGGGTCGATTCGCCCGCTACAACCACTGTGCGTGCTGGGCGATGCGCGCCGGATACATGTTCACGTAATGCACCACGCGTGGCTGGTTGGCGAGGTTGGGGCGGCTACCGTGCGGTAGTGCCTGTTGCCAGATCACCAGATCGCCCGCCTCGCCGCCGATCGGGATGGCGCCGAGCGTATCCAGATCCTGCCCGCGTGGATCGGCACCCGGTGGCAGCGTGGCCAGCCAGTCGGCAATGCGGTGCTGGAAGCCCGGCACCAGCGTCAGCGCACCTTGTTCCGGCCGGGTATTGGTGAGATAGACCAATCCCTGCGTGGCGAAGGGGATAGGCTGTGCCAGGCTGACGTCCCAGTGCAGGTGCGGCCCCTGGAATACATGGTCGGGCCGCTGCGGCGGGTTGAAGCTGACCCGGTCGGTGGTGGGCCACAGGTCCGCATGGCCCCAAAGCTGGGCAAACGCCTTGTGGATGCGCGGCGATGCGCGGATCGCGGCCAGCGCCGGGTGCTGGAAAAGCTGCACCATGATGCCCTGGCGCGTGCCGCCATACCAGGTATCGGGTTGCGCCGGATCGGCGCCCAGGTGGGTGAATACCGCCGACGCGGCAGCGGCGGCCTGCGCCGGCGATATCGCTTTGCGCAGCACGACGTAGCCCGCTTGTTCCCACTGCGCCAGGTCGGCGTCGCTCAGCACGGGCTCGGCGCTTTCCACCCGGTGCAGCAGATCGGGCGCGGGCGACGGCTGGCCGAGCAGCGCGGCATTCAGGCGTGCGACGCGGGCCCGGTCGGGGGGGCCGGCGATGTCGATGATCCAGCGCTCGAAGGCTGCGAAATCCGGCGCCTGCTGGTTCACGTAGCCGATGGCCTGTTCCAGGCCCACGCCCACGCCGTGCAGCGCCAACCGGTCCAGATGACCTTCATCCATGGGCACGGGTTCGATATGCCCGAGCCGGGCGGCGCACAGCCGCGACTACAGTCGTTTCAACTGGCAGACGCCGAGCATGCCGGTTTCGGCGCGCTCGACGAGGGTTCGGGCTGCGGTGCTCATGATTTGCCGCCCGGGCGCCATGCCATTTTCATGTAGCGGCCGCCGCCTGCCAGTTCGTCCAGCATCTGGCGGATTCGCTGGTCGCGGGTGGCATCCCGCCGGGCTCGGGCGATCCAGGCCAGGTAGTCGTTGCGCTGGTAGGGCGGCCGCGCCTCATAGGCGGCAAGCAGACCCGGTTCGACCAGTGCCTGGCGGATGGCCCCGGGCATGGGCTGGAGCGGGCGCTTCAGGGTGGAGCCGTGGTTCATGCCTGTTCCGGGAGGGTGCTACGCGCTGCGTCCGTCGTAGGGCTGGCGCTTCAGCGCGGCGAGGTCGATGTCTTCCAGGCAGCGGGCGTTGATGGCGGCGATCTCGTTGCCGTGCGGATCGGTGCCGGTACCGAACGGCCCGCAGCCACATACCGGGCAGAAATGGTGACGGATACGGTGGGTGTTGAAGGTGTAGGTGGTGATGTCGCCCTCGGGCGTGGCAAGGCGCAGGTTCTGGCGTGGCACGAAGAACAGCAGGTGACCGCGCCGCTGGCAGATCGAGCAGTTGCAGTCGAGCACCTGCTCCACCGGCTCGCTTTCCACTTCATAGGCAATGCGACCGCAATGACAGCTTCCGTGGTAGATCATGGGAACACCTCGCAGGGGACGGGCGATTGAGGACGCGCGGGGTCTATTGCCGCGCGGTGCGGCGGTTGCCGGGCGGCGGGCCGCTGAAGTTACTGCGATAAGGGTTGATGTCCAGCCCGCCGCGCCGCGTATAGCGAGCATAGACTGCCAGCTTCATCGGTTTGCAGGCGCGCAGGATGTCCATGAAGATGCGCTCGACGCATTGTTCGTGGAATTCGTTGTGTTCGCGGAACGAGATCAGGTAGCGCAGCAGTGATTCGCGGTTGATCGGGGCACCAACATAGCGGATCTGTACGCTGGCCCAATCGGGCTGGCCGGTGACGAGGCAATTGGACTTGAGCAGGTTGGACACCAGCGCCTCGTCCACTGGTGACGGCGCTTCGTCACAGTGGAGCAGGCCGGGCTGCGGGCTATAGGTATCGATCTCGATATCGAGGTTGTCGATGCAGTAGCCATCGAGTTCGGCGAAGCGCAGGCCGGCGAACTGCTCGGGCAATGCCAGCTCCACCTGTACTGGCGCGCCGGCCGCACGCGACAGGTCGTCGCGCAGCATGGCGAGCAGCGCATCGGCGCTGTCCAGCCGGGTCTGGTTGAAGCTGTTGAGATAGAGCTTGAACGACTTGGATTCGACGATGTTGGGGCTGTCCGCCGGGATGTGGAACACCGCCGTGGCCACCTGGGGCTTGCCGCGCGCATTCAGCCAGGACAACTCATAGCCGTTCCAGATATCCACGCCCATGAATGGCAAGGCGCCCTTCACGCCGATTTCGTCCCGCTTGCCCTGGCGCGGGATGGGAAACAACAGGCTGGGGTCGTATTGCATCTGGTAGCTGACCGCCTTGCCGAGTGGCGAGTGCTGGGCGTCGCTCATGGAAATCCTTTGCTGGCTGATCCGGGGAGGTGTGAGTGTAGCGCGTGCCGTGGATAAAACCGCGCTGACCGCACCACGGCGCCGCCGCTCACGCCGGTGATGTTACACGGCTGGCCGAGGCGGCTTCGCCGAAGCGCATGACGAAGAAAGCCCGCTTTGCGGCGGGCTGCACCGAATCAACCGGTACGGGCTTCAATACTTGCGGATCAGCCCCACCATCACGCCGAAGATTTCCAGCCCTTCCTGCGGGCGGATCGGCTCGTAGCCGGCATTGTGCGGCAGCAGCAGATAGCCCTGCTTGTCGCGCGCCAGTTCTTTCAGCGTGTATTCGCCATCGACGATGGCGACGACGATCTCGCCCAGGTTGGCGGAATGCCGTTTTTCCACCACCGCGATATCGCCGTCGTGGATGCCGGCCTCGACCATCGAGTCGCCGCGTACCTTGATCAGTACGCTGCTGCTAGGGCGGGGAATCAGGTATTCGTCGACAGTGAGCGCTTCGCTCATGGCGTCGTTGGCGGCGGCGGGCAGGCCGGCGGGCACGTTGAAATCGGCCAGGTCGCGCTCGAAGAAGCGTTTGGTCGGCGCCAGCCGTCGATCCGGCGTGGTTTCGAGGTAGCCGGCGAGGGTCAGGCGCTTGACCAGCGCCGATACCGCCGATTTGGATGCCATGCCCAGCATTTCGCCGATCACGGCGTAGGAGGGCAGGCTGCGATAGTCGGTGTAGTAGTCCTGGAGCTTGCCCAGGTACTCGTGGTCTCGGTTCGGGTTGCCCATGCGTCACTCCTCGATGCCGGCAGCGTGGCCGCCAAAGCGAACAATCGTTCTGTAGTTGGGGCGAGGTTAATCGAACGAATGTTCGGCTGTCAACGCGGCAGGGAGGCGGATCGCGTAGAATCCGGTTTTTGCTTTTGGATTGAACAGATTGCGGATCTATCTCGCCCCGATGGAAGGGCTGCTGGACCATATCCTGCGCGACATGCTCACCCGCCTGGGCGGGGTGGATATCTGTGTGACGGAGTTCGTGCGGGTATCGGGCACCTTGTTGCCGAACCGCTTTTTCCAGCGCATCGCGCCGGAACTGCTCACCGGCAGCCGGACGCCCGCCGGCGTGCCGGTGCGGGTGCAACTGCTGGGCTCCGATCCGGGCTGCATGGCGGAAAACGCGGCCAAGCTGGCCGCGCTCGGCCCTGCCGGCATCGATCTGAATTTCGGCTGTCCGGCCAAGACGGTAAACCGGCATCGCGGTGGCGCGGTGCTGCTGACCGATCCGGAACTGCTGCATCAACTGGTGTCGGCGGTGCGCCGCGCTGTACCGGCGCACATGCTGGTGACCGCCAAGATGCGCCTGGGCTACGAGGATAAATCCCGCAAGCTGGAATGCGCGCAGGCCATTGCGGCCGGTGGTGCACAGGAGCTGGTGGTGCACGCGCGTACCAAGGTGGAGGGCTATCGTCCGCCCGCGTTCTGGGAGGAACTGCCCGCGATCCTCGAGGCGCTGGACATCCCCGTCATTGCCAACGGCGAAGTGTGGACCCCCGACGACTTTGCCCGCTGCCGTGCGATCTCCGGCTGCGAGGATGTGATGCTGGGTCGTGGCATGGTGGCCGATCCTGGCCTGGCGCGCACGGTGAAATGCGGCGAGCGCGCGGGCTGGGCCGAAGTCGAGCCGCTGCTGCGGCCGTTCTGGGACAAAGTGCAGTTGGCGACGCTACCGAAGTACCAGCCAGGCCGGCTCAAGCAGTGGCTGGCCTATCTGCGGCGCCTTCACCCGGAGGCCGATGCGTTGTTCCAGCGGATCCGCACGGTGACCGATCCGCGCGAGGTGGAGCGGCTGGTGTTTGACACGGCATCGACGCCGGGCGCGCGAACAACCGGCGAGATGGCGCGGGTGGAGTGAAAGAAAGGCCGGTGGAGGAACCGGCCTTTTTGATGCGGCCCATGCAGGCAGAAACGAAATGATTCAAGTGGAATCACTAATGTTCAAAAAAATAATTGAAATAGAAAATATCCCCGCTGTTGTTTGGGGGAGTGCAGCAAAGAAAGTAGTTGTCGCCGTTCATGGAAATATGTCGCACAAGACGGATGTTCCAATTGAGGTGCTGGCTCAAAATGTTTCGGTGAATGGTTATCAGGTGTTGAGTTTTGACCTTCCGGAGCATGGAGATAGGAAAAACGAAGATACGCCATGCAAAGTACAGCATTGTGTGAAAGATTTGATCAAGGTGATGCAGCATGCAAAGGCGAATTGGGAAGAAATCAGCCTTTTTGCCAATAGCATGGGTGCCTATTTCAGTCTTTTGGCTTACCGTAACGAGTCCATCAAGAAGGCTTGGTTCTTATCCCCGGTGGTCGATATGAAGCGCATCATTGACAATATGATGATGTGGTTTTATGTCTCGGAAGATCGGTTGAGACGTGAGCAGACAATTGCTACGCCCATAGGGCATAAACTGTATTGGGATTATTATTGCTATGTAAATGAAAATCCTATTGATGGTTGGTCTGTTCCTACAGCTATCCTGTATGGAAGTGAGGACGATATCTGTGATAGGGGTGTTTTGGTTGATTTTGTAGAGAAATTCTCTTGTGAGCTGCAGGTGGTGCAAGGCGCCGGGCATTACTTTCATACGGCCGAACAGCTGGGTGTTTTAAGTGATTGGCTGGAAAATGATGTGCGAAATGGAGGCAATGGCTGAAAGGGATTGGGTCAGCCGAGGATGACGCCACCAATAAAAATCTTGACCATTCCGTAGGGAATGATTGCATTCAATTTGGCGTAGCCTGGGGCTTGTGGGGTTGCCACATGCAACGCCGCTCGGCCAGGCGCCGTGCGGCGAACAGATGTGGCGATCAACGCATTGCGAAACGTTCGGCGTGGAATGCCGCCTTTGGCAGGCCGTGTTGGGTGAGGCCACGGCGCAGGCTGTCGGCGAATGGCAGTGGGCCGCAGAACCAGACCGCAGTCCGCGACAGGTCGCCGCTGTGCTGGGCCAGATGCTGCGCGGAGAGCCGGCCATCCTCGTCGGCAATCACTCGCTTCAGGCGCACGCCGGCGCGCTGGCATTGCGCTTCGAGGTCGGCGGGAAAGGCCGCTTCGAAGCGGGTGGCGGTCGAGTACCAGAGTTCGGTCGGCCGCCGCGCGCCGCCGTGGGCGGCGAGATCTTCAAGCCGCGCCATGAACGGTGTGATGCCGATACCGCCAGCGACCCAGACCTCGTGCTCGGCGTTGCCGCTGAAATCGAAGCGTCCATAGGGGCCTTCGACCGCGACCGCTTGCCCGGCCTTGATGCGGTTCAGGAGTGTCTGCGTGTAGTCGCCCAGTGGCTTGATCGCGAAGCGCAGTGCCTGCGGGTCGTGGCCGGCGGAGGCGATGGTGAAGGGATGCGCGCCTTCGAGCGTGTCGAACTTCAGGAAGGCGAACTGGCCTGCCTTGTGCGTCAGGCCTTCGCCATCGAGCCGGATGCGCAGGTCGATGATGCCGCCGTCGGCAAGGTCGATGTGCGTTACTTTGCCGTGCCGGGTGCGACTGCGCCCGATGAGGCCGGCAAGCGACCAGAGCGCACAGGCCGAGCCGATGGCGCCCACGGCGATCATCAGCCAGCCGGCTGGCTGGCTCCACCATGCCTGCGGCATCAACACGAGCCCGTGGTAGGTGCCGATGAGGAAGATCACGCCGAAGGCTTTGTGCACCCAGTGGAAATACTTGTAAGGAAAACGCTTGGTGAGTGCGAGCACCACCAGTGCGGCCATCACGTAGAACGACCAACTGCCCAGTTGATGCGCGAGTTCCTTGAAACTGAAGCCGGTTGCGCCGCGGGCTTCACCGCCTGCGCGCACCGGGCGCTGCACCAGTCCGGCTTCGACCAGCCATTTCGCGCCGTCGTGGCCCAGCCAGTGCAGCAGGATCAGCACGCCCGCCGCGATGCCCAGCCACTTGTGCAGCGCATAACCCTTGTCCAGCCCGCCGATGTGGCCTTCCAGCCACGCGGGCCGTACCGCGAGCAGCATTGCCAGGCTCATGCAGGTGAATGCGGAGATACCGGTCAACAGGATGAACTCTTTGCGCCAGGCGAAGAAGTTCGCGCCCGACAGCAGCGATGCCGCGCCGGGGGTGAACAGGTAGCAGGTGATCGCAAGGATCAGGGCGGCAGGCAGGATCTGTTGCAGTTTCATGATGGGACTCCATTTGCTGCCCGCGATTCGAGCGATCGGGCCGACCCTCCAGCCGCCAACAAAACCCAGCGCAGCGGTTCTGGCAATGAGCGCGGGATAAGGAAACCAATCGATATTGTATTTGCGCCGGATCAACCCAGTGCTGAGCCGGATCAAGTACGCCGCGGCAGCGGCGGCCGATCCGGCGCGCGTAACGAAGGTAGGGTGGGACCCCTTGCCGCCGAATTCGGGCTATCGCCGACGCGCGTCCGGCGCAGGGGGCGCCGCTGGAAACGGGGGCAGGACGCGGCAAGCCTTGCTGGAACAGGCGCTTGGCGGGCAGGAAAGAAGGCGTGGCGAAACTGGCGAGCGGCGCGAAGGCGGCCGCGCAGGGCGCCGGCCGGGTGTTGTGGCCCGCGATGCCCGTCATGCGCTGCGCTGACGGGCCGTCGAGGTGGGATTCGGATGGGCCGGGAGCGCAAAACCCGATGAAGCGGGAGGTTATATCCCGGTGGCAATCCCGATGCGGTTCAGCGCTCCGGCGTCAGTTGCAGCGGCGTGGGGGAATCCAGCTTCCACACGCCGGTCAGGCGCCAGGTGTGGTTGCCGTCGGCCAGCTCCACGTTCCAGCGCGGTTGCTCCAGCGGCCTGGGGAGGATGGCGGCATAAAGCTGAGGGCCTTGCTGTTGCAGGGTAACGTGCTGGTCCTGTCCTTCGCGGGTGGGGTGCAGCACGTGCAGCGTGAGGGGGCCTTTGACCGGCTTGTCGAACAGGATGCGGATGCTGCGCAGGTCGTCCGCCAGCATGACCTGGGCGCTGAGGCCGAGGGCGGCGGCGGCGTGGTCGCGGCCGAGCGTCTCGTTGATGGCCTGGCCTTCCTTGTAGTAGTCGTCGGTGACGAGGCCGTCATTGCTGGTGATTGCCAGCACCACCATGGCGATGCCGCCGACCACGGCCAGCGCGGGAATGCTCATCAGGAACCAGGGCCAGGGCGATTTGTACCAGGGGGGGGGCAGGGTGGCAGACATGATGTTCCGTGTAGGGCCGTCGACGCGGCCTTGGTGTGCAAAAGCGATGGAAGGGCGCCGCCGCTGAAAGTTCCAGCAATGGGCGCCCCGGCGTATCAGCGGTTGATGAAGGTGACGACTTCTTCGGTGGCAATGGCCGGCTTGTCGGTGGCGCGGATCAGTAGTTTCACTTCATGAGTGCCCTTCGGCGCCTGGTCGCTGGGCACCTGCAACCGTACGCCGACCTCGGCGATGCCGGTGGAGGCCACCTCGATCCGGTTGCCGCCCTGTACCACGGCGCGCATGCCTTGCATGCCTTGCGGTTCGATGGTGTAGACGTGGCTGTTTTCGTCGGCATTCTCGATCTGCACGATGTAGCTGTTTTCCAGCCAGCCATCGTCGGTTTCGCGCACCAGGGCCACGCGGTCGCGCGAGATGTTCACCTTCACCGGCTGGCGCAGCACCAGCGATACGACGGTGACGCTCAGGACGATGGCCAGCAGCACGGCATAGACGATCACGCGCGGGCGTTTCAGCCGCGACCAGAACGCCGACTCGGGATACTTGTGTTCCAGCGCGTTCTGCGTGGTGTAGCGGATCAGGCCACGCGGGTACTGCATCTTGTCCATCACGTCGTCGCAGGCGTCGATACAGGCCGTACAGCCGATGCATTCGTATTGCAGGCCCTCGCGGATGTCGATACCCACCGGGCAGACCTGGACGCACATCTTGCAGTCGATGCAGTCGCCCAGGCCGGCGGCGCGGTAGTCGGCGCCTTTCTTGCGATGGCCGCGCGCTTCGCCGCGCTCGGTGTCGTAGCTGACGATCAGCGTGTCGGCGTCGAACATCACGCTCTGGAAGCGCGCGTACGGGCACATGTACTTGCAGACCTGTTCGCGCATCCAGCCGGCATTGCCATAGGTGGCAAAGCCGTAGAACAGGATCCAGAAGGTTTCCCACGGGCCAACGCCCAGGTTGAGCGCCGCGCGGCCCAGCTCATGGATGGGCGTGAAGTAACCGACGAAGGTGAAGCCGGTCCACAACGCGAACACCACCCAGATCAGGTGCTTGGTCACCTTGAGCCGGATCTTGCGGGGGGTGGCGGGGCCGCTGTCGAGCTTGATCCGCTGCATGCGGTCGCCTTCCACCCATTTTTCGATCCACAGGAAAATCTCCGTGTAGACCGTCTGCGGACAGGCGTAGCCGCACCAGAGCCGGCCGCCGATGGTGGTCCAGGCGAACAGGCCGATGGCACAGGTGATCAGCAGGGCGGTGAGGTAGATGAAGTCCTGGGGCAGGAACACCAGGCCCAGGATGTAGAACTTGCGAGTGGCCAGGTCGAACAGCAGCGCCTGGCGGTCGTTGATGGTCAGCCAGGGCATGCCATAGAAGAACAACTGGGTGGCGAAGACGAAGAAAATGCGCCACTTGTTCCAGAAGCCGTTGATCCAGCGCGGATAGATCTTCTTGTGCTTGGCGTAGAGGTGGATTTCCTCGTATTCGCCGTCGTCCTTTTCCTGGACGACGGTGACCGGGATGTCCTGCAATTTCTGGCTCATGACGTGCTCGCAGAAGGTTGATGCAAACGTGCCGGGGTACGACACCCTTGCAGCAAGCTTCTCGACCGGCGCGCCGTGATCATGGCGCGCCCGCCGAAACGATCCATCGGCTGCCCAAAGTGCCAACGGGCGGGGATGGCCCGCCCGTCGTGCCGCTCGGGCGACCGCTTACTGCTGGTTGTGCGACAGGCCGTAGACGTAGGCGGCCAACAGGTGAACCTTGGCATCGCCCAGGAAAGCCTGCCAGGCCGGCATCACGTTGTCGCGACCATTGGTAATGGTTTCGACGATGGTGGCTTCCGAGCCGCCGTACAGCCAGATGTTGTCGGTCAGGTTCGGCGCGCCCAGGCTCTGGTTGCCCTTGCCGTCGGCACCGTGACAGGCCATGCACACCTGCTTGAAGGTATCGCCGCCGCGCGTGGCGCGCGCTTCGTTGTTCGGCTTGCCGGCGAGCTTCAGCACGTAGTTCGCCACATCCCGTACCTTTTCTTCGCCGAACGCCGCGCCGAAGGCGGGCATCTGGCCGTGGCGGCCGTTGTTGATGGTCTCGACCACCTTGACCGCGTCACCGCCGTACAGCCAGTCGTTGTCGGTCAGATTGGGGAAGCCCTTGGCGCCGCGCGCGTCCGAACCGTGGCACTGGATGCAGTAGGTGTAGAACAGCCGCTTGCCGATATCGCGTGCTTCGGGGTTCTGCGCCACCTGTTCGATGGGCATGGCCTGGTACTTGGCGAACATCGGGCCGTACTTGTCGTCGGCCTTCTTCACTTCCTGCGCGTGCTGGCCGGTGGACGACCAGTTCCACACGTTGCCGAACGCCACCAGGCCCGGGTAGGCCACCAGGTAGCCGACCGCGAACACGATGGTCGCGTAGAACAGCACCACCCACCAGCCGGGCAGCGGGTTGCTGTATTCCTCGAGGTCGCCGTCCCACTTGTGGCCGGTGACCTCTGCCTTTTCCCCTTTCTTGAGCTTCACCTTGCTCTGGCTGACCACGAGATAGCCCAGCCAGATCATCGATACGATCACGATGACGGCGATGTAGATGCCCCAGAAATCGCTATTGAAATCCTTCATTTGTACTCAGCTCCGCAGGGTCAGGACTGCTTGTCGCCCGCTTCGGGCTTGTCGTCGTCGAGAAATGGCAGCTTGGCTGCTTCATCCATGCCCTTGCGTGCGCGGCCGCTGTAGGCCCAGACGCAGATACCGACGAAGCAGACGAAACTCAGGACGGTGACCACCACCCGAATCAGGGTTTGCGTGTCCATGACCGATTACCTTTTGTTCTTCAGCGCGAGGCCCAGCCCTTGCAGGTAGGCGATGATCGCATCCATCTCGGTCTTGCCTTCCACCGCCTTCACCGAATCGGCGATGTCGGCATCGGTGTAGGGCACGCCCAGGCGGCGCAGCGCGGTCATCTTGGCCGGCAGCGATTCGGCATCCACCTTGCTGGATGCCAGCCACGGGAAGGGTGGCATGATGGATTCGGGCACCACGTCCTGGGGACGGATCAGGTGGGCACGATGCCATTCGTCCGAGTAACGGCCGCCGACGCGGGCCAGGTCGGGACCGGTGCGCTTGGAGCCCCACTGGAACGGGTGGTCGTACACCGATTCGCCGGCCACGGAGAAGTGGCCATAGCGCTCGGTTTCCGCGCGGAACGGGCGGATCATCTGCGAGTGGCAGTTGTAACAGCCTTCGCGGATATAGATGTCGCGGCCGGCCAGTTGCAGCGCGGTGTACGGCTTCACGTCCTTGATGGGCTGCGTGACGCTCTTCATGAACATCAGCGGCAGGATTTCGACCATCATCGCCACGCTGATGACCAGAACCGTGAGCACGATCAGCCAGCCCACTTTTTCTTCGATCAGTTTTTGAACTCGATTCATTTTGTGTCTTCTAGTGGTTCCTGGGCATCAGGCGTGGGCGACCACGGCCGGAATCTCGGCGTTCACCGGACGGCCGGCGAAGGCGGTGCGGAGCACGTTGTAAAGCATCAGCAGCATGCCGGAGAGGAACATGAAGCCGCCGAGGAAACGGATGAAGAAGTAGGGGTGGCTGGCCTTGACCGCGTCGATGAAGGCGTAGGTCAGGGTGCCGTCCGGGTTGACCGCACGCCACATCAGGCCCTGGGTCACGCCGGCGATCCACATGGATGCGATATAGAGCACGGTGCCCAGCGTCGCGATCCAGAAGTGGGTTTCCACCAGCTTCACCGAGTACATCTCTTCACGGTTGAACAGGCGCGGCACCAGGTAGTAGATGGAGCCGATGGTGATCATCGCCACCCAGCCCAGCGCGCCGGAGTGCACGTGGCCGATGGTCCAGTCGGTGAAGTGCGACAGCGCGTTCACTGTCTTGATCGACATCATCGGACCTTCGAAGGTGGACATGCCGTAGAACGACAGCGCGGTCACCAGGAACTTCAGGATCGGGTCGGTGCGCAGCTTATGCCAGGCGCCGGAGAGGGTCATGATCCCGTTGATCATGCCGCCCCAGGACGGTGCCAGCAGGATCAGCGAGAACACCATGCCCAGCGATTGGGTCCAGTCGGGCAGCGCGGTGTAGTGCAGGTGGTGGGGGCCGGCCCACATGTAGGTGAAGATCAGCGCCCAGAAGTGGACCACCGACAGGCGATACGAGTACACCGGGCGGCCGGCCTGCTTGGGCACGAAGTAATACATCATCCCCAGGAAGCCCGCGGTGAGGAAGAAGCCCACGGCGTTGTGGCCGTACCACCATTGCACCATGGCATCCACGGCGCCGGCATAGGCCGAGTACGACTTCCACATCGAGACCGGCATTTCCATGCTATTCACGATATGCAGCAGCGCCACCGCCAGGATGAAGCCGCCGTAGAACCAGTTGGCCACGTAGATGTGCTTCACCTTGCGGATGGCGATGGTGCCGAAGAACACCACGGCGTAGGCCACCCAGACGATGGTGATCAGGATGTCGATGGGCCATTCCAGCTCGGCGTATTCCTTGCCGCTGGTCAGCCCCAGCGGCAGGGTGACCGCCGCCAGGACGATGACCGCCTGCCAGCCCCAGAAGACAAAGCCCGCAAGCTTGTCGGAGATCAGCCGGACGTTACAGGTGCGTTGCACCACGTATAGCGAGGTGGCCATCAGACCGCAGCCGCCGAAGGCGAAGATCACGGCATTGGTGTGCAGAGGACGCAGGCGCCCGAAGTGGAAGTACGGGCCGACGTTGAGCTGCGGCCATACCATCTGGGCGGCGATCACCACCCCGACCAGCATGCCGACTATGCCCCAGACCACCGTCATAATGGCGAACTGCCGTACCACTTTGTAATTGTATGTGGCTTGGTTTTCCATGAAACGCTCCGAGAGGATCTCCAAAAACAGAAATTGCTGATTCAGTGCTGCAAATGCGGTGCGTGTCCTACCGATAAAGATCGGAAGAAACGAAAAGGTGTGGGAATGAACTCCAGGCGCCTTGCAAGGTTGGCCGAGGACTATTTCATGGGGCATTCACCCCACACTTGATGCATATCAAATTAATAGTTGATGTGCATCAAGTCGCTCGGTTATCGCGGTGCATTTTACCGTGACAGGGCACTCGCGGTCAGTTGTTTTTTTTGTCCGCACCCTCATTTTCATTGGCTTCCGAGGGTATGTCGTCGTCATGCAAAATGCGGTGTCCGGGGCCTTCCATATCGTCGAACTGGCCACTCTTCACCGCCCACCAGAACAGGCCACCGATGCAGAAGGCCAGCAGTACCGAAAGCGGGATCAACAGGTAAAGACTTTCCATCTTTCTATTCCTCGGAGGCCGCCGTGGCGGCCTGCGGGCGCCCGGCGGGATCGGCGGTGGCCAGCCGCAGCGCATTGCCGACGACGATCAGTGAGCTGAGCGCCATGCCCAGGCTGGCCAGCCAGGGCGTGACCAGGCCGCAGACGGCCAGCGGCAGCGCAACCAGGTTGTAGCCCAGCGCCCAGCCCAGGTTCTGGCGGATCACCTTGCGGGTGGCGCGGGCGGTGCGCAAGGCGGTCACCACCCCCATCAGCCGATTGTCGTACAGCACGGCGTCGCCGGCAGCCTGCGCCACGTCGGTGGCGGCACCCATTGCCATCGATACATCGGCGGCGCCCAGCACCGGCGCGTCGTTGACGCCGTCGCCCACCATCAGCACCCGTGCGCCGCCGGCCTGCAACGCTTTCAGATAGGCCAGCTTGCCCTCCGGCGATACGCCAGCGGCGACCTGGTCGATTCCCAACTGCGCCGCCATTTGCCCTGCGGCGGCGGCCCGGTCGCCACTGAGCAGGTGGACGGCCAGCCCGGCGGCACGAAGGTGCCGCACCGTGGCGGCCGCATCGTCGCGCGCGGTGTCGGCCAGGTGAAAATCGGCGATCCAGCCCGCCGAATCGGCCAGCGCCACGCGGGTATGGCCCGATTCGTCCTGCGGGACGGGGTGCCCGGTGGCTTGGGCAACGAACTGTGCGCCACCGATGGCGAAGGGCACGCCGTCGATGATGCCGGTCAGGCCGCCGCCGGGGTGATTGACCACATCGCGCGCGCTGAACCAGGTTTCCCCGCGCAGCGCGCGGGCAAGCGGGTGCTCGGAATGGGCTTCCAGCGCGGCCGCCAGTTGCCGGGCGCTGGCTTCGTCGCCGCGCCACAAGGTGATGTCCACCACCCGTGGCGTGCCCTGGGTCAGGGTGCCGGTCTTGTCGAATACCACGTGGGTCACGGCGGAGAGCGCTTCCAGCGCATGGCCACGGGTGATCAGCACGCCACGGCGCGCCAGTGCGCCGGTGGCGGCGGTCAGCGCGGCGGGTGTCGCGAGCGACAGCGCGCACGGGCAGGAGATCACCAGAACCGCGACGGTGATGGGTAGTGCATGGCTCGGGTCGTGCAGGTGCCAGTACAGCCAGGTTCCCGCCGCGACCAGCAGCAGGGCGGCGACGAACCAGCCGGATACCCGGTCGGCAATCAAGGCCACGCGCGGTTTTTCGGCCAGCGCGCGGTCGAGCAGGCGCACGATGCCGGCCAGGCGCGTGGCTTCGCCCACCTGTTCCACCCGGACCACCAGCGGCGAGCCCCGGTTGACCGTGCCGCCGGTCACGCCGTCGCCAGGGGCCTTGGCGATCGGACGGCTTTCGCCGGTCAGCAGCGCTTCGTCGACTTCGGCCCTGCCGTCGAGTACGACGCCATCGATGGGAATGGTTTCGCCAGGGCGTACCAGCAACACATCGCCCGGAACCAGGGTGGTGACTGCCGCTTCATGTGGCTGCGCATGACGTGGCCAGTCCGCCAGCCGATGGGCGAAGGCGGGGATCAGCCTGACCAGCCCTTCCAGCGCGGCGCCCGCCTTCTGCCGCGCCCGCGTTTCCAGGTAACGGCCGGCCAGCAGCAGGAACACGAACATCGAGACCGAATCGAAATACACCTGGCCGTGGCCCGACCACAGCGCGACGACACTGGCGATGAACGCCGACAGCACGCCGACGCTGACCGGCAGATCCATCCCCGCGCGGCCGCGCCGCAGGTCGCGCCAGCTCGACGTATAGAACGGCCAGCTCGAATACAGCACCACCGGCAGTGTCAGCAGACCGCTGGCCCAGTGCATCAGATTGAGCCAGATCGCATCGATCTCACCGTCGCGCGCCATGTAGATGGGCACTGCGAACATCATCACCTGCATCATCGACAGGCCAGCGACCCACAGCCGGAACAGCGCACGCTTGCGCGCTTTTTCCTGGGCGGCCTCCTGGCGTGCCGCATCGTAGGGCTGTGCACGGTAACCGATGGCGGCCACTGCGCGCAGGATCTGCGAAAGCTGGACGCGGCTTTCGTCCCAGCGCACCCGTGCCCGATGGGTGCTGTAGTTGATCGATACCGCCAACACCCCGGGCACGCGCGCCAGTTGCCGCTCGTTCAGCCAGACACATGCCGCGCAGACGATGCCTTCGATCATCAGCGACGCTTCGCGCGTCGCGTCGCCCTCGACGTGGACAAAGCCGGTTTGCAGCGCGGGGTCGTCGTACAGCCGCAGTTGTTCCAGCAGTTCATCCGCCAGTGGCGCGGCACGGTCCGCCGGACGCTCGCGCTGCGCGTAGTAATCGCCCAGCCCGGCATCGATGATGCTCTGTGCCACGGCCTGGCAGCCGGCGCAGCAGGCCGGTTGCGCCTGCTGGCGATAACGGATGGGAAGGTTGAGTCCGTCGGGAACCGGCTCGCCGCAATGGAAGCAGGGGACGGGGACAGGCGGTGCGGCGTTCATGGGCGGGGATTGTACGCCGCCAGGCCGCGCCGCGCTTGGCCTGGCGGGGTTTCCCGCCTGCTGTGCCCCGGGATGGAAGGCTTACGATTGCCGATAAACGGTGGTTATCAGTGCTTGCCAGCGGGGCGCCATCGTTCGACTATGCACGTTGTATATGAGAAAAAACTGAAATAGCCGCTGACCGAGCGGCAGACCAAGAGTCCGGGAGGGACCGAAAGGATGGAAGCCGACAGTCTGGCCGTGGTGAATCACCACTATCTGGATCGGGTCGTGACCGCCGCCGAGCATCACGAGATCGAAACCAGTGAGGATATCTACACCGAAAACGGCATCAAGTTGCTGGCCAAAGGCGCCCGCATCTCGCCATCCGTGCAGCAGCGCCTGATCATCCACAAGCTGAAGAAACCCCTGGAAAGCTGCCTTCAGGTGAGCCAGGGCGTGGATGCCAACCGGCTGATCCAGATTGGCCAGACAGTCATCGAAGACAACCCGGGTCTCGCACCGCTGTTCGCCGATTTTGGCCTGTTGCCGCGCCTGCGCGATATTCCGCTCAACCCTGCCGTCGTCAACATGTTGACGGTGGCGTGCGCCCACGATCCGAACAGCCTGCGGCACTACGTACTGGTCACCTTGCTGTCGCTGGGCCTGGGGCGCCGGCTCAAGCTCACCGAAACCGAACTGGGCGTGCTGGCGTCGGCGGCGTTGCTGCACGATATCGGCGAGCTTTATATCGACCAGCGCCACCTGGATCGGCGGCAGGTCCTGACCCCCGAGGCCTGGCGGCATGTATCGGTGCATCCGGTGGTCGGCGCGACGCTGGCGGGCGAGGTGTGCGGCATGCCGTCCGAGGTGACCGAAGCCATCCTGCAACACCATGAGCGCGGCGACGGCGGTGGTTATCCGCGCGGCATCGCCGCGCCCAACCTGTCGCGTGCGGGCCGCGTGCTGGCGGCGGCGGAGATGATCGCCTCGCTGACCGAGCATGGCGCATACCCGCTGGAGCGGGCCGAGGTGGCGCTGCGCATCGTGCCGGTGGAGTACGACCCCGTGCTGGTGTCGGTGGTCTCGCAGGCGCTGGGCGAGGCGCGGGTCAGCGAGTACCAGATGCCGGACACCGAATACGTTCAGGATATGCACGCGCTGCTGCGCAAGATCGCGGTGGGCGCCGAAGTGCTCGGGCGATGCCGCGCCGAGGTGGGCCAGCATGGCGAGGCATGCGTGCAATTGCTGGCGCGCGTGGAGGCGCGCTTCGTCCTGATCCAGCGCGCATTTTCCAGCACTGGCCTGGATGTGGTGACGGACAAGCCGCATTTCGATGCGCTGATCGGCGATGCCAGCGGCTGGTTGCGGTTCGAGCTGAGCCTGGTGCTGCGCGAGATCCGCTGGCGCCTGCGCGAACTGGCGCGCGATCTGGCGCTGCGCGCCTCGTTGCAGTCGGCAGCGGTGGCGGCGTATTTCCAGCCCTTGGTGCAGTTGCTGCACGATGGTTGATCTGGCCCCGGGCCAACAAAAAGCCCCGCTGCGAGCGGGGCTTTTTGCGAAGGCCACACCAATCAGGCGAGGCCCTTGGGCAGCGAGAACACCACGTTTTCCTCGATGCCCGGCATTGGCGTCACCGAATCCGCGCCCAGGCCGCGAATGCGGTCGATGACGCGTTGCACCAGGATATCCGGCGCCGATGCCCCGGCGGTGATGCCGACGCGGGCGCCCTCGGTGAACCATTCCGGTTTCAGCTCGGTTTCGTTGTCCACCATGTAGGCATCGATGCCCAGGCTGGCGGCCACTTCGCGCAGGCGGTTGGAGTTGGAGCTGTTGGGCGAGCCGACCACGATCACGGTATCCACTTCCGCCGCCAGTTGCTTCACCGCGTCCTGGCGGTTCTGCGTGGCGTAGCAGATGTCGTCCTTCTTGGGCCCGACGATGTCCGGAAACCGGGCGCGCAGCGCGTCGATCACCACCTGGGTATCGTCCACCGACAGGGTGGTCTGCGTGACGTACGCCAGCTTCTCCGGATTGGCGACCTTCAATGTCGCCACATCGGTGGCGTCCTCGACCAGCAGCATGCCGCCCTCGGATTGGCCCATCGTGCCTTCCACCTCGGGGTGGCCCTTGTGGCCGATCATGATGATCTCGAAGCCCTGATCGCGCAGGCGCTTCACTTCGAGGTGCACCTTGGTCACCAACGGGCAGGTGGCGTCGTAGACGGCGAGGCCACGGGTCTCTGCCTCGCGCCGCACCGCTTGCGAGACGCCGTGCGCGGAAAAGATCACCGTGTTGCCGGCCGGAACGTCGGCCAGTTCCTCGACGAAGATCGCGCCTTTCAGCTTGAGGTCCTCGATCACGAATTTGTTGTGCACCACCTCGTGACGCACGTAGATCGGGGCGCCGAACTTGGCCAGCGCCGTTTCGACGATGGCGATGGCGCGGTCCACGCCGGCGCAGAAGCCGCGCGGCTGGGCCAGGATGATCTGCATGGGTTTGTTCATGCCTGTTTCTCCGGCGCGGGCTTGCTGCGGAAACTGTCCCAGACCATCAGCGCCGCGCCGATGCAGATGGCCGAATCGGCGAGGTTGAACGCCGGGTAGTCCCAGTCGCGATAGTAGACGTGGATGAAATCGATCACATGGCCGAGCAGGATACGGTCGATCACGTTGCCGAGCGCGCCGCCCATGATCAGCGCCAGCGCCAGCGAGAGCCGGGTTTCGCCGTGATGCCGCCGCAGCATGAACACGATCCAGGCCGAGACCGCCGCCGCCAGCACGGTGAAGAAATGCCGCTGCCAGCCGCCGGCGTCGGCCAGGAACGAAAACGCCGCGCCGGGGTTGTAGGCCAGGGTCAGGTTGAAGAAGCCCGGGATGACCGCCAGTTGCTCGCCGTAGACGAAACGGGCTTCCACCGCGTGCTTGGTGATCTGATCGAGCACGATCACGACGAAGGCCACGGCGATCCAGCGCCAGAAAGCGCCGGGTCCGCTGGAAGCGGAGGGGATTCGATCGACCGTCATGAATTCAGCACCCTTTCGAGCAAAGCGAGGCTTCCTCGCCGCAGCGAGGGGGGAGAGGGGCGAGCCGGCGGCGGCTGGCCCCGACGGGCCAGGCATTACGCATGGGCACGCACCTCGGCATTGCCGAACAGGTTGCCGTGGCAGCGCGCGCACAGGCCCGGATGATCTGCATGGCTGCCGACGCTGCTGGTGTAGTGCCAGCAGCGCTCGCACTTGGCGGCTTCGGATGGCGTGACGGCAATCTGGTCGTCGCCCTCGGCCACGGTGGCGCGCGAGGTGATCAGCACGAACTTCAGCTCGTCGCCCAGCGCGCGCAGCGCGTGCAGCGTGTCGCCGGAGGCGTGCAGGGCCACTTCGGCTTGCAGGCTGGAGCCCAGCTTGCCGTCGGCGCGTTGCACTTCGATTTCCTTCTGCACGTTGGCGCGTACTTCGCGCACCAACGCGAACGATGCAGCCAGCGCGGCGGCGTCGCCCACGGCCGGCACGGCATGCCAGGTGGCCAGTTGCACGTTTTCTTCCAGGCTGCCATCCAGGCCGCGCAGCACTTCCCAGGCTTCGTGCGCGGTGAACGAGAGGATCGGTGCCAGCAACCGCACCAGCGTCTGGGTGATGTGCCACAGCGTGGTCTGGGCGGAGCGGCGGCCTTCGGCATCCGCGCCCATGGTGTAGAGGCGATCCTTGATCACATCCAGGTAGAACGAGCCCAGCTCCTCGGAGCAGTACGCGTGCAGTTCCTGCACGGCGGAGTGGAACTCGTAGCGCCCGTACAGCGCGGTGACGCGCTGCTGGAACGCATCCAGTTCGACCAGCGCGTAGCGATCCAGCGTCAGCAGTTCATGCACTGGCAGCGCCCGTGCCGGATCGAAGTCCGACAGGTTGGCCAGCAGGAAGCGCAGCGTGTTGCGCACGCGGCGGTAGGCATCGGTGGTGCGCTTGAGGATTTCCTGCGACAGCGACATTTCGCCGGAGTAGTCGGCGCTGGCGATCCACAGGCGCAGGATGTCCGCGCCCAGGGTATTGAAGATTTCCTGCGGTTCGATGCCATTGCCCAGCGATTTGGACATTTTGCGGCCGTGCTCGTCCACGGTGAAGCCGTGGGTGAGCAACTGGTCGTAGGGCGCGCGGCCCTCGGTGGCGCAGCCGATCAGCAGCGAACTCTGGAACCAGCCGCGATGCTGATCGCTGCCTTCCAGGTACAGGTCGGCCGGCCAGCGCAGTTCGGGGCGCTGGCGCAGCACGGCGTAATGGGTGGAGCCGGAGTCGAACCACACGTCCAGCGTGTCCTTCAGCTTGGCGTAGTGCGCGGCGTCGTCGCCCAGCAGCTCGGCGGCATCCAGCTTGAACCAGGCCTCGATGCCTTCCTGCTCGATGCGTTGCGCCACCTGCTCCAGCAGTTCGTCCGAACGCGGGTGCAGCGCACCGGTTTCCTTGTGCGCGAAGAAGGTCATTGGCACGCCCCAGTTGCGCTGGCGGCTGATGCACCAGTCCGGGCGGTTGCCGATCATCGATTCCAGCCGCGCACGGCCCCAGGCCGGGAAAAACTCGGTGGCCTCGACCGCGCGATTGGCTACGCCGCGCAACGTATCGCCCGCGACATCCTTTTCCATCGCGATGAACCACTGGGCGGTGGCGCGGAAGATGATCGGGGTCTTGTGGCGCCAGCAATGCGGGTAGCTGTGTTCCAGCTTCTTGTTGGCCAGCAGCGCGCCACTGCCTTGCAGCGTTTCGAGTACCAGCGGGTTGGCTTCCCACACGCTCTTACCGGCGAACAGCGGGGTGGTGGAGATGAAACGGCCATCGTCGCCCACGGGGTTGTCGGTGGGCAGGTGATACTTCAGGCCGACGATATAGTCGTCCAGGCCGTGCGCGGGCGCGGTGTGTACCAGGCCGGTGCCGGCCTCGGTGGTGACGTGCTCGCCCAGGATCAGCGGCACCTTGCGCTCGTAGAACGGGTGTTGCAGCAATACGCCTTCCAGCGCGGCGCCCTTGGCCTGGGCGACGATCATGCCTTCCAGTTCGTAGCGCTTGAGCGCGCCTTCGGCCAGATCGCTGGCCAGCAGCAGCAGGCCCTTGGGGGTGTCGATCAGGTCGTAGGTCAGTTCGGGATGGACGGTGACGGCCTGGTTGGCGGGCAGCGTCCACGGGGTGGTGGTCCAGATCACGGCATGGGCGTCACCCGCGATGGCGGTGCCACCGAAGGCGCGCGACAGCGCATCGGTATCGGCCACGCGGAAAGCCACGTCGATGGCTGGGGATACTTTGTCCTCGTACTCCACCTCGGCTTCGGCCAGCGCCGAGCCGCAGTCCACGCACCAGTGCACCGGCTTCTGGCCACGGGTCACGTAGCCGTTGGCGTTGATCCGGCCCAGCGTGCGCACGATGTCGGCCTCGGTCTTGAAATCCATCGTGCGGTAGGGGTTCTCCCAGTCGCCGATGATGCCCAGGCGGATGAAGTCGCGGCGCTGGATGTCCACCTGGCGTGCGGCGTAGTCGCGGCACAGCTCGCGAATGAACGACGGCGGCAGTTCCAGCGATTTGGCGTCCAGCCCGTGTTCCTTGCGGTAGGCGACGATGCGCGCGTGCGTTTCCGGGTTGGCCTTCACTGCCTTGGCGTCGCCCTTGCAGATTTTTTCGATCTGGTGCTCGATCGGCAGGCCATGGCAATCCCAGCCCGGCACGTAGGGTGCGTCGAAACCGGCAAGGCTCTTGGATTTGACGATGATGTCCTTGAGGATCTTGTTCACCGCGTGGCCGAGGTGGATTTCGCCGTTGGCGTAGGGGGGACCGTCGTGCAGGATGAACAGCGGACGGTTCTGCGCCTTGGCCCGTTCGCGCAGCTTGCGATAGAGCTGCATGTCCTGCCATTGCTTCAGGAAGCCCGGCTCGCGCTTGGCGAGGTCGCCTCGCATCGGGAACGGCGTATCGAGCAGGTTGACGGGGTATTTGTTGTCGGCCATGGGTTTGTGAACTCGGAAGATCCGTAAGAGGTATGGGTGGGACGGCGGTTTATCCAGCGTCCCGGATGAGCGTTGGGTGGGCGGTTCCCGGGCGGCGGTTCATTGGCCCCTCGTCGCGAACCAGGCGCGGGCGTCGTCGCAGTCCTTGCCGATCTGCGCGACCAGGGCCTCCAGGCCGGAGAACTTCACTTCGTCGCGCAGCTTGGCCAGGAAGTTCACCCGCAGGTGTTCGCCATAGATCTGGCGATCGAAATCGAACAGGTAGACCTCCAGTACCGGGCTGGCATCGGCCCCTTTCACCGTGGGGCGCACGCCCAGGCTGGCGACGCCCTGGTAGTTGCGCTCCAGCCCTTCCACGCTGACCACGAAGATGCCCAGCATCGGCGGGCGGTTGTGGCGCAGCTGGATGTTGGCGGTGGGAAAGCCCAGCTCGCGTCCCAGTTTGTCGCCGCCGACCACGCGGCCGGAAATCGAATAGGGGCGTCCCAGCAGATCGGCCGCATGCGCCAGATTGCCGTCGGCCAGCGCATCGCGCACCGTGGTGGACGAGATGCGTTCGCCATCCAGCGCAACGGTGGCGAGGCTATGGGTCTCGAATGCGGTCGAAGCCTTGAGCAAGGCGAAGTCGCCGGCACGCTTGGCGCCGAAGCGGAAGTCGTCGCCAACCAGCAGATAACGCGTGTTCAGTTCGCGCGCGAGGATGTGATCGCGAAAATGCAGCGCCTCGATGCCGGCGAAGCGGGTGTCGAAACGCTGGATGACCAGGTGGTCGATGCCTTCGCCCGAGAGCAGTTCGATCTTCTCGCGCAGGCTGGTCAGGCGGGTGGGCGCGCTTTTGGGCGCGAACAACTCGCGCGGATGCGGCTCAAAGGTAAGCAGGGCGGTTTGCAGGCCGCGCAATGCGGCGGCGCCGCGCAGTTCGGCGAGCATGGCGCGATGGCCGAGGTGCAGGCCATCGAAGTTGCCGATGGTCAGAGCACAGGGGGGAAGGGCGGCTAGGGCCGTACCGCGAAGAAGACGCATGGCGCTCGCGCGTAATCCTTTGCAAAACCGGACATTTTAGCGGTGAAGCGACCTCTTGTCAGTTCGCCGTGCCTGGACGGTGCGATCGTCATTGGTGATCAATATTTGATTTTCCTAATATTTGAGGGTATGGCTCGCGGGAGAGGTCGATGTCGGGCGATTACGACCAATGGCTGGTGGCGCTTTCCTTTGTCGTCGCGCTGCTTGCCTCCTATACCGCGCTCGACCTGATCGGGCGCGCAGCCTTCCAGCAGGGCTGGGCACGCCGTGCCGCCCTGGCGGGCGGCGCCGTGGCGCTGGGGTGCGGCGTCTGGTCCATGCATTTCATCGGCATGATTGCCTTCCGCCTGCCGATCCACATTGCCTATGACCTGCCCATCACGCTGTTGTCGCTGCTGCTTGCCCTGTTTGCCGCCTTGCCGGTGGCGTTGCTGGCGGTCCGCAAACGGTTGAGTTGGCGGCAGGCCGCTTTTGGCGGGTTGCTGGCCGGCGCGGGCATTTGCGCCATGCACTACGTGGGAATGGCCGCGATGCGGATGTCGCCCCCCATCCACTACGACTGGCTATGGATGGCGCAGTCGATGGCCATTGCGGTGCTGGCATCGATGGCGGCGATTCATCTAGGGGCCAGGCTGAGCCGCCGCGATCTCCCTCATCGCATGCTGCAACGCATCGGTGGCGCGCTGCTGATGGCCGTGGCCATCGCCGGCATGCATTACACCTCGATGGAGGCCGCGCATTTCGCGCCGGGCGCGCTATGCACCGCGACTTCCGCCCTGGACGACAACATCCTGCTGGGCATCGGCATCGGGCTGTTCGCCTTCCTGTTGATGGGGGTCGCCCTGCTGGCGCCGTTGTATTCGGTCATCGCACCCCAGTCGGGCGCCAGCGCCGCGGTAGTGTGGCGCCGCTGGCACCTGGGGTTGCTGGGCGGGGTGCTGCTGGTGGCGATGATCGGAGGAAGCGGCGCGTTGCTGTATGAAATCTACAAGGTGACGCTGTCGGGTATCGAGAACGAAGCGGACATCATCCATCAACTGCGCACGCAGGATGAACGGCAACCCGGGCTGGCCCGCATGAGCGATCAACTGGCGGCACTGGATGCGCAGATCGATTTGCGCAAGCGCGACGGCGCGGTGTTGCTGGGCCTGGCCAGTGCGTTCTTCACCGTGGTGCTGCTGCTGTGCGTTGGTGTTCTCGGCGCGGTGTGGCGCCTGCTGCGCGGCGCGCAGGCCCTGAACGAGCAGCAGAAGCGCCTGACGCGCGAAGTGGAGGAACGCGAAGCGGTGAGCGATGCGCTGCGGCAGGCTAACGGGGCATTGCAGATCGGCATGCAGGCCATGCGTCGCCGCAACGTGGAAGTCACCCTGCTGCGCGATCTGGGGCGGATGCTCGATTGCTGCCGCTCGTTCGACGAGGCCAAGGAGGTCATCGCCAACCAGATGCCGCAGTTGTTTCCTGGCGGTGCCGGCCAGTTGTTCGTCAATCGGCCGTCCGGCGGCATGCTGGCGCTGGAGGCGAGCTGGGGCGAGGGGGCCGTCGAGGGCGACGACATCGAGACCGACGACTGCTGGGCACTGCGGCTGGGCCAGGTACACTGGCGCGGCGCCGACAACCATCCGGCGCGCTGCCGCCACCACATGATGCGCTCGCGGCACGAAACGCTCTGCGTGCCGATGACCGCGCAAGGCCGCAACCTGGGGCTGCTCACCGTCTGGGCGCCTCAGCCGGATCGCGGCCCCTGGCTGACGGAGCCGGAACGGCAACTGGCGCAGTCGGCGGTCGAGCAGATTTCGCTGGCGCTGGCCAACCTGCAATTGCGCGAAACGCTGCGGCTGCAATCGGTGTCCGACCCGTTGACCGGCCTCTACAACCGCCGCTACCTGGACGAATGCATGCAGCGTGAACTGGCGCGGGCCCGGCGCGGTGGGCATCCGCTGGGGCTGGCGATGATCGATATCGATCACTTCAAGCAGTACAACGACCGCTACGGACACGAAGCGGGCGACGCAGTGCTGGTGGCGCTGGCGCAATGCCTGCGGCAACTGGGGCGTGCCGAGGACATCATCTGCCGCTTTGGCGGCGAGGAGTTCACCGCCTTGCTGCCCAACGTGAGTCGGGACGGCACGCTGGCCTGGGCGGAGCGGCTGATGGACGAGGTGAGGGCGTTACAGGTGACCTGGCAGGATAGCCAGCTGGGCCGGATCACGATATCGGTGGGGCTGGCCTGGCATGCCGGCGGCAACCTGAGCGCCGAAGCGCTCATCGACCATGCCGATCACGCACTCTACGCGGCCAAGCATGCCGGGCGCGATCGGCTGTGCTGGGCGGCGGACGCCTTGCCCGGCTAGCGCGGGCTATTGCGACGCCTGCACCCTGCCGTTTTCCAGCGCGACTCCCGAAACGATCTGGTTGTTGCCTACCCGGACGCGCACCACTTCGCCCACGGCGGCATTGTTCAGCGCCACGCCTTCGTTGGTGACCTCCAGGCCATCCAGGTGGAACACCACCCGCACGCGCTGGTTCTGGCGCACCGAGGTCGCGGCGCGCAGCATCTCGCCGCGCAGCGCGCCCCCCTGGCTGACCGCGGAGTTGAGCACCCGCCCCACGGCCATCGCCGGGTCGAGGATGACGCTGCCGGGCAGTTGCGCCAGATCGCCCTGTTGGGGTGCCAGATCGCCCATCTGCAAGGTACGACCACTGGCCAGGGGACGCGCCGCCACATAGTAGGTGGCGAGGATGGAGACGGTCACGGGGTAGTTGACAGCCCAGCGCGCGCCTTCGATGCAACGGACCCGGACCATGGTCTTGCCCACGAGGCGATAGCCCTGCGGCAATTGCAGATCCAGTTGCAGACAGCCGTCGAGTCTTAATCGGTTGTCGATTTCGCCCAGCCGGTAGCTGGCGCCTGGCGTGGGCGCAAGCTGCACATCCAGCCAGTTGGCAACCGCGTCCTGCACCGCGCGCAAGTCCTGCGGGGCGGCGAAGACAAATGGGCTTGCCAGGCAAAAAGTGATCAGGCGCAGCGTGCGCGCGGTGAGATCGGACATGGCCGGATGATACACGACCGGGCCGCAGGGCCTACAATTCGGGCTAATTTGGCATAGGGCCTTCCCGGCCCATGCCCCTGTCCTGGCGCGCGCTTCGACATCCGGACGGCGCATTGGTCGCAAGGTGTCGAAACCGTGGCGGATGACCTGTCGTCCCACCGGGTGCCGCCTGGTCGCCTGCTCTTTCTTGCCCGGCCCATGCTTGTGGACCATGGGTGCACGTGGCGATTTCACATTGAAACGCCGTTACCCCTGTCGGCCTCCCCGAGGCCGATGTCTGAGGATGTACGAACATGCTGGAAATGCTTTTCGGATTGACCACGCTGATGGTGTTGCTGGCCGGCGCGCTGGTGGTGGTGCGCCTGCAGTACCTGGCGCGCGCCCAGCAGGATGTGCTGGCCACCTTGCAGGAAGACATGGAGGCACGGCATCGCGCGATGCTGACCGACCTGCATGCGGGCCTGACGCGGCAGACCGAGTTGATCCAGGCGGGCCTGACCCAGCATGGCACGCTGTTGCAGGAGGTGGTCAGCCGCTCCGGTGACCGCCTGCGCGACAGCATGGGCGAAAGCTTCGAACGCCTGCGTGGCGCCGTCGGGGCCGAGATGAAGGAAACGCGCGAAGCGCAAAGCCGCCTGCAAACCGCACTGACGGATTCGCTGGCTACATTGCGCCTTTCGCTGACCACCAGCCTGGCGGAGGCGCGCGAGCAGGCGCAGCACCAATTGGCCGAGATTTCCGGCACCGTGCAGAGCAAGCAGGACACCTTGCGCGAGGACGTGCTGCTCAAGTTGTCCACCATGCTGGCCGAACAGTCGGCGCGCGAGATGGCGAAGATCGAAGCGGTGCTGGCGCAGAACACCGAGCGCCTGACGCAGACGGTGGGCGAGCTGACCAAGACCGCCGATGGCCGCCTGGCCGAGATCTCCGGCAAGGTGACCGAGCGACTGGACGAAGGCTTCAAGAAGACCAACGAAACCTTTGCCAGCGTCATGGCGCGGCTGGCCACCATCGACGAGGCCCAGAAGAAGATCGATGGCCTGACCACCAACGTGGTCAGCCTGCAAGAGCTGCTGGGCGACAAGCGCAGCCGTGGCGCGTTTGGCGAGGTGCAACTGGAACACCTGGTGCGCAATGTGTTGCCGGCGCAGGTCTACGAACTCCAGGCCACCCTGTCGAACGGCACCCGGGCCGATTGCATCCTGCACCTGCCCGAGCCCACCGGCACCGTGGCGGTGGATGCCAAGTTCCCGCTGGAGAACTACCACCGCATGTATCAGCCGGGCGCGAACCGCACGCTGATCGCGCGGCTGTTCGTCGCCGATGTGAAGAAGCATGTCGACGATATCGCCACCAAGTACATCATCCCCAACGAGACCGCCGACGGCGCCGTGATGTTCATCCCGGCCGAGGCAGTGTTTGCCGAGATCCATGCGCACCATCCCGAACTGGTGCAGTACGCGATGGCCCGGCGCATCTGGATCGTGTCGCCGACCACCCTGATGGCAGTGCTCAACACGGCGCGCGCGGTGATCAAGGATGTGGAAACCCGCAAACAGGTGCACATCATCAAGGATGCGCTGGGCCGGCTGAGCCAGGAGTTCAACCGCTTCGACGATCGCATGAAGCGGCTGGCGCAACATATCCGCCAGGCCAACGACGATGTCCAGCAGGTCAGTATCACCAGCGAAAAGATCTCCAAACGCTTCAATGAGATCGAACAGGTGACGCTGGAGGGCGAGCCCGTCGCGGCCCCCTTGCCGGAGCCGGTACCGGAGCCTGTATCGCAGGCTCTGGTGGACTAGCGCGGCGGCCCGCCGATCCTTGCTGCCGCAATGAAAAACGCCACCTCGAGGTGGCGTTTTTCATTGGGTGTCGCAGCGGTGTGCCGATATGCGGAACCGCGTGGTGGGGGAAAGCCGGCGTCTATCAGTAATCATGTTGCTATGCAGCAATTTAGCTTCTATATTGTCAACTGTGTGAAATTTACTGGCAGTCTGGATTCAGCAAGCTTGTTCCAGGTTGCATACGAGCTGTTATTGCTGCATTACGATGCACGCATGGTTCACGGCGTAGCGTTTGCTACGCACCCCCCGGCATGGTTGTCCACCATGCCATTGCTCCCGGGATGGCCTTGCGGCCATCCCGTTTTTTTATGCGGCGAGCTGTTCGCCTTGCTGCTTCTCGAACGAGGCCCACTGTTCGGGGTAGTAGTTGCGCATCAGGATCTGCATGTGACCCAGGATGCTTTGCAGCTTGCGCATGATCTCGGAGCCGCTCAGTTCATAGTACGAATAACGGCCTTCCTGGGTGCAGATCACCAGGCCGCATTCGCGCAGGAACTTGAGATGGCGCGATACGACGGAGCGATCCTGCGGGAAATAGGCCTTGATCTGCATGATGCTCAGCCGGCCATGTTGCAGCAGCACCGAGACGATGCGCTGGCGGGTCGGTTCGGACAGGGCTTTGAACAAGCCGGAATCAAGGTCGCGTTGCAACAGGTTGATGGCGCTGAGCGCCGGCTCGGTGCCGTTGGTCTTGGGGCTGATGCTGTGTTGCGATGCGGACATTGGAAGCTCCTCTCTCGGGTGAAACTCCTACCATGGGTTATCGCGTGGCCTTACAGCATGGTTGAGCTGTGCGTCGGGGCCGGTCGGCGTGGTAGGCGGGGGAATTGGGCAGTAAGCCCGCTTGGGCGGTTTATAAAGGATTTCACCGGCGAAGCATCGTTAAACTTCATTAATGAAGCGTCCATCTCGATGCACATGGCAAAAAAAACGCACGCTCGTGCGTGCGCCAATCAGAGGAGAGAGATGAAGCTTGCAAGCCGGCTCGCCCAAAGCGAAACGTTTGCAAGTCCTTATTTTGCCAGCGGTTATGCGCTTGTCCCATAAGAAAAAACACCGATAGGGCGTACCCTGATCGGTGTTTTTCAACATTCCCGTCCCAGCGCCAAGCGGGGTCAGACCACGTTCAGCACCTCATAGCAGGCGCCCATCGTGTGATAGTCGGTCTTGCCCGCGGGCGATTTGAGATCGTCCACCTTGCGGTTATCGGGAGTGAGAATGCGGAACCAGGCGCCGTACTGGTGATCGACAAAGTACTGCCAGGCATACGCCCAGATGCGGTCGTACCAGGCCCAGTAGCGTTCATCGCCGGTCCGTGCCGCCAAGAGCGCCGCTGCGGCGAACGATTCGGCCTGCACCCAGAAATACTTGTCCTCGTCGTAGGGTTTGCCTTCCAGGTCATAGCCATAGATCAGCCCGCCGTGCGTGGCGTCCCAGCCATCCCGCATCGCGTGGTCGAACAGTTCCTGCGCGCGCGGCAGCAGCCAGTCGGCCGGCGCGTGGCGCTCCAGGATCAAGAGGAGCTTGGCCCATTCGGTCTGATGGCCGGTCTGGAACCCCCAGGGGCGGAAGATATTGGTCTTGTCGCCCTTGGCGTAATCCAGATCGGGGGTCCAGTCCGGTTTGAAATGCTCCCAGACCTGCCCACCGGTGAAGCCCGCCTGGCGACGGGTAAAGTTGCTGGCCAGCAATTGCGCGCGCTCCAGGTAGCGGGCCTCGCCGGTGGCCTCGTAGGCGGCCAGCATCGCCTCGCACGAATGCATGTTGTCGTTCTGGCCGCGATAGTCGGTGAGGGTGAAGTCGGGCGCGGCTTCACTGGCGTAGACGCCATGCTCGGGCAGCCAGAAATGCCGTTCCATCACCTCGTAGGCCTCGCCGAGCCAGGCGCGCGCCTCGTCAATGCCGGCTTTCACGCCGCAGGCATAGGCCAGCATCACGAAGGCCATGCCATAACAATGGCGCGTGGCATCGACCACTTCGCGACCGCGCAGGACCCAGGCATAGCCCCCGGTTGCCGGATCGCGATGCGCATCGCGCAGGAAGGCCAGGCCGTGCCGCACGCGCTCCTGGTATTCCGGGTTGCCGAACTGCCGGTAGGCCATCGCGTAGTTGAAGACGAAGCGGGTGGACGAAACCAGATGGCGGGTTTCGTGGTCGTAGATGCTGCCGTCGTCGCGGAAATGCTGGAAGAATCCCCCCGCGGGATCGACCACCCGAGGGTCGTAGAAAGCCATGGTGTGCCGGATGTGGTCGAGCAGGAAATCGCGTTGGCGGAAATTCGGATTCATCGGACAGTCCTCGAAAGTGACGGATGGCCGGCCCCGTGGCGGCGGGCGGGCGCATGGAAGGCTTCTTTGGCCGGATCGCCGGTCAGGCGCGGGCAAAGCCGGTACGGATAATGTAAGCTGCGTGCGCTGACGGGTCTGTAGGTGCTACAAGGGCTTGCATTGCCCGCGGAACAAAGCTAGAGCGATTGCAGCAGTATGGACGAATGCGCCGGAGCCGGGGCGGGCCGCCTCAAAAGGGGACAACTGATGAAAAAGACGATGATGCTGGTATTGATGTGTGGCGTGGCCGCCTTTGCCAGCGCGGAAATCTACAAGTGGAAGGATGCTGACGGGCGAGTGCACTATTCCGATACGCCGCCGCCCGGACAGAACAAGGCGCAGGTCATCAATACCAAGGAGCTGCCGGTCAGTTCGCTGCCGGCGAACCGTAACGAGGCCCGCACCGATGCTGCGACACCGGCGCCTTCGCCCGTGCCGGGCGCCGCCGAAGCCAAGCCTGCCGCCCCCGCTGCCGCGGCGGCGCCGCCCAAGGATCAGGCCGCCTGCGACGCCGCGCGCAAGCGCAACGATTTCCTCAACAACAACAAGCTCTACAAGGCCATCAACGAAAAGGGCAATGTCGAGTTTGTCGATGCGGAAAAACGCAAGCGCGAACTGGCCGAAACCGAAGAGGCGATCAAGAAAAACTGCCAGTAAGGCCGTACCTCGCTTCATGAAAACGCCTGCAGATGCAGGCGTTTTTCATTGGGGTTCTGTCTCGTTCACACCGACCGCAGCCGCCGATCGAGCAACGGCGAGGCTCCCTCGCGGCGGCGAGGGCGGGGGAGTGGAATCAAACAGGAAGAGCCGATGCAGGCATACCCAGGACAACAAGCGCCCGGCTCTGCCGGGGGCCTGCTGCCGCTCGATTTTCACTGTGGGAAGGCCAAGTCGCCCAGGCTCGTGCGGCGAGGGCGGGGGGAGTGGAATCAAACAGGGTGCGCCGTTCCTGGCCTGCCACCGACCTCGAGCATCCGGCTTTGCCGGAGGCCTGCTGTGCCCTGATCTGCCTCGCTGCGTGCAAGGTCGGCAGGCTCAACGCACAGGGGTCGAAGCCACTGACCGAGCACAGCGAGGCTCCCTCGCGGCGGCGAGGGCGGGGGGAGTGGAATCAAACAGGGTGCGCCGTTCCTGGCCTGCCACCGACCTTGAGCATCCGGCTTTGCCGGAGGCCTGCTGTGCCCTGATCTGCCTCGCTGCATGCAAGGTCGGCAGGCACAATGCACAGGGGCCGAAGCTACTGACCGAGCACAGCGAGGCTCCCTCGCGGCGGCGAGGGCGGGGGGAGTGGAATCAAACAGGGTGCGCCGTTCCTGGCCTGCCACCGACCTCGAGCATCCGGCTTTGCCGGAGGCCTGCTGTGCCCTGATCTGCCTCGCTGCATGCAAGGTCGGCAGGCGCACTCAACCGCACTCGGCCTTCATCCGGCGTTCCAGCTCATCGGGCGGCACGTCCTCGACATGGGTGGAGAGATACCAGACGTGGCCGAACGGATCGACCACCGTGGCGCTGCGGTCGCCGTAGAACTTGTTTTCCGGCTTGTTGCGAACCGTGGCGCCGGCGGCTTCGGCGCGCTGGCAGGCGGCATCACAGTCCGGCACGTACACCATCAGGCCGACAGTACTGCCGCCGCGTGCGAGCGGGCCCAGCGCGTCCATGTCCGGGTATTCGGCGGCCAGCATCACCACGCGCCCGCCGATCTTGACCTCGGCGTGGCCAAGCTGGCCCTGATGCATCATGCGGAACAACTCTTCGGCGCCGAAGGCGTCGCGATAGAAGTCCAGCGCGGCGACGCCGTCATGGACAAACAGATAGGGCACCACGCCCTCATAGCCGGTGGGAATCGCTTGGACGCTCATCGGATCACTCCGTGGGTTTCGGGGGCTACCAGCTTAGGTGCCCCTGCCAGGGCAACGCCGTCAGGCAGACGGGCAGCGGGGCGTACTGATGAATGGCGAGGGCGGCTAGGAAAATCCATGTCTTGAAAACCCAGAGGACGCGGAGAACACAGCGCATCACAGAGAAAAACTGAGAAGGCGCTTCAGTAATTACTGCGATGCTTGTGCCCGGCGTGAGGGCCAAATCCCGGTCAAAGCGGATTCCGTTTTTTTTTTCTGCGCGACGCTGTGTTTTCCGCATCCTTTGGGTTTCAGGACGTTGGTTTTCAGCGTTACCGCCCCCGCACCCGTAATACCTTGCCGTCGTCTTCGTCCGTGAGCAGGTAGACCCAGCCGTCCGGCCCCTGGCGTACGTCGCGGATGCGTTGTTTCAGGTCGGTGAGCAGGCGTTCTTCGGCGACGATGCGCTCGCCGTCCAGCGACAGTCGCACCAGCATCTGGTCCTTGAGCGCCCCCACCAGCAGGCTGCCGTGCCAGCCGGGATAACGGTCGCCGGTATAGAACGCCATGCCCGAGGGCGCGATGGAGGGGTCCCAGTAGTAAATGGGCTGCTCCATGCCGGCCTTGGCCGTGCCTTCGCCGATCTTGAAGCCGGTGTAGTCGCGGCCATAGGTGATGATGGGCCAGCCGTAGTTTTTCCCCGCCAGCGGGATATTCACCTCGTCGCCACCGCGCGCGCCATGTTCCACTGTCCACAGCTTGCCGCTGGCGGGATTGATCGCCGCCGCCTGCGGGTTGCGGTGTCCGTAGCTCCAGATCTGCGGGAGTGCACCGGCCTTCGATCTGAAGGGGTTGTCGGCCGGAATGGCCCCATCGGGCTCGATGCGGATCACCTTGCCCAGGGTCATGTCCAGCTTTTGCGCGTGATCGCGTTGCTGGCGCTCGCCCAGCGTGACGAACAGCCTGCCGTCGGGCGCGAAGGCCAGCCGGCTGCCGAAGTGGTTGCCACCCGGTGTCTTGGGTTGCTGGCGGAAGATCACCTTCAACTGTTGCAGGCTGGCCTGGGCGCCGTTTTCCGCCAGCCTGGCGCGTGCCACGGCGGTGCCGGCCAGACCGTTTTCGCCAGCTTCGGCATAGCTGAGGTAGAGCAGCCGGTTTTGCGCGAAGGCGGGGTCAAGCGCTACATCGAGCAAGCCGCCTTGGCCGCTGGCGTACACGGCCGGCACGCCCGCCACGGGCGGGCCTGCCTTGCCCTGGCGGTCGATCAGGCGTAGCCGGCCAGGTCGTTCGGTGACCAACATGCGGCCATCGGGCAGGAAAGCCAGCGACCATGGGTGTTCCAGCCCGGTGGCAACGGTTTCCACGGTATGGCGATGGTCCACCGTGGGTTTCAGGCCCGCTTCCGCCAGCGGCAGCAGAGCGAGCAGCACGCCGGCCAGCGCGAGCCGGGCGCTCATGCGGCGTGCGCCAGCAGATCGCGCAGCACGAAGGGCAGGATGCCGCCGTGCTTGTAGTAATCCACTTCGATGGGGGTGTCGATGCGGCAGCGTACCGGCACGTGCTGGGTGGTGCCGTCGGCGCGGTGGATCACCAGCGTCAGGTCCTGCTGGGGCTTGAGCGTGTCGTCCACGCCCAGGACATCGAAGGTCTCATCACCGGTCAATGCCAGGGTGGTGGCGCTGTCCTCACCCTTGAACTGCAATGGCAGCACGCCCATGCCTACCAGGTTGCTGCGGTGGATGCGCTCGAAACTGCGCGCCACCACGGCCTTCACGCCCAGCAACTGCGTGCCTTTCGCCGCCCAGTCGCGACTGGAGCCGGTGCCGTATTCCTCGCCGGCAATCACCACGGTGGGGATGCCACGCTGCTGGTAGGCGGTGGCGGCATCGAAGACGCTGACCTGCTGCCCGTCCAGCAACGTGAAGCCGCCTTCGATGCGCGTGCCGTCGGCGTGCGCCGGCAGCATCAGGTTCTTCACCCGCACATTGGCGAAGGTGCCACGGATCATGATGTCGTGATGACCGCGCCGGCTGCCGTAGCTGTTGAAATCGACGCGTGCCACGCCATGCGTGCGCAGGTATTGCCCGGCGGGCGTGTTCTCGCCGAACGAGCCGGCGGGGCTGATGTGGTCGGTAGTCACCGAATCGCCCAGGATCAGCAATGCCCGCGCCCCTTTCACATCGCCGATGGTGCCGGTCTGCATCGAAAAGCTGTCGAAGAACGGCGGGCGGGCGATATAAGTGGATTCCGGCCACGAATACACCTCTCCGACCGGGGCGGGAATCGCGTTCCACAAGTCCAGATCCTTGGTGAAATCCTGGTACAGCCGGCGGAACACCTCCGGGTCCAGCGCGTAAGGCAACAAGGCGTTGATCTCATCGCTGCCGGGCCAGAGGTCGCGCAGGTAGACCGGCTGCCCGTCGCTACCCGTACCGAGTGCATCGTGCTCCAGGTCGATGTTCACCGTGCCCGCGATGGCAAAGGCCACCACCAGTGGCGGGCTGGCCAGGTAGTTGGCGCGGATGTTGGGGTGGATGCGCGCTTCGAAATTACGATTGCCCGACAGCACGGCGGCGGCGATCACGTCGTGTTGCGTGATTGCCTGATTCAGTTCCGGTGTCAGGTCGCCAGCGTTGCCGATACAGGTGGTACAGCCATAGCCGGCCAGGGCGAAGCCCAGTTGCGCCAGCGGTTCCAGCAGGCCGGTCTTTTCCAGATATTCGGTGACGACGCGCGAGCCCGGCGCCAGGCTGGTCTTGATATGTGGCCGGACGGTCAGCCCGCGCGCCACGGCCTTGCGCGCCAGCAGGCCGGCGGCCAGCAGCACGCCTGGGTTGGAGGTGTTGGTGCAACTGGTGATGGCGGCGATCAGTACGTCGCCGTGGCCCAGGTCCACGCCCACGTCGTGTCCCGTATCGATGCGATCCGGCGTCGGGCGGTTATCCACCATCTCACGCTCGTGGCGCGGCGCACCGGCCGGGGTTTCCTGCCGGGGTTCGCTCGCCGGCTGGGTGGCGGCGAATGCCACCGCCACGCGCTGCGCCAGGGTGGCGGCATCCTTGCCGAAGCCATTGCTGGCGGGCGCGGCCGAAAACAGCGCGGCGAAGGTCTTTTTCATGTCCGGCAATGGGATGCGGTCCTGCGGGCGCTTGGGCCCGGCCAGGCTGGGCACGATGCCGGCAAGGTCGAGGCAGACCGTCCTGGTGTAGTCGATCTCGCCCGTGCGCGGCACGCCGAACAGGCTCTGCGCCTTGAAATACGCTTCGAAGGCTTCGATTTCCGCCTCCAGCCGGCCGGTGCCACGCAGGTAGGCGATGGTCTTGTCGTCCACCGGAAAGAAGCCCATGGTGGCGCCGTATTCCGGGGCCATGTTGGCGAGGGTGGCGCGGTCGGTCACGGTCAGGCTGGCCGTGCCCTCGCCAAAGAATTCGACGAACTTGCCCACCACCTTTTCGCGGCGCAGCAGTTCGGTCACGGTCAGTACCAGATCGGTGGCGGTGACACCTTCGCGCAGCGCGCCCTTGAGTTCCACGCCCACCACGTCCGGCGTGAGGAAATACACCGGCTGGCCCAGCATGGCGGCCTCGGCCTCGATGCCGCCCACGCCCCAGCCGACCACGCCCACGCCGTTGATCATGGTGGTGTGGCTGTCGGTGCCGACCAGTGTGTCGGGATAGGCGAGGCCATCCTTGATCTGTACGCCCCGGAACAGGTACTCCAGGTTGACCTGGTGCACGATGCCGACGCCGGGCGGCACCACCTTGAAGGTATCGAACGCCTGCATGCCCCATTTCATGAACTGGTAACGCTCGCGGTTACGCGCGAACTCCAGCAGCATGTTCTGCCGCAGCGCGTCGGGCCGGCCGTAGACGTCCACCTGTACCGAGTGATCGACCACCAGATCGACCGGCACCAGCGGCTCGATCACCTGTGGGTTCTTGCCTTGCGCATCGGCTGCGCTGCGCATCGCGGCCAGGTCGGCCAGCAGCGGCACGCCAGTGAAATCCTGCAACACCACGCGGGCGACGACGAAGGGGATTTCCTCCACCCGCTCGGCGACGGCCTGCCAGTTGGCAAGCTGCCGTACGTGCTCCTCGGCCACCTTCTTGCCGTCGCAATTGCGCAGCACCGATTCGAGCACCAGCCGGATCGACACCGGCAAGCGGCTCACCGGGCCGACGCCGGCCGCTTCCAGCGCGGGCAGGCTGTAGTAGGACAGCGTATTGCCGGACGGCAGGGCGAGGGTCTTGAGCGTGTGGTGCAGATCATGGGGCATGGCGGGCTCCTTGTTTGGCTGACGTCCCGGCGGGTGGTGTCACCGCACGGCGCTTTCTTTGCTGTGCGACTACGCGGAAGCGGTGTTGTTCACAAACTTACTCATCTTTGCCCAGAACCGTGACAAAGCAAGCGTCGGATTGCCGCCACGACAGGGTGCCATCCCGTGTTAGGGCGTGTCGTCACCTGTTTCGCGGCAGCGCTGGGCCGAAAAAGCACTAGCCACCAGGCGCATGACGCAGGCAATAACCAGTTATTGGCAAGGAGTGCAACGCAGTGGATGGTGTTTTTTCGGCCCAGCCCTGCGGGTTCGGCGCATTTCGGGCGCAGCGCGCCAGGAGCTGGCCGCTTGCGGTATCCATACCGCCGCGCATCCAGCTCCTGGCGCGGCATCCCGAACTGCACCGAACGCTGTCGTGAAACAGGTGACGACACGCCCTAAGGCGAATCGATATCCAACCAGGGGAGCGAAAGAAGAAAGGCGGGCGCGTTGCTGCACCGGACAGGCAAGCCTGTCCTAACCAGCGTCCTGCGCTGGCACCATTGCTGCGGCGCTGTCCTCCAGCCATTGGCAGAAGGCCGCCACCGCAGGGTCGTTCATCGCGCCGCGCGCCGCGATCCAGCAGTAGCCACGCACCGGCACCACCGGCAACGGCAGCGGCGCAACCAGCCGGCCGGCTTCGATCTCGGCCTGCATCATCGGCAGCGGGCCGAGCGTGACGCCCAGCCCATCCATCGCGGCTTGCAGCGCCAGGTAGAAGTGGTCGAACTGTTGGGTGGCCGCAGGCTTCAGGTCGGCCATGCCGGCCAGCGCCAGCCAGCGCTGCCACGCGGAGGGGCGAGTGTCGGCAAGCAGTAGCGTGTGCCGCGCGAGGTCGGCAACGTCGCGTAGCGGCATGCGTTCCAGCAGGCGCGGGCTACAGAGCGGCAGTTCCCATTCGTCCAGGAACGGCTTGCTCACATGGCCGGGCCAGTCGCCGGGGCCACGGCGGATCGCCACGTCGAACGGCGCATCCAGCCGGCCGATATCGCGGTCCGAGGTCATCAGGCGCAGCTCGACGTCGGGATAGTCGTGCTGGAACCGCGAAAGACGGGGAAGCAGCCAATGCATGGCCAGCGTGGGCGTGGAGTTGATCGTCAGCCGACGCTGGCGCGATGGTTTGCGCAACTGCGCGGTGGCGTTGGCGATGATGTCCAGGCCATCCTGTACCTGCACCAGGTAACGCCAGCCGGTATCGGTCAGTTTCACCCGTCCGCCCTTACGCTCGAACAGCTTTACCCCCAGCCAATCCTCCAGTTGCCGGATCTGCTTGCTGATCGCGCCGTGCGTGACGAACAGCTCGTTCGCAGCGGCGGAAAAGCTCTCCAGCCGAGCGGCCGATTCGAAAGCGCGCAGTGCATTGAGCGGGGGCAGGGTCTGGGACACGGTGGTGCGGCCTCGCGACGAGAGGTTGTGACTGCATGGAACCTGCGAAGGCCGATCCAGCCCGTGCGGATGGCGTGGCTGACGGTGCCTGATCGTCTACAGGTGGCGCCATCCATGGAAATGGGGCGCAAAACGATCTGTGAGTATATCTCACAGCCGCTGTGGCGATTACTCGTTTGTGTCGCCCTGCGCTTGCGCGTAATCTTCGCTCCCAAGCGCCACCGTGCAAAATCTACACGCGCGGGTGCGCACCACTGAGCAAGCCGCTGACCAGCCTTCACCGGCTGATGTGGCGGCGCCAGATTGTCTACGCAGGCGGCCCATTGCGGCGCCTGCGGTTCACTGCCATCGCAAAGGGTTGCCCCATGCTTGAAGCCTATCGCCAGCACGTCGCCGAGCGCGCCGCCCTCGGCATTCCGCCGCTCCCCCTCACCGCCCAGCAGACCGCCGACCTGGTTCAACTGCTGCAAAACCCGCCCGCCGGCGAGGAAGCGTTCCTGGTCGATCTCATTACCTACCGCGTGCCGCCCGGCGTGGACGATGCCGCCAAGGTCAAGGCCGCGTTCCTGGCCGCCGTGGCGCAGGGCAAGGATTCCTGTTCCCTGATCAGCCGCGCCAAGGCGGTGGAGCTGCTGGGCACGATGCTCGGCGGTTTCAACATCAAGCCGATGATCGACCTGCTGGGCGATGCCGAGGTCGGCACCGTCGCGGCCGAGGGCCTGAAGAAAACCCTGCTGATGTTCGATTACTTCCACGATGTGAAGGAGCTGGCCGACGCGGGCAACGCCAATGCCAAGGGCGTGATCGAATCGTGGGCCAATGCGGAGTGGTTCACCAGCCGCCCCGAAGTGCCGCAGGCCGTGACGCTGACCGTGTTCAAGGTCACCGGCGAAACCAACACCGACGATCTGTCGCCGGCGCCGGATGCCTGGTCGCGCCCCGATATCCCGCTGCATGCGCTGGCCATGCTGAAGAACCCGCGTCCGGGCATCGAGGCGGACCAGCCGGGCACGCTGGGCCCGATCAAGCAGATCGCCGCGCTGGCCGCCAAGGGCCATCCCATTGCCTACGTCGGCGACGTGGTCGGCACCGGTTCCTCGCGTAAATCCGCCACCAACTCGGTGTTGTGGTGGACCGGCGACGATATCCCCTTCGTGCCGAACAAGCGCTTCGGCGGTTACTGCCTGGGCGGCAAGATCGCGCCGATCTTCTTCAATACGCAGGAAGATTCGGGCGCGCTGCCGATCGAAGTGGATGTCAGCAAGCTGGACATGGGCGATGTGATCGAACTGCGCCCCTACGAAGGCAAGGTCATCAAGAATGGCGAAACCGTCGCCGAATTCGCGGTCAAGTCCGACGTGCTGTTCGATGAAGTGCGCGCCGGTGGCCGGATCAACCTGATCATCGGCCGTGGCCTCACCGCCAAGGCGCGTGAATCGCTGGGCCTGCCGGCTTCCACGCTGTTCCGCCTGCCGACGCTGCCGGTGGCTTCGACCAAGGGCTTCACCCAGGCCCAGAAGATGGTCGGCCGCGCAGTCGGCCTGCCGGAAGGCCAGGGCGTGCGTCCGGGTACCTATTGCGAACCGCGCATGACCTCCGTCGGCAGCCAGGACACCACCGGCCCGATGACCCGCGACGAGCTGAAGGATCTGGCCTGCCTGGGCTTCTCGGCCGATCTGGTGATGCAGTCGTTCTGCCACACCGCCGCCTACCCGAAGCCGGTGGACGTGAAGACCCACCACGAACTGCCGGAATTCATCCGCAACCGTGGCGGCGTCTCGCTGCGTCCGGGCGACGGCGTGATCCATAGCTGGCTCAACCGCATGCTGCTGCCCGATACCGTCGGCACCGGTGGCGACAGCCACACCCGCTTCCCCATCGGTATTTCGTTCCCGGCCGGCTCCGGCCTCGTCGCCTTTGGCGCCGCCACCGGCGTGATGCCGCTGGACATGCCGGAATCGGTGCTGGTGCGCTTCAAGGGCGAACTGCAACCCGGCATCACCCTGCGCGATCTGGTGAACGCGATTCCGCTGTACGCAATCAAGGCGGGCCTGCTGACGGTGGCCAAGGCTGGCAAGAAGAACATCTTCTCCGGTCGCATCCTGGAAATCGAAGGCTTGCCCAACCTGAAGGTGGAACAGGCATTCGAACTGACCGATGCCTCGGCCGAACGCTCGGCCGCCGGTTGCTCGGTGCGTCTGGACAAGGCCCCGATCATCGAATACCTGAATTCGAACATCGTGCTGCTGAAGTCGATGATCACCAATGGCTACGGCGATGCCAAGACGCTGGCGCGTCGCGTCAAGGCGATGGAGGCGTGGCTGGAAAACCCGCAATTGCTGGAGCCGGATGCCGACGCCGAATACGCCGCCGTGATCGAGATCGATCTGGCTGACGTGAAGGAGCCGATCCTGGCCTGCCCGAACGATCCGGACGACGTGAAGGTGCTGAGCGAAGTGGCCGGCACCCCGATCGACGAGGTATTCATCGGTTCGTGCATGACCAACATCGGGCACTTCCGCGCGGCCGGCAAGTTGCTGGAAGGCAAGCGCGACATCCCGGTCAAGCTGTGGATCGCCCCGCCGACCAAGATGGATGCGCAGCAACTGACCGAGGAAGGCTACTACGGCACCTTCGGCACGGCTGGCGCACGCACCGAAATGCCGGGCTGCTCGCTGTGCATGGGCAACCAGGCCCAGGTGCGCGAGGGCGCGACCGTGGTATCCACCTCCACCCGCAACTTCCCCAACCGTCTGGGCAAGAACACCAATGTGTTCCTGTCGTCCGCCGAGCTGGCCGCCATCGCTTCGCGCCTGGGCCGCATCCCGACCGTCGCGGAATACATGGCCGACATCGGCGTGATCGATGCCAAGGCGCAGGAGGTGTATCGCTACCTGAACTTCAACCAGATCGACAGCTACCAGGCCGAGGCCGAGAAGGCCGTCGTCTGAGCGCCGCTAACAAAACCCTTCTGGCAGCGTCGCGCGAACTTGCCGTACTGCGCGTACTGTCTGCGTTTCGCGCTCCTTGCCAGAACCGCTGCGCTGGGTTTTGTTCGCGGCTCTAGGGCGCGTTCAGTGCAAAAAGAAAGCCCACCGCGAGGTGGGCTTTTTCATGGACGGCAGGGGCGGGCCTACTTGCGCAGGCGCAGCGTCAGCCCCTTGAGGAAGTTGCGCAGGAACTGGTCGCCGCACGGGCGATAGTTCTTCTGGCCCTCCTTGCGGAACAGCGCGGACAGCTCGGGCTTGGAGACCTCGAACTCGACGCTGGCCAGGATGGCGTGCAGATCGTCCTCTTTCAGCTCGAACGCCACGCGCAGCTTCTTGAGGATGGTGTTGTTCGAAACCGGCCATACCACCTCCGGCGTCGGGCGGCTTTCGTCGCGGCCACGGCGGAACACGATCAGCCCGTCCAGAAAATGAGCCAGCGTCTTGCCGTCGCATTCGCGATAGCCGGGCTCGTCTTCCTTCAGCAGAAAGGCATGCACGTCCGCCTTGGCCACATCCAGGCCGGCCAGCGCGATGATCTCCACCACGCGCGGCTCGCCCAGATCCAGCATGTAGCGCACGCTGCGCAGTACGTCGTTGTTCATCATTTCGGGAAATCCATTCGGTTGCGGCGGCGCCAGAGCCGCGATTATGGGGCATGCGGCGCCGCGATGCGCTGTTCGCGCGGCACCGGCAGGCTGGTTGCTCGTGCAAAAAAGTGACACCGCCGATGACAGGCGCTTGACGCCAGGGCCGGCGCGGCCGTTCAATGCGCACTTTCGTCAACCGCATTATCTGAGAAGGAGAACCCGCCATGCTTCAGAAATATTCTCCGCAATACGCGTACTGACCCCCGATTCCGCCATCGGCGTGGGGGTGTTCGCCCCACGCCGGTCGCCTAGAAAGCCCCGGCCATGACCGGGGCTTTTTCATGCCCGCAATTCCGGCCCGGCGCTGTCCGGGCCTGATGCGGGCATGTACTGGAATCAAAGGCCATGCCCATTCTCAAGACTTTTTCCGGCGCGAAAGTGCCGGTCCATGTCTGGACCGATCAGATCGAGCCGGACGCCATTCAACAACTGAAGAACGTCGCCGCGCTGCCCATCGTGCATGGCCACGTGGCCGCGATGCCGGACGTGCACCTGGGAATCGGCGCCACCGTCGGTTCGGTGATTCCCACGCGCGGCGCCATCATTCCGGCCGCGGTGGGGGTCGATATCGGTTGCGGCATGAACGCAGTGCGCACCTCGCTGAACGCGGCGGACCTGCCCGACACGCTGGCGCGCCTGCGCTCGGCGATCGAGGCCGCCGTGCCGGTCGGATTTGCGCATCACGCCTGGGACAAGGTGCGTGGTTCGGCGCACCAGCGCGCGGCGCGGCCGCTGGACGACCGGCTGGATCGCATCGTCGGCCGCCATCCGGGGCTGATGAAGATGCAGCGCAAGTTTGCCCAGACATGGGTGTGCCAGATCGGCACGCTGGGTGGTGGCAACCACTTCATCGAGCTGTGCCTGGACGAAACCGAGCGGGTGTGGGTAATGCTGCACTCGGGTAGCCGGGGCACCGGCAACGTGATCGGACGTTATTTCATCGAGGCGGCGCGCAAGGACATGCGTCGCCACCAGATCAACCTGCCGGATCGCGATCTGGCGTATTTCAGCGAAGGTTCCACGCTGTTCGACGATTATGTCGATGCACTGGAGTGGGCGCAGGACTACGCGCTGGTCAACCGCCGCGAAATGATGCGGCTGGTGGTCGATGCGCTGCGCCCGCACCTGCCGGCCTTCACGCTGACCGACGAGGCGATCAATTGCCACCACAACTACGTGGCGCGCGAAACCCATGCCGGCGAGCGTCTGTTCATCACCCGCAAGGGCGCCATCGCGGCGCACGAGGGGCAACTGGGCATCATTCCCGGTTCGATGGGCGCCAGGAGCTTCATCGTGCGTGGCCTGGGCAACGAGAAATCGTTCTGCTCGTGCTCGCATGGGGCGGGGCGCCGGATGAGCCGGACCGAGGCCCGGCGGCGCTTCAACCGCTTCGATCTCGCCGCGCAGACCGAAGGCGTGGAATGCCGCAAGGATGGTGGCGTGGTCGATGAGATTCCCGGCGCCTACAAGGATATCGACCAGGTGATGGCGTATCAGTCCGACCTGGTCGAAGTGGTGCACACCCTGAAGCAACTGGTGTGCGTGAAGGGCTGATGGATCATGCAAGGAGCAAACATCATGAAGACACTGCAAAGCAACCACTGCTTTCGAAACCACCGCCAAACGCCGCAAGGGGTTCCCGTCTGAAACGGGGGTGAAGCGCGGCATGCGCTTCATTCGCGGTGGCGAGAAGGAACTGCTCGAAAAACTGGGGCGCAACGATCCATGCCCCTGCGGCTCGACCCGTTCCTTTCAAACACTGTTGCATGGCCAGCGGCTGCTTTCGATGGCAGCCGGCGCCATGACTATTTCCGCTGACCAACGCCTCGGCATTGCCAGGCCCGAACCAGGAGCAACGAGATGAAGCAGTCCGATGCCTCGTTCCGAATACGTACCGACCAAGAATATTGCCCGCCACGGCGGGATCTGGAGTTTTCATATGGACAAGCAGTTGGCCGACGATATCGTCGGCATCCTGCCGCAAGGCCGGACTTGCTTTAATTACTACCCCGAGCGCTATGCGTGGCTGTTGCTGCGTCATGTGGTCGGCGAGCAGACCAGCGTGGCGGCGCTCAAGCAAAGTCCGTTCGCGGCGTTGTTGCAAAAGCCACGGGTGAAAGCCTGGCTGGCGCAACTGGGCGGCAGCCGTATCGGCGTGGCCGATGTACTGGCCGCCGATGGCGACCCGCAGCCGCTGTGCTTCACCTTATCGCTCGATTGCTGGGAAGGCTCGCAAACCACCCGGGGCGCGGCCAACCTGGTGTTGCAGCTCAACTTCGACCGTCGGCACGACGCGCTGTATCAGGCATTGCTCAAGCCGCAGGACCAGGAAAGCCCGTTCTCCTTCGGCTGCCACCCGATCAATGAACGGGGTCGCAATACGCTGGCGTGGGCGCGACTGGATGTGGACCTGGATGCCGGCGAGGTGCTGATCGAGGAAATCCAGAACGACTGGTTGCGCGAAGCGGCCGCTTATCGCGAGCGACCGTGGCGCCTGTACGGCATCGACGGCAGCCAGGACGATATCCGGCGTTATCTCGACTGGCTGCTGGCGATGTACCGCAAGGTATGGGCCGAGGCAATGCTGGCGGCGACGGTCTGGTTCGTGCGCGAGGAACTGGGGGTGCGGCGGCTGTTCTATCACAGCCCCGCATCCAATGTGCGGCTGAAAGGGCTGGACCCGGACTGGGCGCCGCCGCGTTCGATCTATACCGATCTGCCGCGCCAGTTCTGCTTTCGCTCGGGTGCCGACGTGCCGCGCTTTCTGGCCGGCAAGCGTTCGAAGATCGCGCGCAACGCGCCGTTATATGCACTGCAACTGGAAAAGGTGGCGGCATGAAAATCAAGCTTCCCGCCAGCGGCAAGCCGCGCAATCCGTTTGCCATGGCGGCACGGCAGCGCGTGGCCGGCGCGCACGACAAAAGCGGCAAGGCCAGGCGACAGGCGCAGCGGCAGGCCTTGCACAAGGCGCTGCAGCGCGGCCAGTTCGATTGACCGTCGGGTCAATGCCTGGGGAGCGGCCCGTTACGACGGGCCGCTTTTTTCATGCCGGCCGCGTGATATAGTCGGGACGTTTTTTCCTTTCCGGTTTGCATCCGCATGCTTCATCAACGCCAATTCGTCGCCGTATCGCCCGCCCCGGGCGAGGCGCGTCTGCGCGTTGCGGATGTGAAATCGAAAAAACAGGCGCTCATCTGACGGGCCGCTTGTTTCCCGTCGGGTGTTCGGCCCACGGGATGTCCTGCTTCGTTCCTCGTTGTTGATTCGATCCCCGGTGCCTGACCTCGATGGTGTGATTGTTTATCCATCATTCAAGGAGGTTGTATGTTCGAAGGGATCTGGATTCCCATGGTGACGCCGTTCCGCGATGGCGCGCTGGACCTGCCGGCCGCGGCCCGGCTGGCGTCGCACCTGGCGCAGCGCGGCATTGCCGGGCTGGTGCTGTGCGGCACCACGGGCGAAGCATCGGCGTTGTCGCTGGCGGAGCAGCGCGCGTTGTATCGCGCGGTGCGCCAGGCGGTGGGTAAGGCCGTGCCGCTGGTGATGGGTGTTTCCGGCAGTGCCACGGGTCACGTGGTCGAGCAGGCGGCGATCTGGGACGAGGAGGGCGCGGATGGCCTGCTGGTGGCGGCGCCGTACTATGTCCGCCCGTCGCAGGCGGGGATCCAGCGTCACTTCGAGGCGGTGGCGGCGGCCACCGCGCTGCCCATCGTGCTGTACAACATTCCCTATCGCACCGGCGTGAACATCGACGTCGCGACGGTGTGCGCACTGGCACGCAACCCGCAATTCGCGGCCATCAAGGAATCAGGCGGCGGCAGCCTTGCGCAACTGGGGGAGCTGCTGGCGCGAACGCCCCTGAAAGTGCTGTGCGGCGAAGATGCGCTGATCTATCCCGCCGCCTGCATGGGCGCGCATGGGGCGATTGCCGCGGCGGCCCATCTTCACCCGGAACACTATGTATGGTTGCTGGAAGCAGTGCGGGCCGGGCGGCTGGAACGGGCCCGCGGCATTGCGCGGCAACTGCAACCCCTGATCGGCGCGGTGTTCGCCGAGCCGAACCCGGCGCCGCTGAAGGCCGCGTTGTCCCAGGCGGGCTGGATCGCGGACGAATTGCGCCTGCCGATGCTGCCGGCCGGCCCGGCCTGTCGCGCAGCATTGAACAATGCCCTGCGCGACATGGGGGAACCGGAGGTAGCGGGGGCGATGGCCTCCTGAAGCCTGGCATGAGGGTGCTGCCGTCCCGGCGCCGGGCGGCGGCATGACCAAATTTCAAATTTTTCATGAAGTTCCGGTGACGCCAGCCTTGCCCGGGGTAGGGGGTTGGGGCACAATCCCCCGCTCTTTCGGGTCGGATTGATTCTCAACCGACAATTTGCAGTGATGGCTTGCCCACCCATCCATGTCGACGGCGTCACCAGCCGTCACAAGTGGCAAGACGTCTTAGACCTTCTAGCCCAGGGGGTGTGGGATTCATGACTAATCTGGCTACGGCTGCCGCCTTGCAGCTGGATATGACGACCCAACTGCCCGTGTCGTCCTACTTCGACCAACGGCTTTACGAGCTTGAGCTGGAACGCCTGTTCGAGCGCGGTCCCAAATACATCGGCCACGCGCTGATGGTGCCCAACGCGGGCGACTATCACGTTCTGGAAATGACCGACGGCGCGCGTTACCTCAAGCGCACCGATTCCGGCATCAAGCTGCTCTCCAATATCTGCCGCCACCGCCAGGCCAGCATGCTGGTGGGGCGCGGTAACGCCACGCATACCATCTGCCCGCTGCATCGCTGGACCTACGATCAGCACGGTCAGTTGCTGGGCGCGCCGCATTTTCCCGGCAATCCGTGCCTGCATCTGCCGGAAACGGAACTGGTGCAGTGGAATGGCCTGCTGTTCGAAAAGAACGGCCACGACATCGAGGCGCACCTGAAGGATCTGGGCGTCGCGCGCGACCTGGATTTCTCCAACTACGTCTTCCACAGCGTGCAGGTGGATGAATACGTGGGCAACTGGAAGACCTTCATCGAGGTCTACCTGGAGGATTATCACGTCGAACCGTTCCATCCGGGGCTGGGCCAGTTCGTCAGTTGCGATGATCTGACCTGGCAGTTCGGCGACTGGTATTCGGTGCAGACCGTGGGCGTGCAGAACGCGCTCGCCCGGCCCGGTTCCCGGGTCTATGCCGAATGGCACAAGCAGGTGCAGACGTATTACGGCGACAAGCTGCCGCCCCATGGCGCGATCTGGCTCACCTACTATCCGAACGTGATGATCGAGTGGTACCCGCATACACTGGTGATCTCGACCATCGTTCCGACCGGGCCGCGCAGCTACAAGAACGTGGTCGAATTCTACTATCCCGAGGATATCGCCTATTTCGAGCCGGCATTCCTCGCGGCGGAGCAGGCTGCGTATGCGGAAACCGCCGTGGAGGACCAGGAGATCATCGATCGCATGGAAGCAGGGCGGCTGGCGCTGTACAAGGCGGGCCGCAACGAAGTCGGCCCGTATCAGAGCCCGATGGAGGATGGTATGCGGCACTTCCATCAGTTCCTGCGCCGGCAACTGGGAGATGCGATCCGGGCCTGATCCGGTTGCGGTGCCAGATGCGGGCCCGCCCTGATCGCCGGGGTGGCCGCGTCGAGCGATAATCCGTCGAAGGCAGCCCCGGCTGCCTTCATTTCTTTCAGCCCAAGCGTTGGCCCATGTTCAAATCCCTGTTGAATCGCCTGTCCGAATCCGGCCCGTTCTGGATGGTCGTCGCCGGCCTGTGCTTCGGCGTGATGGGGGTGTTCGTCAAGTTGGGCAGCGCCGGGTTCTCCACGGCGGAACTCGTGTTCTACCGCTGCCTGGCGGGCTTTCTTTTCATCCTGCTGGTCGCGTTGCCCGCGCGCCGCCCGTTGTGGGTGCCCTGGCCGGCGATGAAGGTACACCTGACCCGCAGCATCTCGGGCTTCGTTTCGCTGATGCTGTATTTCTACGCCATTGCCCATCTGCCACTGCCCACCGCCGTCACGCTCAACTACACCTCGCCGCTGTTCCTGATGCTGCTGACCGCGCTGTGGTTGAAACAACGGCCGCATCGCGGTCAATGGCTGGCCATCGTGGTGGGCTTTGCCGGCGTGGCGCTATTGCTGCGGCCGACACTGGATGCCACGCAATGGCTGGCTGGCGTGGTCGGGCTGGGGTCGGGCCTGCTGGCCAGCGTGGCCTACATGAACGTGCACGAGCTGGGCCGGCTGGGCGAGCCCGAGTGGCGGACCGTCTATTATTTTTCGCTGGTGTCCTCGGTGGGCGCCGGCATGGTGATGCTGCTCCAGCGCGCGCCCATGACGCCCATCGATTTCGACAATGTCTGGCTGCTGTTGGGCATGGGCGTTGCCGCCACCTGCGCGCAACTGTCGATGACACGGGCCTATCGCAAGGGCAAATCGCTGATCGTCGCCAGCATGGCGTACCTGACCGTGGTGTTCTCCACCTTGTTCGGCATGCTCATCTGGGGGGATGTCCTGCCGACATCCAGCTACGCGGGCATGTTATTGATCGTGGGCTGCGGCATACTTTCCAGCACGATGTTGCGCAAGGGCTGAGCGGGGTTGCAACGCCGACGCGCGTGCGCCAAGGCGTCGCTGGACACGTGTGATACGCTAGCTGCCCGTATATCGCGATTCGCCGGAGCCTTTTTCCCCGCGGTGGCTGGCAAGATGCCATCCATGGTGTGGCGCGATGGCAATCCTCTTTTGAAGATCAGCGGTTTGACGATTCGATGCGCATCCTGATTTCCAACGACGACGGCTATTTTTCCCCCGGCATCGAGGCCCTGGCCGCGGCCTTGTCGCCGCATCACGATGTCACCGTGTGTGCGCCCGAACGTGACCGCAGCGCCGCCAGCAATTCATTGACGCTCGATCGCCCATTGAGTATCCGCAAGGCGCCGTCGGGTTTCTTCTACGCCAACGGCACGCCGACCGACTGCGTTCACGTCGCGGTTACCGGCTTTATGGAACACCCCCCGGAGCTGGTGGTATCGGGTATCAACCACGGTGCCAACATGGGCGAGGACACCATCTATTCCGGGACGGTGGCCGCCGCCACCGAAGGCTATCTGCTGGGCGTTCCGGCGCTGGCGGTGTCGCTGGCGTCGCGCAGCCCCCGCCATTACGATGCCGCCGCACAGGTGGCGCAGGATCTGGTGGCGCATTGCCAGCGCCAGCCGTTTCGTGGCGCCGTACTGCTCAATGTGAACGTACCCGATCTGCCCTACGCGCAGATCAAGGGCTTCAAGACCACCCGCCTGGGTCACCGGCACCGGTCCGCGCCCGTGATCAAGGCCGAGAATCCGCGTGGCGAGCCGATCTGGTGGGTGGGCCCGGTCGGCGAGGTCGCCGACGCCGGAGAGGGCACCGATTTCCATGCCGTGGCCGAGGGATATGTTTCGGTCACGCCGCTTTCGATCGACCTGACCGCTTACGCACAACTGGACTTCATTTCGACATGGCTGCCCGAATGAACTTCAACATCCCCGGCAACAGTGGCATGACCTCCGCGCGCACCCGGGCCCGACTGGTGGAACGGCTGCGCACATCGGGTATCTCCGATGAAACGGTACTGAGCGTGATCGGCGAGGTACCGCGCCACGTTTTCGTCGACCAGGCGCTGGCGCACCGCGCCTACGACGATGTGTCATTGCCCATCGGACACAACCAGACGATTTCGCAACCGTATATCGTTGCCCGCATGACCGAACTGGTGTTGGGCGGCGCGGGCCGGAGCAAGGTGCTGGAGATCGGTACCGGCTGCGGCTACCAGACCACCGTGCTGGCGCAGTTCTACAAAACCGTCTATTCGGTGGAGCGCATCGGTGGCCTGGCCAGAACCGCGCGTGAACGCCTTTCGCAGTTGGGCGTCCATAATGTGCGGCTGCGTCACGGCGACGGCAGCAAGGGGCAACCAGAGGCCGCGCCATTCGATGCCATCCTGATCACCGCCGCGGCCCCCATCGTGCCCGAATCGCTGATCGAGCAACTGACCATCGGCGGTCGGCTGGTGTTCCCGGTGGGCACCAGCGATCAGGAACTACGCATGATCGAACGCCTCGAAGATGGCCACGAGGAAACCCGGCTGGAAAAAGTGCGCTTCGTGCCGCTGCTGCCGGGCCTGGCCTGACTATCCGTTTACCCGTGCCAGCATGGCTGGCAGACCACCCCTCAAGGAGTTAGCCCGTGAGTCGGCATCCACTGATCGTTTTCGCCGCCGTGCTGCTGGCCGGATGTGCCAGCGAACCGCGCACCCCGGCGCCCATCATCGATGGCATGTCGCGTACCCCACCCCCTGCCCAACCCGCCCCCCCTGCCGTAGGGGTGGTGTCGCCTGAAGCACCCAACCCGGTGGAAGTGCCACCCGGCAGTTATATGGTCAAGCGTGGGGACACACTTTATCGTGTGGCACTGGATAACGGTTTGGATTACAGGGAACTGGCGGCCTGGAACGGGCTGGCCAACGTCAACGACATCAAAGTGGGCCAGATTCTTCGGCTCAATGGCCCGGGAGATGCAAAGGGGGTGGAAGTTAAGCCGCTGGTGACGGATAGCCCGACTGACGGCGGGACGATCAAGCCGGTCAGCCCTACACCGTCGGTTGCCCCGGATACACCTTCTGTTTATCGCTATCCGCAGGCAGTGAAATTGCCGTATACGCCGGATGCCGCAGCCAGGGTGGCAGCCGCCGCGGAACCGCCGACGGTTGCATCGATGCCACAGAAAACCGTAGTGCCCACAGCAGTGCCTACCCCGGTTCCCACTGCTGCCCCAGGGGTGAAAACCCCCGTAAAACCTGACGTTGCGGACAGCAGTGACGATAAAGCGGTGGATGAATGGTTGATGCCTACCGCCGGTCAAGTAACAAAAGGTTTCACTTCTGATTCAAAAGGTATTGATATCCCCGGCAAAATGGGTCAGCCTATCGTTGCGTCAGGTTCTGGCAAGGTGGTTTACGCGGGAGCCGGATTGCGCGGTTACGGCAAGATGATCATCATTAAGCATAACAAGGAGTATTTGACGGCCTATGCGCACAACAGTAAGTTGATCGTCAAGGAGGGGGATGTCGTCAAGCGCGGCGAAAAGATCGCGGAAATGGGCGACAGCGATACGGATCAGGTCAAGCTTCACTTCGAAATCCGCAGATTTGGCAAACCGGTAGACCCGGCCAAATATATCCAGACGGAAAAGCCATGAACGATCAAATCGATATTCTTGAAGAAGAAGACGTAGCCGAGGGCGAGGAAGACCTCGACTTGAACGAGGATCAGCGGGAACAGGAGGCCGAGGCGGAAGTTGCTGCGGGTGAGGAACGCGAAACCTACAGTTACGAAAGCACCGGCGATGTCACGCAGATCTATCTGAACGAAATTGGCCATAGCCCATTGCTGACCCCCGACCAGGAACGGGCGCTGGCCAGGCGAGTGGTGCAGGGCGATTTCGAAGCCCGGCAGAAAATGATCGAGCACAACCTGCGGCTCGTCGTGAACATCGCCAAGCACTACATCAACCGCGGCATGACGCTGCTCGACCTGATCGAGGAGGGCAACATCGGCCTGATGCATGCCCTGGAGAAATTCGATCCGGAGCGCGGCTTCCGTTTTTCCACCTACGCCACATGGTGGATCCGGCAGTCGATCGAGCGGGCGATCATGAATCAGAGCCGTACCATCCGGCTGCCCGTGCATGTCATCAAGGAATTGAACGTCTATCTCCGGGCCCAGCGCCATCTGGAGGCCAGCCTGGGGCATGAACCCAGCCTGGAGGATATTTCCCATCTGGTGGGCAAGAGCGTCGACGATGTCCGGCGCGTGATGGGATTGAACGAACGGGTTGCCTCGCTCGATGCCCCGCTTGATATCGATCCGATGCTCACCATTGGCGAATCGATTCCCGACGATCAGCACGACGGCCCCGAAGCCATCCTGCAAAACGCCGAGGTCGAGCGTTATGTGAAGGAATGGCTCAAGCAACTGAACGATAAGCAGCGGATGGTCATCGAGCGTCGTTATGGCTTGAATGGCTATGAAATCTGCACGCTGGAAGACCTGGCTGCCAGCCTGAACCTCACGCGAGAGCGGGTGCGGCAGATCCAGATCGAGGCACTGGAGCAATTGCGCCGGATTCTCCGCCGTTACGGGGTATCCCGCGACGTCGTGCTGTAAATCGCGCCGGATCGCTGAAAGTAAAACGCCGCCAGAAACTGGCGGCGTTTTTTATTGCGCCTTTCGGGCTGAATCCTGATTTGATGCCTGATTGATTTTTTCCATATTGTCGATTTCCACGCCATGGCGCTGCGGCCAAAAAAAGCCTGCGGTCAGGCAGGCTTGGTGGTGAATGAATGTGCCTGAAGCCGATATCAGAAACCGGTCCAGGTTCCGACCAGCAGCCGGGTGACATTGTCCTCGTCGCCGATGCCATCCAATTGATAGCTGGCATGCATCACGCTGGGCTGACCGGCCGTATCCAGCATATGGTGACGCAGTTGCAGGAAGCCCACGGTCTGTTTGGACAGCGTATAGGTGTACTGGAAGTTGATCGCCTGGATGCCGTCGTCACGGGTGGTGCCATCCGTCTTGCTGTCGTCGATGAACTCATACGCCAGGATGAAATTGTGCTTGCCGGTGGTATAGCCGCCACGGATCAGATATTGGTCCACCGTGGTCTTGTCGGAGCCGGCCGCGTGCACGTTCGGTACATCGCCATACCATTCGTTGCGGATATAGCCCGCGCCCACTTCAAAGCCGCTGAAGCGATAACGGCCGCCGATGAAGTATTCCCTGGCCTTGTTGTCGGTGTTGTACGACCCGCCAGCGCCCCAACTGTTTCCGCCGAAGGATGCCGCTTCGGAATCGATGCTTTCGCTGTTTTTGCCCTGGTAATAGCCGGCATCGATATTGAAGGCATCCGCCGCATAGGCTGCGGTCACTTCATAGGCGTTGGCATCGCTGTCGCCGGAGCCCAGATCATATTGGGCGCCAAAGCTGAACCCATTCCATTTGGGCGACAGATAGGTAATGGCACGGGGATAATCCGCCTCGTGCGCGCCGAAGTCGCCAGTCAGATTGGTCACGCCATTGGCGCCATAGGGCCAGTCCAGCATGGTCAGGTATAGCGTGGAAAACTGATTGCCGAAGCGGAAGGTACCGAAGGGCGTGTCGTAGCCGATCCAGGCCTCGCGTTGCCCCCAACTGTCGTAACGGAAATCGGTGGCCACTTTTTGCGCCAGGCGCCATGACAGGGTACTGCCGTTATCCAGGCGGTCCTTGCCATCGATATTGACGATCAGATCGATTTCCTGCATGAACTTGCCGCTGGTATCCGTATCGGCAAAGCTGTCGCCATTGTTGGTGCGGTAGAAAAAGTCCATTTCGGCGGAACCGCCGATGGAAACTTCGGCGAGCGCGGGTGTCGCGATCAGCGCCACCATACTTGCCAACAGCGTGCGTTTGAACATTTGCGTGGTCTCCATTGATCACCGAAGCACCCGGAGAGGTTTGCTCGACCCGTGCTTGGCTGCCTTATCGTTATAGCCACCGGTCAATGAGACGCTAGCGTCTGTTTGTTTTCGTCAAAGGGCGATGGTTTTTTCGAGACAAAAAGTGCCTGCGGTGCCGCAGGAACTGCGTAGCCACGGGGGCCGGGATTGCTTGCCCTGGCCATGAGCGGCGGCGGGAGCGAGATGCCCGCCGCGGGAGCCGCGCTCACCTCATGGGCGTTGGCATCGCGGTCACCGGCGTCCAGGTGGTTCCGGGCGCCGAAGGCAGCCGCAAGCCTGGGGCGAGAGATCGGGCTACCTGGGCAAATGGAACGCAGGGAAATGTCGCCGGGTTGAAACGGTCGATGGGGAATGTCCCCATGGGCAGTGCTCGAACCCGGCTGCTACAGTGACTTTCCCGTTTTGGAGCGCCCGGATGCTGTTCAGAACCATCGCCCACCATGACCTGCACGCCTTGCTGGCCCTGGCCCGCGAGGCCGGCGTGGGGGTGACGACGCTATCGCCGAACGCGGAGCGGCTGGCGGCGCGCATCGCGGCCAGCGTCGGCTCGGTGGAAGGCAATCCGGAAGTGGCCGAGGCCAGCTACGTATTCGTGCTGGAGGACGACACGGATGGGCGCATCGTCGGGAGCGCCGCCATCGAGGCGGCGGTGGGCATGCACGATACCTGGTACAACTACCGGGTAGGCCTGTCGGTGCACGCATCGCGCGAACTGGGCATCTACAAGCAATTACCCACGCTGTTCCTGACCTCCGACCTCACCGGGTCTTCCGAACTGTGTTCGCTGTTCCTGTTGCCCGATTATCGGCGCGACGGCAATGGGGCGCTGCTTTCCAAGGCACGCTTCCTGTTCATGGCCGAGTTTCCCGAGCGTTTTTCGCAACGGGTGATCGCCGAAATGCGCGGTGTTTCCGACGACACCGGGCAGTCGCCGTTCTGGGAGAGCCTGGGGCGCCATTTCTTCAAGATGGACTTCGCCCGGGCCGACTTCCTGTCCTACGTGGGCAGCAAATCGTTCATCGCCGAATTGATGCCCAAGTACCCGATCTATACCTGCCTGCTGTCCGACGCCGCGCAGGCGGCCATCGCCGACGTCCACCCCGCCACGCGGCCGGCGCGCAAGCTGCTGGAAGCGGAGGGCTTCCGTTATCAGGGCTATATCGACATCTTCGATGCCGGCCCCAGTCTGGAATGCTCGCTGGACGACGTGCGCGCGGTACGCAAATCCGCATTGTTCGAGGCGCTGCCGGTCACGACCGCATCCAGGGGCGGCACGCCCTGGCTGGTGAGCAATCGCCGGCTGCACGATTTTCGCGTCACGCTGGCCACGACGCGGCCGCTGGAGCACACCTTGCCACTGACGCCGGCGGTGCTGGCTCGGCTGGGCATCGAAGATGGCGACAGCGTGCGCGCGGTGCCGTTATCCGGCTCGATCAAGGAGTAAGCGATGTTGTGGATTGATGGCGAATGGCGTCTGGGGCGGGGAGCGGCCTGGCAATCGGTCAACCCGGTGACGCAGCAGATGGTCTGGCAAGGTCAGGCCGCCAGCCCGGCCGATATCGACCAGGCGGTGGCGGCGGCGCGCCATGCCTTTGCCGGCTGGCGGGAACTGGACGTGGCCGAACGCATTGCCGTCTGCCGCTGCTTCGCCGATCTGCTGCGCGAGAACCAGGCCGAACTGGCGGCAACCATCGGGCTGGAAACCGGCAAACCGCGCTGGGAGGCCCTGACCGAAGTCACCACCATGATCAACAAGGTGGAGATTTCGGTCCGCGCTTTCGAAGAGCGTGCCGGCCACCGCGAGGCGCAACAGGGCGATGCCAATGCCGTGCTGCGTCACCGCCCGCACGGCGTCGTGGCCGTGTTCGGCCCCTACAATTTCCCCGGCCACCTTCCCAATGGCCATATCGTGCCGGCCCTGCTGGCCGGGAACGCCGTGCTGTTCAAACCGTCCGAACTCACGCCGCTGGTGGCGCAGAAAACGGTCGAAGTCTGGGCCGCGGCGGGCCTGCCGGCCGGTGTGCTCAACCTGGTGCAAGGCGCGCGCGAAACCGGGCAGGCCCTGGCGACGCATCCCGGCATCGACGGCCTGTTCTTCACCGGCAGCGCGGCCACCGGCTACCGGCTGCATGCCCAGTTTGCCGGGCAGCCGGAAAAGATCCTGGCCCTGGAAATGGGCGGCAACAACCCGCTGATCGTCGAACCGGTCGGCGACATTCCGGCAGCGCTGCACCATGTGTTGCAGTCGAGCTATATCTCCGCCGGCCAGCGCTGCACCTGCTCACGGCGCCTGCTACTGCCTGCGGGGTCATGGGGAGATGCCTTCCTCGCCCGGCTTACGCGTGCCACGGCCGCGCTGACGGTGGGCGAGTGGGATGCCGAGCCGCAACCCTTCATGGGCGCGGTGATTTCGCTGGCGGCCGCCGATGCGCTGCTCGACGCGCAACAGCGCCTGCTGACGCAGGGTGCGCAGGCATTGCTGCCGCTGCGACGGCTACGCGAGGGCACGGCCCTGCTGTCGCCCGGCTTGCTCGACGTCAGCGCCGTGGCCGATCTGCCGGACGAAGAATATTTCGGCCCCTTGCTGCAAGTGCAGCGCTACCGTGATCTCGATCATGCGCTGGAACTGGCCAATGCCACGCGCTTCGGCCTGGCGGCCGGGTTGATTTCCGATTCGGCCGAGCATTACCAGCGTTTCTGGCGTGCCACTCGGGCCGGCATCGTCAACTGGAACAAGCCATTGACCGGCGCCTCCAGCGCCGCGCCGTTCGGCGGCGTGGGGGCTTCCGGCAATCATCGCCCCAGCGCCTACTACGCGGCCGACTACTGCGCCTTCCCCGTGGCCTCGCTGGAAGCCGAAACCCTGGCGCTGCCCGCGCAATTGCCGCCGGGCATGGTACTTGGACCAACGTCGGGCGCGTCGTCCTGAGGCATTCTTCATGAATACGCCGGCCGTGCCCGGCGCCACACCGCGAGAACCCATCACGCCATGAGCGCATTCGAAGCCAATTTCGATGGCCTGGTCGGCCCGACACACCATTACGGCGGACATTCCTTCGGCAATGTCGCCTCCACCGGCAGTGCCGGCCAGACCGCCGACCCCCGCGCCGCGGCACGGCAGGGGCTGGCGAAGATGAAGGCCCTGGCCGATCTGGGCTATCGCCAGGGCGTGCTGCCGCCGCAGGAGCGTCCGGCGGTCTGGACGCTGCGCCAGCTTGGCTTCCAGGGCAGCGATCCCGAGGTGCTCGCGGGCGCGGCCCGCCAGCCGCACCTGCTCGCCGCCGCCTCGTCGGCATCCAGCATGTGGACGGCCAATGCCGCCACCGTGAGCCCGTCGGCGGATACCGGCGACGGACGCGTCCACTTCAGCGTGGCCAACCTGCAAAACAAGTTTCATCGCGCCATCGAGCACGAGCAGACCGCGCGCAGCCTGCGGGCGATTTTCAAGGACACGGCGCATTTCGCCGTCCATGACGCCTTGCCGATGCATCCGGCATTCGGCGACGAAGGCGCGGCCAACCATACCCGCTTCGCCAAGGCCTACGATGCGCCTGGCGTGGAATGCTTCGTCTATGGCCGGCGACATTGGGGCGGGCAGGTCGAACCGACCCGTTACCCGGCGCGCCAGACGCTGGAGGCGAGCGAGGCGGTGGCGCGGCGGCACGGGCTGAATCCGGCCGATACGCTCTTCGTGCAGCAGCACCCCGCCGTCATCGACGCTGGCGTGTTCCACAACGACGTGATCGCCGTGGGCAACCTGGACGTGCTGTTCTGCCACGCACAGGCGTTTGTCGAACAGCAGTCGGTCTACCGCACCCTGGACGACCGCCTGGGCGGCGGCCTGCGGGTGATCGAAGTCCCGGCGGAACGGATCAGTGTGGAGGATGCGGTCCGCAGCTACCTGTTCAACAGCCAGTTGCTCGATCGCGGCGCGGGGCGGATGCGGCTGGTGGTGCCCGAGGAATGCCGTGGCCATGCAGCGGTCTGGGATTACCTGCAAACCCTGATCCACAGCGGTGGCCCCATCGACGAACTGCTGATGTTCGACCTCAAGCAAAGCATGAAGAACGGCGGCGGCCCGGCCTGCCTGCGCCTGCGGGTGGCGCTGACGGCGGCGGAGGGCGCGGCGGTGAATCCGCGTGTCTGGCTGACCGAGGAACGCCATGCCGAGCTGGAGGCCTGGATCGGCCGCCATTATCGCGACCGCCTGAGCGAAGCCGATCTGGCCGATCCACAGTTGCTGATCGAAGTGCGCACCGCGCTGGACGAACTGACGCGAATGCTGGGGCTGGGTAGCATTTACCCCTTCCAGTACGGCGGAACAGGCTTAAGCTGAAAGCCGAACATGTCGTAGCATGCCCTGATGAAACCAACCGCCACTCCTTCCTTCCTCGAACAGACACTGTCCGGCAAGACGGCCATCGGCCTGCCATACAAGCTGCCGGGTGGCGTGAATGTCCAGGTGATGGACGAGGGCGTAATCCGCTTCGAGCCGCGCGACAGCGCCCATCGCAAGCTCGATCTGGTGATCTCCTGCGGCGTGCACGGCAACGAAACCGCGCCGGTGGAATTGGCCGATGCGCTGATCAGCGAACTCATGACCGGCGCGCTGAAAGTCCGCGCGCGGGTGTTGTTTGTCTTCGGCAACATCGAGGCGCTGCGCCGGGGCGTGCGTTTTGTCGAAAGCGACATGAACCGCCTGTTCTGTCGGCTGCCGGAAAGCCATGACGGCCCGGAGGCTCGCCGCGCCACCATGCTGGAAATGCAGTTGATGCGCTTTTTTGCGCGTGCGATGCAGGATGGCAAGCCGCGTCTGCATTACGACCTGCACACCGCCATCCACGGCAGCCTGATCGAGAAGTTCGCCATCTACCCGGTACCGCCGGAAGGCAAGCGTTTCGATCGCGAACAGATCGCGCGCCTGGGGCGCGCCGGGGTCAGCGCGGTGTTGTTGCAATCGGCGCGCGCGCCGACTTTCTCGTATTTCTCCAGCCAGCATTGCGACGCGGTGTCATTCACGGTGGAGCTGGGGCGGGCGCGGCCCTTTGGCCAGAACGGCGAGGTGGACCTGAGTGCGATGAAGGCCTATCTGCGCCATCTGATCGAGGGGCGGATTCCGGCCGGGGCGGGGCGCGGCGATGCGCCCACGGTGTTTCGCGTCTCGCGCGAAGTGATGAAGCGCAGCGATGCGTTCGAGTTGAAGATCGACGGCAAGACCGACAACTTCACGCCGCTGCCGCAAGGCATGCTGCTGGCGGCCGATGGCGAGAGCGAGTGCCGGGTGGAAGAAGCCGACGCGCGCATCGTCTTTCCCAATCCCGACGTGGTGGTCGGCCAGCGTGCCGGCCTGATCGTGGTGCCCGACAGCGCCACCGCCTAGGCGGCGCGCCGGGCGGGCCGCCCGTCACCGGCCGCCGCGCTCAGCGTTTCTTCTTCTTGCCGCTCGCGGCCGGCTTGGTTGCTCTGGCCTTTTTCGCCTTTGTGCCGGGCTTGGTATCGGGCTTGCGTTCGCAGACCGTGGTCGTGCGCTTTTTCTTGCCCTTGCCTGTCGTCACCTTGCGGCAACTGCCACCGTCATCGCCGGTGGCACGTGCGGGTGGCGTGCCGGCGGTGGCCAGCAGCGCGGCCACGTTGACACCGGTCATGCTGCTGCCATCGACACGGCGCGCGCCGTTCCAGCGGGTTTTCCAGTATGACAGGTTGATGTTCTCGATCTCTACCGCGCGGCCCGCGCGTGGTGCGTGGATGAAGCGATCCTCGCCCAGGTAGATGCCGACATGGGAAAACGCGCGGCCCAGGGTATTGAAGAACACCAGGTCGCCCGGCTTGAGCGCATCGCGTTCGATGGTGGCGCCCAGCCGGCTCATCGCCAGTGCGTTGTGCGGCAAGGCGACGTTCATCGCGCTCTGGAAGACATAGCGTACGAACCCGCTGCAATCGAGGCCCGATTCGGGATCGTTGCCGCCATATTTGTATTTCACGCCGATCAGGCCCATTGCCTGGAGCAACAAGCCCTGAGCGGCGGCCTGATCCTGTGACGGGTCGCCTTCTTTGCTTCCCCAGTTCTTTTTCGGTTCCGTGCCCGATGGTGTATCGGACGCGCCCTCGGACAACTGCTGCGCCCAGTGTGCCTGGGGCGAGGCGGGGGCTGGCGTGGGTTCGTCTGCGAAGGAAGCGGAAAGGAACTGGGTGAACAGCAAGGCGACGAACGCCGATCGTGTTCGTCTGCTGATAATCATGAGGGGCAAATGTATCGACGCCATCGTCCGCTGTAAAGCCACCACCGAGGTTTTTCCGGTGGCGAGGCCGGGCGGGTGGCCGCTGGATGAAGAAGGTGGACGGTTTTTCGGGGTGCTTGCCGGTGTCTCCCTGGTGAGGAGGGTATTGGCGGGCCGGGCTTCGTCTGGCCGCGCTGGCTTCGACCGTGCGCGGTATCCCGCTCGGGCGGTGCGCGGGATCGTGGAAAGACGAGCTGCACGTGGCGCGTTGGCAACGGCGGGCGCGCGGCCGGGCCGGTGGCAGGTACAACTTATCGACAAGCAACTGGTGGCAGGTTCGGAAGAGGCTCTAGAATCCGGGCTGTCCCCACTTTGCCGCGACGCGGTCGCCCAGCCCATGCTCAAGGAAACTTTCACCGTCATGCGCGATTTGCCGCGCGTGCGCGAGATCATCTCGGTCCTGATGCATCACGGTCTGGGCAACCTGGTCCATCGGCTGGGGCTGGCCAAGGGCATCGAGCGCGGCGCGGATCTGCTGCACCTGCCTGGCAGCCACGAGATCGAAGCGCTTGATCCGCCGGTGCGCGTGCGCCGCGCGCTGGAGGAACTGGGGCCGACCTTCATCAAGCTGGGGCAGGTGCTGGCCACCCGCGTGGATGTGTTCCCGGCCGAATGGATCTACGAATTCGAAAAACTGCAAAGCAACGTCCCGTCGCTGCCATTCCCCTTGTTCCTGGCCGAGCTGACCACGGTGCTCGGTGTCGATCCCTGCAGCGTCTTCACCGAAATCGACCCAGAGCCCTGCGGCTCGGCATCCATCGCGCAGGTGCATCGTGCCCGGCTCAACAATGGCGACGAAGTGGTGCTCAAGCTGCGCCGGCCGGAGATCATTCCCAAGATCGAGGCCGACCTGCGCATCCTGCGCCATATCGCCAGCCTGGCCGAGTTCGAGTTTCCCGATGCGCGCCGCTACCAGCCGGTAAAGATCGTCGATGAATTTGCCAAATCGCTGCGTCGCGAGCTGAACCTGTCGGTGGAGGCGCGCAACCTGGAGCGCTTCGCCCAGAATTTCGCCACCCACCCGGATATCGTGATCCCGGCCATCCACTGGGACTACACCAGCGAGCGCCTCAACGTGCAGACCTGGATCGGCGGGCTGGCGGGCAACGACATCGCCTTGCTGGCCACGGAAGGCTACGACCGCAGGGTGCTGGCCGCGCGTGGCGCCAACGCGGTATTGAAGATGGTGCTGATCGATGGCTATTTCCACGCCGATCCGCACCCCGGCAACGTCAAGTATCTGCCGGGCAACCGCATCGCCTTCCTGGATTTCGGCATGGTCGGCCGGCTGCCGCACCCGCGCCGCGATCAGATCGTCGATCTGCTGGCGGCGCTGGCCGAGCGCAGCGAGCGCGGCATTCTCAACGTGCTGATGGACTGGACCGGCGAGGTGGTGGTGGACGAGGAGCAACTCGCCGCCGACATCGCCGATTTCATGTTCAATTATGAAAACCTGTCGTTGAAGGATATCCAGTTCGGTCATCTGCTCAACGATGTGGCCGTCATCATGCGCGCGCACGAGATCACGCTGCCCTCCGATCTCACGCTGCTGTTCAAGGCGCTGATCACCCTGGAAGGGCTGGGACGGCAACTCGACCCCGACTTCCAGATGGTCCATCACCTGACGCCGTTCGTGCGCGAGGTGATCATCTCGCGCTACCACCCTCATTCCCTGTTGCGTTCCGGCAAGGAAGGGTTGCTGGAGGCGTTCGATATCCTGGCCGGCCTGCCGCGCGATTTCGGCAAGCTGATCAAACAGGCGCGGCGCGGCCACCTGAAGGTGGACCTGGACCTGAAGCGGCTGGACCGCTTCGGCACGCAACTGGCCAAGAGCGCCAACCGCCTGACGCTGGGCATCGTCACCGGTTCGCTGATCATCGGTTCCAGCATCGTGATGACGGTAAAGAGCGGCCCGATGCTGTTCGGCCTGCCCGCGCTGGGGCTGATCGGCTTCCTGATCGCGTTCTTCAACACCTTGTGGCTGGTGTTCTCGATCTGGGTCTCCGGCAAGGAGGAGCGCTGACATGGCCGGGATCGTTGCGTTGTCGCGGCTGCAGGTGGCGCCGACCTTCGACCAGCCGCGCCCGGATCGTCGGGTGGCCGGCAATCCGCAACGCACCACCTGGGAGCACTACGCGCGCGACGGACTGTCGTGCGGAATCTGGGCGTGCGAGGTGGGAAGCTGGAACATCCGCTTTGCCGACACCAAGGACGAGTTCTTCTGCGTGATCGAAGGGCGGGTCCGGCTGTGGGATGAAGCCGGGCACGCGGAGGAATTCGGCGCCGGCGAGGCAGGCGTGATCCCCGCGGGCTTCGTGGGGTGCTTCGAGGTGGTGGAGCCGGTACGCAAGTACTACGTGGTGCGCGATCGCACCGATTGACCGCCGTGGCGCAACCGGGCGTTCAGGCCTCGCCCTTTTTCATCGACTTGCCGGCCGCCACCCGCTGGCGGCGTACCTCCTTCGGGTCCGCGATCAGCGGACGATAGATTTCCACCCGGTCGCCATCGCGCAGGACGGTATCGGGCTTGCAGGCGCGGGCAAAGATGCCGATCGCCTGGCTGGCCGGATCGATCTCGGGAAACGCTTCCAGCAGGCCGCTGGCGCGGATGGCGTCGGCGGCGGTGCTGCCTTCGGGCAGCCTGAGCGCGACCAGCCGCTGCGCATCGGGCCGGGCGTAGACGACTTCCACGGAAAGCTCAGCCATGCAGGGTGTCCGCGCGGGCGATGAAGGCATCGACGAAGGTGGATGCGATCTTGCCGAACACCGGCCCGATCACCGTTTCCAGCGTGCGGCTGGAGAATTCGTAGTCGAGCGAGAACTCGATCTTGCAGGCATCTTCCATCAATGGCGTGAACTCCCACAGGCCGTGCAGTGCCTTGAACGGGCCATCGACAAAGACCATGTCGATGCGGTTGTCGGTCTTGACGTCGCGAGTGCGGAAAAAGGTTTTCACCCGCAGGAACTCCACGCGGATCGTCACATCGAGGATGGTGTCGGTGTGCTCGTGGACTTCGACTCCGCCGCACCAGGGCAGGAACTTGGGGTAGTCCTCCACGCGGTCGACCAGCTCGAACATCTGCGCGGCGGAGTGGGGAACGAGAACGGACTTGCGGATACGCTGCATGCAGGGAAAGCGTCTGGTGATCGCCCCGGGCAGGGGCTGCTGTTAAAATGGCCGGCCGTAACGCCCAGCCGTACGCATTGAACAGGCTTCAAAATGATCGAGCATCCTACCGCCGCCGAATACGCCCCGCAACCGGGCGCCGACTATGACGCGGCACCATTCCGGGATGCCGACGCGGTGGCCGAGGTGGCGGCGATCAAGCTGCCGCCGCATTCGCTGGAGGCCGAGCAATCCGTGCTCGGCGGGCTGCTGCTGGAGAACACCGCCTTCGACAAGGTGGCGGACATCCTGTTCGAGTCCGACTTCTATCGCGACGATCACGCGCGTATCTGGCAGCACATCACCAAGCTGATCGAACACAACCGCCCGGCCGACGTGATCACGGTGGCGGAGTCGCTCGACAACGCCAATGACCTGGCCTACGTGGGTGGGCTGGCCTACCTGGGTTCGCTGGCGAGCAATACACCATCCGCCGCCAATATCCGCCGCTACGCCGAGATCGTGCGCGAGCGATCGGTGATGCGGCAGTTGGCCAGCGTCGGCACCGAAATTGCCGATTCGGCCTACAACCCCAACGGCCGCGAGGCGGCCGATCTGCTGGACGAGGCCGAATCGAGCGTGTTCCGCATCGCGGAGCAGTCGCAGAAGGGCAAGCAGGGCTTCATCGCCATGCCGCCGATCCTGAAGGAGATCGTCGAGCGCATCGACCATCTGTACCAGCAGGACAACCCGTCCGAAGTTACCGGCATCGCCACCGGTTTCATCGATCTGGACAAGATGACCTCCGGCTTGCAGAAGGGCGATCTGGTGATCGTCGCCGGCCGGCCGTCGATGGGCAAGACCGCATTCTCGGTCAATATTGCCGAGCATGTCGGCTGCGAGCTGAAGCTGCCGGTGGCGATCTTCTCGATGGAAATGGGCGCGTCGCAGCTCGGTACCCGGATGGTCGGCTCGATCGGCAAGATCGACATGCACAAGCTCAAGACCGGCCGCTTCGAGGACGAGGACTGGATGAAGCTCACCCACGCGGTGAACAAGCTGTCCGAGGCGCCGATCTACATCGAGGAAACCGGTGCGCTGACCGCGCTGGACCTGCGCACCCGCGCGCGGCGGCTGGCGCGGCAGGTGGGGGGGCAGCTCGGCCTGATCGTGATCGACTACATCCAGTTGATGGCGGGCCGCGCCGGCGGCCGCGAGCAGAACCGCGCCAGCGAGGTGAGCGAAATCTCGCGCTCGCTCAAGGCGCTGGCCAAGGAACTGCAAGTGCCGATCATCGCGTTGTCGCAGTTGTCGCGTTCGGTGGAGCAGCGCACCGACAAGCGCCCGATGATGTCGGACTTGCGCGAATCGGGCGCCATCGAGCAGGACGCGGACTTGATCATGTTCATGTACCGCGACGAGTACTACAACCCGGATTCGCCGCACAAAGGGTTGGCCGAGTGTATTGTCGGCAAGCATCGTAACGGCCCCGTCGGCAAGGTGCCGCTGGTGTTCAAGGGGATGTACTCACGCTTCGAGAACGCGCTGATGCGCCCGGATGGCTGGTCGGGCGACCTGGAATAGGCGTTGCGACCCCCAATGAAAAACCCGGCGTCGCCGGGTTTTCTGTTTGCGGCGGCGGACGCCTATTTGCCGAAGTACTTCAGGTAGATTTTCTGATAGGTGCCGTCGGCCTTGACCGCGTCCAGGCCCTTGTTGATGCGGTTCAGCAGCGCCTTGTTGCCTTTTTTCACCGCAATACCGTAGTACTCCTTTTCAAACACCGGATCATCCACCAGTCGCAACCTGGCATTCGGGTTTTCGACCAGGTAGTTCCTGACCACGCCATTGTCGGCGATCACCGCTGCCACCTTGCCGGCGCGCAATGCCTCCAGGGCCTGGACGATACTGTCGAAGCGGGCGATGTCCGGGCTGGTCTTGCCGAAGTGCTGCTGCGCCACGGCGTCGCCGCTGGTGCCGCCCTGCACGCCGACCTTCTGGCCCTTGAGGCTGTCCATGGCGTCGATCTTGTTGTGCTGGGTGGTGATGATCAGTTGCTTGGCTTCGAAGTAGGGCGCGGAGAAATCCATCGTCCGCTTGCGGTCTGGCGTGATGGTCACCGCGGCGGCAACAATGTCGCGCTCCCCGCGTTGCAGCCCGATGAACAATCCTTCCCACGGGGTGTTGATCATCTTGATCTGAAAACCGGCCCGGTCGGCGATGGCCTGGATCAGCTCCGCGTCGAAGCCGACGATCTGCTGCTTTTCATTCAGCGATTCGAACGGGGCGAACGTGGCCTCGGTGCCGACGATATAGGGGCGTTCGGCGTGCGCGGCGCCCTGGAGCAACAGGGCGAAGCACAGGACGACGGCGCATTTCGGAAGAATACGCATGGCGATGATCCTTATCGGTACAGTGGCGCTTTCAGCATGCGCTGGCGCATTGCCCGGGGGCAATGCGTGAAATCAACAATACCTGGCTGGGCGGTCGGCCAGGTGTCTGCTTGCGGCATCGCGCACCCGATCGACGATGGCTTTCAGCCCGTTGGCGCGCGACGAGGTGAGAAAGCGTGCCAGCCCCAGTTGTGCCAGCCAGCCGGCAAAATCCACCGACAGGATGTCGTCGGCGCTACGACCGTGGAATGCGGCGAGCACCAGCACCAGCAGCCCCCTGACCACGCGGGAGTCGCTGTCCAGGCGCAGGGTCAGCCTGTCGTCGCGCCAGTCCAGGCTCATCCACACGCCGCTTTCGCAACCGTGAACCCGATGCGCGTCGTCGCGGTCGGCGTCATCCAGCGCCGGTAGTTCGCGGGCGATCTGTACCAGCAGGCGGTTCTTGGCTTCCCAGCTCGCGGCCTGGCCCAACTGCTCGGTGATGCGGGCACGATCGAAGGTCACTGTAGCCACTCCAGCGTATCGGCCAGTGCAGACAGCAGTGCTTCCACCTCGGTCACGGTGTTGTAGGCGCACAGCGAGATGCGCAAGGTGCCGGGCAACTGTAGCGTTTCCATCAGTGGTTGCGCGCAATGCGTGCCCACGCGCACGGCGATGTCGCGCGCATCGAGGAACTGAGCCACGTCGAACGGATGGGCCTGTTCGAACGCCGCCGACACCAGCGGCCCCTTGCCGGGCGCCGTGCCGACCACCCGCACGCCGGGCAGGGCAGCCAGGCCGTGCTCCAGCGTGGCGCGGAGCATGTCCTCGTAGGCGGCAAGCGCGGGGCGATCCAGCGCACCCAGCCAGTCGAGCGCCGCCGCCAGGCCCACTGCCTGGGCCATGGGCGGCGTGCCCGCCTCGAATCGGTAGGGCGGTGCCTGATAGGTGGTGCCGGAAAAGCTCACCCGCTCGATCATCTCGCCCCCGCCTTGCCAGGGCGGCATCCCCGCCAGCAGGTCGCCTCGCGCCCACAGTGCGCCGATGCCGGTCGGGCCGAACACCTTGTGGCCGGAAAACACCAGGAAATCGGCGTCGAGGTCCTGCACATCGATGATGTCGTGCGCCATGGCTTGCGCGGCATCCACCAGCACCCGCGCGCCATGGCGGTGGGCGGTGTCGATCATTTCGCGCAGCGGCGGGCGGGTGCCGATGGCGTTCGACAGCGCGGTGACCGCCAGCAGGCGCGTGCGCGATCCCATGAGCTGCCGGAACTGGGCCAGATCCAGGCTACCGTCCGGTTGCAGCTCGACCACGCGCAACGTCAACCCGCGTTCGGCGGCCAGCATCTGCCAGGGCACGATGTTGGCGTGATGTTCCAGCATGGTCAGGATGATCTCGTCGCCGGCGTGCAACTGGCTGCGCCCCCAGCTTTGCGCCACCAGGTTGATCGCCTCGGTGGTGCCCCGGGTAAAGACGATTTCCCTGGCGTCGTGCGCATTGAGAAAGCGAGCGATGGTGCTGCGGGCATTTTCGAAGGCGTCGGTCGCGGCGTGCGCCAGGCGGTGCACGCTGCGGTGCACGTTTGCGTTGCTGGTTTCGTAGAAACGGCGTTCGGCGTCGAGAACGGCCCGGGGCTTGTGGGTGGTTGCCGCGTTATCCAGGTAGACCAGCGCTGGCTGGGCGCAAAGCAAGGGAAACTGCTCGCGCAACGCGGCAACGTCGAAAGCGGGAGAAAGAGGCACAGGCGGGCTCATCGAGGGTATCGACTGCAATTGTATAATGCGCCCCATGACCTACAAGCAACCCGTTTCCGTGCTCGTGCTGATCCATACCCGTGACCTGCGGGTGTTGCTGCTGGAGCGCAACGATTTCGCCAATGCCTGGCAATCGGTCACCGGCAGTCGCGAAGGCGAGGAGCACCTGTCCGACACGGCGCGACGCGAGGTGGCGGAGGAAACCGGCATCGACGCCGGCTTGTACACCTTGCGGGACTGGCAGTGCTGTACCGACTTCGAAATCTACGAAATCTGGCGCCATCGCTATCCGCCGGGGGTGACGACCAATACCGAACACGTATTCAGCCTGGAGGTCCCTGCGGAGATCGCCGTGCGGCTGGCGCCACGTGAGCATCGCCGTTTCCAGTGGCTGGATTGGCACGCCGCCGCCGAAGCGGTGTTTTCGCCATCGAATGCCGAGGCCTTGCGCCAGTTGCCGCAACGCATCGCCAACTGAGGGGGGGCGCCCCATCCTGGTTGCGCACAAAAACGATTGTCGCTGCGTGGCATTCTTCACGGCGCCGACGGGGCGGCCACGCATTATCTTTGTTGCTGAGCCACTACCCCCGGCTCAACCCCCTGTTATTCACCCCGCCCCTGGCGGGGTTTTTTCTTTGGAGCGCGGCGGGTGTGCTTGTTTTGTGCCTGTCACGAAATGAATCTGCTGGGGCTCGGTGGGGGTGTGGGGGTGCGTTGTTGATGTTGATGTGGTTTGTTGACTTATCTTTGTATCTATTTGATATGACTATAATTTCATAATTTCTATTCCGGCTGAATTTTTGATTTCGTGTCAGGTCACGAATATTTTTCTCATTTATTTTGTGACACGTCACAAAAATAGTGCAAAATGATGAAGAACATGATGAAAGGGGGTTTCGATGAAGCATGTTGCCGATCGCCACACTGCCGAATTGCCGGGCCTGGATGCGCCACGTAAACGCGGCCGGCCCACCCTGGGTGCCCGCGCGATGACTGTCGCGGAACGCAAGCGCCGCTCGCGGCAGAATGCCGGCACCACCTCCCTGGAACTCGATCACGCTTTCGTCAAATGGCTGCGCCGGCAGGCCGCCCAGCAGGGCGTGTCGGTGGGGGACCTGCTGATGGAGCGCTTCGGGGTGAAGTAGTCCCGGACTGGAGGGGCCGATGACCTTCGAGCTTGAACAGCGATTCCAGGCGCAGCACACGGCATTCGGGCAGGGCGCGGCTGCCTCGTGCCAGCAGCGTCGCGCCGCGCTGGCGGCGCTTGGCCGCGCCCTGCGCGCGCAGCAGGACGCGCTGGTGGCCGCGGTCAACGCCGATTTCGGCCGTCGCCCGGCGGCGGAAACGCAATTGCTGGAACTGGTGCCATTGCTGGATGCGATACGCCATGCCCGCAAGCACCTGCATCGCTGGATGCGTCCGCGCCGCGTTGCCGTCAACGGGCTGTTCCGCCCCGGCAGGGCGCGGGTGCTGTACCAGCCGCTGGGCGTGGTCGGCATCATCGGCGCCTGGAACTACCCCATCCTGTTGACCCTTTCGCCCCTGGTCGATGCACTGGCGGCCGGCAACCACGTCATGCTCAAGCCTTCGGAACTGGCTCCAGCCACGGCGGCGGCGATCCGGGCCTTGATCGAGCAGGTATTTCCGCCTGAGCAGGTGGCGGTGATCGAGGGCGGGGCGGATATTGCCGCCGCCTTCGGCGCCTTGCCGTTCGATCACCTGTTGTTCACCGGCTCGGCGCGCATCGCCAGGCAGGTGCTGCATGCGGCGGCGGACAATCTCACTCCGGTAACGCTGGAACTGGGCGGCAAATCCCCGGCGCTGGTGCATGCGTCGTTCCCGATGCAGGAAGCCGCCGACCGTATCTGCACCGCGAAATTCTGGAACGCCGGCCAGACCTGCGTGGCGCCCGATCATGTCCTGCTGCCCGAAACCCATGCGGCGGAGTTCCTCGAGGCCGCCGGCGCGGTGTTGCGCCTGCGGTGGCCACAAGCCGCTGACAACGACGACTATGCCCACCTGATCAACGATGCCGCCGCCATACGCCTGCGCGAGTTGCTGGACGATGCGCTCGCGCTGGGCGCCAGGGCGCTTTATCCGGTGGGGGAAGATTGCCGGGGCCGGGCGTTTGCGCCGGTGCTGTTGCTCGATTGCACGGTGGACATGCGGGTGATGCGCGAAGAAATCTTCGGCCCCATTCTGCCGATCCTTACCTATCGCACGCCGGAGGACGCACTGGCGCTACTCGCTGCCCAGCCGCACCCGCTGGCCTTTTATTACTTCGATAGAGATCGCGCCAGGGTGGATCGCGTACTGGCGAACACCGCTTCGGGCGGCGTGACCATCAACGATTGCATGTTCCACCTGGCGCAGCACAACCTGCCATTTGGCGGTGTCGGCCCGAGCGGCATGGGGGCCTATCACGGCGAGGACGGGTTCCGGCGGTTTTCCCATGCGCGCGGCGTGTTGCTGCAAAGTCGGTGGGTTGCCTGGACGATGGGGGTATTCAAGCCGCCTTATCGCCCGTTGGGCCGGCGGCTGGTGCAGTGGCTGCTGTCCAGGAGGTGACGCGCTCAGATTTCCGGGGGTGGCGGCAACGGCGTGCTGGCCGGGGGGCGGGACAGGTAACTGTAGACGATGGCGTAGGTGAGATAGACCGGCTCTTCGTCGCCCGCGGCCATGCGGTCTCGTACCAGTGCGGTAAAGAGGGTGCGCGCCTGTAGCGTGCGGATACGGCCTTCCTTGGTGTCGCACGCGGTGAAGTTGCTGGCCAGCGCATCGATGCTGATGAAGCAGTCCACGAAGCGGCCGTCTTCCAGTTCGACCTGGAAGGGAATGCCGCCGATCTCATCGACGGGGGTGAGAACCACGGGGTAGGGCAAGGACATCGGGGCGTGCTCGTTACAGATGATCGGCTGTCAATCGAGCATACGGTAGCGATTGGGGTGTACATCTGTCCAGCGACAGATGGCCGTTGTCGTGGGTCGGGTGGCCATCCATCTGTCGGTTCGATGCGGCCCGGCCCGCCACGCGCCTACATCACGATGCGAGGGCGGCCGACTGCATGGGGCGTGGCGGGTCTTTACGCTGGACAGATCAGCGCATGCACGGAGAGGCCATCATGACGACGCAATCCAGTTCATCGCACCGGATGCGCGGCGCATCCGGACGCCTTCACACCCGCCGCATGCTGGGCCGCCGCTATGGCGTATTGACCGCACTGGTGGTGCCTCGGGTACGCCATGCCGTGGGCGCGGTATTGACGGTGGCGTTGCTCGCCGCAGTGGGTGCGCTATGTTTCGTTGGCGAATATCGTTTCGGCTATTGGCATGGCGCCATCGGCGCATTGGCCGTACTGGCGTTGCTGCTGCAAGGCCGTCATCTGCGGCGTGAACGGTCAATGACGAGGGAGCGCGACCAAGTGCGCGAAACGGTAGCGATGCTGGATGTGATCGAGGGCGAAGCCGTGCCCCCGCGTCTGCATCAGCCCCAGCCGCCAGCACAGCGAAACCAGGTCAATTGATGAGCGATACAGGACGCGGTGCGGGCAGGGCGAACAGATTGCCCAGATGCAGGATATCCAGCACCACTCTGGCGGTTTCACTGCAATTGGCCAGCACGATGGGGCGGGGATGGATGCGCTCGCGCAGGATCAGCAACTGCCCGATGGCGGCGGTATCCATATAGACCACCCCCCCGAGGTCCAGCACCAGCGGCGCATGCGCCGGTGCGTCGTAGGCCAGGTACGCGGCCTCGTGAAAGTGCGCTTCACAGGTGTAGGTGAACTCGCCATGGACGGCGAGACAAACCTGGCCTTGAGACGAAAGATGGCAATGTGTGGGCACGGTCGGTTTCCGGGCTGACAAGGTTTGCCGGGAGGGTGGCAATTTCATTATTGGCCTTGGCGATCTTTTTGCAAGCAATAAGAAAGTATTGTTTTCGTGATCCAATGCGAAAAGTGATGAGGACTGGTAGCGGGGCGGCGGTGGCGTCCATTTGATTCAATTTGCTTTTTCTGAAAGCCAAGGACAAATACTCCCCATTGCACTCAGCAGCGGCCACAGCCAGCAAAGGGCGTGAACGGCTATTGCTGAGGGATGAACGGCTGTTGGATGGCGGCATGTATTTGTCATGGGTTTTGAGCATAGGGTATGTGCCGTGCGGTGATGTAAAGAACGGTTGTCCTTGGCAAGGAAAAGCCCCGCCTCGCATGACGGGGCTTTTCTATCGGGGAAGGGCCGGCGAGGCGGACGCCGGGACAGGGGTGAAGGAGCTGGCCGTCAGTTCCGACAGTTTTCCCCTACGTGGATTTTGTGCTGCCACTGATAACCCTGGGGTGGCGGCTCCCTCACCATGGGCTCGTGGCAAGGCGGCCCGGCCGCGATTTGCCGCACCACGCAACTTTCATTTTCCTGCAAGGAGACATCCGATGAGTACCCAAGGAAAGCAAGGTAGCAATCAAGGCAGTAATCGCGGCTTTGCCTCGATGGACGAAAACAAGCAACGCGCCATCGCCAGCCAGGGCGGCAAGGCAGCCCACGAGAAGGGCTCGGCGCACGAATTCGATTCCGAGGAAGCACGCGAAGCAGGCCGCAAGGGCGGCCAGGCCAGCCGTGGTAGCAACAACAACGGGCGGTAATTGACTGCCTGAATCACGAAAGGGCGCCTTGGGCGCCCTTTTGGTATTGCCATTTCAAAAATATCCCCACGGCAAATTTTGCAGCCGGGGATAGAAACTACATCGCTTCGGGCGAATTGCCGCGTTACACGCGACGTGCTTCTTTTTCCTACAAGGAGTTGGTCGATCGTCCGATAACGCGCTTTCGGCTTGTTCTCTATGGTGGCTTGCTCCCCCATTTCACTGAATGGGCGCTTGCGCCCAGCCCAACACGGAGAATCGGCCATGACGAAGAAAAACGCGGACGGAATCGGCGCGGGTTCGGCGCTTTCCACGGTATCGGGCCCGGCCGCGGGTGTTTCCGCAAGCGCGGGCCAGGGCGTCGCGCCGGCGGAACTGCTCCGCAAAGTGGTGCAGTCCGCCGAGTTGTCGGCCGCCATGCCCTCCAATCCGAACAAGCCCGGCGAATATGGCGATGCCGCGCGCTGCCCGGTAACGGGGGCGTCGGTCAAGCCGGCCGATCCGCTGGCGGTAGCGGGCACGGTCACCGAGCGCAACGGCTCGCCCAAGACTGGCTCCGGCCAGCCGCCGCAGGGCGAAAACCATGCGGGGGGCAGTCTGGATCGCGTCCGGGTCGATTCCGGTGGCCGGGCGCTTACCACCAACCAGGGCGTGCCGATCGCCGACAACCAGAATTCCCTGAAGGCCGGCCTGCGCGGGCCAACCGCGCTGGAAGATTTCATCCTGCGCGAGAAGATCACCCACTTCGATCACGAACGCATCCCCGAGCGCGTGGTGCATGCGCGCGGGTCGGCCGCACACGGCTATTTCGAGAACTATCAGCCGCTGGGCCGTTTTACCAAGGCTGCGCCGTTCGCCGAGGCGGGCAAGCGCACGCCGGTTTTTGTCCGGTTTTCCACCGTTGCGGGCGAGCGGGGCTCCATCGATACCGCGCGCGATGTGCGCGGCTTCGCGGTGAAGTTCTACACCGACGAGGGCAACTGGGACCTGGTGGGCAACAATATCCCGGTATTCTTCATCCAGGATGCGATGAAGTTTCCCGACCTGGTCCATGCGGTAAAGCCCGAGCCGCATTTCGCGATGCCGCAGGCATCGTCGGCGCACGATACCTATTGGGATTTCGTCTCGCTGACGCCCGAATCGACGCACATGCTGCTGTGGCAGATGTCGGACCGTGCCATTCCGCGCAGTTATCGCACCATGCAGGGGTTCGGCGTGCATACCTTCCGCCTGATCAACGATCAGGGCGAAGCGGTGTTCTGTAAATTCCACTGGACGCCGGTGGCCGGCACGCATTCGCTGGTGTGGGACGAGGCCGTGAAGCTCGGCGGCGCGGACCCCGATTTCCATCGCCGCGACCTGTGGGAAGCGATCGAGGCCGGCGCTTATCCCGAATGGGAGCTGGGCCTTCAGATTTTCAGCGAAGCCCAGGCGGAAAGCTTCGATTTCGATGTGCTCGATGCCACCAAGCTGGTACCCGAGGAAATGGTGCCGGTGATCCCGGTCGGCCGGCTGGTGCTGGATCGCAATCCCGACAACTTCTTCGCGGAAACCGAGCAGGTGGCGTTCTGCACCGCGCACATCATTCCGGGCATCGACTTCACCAACGATCCATTGTTGCAGGGGCGTATCCATTCCTACGTCGATACGCAGATCTCGCGGCTGGGCGGGGCCAATTTCCACGAAATTCCGATCAATGCGCCGCTGGCACAGGTGCACAACAACCAGCGCGACGGCATGCACCGGCAGGGTATCCCGCGTGGCCGCGTCGCCTATGAGCCGAATTCGCTGGGTGGCGGTTGCCCGTTCCAGGCCGGCATGCGTGGTTTCACCAGCTTTCCGGAGCCGGTGGCCGAGGACAAGGTGCGCGGCAAGCCGGAGAAATTCGCCGATCATTACTCGCAGGCGCGTCTGTTCTGGCGCAGCCAGACGGCGGCGGAGCAGCAGCATATCGTCAATGCCTTCCGCTTCGAGCTGACGCGCGTGCAAGTGCCGGCGATCCGCGAGCGCGTGGTGTCGCTGCTGGTCAATGTCGATGAAGTCCTGGCGCAAGGCGTGGCCGATGGCCTGGGCTTTACGCTGCCGCCCGCCGCGCCGCTGGTGAGCGATTGCGATTTCCCGGTGCCGGCACCGTCGCCCGCGCTATCGCTGCTGTCCCAGCCCGGAGATGGCTCGATCCGGGCCAGAAGGGTGGCGATCCTGGTGGCCGAGGGTGTCGAGACGGAGGACGTGGCCGCGCTGTACCAGGCCATCCTGGCGGATGGCGGTGTGCCACGGCTGCTGGGCGTCCGGCTCGGGCAGGTAACCGGCAACGGCCGTACGCTGCCGGTGGAGGCAACGCTGGAAGCCATGCCCGCCGTACTGTTCGATGCGCTGGTCATTCCCGACGGCGAGGCGGCGATTGCCACGCTGGCCCAGGTGGGCAATGCACTGGAGTTCGTTCGCGATCAATACCGGCATTGCAAGCCGATCCTGGCGGTGGGGGCCGGTGGCAGATTGCTGGACAAGGCGGGGATAGGCGCCGCACTGGCGGAAGGGGCCACTGACCCGGCCTTGCTGCGGGTTTCGACGATGAAGGAGGGCACGAAGGCTTTCATCGCATTGCTGGGCAAGCCGCGCGATTACTCGCGCGAGGTTGATCCTCCTGCTGTCTGACGGGCCGATTCACCCATGAAAAACGACGCCTTGGGCGTCGTTTTTCATGGGTGCGTTGCCGTGTGCGCTGGCGGCCCAAACCCGGCTACCCCAGGCTGGTGGGGCATGCGAACGCCGAAAGGCGATCAATCGCATTTTCGGGTTGCAGACGATGCAAGGCGTGCGGCAACCCGTAACCCAGATGGGGCGCCCCGGCTGGGGCTTTGTGCTCTGCGCCACCCATCGCCACCCTATTGCTCCATGGGAATGACCGACACATTGCCGTTGGGCTCCATATAGGCGCGCTTTACCTTGCTGGGGTCATCGACGCCCTGTTCGCGCAATTTGCTCAGCAGGTCCGCCATGGTGATCATTTCGCGCCGTAGCCCCTCGCGCAATATCGTGCCGTCGCGAATCAACAGCAGCGGTGGCGGCTCCAGGTATTTCTGGATTCGGGGATATCTGAAGCAGATCCAGTCCACCAGCATGTTCCAGAACACCAGCGTGCCGACCAACAGCAACCCTTCGAGCAGCGATTTGATATCGCCCGCCATCGGCTGCTGGATTGCCTCCGAAATGATCACGATCAGCAGCACGTCCGAAATATTGACCGAGCCGGAATCCCGCCGAAGGATCAGCCGGAAGATCAGGAACAGCATCCAGAAAATGGCCGTGCCCCGCAGCAGGGTTTCCCAGATCGGCTGATTGATTTCCAAAACAATGTCCCAGTCCATTTTCCCCTCGCGCCGATGTTCAATGCTGAGCTTCCAGCAAGATGCGTGCCGCGACGCGAAATGCGATTCACTTGCCGGTATGTCCGGGCGCATCTCGAAAAATGTAAAAATGACGGCGACATCAGGCGGGACGGGCTACACACAATCAAGTGCTCCCGTCCGCAAGGACACGCCGGGGGCGATGAACCGCATCGAGCGCAAAGACGCGCGGGGGATAGGGAACCATGAGCAAACCAATGAACTTCGATCAGGCCTTCGAGCGGCTGATCAGCCACGAAGGTGGCTATGTCAATCACCCGTCCGACCCGGGCGGTGAAACCAACTGGGGTGTGACCAAGCGCGTGGCGGTGGAGAACGGCTACACCGGCTCGATGAAGGCGCTGACGCGCGAACAGGCCAAGCGCATCTACAAGACGGCGTATTGGGATCGTGCCAAATGCGACCGCTATTCGGGCGCCATCGCCTTCCAGTTGTTCGATGCTGCGGTGAATCACGGGCTCGGCAACGCCATCCGCTTCCTGCAACGTGCCGTGGGGGTGACGGACGATGGCATTGTCGGCAACAAGACGCTCGAAGCGATCCGGGCGCTGAGCACGCAGGATGTGGTGCTGCGCTTCAATGCGGAACGGCTGCTGTTCTACACCAAGCTTCCCACGTTCTCGACCTTCGGCAAGGGCTGGGTCAACCGCGTGGCCGAGAATCTGCGCTACAGCGCGGAGGATGCGTGATGTAGGCCCTTTCCGAAGCAAATTCACGCTAAACGCACCTTGTTTGCGGACGACCTTGGCCGCATTATTCAGTCAGGTTCGAACGCTAACCGCTTGATTTCATTGATTCGCCAGCCGCGTCCCCCGAACCGCGCGTGCCGGAAAATCCTGCGTAACGGGTTGATTCAATTGAAAAATGTTTTGCGTGTTGCCTCGTACAACATCCACAAAGGGCTTTCCACCTTCAACCGCCGCCTGGTGGTGCATGAGGTGCGGCAAGCCCTGCAAGGGTTGCATCCCGATCTCGTGCTGTTGCAGGAGGTGCAGGGCGCACACCGGCGCCAGGCGCAACGTTTTGCCTACTGGCCGCACGAGCCGCAGCACGAATACCTCGCCGGTGCCGATCTCACCGCGCTGTATGGGCGCAATGCCAACTATCGGCATGGCCACCATGGCAATGCGCTGCTGTCGCGCTTTCCGGTGCGCCGCTGGGACAACCACGACCTGACGTTGCACAAGTTCGAACAGCGGGGCCTGTTGCATGCAGTGCTGGAAGTGCCGGGCTGGGCACGGCCACTGCATGCGCTGTCGGTCCATCTGAACCTGCGGGCGCAGGATCGACGGCAGCAACTGAAACTGCTTGCCGAATATGTCCATACCGAAGTGCCGATGCATGCGCCGGTGGTCCTGGCCGGCGATTTCAACGACTGGCGCTGCGAAGCCACGCCGTTCATGGCGCACGAGCTGGGGCTGACCGAAGCGTTCGAAACATTGCATGGCGCCCACGCCCGCAGTTTTCCCGCACGGTTGCCAGTGCTGACGCTGGATCGCATGTACGTGCGCGGCTTCGATATCGCTGTGGCGGATGTGCTGGGCGGGCAGCCATGGATCGGCCTGTCCGATCATGCGCCGCTGTACGCGGAGCTGGCACGCAGCAAGCCAAATTGATGCGCAAGGCCCGGGCACTGACCCAATTGCGGAACTGGCGGCCGCCGAAGGTGATCGCCATGCGCTTCAGTGGTGGCCATCGGGTACGCCTACTGTACAACGGCACCGATTATTTCCCTTTGCTGCTGGCCGAGATCGACACCGCGCGGGTGGAGATCTTTCTCGAAACCTATCTGTTCGAAGCCGACGACATCGGTGCGCGCGTGGTCGATGCGCTGATTGCCGCGGCGGTGCGCGGCGTGCGGGTGAAAATCCAGGCCGACGGTTTTGGGGCGCGACAGTTTCCGCAACCCTGGCGCGACCGCCTGGAAGCGGCCGGCGCGTGGCTGTTGTTTTTCCGGCCGGATATCCGGCCGCTGTCGTTCAATACCAGTCGCCTGCGCCGGCTGCACCGCAAGCTGGTGGTGATCGACGGCCGGGTCGGTTACGTGGGCGGGATCAATGTCCTGAGCGACCTGGAGCCCGGCCTGCCTGGGCTGGCGCCGCGTTACGACTACGCATTCCGGGTGGAAGGGCCGGTGGTGGCGCAGATGCATACGGCGGCGGATCGGCTATGGCGCCATACCGCCTGGGTGCAGTTGCGCCCGGAATGGACCGCGAAAAGCCGCGTACCGGTGGATGTCACGCCGTGTGGCCATGTGGTGGCGGGTTTTGCCATTCGCGACAACCTGCGGCATCGCCACGGTATCGAGCTGGCCTATTTACAGGCGATCCAGGCTGCGCGCCATGAAATCGTGATCGCCAATGCCTATTTCCTGCCGGGCTATCGCTTTCGGCGCGCCTTGCGCGCGGCGGCGGCACGCGGGGTGCGGGTGGTGCTGTTGATGCAGGGGCAGGTGGATCATTTCCTGCTGCATTGGGCCACGCGCGCGTATTACCGGCGTTTTCTCGTCGCCGGCATGGAAATCCACGAATACTATGCGGGTTTCATGCACGCCAAGGCGGCCGTCATCGACGGCGAGTGGTCCACCGTTGGCTCCTCCAACCTGGACCCGTTCAGCCTGCTGCTGGCGCGCGAAGCCAATGTGTTCGTGCGCGATGCGGCGCTGGCGGGCGAGCTGCGCGACGATATCCTGCGCCAGGTAGCCGTCTCGGCCCGCCGCGTGAACCTGGCCGATGTATCGCACGCCGGGTGGACGCTGCGGGCGCTGGTCTGGAGCTGCTTCGGCCTGGTGCGGCTGATTATGGGCCTGACCGGCTACGGGGGCCGGCGCTATCTGGAGTGATCGCGCTTCGAGCTGGGCAGGGCCGGGCGTTCGGCGTGGCGGTCGTATTCCAGCGTGGCCCGCAGGATGCCTCGCAGGATATCCACTTCCTCCTGCTCCAGCCGGGTGCGCTGGAACAGGCGCCGCAGGCGTGGCATCAGCCGCTTGGGCGCATAGGGCTTGAGAAAGCCGATCGTGAGCAAGGTGCTTTCCAGGTGTTCCAGGAACAGCTCGACGTGTTCGTGGCTGGCGTATTTGGGTTTTTCCTCCAGATGGCTCACATCGTCGGACAGGCAACTGAACAGCTCATAGGTCAGCACCTGAACCGCCTGCGACAGATTGAGGCTGGAGTAATCCGGATTGGTGGGGATGGTGACCAGCCGATTGCATTGCTGGACTTCCTCGATGGTCAGCCCGCTCATCTCGGTGCCAAACACCAGCGCCACCTCGCCGCCGCCCCGGGCTTCGGCCAATAGCTCCGGCGCCAATTGGCGCGGGGTGGACAGCGGCTGGACCAACTCGCGCCGCCGCGCCGTCATCGCCACCTGTACCGTGGTGCCGACCAGCGCTTCGGCCATCGAGCCAACGACAATGGCGGCATCGAGCACGTCATCGGCGCTGGAGGCCAGCGAAGTCGCCACTTCCGATGGGTATTCCTTGGGGTTCACCAGATAAAGCCGGGTGATGCCCATGGTCTTCATCGCCCGCGCAGCGGAGCCGATGTTGCCGGGGTGGGAGGTGTGGGAAAGCACCACGCGAAAAGCGGAAAGGCAGTCGGTCTTGCTCATGGGGAAACCTATGGGATGAACGGCGTATTGGCACAAACGCCATTGCCTCGCCGGCATGCAGGCCTGCAACCGGCGGCCAACGGCGGACGCGGCCGAGGCGCGATGGTACACCGGCCTGTTTTTGCGCGCCGCGAAACCCGGTAGAATGCGGAAAATTTTCGTTCTTTAGAAGCCGGTCGGGCGCCAGCCCGCGACACAATTCGCATCGATGCCCTGGTTCGCCGGGGCGGCCATGGCTCCAGCGCCTGCGCTGGTTGCCGCGTTCGACCGTTTCGCCGTCCAATCAGGGAATCACCATGCATCCGATGCTCAACACGGCCGTCCGCGCCGCCCGCCGTGCCGCTTCCGTCATCCAGCGCGCCTCCAACAACCTCGACCTGATCACGCCCGAAAAGAAGGGCCACAACGATTTCGTCTCCGAGGTTGACCGCGCTGCCGAAACCGCCATCATCGAAACCATCCTCGAAGCCTATCCCAAGCATGCCATCGAGGCCGAGGAATCGGGCGCGCGCGGCGAATCGGAATACACCTGGATCATCGATCCGCTCGACGGCACCACCAACTTCCTGCACGGTTTTCCGCAATACGCGATCTCGATTGCACTGGAACACAAGGGCGTGATCACCCAGGCCGTGGTGTACGACCCCAACCGCAACGACCTCTTCACCGCCACGCGCGGCGTCGGCGCCTTCCTCAACGATCGCCGCATTCGCGTCTCCAAGGTGCGCGACCTGTCCGACGCACTGATCGGCACCGGCTTTCCGTATACCAAGTTCAACAACCTCGAAACCTACCTGGCCATCTTCCGCGACATGGCGCAGCAGGCCGCTGGCGTACGCCGCCCCGGCGCTGCCGCCCTCGATCTGGCCTACGTGGCTTGCGGCCGTTTCGATGGCTTCTTCGAATTCGACCTGAAAACCTGCGATATCGCCGCCGGCACGTTGCTGGTACAGGAAGCGGGCGGCCTCGTTACCGATCTGGCCGGCGAAGAACACTACCTGCAATCCGGCGACGTGCTGTGCGGCACGCCGCGCGTGTTCGGGCAGATGCTGCATCTGATCAAGCAACACCTCCGGTAACACTACGCAAGCCCTGTATTGATCGGGGCTCGCGTATCTGGGGCTTCTGCAACTCGCCAGAGACAATGACGGCTTTGCTGACATTGAGTCTGTGGATGGCGATCTTGTAGAAGCCCTGAACTTTTTTTAGGCCTCGATCTGGAACAAGGGATTGGAGGGGGCGGGCCGCTGACGGTGCAGTGGGCCTACAACTCGCTGGAACCGTTTGCCGAACCGATCCGGCCGCCGCGGGTGCGCGATGGTCGGGGTTCCGTGTCGAATCCGGTGACGCCCACCCTGGAGTTGCCGGACGGCAGCACCCAGCGTTTCTACAGAACGGATACCTCACCCACCGGCTACCCGATGACAGGGACCTTCCGCACCAGCGGCAACTGGTGGCTGCAAAAAGATGGGCTCTGGGAGGCGGCGATCCTTAAATCGCCGAACGGCACCACCTACCAATTGTCGGTCATCAAGCCGCAGCAAGGACGCACCCTCAGCGCAGCGCTTTCCAGCTACCCCTTCGGCAATGTATCGGCCCTACCGGATTCCACCTATTACACCGGCCTGGGCGGTGAATTCGACTACTACCTGCCGGCTTCCGCCAGCGATACCAACGGCAACCGCGTGGATTACGGCTACGACGGCATGCTGCTGACCAGCCTGACCGCCGCCGATGGGCGGGCGATCCGCATCACCTGGAGCAACACCGGCCAGCCAGCGACACGAATGCCGCAGGTGGCTAGCGTCACGGCAGGCAGCCGCAATTGGTCGTTCGCCTACCCAGGTGATAGTCAACTGACCATGACCCAGCCGGATGGGCTGAGTTGGCAACTGGGTTACCGCAACTGGGAAACCTACATGACGGGCATCCCGCCCAATGGCACCCAGTTCCCGCTATTCACCAGCATCACCTACCCCAGCGGCGGCCAGACCCGGCTCGACTACGTGCGCTACCTGGCGCCGAACGACATTCCTGACAGTTGCAACCAGCCAGGTTGCCGCGACGAAATCGCCAAGTACGTGCGCGAACAGCCGCGGCCGGCGGTGATGCGCAAGACCACCAGCGACGGCGGGGTGTGGACGTACCAGTTCTACGCCGGCAAAGGCGTGGACGGCATTTATGTCGCCTATAGCTTCCCCACGGGAGGGGATCAGGCGCAGATCAAGAGCGGCACCCGAATCGTCACGACCCCAGCGGGTACCACGACGTATGGCTATGTCTCGCCCTACGACATTGCCAATTGCCAGGAAGACCAGTGGCGTAGTGGCCTGCTGCTGAGTCAGAGCACCGCCAACAGTGCCGGCACGGTGCTGGAACAGACCAGCTATGACTGGCGTTACGCCCAGATCAGCAGCAACACCCCCAGCGTGTTGAGCAGCACCTGCCGCAGCAGCGTCAGCCGCGTGCCGCTGCAAGCCAGCAAAACCCTCACCCGCGACGGCAAAACCTTCAGCACCGCACACGAGTACGACGCCTACGGCCGGGTCACCGCCACCTACGAAACCGGCGACAACGGCGACAGCCGCCGCATCGAACGCAGCTACGTCACCGACACCAGCCGCTGGATCATGGACAAAGTCAGCGCCGAGTATGTGCGCGCCGCCGCTGGCGTGGCCCCGATATCGAGCACGGCCCGTAGCTACGACAGCCACGGCAACCTCCTGAACGAAACCCGCGACAGCGTCACCCGCAGCTACACCTACGACGCCGCCGGTCAACTGACCACCGCCACCGACCCGCGCGGCTTCGTCACCCGCTATGCCGATTACTACCGTGGCATCCCGCGTAGCGAAGTCCGTCCGGTGGCCACCGGCAGCGAACTGGCCAGTTGCCCGGCCAGCCCCGCCATCACCCTGGCGCGCAGCGTCGACGATGACGGCAACGTGCTCAGCTTCACCGACGGACGCGGGACCGTCACCGGCTACCAGTACGACGCGCTGAACCGCCTGACGCGGATCACCCCACCGCAGGGCAACCCGACCAGCATTGCCTGGAGCGCCACCAGCCGCACGCTCACCCGCGGCAACTACAGCGACCGCATCGACTGGGATGGCTTCGGCCGCCCCATCCAGAGCACCGTCAACGGCATCGTCATCAGCCGCCGCTACGACACACTCGGCCGCCAGACCTTCGAGAGCTATCCCAACCAGAGCATCGGCGACAGCACCGATTACGACGCACTCAACCGCGTCACCCAACTGACCCACAGCGACGGCAGCGCCCGCAGCTACGGCTACAGCGGCAGCGCCGTCGCCGAAATCAACGAGCGCGGCTACCAGACCTCCCGCTTCTATCAGGTGTTCGGCAACCCCGACGACAAGACACTACGCAAGGTGGTGCCACCGATTGCCGCCGCCACCACCGACATCCAGCGCGACCTGCTGGGCAAGGTGCTGAGCGTGAGCCAAAACGGCGTCACCCGCCACTGGGGCTACGACCACCGCCACTACCTGATCACCCGCACCGACCCCGAAACCGGCGCCACCTACCTGGGGCGCGACGCCGCCGGCAACCTCGTCGCCCGCCACGTCGGCCAGACCGCCGCCGGATACGCCTACGACGCCCAGAACCGCCTGAGCAGCAGCTGGTACAACGACGGCACCGAAATGACCTGCCGCCGCTACGACGGCAACGGCAACCTGATCGCCCTGAACAACAGCAGCGTACAGCGCAGCCAGGGCTACGACGCCAACGACAACCTCACCAGCGAAACCCTGGTAGCGGCCGGCCGCACCCTGACCCTGCGCCACGAATACAACGCCAACGACGCCCAAAGCGCACTGGTCTACCCGGACCACCGCCGCCTCGACCTGAACCCCGACGCCTTCGGCCGCCCGACCCGGCTGGGCGAGATCGTCCCCACCCTGCACTACAACGAACGCAGCCAACTGACCTACTGGCAAGGCGCCAACGGCCGCCAGGACCGGACCGGCTACGACATACGCGGCTGGCCGCTCACCCATCAGGTGCGCAACAACGTCACCCTGCCGCCGGTGCCGGTGGCCCCGACCGCCCCGGTGCACCCCGGCAACCCGCCCAGCGCCCCTGGCGCCGCGCCGGCCGCGCCCGGCTATGCCGAACCCGGTGCCAGCTATGGTGCCGACAAAGCCTGCCGCGCACTGTATGACGAACCGCGCCAAGGCAGCTTCCAGGATGGTCGCCCCGACCCGATCGGCCGCTACCAGGCCGCTTACAATGCCTGGCTGGCGCAATACAACACCTGCGCCTCCGACTGGAACAACCGTGGCGAACAATGGCGCAATGGCGAAGCTGGCTGCCGCGTCCAGTATCCCGAACCACGCCTCTACCAGTACAGCGGCAGCACCCGGCCCCAAGACGC
>NZ_SUMF01000090.1 GCF_005048205.1 Chitiniphilus eburneus
CTGACCATGGCGCTGGGCAAGGACATCACCGGCAAGCCCATCGTCACCGACCTGGCCAAGGCCCCGCACATGCTGGTGGCCGGTACCACCGGTTCCGGCAAGTCGGTCGGCGTCAACGCCATGATCCTCAGCCTGCTCTACAAGGCCACCCCGGACGAAGTACGCTTCATCATGGTCGATCCCAAGATGCTGGAACTGTCGGTCTACGACGGGATTCCGCACCTGCTGGCGCCGGTGGTCACCGATATGAAGCTCGCCGCCAACGCGCTCAACTGGTGCGTGGCCGAGATGGAAAAGCGCTATCGCCTGATGAGCGCACTGGGCGTACGCAATCTGGCCGGCTTCAACCAGAAGGTGAAAGAGGCCGAAAAAGCCGGGCAGAAGCTGACCAACCCCTTCACCCTGACCCCGGACGACCCCGAGCCACTGAGCCACCTGCCCTTCATCGTGGTAGTGGTCGATGAGTTCGCCGACCTGATGATGGTGGCGGGCAAGAAGATCGAGGAACTGATCGCCCGGCTGGCGCAGAAGGCGCGCGCCGCCGGCATCCACCTGATCCTGGCCACGCAGCGACCGTCGGTGGACGTGATTACCGGGCTGATCAAGGCCAATATCCCGACGCGGATCGCGTTCCAGGTATCGAGCAAGGTGGA
>NZ_SUMF01000091.1 GCF_005048205.1 Chitiniphilus eburneus
CTGCTGCACATCCAGCCCGAGGCGGATGCGGCTGACGTCGCGCTCCACCCAGGCGCCGACGGTGCCCGAGTTGGCGCCGTAGCTGAGGCCCGCCGCCCACGGCCGGGACGGTGGCGGCAGCGGCGCCGGATCGATCGGCACATCCAGCGCGCGAATCACCTGACCATCGGGCGAGCTGGCGATCACGCGCCGGCCGCCATCTACCTGCACCAGCGACAGATCGACGGTGACCGGCGGGCACTCACAATGCAGCGTGCCGTCGGCAGCGGCTACTGGGGTGGGCTGGACAGTGGGGCGCACCGTCACGCTCACGCGGCGCTCTTCGTGCGCCCCCTTGGGCAACTGGTGCGGCGGCGGGCTGGGTGCCGGATCCGGCAGGCGGGCGGCGATCACGCTGCCGTCGTCCTGGGGCTGCTGCGCGGCAGGTGCGGTGTTCTCCGGTACCGGCGCGCGGGCATGACCGAGCAGATAGCCCAGCCACAGGGTGGCCCCCAGCCCAAGCACCACCGACAGCGCCAGTACGAACTGCATCGGGCGGCTCATCGCGGCGCCCTCCCCTCGCACAGCGCGCGCTCGGCGGCGCGGCGGTTGGCGAGGCCCTGGATGTACTGGCCACCGACATAGCTCCACGCGGGTTTGCCGTGGTC
>NZ_SUMF01000092.1 GCF_005048205.1 Chitiniphilus eburneus
CCACCCTGCGCCTGCCCGCCAGCATCACCGAACCGGGCCGCAGCACCACATTCACCTACGACGCCAACGGCAACCTGCTCAGCAAGACCGTCACCGCCGATAGCGCCAGCCGCACCCAAAGCTGGACCTACCTGCCCAACGGCCTGCTCGACACCGCCACCGACGCGCGCGGCAAAGTTACCCGCTACAGCTACGACGCCCAGGGCAACCTCGCCACCGTCACCAACCCGCTGAACCAGGTCACCCGCTACACCCAATACGACCCGCACGGCAACCTGCTGGCCATGACCGACCCCAACGGCGTCACCACCACCTACAGCTACGACCTGCGCCAGCGCCTCAAGACCCGCACCACCGGCAGCGAAACCACCCGCTTCGACTACCTGCCCACCGGCCTGCTCAGCAAAGTGACGCTACCCGACGGCAGTTGGCTGGCCTATCGCCACGACCCCGCACACCGCCTGATCGGCATCGACCACAGCAACGGCAGCCGCATCGACTACACCCTGGACAACGCCGGCAACATCAAACGCGAAGACCGCAACGACCCGGCCGGCGTGCTCGCCGCCGCCCAACAAAGCGCCCAACAGGCCAAG
>NZ_SUMF01000093.1 GCF_005048205.1 Chitiniphilus eburneus
CACCCGCGGCAACTACAGCGACCGCATCGACTGGGATGGCTTCGGCCGCCCCATCCAGAGCACCGTCAACGGCATCGCCATCAGCCGCCGCTTCGATGCTCTGGGCCGACAGACCTTCGAGAGCTACCCGAATCAGAGCGTGGGCGATACCACCTACTACGACGGGCTCAACCGCGTCACCCAACTGACCCACAGCGACGGCACCTACCGCAGCTACGGCTACAGCGGCAGTGCCGTGGCGGAGGTGAACGAGCGCGGTTACCAGACCTCCAGCTTCTACCAAGTGTTCGGCAACCCGGACGACAAAGCCTTGCGCAAGGTGGTGCCGCCGATTGCCGCCGCCACCACCGACATCCAGCGCAACCTGCTGGGCAACATCCTGAGCGTCACCCAGAACGGCGTCACCCGCCACTGGGGCTACGACCACCGCCACTACCTGATCACCCGCATCGACCCCGAAACCGGTAGCACCTACCTGGGGCGTGACGCCGCCGGCAACCTCGTCGCCCGCCACGTCGGCCAGACCGCCGCCGGATACGCCTACGACGCCCAGAACCGCCT
>NZ_SUMF01000094.1 GCF_005048205.1 Chitiniphilus eburneus
CGCTCGGCGGCGCGGCGGTTGGCGAGGCCCTGGATGTACTGGCCACCGACATAGCTCCACGCGGGTTTGCCGTGGTCATTGAGCTGGATCGCGCGGCAAGCGCTCGGCCAGTCACCGGCGCGGGCGTAGCGCGCTGCCGCCGAATTGCACGCTGCCGAGACGCCGACGTTGTAGGCAAACACGGTCAGCGCAGCCGCCTGATGCGGCGCCATCTCAACCGGGATGCACCGCGCCAGTTGCTGGTAGCGCTCGCCCAGTTCCTGTCGCAGCCAGGCATCGCAAGTGGCATCGGCATAGGTGGCGTCCAGCCGCACCTGGGCGCCGGTCTGGCCGTAGCAGGCGGTCGGCACGCCGCCGATGTCGAGGTAGGTGGTGTTATGTTTGCCCTCCCACTGCATCGCCAGCGGCGTGGCCAGCGCCAACATCGCCGCCACCGCGACGGCGGCCGGGCGAGCCTTGCCGGCATCATGGCGCCAGCGCTGGCGCGGCTGGTCCTGATG